>NZ_AYXF01000005.1:0-372296 GCF_000502215.1 Mesorhizobium sp. L103C105A0 | reverse complement strand
CGCTTGAAGGCGAGTTCGATGCGCCAGCGCATGCGGTAGAGCTTGAGGACCGTATCGGCGGGAAACTCCTCCCGGTCAAGCGAGGTCACAAGCAGGACGAAGCCGGCCGCAATCAGCGTCTGCGGTTGAACCTTGTTGCCCTTGGCCCTGGCTTCCTTGTTGATTTTGCGCCGCGCTTCTTGTGCCGCGGCCTCGGATTTGCGCAAGGCGATCAGGCGCATCTTCACAGGCTCGCCCTTCTTGAGTGCCAGCCGGGCAGGCGTTTCGCAGACTTCCTCCCGGCAGTTCTCCAGGTGGCTGATGAGATCGAACGCCTCGCCGTTGGCGTCGAGCCATCGCGCGTTTTTCCACGACGCGCGCACAACAACATCGCCGCCTTGCGCCATCACCTTGGCGATCCGCTCGGCCTGCAGATAGGCGCGGTCACCGATACGGATCTCGCCCGGCACCACCGGCACGCGGTCGATCAACTCGGCCTCGCTCTGATCGGTGATCTCGATGAAGTCGAACTGCTCGCGCTCAAGCTCGAAGGCGCAGTGCATGCGCCAAAGACCATTGTTCTTCTTCTCATACGCACCGGCCTTGGCAACCGCTGTCGCATCGAGGATGCGGATCAGCCGGCCTTTGGCCAAACCTGCATCCTCGCGCTTCAAAAGGTGCCCAATCAACTGCTGCAGCCATGGTCCTGCATTGCGCAGCCGGCCGAGCAACGCCACGTCCGAAATGTCGGCTANGTGCATGCGCCAAAGACCATTGTTCTTCTTCTCATACGCACCGGCCTTGGCAACCGCTGTCGCATCGAGGATGCGAACCAGTCGGCCTTTGGCCAAACCTGCATCCTCGCGCTTCAAAAGGTGCCCAATCAACTGCTGCAGCCATGGTCCTGCATTGCGCAGCCGGCCGAGCAACGCCACGTCCGAAATGTCGGCTATCCCGCTCGCCGCCGCCCAGGCCACGACGCCCCGCAGGCCAACCTTGCCAAGGCAGTAAGCCAGTGTCAGGCGCAACAGGTCGCTCGCCGACCTGACGCCGCGCGGGCGCAGGAACGCCTTCGTCTCGCGGGCNCAAGCGATTCGTGTGTCATCGCAGTGTAGAATCACACCCGATTCCGCAGGGCAATACCTATCTTAGCGCCTATGCCCTTGAGGGGGAGATGGCCGGCAGGCCAGAGGGGGTCGGTTCGACCGGACTCGGCCCAATCCTGCAAGTGAAGGCAGGCGCTCCACGCGCGGCGACCCCCTCTGTCGCCTTCGGCGACATCTCCCCCTCGATGGGGGAGATTAGGTCCCCGCCTCCTTCGCCAAATCTCCGACATCCGGGGTCGGCCCTTGCGTTGCCCCCGTCACACGCATCGGCTATCCAACCGGCAGCCATGCAATTCAAACGGAGCCTCCCATGACCAACACCACCATTTTCAAATTCGGCGCTGTCGAGCATGCCGAGGGCGGCGACTTACCGGGCTGGATCGTTGTCGCGGGCCGGCCGACCATGCAGACCGCCGTGCAGCACACCACCGCCGACGGCAAGGTGCTGTCGGGCACCTGGCGGGCCTCGCCCGGCACTTATCACGCCACCTACACCGACTATGAGTTCGTGCACATGATCGCCGGCCGCATCATCATCACGCCCGATGGCGGCACGCCTGTCGAGGTCGGTGCGGGCGATGCGTTCGTGGTCGAAGCCGATTTCAAGGGCACCTGGCAGATCCTCGAGCCGGTAACCAAGCACTTCGTCGTCAAGCTTGCTTGATCGACGTAGTCAAGCTTGCTTGATCGACGTCGCCAGGGTCGCCTGATCGGCTCGTCGTCAGGCTTGCTTGATCGCGTCGTCAGGAGTGCCTGATCGGTGCCGATACACGTCGGCCGGCGCGGTTCATCGCCAGCGTCCCCCTCGCCCAGCAGGGGGAGGGGGACGTAGCGAAGCGAATATCGGTTAAGAGGGCGTCACCTCGTTCGCTTCGAACCGATGCGGATCGAAAAGCTGAGACGATGGCGTTCTGCGGAGCCTGGTCGAGATAACGCAGGCCAGGACTGCTGCCGGGTCGCCGGCGCGTCAGCCAAGAGCGAGCGGCGCACTTCGAGAGTGCATGCCGCCCGTCCGGCGCCGGGCCGTCAATGCTGTTGTTACGAAACCCCCCAGCCCCGTCTCAACCGCCACGGCCATGGCGTGACCCATGGCTTGCTATACGCATGCAGCACCGCGGTCTGTCAACGCCGCCCGCGATGGCCGCGGGGGGTCGCCTTTGCACCTCCCGGCCAGCTTCCAACCGGCCGCGCGGACGCCATTCGCCGCTACAAAATGCGCTTGAAATGGCGGTTTTCCGGGTGTTCCGGCCGCTCCGGAGCGGCCCTTTGGCGCGACAGAGGTCGCGATCTAGGCGATTGGATGAATTTGTCTTTCGCGGCTGAAACGTTTCAGGAGCCGATTTGTAAACCTGACTTTTTTTGGGTGTATTTCCCTCACGTCAGTTTTGCACTCCAGCCGGCCCGATCGACCCGCCGGAGGGCAAGCCTCAGGGGCCGGCGTCGGCGCTCTGAGTCTCTCGGACCGACGGGCGCCGGACCATGCCGCTGACGACATAGGCCGCCGCGCCCAGCGCCGTGATCCAGAAGCTCGTCGGCCAGTCGGTCAGGAAGGCGAGCGT
This sequence comes from Mesorhizobium sp. L103C105A0, assembly GCF_000502215.1. Classification (NCBI taxonomy): domain Bacteria; kingdom Pseudomonadati; phylum Pseudomonadota; class Alphaproteobacteria; order Hyphomicrobiales; family Phyllobacteriaceae; genus Mesorhizobium; species Mesorhizobium sp. L103C105A0. Next base: position 369,652 of record NZ_AYXF01000005.1, on the reverse strand, counting down.
CAGGCTGATCCAGGCGATGATCACGGCAAGCGCGATGGACGTCAGCACGCCGGCTCCGACGCCGCTGGTAAGCCTGAGCGCGGTGGCTGCAGGCGCCACCATCAGCGCGAAGACGAGCAGCACGCCGACGATCTGCACCGCCTCGGACGTGGCGACGGCGACCAGCACCATGAACAGGGTCGAGACAAGAGTGAGCGGCACGCCGCGCGCTTCGGCGAGTTCCGGCTGCAGGCTGGCGAACAGCAGCGGCCGCGCGATCAGCAAAAGCGCGACAAGGATCGCCACCGCCAGCACCGCAAGCACGATAACGGTGCGCAGGCTGATGCCCAGCACATTGCCGAACAGCACGTTGGTCGCCTGCGAGGCGAAGGCGGTGTAGAAATGCAGAAACAGCAAGCCCAAGCCGAGCGACAGCGTCAAAACGATGCCGATGGCGACGTCGCGATGCGCGCGTTCGCCGAGCAGGCCGATGCCGATGCCGGCGGCGACGGTAAACACGGTGAGGCCGAGAAACGGCGACAGCCCGATCAGGCCGGCGCCGGTGGCGCCGGGAAAGCCGACATGGGAGAGCGCATGACCGGCGAAGGTCTGGCCCCGGAGCACGAGGAAATAGCCGACCGCGCCCGAAACGATGCCGACGATGGTGCAGGCATAGAAGGCGTTGCGCATGAATTCATAGTCAAAGATCGTGGACATGCGCCCCGCTCTCCAGTTCGACATCGTCGGCCATGACGAAGATGCGGCCGGCAACCCGCACCACATTGATATGCGTGCCATAGAGTTTCGACAGCACCGGACCGCTGATGACCTCGTCGACGGAACCGATCGCCGCCTTGCGGTTGCCGAGATAGAGCACGCGGTCGACGGCGCGCAGCAGCGGGTTGATCTCGTGCGAGCAGAACAGCACGGCAATGCCGAGCCGCTCGCCGATCTGATGCACCAGGTCGATGATCGCGCGCTGATGGCCTGCATCGAGGCTGATCAGCGGCTCGTCGAGCAGCAGCAGTTGCGGATTGCCGATCAAGGATTGCGCGATCAGGATGCGCTGGCGCTCGCCTCCGGAAAGCTCGCCCAGCGGCCGCCGCGCAAGGTCGCCGGCGCCCACCTCTTCAAGAGCCTTCCACGCCGCCTCCTTCTCGGCAGCCGATGCGACGGGCCAGCCCCAGCGATGCCCGCCGGCGGCACTCAGCACGAAGTCGAGGCCGCTGACGCCGACATCGCCAAGCGCGCGCCGCGCCTGCGGCATATAGCCGATGTCGGCGTTGCCGCGCGTCGGCGATTTGCCAAGCACCGAAATGGCGCCGCCGGCCGGTTTGATCAGGCCGAGAATGGCGCGCAGCATCGTCGTCTTGCCGGCGCCATTGGCGCCGAGCAGGCCGACAAAGGCGCCTTGCGGTAGAGAAAAGGAGACGTCGGATAAAACCCGGCGTCCCCCATAGGTCAGCGTGACCTTGTCGAATTCGATTGCGTTCATTTAGTCACATTCATTCGCAGTCACATTCATTGTGTGCGGGCGGCGAGCGCCTTCTGGACCGCGTCGATCTGGCCGCCGAACCAGGTCTGGATCGTCTGGCCCGCCGGTTCCGTCTCGGTGACGCCGATGACCGTGACCTTGTTCTGCCTGGCGATGTCGAGCAGCCTTGTCGTTGCCTCGTCGGTCACCTGCGAATTGTAGAACAGGATCTTGGCCGAGCCGTCCTTCAGGCTGTTTTCGAACGCCGCCACCTGCGTGGCGCTCGGCTCCGCATCGTTCATAGATCGGAAGAGCACACGTCTGAACTCCNGCCGAAGACCGGCTCGGTAGCCGTCACCTCGGTGCCGGCATAGGTGTTCTTGACGTCGGTGATTTCCTTGTCAATGGCCTCGAGCGAGGTCTGGAATGCCTTCAGGTTCGTCTCATAATACACGGCATTGGCCGGATCGCGCTTGGCAAGGTCGGCGCTCAGCGCCTTGGCGATGGCCGGCAGCGTCGCCGGGTCGTACCACAGATGCGGGTTGTCGCCCGACTTCTTGCCGATCAGGTCGGCGGCGACGATGGTCGTGCGATCCTTGGCTGTCGAGGCCGACAGCAGCTTGTCCATCCACGGATCGTAGTCGGCGCCGTTATAGATGACGATCTTGGCGTCGGCGATGGTGCGCGCCGTCGACGGGCTGGTCTCGAACAGATGCGGATCGTCATCGGGATTGGCCAGGATGCTGGTGACGGTGACGTTGCTGCCGCCGATCTGGCGGGCAAGGTCGCCATAGAAATTCTCGGCCGCCACGATGGTCAGCTTGTCTTCGGCGCGGGCAGCCGTGCCGGTCAAAAGCGGCACCGCGACGAGCAGCGCGGCGAGAAAGGGAATGCGACGCATCCGTGGTCTCCTTGCAGTCTGAAATGTATGTCGCCGGAGAGGCGGGCTGTGTAACTGTATAACAGTAACAATATAACGTTTGCGTCGAAAATACGGCTGATGTCAATGGGCTTTTCGAGCCGCGCAGTTTTTCACGCGCACAAACCGTGAGCGGCCTGCGCCGATCAGGCGGAGCCACTCATGCGTGTCGGCTATATGCGAAAGGGCAGGCGATCGCCGGCACCGCGAGGCCGCCGCGAGCACACCGTCGTGGCGGTATCCTGATGAATTCGCGGCGGGTAAGTTCCTTGCTTGTTGCCGTCAGTTTTGCGGACGCCTTCCCTCCCACGCGTCCTGCAACAGGGCGCGGATTGCGGCGCGGTCGAAAGGCCGCGGATTCCAGTATGGGTTCCTGGTCGCGATCTCAGCGGCGCGGTCGAGATCGGCCTGCATGAGGCCGAGTTCTTTCAATGTAAGGGGCGCGCCGACCGCCTTGGCGAAATCGTGGAGACCGCCGCCCGCGCTGCCGCCAAACAAGTCGGCGACCGGCTTCAACAAGTCGGGCACCGCGACGGCGTTGAAGCCGATCGTGTGCGGCAACATCACCGCATGCGTCTCGGCATGCGGCATGTCGAAAGAGCCGCCGAGCGTATGACAGATCTTGTGATGCAGCGCCATGCCGACGGCGCCGAGCACCGTACCGCACAGCCAGGCGCCGTAAAGCGCATCGCCGCGTGCATCGATGTTTCCAGGCTCCTTGGTCAACACCGGCAGCGCCGCCGTCATGGCGTGCAATCCTTCTTTCGCCATCAGGGTGGAAATCGGATTGCGATCCTGCGCGTAAAGCGCTTCGGCCGCGTGCGCCATGGCGTTGAGTCCTGACGCGACGCTCATCGCTATCGGCAGGCCGACGGTCAGCTCTGGATCGTAGATCACCACTTCCGGCAGGATCCTTGCGTCACGCATTGTGGTTTTTTCGCCGTTCTCGGTCTGACCGAGGATCGGCGTCACCTCCGAGCCGGCATAGGTGGTCGGGATGACGATCTGCGGCAGGTCGGTGCGCCAGGCGATCGCCTTGCCGAGACCGGTGGTCGAGCCGCCGCCAAGCGCGACAACGCAGTCAGCCTTGACCTCGGTTGCCTTGGCCATTGCCGTTTGGGTTACCTCGACCGGCGTGTGCATGGCGGCGCCCGAAAAGGTGCCGGCCGCCAGCGCGCCGAGGGACTTGGCAAGCGCCTCGCCGTCGGCAGCCCGATGCGGCGTCGACAGCACCAGCGCGCGATTGCAGCCGAGTTTTTCGATCCAGGTGCCCACCTCGGACGACGCGCCATTGCCGAAGACAATATGCGCAGGGCTGCCGGAGTAGGTGAACGTCCTTGTCATGCCGATCCGCTCCCTTTGCATATTGTCACTGTGACGGAGCCGAAATCGAGCGACCAGCTCTCGCCGCCGGCGACATCGTTTGCGTCGTCACCGTCTCGCAAGCGGGGCCTGATCTCTCCCGCGTACTCGCATACGTATCGCCTTGACCACAAAAACGTCAAAAAAGTATCAGTGAGGTGGACACACCGTGGTGGCGGCTGCATGAATTGCCGCCTAAGCTTCGATCACTGCAGAGAGCGGCAAACGCGGCCTGCGGGAGATGGCACTGCAACTGGTCGCATGACCGGACCGGCGCCGGGAGGAACTGACATGAATCCGGACTTGGAAGTCGTCCAGATCAGACGCGGCGAGTCGTTCAAGGCCTGGGCCCACGGCTACCCCTTCCACACGGTGCGCTGGCACTTCCACCCCGAATACGAAATCCATCACGTCGTCGCCACCACGGGCCATTATTTCGTCGGTGACTTCATCGGCGAGTTCGAGCCCGGCAATCTCGTGCTCACCGGCCCGAACCTGCCGCACAACTGGGTCAGCGACGTGCCGGCAGGCGCCAGCGTGCCGCTGCGCGGCCGCGTCGTGCAGTTCTCGCAAGAGTTCATTGCCGACGCCACCGCCGCGTTGCCGGAACTTGCCGGTTGTGAAAACATTCTCGAGCTCAGCCGCCGCGGCGCGCTGTTCTCCACCGCTACCGCCAAGCTCGCCGCACCTGTGCTGGCCGAACTGGTCGAGGCGCAAGGCGTTCGCCGCATCGCTTTGTTCATGGAGCTCATCGACATTCTGAGCCGCGCCGCCGATGTGCGGACGCTGACCAGCGCCAGCTATCTGCCGGATCCCTCAGGCTTCATGTCGGCCGGCGTCAACAAGGCGCTTGCCTATATCAACGCCAACCTGACCGAGCCGTTCAGCGAAAGCGATCTGGCGGCGATCGCCGGCCGCAGCCCGAGCGCGTTTTCGCGCAGCTTCCGCCGCCATACCGGCATGGCGCTGGTGCAGTATGTCAACCGGCTGCGCATCAACCTTGCCTGCCAGTTGCTGATGAGCGAGGCCGACATGCCGATCACCGAGATCTGCTATGCCGCCGGCTACAACAACATCTCGAATTTCAACCGCCAGTTCCTGACCCAGAAAGGCATGTCGCCTTCGCGCTTCAGGGCCCTGCTGGCGGAAAACATCAGCGCGGAGATTGCCGCCTAACAGGGAGGACCGGGAGGAGCCTAGACGTTTACTGAGGTAAGAACGCGGGGTGCGTTGGAGGCGCCCCGTGCTGGAGATCGCTTGTCCCGAAATCCAGGGATATCAAGGGGATGCGCAGCACGGATCAAGTGCTCCGTTGTTCCTCGCAACAGCCGACTGCAGTCAAGGCCCGGCGCCATGTGGTGTCCAGGGCTTCATGAAACCATTCCTTGAAACGGAGCTATCAAAATGACCAGATTTGCCTGGAAATCGACGGGAGCCATTGCGCTCACTCTGTCTCTTCTTGGCGGCACCGCTGCCTTTGCCGCCCCGGTTACCGACGCCACGGTCGCCTTCTTGATGCCCGACCAGGCCTCGACGCGCTACGAGCAGCACGACTATCCCGGCTTCGTCGCCGAGATGAAAAAACTCTGCCCCGGCTGCAAGGTGATCTACCAGAACGCCGATGCCGACGCCTCGCGCCAGCAGCAGCAGTTCAACTCGGTAATCTCGCAGGGCGCCAAGGCGATCGTGCTTGACCCTGTCGACTCGACCGCCGCCGCCTCGCTGGTCAAGCTGGCGCAGAGCCAGGGCGTCAAGGTCATCGCCTATGATCGCCCGATCCCGACTGCACCTGCCGACTTCTACGTCTCGTTCAACAATGAAGGCATCGGCAAGGCCATTGCCGACTCGCTCGTCGAACACCTCAAGGCGCTGAAGGTCGACCCGGCCAGCGGCGGCCTGCTGCAGATCAACGGATCGCCGACCGACGCGGCCGCAGGGCTGATCAAGAAGGGCATCCATTCCAGCCTCGACAACAGCGGCTACAAGATCCTTGCCGAATACGACACGCCGGAATGGGCGCCGCCGAAGGCGCAGCAATGGGCAAGCGGCCAGATCACCCGCTTCTCCACGCAGATCGTCGGCGTCGTTGCGGCCAATGACGGCACCGGTGGTGGCGCCATCGCCGCTTTCAAGGCCGCCGGTGTCGATCCGGTGCCGCCGGTGACCGGCAACGACGCGACGATCGCCGCACTGCAGCTGATCATCGCCGGCGATCAGTACAACACCATCTCCAAGCCGAGCGAGATCGTTGCGGCGGCTGCCGCCAACGTCGCCGTCCAGCTTCTGTCGGGCGAGACGCCGAAGGCCGAAATGACCCTCTACGACACTCCTTCGCAGCTGTTCACGCCGGCGGTGGTGACGCAGGAAAACCTAAAGGCCGAGATCATCGACAAGAAGATCAACACCGCCGAAGAGCTTTGCGTCGACCGCTACGCCGAAGGTTGCAAGAAGCTCGGCATTACAAAGTGACAATGCAGGTCGCCCAAAAGTGCGCAGCGGTTTTGGGATAACGACATGCATAAAAGGATGACCTAGAATCCTGATCCTGCTTTCCGGCCGCCCTTGCGGTGGCCGGAAGTTCGCAGTCACTCTTGACCGCCCATCCGGAAAGGTTTGCCACCATGTCTGACATCTCTGACGGACCGGTTTCGGCAGGCGAGCTGGTGCTCAGCCTGCGCGGCATCTCGAAGAATTTCGGCGCCGTTTCGGCGCTCACCGATATCGATCTCGATGTCCATGCCGGCGAGGTGGTGGCGCTGGTCGGCGACAATGGCGCCGGCAAGTCGACGCTGGTCAAGATTCTGGCCGGCGTCCACCAGCCGAGCTCGGGCACCATCAATTTCCGCGGCAGGCAAGTGACGATGCCCGACCCGAGCGCCGCGCTGACGCTCGGCATCGCCACCGTCTTCCAGGATCTCGCACTGTGCGAAAACCTCGACGTCGTCGCCAACATCTTTCTCGGCAAGGAGATCAACCCGCTGCGGCTGGACGAGGTGGCGATGGAAATTCGCGCCTGGACGCTGCTCAACGAATTGTCGGCGCGTATTCCAAGCGTCCGCGAGGCGGTCGCCTCGCTGTCCGGCGGCCAGCGCCAGACCGTGGCGATCGCCCGCTCGCTGCTGCTCGACCCCAAGGTCATCCTGCTCGACGAGCCGACCGCCGCTCTTGGCGTCGCCCAGACGGCGGAAGTGCTGAACCTCATCGACCGGGTGCGCGAGCGTGGGCTCGGCGTGCTGATGATTAGTCACAATATGGAGGACGTGCGCGCCGTCGCCGACCGCATAGTCGTGCTCAGGCTCGGCCGCAACAACGGCGTCTTCGAACCCGACGCCTCGAACCAGGAACTGGTCAGCGCCATCACCGGCGCCGCCAACAATGCAGTGTCGCGCCGCGCCGAACGGCGCAAGGCCGCCGAACAAGCGAACAATCAGGAGCAGCGGCCATGAGCGCGGAGCCCAAGCAGGACACCTCCTCGTCGACGGCCCTCGACCGCAGCGACGTGCGCGTCAAGCACCAGGCCGGCGTTGGTGGCGCCATCAGCGCCTTCTTCGACCGCGTCCGCTCCGGCGACCTCGGCTCGTTGCCGGTCATCGTCGGCCTGGTCATCATCTGGAGCGTGTTCACCGCCCTCAATCCGGTCTTCGTCTCGTCGAGCAATCTGGTCAATCTCCTGTTCGACTGCTCGACCGTCGGCGTCATCGCGCTCGGCATCGTCTGTGTGCTGATGGTCGGTGAGATCGACCTGTCGGTCGGCTCGATCAGCGGCTTTGCCTCGGCCATGGTAGGCACGCTGTGGGTCAACCAGGGCTGGCCGGTGGCGCTCGCCATCCTCGCCGCAATTGCCGTCGGCGGTTTCATCGGCGCGCTCTATGCCTTGCTGTTCAACCGGCTCGGCATGCCAAGCTTCGTCTCGACGCTCGCCGGCCTGCTCGCCGTGCTCGGCCTGCAGCTGTATATTCTGGGCTCCACCGGCTCGATCAATCTGCCCTATGGCTCGAACCTGGTGAATTTCGGCCAGTTGCTGGTCATGCCGGACTGGCTGTCCTATGCACTGGCGGCATTGCCCGGCATCGTCATGCTGATCAGCGGCCTGCGCACCGTCAGCCGCCGCCGGGCCGTCAATTTGTCGGCGCCGTCTGTCGGCGGCCTCATCGTGCGCGTCGCCGCCCTGACCATCCTGCTCGAACTGATCGTCGGCTATCTCAACCAGGCGCGCGGCATACCGTGGATGTTCGGCCTGTTCGTCGGCCTGGTGGTGGCGATGAACTATGCGCTGACCCGCACCCAATGGGGCCGCTCGATGACCGCCGTCGGCGGCAACCGCGAAGCGGCGCGCCGCGCCGGCATCAAGGTGCGCTCGATCTACCTCAGCGCCTTCGTCATGTGCTCGATGTTCGCCGCCCTTGGCGGCGTGCTGTCGGCGGCGCGGCTGGCCTCTGCCAGCCAGCAGGCCGGCACCGGCGACGTCAACCTCAACGCCATTGCGGCGGCGGTCATAGGCGGCACCAGCCTGTTTGGCGGCCGTGGCAGCGCCTATTCCGCGCTGCTCGGGATCATCGTCATCCAGTCGATCGCCAGCGGGCTGACCTTGCTCGATCTGTCATCGTCGCTTCGCTACATGATCACCGGCGCCGTTCTGGCAATTGCGGTCATCGTCGACTCCCTGGCACGCCGCTCGCGGGTTTCCCACGGCCGCGCCTGAACGCAACCGCAATCGATACGAGGATAGAATGGCTCAGGATTTGAGTGGAAAGGTCGCGGCGATCACCGGCGCCGCGTCGGGCATAGGCCTGGAATGCGCGAGAGCGCTGATTGCCGCCGGCGTTCGCGTTGTGCTCGTCGACCGCGCCGCCGACGCGCTGAAAAGCGTCTGCACCGAACTCGGTCCCAACGCGATCCCGCTGGTGATCGATCTGATGGAGCCGGCCAGCGTCGCGACGATGATGCCGCAAATCCTGGACAAGGCCGGCCAGCTCGATATCTTCCACGCCAATGCCGGCGCCTATGTCGGAGGCCCGGTGCTCGAAGGCGACCCCGATGTGTGGGACCGCATGCTGAACCTCAACATCAACGCGGTGTTCCGTTCCATACACGCCGTGCTTCCGCATATGGTCGAACGAAAGACCGGCGACATCATCGTGACGTCCTCGATCGCCGGACTGGTGCCGGTGGTCTGGGAGCCGATCTACACCGCCTCCAAGCATGCCGTGCAGGCCTTCGTCCACACGGTGCGCCGGCAGGTCGCCCCGCACGGCCTGCGCCTCGGCGCGGTGCAGCCGGGGCCGGTGGTGACAGCGCTGATCAGCGACTGGCCGAAGGACAAGCTTGAGGATGAACTGGCCAAGGGCGGCCTGATTCAACCGGTCGAGGTCGCCGAAGCCGTGCTGTTCATGCTGACTAGGCCGAGAAATGTCACTATCCGGGATCTGGTGATCCTGCCGCAGAGCAATGATTTGTGAGGCAGTAGGCATTAGGCAGTAGGGAATGGGGAGAGGCTCTTGCAACTGGCCGTTCACTGCTGACCATCTCGCCTACTGCCTAACTTCTGAGGTTCCCATGTCCCACTTCCTCGGCATCGATGTCGGCACTGGCAGTGCCAGGGCGGGGGTATTCGACAGCAAGGGCACCATGCTTGCCTCGGCGAAGCGCGACATCGCTCTGTTCATCGAGCCCGGCGAAATCGCCGAACAGTCGAGCGAGGACATCTGGCGTGCGGTTTGCGCCAGCGTGCGCGAGGCGGTGACCAAGTCGGGGCTCGCTGGGCGCGACATTGCTGGCATCGGCTTCGACGCCACCTGTTCGCTGGTCGTGGTCGGCAAGGACGGCGCGCCGTTGCAGGTCGGCAGTTCCGGCGACAGTCAGCGCAACATCATCGTCTGGATGGATCACCGCGCGCTCGACCAGGCGCAGCGCATCAATGCCGGCAAGCACGCCGTGCTCGACTATGTCGGCGGCACCATCTCGCCGGAAATGGAAACGCCGAAGCTGCTGTGGCTGCGCGAGAACCTGCCCGCCACCTTCGATGCGGCCGAGCATTTCTTCGACCTGACGGACTATCTGACCTGGCGCTCAACCGGCAGCCTGGCGCGCTCGATCTGCACGCTGACCTGCAAATGGACCTATCTCGGTCATGAGCGGCGCTGGGACGATGCCTATTTCCGTGCCATCGGCCTCGGCGCGCTCGCCGATGAAGGCTTTGCCCGCATCGGCACCGAAATCGTCGAAGGCGGCACGGCACTTGCCCAAGGCCTGACTGAGGCCGCCGCGGCCGATCTCGGCCTGCTGCCGGGAACGCCGGTTGCGGCCGGCCTGATCGATGCCCATGCCGGCGGCGTCGGCACGGTTGGCGGGCAGGGCTCGGTCGGCACCTTGCAGTCGCGCATGGCCTATGTGTTCGGCACTTCGGCCTGCACCATGGCCAGCACCAGCGAGCCGGCCTTCGTGCCCGGCGTCTGGGGCCCGTATTTTTCCTCGATGGTGCCGGGGCTTTGGCTCAATGAAGGCGGGCAATCGGCGGCGGGTGCTGCAATCGACCACCTCGTCGCTTTCCATCCGGCCACGGCTGAGGCATCCGCAAAAGCCAAGGCGGAAGGTCTCGGCCTGACCGCTTGGCTTGGTCAGCAGGCGGCGAAGCAGTCCGCCGACCTGTCCGCCGTAGCGCACCTGGCCGATGGACTGCATGTCGTGCCGGAATTCCTCGGCAACCGCTCGCCCTTCGCCGATCCCGAGTCCAAGGCCTTGATCGCCGGGCTTGGCATGGACACGTCCCTCGACAGTCTGGTCGCGCTCTATGTCGCCGGCCTGCTGGGCATCGGCTACGGCGTGCGCCAGATCCTTGCGGCGATGGCCAACAAAGGCATTGCCATCGACACCATCGTCGTCAGCGGCGGTGCCGCGCAAAGCGCGCTGGTACGTCAGCTTTTGGCCGACACCACAGGCCTGACCGTCGCCGGTTCGACCTCGCCCGAACCGGTGCTGCTCGGCTCGTCCATATTGGCGGCGGTGGCGGCGCAAAAATATCCCGATGTGATCGCGGCGATGACCGGCATGTCGCGCATCGGCGACATCTATCGCCCGGCCGGTGGCGACCTCGTGCCCTGGCACGACAAGCGCTTCGCCGCCTTCGAATTGCTGCAGCAGGCAGGCCGCGCCATCCGCGATTGAACGGCTTAGCTCACGTCCAGAAATAGCGGACGATGTGGAAGAACACCGGTGCGGCGAAGACCAGGCTGTCGGCGCGGTCCATCATGCCGCCGTGACCCTCGATCAGGTGACCCCAGTCCTTGACGCCCTGGTCGCGCTTGATCGCCGACGCCACCAGCCCGCCGAGGAACCCCATCAGGCAGGCGATGAAGGCGACGCCTGCCGCCGCGAGCGGCGAGAACGGCGTCAGGAACGACAGCAGCGCGCCGAGCAGGCTCGATGACACCAGCCCGCCGATCAGCCCTTCCCAAGTCTTTGATGGCGAAACGGACGGCGACAAAAAATGCCGGCCGAACAGCTTGCCGAAAATGTATTGCAGCACGTCGCTGCCTTGCACGGTGATGATCAGGAAGGCGATGAGCAGGAGGTTGCGGCCCTCGAAACCGGGCACGTTGAGCGTCAGCAGCGCCGGCACATGGCTGACGCAGTAGACCGAGATCATGACCGCCCATTGCTGCGCGGACACGCGCTCGAGGAAGCGCTCGGTGTCGCCGTTGAGCGCGGTGATCGCCGGCATCAAGAGGAAGCAGTAGACGGGGATGAAGATGGTGAACAGCCCGTACCAGGCGGTCCACACCAGCCAGTACTGGAAGGGAATGATGATGCCGAACATGCCGAGCAGCACCCAGTGGTCGCTGCGCCGGCTGTGCGTCAGCGTCACGAACTCGCGCAGCGCGGCAAACGAGATCAGCGCAAACAGGATGGTCATGCCGGTGCGGCCGAAGAAGAAGGCGACGGTGATCGCCAGCACCATCACCCACCAGGCGTTGATGCGCTGGTTCAAGTTGACGAGCGTCGAGGGCAGCGGCTTCGGCGCCCGCCATGAGAGGATACCGGCAACGATGCTCGCCATGGTGAGCACGCAGATCAGGCCGGCCAGCAGGATGACGGTTTCATGCATTGGCGGCAGTGTCATACGAAGTCTCTTTGCCTGGTCATGCTAGTGGTCCCGATCGGGACGCGGGTTGAGCGACAGCAGCGTCTGGCGCGCGCGCTCGAGGAAGGTGCGGCGTTCTTCGCCGGGCGCGATCGCCACCGGCGGACCAAAGACGACGCGGCACAGAAGCGGCACCGGCAGGAACTGGCCCTTGGGCAGCACGCGCGACATGTTCTCGATCCAGCACGGGATGAGTTCGACATCGGGCCGCGCCATCGACAGATTGTAGAGGCCGGAGCGGAACGGCAGCAGATCCGCCTCCGTCGTGTTGCGAGTGCCTTCGGGAAACAGGATCAGCGAGTGGCCGTCGTCGAGCACCGACAGCATGATCGAGATCGGGTGTTGCGTTTCGTCGGTCCACTGCCGGTGGATGAGCACGGACGACAGCATGTCCTGCGCGATGAAGCGGCGCAGCCGCGACTTGCCCCAATATTCGGCCGCCGCGATCGCATGGGTGCGGGCGCGCACCTTCTCGCTCAGACAGGCCGACAGCAGGATGAAATCGCCATGGCTGGCATGATTGGCGAAGTAGATGCGCTGCCGCTCCGACGGCTGGCTGCCGTTCCAGATTGGCCTGACGCCGGTTACCACCCAGGCCGCCGCCGACAGGCCGACCGAGGTCACCGTCTGCAGCAAGGTGAAGGTGTTGGCGCGCAGGTGAAGTTTTGTCATGGCTCAAACAAATGCTGCGAAAAGGGATGCCGCAGCAAACATGGCGAGCGCCATGCGCTGCCTTGTCAGCAGGCGGCGCGTGCCTGCCATGCGACGGTCGAGCGAGCGGCCGCCGGCAGCGGTGGGCTTCAGGCGCATGCGCGTCAGCACGTCGTCGACCGCAGCACCGCCGGCGGCCTCGCTGGCGTGGCTTGCCATCAGCCGGAACAGCAGCGCATCGAACAAAAGCAAGGCCGAAAGAGCCAGCGTGGCCACGGCGCTCGCCGCCGCGACCAGCCAGGCCGCCGCGGACAGCGCTGTCGTCTGCGGTCCGGCCACCAGGCCGATGACCGGCGCTGCCATCACAGCCGCGACCACCAGCAGGATCGGCCACACCGCCTGCACCATCAGCCCGGCGGCGAATATTTCGGCCTTCTCGGGAAAATTCTCGCCACTCATGCCGGCCAACTCATGTCGGTTCTTCCAGCCCCGGTTCTTCCAGCCCGATCTGAAGATGCACGGGCCGGCCCAATGCGGCGAGTTTCCTGCGCGCCTGCGCGGCAGTGTGCGAGCGTCCGGTCACAACCAGCCAGTCGGCGACGACGGCTGCACTGCGCTGGAAGCCGAGCGCGCAGCAGACCAGCACGGTGCCGCGCCGGCGCGCCAGCTCGATCGCCGCCACCGCTCGCTCCAGCCTGTCGTGAGGCGGCGCCACGAGGTCGAGCATCGCGTAGCTGATCCAGCGGCAGGTCACGCCGCGCGGCCGTTCCATCTCGCCGGCAAGGTCGATCACTGTGCCGAAGCGGTTGGCCTCGTCGGCACTCGGAAACCGGCCGAGGAAAACACCGTCGGTGATCTCCGCTTGCGGCGCCAGTTGGCGGGTCCATACCCACACATTGATCCGGGCGCCAAGCCGGTAGGGCAGGAGCAGGATACGGTTGGCCAGTGAGACGCTACCATCGGCTGCCTTCTGGAACACTTTGGCCCCGGCCCCAGCATAGGCGAAGGCGACGATGGCCAGCGCCAATGCCGGCCACAACAGGATGAGAAAATCGGCGGAGACCAACGCGCCCTCGGCAGCGCCGGCCAGGGCAAGGGCCGCCCCCAGCCCGTAATAACCCGCCAGCCGCCGCGCCCTTGGGTCGGCGGTCAACCGAAAACCCCAGAATGGCAGCTCGCCCTTGGACGGAAACAGCCACAGCGCAAACAGGCCGAGCAGGGCGCCGGTCGGAATGTCGATGAAATGATGCTGCCAGGTCGTCAGCACCGAGGCGCCGATGAGAAAACACCAGACGTGCCAGAGGGGGCGGAGAATGCCGCCGAGACGGTGACGTGCCAGAACGTGACGCCAATGGTCCCAAATGATCACCAGCAGCGCGATGTGCAGGGACGGCGCTTGGTTGAACGGCTTGTCGAAACCACCGAGCACCGCAAACAGGAAACCCGGCAGGCCGGTGGTTGCCGGCCGCACGAAGGTCGCCGTCAGCGGGAACGCGATGAAGCAGGCGACGGCAATGATCTGCGCCGAGAGATAGCGGCCGGCGAGCCGGTCGACACCGCGCCTGGTCGTGTTGAGCAGCAACGATAGGCCGTAGAACAGATTGATCGACCAATAGGGCACGATCGTCCAGGCGACGAACGGGACGGCGTGCTCCCAAGCGTAGACGATGCTGCCGACATGGTCGCGCCGCGATGCCAGCCAGTTGGCAAAGCCATAGGTCGAATAGAAGAATGGCGCCAGCAGCGCCAACCAAAGGGCGGCCCTCAGCACGATACCCAAATTGTGTTCCCGAGCCGGGGCCATGGTCTCAGACGCGCCGAGCGACCGAAACAGTGAAGATGCCCCATTGGTCGATGCGCTGGTCGATCTTCTCGAAACCGGCAGCCGTCACCAACTGGTCCATCTCGCCCTGCGTGCGCCGCCGCATCACCCAGGCCTGTCCGCCGCGATGCGAGGTCAGGCTGCGCGCGATCATCTCCAGCTGCGGATGCCATGGCTGATTGGTGTAGACGAGCAGGCTGCCGGACTGCATGGCGCTCGCCAGCCCGCCGAGCGAGCGGGAAATCATCGTATTGTCGGCGAACAATTCGTAAAGTCCGGAGACGATGGCGAGGTCCGGCGCCGGCTTTTGCCCGGCCAGCATGTCGGCATCGAAGGCGTCGGCCTGATGAAAGGTGACGCTGGTCGGCAGCTGCCGCTCGGCTATCAGCTTCGAACCCAGTCCGACATTGAGCTCGGAATAATCCTGCAGCCGCACGCTTGCTGGTGGTTCAGTGCATTTGGCGACGGCATCGAGCACATAGCGGCCGTGGCCGGCGGCGATGTCGAGCATGTGGACGGGACGGCCAGCTGCCTTCAGGCTGGCGGCGGCGTTGCCGATCAGCTCTTCCAGATGCAGCTTGCGCTGGCGGATGCCGCGCCAGCCGATGGCGTCGAGGAAGGTGCGGTCGATCATGCGGCCGATGAAGCCGCTGCCGCGCGCGTCGTTCTCGTAGACATAGTCGAGCGTCGAGCCGGAATCGAAGCCGGTGGCAATGCCGGTCTTCATGCCCGAAGACAGCCAGGCGCCCACGCGGATCGAGGCGCGGCTCATCGCCCAGTAGATACCCTTGGGCGACAACAGCGTCAGCGGCGAGGCGAGCCTCTCGGCCTCGTCGCGGGTGTAGCCGGCGCGGTCGGCCTGAAGCAAGTCGATGGTTTTCTCCCGCGTGGCAAATTGCTTTTCGAGGAACGGCCGGATCAAGTCCAGCGCCTGCTTGCGATCGCGCTCGCCCAGCGTGTCGTGGAAGAAGCCGGGCAGCACATGCCGCTCCTTGGCGCTGCTGCCGAGATTGACGAAGAACTCGTGCTGCGGTCCATGCCGCACCACCCAATCGCTGCCGGAGATCAAGAGCTGCGTCGGCACGGTGATGGCGCGCGCGTCCGAGACGATGCGGGCAGCGTGGTCGTAAAGCTCGACCAGGATGTTGGAGGCGATCGGTCGCGTGATCAGCGGATCGGCGTCGAAGGAAGCGATGCGCTCGGCATCATGCGTCAGGAACTTCGCCTTGACGTAGGAATTGACGAAGAAGCGGCCCTTGAGCTTCTGCCACAGCGCAATGCCCTCTTTGGCGAAGGGCACGTAGAGCTTGACCGAAAAGGCCGGTGAAGCCACCACCAGCGCGCGGATGTCGGGCGCATAGTCATGCACCCAGGCAGCAGCCAGCACGGCGCCGAACGACTGCGCGATCAGCGCGATGTCGCGCTGGCCAAAACCATCCCGGCCGATCTCACGCACCAGGCAGTCGATGTCACGAACCAGGGCGGCAAAGGATGGCGCATAGCCGCGCTCGCCGGCCGAGCGGCCATTGCCGCGCACGTCCCAGGCGTAGAAGGCATGGTCGGGCATGGCGAGTTCGTCGACCAGATGCGCCATGCGGCCGCCATGCTCGTGGCCGCGATGGAACAGAAGGATCGCACCCTTTGGCGTCGACCCGGCGGCCGGCCAGTAGCGGTAGAAGATCTCGGTGCCGTCATGGCTCTTGAACGTGCGCTCCAGCGCGATGCGCTCGAGGCTTGCCGGTGCTCCGGCTGCAATGGTCTGGTGGATCATGGTTTCCCTCTGGCGGTCGGGCGCCTGACGCTTTGGCATCATGCGCCGCCCGCTCTAAGGCCGCCGCGTATCCGGTTGATGGCGGTTACGACTGACAGTGTAGCCATGACCGGAAACACAAAGGGCACAATCGCTTGGAACCACAGGCCGCAGGCGATGAGGAAGGCGATGACGCCGAGCGCCAGGGCCCGGTCGCTCTTGCCGAACGGCCCGGCATAGTTGCGCCCGCTGCCTGCGGCAACGCCAAGCACGCCGGCGAACTCGACCAGCATGGCGGTAATAGCGAAGGCGACGACACCCCAGGCCGGGAACAAGGTGGCAAAGGCCAGGATCAGCGCTAGGTCCGAGACGACGTCGCAGAGTTCGTTGAGATACATGCCGAGTTTTGATGCTTGTCCATGTTCCCTGGCCAGCATCCCGTCAATGGCGTTGAGCGCCATGCGCACAAACAGCACCACCGGCATCAACAGGAACACCAGGGGACGGAAGGCAAAGGCAGTGACCACCAGGCCTGTGGCGATGGACAGTGCTGCGGCGAGAAGCGTGATCTGGTTGGCGGTGACGCCGGCATCGGCCAGCCGGTCGGCCAACGGCCGCAGCCTGGCCTGAAAGGCCGGTTTCAGTTGATAAAGCGTTGGCATGTGCGATCCCCCAACCGCGGCTCATGACAGTGTCGGCCAGATTGGTCAATCGGCAGGCAGGGCGCAAGGGCTCGCACCAGCATCCGCACCGTTGCGGGACTCGAAACTCCCGGCATGGATGCAGAGGCGCAGCCGAAGATCTCGGCCAAGCAGGATGTTGCGCGCTACAAACCGCCTCGCAAATGATAACTTTACAAATACTCGTATTTATGTGAAGTAAATCACTGAAAGGTCGATCATGACAAACAGTCGCTTCGCCACCCGCCTGAATTCCTTCGCCTCGCGGCCGCAAGCCGAATGGCCTGATCTCACCGGCAAGCCGTCCATGCTGCAGATGGCCACTCGCGCGGCCAAGGTCGACGGGTTGACCGATCTTGATCTTAATTTCCCCGATCATGTCAGTGAAAAGCCGGCTGAAATCGCCCGAAAGCTCGGCGATTTCGGGCTTTCCATCAATGGCTTTGCCATGCGTTACTACTCCAATCCGGCCTTCAAGCTCGGCGCCTTCACCAATCCGGACCCGGCGGTGCGCCGCGAAGCCATCGACTTGACCAAGGCCGGTATCGATGCGGTGCGCGCGGCCGGCGCCAGTCTGATGACGCTGTGGCTGGGCCAGGATGGCTTCGACTATGCATTTCAAACTGACTATGCGACGCTCTGGCAGCACGAAATCGAGGGGATTCGTGAAGTTGCCGCGCATGATCCCGGCTGCCAGATCAGCCTGGAGTACAAGCCTAACGAACCGCGCTCCTACTCGCTGATGCCGGATGCGGCGACCACCTTGCTGGCGATCCGCGAGGTCGGCCTACCCAATCTCGGCGTCACGCTCGATTTCGCCCATGTGCTCTATGCCGACGAACAGCCGGCCTTCGCCGCGGCGCTGATCGCTCGCCACAGCAAGCTGCTCGGCGTCCATCTCAACGATGGCTATGCCAAGCGCGACGACGGCCTGATGGTCGGCGCGGTGCACACGCTGCAGACCATCGAACTGCTGTGCCAGATCCGTCGCGACGGCTACGCCGGCGCCATCTACTTCGACACTTTCCCCGACATGACCGGGCTCGATCCGGTGCGCGAATGCGAAGTCAACATCGCCACCGTCAAGCGCCTGCTGCGCGTTGTCGACCGGCTGGAGAAGGATAACCGCCTGTCCGCCGCGATGGCCAGCCAGGACGCCGTGACGTCGCAGGCTATCGTCCAAGAAGCCATGCTCGGGCCGGAGACGAGGGGACGTGGATGACGTTGAGCAATCTCGATCTGAAAGCCGTGGGGCCGCGCATCCGCATGATGATGCCGCATCTCACCCCGCTTGAGGCCAAGGTGGTGGAAACCGTCTTCGGCCGGCGCGGTTTCGACGAGACCATTCCGCTCAAGCAGATCGCCGAGGAGGCCGGCGTGTCGGAGGCGATGGTGGTCAAGATCGCCAAGAAACTCGGCTTCTCCGGCTACCGCGACTTCCGCACCGCCGTCTATGAATACAGCCGCCTCCCGACCGCCGAGATGCACCAGGAACTGTCGGTCGACGACAGCTCGGCCGAGATCGTGCAGAAAGTGTTCCGCACCTCGATCCAGGCGCTGGAGGAGACGCTCGCGATCCTCGACATGGACGATTTCGACCGTGCCGCCGATCTGCTCTACCGCGCCAGGAACCGCGATTTCTATGGCGTCGGCGGCTCCGCCCAGATCGCCCGCGATGTCTCGCACAAATTCCTGCGCATCGGCATCCGCGCATCGGTCTATGACGACTCGCACATGATGCTGATGTCGGCCTCGCTGCTCGGCGCCGACGACATCGCCGTCGGCTTCTCGCATTCCGGCAACACGTCGGCCGTCATCGACGCCATCCATCTTGCCCGCAAGAGCGGCGCCCGCACGCTGGCCATCACCAACTACGACAACTCGCCGCTGGCGCAGATTGCCGACATCGTGCTGTGCTCGACGGCGCAAGGCTCGCCGCTGATGGGCGAGAACGCGGCGGCGCGTATCGCCCAGCTCAACATCCTCGACGCTTTGTTCGTGGCGGTGGCGCAGCGCGACTATCAGGCGGCGGAGCGCAATCTCGGCCGCACCATGTCGGCGGTCACCTCGAAACGAAAAGACCGCGGCACATGACGGTTCCGCTGGTCACCGTCTTCGGCAGCCTGCATTACGACATCATGGTGGACGCGCCCGACCGTCCGCGTAAGGGCGAGACGGTGACCGGCCGTGCCTGGCAGCCGAAATGCGGCGGCAAGGGCGGCAACCAGGCGGTCTCGGCGGCACGCGCCGGCGTGCGCGCGGCGATGATCGGCGCCGTCGGCGACGACGATTTCGGCACGGCGCTGCTGGCCAATCTAGATCGCGCCGGCGTCGATCGCCGCTTCGTGCGCGTGGCGGCAGGCGCAGGCTCCGGCATGAGCGTGGCGATCTTCGACAGCGATGGCGACTATGGTGCGGTGATCGTCTCCGGCAGCAATCTCACGCTGGACGATGATGACGTCGTGGCAGCAAGGGAGGTGGTGGTACAGACGGCAGTGCTGTTGCTGCAAAACGAAGTGCCCGACGCCGCAAACATCGCTGCCGCGCGCGCGGTGAAGGCATCCGGCGGCCGCGTCGTGCTCAACGCCGCACCGGCGCGAACACTGTCGGCCGAATTGACCGCGCTGATAGACATCGTCATCGTCAACGCCATCGAAGCGGAATTTTTGGCCGGCATTCCGGTCGTCGATACGCTCGCCGGCGCAACCGAAGCCGCGCGGCGGCTGATCGATGCCTACCCCTCGGCGATCGTCACCGCCGGCGGCGAAGGTGTCGCCTATTGCGACCGGACCGGCGCGGCCTTCGCACTGGCGGCCGTCCCGGTCAAGGTCGTCAGCACCCATGGCGCCGGCGACGAATTCGTCGGCGCCTTCGCGGCAGGCCTCGCCCGTGGCCATCCGATGGAAGCGGCGATCGCCACGGCCAATGCCGCCGCCGCCTCGCTGGTGGCGACACCGGAGGGAAAGCGCAGCTCGCGTTGAAAACTCAGGCCGCATATTGCCGCCTCCAAACCCGTGCCCCCGTCGATGAGCGAAACGGCAAACCGGGCGCGGCGAGAACCTGCTTGGCTTTGCCCTGATGGAGGCGCGGGACCAAGCTGCGTGGTCGAAAGTAGGGAGCTTCAGTCCGCTTCGCCGGCCGAACTTTTGCCGCACTGCGCCAGCACCTTACCGATCGCAGCGCTCGAGCCCGTCAGCGGAAAGCTGTTCTCGCCATATTTGTCGGCCGTAACCGTGACGTCGCCCTTGCCGCGCAACAGGCCGAGCAGTGGATCGTCTTTGCTCAGCTCAGCCGTGAAGTAATTATACATGGCCTCGAGGTCGAGCTTTTTGGTCACGCTCTTGTCACCGCCCTTGAAGGTGAAGGAAGCGCTGATGCCGGGTTCCAGCTGCTGGCCGGCCGCACCCAGATCGTAGCTCAGCACCGGCTTGTCGAAACAGACGAGCATCAGATGCGCATCGGCCTTCGGTCCGCCGCACACCGAAGCCGTCAGCACGCTGCCGCCTTCGTCTTCTTCCATCTTGGCGCTCCAGTTGCAGGATGCGGCAAAAGCCGGCTGCGCGGCTTGCAGCGCGGCCAGAACGGAACCTGCCATCATGAACTTCGCCAATGCACTTTGCATGATCACCTCCCAAGCTTCCTTCAACGAGATCATACAGGACAAAAGGCCTGGTGATAGCGGCATATGCCGTCTTAGCCCCCGGCGCGCCCCATTGATCAAGCCTTTGAGACCGGCCTCGACGTCCAGGGCGGCTCCGGCGCGAAGCGCTTGCCGATCCACTCGGCGAAGGCGCGTGTCTTGGCGGCTTGTCCCTTGGCCGAGGGCATGACGACATAGACCGCGCCTTCGTCGGCCAGCGTCCAGTCCGCCAGCACCGGCACCAGCCGTCCGTCGGCGAGTTCGCGTCCGACCAGCCAGTCGGTGCTCATCATCAGGCCGAGGCCCTGCACCGCGGCTTCGACCAGCACCTCGGCATCGTCGCACACCATCGGCCCCGAGACGTCGACGTTGACGCGGCGTCCCGAACTGTCGGTCATCTCCCAGGTTGGAAAGGTCTGGAAGCCGGAGAAGCCGAGGCAGGCGTGTTCTGTGAGCGCTTCCGGCGCTTCCGGCGTGCCCCGGCGGGCGAGGTAGGAGGGAGCAGCGCACAGCAACCGCCGCCGTGTCGCGATCTTGCGCGCCACCAGGCGCGAGTCCTCCAGCGCGCCGAGACGGACGGCGACATCGAAGTTCTCTGCAACGAGATCGACTAACCGGTTGGAGAACTCGGCCTCGATGCTGACATCCGGGAACGTCGCTAGAAATTGCGGCAGCAGCGGCCCGATCCACATACGGCCAAAGGTTCCCGGCAGCGCCAGCCGCAGCAAGCCGCGCGGCGTCCCGCTGGCATGCGCGGAAGCAGCAGCCTCGGCTTCGTCTACCGAGGCCAGGATGGCGCGGACGCGTATCAGGAACTCCGCTCCCGCCTCCGTCAACGATACGCTTCGGGTGGTCCGGTGCAGCAGCCGCACGCCGAGCCGCTGCTCCAGCGATTGCAGGCGGCGTGACAGAACCGTCGAGTCGCGCCCGACGCGCAACGCTGCCTTGGTGAAGGAGCGCGCTTCGGTGATGGCCGCAAAGGCGGCCATTTCGGCAAGGCTGGCGGGGTCGTGTGATTGCTGCATAAAGCACAGGACTCAAATGTAAAAATTCCGGATTATCTGCTTGTAGCGCAGCAGATAGCTTCACTCAATCCTGACGATTGACCCCTTAAACAGGAATGCGTGAGCCATGAAAGCCATCGAACTGACCGCCGCCAAGCTGGACGCCTTTCGCGCCACCACCATTGCCACGCCTGAACCGCAGCGCGGCGAAGTGCTGATCCGCCAGCGCGCCGCGAGCCTGAATTTCGTCGATGTGGCGGTGGCCAGCGGCAATTATCGCGTGCCCGGCTTTCCGCTCATTCCCGTCGCCGACGGCGCCGGCGAGATCGTCGCGCTGGGGGAGGGCGTTACGGATTTCGCCGTCGGCGATCGCGTCGTTGCCCATGCCAAGCCGCGCTGGATCGGCGGTCCGCCCCGGCCTAACGAGATGACGCAGATGCGCGGAATTTCGCTGCCGGGGTCGCTCGCCGAATATGTCGCGCTGCCGGCCAACTCGCTCGTGCTGGTACCGGCTCGTCTCTCTTTCGAGGCGGCGTCGACCCTGCCGATCGCCGCGACCACCGCCTGGAACGCCGTCCGCGCCGCCGATGTCGGGCCGGGCTCGGTCGTCGTGCTGCTCGGCACCGGCGGCGTCTCCATCTTCACCCTTCAGCTGGCGAAAGCCGCTGGCGCCACCGTCATCATCACTTCTTCGTCGGACGAGAAGCTGGAGCGGGCGAAGGCACTCGGCGCCGATCATCTCATCAACTACCGCGCGACGCCCGACTGGGACGGCAAGGTGCTGGAACTGACCGGCGGCCTCGGCGCCGACCTCGTCGTCGAGACCGCCGGCACCGCCACCTTCGCCCGCGCCGTCAACGCCACCGCGCCTGGCGGCACGCTGTTCACCATCGGTTTCGTCACCGGCGCCGAGGCCACGGTCGACCTGCTGCCGATCATCATCAAGGCGCTGAAGGTGGTCGGCAACAACACCGGGTCGGTATCTGACCTTCGCGCCGCCGTCCGCGCCATCGCCGCCGCCCGCATCGACCCGGTCGTCGACAAGGTGTTCAGCCAGGAGCAGGCGGCCGAAGCCTACGCGCACATGTCGGCAGGCGGGCAGCATTTCGGCAAGCTTGCGTTCAAGCTCGACTGGTAACCGAGGCGCGCGAGCTGCCAATCTCCCCCCTTGAGGGGGAGATGCCCGGCAGGGCAGAGGGGGTCGGTCCGACCGGGCTCGACCTACGGCGGCGGAAGGAGGTTGGCGCTCTACGAGAGGCGACCCCCTCTGTCGCCTTCGGCGACATCTCCCCCTCGTCAAGGGGGGAGATTACGCACGCCGCTTCCTAGATCAACTTCTCCAGCGTGATCGGGAGGTCGCGTATCCTTTTTCCAGTTGCGTGGAACACCGCATTGGCGATCGCCGGCGCTACGCCGACGATGGCCAGTTCGCCGACACCCTTGCCGCCGAGCACCGAAGAGTGCAGGTCGGGAATGCCGACCGAGATGACCTCGATATCGGGGATGTCGGCATTGGTCGGCACCAGATAGTCGCCGAGATTGTTGTTGACGATGCGGCCATGCCTGCGGTCGACAATGCCTTCTTCAAGCAGCGCCTGGCCGATGCCCATGATGATGCCGCCCTTCCACTGGCTTTCGGCCAGCTTGGGGTTGTAGAGCCGGCCCGAATCCAGCGCCGATACCACGCGCGACACGCGCACCGTGCCGAAATCCTCGTCGACGCGCACCTCGATGAAATGCGCGCACCAGGAGTGGCGCGAATAGTCGCCCTCGGTGTGCGGCAATGCCGCCGCGATGGTGGTGTAGTTCTTGTAGCGATCGGCGGCCGTCGAGTTCGCCGGCATGGTGTCGCCTGTGGCCTCGATGCGGTCGCGGCCGACGCTGGCCAGCAGGTCGGCGATCGAGACATCGGGACCATCGCCGCGCGGCGACCTGATGCGGCCGTTGGCGACGACCAGCGTGTTGGCCTGCAGCGCGTGGAAGGGCGAGCGTGAATCGCTGATCGCCAGACCAACCAGCTGGTCGAGTGCCGATGTCGCTGCCTTGTAGACCGCGCCCGTCATCACGCCGGCCAGCCGCGACCCGCCGGCCACGCCGGCGCGGGGATACCGGGAATCACCGAGCTTCACCACGACATGGTCGGCCGCCACGCCTACCGTTTCGGCCGCTGTCTGCGCCAGGATCGTGTAGGTGCCCTGGCCCATGTCGATCGAGGAGCTTTCGACCTCGACCGAGCCGTTGGCAAGGATACGCACGATGGCCTCGCCGTAAGCGCGCCGTACCGGATAGGTGCCGGCGGCGACGCCCCAGCCGATCAGCTGGTTGCCGTCGCGCATCGAACGCGGTTTGGGCGTGCGCTGGGCCCAGCCGAAGCGTTCGGCGCCAGCCGCGAAAGCCTCGCGCAACTGCCGCGTCGACCAAGCCTTTTTTGCGTGCGGATCCTGCTCGGCGTAATTCCTCAGCCGGATCTCCAGCGGATCGATGCCGACCTCGTAGGCGAGCTCGTCAATGGCGCTTTCGATGCCGAAGGCGCTAGGGTTTTCGCCCGGCGCGCGCATGGCGCCAGGCACCACCGAATTCACCCGCACGACATTCTGCTTCGAGGAGAAGTTGGGCGTCGCATACATGATCGAGGTGACCACGCCCAAAGGCTCGACCCACATGCCGTCGATCGACGTTTCATTGACGCCGCGATGCACGATCGACTGGATTTTTCCGTCACGGTCGGCGCCGATCGTCACCGTCTGGCGGGTCGCGGCGCGGCCGCCATAGCCGGTAAAAGTCTGCGGCCGAGTCATGACCACCCTCACGGGCCGTCCCAGCATCTTGGCTGCGGCAGCCGCTACCGCGCCGTGGCCGAGCGCCAGCGCCTTGGAGCCGAAGCCGCCACCGATATAGGGCGAGACCAGCCGTACATTTTCGAACGGCACGCCGAACCATTCGGCATAGGTGCGGGCCATACCGTCGAGCCACTGGCTCGGTTCCCACACGGTCAGCCGGTCGCCCTCCCAGCGGGCGATGAGGCCATGCGGCTCCATCGGCGCCTGGTATTCGCGCGGCGTGTTATAGGCGCCGCAGACGCGCACCGGGGCAGCGGCGAAAGCGGCCTGCGCATCGCCCCATTCCTTGGTCATGGCGGCGATCGGAATGCCGTCGCCCGCCTTGGCGTCGCTGAGGTCGACGATGGCCGGCGTCTCGTCATAGCTGACCTTGACCAGGGCTGCGGCCGCAACGGCCTGCTCGAAGGTCTCCGCGATGACCGCGGCGACATGCTGGCCCGAAAAGGTGATATCGCGCGCCAGCGGGCAGTAGGGCTTGTCCGGCGGCGGTGTGCCGAACCAGTCCGATGCAGTCTTCAGCGGCATGATGGTGTCCGGCGTCAGCACCTTGAGCACACCAGGTGCCGCCTCGGCGGCTGACGTGTCGATCGAGCGCACCTTGCCTGATGCGATCGTGCTTTCGACCAGGACGCCGTAGGTTAGCCCGTCGAGCTGCTGCTCGACGGCATATTTTGCCGCACCGGTAATCTTGGCCGGGCCGTCGACGCGCGACAGCCGCCCGCCAACCTGATCGGCAGTGCCGTCCGAAGCGTCGCCGTGCCGTGTCCTCGGGTCGTGAATGGTCATGACATGGCTCCCGTCTTGAGGATGGCGCGGGCAACGACGCGCGGCGCCAGTTCGATCTTGTAGTGGTTGGCGCCGTGGTCGATCGCCCCTTCCATGGCGAGCAAGCTGGCTGCCCGCACCCTGTCTTCGCTGAGCACCTTGCCCTTCAACGCCGCTTCCACGGCGTGCGCCCGCCACGGCTTCGTCGCGACGCCGCCCAGCGCGACGCGCAGGTCGCGAATGGTGCGGCCATCGGCTTCGAAGTCGATGCCGACCGCGGCGCTTGCAGCGGCGAACTCATAGGACTGCCGGTCGCGAACCTTGAGATAGGTCGACTGCCGGGCGGCGACTGAAGCCGGGATGCTGATGGCCGTGATCATCTCGCCCGGTTGCATGGCATGTTCCCTGTCGGGCGTGGCGCCGGGCAGGAGAAAGAAGTCGTCGACGGCAACCTGGCGTTCGCCAAGGTGAACCACGGCGTCGAAGGCGACCAGCGCGGTGGCGAGGTCACCGGGATACATGGCGATGCAGGCGTCGCTGGTGCCGAGCACGGCATGGCCGCGGGTGACGCCGCCGATCGCCGAGCAGCCGCTGCCGGCCGAGCGCTTGTTGCAGGCGGAAAAATTCGCGGGATCGCGGAAATAGGGGCAGCGCGTGCGCTGCATCAGATTGCCGCCGATGGTCGCCATGTTGCGCAGTTGCGCGGAAGCCGCCTGCCACAGCGCTTCGGAGACCGCGGGAAAGCGGCTCTTGATCTCGGCATGGTCGGCGACGTGGCTCATCTTGGCCAGCGCGCCGATCATGGCACTGTCAGCGTCGACCTTGATGGCGTCGAGTCCTTTGAGATGGGTGATGTCGACCAGGCTGTCGGGTTCGGCCACGCCGCATTTGGCGAGATCGACCAGCGTCGTGCCACCGGCAAGCAGCATGGCCCCAGGCAGGGCGGCAGCTTGGCGTGCGGCGTCGATGCTATGGGCGCGAACGTAGGAAAAATCCCTCATGACGCGACCTCCAGTGCCGCCTGGCGCACGGCGGCAACGATGTGCGGATAGGCTCCGCAGCGGCACAGATTGCCGGCCATGTATTCGCGGATCTCGTCATCCGAGCCGGCATGGCCCTCGCGGATGCAGGCCACCGCCGACATGATCTGTCCGGGCGTGCAGTAGCCGCACTGGAAAGCATCCTGGTCGAGGAAAGCAGCCTGAACCGCGTTGAGCGTGCCGTCATCGCCGGCCAATCCTTCGATGGTGGTGATCTCGCGGCCTTCGGCTTGTGCTGCAAGCGTCAGGCAGGACAGCACGCGCTGTCCCTCGACATGCACCGTGCAGGCGCCGCACTGGCCCTGGTCGCAACCCTTCTTGGTGCCGGTCAGGTCGAGGCGATCACGCAATGCATCGAGCAGCGTGACGCGCGGCTCGACCTGCAGTTCGTGACTGTGTCCGTTGATGGTGAGACGGATTGGGATAGTGGTGGATTTGGTTTGGTCGGTCATGAGGCGTCTGGCTCCAGTTGCTTGACGCTAGGGGATTGAAATGGGCTCGAGTGGGAGAGGACAAGGGAAGAGGCGACGGTGCGCCTAATCTCCCCCCTTGTGGGGGAGATGCCCGGCAGGGCAGAGGGGGCGCGAAGGAATGCGACGTTCCCGATTTACATGCGTCGACACGAATCTTGTCCGAGGAGGCGCTAGTCAGGCCTTGATAGGCTGGCGGGACAGCGCCCCCCTCTGTCCTGCCGGACATCTCCCCCACGAGGGGGAAGATTGGCAGCTCTGCCGCCCCGACTCTCCAGCCGGCAGGGGATGCTTCAGTCTTCACAATCTCAACACGTGACATATCGGCTCCCCTGATTATATGATAAGACTGCTCCACTAAAACGGAGGCGCCTCCGTTTATCTAGTTGGGGGCTTACCCCTTTGGGTTCAAGCCCCCATATATCAACAGTGGAGAAAAAATTGACCGAGCAGTCGCAAGCAATTGCCGACGAGAAGCGCGAAGCCGCAGCGCCAAGGCCGCTGCGCGCCGATGCGCAGCGCAACCGCGACCGGCTGGTCGAGGTTGCGGCAGCGGCCTTTGCCGAGCACGGTGTCGATGCCTCGCTGGAGGAGATCGCGCGCCAGGCCGGCGTCGGCATCGGCACGCTCTACCGGCATTTCCCAACCCGCGAGCATCTGGTCGAAGTGGTCTACCGGCGTGAAGTCGAGGCGCTCTGTGCGGCGGCCGATGACCTCGCCAGCCACCATTCGGCCGACATGGCGCTGGAACAGTGGATGCAGCGCTTCGTCGACTACATCGCCACCAAGCGCGGCCTGGCGGCCAGCCTGCGCATCCTGTTCAACACGAATTCCGCCGTGTTCTCCGACATGTCGGGCCGGGTGTCGCTGGCCTTGCGGCAACTGGTCGAGGCGGCGGTGGCCGAAGGCTCGATCCGCAGCGACGTCGATGCCTCCGATGTGCTGCACGCACTCGGCGGCATCTACTCGGCCCCCGACACCAAGGACTGGCGCGACCGCTCGCGCCGGCTGGTCAAGCTGCTGATGGACGGGCTGCGGTTCGGGGCAGGGAAGAGGTGACCTAGCGGCTCAAGCCGAACCATCGACCGCATAGAACGGAAACGCGCCGGGCAGCCCGCTTGCCGCCATTTCGCCACGCTTCTCGAACCGCAGGCCGGAGCCGACCACGAGATCGCGCACCGTCCTTGATGCGATGATTTCGCCCGGCCGCGCATGGTCAAGCAGACGCGATGACAGTTCGATCGCCGCGCCTGAAAATTGATGGCCCCGCTGCTCGCACTCGCCGATATGCACCGCCGAGCGGACCTCGACACCGGATTGCCGCAAGCGATCGCGGATGGCGATCGCGCACTGGATCGACCGCGTTGGCCGCTGGAACACCGCGAGCACCTTGCCGTCCGATCGCCTGATCTCTCTGCCTTCGGCCGCGAGGAGTTCGCCACGGAGCGCTTCGGCGTGCCGCTCGGCCGGGTCGATGCCGAAAGGCGAGCCCGTCATATCGAGGGACAGCACCGACACAAGCAGCCGTTCGCCTGGGGCCGCCGGCAAGGCGCCGGTGACGAAAGCCTGGATCTCGTCGACGATCCGATCGGAATTCTCGCCCCAGATGACGTGGTCGCGGCCGGCGAACTCAATGTATCGGGCGCCCTCGATGTGCGTCGCCAGGTAACGTCCTTCTTCCCGCTTCACCCAGCCGTCGCCAGTCGTCTGCATGATCAGTGTCGGAACATGGACAGCAGGCAGAATGTCGCGAACATCGATTTCGGCTCCCCAGCGCCACAGGGCGATCGCGTCGGCGGGCGAGGCAGAATTCCTGAGATAGGCGGCGAACCATTCTGTCTCGAACGTGTCGCTCATCAGACTGGGCGCCGCGTTGCTCATATCCGCCGCCGCTCCCCATTCTTTCTCGACGATCGCCAGATCCTCTTCCACCTGCTCGCTTGTCTTCGCCCACGGATAGTCTTGTGACCACCTGCCGCGGGCGTAGGCCCCATTGAGCACGAGTGCCGCTGTGCGCTCGGGATAGGTCGCCGCGAACAGCATGCACATCGGGCCGCCCTCGGAGCTGCCGAAAAGCACCGTGCGCTTTGAGCCAACCGCATCCAGCACTGCCCGCACATCTTCCATCCGCTCTTCCAGGGTCGGCAGACCGACATTGCGGTCCGAGAGCCCGGTGCCGCGCTTGTCCATGCGGATTAGGCGCGAGAAAGTGCCGAGCCGCCGGTGCACATGCGAAAGCCGCGGCGAGCCCCAGGCGTGGTCGAGGTTGGAGACCCATCCCGGCACATGGATCAGGTCGACCGGACCGTCGCCGGTCACCTGATACGCGATGTTGATCCCGGCCGATTTGACATAGTGGGTCGGGGGGGCTGCGAGTTCGTGGCTGAAGCCGGTAGCGTCATCCGCATCAGTCGTGGGTGGCCGTGCCGGCGCCATTGTGCGGCGTGTGCGCAGCGTCTCGAACAATTGCCGCGTCTCCGGCTCCGGCTGCAGCTTGAGATCGCGTAGAAGCGCGGTGCGGCAGTGCTCATATTGCTTCAGCGCGAGATTGGTCCTGCCTTGCGCCGCATAGGCGCGCATCAGGGCACGGTGGACATCCTCCCTCAACGGGTCCATGGCCAGCAGGCGCGCCGCCGCGCGCACGCATGCGGCAGGATCGTTCGTCGCTGCATAATGCGCGACGAGCCTGTCGAGCGCCGCGACGGCCAGTGCCCGCAGCCGCTCGCGTTCGATCCTCAGCCAGTCCTCGAATGGCTCCTCCTTCAGGCCGAAGCCGTCGAGCAGGTCGCCGCGGTAGACATTGAGCGCCAGTTCGAGGTCTTCGGGTGCCGGGCTGGCGACCAGCGCCTCGAACCGCGCGACGTCGAAATCAAGGCCGTCGAGATGCAGAGCGACGCTGTTGCCATCGGTGAGGAAGCGGCCGCCGCCGCACGTCTGCATGGCCTTCCTGACAGACGATACCGCTTGCCGCAGGCTCATTCGCGCCTGCGCCTCGCTGTTGATGCCCCAGAGCAGGGTCGCCAGCTTCTCGCGCGACTGCGAATGCCCCGACTGCAGCGCGAGATAGGCGACCATCGCACGCGCCTTGCGGCTGATGGCTGGAACCGTGGCCCCGACGCCGGCAAAGTCGAAACCACCCAGCAGGTGAAGATAAGGTCCGGTCATCGGATCCGCCACGGTCACAGCGCGACGACGATCCGCTCAAGCTCACTCCATTTCAACACTTATTCCGCCGCCGAGGCGCTTTTCACGATTCCATCACGCAGGTTCCCACGCGTTGCTCACGGCGCTTGAGGAGATTGTTCGCACTGGATCTCTTTTCGCAGGAGGATACCGTGCATCACCCTGGCCCGACCGAGTGGCCCATCTGGCATGACGACCCCGGGCGCGACCGGCAGGAGCTTGGCGCACCATCGCGTCACGATATTGCGCTGGCCCTTTATCTCGAAACACAACAGGCCCATCGGGCATTGGCGGCTCGCAGACTCGATCCGGCGGCGGTCGTGGCCTCTGCACTGGCAGCGTTCGTCCGCTGCCTTTTCCGTGCAGCGCTGCGCCGAATTGTCCGCTGGCCAACCGATGCCGCGACAGGGATGGACGATTTCGGCTTGACGTTGTCCAAGGCTCATGCGGATCTTAGCAAGACCCTTTGGGGCCGCTGAGTGCAGCGCCCTTGGTCGACGATCTCATCCCCAACCGCCGCCGCCGCCGCCAGCCCCACCGCCGCCTCCGCTGCCGCCGAGAGAAGGAATCACGGGCGGCTTTTGCGGGATCTCCTCGGCCGGCTTCACCACTTTGCCGGTGGTCGCCTTCTTGTATCTGACCACCTTTGGCTGAGGTGCTACGCGAACCACCTTGCGATGTTTCACCGGCGGTGCCGGCTCAAACATCGGCGACACCGAGGTGCAGCCCATGAGCCCGGCCAGAACGCCGGATAGAATTATCCCGATGAATGCCTGCCCGATGAATGTCTGCTTGAATGCCTTGCCCACCATGGCCTCCTTATTGTTCAGAACAAATCCCGACGCGGATTGGCTTCTTCCCAGACCCCCCGGGCCGCATTGACCAGTTGCGTGTCCAGCGAACCGGACGCGGGAATCTTCGACTTGAGCTCTCGACGCAGGGCGTCCAAAGCTGCCGTTTTCGGCTTGGTGCCGAACTGCGCCAGGCCCTTTTTGGCGTCCGGCAGCTCCTTGCGCAGATCGAGCGCGACGGCGAATGCCAGGAAGCGCACCGCGACAGCCTGATCGGCCTTGTCGCCTTTCGCCATTTCAAGCGCCGCGCGATCATAGGCGCTCGACGGATCGCCGCGCGTGGTCGCCAGTTCGAACAGCCTTTGCGCTTCCGCCGGGTCCTGGCGCACACCGGCGCCGTCCCTGTACATGCGGGCGAGGCTGCCCGGAGCGTAGGGCTGGCCAAGATCGGTGGCCTGCTGGAACAACGCCTGCGCCGTCTTCGGATCCTTGTCGATGCCCTGGCCGGCCAGGTAATTGCGGCCGAGCAGGTTCATCGAATACATGTCCTGGCGCTGCACCCCCGCTTGCAGGAAGGCGACGGCGCGGGCCGGATCGGCAGGCACGCCGTTGCGGCCCTCGGTGAAGATGGCGGCAAGATCGTTCATGGCATAGGTGTGCCCCATGGCCGCCGCCTTGAGCAGCAGGTCGAGGCCCTTGGCCGTATCGCGGTTGACGCCATAGCCATTGAACAGCGCGCGTCCCCACGAGGTCATGCCGTAAGGATCGCCCTTGTCTGCGGCAGCCTTGTAGAGAGCGTTGGCCTGGGTGCGGTCTATGGTCGTTCCGGTTCCGGTTGCGTTGAGATAGCCGAGTTCGAAGACGGCGCGCACATGGCCTTTCTTGGCGGCGTCCTCGATGGCTGTCCTGGCCTCTCTAACCTGGCCTGCCGCAAGCAGGGCGCGGCCGAGCTCGTAGTGGAAGCGGGCGACGTCTGGATAGGTTTTCACGGCCGCCTCGCAGGCTGCCACCGCACCGGCGCCGATCTCGTTCGGCAGCAGGCCGGGCACCACCCCTTGCAGGTCGAGAGGCTCGCCGGCGGCGGTATCGCAGGCATCGACCGTCGGCGACAGCTTCATTGTCGCGGGCTTAGCCGAGCTGCTGTCGGCCCGGATTTCGAAGCCGACCTCGACCGGCGCGCCGGCGCCGATCTGCGGCTCGTAACGGAGATGGTCGACTTCACCGGCCAGAAGGCTGGATTGCGGCGACAAGGTTCGATCAGGCAATGACAGCGTTCCCGTTGCCGGATACCCCGAGACCTTCAGGCTGACCGCCGGATCGTCGGTGGGGAAATCCAGATTGAGCGCGACCGGGCCGACGCCGACGGGAATATCAAGCTTGCGGTTCTCGATTGCTTCGGCGGCGCCGGTGATGTGGATGCCGCGCTCCAGCACCTGCTGTTTCTGCTCGGCCTCGAGCGAAGCCATGATCTGCTGGCCGGCAGCGCCTTCGCCGCTCTTGACGCGGAATACGAGTATGCCCTGGCTCCCGCCGCCCCAAATGTCATGCGTGGCGTAGGCCAGCATATCCACCTCGTCCTGCGTGGCGGCTCCTTTGGGGATATCCATCTGCAGGCGCGGCAGGTCCTTGCCGGCAATCGGTTCGCCCACCGCGACGTCTTTGCCGTCCAGCACCAGACGGCCCATTGCCGGCGGCCGTTCGATGCTGATGCTGATGGCGCCGCCATCGACATCGACCGGCTCCGGCAGGCCGAGAGCGACAGGCCCGACCCCCGACAGCACCACCTTCTCCAGCACTGGCGGCAGCGAAGGCCGATTGTTGCGGCGCACCAGCACCACGTCGTCGATCAGCGAGGAATTTTCCCATGGCACCTGCATGCCGTTGGTGGCCTGCACGACATCGCGGCGCACCGCCGACATGACCGTTCGGATCTCCTGGTTCGGCGCCAGCGCGCGCCGCGAAAACGCCGATGAAAACGGGCTCAGGTCGCCGCTGCCGTCATAGGCGACCGCACCTGGTTCGGTGGCGAAGGCAATCAGCGTGTTGAGCGAGCTTCGCACCTGCGCCAGCCCATTATTGCCGGCGGTGACAAGCTGGTCGCGCAGCCAGTAATTGTTGCGCGGGAAGGGGTTGTTGCGGCAGGCATCGAGGATGATCACCTGGATCTTCGACTTCGAGCGCAGCTGCTCCAGCACGTCGTTGAGCTTGATGGCCTGGACCTCGATGTCGGCCGCCTTCTTCAACGAGGCGTCGACGGGTATCAGGAAATTCTCGCCGCCGATCTGAAAGCCGTGCCCGGAATAGTAGACGACGGCGAGATCGGCGCCGTCGGCGGCGGCAAGATAGTCCCGGAACTGGCCTTCGAACTGCTGCTTGGTGAGGTTCTCGGCGACGAAAACCTCGAAGCCGGCCAGCCGGAACGTGGCCGATACGTCCTGGGCATCCTTGGCCGGGTTCTTCAGCGCCGGGATGTCGCGATAATCGGAATTGCCGATGATGAGCGCGACCCTTCGATCGGCGCAGGCCTCAAAGCTTGTGAGGCCGGCAAGGATGAAGGCCGCGATGAATCCGCAAAGTCGGAGCATGACAAAACTCCTGGTCGCGGCCTGACGCCGACGAGAACACCGCTTGCGGCATCAAGGTCCGTTGAGAGTATGCAACCTGCCACAGCATAAAGTGAAAGGCCCGTCACCGCCAGACCATGGCAGGCGATTTCTTTCGGCGTCGACCGACCGCAGAGTGCAAGTAGCACGCGCTTCACGAGCAGGTATGTGACAAGTCTCACAGTTCGCTGTTTTGGGGGAATGCCTGGTGCCGGCGGCTGCGCGCCTATTCCTTGAAGAGCAATTCCTTGTCGTTCGAATATTTCACCAGCAGCGGAATGCTGGCGCCGCCGATAACGGGGCCGAGATGGCCAAACGTCCCCTCGATGACAGAGAACGGCTCGGGACGATCGACAAGGATACGTGCCAGTTTTCTGCGCATGGCCTTGGCGATCTCCTTGCGCACGCCATTGGGTATGGCGCCATCGATCACCACATTGTCGATGTCGAGCAAGGCAACGGCACTGCGGGCGGCATAGGCAAGCCCGTCCGAAACCTCATCGATCCACGCGGTGACCGGCTCTCCAAGGTCGCCCCAATCGTCGGGCGACGACCAGATGCGGCCGGCGTCCTTCTCCCCATTGTCCTGGTCGTTGAGCTTGCCGGCCAGCGAATGCAGCGAAGCGACGCGCAGCAGAGGCGTCATCCGGTCGCCCCTGCGCCCCGGCGCGGGCACCGGCATGTCGCCTAGCGCCCCGGCCAGCTTGTTGCGGCCGGGGAACAAGTGATGATCGAGCACCAGGCCGCCGCCGATGAAGTGCCCGACATAGGCATAGAGAAAGTCGGCGCGCGATCCGCCGGCGCCAAACATCAGTTCGGCCGCGGCCGACACCGTGGCGTCGTTGTAGAGGAACACCGGCCAGTCGAACGCCCGGTCCAGTTCGGCGCGAATGTCGATTTCCCTCCAGGCATCCAGCCTGCTCGCCGGCACCGCGCCCTCTTCGCTCAGGTTCCACTGATGGAATGGCGAGGCGATGCCAAGACCCGCGATGCGGTCTTGCTCTATCGATCTGTGCTTGCGGCACATGCGCGCGATGGCGCCCTTGGCGAATTTCATCACCTCGACGGGCGTCGGATAGTCGAACAGTGTGCGTTCGAACGACATCACGTCGCCGACGAAATTGACCAGGGCGACATCGGCGCTGCGATGGTCGACCTTGAGGCCGAAGGCGTACGCGGCTTTCGGGTTCAACGCATAGGGAACCGAGGGTTGCCCCAGCCGTCCGCGCAAAGGCTCCAGGCGCAGCAGCAGCTTGTTGTCGGCGGCGCGGTTGACGATGGTGGTGATGGTTTGCGCGGCCAGCCCGGTCAGCCGCGTCAAATCGGTCTTAGCCAGCTGCCCGTGCCGGCGGATGAGCGAGACGATCAGGCGTTCGTTGTAGATGCGGCTCTCGGCCTGCGTGGTTCCGCCGCTGCGGCCCTCGGCGATCTTTTCGAGACTGAAGAAGCTGGTTCCGGTCACGCTTTCCCCTGCGCAAGGAGTTTGGCCGCAAGGCGAGCCGATCAAAGCGCTGACGTAGCAATGCGGGCCTGGCAAGGCAACATTTAAATCCACCCGATGGAAAAATGTAGTTGACGCCGGCCGGCCCGCTGTCGTTCAAAGTATGCAGGCCTGGAGGAGCAATGCCGTGACGCAGACCCGGACCATCATGTGCTTTGGCGATTCCAATACCTATGGCGCCATTCCCACCCTGGCCCGGGTCGGACGGCACCGCTTCACGCCCGACCGGCGCTGGCCGGGCATCATGCGCCGCCAGCTCGGCAGCGGATGGGATGTGATCGAAGAAGGGCAGGGCGGGCGCACCACCGTGCACGACGATCCGATCGAAGGTCTCCACAAGAACGGGCTCAAATCGCTCCCGGTGTGCCTGGAAACGCATATGCCGCTCGACCTCGTCATCCTTATGCTCGGCACCAACGATCTCAAGCATAGGTTCTCGGTAACGCCGAATGATGTCGCTGATTCTATTGAGATCTTGGCCAGAATTGTGCTGCGCAGCGAAGCTGGCCCCGCAGGCGTGGCGCCCGCGGTCCTGATTGTTGCGCCGCCGCCGATGCTGGAGGTCGACTGGTTCGGCCAGATGTTCCTGGGCGGCGCTTCAAAGTCGATGCACTTTGCCGGCTTGTTCCGTGATGCCGCCCGGCGCGCCGGCGCCGCGTTCTTCAACGCCGGCGATGTCGTCGAGTCGAGCGCGGTAGACGGCATTCACCTCGACAGCGACGCGCATCGCGTGCTCGGCACGGAATTGGCCAAAGTCGTCCAGTCGCTGATCGGCAAGGCGTGATCGCGTGGGCGAGTCACCCGACTATCTCTGATTAATTAATTCCACTGGAAAAAGTTTTGACTTGCGAGCGGGAAGGTGGGTATCTGGGGAGACTGGGAAGAGTAGCGACCGCGAGGCTTGCGATGCGCGGCAACAATCAACGACAGGGAGGAAGTGAAATGCGATCTGACAGGAACATGATGCTGGCGACGCTGCTCGGCGTTGCCGGTGTGCTCGCGGGCGGTACCATTCTGGCAGGCGCGCAGGACGGCCCGGCCGGGCTCACCAAGCCGGCGGTATTTGCGCCGTTCGATCCGAAGGCGCCGGCCTGCAGCCCACCGCCCGGCCTGAACAAGGTGCTGGCCTTCGCGCAGGATAACGAGCGTGAATTCATGCAGGGCGTCGACCGCGGCCTGGCCGCCGCCGCCAAGGATCGCGGGCTGGGATATCGCCGCGCGCTTGCCAACAATGACGCCGCCAAGGGGGTCGAGCAGGTGCAATTGTTTCTCGCCTCCAAGATCGGCGGTCTGGTGGCGGCGCCTGTGGACCCGGCCTCCATGAGCCGCAGCCTGCAGGAGCTTATCTGGTCGGGCGCCTATGTCGGCACCATCGTGCCGCCGCCAGCCACGTCGCTGCTCAATGCGCCGCAATACGAGACCGGCAAGGTGCTGGCCGAAGCGGCCGCAGCCTACATAAAGGACAAGCTCGGCGGCAAGGCCAATGTCGTCATCCTGTCCCATGACAGCATGGAATTCCTGGCGCCGCGCTTTGCCGCCATGCGCGACATCTTCAAGGCCATGCCTGATGTCACCATCGTCGCCGACATCTCACCCAATCCCGTCAACAAGGAAGGCGGCTTTGCCACGATGAGCACCATTCTCCAGGCCCATCCCGACGTCGATGTCGTGCTCGGCGCCGACACGGTCGTGCTCGGCGCGCTGGCTGCCCTGGAAGCGGCGGGCAAGGCGCGGCCGGACCAGTTCCTTGGCGGCATCGACGGCGAACCGGAGGCAGTCGCCGCGATCAAGAAAGGCGGCGGTCCCTACAAGGCAAGCATCAGCCTGGCGTCGCCAGTCTTCGCTTATGCCATGGGCCAGCACGCGGCCGACTGGCTGGAGGGCAAGAGCATCCCGCAGGCGATGGATATCCTGCCCGTGGCGCTGACCAGCGACTACATGGCCCAGTACGAGGCCGATGTCGCCGACCCGGCCGCGGTCTACAAGGACCCGAAGCGCCGCGATATCTATCTCAGGATGTACGGCAACATCTGCTACGATACGCGCGACCAGTATGTGAATTTCCCCTGGTCATCCGAGGCAAAGTAGCGCCTGTTTTTCCCGCGCGATACGGGCGGTTCAGCCTGACCTGAAACCGCCCGCTTCAGTGAGAGGCAAGCATGAGCACAGACAGCCTTCGAACGGGGACGACACCGCTGCAAACGGGCCGGTTTTCATCCTTGCTGCCGGGCGTCAAGGCGCCGGGCGAAGCGTCTGGCCGCATCGGGCTGGCGCTGGTCGCGCTGGGCTTGATCATCGCCTTCTCGCTGTTGAACAAATCGTTCTTCAGCCTCGACAATTTCGTCGTCATCGGCGTCAACTCGACCTCGATCCTGATCGCCGTGCTCGGCACCTCCGCGCTGCTGATCGCCGGCTATGTCGACCTCTCCATCGGCAGCATGGTCGCCTTGATCGGCATCATCACTGCCAAGGTTGCGGTGGCGACGCAGAGCGCGCCGCTGGCAATCTGCGTCGGCCTGGGTCTCGGCCTTTTGCTCGGTCTGCTCAACGGTCTGCTGGTGCGCAGGCTGAGCATCTCGCCGTTGATCGTCACGCTGGCGATGCTGGCGCTCTATGGCGGCCTTGCCTTCGTCGTCTCCAGCACCGCGGTCTATGGTTTTCCCGAGGCTCTGCTCGAATTGGGGCGGGGCAAGATCTTCGGCATCCAGTACACCGTGATCATCGCCGCATCTGTCTTTGTCATCGGAGCCTTTATCTTGACCAGCACGGTCACCGGCTTGAGGCTCTACGCCATAGGCGGCGACCCGCGCGCAGCCGAACTCTGCGGCATTCCGGTGGGGCGCACGGTGGTTGGCCTCTACGCCGCCAATGGCTTGCTGATCGGCCTGGTCTCGGTTCTGATCGCCGGTCGTCTCGGCAGCATCACGCCGACCATCGGCGTTCGCTTCGAGCTCGACGTGCTCACCGCCGCGATCCTTGGCGGCGTCGCTTTTTCCGGCGGCTCCGGCCGGCCGCTCGGCATCGCCATCGGCGTTGCCACCATCGGCATCCTCAATGCAGGACTGATCTTCGTCGGCCTGCAATCATGGTGGCAATCCATTTCGGTGGGAAGCATGCTGTTGCTGGCGTTGGTGGCCGACCAGGCTGCGATCGGTTTTCGCGGCCGGCGCGCTCGGGCCGCCGCGACCAACTTCACGGTGGCGGACAATGGTGCCGTCGCCTCGGCCGGCCCTGCCGTGACGGAGGGCAATGGAGAGGCCCCGCAAGGTCCGGCATTCTCGATTGCCGGCGCCCGCAAATCCTACGGCGCGCTGACGGCATTGGAAGAGGCGAGTTTCACGGTCGGCAAAGGCGAGATCGTCTGTCTGCTCGGCGACAATGGCGCCGGCAAGTCGACGCTGGTGAAGATTATTTCGGGCGCCATCCAGCCCGATGCCGGCGCGATGACCCTCGAGGGCCAGCCGATTTCCTTCAGGAGCCCGCAGGATGCACGCGGCGCCGGCCTGGAGACCGTCTATCAGGATTTGGCGCTCTGCCCGAACCTCAGCGTCGCCCACAATATGATCCTCGGGCGTGAGGAAACGCGGCGTTGGCTCGGTGTCTTCCCGGTTCGCGACGACCGAAAGGCCGCCGAGCAGTGTCGTGCCCGGCTTGCCGCGCTGGGCGTCACGCTTCGCGACGAAAACGTTCTGGTGCGCTCGCTGTCGGGCGGCCAGCGGCAGTCCATCGCCATTGCCCGCGCGCTTGCCGATCACGTCAAGCTGATCTGCCTCGACGAGCCTACCGCCGCGCTCGGCGTCAAGCAGACCGCGCAGGTCGTCAAGCTGATCCGTTCGATCGCCGCCAGCGGCACCGGCGTCATCCTGGTCACGCACGACCTGTCGACGGTCAGGGCGCTGGCCGACAGGATCGTCGTGCTCAGCCTCGGCAGGGTGGCTTACGACGGCTCGGCCAAACAGCTGACCGCCGATCAGCTCTGGGGCCTGATGGCAAGCGGGACGCTGGCGCCGGCCGCTGGGTAGGAATGCCGATCGCAGGATCTAAAGCTCGAGGCAGACCTTGCCGAAATGCCTTTGCGCTTCGTAGTGCCTGAAGGCGGCGGCGATATCCTGCAGTGGAAAGCTGCTGTCGATGACAGGCTTCAGGCGGTTGACCTCTATCGCACGGATCATGTCCTGCTGGTCGGCTTTGCTGCCGATGGAAATTCCGCTGATGCGGATCTGGTTTGAAAACAGCGCCGGGATTGAAACTTCTGCTGCAAAGCCGGTCAGGACGCCGATGAGTGCGATATGCCCGCCTGTCCGGCAGGCCGCTATCGACTGCGCCAGCGTCGCCGGTCCGCCGACCTCGATCACATGATCGACGCCGCGTCCGTCCGTCAGTTCCCTGGCCCTGCCGCCCCACTGCGGCACCGCCTTGTAGTTGATGACGCTGTCGGCCCCGAGTCGTCTGAGCTTCTCCAGCTTCCCTTCATCGGACGAGGTGGCGATGACCCTTGCGCCGGCGGCCTTGGCAAATTGCAGCGCAAACAATGACACGCTGCCGGTGCCAAGGATCAGCACCGTGTCGCCGGGCTTTACCTTGCCGCATGTCACCAGCCCGCGCCAGGCGGTGACGCCCGTGCAGGTCAGCGTTGCCGCCTCGAGATGCGTATAGCCCGCCGGCGCCCTGGTGAATGCGTGCGCCGGCATGCACACATACTCGCTGGCGAAGCCGTCGAAACTGTCTCCGGGAATGTCGCGGCTTGTATCGGATCTCATGTCGCCGGCCAGCCACCAGGGGTAGAAAACACTGACGACGCTGTCGC
Organism: Mesorhizobium sp. L103C105A0; assembly: GCF_000502215.1. NCBI lineage: Bacteria > Pseudomonadati > Pseudomonadota > Alphaproteobacteria > Hyphomicrobiales > Phyllobacteriaceae > Mesorhizobium > Mesorhizobium sp. L103C105A0. Next base: position 330,231 of record NZ_AYXF01000005.1, on the reverse strand, counting down.
CCGGCTTGAACGTGTCGACGCCGTCACCGATCGCGATCACCTCGCCGGCGCCATCCGACAGCGGCACGCGGCCTTCGGCGAGCGGCACCTTGCCTTGTACGGCGAAATCGTCGCGCATGTTCAGCGCGCAGGCGCGAATCCTGACCAGCATTTCTCCCGGCCCAGGCCGGGGCTGATCCACCTCGACCAGGTCGAGCTTGTCCAACCCGCCCGGCGCTCTCAGCCTGACCAGCTTCATAGTCTCTCTCCGACGTAAAGAGCGTTAGCATGGCGGCGGCGGTCCAGCCTATCGCCGGACCGGCCGGCCGGAAATCACGCGCAGCCAAGGCGCCAGATGGACGGCGCTCATCAAGAGATACATCAGCGGCATGCCGGTGAGCGGGGAGGCATCGGCCCCCAGGCACGACATGACGCCGTCGCCAGCGTGAATGCAGGTAAGCAGCGCCATCACGGCGAAAACAGGGGCCGCGGCGAGGCACAGCCAGTCGGCGGTGCGGAGAGAAACTGCATCGGAGCGTTTAGGGACCTCACTGTCGGTCCCTGTGCCGATATCGCTCATGGTCGTAATCCCTTGATGATCAATGCCCGGGTTTCCTGTCCCGTGAGGGACAGGAAACCAAGCTGGATGGGCGCCGCTCCAGGTCCTTACTTGCCGTCCTTGTTGCGGAACGCGGCTTCGCCGGCCGCCGACACTTCCTCCCACGTCTTGTCGGGTGCGGCGTCGTAATTGTCGTGCCAGTTCCACCAGCTGTAGAGCTCGGTCTGCGGATAGCCTTCGGGCGAATCCTCCCAGATTTCCTGGCGGCCGAGCGGCGTTGCGTCGAGGTAGCTCCAGACCGTGCCCATCTGCTCGTCGCCGCGGTTGTTGATGAAGTAGGTGCGATACACTTTCTTGCCGTCCTGGATGAACACGTTGTGGCCGTGCCATTCGTCGACGCCGAAATCCTTGTCGAAACTGTCGGTGATTGTGTACCAGGGCATCTCCCAACCCATCCGCTGCTTCAAGCTGGCAATGTCGGCCTGCGGCGCGCGGGAGGCATAGGCAAGCGTGGTGTTGCGGGCGTTGAGATGGGCGAGATGGCCGACCTGGTCGGCGCCGAGCGAACAGCCGCGGCAGGCATGTTCGGGCCAGCCGTGGACGCCGGGTTCGTAGAAGGCGCGGTAGACGATCAACTGGCGCCGGCCCTCGAACAAATCGAGCAGGCTCGCTTTGCCGTTGGGACCTTCAAACACATAGGGCTTGTCTACTTCCATCCATGGCATGCGCCGGCGCTCGGCCGACAGCGCGTCCCTGGCGCGCATCGTTGCCTTTTCCTTCACCAGCATCTTTTCGCGCTCGGCTTCCCATTCCTGCCTTGAAACGACCGGTGGGGTCTTCATTGCCACGTGCTTGGTCATTGCTTGTTTCCTTTGCCAGTTGTTGAGCCGTTGTGGCTTGTCGTTGCCTGTTGATCGTGAGGCAGGCTAGGGCCGCGAGGCGGCGAGGGCGGAGTTACAAATGTGACGGCATTTGCAGGCGGGCCACCGCAGCAGGGGTGGCGAGGCCGCACGGTGGGCTCGAAGTCCTCGGAAGCAGGCATGGTCGGTTTTTCCTTATTGAGAAGCTTAACACGACTGTCTGAGATGCTCAGGCTAGCGAATGCGAATATTGCCGTCAACGCAGGCCTGGGCGTCTTCAACCAGTCCAGATGGCTAGGTCGCCGTCCGCGGCTTGCTGCTTGGCGGTGGTGACTTAAGTTAGGGCCGATTAAGGGGAGCGGTGGGAGTTACAAATGTGACGGGATTTGCATGGACTCGCTGATCACCGCGGCAGGGCTGGCGCTGGCGGCGGGCAATCCGCTGGCGGCACTCGACCGCGTCGCCTTGCGCGAGGATGCCCCGGCGCTGGCGTTGCGCGGCATTGCCATGGCGCAGCTCGGCGATTTCCATCGCGCCAAAGTACTGTTGCGTAGGGCCGGCCGTGCCTTCGGTCCAAAGGAGGCGGTGGCGCGCGCCAGGTGCGTTGTCGCCGAAGCCGAGATCGCACTTGTTTCGCGTGATCTCGGCTGGCCGTCCAAGGCGCTCGACGCGGCGCGGTCGACATTGGAAAAGCATGGCGACCGGCTGAACGCGGCGCATGCCGGGCATCTCAAAGTGCGCCGCCTGCTGCTGATCGGCCGCCTCGACGAGGCTGAAGACGTGCTGGCTGGGCTCGATCCGTCGCCGCTTCCGCCGGCCTCACGCGCCGCGCATGAACTCGCGGTTGCCGGCATCGCCATGCGGCGCCTGAAGACGAAGGCCGCGCGCGCAGCCCTTGAGTGGGCGCGCCATGCCGCCCGCCGGGCCGGCATTCCGGGTCTCATGGCGGAGGTCGACAGCGCCTTCCTGGCGCTGGAGACGCCGGCGGCGCGGCTGATCGCAGGCGGCGAGGAGCATCCGCTGTTGCTCGAAGAGGTCGAAGCGCTGCAGGCGTCGCGCGCGCTGGTCGTCGATACGTTCCGCTATATCGTGCACAAGCAGGAAACAACGATCTCGCTGGCAACGAGGCCGGTGCTGTTTGCGCTGGCGCGCGCGCTTGCCGAAGCCTGGCCGGCGGATGTGCCGAGGGCGACGCTGATTGCCCGCGCCTTTGGCGGCCGGCATGCCGATGAATCGCATCGCGCCAGGCTGCGGGTCGAGATCGGCCGGCTGCGCGCCGAATTGCGGCCGCTGGCGGGCATAGGCGCGACCAGCCAGGGCTTTGCGCTAAAGCCGCGCGAAGCAGGCTCCGTGGCGGTGCTGGCGCGGCCGATCGAGGAGCGGCACGCCGCGGTGCTGGCCTTCCTGGCTGATGGTGAATCCTGGGCCAGCTCGGCGTTGGCGCTGGCGCTGGGCGCCGGACAGCGCAGCGTACAGCGGGCGCTCGAGCAGTTGGCCGAGACCGGCAAAGTGCAGTCCTTCGGCCACGGCCGGGCGCGGCGCTGGATGACGCCACCGGTCGCTGGTTTCACGACCACCTTGTTACTCCCGTCGCCGCTGCCGAACGGCTAGGAAAGGTGACCATGATCGAGGACCAGGACATGAAACATTCAGCAGCGGAAATCCTGCGCGAATACGGGCCCTTTCCTGATGTCGACACCGTGCACGGCGTGAGCTTCGACGGACAGAATGTCTGGTTTGCGACGGGCGAGCGGCTGACCGCCTTCGATCCGGCAAGCGGTGAGACGCTGCGCTCGATCGATGTCGCCGCCCATGCCGGCACCGCCTATGACGGCCGACATCTGTTTCAGCTCGCCGGGGACCGCATCCAGAAGATCGACCCGGATACCGGCAAGGTGCTCTCCATCATCCCGGCGCCCGGCGCAGGCCGCGATTCCGGCATGACCTGGGCCGAGGGCACGCTCTGGGTGGGGCAAAACCGGGAGCGCAAGATCCACCAGATCGATCCCGAGACCGGGAAAATCCTGCGGACCATCGACTCAAACCGCTTCGTCACCGGAGTGACCTGGGTCGATGGCGAGCTCTGGCACGGCACCTGGGAAGGCGACCAGAGCGATGTCCGGCGCGTCGATCCGCAAAGCGGAAAGGTGCTGGAACGGCTCGACATGCCGGCAGGGGTGGGCGTTTCCGGGCTCGAATCCGACGGCGGCGACCGCTTCTTCTGCGGCAGCGGCCCCGGCGGCATGGTGCGATCAGTGCGTCGGCCGAAGTAAGGCCGTCAAATATTGGGCCGGCAGCATATTTCCTACGGTCATCCCGCCGAGATCATATCCCGGAGCCGTCGAGCAGCGGGACGTCTTCGCCTTGCCACGGACTTGGCATTGAAGCCCGGCTCAGATTGGCCGTCGGCAGCGGCATCCAGCATTTTAACTCCGGTTCGGGGTATTCGATCACCCGTCCTGGCGACGAATCGGAAGAGCGCCAGCCCTCCGTGCCGAACTGGTCGGCGCGCGACCAGTAAGCGAGGTCGACCTCGGCCGGCCCCTGTTCCGATGGCCTGACCGTGACCAGGATGCGGCTGCCGTCCTTGGGCGCGCTCGCCATGTGCCGCCAGCGATCGGGTTCGTCCATTCTCATGTCCTCCTGCACGTTGCAGGGATAGTCGCCGCGCTCTTGGCAGCGGTCAACCCGAACTTTGCCCAAGCACGAGATCTGTTTAGTACTCCCGCGCCGTCGGCCGAAACAGGATCTGGTTCATGTCGACCTCGTCGGGCTGGCTCACGGCGAACGCCCACATGGCGAAAGAATCCGGGTGCCGGGCCGCAACAGGAAAATCAAAGCCGGCATGTGAACGGGCTCACATGCCGCCACTGCAAGGAACGCTATGGGACGTCCGGCCATGACAGGGGTTTCGGATGACACTTGCAGATCTGTCTTTTTATCTCTTCACTATTTTCAATGGCTTGCGCGTGGTGTCCTACCTGCCGCAGATCGTGCGGGTGGCCCGGGACAGGCACGGGGCGTCGGCGATTTCCTACGCGACCTGGCTGTTGTGGACAGGCGCCAACGCCACGACGGGACTCTACGCCCACATCAATCTGAACGATCCCGCTCTGGCGGCGATCAACTGGCTGAACGCCGTATGCTGCGTGCTGGTCATCGCGCTCACCGCCTACAAGCGCCATCGCGCACGGCTTCCGGTTGAGGAAGCCGCAAGCCGGTCGGAAGCGACCGCTCTGTTGGTCGACAATGTCTGCTGAAGATCACCGCGGCAGATTGCGCTTTTCGAGGCCGCTCTCAGACATGCACGGTGCCATGCGAAAGCTCGCCCTCGTCGCTTGAGATGAGGAAAGCGGCTGCGAGCAGGCCGACATAGAACAGCCCGACCATGCACACGACATAGATGCCTGGAACCGGGCCGAGCTGCGCCACGCGCGCGGCGTCGAGAAATGACGCGCCCAAGCCTATCGGCGACCCTTCGCGCTGCAGACTGGGCGTCGTGATCTTCAGCACCCACGCCAGCATCAGGATCGTGTACATGAAAATGTAGTTGCGGCGCAGCCGGCGCACCAACGCCGCGCGTTGCGAGATCAGGAAGCGCGGCGAACGCAGGCCTTCGCCGACGATGGCCAGCCAGTTGGAGGCGTAGTCGGGCTGCGGCGAGAAGATCTGCGCGAAATAATAGCGCTCGAACTGGCGCACCCTGGCCCGGTAGACATCGAAGAAACGATAGCGCCGCGCCTCGATCCATAGCAGCAGCGTGGTCAGCAGCATGGCAAAGAGCAGCACCCCGTGATGGGCGCTGGGCGTCGAGAGTGAGACTGAGAGCATGGCGGCGACGACAGTAATCGCCCAGTTGCTGGTACGGTCCAGCCGGTCGCGCCAGCCGGCCATGCGGGCGATTTCGGCGCGGTGGAAATGCGACATGGTGGCCACGAATTCCGATGAGGTGAGCTTCAGCGCGAACGCATCAGAGGCCCGCGGCGCTGCAGCCGCTTCGTCGGTTTTCACGGTCTTGACCTGGGACATCCCTTGCCACTCGCCTCCCAACGCCATGGCCGGCCGAAACGACGCCGGTCATCCCCATCCGCGCAACGCGCAATCGGTTGAAAATGTTCCGTCGCCGGCCCGGGTCTCGGCGGTTTATCCGCAGTCAGATAGGCCCGTTATGCGATTCAGGTAAGGAGGAACCTGCGGCGCGCTAAGGGAGCGTGGCGTGCAACCGATCTCGCCCTCAAAACGTTATACCGGGCACAATGAGGGGGTGCATGTCCTTCGTGGTCAACCGGCGCCGGTCGGTCGCGCTTGCCGCGGCAGCTTTCGCATTCATGCCGGCCGCATCGTTGGCAGCCGAAAAGACCGGCATGTCCAGCGAGGGCATTTTCGTTCTCGAAATCCTCCTTCTGCTTCTCGTCGGCCGCGGCATCGGCGAGTTGCTGGAGCGTCTCGGCCAGCCGGCGGTGATGGGTCAGCTCATCGGCGGCATCCTGCTCGGGCCATCGCTGCTCGGCTGGCTATTGCCGGAAGCAGAACGCGTGATCTTTTCAGGCGACGCCACCCAAAAGAGCATGATCAGCGCCATCGCCCAGCTCGGCGTGTTGATGCTTCTGTTGCTCACCGGGATGGAGACGGATCTGCGGCTGGTGCGCAGGGTCGGCCATGCGTGCTTTTCCATCTCCGCCGCGGGCGTCGCCGTGCCTTTCGCGCTCGGCTTCACCGCCGCGCAGTTCATGCCGGCCTCGCTGCTGGCCGACGGAACCGAGCGCATTGTCGCCGGTCTCTTCCTCGGCACGGCGCTGTCGATCTCCTCGGTCAAGATCGTCGCCATGGTGGTGCGCGAGATGAACTTCATGCGCCGCGATCTCGGTCAGATCATCGTCTCGTCGGCCATCATCGAGGACACGATCGGCTGGGTGATCATCGCCATCACCATCGGCATCGCCACCAAGGGGCGCATCGAGCTCGGCAGCCTTGCCTTCACCATTGTCGGCGTCGCCGCCTTCATGGGGTTTTCCTTCACGATTGGCCGCCGCATCGTCTTCGACGCCATCCGCTGGACCAACGATACGTTCCGCAGCGAATACGCCGTCGTCACCGTCATTCTCGCCATCATGGGCGCAATGGCGCTGATCACCGATCTGATCGGCGTCCACACCGTGCTCGGCGCCTTCGTCGCCGGCATACTGGTTGGGGAATCGCCGATCCTGTCGCGTCATATCGAAGGGCAATTGCGCGGCGTCATCATGGCGCTGTTCATGCCGGTTTTCTTCGGCGTCGCCGGCCTTTCGGCGGATCTCACAGTGCTTGTCGACCACGAGCTTGCGCTACTCACGGCCGCTTTGGTGCTGATCGCCAGCTTCGGCAAATTCGCCGGCGCCTTCATCGGCGCCGAGCTTGCCGGCATGAGCCGCAAGGAAGGCATCGCCGTCGGTTGCGGCATGAACGCGCGCGGCTCGACCGAAGTCATCGTCGCCTCTATTGGCCTGTCGATCGGCGTTCTGTCGCACAATCTTTTCACCATGATCGTGACCATGGCCGTCATCACCACGCTCGCCATGCCGCCGACCTTGCGTTGGGCACTCGGCCGCTTGCCGATGGGCGAGAACGAGAAGAAGCGTCTGGAGCGCGAGGAGATCGACCAACGCGGCTTCATCGCCAATCTGGAACGACTGCTGGTGGTGACCGATGAGGGCGTTGTCGGCCGCTTTGCTGCTTACCTCGCAGGAGTCGTGGGCGCCGGCAGGCCGACGACGGTGCTGCATGCCCGAGGCGAGGGGGAGGAGGCCGAGCCCGGCACGGATGCGAAGCTCGAGCCGATCGAAAAGGGTGCCGAGGACAGCCGCGAGGCCGCCAGGAGTTCGGACGAGGAGCTGGCCCGCGCGGCGCCTGTCACGCGGCGCCACGAGGCCGAGCTTTCGGCCGAAACGGTTGCCAAGGAGGCGCGCAAAGGCTATGGGCTGCTGCTGATCGGGCTCGGCCGCGCGGTCACGTCGAAAGGTGGGTTTGCCCGCCGCATCAACGAGATCGCCGGCGCCTTCGAGGGCCCGCTATGCCTGGTGCTGAAGGCGACCGGCGCCGGCCGCCAGATGCCAAGGCTAGGACCTGAAGGCGGGAAGATTCTGGTTCCGGTCAACGGCACCGCGATCGCCCGCCGGGGTGCCGAAATGGCGCTGGCGATTGCAGCGGTCACGGGTGCGCGGGTCAAGATACTTTATGTCGCGCGCGTCGGCCGCGACGAACCGCGCGACACTGTCTCGCATCGCCGCAGGGAGGCGGTGCTGAAGGATACCGTCGCACTAGCCGACCGCTATGGCGTCGAGATCGAGACGGCCATCCGCAGCCGGGCCGCCGCCGCCGATGCCATTGCCCGCCAGGCCGGCAGGGGGGCGGCGCTGATCGTCATGGGCGTGGCGCGGCGCCCTGGCGAGGAACTCTTCTTCGGCGAGACGACCACCGGCGTGCTGCAGCGCTGCCAATGCCCGGTGGTGCTGATCTCGGACGCCAGGCTCAGCCGCGACGACGAGGGCAGAGAAGAGCTGCGCTCGGGAACGGGGACAGGGTGATGAGTATTTCCCCTCGAGGGGAAATTTCGCTCATGCCGCCTGCAGCCTCTCTCGGCCGGGCTGCGGCGGGAAGGCGATGGCGATGCCGGCAGCACCGAGGCCGATCAGCGCCGAGCCGATGAACAGCCAGGAATAGCTGGCATAGGCGTCGAAGATCATGCCGCCGGCGAGCGGGCCGAACGACATGCCGAGGCTGGACAACAGGGTCGCGGCGCCAAGTATCGTGCCGATGATGCGTGGCCCGAAATAGTCGCGCGCCAGAACCGCATAGAGCGGCATGACGCCGCCATATGTGGCGCCGAAGATGATCGCCAGGAGATAGAACTGCTCGAGATTGCCGACGGCGAGATAGGCGGCGATCACCACCGCCTGGATGGCGAGGCCCACGATCAGCACCGGCTTGGCGCCCAGCCTGTCGCCGAGCACGCCGTAGAGCACGCGCCCGCCAAGGCCGGCAAGGCCCTCGACGCTGTAGATCGACACGGCTGCCATCGGCGCCACGCCGCACGACATGGCATAGCTCACCATGTGGAAGATCGGCCCCGAATGCGCCGCGCAACAGGCGAAGAAGGTCATGCCCAGCACCAGGAATTGCGGCGAGCGCAACGCCTGGCCGACTGACATGCCGGGGGCCGCGGCAGGTGCGGGCGCGCTGCCATCCGCTGCCGCGACCGCCGCCGACGGCTGGAGCACCAGGAAGACGGCCGGCAGCAACAGCACCCAAGCCATGATCCCGATGTCGAACATGGCGGTACGCCAGTCATAGGCCGTGATCAGCCAGCGTGCGAAGGGCGAAATGGTCATCGGCGCCACGCCCATGCCGGCCGAGACCAGCGACACGGCCAGGCTGCGATGGGTCTCGAACCAGGCGGTGGTCAGCGCGATCATCGGCGCGAAGAAGGCGCTGGCCGCCAGCCCGACGATGACGCCATAGCTCAGCTGGAAGACCAGCAGCGATTGGGCTCGGCTTGCCACCACCAGCGACAGACCGAGCAGCACCGCGCCGGCAAAAACCACCGGGCGGGCGCCGACACGGTCATAGATGGCGCCCCAGGCGAAACCGCCTGCGCCCATCACCAAGAAATTCAGCGTCATGGCGCTGGAAATGCCGGTTCGCGACCAGTTGGTGTCGAGCGCCATCGGCTCGAGAAAGATCGCCAGCGAAAACATCGCGCCGAGCGCCACACAGGTCATCAGCGCGCCGCACGCGACGATCACCCAACGGTAGGAACTGTTCATGCTCTTCTCCCGAGATCGGTTTCGATGCGGCGCCACTCGCTCCAGCTCCGTTGCGCCGCTTGCGTCCGAAGGACGTTGGCGGGATTTCGAATCCGACAATCCGGTTGCATTTTTTATCCGGTCTGCGCGGAAGTCCATCCGGATATGACAAAAGCAGGGGCGTAAGGCTGCCAAGCGCGCCGACAAGATAGACTGCCGAATTGACGAGCCGCTCCGCGGCACTAGCTTTGTGGTCTCGCGACGGGAGATATCGCTCATGGAACTGCATCGCGGCCGCCTCATCGACCACGTCCAGCTGGTGGTCAGGGACCTCAAGGCGAGCCGGCGCTTCTATGAAGCCGTCTTCAAGGTGCTCGGCATTCCGATCGGCGGCGAGGCCGAGGACTATTTCTGGGCCGACGAGCTGTTCATCTCAAGCCTCGACAGCCGGGCGGCGAGGGGACAGCTGACCGGGCGCCATCATCTGGCCTTCCAGGCCAGGGACAAGGCCATGGTCGATGCGTTCTACAAGGCTGGCCTCGATGCCGGCGGGGCCGACAATGGCGCGCCGGGTGAGCGGCCCTACCACCCCGGCTACTACGCCGCCTTCCTGCTCGACCCCGACGGCAACAACATCGAGGCGGTGTTTCACGGGCCGGCAAAGCGAAGTGCCGCTTCGGTCGAGATCAATTTCTAGCGCAGGTTCACGAGGAGCGGGTTGCGGTGATCCGTCCGGAGTTCTCGCAAAAACAAAGAGTTGAAGCGGTCCACGGATTCAATCTCTGAACTGCTTCACATTGCCGGCGCGTAGCGGTTCACCACCATTCCGCAGGCATAGGCTTTAGAGCCGAGCAGGCGCAATTTCAGGAAGCCGCCACAGTCGAAAATCCGCTCGCCGTCGCCCAGCGCGGCCGGATTGATGAACAGCTGGAACTCATCGACCAGTCCCGCTGCAATCAGCGCCGAGGCAAAGCCGGCGCCGCCGAATACCGCCATGTCGCCTTCACCTTCAGCTTTCAGCGCCTTGACCTCGCGCGGCAGGTCGCCGCTGGCAAGCGTCGTGCGCTCCCACCGCGATGCCGCGAGCTTGTCGCTCAGCACCACCTTGCGCGCCTCGACGATGCGCTGCGCAAAGGCGTAGAAGGGATCGCGCGGATAGTTTTTTGCCGCATTGCCCCAATGGGTTAGATAGCCTTCTTCGGCCATCTTGCGGCTGAGCAGAATGGTATCGATGCCGGCGAACACCGCGTTGAAATCCTGCTTCAAGTCGTCGTCCCACGGGCAGTTGGCGCCCCATTCCCAGAGCTGCCAGTGCTCATCGCCGGCCGCGCCGACAAAACCGTCGACCGATATCTGCATCTGCAGGATTAGTTTTCTCATCGTCGTTCTCCTGAGCTCTGGTGTCACCAGCGCCAGGTCAGGCGGCGTTGGTTATTGCTTTACTTTCGGAACCATTGACATGAGTGAAAAATGATGTCAATAGTAAAGTGATTTAAAAATGGAAGCATTTAAATGTCGACCAGGGAAAGATCCGGCTGCCCCATCAGCCTGTCGCTCGAATTGCTCGGTGACCGCTGGACGCTGCTGATCATCCGCGACATGATTTTCGCGGGAAAAAGGCACTTCCGGGAGTTTCTGCTATCAGGCGAAGGCATCTCGTCGCGCACCCTGGCCGAGCGGCTGCAGACCTTGCAGGATGAGGGCATTGTCACCAGAAGCGACGACCCCACGCACAAGCTCAAGGCGATCTACAAGCTGACGGAGGCGGGCATCGACCTGTTGCCGGTGCTGGCGACGCTCGGCGCCTGGGGCAGCAAGTACCGCAACGCCGATGACGAGCTGGCAAGGATCGCCGACGAACTGGCGGGGGGCGGCGAGGCGGGCCTGGAGCAGATAAAGAAGAAGCTGCGCGCCGAGCATATCGGCTAGGGAGCAACGCCAGCCCTCCCTTCGCGGCCGGGATGCTGCGCAACGGGTGACTTGTCCCGCCTGCGCCTCTGCGCATAACCTCTGCCAACCCGGCGGGAGGAGAATCGCTTGGACACCACTGTCGTTATTGTCGGCGCCGGGCCTGCCGGCCTTGCGGTCGGTGCCTGCCTGAAGCGGGCAGGAGTGGATTTCATCCTGCTCGAAAGATCGCAGGAGATCGCGCCCGCCTGGCGGCGGCACTATCGGCGACTGCATCTGCATACGGTCAAGTCGTTCTCGTCGCTGCCGTTCCTGCCCTTTCCCAAAAACTATCCGCGCTACGTGCCGCGCGAACTGGTGGTCCGTTACCTCGACGACTATGCGGAAAAATTCGATCTGCGCCCGCGCTTCGGCATAACGGTGAAAGCCATTCGCCGTACCGACAGCGGTTTTCTGGTCGAGACAGGTTCGGACAACCTGAAGGCGCGCCATGTCGTCATCGCCAGCGGTAACAATGCCGAGCCGATCGTCCCCCGGCTCCCTGCCATCGAGGCTTTCAAGGGCGAGGTGCTGCACAGCGCCGACTATACGCAAGCGGCGCCCTTTGCCGGCCGCTCGGTGCTGATCGTCGGCATGGGCAACACCGGCGCCGAGATCGCGCTCGACTTGGCGGAAAGTGGCGCGCGTCCGACCATTTCGGTGCGCAAGGGCGTCCACATCGTGCCGCGCCAGCTGTTTGGCGTGCCGATCCAGATGGTCGGCATCGCCAGCCGGCCAATGCCGCAGGCGCTGAACGAGTGGATGTTTCCGATCATCCTCGATTTCGCGCTGGGCAAGCTCGAGAGATACGGCATCGTCAGGCCGAAGCAGGGCATCCTGCAACAGATCGACGAAGTCGGCCGCATCCCGGTCATCGACGTCGGCACGGTCGACGCCATCACCAAAGGCGCCATCAAGATCGCACCCGACATAGCGGGCTTCACCGAGCGCGGCGCTGCGTTCACCGACGGCAGGCTGGAAAATTTCGACGCCGTCATCCTCGCCACCGGCTATCGCCCGGGCTACGAAAAGTTTCTGCCCGTGGAATTGCAGCCGGAGCGCAGTGGCGTCAACGCCCGCGCCTCGCAACTCGGCCTCTACCTCGTCGGCTTCTACAATCCGGTCACCGGTCTGCTCAGGGAAATTGGACGCGAGGCGAAGGCAGTGGCGGCCGACATTGCTCGGCGAGGCTGAAAGGGGCGGCGTCGGCCAAGCTGCGGATCTCCCGCCTTGCGGGGAGATCGGCTATCTATCACAGCCGCGCCGCATCGCCCTCATCCAGCAGCCATTGCCGCACGGCTTGCGTCGGTTCTGGGTGCCGTTGCTTGCGCGGCATCACGACATAGAAATCGTGCGTCCCACGCATCTCCGCGTTGATCGGCTGCACCAGCCGGCCGGCGGCAATGTCGGCAGCGACGAGGAAACGGCTGGCCAGTGCGATGCCTTGGCCGGCAATGGCGGCGTCGATGGCTAGGCCTGTCTGGTTGAAGCGCATGCGTTTGGCCCCGGTGGCCATCCTCAGGCCGAGCGCTCTCTCCATGAATTCCGGCCACAGATTGTGCGCGTCGTGCAACAGGACATGATGCTGGATATCGGCCGTCGCGATCTCGTTCGCCTCGGTAGGCAGCAGGGCAGGGCTGCAGATGGCGACGATCTGCTGTGGGAACAACAGGTCGACCATCAGGCCGGCGCCGAAGGGCGGGCGGCCTTGCCTGACCGCAATGTCGACGCCGTCGGCCTGAAAACTCGACAGGTTTTCGCTGGCCAGGATTCGCAGATCGACGAGCGGGTTGTGCGCGACGAACTCCGGCAGTTTCGGGATCAGCCATTTGGTGGCAAAGCTCGGCGTGACGCTGATCGTCAGCCGCGCCGGTTCGGGCCGCAGCAGCAAGGTGGCCTCCGAGATCAGCTCGAAGGCGCGGCGGATGTTGGGCATATAGGCGCGGCCCTCATCGGTCAGCGCCAGGCCGCGCGGCAGCCGGTCGAAGAGTTTTGTGCCGAGATCGGCCTCCAGCCCGCGTATATGCTGCGCCACCGCCCCTTGCGTCACGTTCAGCTCCTGCGCGGCGATGCGGAAGTTGAGATGACGCGCGGCGGCTTCGAAGGCACGCAGCGCATTCAACGGCGGCAGGCTCAGGAAGGCTTCGGGCATGCAGGAGTTTTTCTACAGCTTGATTTCAGGCTTTCTGGTTCGAACCAGATGGCAAGACCGGCTATATCATCCTTTGAAGTCGCGAGACACACGCCGCAAAACCCCAAGGAGAGAAAAATGAGTGTAGAAAAAGTGGCAGTCGTCGTCGCGGGTGGCAGCGGTATGGGCGCGGCGGCGGCCAAGCGGCTGGCGGCGGACGGGTTCAAGGTCGCGATCCTGTCGTCCTCCGGTAAGGGCGAGGCTCTGGCCAAGGAGATTGGCGGCCTCGGCGTCACCGGCTCCAACCAGTCGAATGACGATCTGCAGCGGCTCGCCGACCTGACGCTCGAGCGCTTCGGCCGCATCGACGTGCTGGTCAACAGCGGCGGCCACGGGCCACGCGCGCCGATCCTCGAAATCACCGACGAGCAGTGGCACACCGGTCTCGACGTCTATCTGATGAACGTCATCCGGCCGGTGCGCATCGTGGCGCCGCAGATGGTCAAGCAGAAGGCCGGCGCCATCATCAACATCTCGACCGCCTGGGTGGTCGAGCCGAGCCCGATGTTCCCGACATCCGCCGTGTTCCGCGCCGGTCTTGCCGCCTACACCAAGATCTTCGCCAACACCTACGCCGCCGACAATGTGCGCATGAACAATGTGCTGCCCGGCTGGATCGACAGCCTGCCGGCCACCGAGGAGCGCCGCGACAGCGTGCCGATGCAGCGCTACGGCACCTCGGAGGAAATTGCCGCGACCATCGCCTTCCTCGCTTCCGAAGGTGCGGGCTACATTACCGGCCAGAACATCCGCGTCGACGGCGGCATCATCGGCGCGATCTGACCGCGCCGGTCGCCTCGCGTGAGCCGGCGCGTCACTCCTTCACCGCGCCGGTCATCGACGAGACATAGTGCTCGACGAAGAACGAATAGAGCACCACCACCGGCAGCGAGCCGATTAGCGCTCCCGCCATCAGCGCCCCCCATTCGTAGACGTCGGAGCGCACCAACTCGGTCAGCACACCCACCGGCACGGTCTTGTTTTCCGAGGACTGGATGAATGTCAGCGCATAGATGAACTCGTTCCATGACAGGGTGAAGGCGAATATGCCGGCGGAGATCAGGCCGGGCACCGACAGCGGCAGCACGATCTTGGTGAGGATCTGCCACCGGCTCGCTCCGTCTATCAGCGCGCATTCTTCCAGTTCGAACGGGATGGAGCGGAAGTAACCCATCAACAGCCACGTGCAGAACGGCACCAGGAAGGTCGGATAGGTAAGGATGAGCGCGAAGGGCGTGTCGTAGAGCCCGAGGTTGAACACCATCACCGACAGCGGAATGAACAGGATCGAGGGCGGCACCAGATAGGCGAGGAAGATGCCGAGGCCGACCTGCCGCGCCCCGGAGAAGCGCAACCGCTCGATCGCATAGGCGGCGAACACCGACGCCAGCAGCGACAGGAACGTGGCGGCGGTCGAGATGATGATCGTGTTGAGCAGCCAGCCCGGATAGGAGGTCTCGAACAGGAGATAGCGGATGTGCTCCAATGTCGGATGCACCACCCAGAACGGATTGAACTGCGCATAGTCGGTCATCTCGAGATTGGGCTTAACCGCCGTGATCGTCATCCAGTAAAACGGAAACAACAGCACGAAGACGAACACCAGCAGCGGCAGATAGACCGTCACCACGCGGCGCGGCAGGCTCTGCAGGTAGCCCATGCCGCCTTCGTCGATATCCCCACGTTTCGCCTTCCTTGTCGCGGCCGTCTTGACCATGTCAGTCTCCGCCGCCTTGTTGCCATTTGCGGCGTTGCAGGCCGAAATAGCTGAACAGGATCGCCGCCAGCAGGAACGGGATCATGGCCACCGCGATGGCCGCGCCCTCGCCAAGCTGGCCGCCGGAAATGCCGCGCTGGAAAGACAATGTCGCCATCAGATGCGTGGCATTCACCGGTCCGCCCCGGGTCAGCACGTAGATCAGCTGGAAATCGGTGAAGGTGAAAAGCACCGAGAAGGTCATGGTGATGGCGATGATCGGCGTCAGCAGCGGCAGAGTCACATAACGAAACAACTGCCAGCGACTGGCGCCGTCGAGCGTGGCCGCCTCGTAGAGCGACTGCGGAATGGTCTGCAGGCCGGCGAGCAGCGTGATGGCGACGAAAGGAATGCCGCGCCAGACGTTGGCGGCGATAACCGAAGCGCGCGCATTCTCCGGATCGCCGAGGAAATTGATGCGGTGGTCGATCAGGCCCATTTGCTGCAGCGCCCAGGACAGGATGGAGAACTGCGAATCGTAGATCCACCAGAAGGCGATGGCTGACAGTACGGTGGGCACCACCCAAGGCAGCAGGACTATCGCGCGGAAGAACGATTTGAACGGCAGGTTTTCATTGAGAATGAGCGCCAGCCACAGGCCGAGCACGAACTTCAGGATCGAGGCGCTGACCGTGTAGAGCAAGGTGTTGAAGACGGACAGCCAGAAGACGGCGTCACTCCACAGATACTGATAGTTCTCGGTGCCAATGAAGATGCCGGGGCGGCCGATACGGGCATCGGTGAAGCCGAGCCAGACGCCCAGCCCGAGCGGATAGGTCAGGAAGACCAGCAGCAGCGCCGCCGCCGGCAGCATGAAGCCGAAGCCCAGCGCGTTGCGGCTTTCGGAGATCCGCGAAAGCATCGACGGACGCGGCTGGGCGGCAACGGACGGCACGGCCATGAAGGGCTCCTCATCGGGGAATCAGGTCACGGCGTCAACGGCCGCCATGGGATTGTGCGACGGGCCGGGCAGCGCACTAGACGCTGCCCGGCGGTGCCGTGATCAAACGCGGTAGTAGCGGTTGGCGCGCTTCTCCGCCTCCTCCATCGCCTCCTGCGGCGTCGCCTGGCCGGTCACCGCCTTGGCGAACATGTCGACCAGGACATAGTCGGCCATGGTCGCCGCCGAGGCATAGCCGAGCGGCCCGGCATAGCCGTTGGGGCGCAGCGTCGCCGAGGCCTTGGCATAGGCGGCATTGTTCGGGTCGGCCGTCCACACTGGATTGTTGTCGAAGGCCTTCAGCGTCTGGCAGCAATAGCCCGCCGAGGAGGTGATCCAGTCGGTCATCTGCGGATCCTCGAACATGAACTGCAGATAGGCCTTGGCCGCATTGGGGTAGGGCGTGTAGTTGAAGATGACGGCGGTGGTCACCTGGAACAGTTCGACCGATTTCCCGACGGGACCGATCGGCAGGTTGGTGGTGCGGATGTCCTTGGCGATCTCAGCCAGCTTCGGATCGTTGTCCTTGTTGATCTTGGCCGTATTGTAGGCGGAAATGCCGTTGGCGATGACGCCGAGTTCGCCGGCCAGGAAGGCGCGGTTGTTATTGACGTCGAGCCAGCTTTCGGTCCCGGGAATGAAGGTCTTGTAGAGTTCCTGCGCGTATCCGATCGCCTTTAGCGTCTCGGGGCTGTTGATCGCCACCTTGCCGCTCTCGTCGACCATCTGGCCGCCATGGCTCCACAGCAGCCAGTGCGCGTAATTGTTGCCGTCGCCGACGCCGTGGCCGTGCGTGAAGCCGGCCGGATGTCCCTTCGCCTGCAACGCCTTGCAAAGCTCGAGGAAGCCTGCCGTGTCCTTCGGAAATTCGGAGAAGCCGGCCTCCTTCACCCAGCTTTCGCGATAGACGATGGCATTGCCGATCGTGGCCAGCGGCAGGCCGACGAACTTGCCGTCCCGCGTCGCATATTGCTTTGGTCCGTCGTGCCAGCCGCCATATTTCGAGCCCAGATACTCGCCGAGCTCGGTCACGTCGTGCAGCTTGTCTGGATATTGATGCGGGTCGTCGAACCAGACGAACATGAGGTCCGGGCCGGAACCGACATTGGCGGCGACCGCTGCCTTGGGGCGAATGTCCTCCCAGCTTTCCTTGTCGACACGAACCTCGACACCTGTCGCCTCGGTGAAGCGCTTGGTGTTGGCCAGCCATTGATCCTCATCGCCCTTGACGAAGGGCGACCAGCGCAGCAGCCGCAGCTTTGCGCCTTCCTCGGGCTTGTATTTCAAGCCCTCCTGGGCAAAAGCCGGCGAGCCGACGAACCGGCTTCCCAGAGCTCCCGCCGCGGCACCTGCGGTCGTGCGGATTACATCGCGTCTCGTGAATTTCATGGTCGTCTCCTCCGGTTTATCTTCCTTGCTATGCGGTCCTTACCATCCGTTACGCGTTTCAAATCGTGTTCCAGTCTTGCCGTCAAAGAGATGAATCAGGCCAGGCGCGGCAGAGAGCCGTATGGATTCGCCCGGTGTGAAGGCATGGCGTTCGCGGAAATTGGCGACGATCTCGTCGCCGCCGGCGGTGCGGCCGATGATCTGCACTTCCGACCCGGTCGGCTCGACCACCGCGACGGTGACTGGAATGCCTTGGTCTGACGATAGCCGCAAATGCTCGGGCCGTATTCCCAGCACCACCGGATGACCGTTGCCAACGGCCGGCGCGCCGGCCAGCGGCACGGAAATTCCCCCGGCGCCGCGAAAGGACGGAGACCCGTCGGTGACGATCTCGCCCTTGATCAGGTTCATGGCGGGCGAGCCGATGAAACTGGCGACGAAGAGATTGTTGGGCCTGTCGTAGAGCTCCAGCGGCGGTCCGATCTGTTCGACGATGCCGTCATGCATGACGACGATCTTGTCGGCCATGGTCATGGCCTCGATCTGGTCGTGGGTGACATAGACTGTCGTCGTCTTGAGCCGCTGGTGCAGTTCCTTGATCTCGGCGCGCATCTGCACCCTGAGCTTGGCGTCGAGATTGGAGAGCGGTTCGTCGAACAGGAAAACCTGTGGATCGCGCACGATCGCCCGGCCCATGGCGACGCGCTGGCGCTGGCCGCCGGAAAGTTGGCGCGGATATCGCGTCAGCAATGGCACCAGCCCGAGGATTTCGGCGGCGCGCTGAATGCTGGTAGCGCAATCGGCCTTCGAAACACCTTTGAGCATGAGCGAGAACGCCATGTTCTCGGCGACCGTCATGTGCGGGTAGAGCGCGTAGTTCTGGAACACCATGGCAACGTCGCGCTCTTTCGGGGCAACGTTGTTGACGACCCGATCCCCGATGGCGATCTCGCCCCGAGAAATCTTTTCCAGGCCGGCGATCATCCTGAGAAGGGTCGATTTTCCGCAACCCGACGGGCCGACCAGCGTGACGAATTCGCCGTCATCGATATCCACACTGACGCCATGCAGGACCTCGACGGTCCCGAACGATTTGTAAACGTCGCCGATCGCGACAGACGCCATCGATCTCCTCCCGAATGCTTCTTGCGACGCCCCGAAGGAAACCGCTCCTCTCCCGCCTCGCGACCGTCTCCCATTCCCCGAACAGGTCGCGCGACAATCAGACGGTAGCGCTACCAAGCCTGCCTGTAAAGCGGCCATGCGGCCGGTACTCTTGTCGTTCGGAACACTCGGCGCTATGACCGGCACACCGGCAAACTACCTCCCATTCACAAAAGCCAGCACCAGCTTCTGCAGGTTTCCGCCGGGGCCGAATTCGACTCGGTCGAAGTCGCGGCTCGCCTGCCGCTGTGCCAGCGAGATCTGGGCGAGTTGCCTCGTCAACTCGGTTCTGATCTTGCTGCAGCCGGGGTCATCAGTAACGGTCAGGCCGACGCTCACCGCCTCGATCTTGCGCACCATCTCGGCGATGGCTGCGCCATGCACTCTCTCGTGGGCGGCGAGCCCGGCGATGAACACCGTCCAGTTCTTCTGGACGGAAGCCGGCAACGGTTCGGCCGGCTTCGGCAAGGTGTAGGTGATGATCAGTTTCGGCCGCGCCGACACCAGCTCGCAGGCGTCGCCTTTCGGCCTGTAGTCCCTGGTCCAGGTCAGCTTGAAATTGGTGTGCGCGATGACCCGGCCCTTGCCGAGCAAGGGGCCGGCTTCGCCGATCGCGGCATAGAGTTCCGGGCCGGTCCGCCCTGCGATGGCGTAGGTCTCGACCTTTTCGACCGGCTTCCAGTCGGCGCGTGCCGGCGACGCCAGCAGAGAGGCCGCGAACAGGAGAAAGAACATGGCTGGTTTCATGGAAACGTCAGAGACACTGGGCTGAGGCAAAGATCAACCCGGCGCAAATGCACTCAGGTCCCACGGCAGGCCGCGTCATAGTCGGCCAGCACCTGATCGACAGCTTCGAGAAGGATAGCCTCGGGATTGCCCGCCGACCCGAGTTCGGCCGGCAGCGCCGGCAGGAATTGCCGCATCAGCGTTTCGGGAATGGCGACCCCGTCCAGCGCCTTGCGCAGGCGCTCGACGGCCGCGACAGCGGTGGGGTTGCTCCAATAATAGCGGATGCGGTCGCTGTAGCTGTAATGCCGCTGCACATAGAGCTCTGCTTCGTTGCCGTGATAGTGGCTGTGCCAATGGCCGGGTGCTGCCAGCATCGCGCCTTCCATGGTCCGGGCGAGCGACCGGTCGCCATAGTCCCTGGCCATTTCGGATGCTATCAGGTCGAGCCCGTAAAGCGCCTCGCGCAAGGCGAAGGTCAGGCCGGGGCCGACCTTGAGGATGGGAAAGCCGTTTGCGACCAGCGCGGTCAAAGCCGCACGGCTCTGGTAGTCGGTCGAATGCGCCTCGTAGACGAGCGACGGCTGCTCATCGAGCAAGCCGGTCAGGCCCTTGGATTTCTCGGGCGCGTAGGCGACGACGTTCTGGCTGCCGAATTCCACGCCCGGCTGCACCACCACGGCCATGACGCGGCCGAACGCCTCGGTCAGGCCTTCGCGGGCAAAGATCTCCCGGTGAACCTCGATCGTGCGCCTCGCCGCCGCCGCCGCCGTCGGCTTCAACTCGCTGATCGCATGGTCGACGCCGCCGGGGGCGGGAACTTCGGTGCCGATGATGTAGACCGGCAAGGTGCTGCCTGCGGCGTGCGCGCCCGTTTCGGCCGCCTTTGCCAGCCGCGCCGCCCGGGTGGCGATGGTCTCGTCGTCAAGCGCCGCCGGCTCGCCGGCGCAGCCCATCGATGCGTCGAGATGGATCTTGGTGAAGCCGGCCGCGATATAGGCGCCGACCATGGCCTCGGCCTTGTCCATCGCCTGCGCCGCCGGCTCTGCGCGCCACGGGTTCGGTCCCAGATGATCGCCGCCGAAGATGATGCGCGAGGCTTCCAGCCCCTCGCGGCAGGCGATCTCCAGCACGAAGGCGACGAACAGCGCCGGGGTCATTCCGGTATAGCCGCCGAACTGGTTGACCTGATTGCAGGTTGCCTCAATCAGCAGGTTTTTCTCCCTGTCGGCAACGGCGCGCCTGATCGCCGTCTGGATCACCAGCGGATGCGCGGAGCAGATCGAGGTGATGCCGTAGGGCGAGCCGTTTTTGCGCGCGCTGGCGAGGCCTGCAAGCGGGTTGGCGCTCATGTCCGTCTCGCTGTTCCCTTGATGAATTGGTCAAGCGCATCGAAGCCGGCGGTGCCTTCCATCGGGCCGCGCCGGGTGACGTTGCGGGCGCCGGCGGCATTGGCATAAAGCAGCGCCTTGCCGGGCTCCATCCCCTGGCGGCGGCAGGTCAGGTAGGTGGCGCCGAAACAATCGCCGGCGCCCGTCGGGTCGACTTCCTCGACCTGAAAACCGGCGCAGTCGGTCCTGGCGCCCTCGGCGCCGAACCAGGAAGAGCCGTCAGCACCGCGCTTCAGCACGATCTCGCCGACGCCCCTGGCAAACAGCGCCGCCACCGCCTGATGCTCGTCATCGACGCCCGCCGTAGCGAGCAATTCGTCGCCGGACGGCAGCAGCAGGTCGGCATCGTCGATGAGTGCGGAAAACAGTGCGCCGTCGGAGCCGTCGATCAGCTCCTTGCGCACATTCGGGTCGAATGAGGTCGAGCCGCCGCGGGCACGAACCGCCTGCACTGCGTAGCTGACGATCTCCTTCAGCCCTGCCACCGACAGCGTCGATCCCATGATATGCAGATGGCCGGCCCTGTCCGCCAGCAGGCGCGCAGCAGTGGTCAGGTGGATCTGCCCGGCGGCGGATTCGGCGATGTTGTAGACGAAGTCCCTGATACCATCGGGCCGGTAGCGCACGAAGGCGCATCCCGTCGGGAAGCGGTCGCTGATATCGACGGCTGAGACGTCGACGCCGTCGAGCTCCAGCCTGTCCAGGTTGAGCGTGCCGAAATCGTCGCGGCCGACGCAGCCGATAATGCCGGCGCCGCCTCCCAGCCGGGCGACCTGATCGATGAAGATCGCCGGCGCACCGCTGGGGAATGGCCCGACAAGCGACTGCGGCTCGAGGAAGCCGAAACCCAGTTCCGTCGCCATGATCTCGACCAGGATTTCGCCGGCGACAATCGTTGGCCCCACGCCCTCGGCGGCGATCTCGCTTCGGCGCGAAAGGCTCATGCTTGCGATTCCTCTCACACGCAAACTGATTGCTTGCCCGCGCAGTTATCCGACGCAAATGTTTATCGGGTAAATCGCACATACAGCGAAGTCAATAAAACTCTACATGCGTATAGTTTATCTGTTTCCGCGCGTACACATTGCAGGATTCGGGTGGCTGGGATCGTGGCACCGTGCAAAACAGGCGTCGACCGCAGCGAAAGGACAGCCATGCTCACGCTTCATGATTATTTGCCGTCGCAAAACGTTTGGAAGGCGAGGGTCGTGCTCGGCCTGCTCAACATTCCCTATGAAAGCCGCCTGGTGTCGATTTTCGAGGGCGAGAGCCACACCGACGCCTTCCTGAAGCTCAACCCGGCCGGCGCCGTTCCTGTGCTCGAACTCGAGGATGGCCGTGCGATCGCCGAATCGAATGCGATCCTCATTTATCTCGCCGAAGGCACGCCCTTGCTGCCGGCGGATCGCTATGTCAGCGCGAAAATTATGCAATGGCTGTTCTTCGAACAGTACCATGTCGAGCCGGTCATCGGCTCCCTGCGCTTCTGGACGCTGGCCGGAAGGCTGGAGCGCAACCAGGCGATGGTTCCGGCCAAGCGCGAAGCCGGCGCCCGCACGCTGGCAGCGCTGGAGCGCAGCCTGAACGACACGCCGTTCCTTGTCGGCGACACGCTCACCATCGCCGACATTGCTGTCTATGCCTACGGCCACCGTGCCGAAGATTGCGGCTTTGCGCTGGCGGCTTATCCGGCGGTCCTCGCCTGGACGGACCGGGTGCGCGACGCCATCGGTCCCGGCTATCCCGTGCATCTCTACAGCATCGATCCGCACTCGGCTGCTTGACGGCAAAAGGCGCGCGCGTTCACCTTGCTTAGTCGAAAAGAAGACCCAGATTCTGCTTTGTCGGCGGTTTTTACTCGCAATCCGTTGGCTGGATGGCCGGGTCTCGGCGTCATCTCGACGACCGGCCGGCACTTAGCATGGAGGTGACCATGACACGCAACGACATCATTTCGGTGTTGGGGCCGGTAGACGAGGCGGTCATAGCCGACATCGCGCTGACCGGCGCCACCCTTGAAGAACTGCGCGAGGCGTTCGCCTGGCTCAGTGCCGACGAGGCGCTGGTCAACGAGGGTCGCCCCTTGCCGGGAACGAAGGTGGCGCGGCTGATCGAAATCCTCGATATGCCGGACGACGAGGACGGCCACCAGGCGGTGGCGCAGTAGGCCGTAGGCGTAGGGTATCGGTCTGCGCCACCTTATTCCCCTATTCCCTACGGCCTATTCCATTCCCTTACGCCCTCGACAGCAGCCGGCGCATGATCAGCGAGGCGTGGCCGCCAACGCCGTGCGCGGCCGTGTGGCGCTCGACCACTTCGAAACCGTGCTTGCGATAGAAGGCGATCGCCCGGTCGTTGCCCTCGATCACTTCCAGCGCAATGCTGGGGATGCCGGCATGCGCGACAAGCACCGCGTGCAGCAGGTCGGTGGCGAGCCCGCTGCCGAACTCTGTCTTGTCGATGTGCAGCCGGTCGAGCAGGACATCGCCACGATCGTCCATCGCCGCCATCGCGTAGCCGGCGATCGAACCGTCCGGCCGTTCGGCCACGAACGACATCTTGTTGTCGTCCGCAAGTTCCTCGGCCAGCCGCTCGGGCGCATGCTTGTCGTCGGAGAGCCGCGCAGTGGTCTCTGGCCCCATTATTGCCGAATAGGTGCGCCGCCAGGATTCCCCCAACAGCCGCGACACCGCCGCTATATCTTTCTCGGTCATCGCCCTGATCTGAACCATGGCCTAAATCCTCACCGCCTCACCCGCGACTTCAGCCAACGATCGAAGGCCACGGCCAGGATCAGGATCAGGCCAATGACGATGCTTTGCGTGTAGGACGAGACATTGTTGAACTGCAGCCCGTTCTGCAGCACGCCGATCAGTGCAGCGCCCACCACCGTGCCGCCGACCGAGCCGATGCCACCGAATAGCGAGGTGCCGCCGATGACGACGGCGGAAATCACCGTAAGTTCGTAACCGATCCCGGCCACGGCTTCGGAGGAGTTGAGCCGTGCTGACAAAACGAAGGCCGCCAGCCCGGCGAAGAAGCCGACGATGACATAGACCGAGATCAGAATGCGGTCGACGCGCAGGCCCGACAGGCGTGCGGCCTCGGCATTGCCGCCGACGGCATAGACGGCGCGGCCATAGCGCGTATAGCGCAGCACGATGTGGCACAGGATGGCCGCCGCCGCGAAGATGATCGCCGGCACCGGCACCGGTCCGATGAGCCCGGTGCCGAACCAGCGCATCGAGGCGTCGAAACCGGAGATCGGTCCGCCATTGGAGATGGTCAGCGTCAGGCCGCGAAACACGGTGAGCCCACCCAGCGTGACGACGAAGGGCGGCACTTTCAGCCGGGTGATGGCAAAGCCCTGGACGCCGCCGGCCAGCGCCCCGACGGTGACGGCGGCAAGCAAGGCGGCGAACCAGCCATAGCCTTGCGTGCCCGTGGTCGACAGCGACAGCGTGTTGGCGGTGCCGCCCTTGGCCACCACCGCGGCCACCATGCCGCAGAAGGCGAGCAGTGAGCCGACCGACAGGTCGATGCCGGCAGTGAGGATGACGAAGGTCATGCCGAGCGCGATCAGCCCGGTGATCGAGATCTGCCTCAAAATGTTGAACAGGTTGATTGGATCGATGAAGCTCGGCTTCAGCACGGTGAAGATGACGATCAACACCGCCAGGAACATCAGCGGCCCAAAACTCATCAGAAGCCGCGCGATGTTGATGCCGCTGCGCTGGGTCTGTTCGGTGGTGCTGGTCATTGCGTTGCGTCCTGCTTGCGGTCGAGCGCCATCAGTTCCATCAGTTTTTCCTCGGTCGCTTCGATGCCCGGCATTTCGCCAGTGATACGGCCGCGCCGCATCGTAACGATGCGATCCGACACTGCCAGCACCTCCGGCAGCTCCGACGAGATCATCATGATGGCGATGCCGCGCGCAGCCAACTGGACCAGGATCTGGTGCACTTCGGCCTTGGCGCCGACATCGACGCCGCGCGTCGGCTCGTCGACGATCAGTACTTTCGGGTCGCGCGCCAGCCAGCGGGCCAGGATCACCTTTTGCTGATTGCCGCCGGACAGGCCCTCGATCGCCTGCTCGGGAGAGGCCATGCGGATCGACAGTGCCTTGCGATAGCCGGCCAGCGCCTCGCGCTCGCGCCGTTCGGCCATGAAGCCGGCGCCATTGCTGTAGCGGCCGAGCGAGGCGATGGAGAAATTGTTGAGAATGCCAAGTTCTGCAAAAATCGCCTGGTGCTTGCGGTCTTCCGGCACCAGCCCGATGCCGAGTTTGATGGCGTCGGCGGGGGAGGCCGGGGCGATCGGCTTGCCGTCCAGCGTGATATTACCCGCCGCGATGCGGTCGGCGCCGAAAATGGCGCGGGCAAGCTCGGTGCGGCCGGAACCGACGAGACCGGCAACGCCGAGGATTTCGCCGGCCTTCACATCGAGGTCGACGCCTTCGAGCACGATGGCGTGCGGCGCCAGCGGATCGCGCACCGTTCGCAAGCCTCGCACCGAGAGCCGGACCTCGCCGGCGACGTCGCGCTGCGTCGGCCGCGCGTAGAGTTCGGAGGCGGCGCGGCCGACCATCTTCTCGATGATCTTCGGAATCTGGATGGGCCGGCCGTCGCGGTCGAGATGACCGGCCAGCCTGCCGTCCCGCAGCACGGTCATGCGGTCGCAAATGGCGGACGCTTCTTCCAGCCGGTGGGTGACGAACATGATGGCGACACCGTCCTTGCGCAGCCTGTCCATGATCGACATCAGTTTCTGCA
The DNA here is from genome assembly GCF_000502215.1 of Mesorhizobium sp. L103C105A0. Taxonomy (NCBI): domain Bacteria; kingdom Pseudomonadati; phylum Pseudomonadota; class Alphaproteobacteria; order Hyphomicrobiales; family Phyllobacteriaceae; genus Mesorhizobium; species Mesorhizobium sp. L103C105A0. The sequence goes on along the minus strand of NZ_AYXF01000005.1, from coordinate 304,776 downwards.
CCTCGGTCTCGGTCAGCGCCGAGGTCGGCTCGTCCATGATGATCAGGCGGCTTTCCAGCGACAGAGCGCGGGCGATTTCGACCAGCTGCTGTTCGGCTACCGACAGCGAGGACACCGGCGTCGCCGGATCGATGTCGAGACCGACGCGGGCGATGATCGCGCGCGAGGCGTCCTCCATCCTGCGCCAGCTGACCAGCCCGAGCGGCCCGAGCGGCGCGCGGCCGATGAAAATGTTTTCCGCAACCGTCAGCGTCGGGATCAGGCTCAGTTCCTGATAGATGGTGACGATGCCATGCCGCTTCGCATCCTGCGGACTGGACGGCGCGTAGTCGGCGCCGTCGAAGACGATGCGGCCGCTTGACGGCGGCATCACGCCGGACAGGATTTTCAACAGCGTCGACTTGCCGGCGCCGTTCTCGCCGAGCAGGCCAAGGATCTCACTGGGCCGCACCTCGAGCGAAACGTCGATGAGCGCGGTGACGCCGGAAAAATGCTTGGTCACGCCTTCGACGGAAAGGAGCGGGGGCGATGATGCGGTGGGCTCAACGGCGGACAAGCATTGCTCCCGGATTGCGATAGGCAGGGGGACAGAGGGGGGCGCGACAGAGCGCGACCTCCACCCGTCATGGGCCTTACTCTCACTTCGTCTCGTTCAACCTCNAGCGGGGGCGATGATGCGGTGGGCTCAACGGCGGACAAGCATTGCTCCCGGATTGCGATAGGCAGGGGGACAGAGCCCCCCTCTGTCCTGCCGGACATCTCCCCCACACGGGGGGAGATCAGCAGTTTTGCCGGCAGCACTTTTTCTACAGCGTTGGCGATTGGCGAAAACAGACGTGACGGCCAATCTCCCCCCAAGTGGGGGAGATGTCCGGCAGGACAGAGGGGGGCGCGACAGAGCGCGACCTCCACCCGTCATGGGCCTTACTCTCACTTCGTCTCGTTCAACCNGGACAGAGGGGGGCGCGACAGAGCGCGACCTCCACCCGTCATGGGCCTTACTCTCACTTCGTCTCGTTCAACCTCTCCGCCTTGTCGAGATTGTCCTTGCCGATGACGATCGGCGTCAACAGCACCAGCTTCTCCTTCGGCTCGGTCTTGTCCCTGGCGAAGGCGACCGCGATCTGCACCGCCGTGCGCGACTGTTCGCCGGGGAACTGTTCGACAGTGCCGGCGAGCTTGCCGTCGCGCACGGCGACCAGCGCTTCCGGCAGCGCGTCGAAGCCGTAGATCTTGACGTCGGTGAAGTTGCGCGCGGCACAGGCTTCGAGCGCGCCGAGCGCCATGTCGTCATTGGCGCAGATGATGGCGTCCGGCTTGCCGTTGGCGGCAAGCCCGGCCTCGGTCACCGACAGCGCTTCGGCGCGGGCGAAGTTGGCGGTCTGCTCGAAGATGATCTGGTACTTGTCCTTGAGCGGATCGAGCACATTGTGGACGCCTTTGTTGCGGTCGATCGCGGGCCCGGCACCCGGCTGGCCCTGCAAATGGAACAGCTTGGCGCCGTTGGGGAACGCCGCCACCATGGCCTGCGCCTCGGCCTCGCCGCCCTTGACATTGTCGGCGCCGACATGGGCCAGAATGCCCTCGACGCCGTCGACGCGGCGGTCGATCGTCACCACCGGAACCCCGGCCTTGACCGCTTCCTCGATCGCCGGCGCCAGCGCGTTGACGTCAAGCGGCGAAATCACGATGGCGTTGACCTTCTGCACAAGTGCGGCCTCGATGTCGGCGGTCTGCTTCGGCGCCGAGTTCTGGCCGTCGCTCTCGGTCAGATTGACGCCTTGCGCTTGCGCCTCCGCCTTGATCTCGTTCAGCATGTGCACAAAGAATGGGAAGCCGAGATTGGGCACCGAACCCAATATGGTCAGTTTGTCGGCGGCAAAGGCCATGGGCACAGCCAGCGCCATGGCGCCGGTCGCCACGGTCGACAACAGGAATTCGCGTCTGTTCATCAGATATCCTCCCACATGGATGCAGGAGCCCGAAACCGTTAGCGGCTCGGGATTTTCCTGCGTCGATTCAAAAATGGAGTGTCCTGTGAGCGCCCGAACGGACGCGACGGCGCTCCAGCCGGTCCACCGCAACGTCTCCTCCGCTCGGCGCCGACCCAGGGATGCTAGCCAAGGAAAATCGATTACGCAAGGTGAGGCGAGGGGCTGAAACTGCTAATCTCCCCCCTTGTGGGGGAGATGTCCGGCAGGACAGAGGGGGGCGCTGTCCCGCCGACATTGGCCAATTTCACTTACATCTTTGAGCTAACCTCTACGCAGAATACTTGATGCGGGCGATCCTTCGCGCCCCCCTCTGCCTTGCCAGGCATCTCCCCCACGAGGGGGGAGATTGGCAGCTTAGACGCCTCTACCGATCGATCGTCGTCATCACCCGCTCATTGTAGCGCGGCCCTGAGACCTTGCCCGGCGCAAGGGCTGCGTCGAGCGCAGCTATCTCGGCCGCGTCGAGCGCGATCGCGGCCGCAGCAACATTTTCTTCGAGATACTTGCGCCGCTTTGTCCCCGGGATCGGCACGATGTCAATGCCGAAACCGTCGCCCTTGCCGAGCACCCAGGCCAGCGCGATCTGTGCGGGCTTTGCCCCTTTGGCCGCGGCCACCTCCTGCACCGCAGCCGCAGCCGCGACATTAGCGTCGTAGTTGGCGCCCTGGTAGCGGGGGTCGCCGCGGCGGAAATCGCCTTCCGGATAATCCTCGGCGCGCTTGACGTCGCCGGCGAGGAAACCGCGGCCGAGCGGCGCGAACGGCACCAGGCCGATGCCGAGCTTTTTGAGCAGCGGGATGATCTCCGGCTCCAGATTGCGCTCCCAAAGCGAATACTCGCTCTGCAGCGCCGAGACAGGGTGCACGGCATGCGCACGGCCGATATTCGCCGCGCCCGCTTCCGACAGGCCGAAGAAGCGCACTTTGCCATCGGCAACCAGCCGGCCGACCGTGCCGGCGACGTCTTCCATCGGCACCGCCGGATCGACGCGATGCTGGTAGTAAAGGTCGATATGGTCGGTGCCGAGCCGCTTCAGCGAGCCCTCCAGCGCCTCGCGGATATGGTCGGGCCGGCTGTCACGCTCCGTGCCGACCTGTCTGCCGTTTTCGATGCGGAAGCCGAATTTGGTGGCAAGGGTCACCTCATCGCGCCGGCCCTTCAGCGCCCGCCCGAGCAGTTCTTCATTAGCATAGGCGCCGTAGACTTCCGCCGTGTCGAGGAAGGTACAGCCGAGTTCGATGGCGCGGTGCAGGGTGGCGATCGATTCCGCCTCGTCGGCAGGGCCGTAGGACTGGCTCATGCCCATGCAGCCGAGGCCGATCACCGAGACCTGCAGCCCCTGGCTGCCGAGTTTGCGGGTGCTGAGGGTCATTGCCGTTCTCCTTGGGGCTGAGGAAAACTATAGCGGCCGCTCCTCCAGTTTCCATAGCTGTTCGGCGGAAGAACAGCGCTTCCCCTGACAAAACCCAGCCGCAAGCGCCTTTGCCGGCGGCCATTGGGGCCATGGGGATACCAATGAAGAAGATCTACGAGAAGCCGACGCTGAACCGGCGTCAGCAGCTCTCGCGCGTCACCGCGCTCATAATTCCTTCGGACCACTAACCGAATATTGTCGTCGCCATTGCAAAGCCCACTGTCGAGGCGCAGCGGTTTTTTGCTGCCGTCGGATCGTAGCGCTGCCAGAAGCAGGCGGTCAAAATTGACAGAGCGGCCGATCTCCAGCATCCTTATGCCGCCGCCATGTCTTGCGGTCTTGTGTATGAGTGAGCCATGGCCAGTTCCGTCACCAGCCAGAATTCCAAGCGCGCCGCGGTGCGCAAGGCGCTCGACCGCCACAAGGTCTACGTCACCGCGCAAAGCTTTTCCGGCGGCGTCTACTCGGCCCGCGTGCTGGTCGACGGCGAGGCCTACTGGGTCGACGAGTTCCGGCTGAGCCAGCTCCAACAAGGGCTGTCCCCGGCCGAGCTAGACCTGACGCCCGCCTCAGACGATTGAGCGTGATCTCCACATTCTTCGCACCACGCTGGGAAATCTGAAATGTTGGCGGGACAGCACTGTGCAGGAACGCGGCGCAGGGAAGGTTCGTCCGCCGCCGCCGCTCCCGCCTGACCCATGCCAACCCCGCCAAAACTCAAGGCCTACCGCGCCAAGCGCGAATTTACGAAGACGCCGGAACCGGCGGGCGGGCTCATTTCAGGCGACGGCAACCGCTTCGTCGTCCACAAGCATCACGCCACCGCCGACCATTACGATTTGCGCCTGCAGGTCGGCGGCGTGCTGAAAAGCTGGGCGGTGCCGCGCGGGCCCTCGCTCAACCCGGCCGACAAGCGGCTTGCAGTCGAGACCGAGGACCATCCGCTCGAATATATCGACTTCGAGGGCGTCATTCCCGAAGGCGAATATGGCGGCGGGCCGATGATCGTCTGGGACACCGGCACCTGGGCGCCGATGGACGATGTCGACAAGAGCCTGCGCACCGGCGCCTTCAAGTTCCGGCTGGCCGGCGACAAGTTGAATGGCGGCTGGATGCTGACCCGTCTGAAGCCCAAGCCCAGCGAAGACAGCGAGAAGAAAAACTGGCTGCTGTTCAAGGAGCGCGATCTCGCCGCCGATACCGGCCTCGACATCCTGGAAGCGCGGCCGGAAAGCGTGAAGTCCGGCAAGCGGATCGAGGAGCTGGTGGCGCCGCCGAAGAAGCCGGCCCGCCTGCCGCCCAAGCCCGGCGCGCTGAAACCCGGCGCGCTGCCCGGTGCGGCCAGGGGCGATCCGCCGTCGCGCATCGAGCCGCAGCTCGCCACGCAGGTGCCGAAGCCACCGGGTGGGCCAGTGGAAGACACAGGTGAACTCTGGCTGCACGAAATAAAATTCGACGGCTACCGCACCATGGCGCATATCGCCGATGGCGAGGTCAGGCTGATCACCCGCGGCGGCATCGACTGGACGAAGCGTTACGGCGACCTGCCGCAGGCATTCGCCCGGCTGCCCCTCAGCCAGGCGATCATCGACGGCGAGATCATGGTGCTGGACGAGAAGGGCATCTCGCGTTTCGCGCTGCTCCAGGATGCGCTGTCGGCGGGTGCGGGCAGCAAGCTCCATTTCTATGCCTTCGACCTGCTGCATCTCGACGGCTGGGACCTCCGCAAGGCGCCGCTCGCAAAGCGCAAGGCCCTGCTCGCCGAACTGCTAGCCGGACAGGGCGCCAACTCCGCCATCCAGCTGAGCGACCATGTCGAAGGCGACGGACAGGGGCTGTACGATCAGGCCTCGATCCTTGGGCTGGAAGGCGTCGTCTCCAAGCGCGCCAACGCCATCTACCAGAGCGGCCGCACGAAGAGCTGGACCAAGGTCAAGGCGCTGGAGACCGGCGATTTCATCATCGCCGGCTACACCGTTTCCGACGCGGCCGAAGGACTGGCGGCACTCGGCATGGCTGAATTCGCGGATGGCGAACTGCACTATCGCGGCAAGGTTGGCACCGGCTTCGATGCCGCTACGGCGGGCGACTTGCTGGCCCGGCTGCAGCCGCTGCGCGACGGCGCGACAGCACCCGAGGGTGTGCCGCGCGAGATCATGCGCGAGATGAAATGGGTGCGGCCGATGCTGTCGGCCCGCATCCACTACGCCAACCGAACGGCGGACAATTCGCTGCGCCACGGTGTGTTTCGGGGCTTGCGCGATGTCGGCCTGTCGACGCCGGTGTCGCCGAAGCGCAAGCGGCTGATCGCCGAAGCTGATCTCGCAACCATCTGGGTGACCAATCCGGAGCGGCGGCTGTTCGGCAAGACCGGACCGACCAAACTCGACATCGCCGTCTATTACGCGCTGGTCGGCGATTTCATGCTGCCGCACATTATGGGCCGCCCGGTGTCTCTGGTGCGCTGCCCGACGGGCCTGCCGAAGGACTGTTTCTTCCAGCGCCACGCCTTCACCGGCATGCCGCCGTCGGTGGTCACTTTTGACGCCACCAACTCCGAAGGTGAAACCAAATCCTATCTGTCGGTCGAGGGAGCAAAAGGCTATCTGGCACTCGCGCAGTTCGGCGTCGTTGAGTTCCACACCTGGGGCACGCATCGCTTGAGCCTCGACAAGCCCGACCAGATCGTTTTCGATCTCGATCCGGGTGAGGGCATCGCCTGGCGCGAGGTGGTCGAGGCCGCCGTCCACATCAAGGGCGAATTGGAGCGGTTCGGCCTGGTGCCGTTCGCCAAGACATCCGGCGGCAGCGGCATCCACATAACCGTGCCGGTGACGCAAAAGCAGAACTGGAAGAAGCTGCACCAGGCGACCAGCGCCATCTCCACGCACCTGGCGGCCACCGCGCCCGACACTTTCACCACCACAATGGGCAAGGAAAACCGCAAGCGCCGCATCTTCATCGACTATCACCGCAACGCGCGCGGCCACACCTCCGCGGCGCCTTATTCGCTGCGCGCCCGCACCAACCTGCCGGCGTCGACGCCGGTGAGCTGGAGCGACCTTGAGACGATCGATGCGCCGCAGGATCTGAACTATTCCTCGCTGCCGGGGTTGTTGGCGACCTCGGGCGACCCCTGGGCGGACATGGAGGATTTCGCGAGGGATTTGCCGGCCTTCAAATAAGGTTTTTCTCCCCATTTCATGGGAGCGAGGAACCCAAGTCCATCGACGCTTCGGACAATTTGAATTATTCTCGGCCTTGGACCTTCAGGGCGACTGGAAGATTTCGCTAGGGATTTGCCTGTATCGTGCGCGGTCGGTGTAGGATTTCCGCAGCACCATTCGTCCTTTGGACGAAGCGCTGCAGTAAGCATGATCCCGAAAAGTGGGAACCGGTTTTCGGATAAGATCATGCTCAGTCTGAAATGTCAGTGCGTGGCCGCGTAGGAGAGTATCATGGCGCCCAGGGCAAGTTGGAAAGGTTACCTCAAGCTCAGCCTCGTCAGCTGTCCGGTCCGGCTCTATCCGGCAACGACGACCAGCGAGCGCATATCGTTCAACCAATTGCACAAGAAGACCCACAACCGCATCAACATGAAGCCGGTCGACCCTGAACTCGGCCTCGTCGAGCGCGCGGACTTGGTCAAGGGTTACGAATACGAGGACAAGCAGTACATCATCATCGATGAGGCCGACCTCGAAGCAGTGCGCATCGAATCCAATCACACGATGAACATCGAGGCCTTCGTCGACGAAGACGAGGTCGACGTCATTTATCAGGATTCGCCGTACTACATGGCGCCGGATGGCGCCATGGCGGAGGAAACCTTCGCCGTGCTGCGCGAGGCAATGCGCAAATCCGGCAAGCTGGCCATTGCCCGCCTTGTCCTGTCCAGCCGCGAGCGCGTGGTGACGATTGGCGCGCGCGAGAACGGCATGTTCGTGTGTACGTTGAGGAACCCGAACGAAGTGCGCGGCACGGCTGAATATTTCGGCAACATCCCGGCTGGCAAGCCGGATCCCGAAATGCTGCAATTGGCCGAAGCGCTGATCAAGCAGAAGGAAACCACCTTCGATCCGAAGAATTATGAGGACCGCTACGAGATCGCGCTGATGACGATGATCCGCGAGAAACTGAAGGGCCATAAGCCGATCATTGCGGCGGCGCCCGAGCGTGGCAATGTCATCAACCTCATGGACGCGTTGAAGGCGAGCCTGTCGCAATCAGCCAAGCCGCCGGCCAAGTCGAAGAGCAAGGCCGACGACGCTGAAAAACCTGCCGCCAAGGGTAAGGCGGGTGCGGCCAAGGAAAACCCGTTGAAGGCCAATCTGCTCAAGGCCGTCGGCAAGAGCAAGGGGTGACGGCGCCGACCGGTATAATCCCGGGCGCCGTCTTCGGCGCCATCGGCGCGCTGGCGGCATTTCCGCTGCGGCTCGCGGCCCGTGAGGTGGAGCGTCAGCACGGCCAGTTGCGGCGCGGCGTCACCAGGCGCACCAGCCATGTTGTGTTCGGCCGAACGCTGATCGCCAAGGCCGGCACGGCGAAGGGCGGCGATGCCGAGATCGAGCGCCGGGTTGCAGCCGAGGGCTCCGCTGGCCGAACACTCCTTAGCGAAAATGGCTTCCTGCGCCTGCTTGGTCTGATGAAGACGCCGGAGGCGTCTTCGCTGTCCAGGCAGTCTCTCGTCGACCAGTCCAGACTGTCCGGTGCCGACCTCGACCTGCTCAGCCTGTTTGACGCCTTCGAGCACGATTGTGAACCCTACTCGTTCCGCGATCTGATCCTTGCCCGCAAATATGCCGGGCTGGTCGCCGGCGGTGCATCCTGGGGCGCGATCGCGCGCTCCGTGCATCGCTCCGGTCCGGTCGCTTCGCTCACCGCCAAATCGCTCAATGTCGGCTCGCAGCATGGCCGGCCCGATCAGATCTATCTCGAGGATGGCCAGAGCGAACTCGACGGCCAGCTGCTGTTCGATCTCGGCAGCGCAAGCGCAGCCGGCGACGACACGCTGGAAGAATTGTTCGCCGAGGCTGAAAGCGCGGAAGAGGAGGGCCGGCACGACGATGCCGCGGCGCTCTACCAACGCTGCCTCAGCATCGATCCGAGCGACGCCATCGCCGCGTTCAACCGCGCCAATTGCTTGCGTGGCGCCGGTCGCGTGGCCGACGCGGCGCATGACTATGCAAGAGCGATCAAGCTCGATCCGGCGTTCGTCGAGGCCTGGTTCAACCTCGCCGGGCTGATGAGCGACGAAGGCAAGATCGCCTCGGCGCGCCGGCATCTGGTCAAGGCCATCGCGCTCGACAAGAGCTACGCCGATCCGGTGTTCAACCTTGCCCGGCTGGAGTTCGACGCCGGCAATCTGACCGAAGCCCGCCGCCACTGGGTGCGCTATCTCGAACTCGATGCTGACAGCGAATGGGCGCGCACTGCGCAAAAGGGGATACAGTTCGTCGATCTGCAGCTGGCGCGGACGGCGGGGTGAGATGTTGGCGCGCGAGCACCCCCCTCTGGCCTGCCGGCCATCTCCCCCTCAAGGGGGGAGATTGGGTGTCGCCATCGCTTTCGCCAATCGCTATCGTCGCGAGGTCCGTGAGGCGCTGAAACTGCCAATCTCCCCCCTTGAGGGGGAGATGTCCGGCAGGACAGAGGGGGGGCGAAGGAACTCGGCCTTTACCGGCAGCGCACCCCATGACCACCTTCCTCTTCGACGGCTTTGACACAGCCCCCCTCACCATCCTGCTGGCCCACGGCGCCGGCGCGTCGATGGATTCCCCCTCGATGACCGACACCGCCAAGGCGCTCGCCACAGCCGGCTTCCAGGTTGCGCGCTTCGAATTCCACTATATGGCGGCGCGACGCTATGGCCAGCGCAAGCCGCCGCCGCGCGCCGAGACGGTCAACCCGGAATACATCAAGGCCATCGCCGATCTGAGGGCGAGGGGCGTCGCTGGTCCGCTCATCATCGGCGGCAAGTCGATGGGCGGGCGCGTCGCCTCGATGGTCGCCGACGAGATGTTCGCCAAGGGCGAGATTTCGGGCCTCGTCTGCCTCGGCTATCCCTTTCATCCGCCGGCCAAGCCCGAGCAACTCAGGACAAAACATCTCGCCGACCTCAAGACGCCGACGCTGATCTTCCAGGGCACCCGCGACGAGTTCGGCACGAAAGAAGAGGTCGCGACCTACGGCCTTTCCAAAGCCATCGAGGTGATCTGGCTGGAGGATGGCGACCACGACCTGAAGCCGCGCAAGAGCGTGTCGGGGTTTTCGACCGCCGATCATTTGAAGACGCTGGCCGGGACGGTGAAGGCGTGGACAGGGCGGATCGTTTCCTGATCGCCAAATGAAAATCGCCACCTTCAATATCAACAACGTCAACAGCCGGCTGCAAAACCTGCTGGCGTGGCTGGCGGCAGCCAAGCCCGATGTCGTCTGCCTGCAGGAGCTGAAGGCGCGCGACCTGCAGTTTCCGCGCACGGCACTGGCCGACGCCGGCTATGGCGCGGTGTGGAAGGGCGAGCCGACCTGGAACGGCGTAGCCATACTGGCGCGAGGAGCCGAGCCGGTGCTGACCCGTGACGAACTGCCCGGCGATACCGCCGACAAGCAGAGCCGCTACATCGAGGCGGCGGTGTCGGGCGTCGTCATCGCCTGTCTCTACGCGCCCAACGGTAACCCGCAGCCGGGGCCGAAATTCCAGTACAAGCTGGCGTGGCACGCGCGGCTGGAGGCGCATGCCGCAGAACTGTTCGACACCGGCCTGCCGGTGGCGCTGGTCGGCGACTACAACATCGTGCCCGAGCCGCGCGACATCTACGCCACCCGCTCCTATGACGACAACGCGCTGGTGCAGCCGGAAAGCCGGGCGTCGTTCCAGCGTCTGCTCGAGCAGGGCTGGACCGATGCGCTCCGCAAGAAGCATCCGAAGGAAACGCTCTACACATTCTGGGATTATCGCCGCAACCGCTGGCCGCGCGATGCCGGGCTGCGGCTCGACCACATCTTGCTGTCGAAGAAACTGGCGCGCCGCCTCACCGCTGCCGGCATCGACCGCGATGTCAGAGGTGAGGACGGCGCCAGCGACCACGCGCCGGTATGGGTCGAATTGAAGTGAATTTGGCCGCGTGATCGCGCCCACTTTCGTGGGCGCAGTTTTGCGCTATTTGTTTCGCTGCGGCGGCCGCATGATGAGCAAGGTGCGGCACCGGAGGGGGAGTCCGATGGACAGGTTGGCCGAAAGGCTGTTTGCGCTTCCGCTGCTGGCGGCCGCTTTGGCTTGTCTGGTGCGGGCGTATCTGCTGCTCGGCGACAGAGATTTCAGCTGGAGCGGGATCGACCACATGCTGCACGGCCCAGCCACGCTGCGACCGGTGGTGTTCCTGACCGTCGGCGGGCTTTGCCTGCTTGGCGCCCTGTTGTTCTGGGCCGGACTGCTGCCGGGTCGGCGAAGCCAGCCTGCTGGAACGCCGCTTTTTGGCCGCGACGCTGAGATGGAATCCAAGGGTCGCCCGGGCTGGCGGCGCGCCTTCCTCATGTTGCCGGTGCTCGCCGTGTTGGCGCTGCTGGCCGACCACTTCCCTTGGGCGCGTGACGCCGGCCCGGGCGCTGAGGTCGTCGCCCCGAGAGAGCCCAAAGCCGAGCCGAAGGGCCAGGATATCGCCGGCGTCCCACCGGACCTGGCGACGCCGGCGGTTCCACCGAGTTCGCCGCCGCTCGCCACGCCTCCCGAGCCAACCCCGCCTGAGCAGGCTGCCAAACCGCCGGAACCGGCGCAGCCTACGCCTCCAACTGCTCCCCCTCGGCCGCCACAAGTCGCACTCGCTCCGGCGACACCGCCACCGCAAACCGTCGCGCCGTTGCCGCCGCCTCCGCCGGCGCTGCCGACCGAGCCCGACGGCCATCGCGACGCCGTCGTCTGGCTCGCCGTCTCGGCCGATGGCCGCGACATCATGAGCGCCAGCACCGACCATATGATCAAGCTCTGGGACATCGCCGGCAAGCGGCTGATCCGCAACCTTGGTGAACACAAGGACATGGCGCGCACGGCGCTGTTCATGCCCGACGGCGCAACCGCGCTGACCGCCGGCGACGATGGCGAGATCGTGCTGCGAAAGCTTGCCGACGGCGCGGTGCTGCATGTCTTCTCGTCGGGCGCGAATGGCGGCGTGCGCAAGCTGGCGATCAGCCCGGACGGCAAGCGCGCCGTCAGTGGCCACGACACCGGCAACGTCATCGTCTGGGATCTCGTCAACAAATCGGTGCTGCATGTGATGACCGGACATGACTGGCCGATCAGCACGGTCGCAATCTCGCCCGACGGCACGCGCGCGCTCAGCGGCTCCATCGACGGCACGCTGAAATTCTGGGACGTCGAAAGCGGCAAGCAATTGCGAAGCTGGCACGGCCACGAGCAGGGCACTTACGGCGCTGTCTTCACCGCCGACGGCCATCATGTCGTCACCGGCAGCGGCGACTACACGATCAAGCTCTGGGACCTCGACACGTTTAGGGAATTGCGCCGCTTCGAGGGTCACGAAGGCACCGTCTATACGCTGGCGCTGTCGGCCGACGGCAAGCGCTTGGCCTCCGGCTCGCTCGACGGCACGGCGCGGCTGTGGGATGTCGGCACCGGCTGCCAGACCGCCATGTTCGACAGCCGCACCGGCCCGATCTACGCCGTTGCCTTCGCCACCGACGGCACGCTGCTCACCGGCGGCGACGATCGCACCATCAGGGATTGGCCGGCGGCTGGCGGCGATGGCGAGATCCTCTTTGCCGGCGCGGCGCAGTAGCGACATCAAATGCTTTGGATATTCCAGAACAGCCTGGCTTGCGCTATGAATTACTGGTGGCTGCAAATGGATTGGGGACCGTGAGCAACAACGACTGGGCGCCCAAAGTGGATACACCTGTCTACAGCCCGCCCACGTCGCGTCGCCGAGGGGTCCTTACCGTCGTTCTGGTGTTGCTGGCGGCTTTTGTGCTGCTCGGGCCTGGCCGAAATTACTATGTGCAGTGGTCAGCGGCACAAAAGGGTGCAGCGGCTCTCCAGGCAAAGGATTATGCCGAGGTATTCCGTCAAATGAAGATCATGGCGGACGCTGGCAATGTTGACGCAAAAGGCCAGCTTGGTGCGCTGTACTGGCGCGGGGAGGGCGTGGCTCAGAACGACAGCCAGGCGGTGTATTGGTGGAAGAAATCCGCCGATGGCGGCAATGCGGAAGCCATAGCAGCACTGGGTCAGGCCTACCTTATGGGCAGGGGCGTTGAAAAGGACAGTCGGCTTGCCGAGAGTTTCTCACGAAAGGCCGCCGATAAAGACAACATGAATGGGCAGTACCAGCTCGGCGTGTTGTACTGGCAGGGCCAAGGGGTCGCGCAAAGTTATGAGCAGGCGCTCTATTGGTGGCGCAAGGCGGCCGATCAGGGGAGCGGGGAGGCTGAATATTCTCTCGGCCAAGTCTATTTAAATGGCCAAGGGGTCGAAAGAAACGATCAACTGGCGTTGAAGTTTTCCAGGCAATCAGCCGACAAGGGCAATGCGAACGCTCAGTACGCCCTCGGCGTCCTGTATGCGCAGGGTCGGGGTGTTGCGCAAAGCTTCGAGCAGGCTGCCTCATGGTGGCGCAAGGCGGCTGACCAAGGAAGCCTGGAGGCCGCTTTCTGTCTCGGACGCGCCTACTATCTTAACCAAGGCGTCAAGAAGGATGATAAGGCCGCCATAGTGTGGGTGAAAAAGGCAGCCGATCTGGGTGAGCCGAATGCCCAGGCTTTGCTGGGCACTTTGTACTCGCGGGGCCACGGCGTTGAGCAGGATGACCGCCTTGCGTTCGGGTGGTGGATGAAGGCCGCAACCACCGGTCTGACAGAAGCGCAATACGCGGTGGCGGCCGCTTATGGCCAGGGAAAAGGTACCCCTAGGGACGACGGCCAGGCGTTTGCGTGGATGAGCAAAGCCGCCAATCAGGGCTTTGTGTTCGCCCAGTCGAATCTGGGCGGATATTATTCGATGGGCCAAGGCGTCGAGAAGAGCGCCGAGCAGGCGGTCTATTGGTGGCGCAAGGCCGCGGAAGCGGGGAATGCCGAAGCCGGTGCCAATCTGGCCCGGGCGTATTCGCTCGGCGAAGGCGTGGGACGGGACGATGCGTTGGCCGCGACTTGGGCGCAAAAGGCGTCCGACGGGCGAAACGCCGACGCTCAATATATGCTTGGTATCCTCTACAGCCAGGGCCGCGGCGTTGCGCAAGACAATGATCTGGCCTTCCGATGGTGGATGAAGGCTGCTGTCCAAGGCCATGTGGTAGCGCAGTATAATGTCGGGGTCGTGTATCGGGACGGGCAGGGCGTCGGGAAGGATGAAAGGCAGGCATTCGAGTGGCTGAGCAAGGCTGCCGACAAGGACAATGACCTTGCGCAGTTCGCTCTCGGTGGACTGTATTGGGATGGTCTAGGAGTAACGAAGGACCCCGTTCAGGCGGCAAGGCTCTGGCGCAAAGCCGCCGACCAGCGCAATGCATTCGCGCAGAAAGCGCTCGGCACAGCCTATTCCGAGGGTGCTGGCGTTGCGCAAAGCAGTGCGGATGCGGCGGGCTGGTGGCTCAAGGCGGCGCGGCAGGGAAATGTCGATGCCCAGCTCGCCTTAGCGTATGCCTCGGCCAACGGCGTGGGCATTGCCAGAGACGACAAGGCTGCCGAGTCCTGGTGGCTGGAAGCCGCAAAGGCCGGCAGCGTCGATGCCGAGTTCAGTCTGGGCTCGCTCTACTACCGCGGCGTCGATGGGAAACCAAACTACAAGGAAGCCGCCAAATGGTTCTTCAAGGCGGCAGGCCACGGCAGTTCCGGAGCCAAGACCTATCTCGACCTGATGAAGGAAAACGGCCAGCTCGACAGCAAGATGCTGTGAGCCGAGTGCATAAGCGTCGCCGTCACGCCTTTCGTTTGCGGCGTGACACTCGCATCGCACGATGCGAAGACTCATTTGCCGCTGCATCTCGAGAACCCCATGCCCAACCTCCAGCCCGTCGAAGCCTCGATCGCCGACCTGCGCCGCGCGCTGGAGGCCGGCACCGTCACCAGCGTCGAGCTGGTCGGCGCGTATTTCAGGCGCATCGCGCACTACGACCGCCATGGCATTGCGCTCAATGCCGTGCCGGTGCTTAACCCGGCAATGTTCGAGGAGGCGGCGGCGTCCGACCTGCGGCGGCGCAATGGCGCCACCCTCGGGCCGCTCGACGGCATCCCCTACACCGCCAAGGACAGCTATAAGGTGAAGGGCCTGACGGTGGCCGCCGGCTCGCCCGCCTTCGAGCATCTCGTCGCCAACGAGGACGCTTTCACCATTGCCAGGCTGAGGGCCGGTGGTGCTGTGCTGATCGGGCTGACCAACATGCCGCCTATGGCCAATGGCGGCATGCAGCGTGGCGTCTATGGCCGCGCCGAGAGCCCCTACAATGCAGATTACCTGACCGCCGCCTTCGCTTCCGGCTCGTCCAACGGTTCCGGCACCGCGACCGCTGCGAGCTTTGCCGCTTTCGGGCTGGGCGAGGAGACATGGTCTTCCGGCCGCGCGCCGGCGTCCAACAATGCACTTGTCGCCTACACGCCGTCGCGCGGCGTCATTTCGGTCAGGGGCAACTGGCCGCTGGTGCCGACCATGGATGTGGTGGTGCCGCACACGCGCGGCATCGCCGACATGCTGGAGCTGCTCGACGTGATCGTCGCCGACGATACCGAGACGCGCGGCGATTTCTGGCGCGCGCAGCCCTGGGTGTCGATCGCGAAAAGCGCTGATCTCAGGCCGCCAAGCTACACTACACTCGCCTTGGAGTGCTCGTTGAAAGGCAAACGCCTCGGCGTGCCGAAAATGTATATCGGCCGCGACGGCGGCGCGCTCAAACCCATCGAGACCCGCGCCTCGGTGCTCGACCTCTGGCGGCAGGCAGCGCGTGACTTGGAAAAGCTCGGCGCGGAGGTGGTCGAGGTCGATTTCCCCGTCGTCTCGAACTATGAGCGCGACCGTCCGGGCACAAAAACCATGGTCGAACGCGGGCTGGTGCCGGAAGCATTCGCCGAGCGCGAAATCTGGGATCTCTGCATCTGGGGCTGGGACGATTTCCTGCGCGCAAATGCCGACCCGGCCATCCCCGACCTGGCCACGGTCGACGGGCCAAAAATCTTCCCGCGGCCGCCGGGCGCGCTGCCGGACCGCTATGGCGACGACGGTTTCGATCTGGCGGACTATGTCACACGCGCCAAACAGGGCGTGACGCCATTGCTGGATATTCCAAGGCTGGCGGAAGGTCTGAAGGGATTGGAGGCGACGCGGCGCATCGACTTCGAGGACTGGCTGGACGAGCACAGGCTCGACGCCGTCGTGCTGCCGGCGGTCGCCGATGTCGGCCCGGCCGATGCCGACGTCAACCAGACCTCTGCAGAAATCGCCTGGCGCAACGGCACCTGGGTCGCCAATGGCAATCTGGTGTGGCGTCATCTCGGCATTCCGACCGTCACCGTGCCTATGGGAACGATGGCCGATATCGGCATGCCGGTCGGGCTGACCTTTGCGGGCAAGGCCTATGATGATGCGGAGTTGCTGCGGCTAGCCGGCGATTACGAGCGCGCCACCCAACGCCGCACCAGCCCGCCGCGCACGCCGGAATTGCCGGACGATGCGTTTGCGGGGCGGCCTGGTGGATTGCGGGCCAGCGATGCGCCGGCGCCGAGGCTTACGCTTGTTGCCGAGACGACGCGGCGAGGAGACCAGGCCGAGATCGCCGTGACGGTTGAACTCGATGCGGAGACCGCTGGCGTCAAGGTTCACGTCAATGGCGAACCGGTCGCTCTGCGGCGCAGCGGCACAAGCTTTCACGGTCGCATCCTGGTGCCCGCCGGCGAGCACGAAAGAATGCACAGTGTGTGGCGAGGCGCTTACGGCTCGATCGTTACGGCCGTCATCCGGCTGGAGGATGGACGCACGGCTGGTGCTTACGTGGTCGCGGGTGGAATCGGGTGAGGTACATGTAATCTCCCCAAGGGGGAGATCAGCAGCTTCGCCGTCTTGACCCTCCCATCGCCCGCGTTATCTTCGCGCCATGCCAAACCTCGCTCCCCTCATCGTCATCGACCTCCAGACCAACATGTTCGACGGCCGCGTCGAGCCGCCGATCCACGATGCGCCTGGCATAGCCGAGCGTACCTGCTCGCTGATCGACTGGGCGCGGCGCGAGGGGCGCAAGGTTGCTTTCGTCAGGCATGACGGGCCGGCCGGCGATCCGCTGGCGCCCGGCGAGCCGGGTTGGCCGGTATGGCCGGAACTCGGCCAGGCCAAGGACGAGCCGACATTCTCCAAGACCGTCCGCAACGCCTTCTCGAATGCCGAGCTTGGCGCCTGGGTGGCCGGGCAAGGGGTCGGCGAAGTCGTGCTTGCCGGAGCGCAAACCGATTTCTGCATCGCCGGCACCGTTGAGGGCGCCCTGGCCGAAGGCTTCGGCGTCACTGTCGTTTCCGATGCGCACTCGACGCTGGACACTGAAGGCGAAACCGCGACCGAGATCATCGCCCGGTACAATGCGGACTTCACCGATGCCGGCGTCACGCTGGTGACGACGAAGGCGCTGACCGGCGACTGAAGCACCGCGCTTCGAAGAGTGGGAGACTGCCGTGCCAACCCTGAAATTGCCGGCCGAAGGCGGATGCCGCTGCGGACGTGTGCGGCTAAAGATTTCCGCAAAACCGCTTTTGACCATGGCTTGCCATTGCATCGGCTGCCAGCGCATGTCGGCCAGCGCCTATTCACTGAGCGCCGCCATTCCCTCGGACGGCTTCGAAATCATGCAAGGCGAGCCGGTGATCGGCGGGCTGCACGGCGCCTCGCGTCATTACTTCTGCCCTTATTGCATGAGCTGGATGTTCACGCGCCCCGAAGGGCTCGACTGGTTCGTCAATCTGCGCCCCACCATGCTTGACGAGCCCGGCTGGTTCACGCCGTTCATCGAGACATGGACCAGCGAGAAACTGCCCTGGGCGACGACGCCGGCGGTGCATAGTTACGAGGCGCTGCCGGCCTTCGAGGCGTATGAGGGGCTGGTGGCCGAGTTTGCTGAAACTGCGAATCTCCCCCCTTGAGGGGGAGATGGCCAGCAGGCCAGAGGGGGTCGGTGCGACTGGGCTCGACGTCCTTGCTGCAGATGGAAGGTTGGCGCCTCACGCGCGGCGACCCCCTCTGTCGCCTTCGGCGACATCCTCCCCCTCGAGGGGGGAGATAAGCCCCGCTAAAAATTTGCATCGAATCGATTGCGCAAACGTTTCGATCGCCCTAAGCTCCCTTAAAATCCGCCATCAGAGCGGACGGGAAACGCAAAAGGGAGGAGCGCTTGCAGGCGCTGATATGTCTTGCCGACAATGGCTGAAGTGGCGCGGCGCGCCGGCGTGTCGGTGTCGACCGTCTCGCATGTCGTCAACAACACGCGCTTCGTTTCGCTGGAAAAGGCGAGGCTGATCAACGACGCCATTGCCGCCATGGGCTACCAGCCCAACGAGCTGGCGCGCTCGCTGAAGGCCTCGACCACCAACAGCGTCGGCCTGGCGATCTCGGCGATCTCCAACCCTTATTTCACCGACATCATCTGCGCGGTCGAGGCCGAATGCGCGCGGCTCGGGCTGATGGTCTTCCTGTCGGACACCCAGGAAGATCCCGACCGCGAGCTGCAGGTGGTGCGCGCTTTCCATCAGCGCCGCGTCGACGGCGTCATCCTGGCGCCGTCGGGCTCGCCGCAGCGCGCCATCGACTATCTCGCCGACAAGAAGATGCCATGCGTTCTGATCGACCGTTTCGCCGACGAGCGCTTCGACCAGATCGGCGTCGAGAACGAAACGTCGATGCGCGCGCTGATCGACCATGTCGCCTCCTTCGGCCACAAGCGCATCGGCTATATCGCCGGACAGCCCGGCCTGACGACGACGCGCGAGCGCATCGAGGCGTTCCAGGCTTCGCTCGCCGCCAATGGACTTGAGTGCGTGCCGCGCTATCTCTCGGCCGAGAATGTCGACACGGCGGCGGCGACCGCATCCACCCACGCCATCCTGTCGCTGCCGTCGCCACCAACCGCATTGGTCACCGGCAACAACATGACGACGATCGGAGCCGTCCGCGCCATCCGCGAAAAGGGCCTCACCATTCCGGGCGATCTGTCGCTGGCCGGCTTCGACGATTTCGAATGGGCCGATTGTTTCGAACCGCGCCTGACGCTGGTTGCCCAGCCCTGCACCGAGATAGGCAGGCAGGCGGCAGCCCTGCTCAGCGCCCGCATCGCGGCGACCGGTTCAGAGCCACGTTCGGTGCGGCTGCAGGCGACGCTGCGGGCGCGCGCCTCCTGCGGGAGGCCGACCCACACGAGGCTAACATGACCGCGCCGCTGCTGGTGATGACCGGCGCCGTCAAACGCTTCGGCGGTGTGCAGGCGCTGCGTGGCGTCGACTTCGATCTCAAGGCCGGCGAAATCCATGCGCTGCTCGGCGAAAACGGCGCCGGCAAGTCGACGCTGATGAACCTTTTGTCGGGCGTCTACACGCCGGACGAAGGCACCATCGAGATCGACGGCAAACCCGTGCGTTTCAACAACCCGCGTGAGGCGCAAGCGGCCGGCATCGCCACCATCTTCCAGGAGCTCGACCTGGTGCCGTCGCTGGATGTCGCGGCCAACCTGTTCCTCGGCCGCGAACTGATGCGTCCGGGCGGCTTCCTCGACGTGCCGGCAATGCGCCGCGAGGCCAAGAAGCGGCTGGAGGCGATCGAGATCGCCATCGATCCGGCTGCCATGGTGGCCGATCTGTCGATCGGCCAGCGCCAGGTGGTCGCGATCGTCAAGGCGCTGTCTTACGCCTCGCGCGTGCTGATCATGGACGAGCCGACGGCCGCACTCACCGTCGGCGAAGTCGAGCGGCTGTTCGACATCATGCGCAAGCTCGCCGCCACCGGCGTCGGCATCGTCTACATCTCGCACCGGCTGGAGGAAGTGCCAGGCATTGCCGACCGCGTGACTGTGATGCGCGACGGCCGTGTTGCCGGCATCACCGAGCCGCACGCGCCGCAGGCCGAGCTGGTCAGGCTGCTGGTCGGACGGCCCTTGGACGAGCTCTATCCCCAACGCGCCAAAGCGGCGGGCAAGCCGCTGCTCAGCCTGAGGAACGCCAGCTTCAAACTCGCCCGCGACAGCGCCGGCTGGCAGGCGCCGCAAGGCGTTTCGCTCGATGTCCATGAAGGCGAGATCGTCGGTCTTGCCGGCATCATGGGGGCCGGGCGCACCGAGCTCTTGTCCGCGCTCTACGGCACCGGCCTGTCCGGCCGCTGGGAGGGCGAGGTCGCCATATCAGGCCGCCCGGTAAAATTGGATTCGATCAGCGCTGCCCGCCACGCCGGCATCGCCTTCGTCACCGACGATCGCAGGGGCTCGGGCCTGATGCTGCGCATGGCGGTCGGCCTCAATCTAGTGATGTCGGTCATATCCAGGATCTCGCCGAACTGGCTGGTCTCGCCGCGCCGCCAGGCCGAGGCCGTGAAGGAATCCTTCGGTCAGTTCGATATCCGCCCGAAGAACCCCGATATCGCCGTCGGCGCGCTGTCTGGCGGCAACCAGCAGAAGGTGGTGCTGGCCAAGGAGATCCTCGGCAATCCGCGCCTGTTGCTTCTCGACGAGCCGACACGCGGCGTCGATGTCGGCGCCAAGGGCGAGATCTACCAGCGGCTCAGGGCACTCGCCGCGCAAGGGCTCGGCATTCTGGTGGCGTCCAGCGAGATGCCGGAGCTGATCGGTCTGTGCGACCGCATCGTGGTGCTGCGCCAGGGGCGCAATGTGGCGGAATTCATGGGCGGCGTCGACGAGCACACGGTGCTGGCCGCGGCTAACGGCAGGGAGGCCTGATGTCTCAGGACAACAATCCAGTGGCAGCGAGCCCGGTGACGGCGGCGCCTCAAAAGCATCGCGACCCGCTGGCGCTCATCGTGCGCTTCCAGAGCCTGATCGGCCTCGTGCTGGTGGCGATCGGCGGCATCATCTTCTCGCCGCGCCGCCATGGCGAGATCCTGTTCCTCAACCCCGACAACATCGCCAACATCGTGCGCGCCGTGTCGGAGACCGGCATCATCGCCATCGGCATGACCTTCGTCATCATCACCGCCGGCATCGACCTCTCGGTCGGCGCGGTGCTTGGCCTGTCCAGCGTCGTCACCGCATCGATGATGATCTCCGGCGGCTTCGGCCTGATCCCCACCATCCTCGCCGTGCTCGCTTTGGGCATCGTCTTCGGCGCCATCCAGGGCACCATCTCGACGCGCTTCCGGCTGGAGCCGTTCATCGTCACGCTGGCTGGCCTGCAGGCCGCGCGCGGGCTGGCGCTGGTCGTCTCCGGCAACCAGTACATCAACATTTCCTACGGCGAAGGGCCGGGCTTGGCGCCGCCGGTGTTCGCCGTGCTGGGCGAGCGGCTGTTCAACAACACCGTGCCGGTGGCAACGCTTGTGTTCGTCGTCTTTGCCGCGATCGCCACCATCGTGCTCAACACCACGCGCTTCGGCCGCTATGTTTTTGCCGTCGGCGGCAATGAGCGCGCCGCGCGCATATCCGGCGTGCCGGTCTCGATGGTGAAGATATCGGTCTATGCCATCACCGGCTTTGCCGCTGCACTCGCAGGCATCGTCCATGCCGGCCAGTTCAATTTCGGCAGCGCCAATGACGGCATGGGCTATGAGCTGACGGCCATCGCCGCCGTGGTCATCGGCGGTACCAGCCTGTTCGGCGGCGCCGGCTCGATGGTCGGCACCGTCGCCGGAACCATCATGCTTGGCGCGCTCGCCAACATCCTGCAGCTCAACAACATCACGCCCGCCATGCAGCTGCTCGCGACCGCCGCGATCATCGTGCTGGCGGCAGTGCTTCAATCCCTCGTTCGCCGCCGCGAGGGGTTGGGTCGTTAGTGCATGTCGCGCAAAAGGTTTTGCGATGACGACATGCACCAACAAACAAGGAGGAGACGGCAACACGTGAACGTCAAACCAAGGTCTGGCCCCCCGGCCAGACGAGGAGGAGAGTGAGTTATGAAAACGACACTAAGAGGATCGACCCTCAAGGCCGTCCTGCTGGCAGGCGCTGGCCTGTGCATTGCAGGCTCCGCTTACGCCGCCGAGCCGCTGGTGAAAGCCTGCGCCAAGGACGGCCAGTTCGTCATCGGCTTTTCGCAGGCCAACAATGCCGAGCCCTACCGCCAGCACGTCAATGACGAGCTTGAGGCGGCGGCCAAGGAAGTGCCCGGCTTCACGCTGCAGATCGCCGACGGCGCCGGCAACGTCAACACGCAGACCTCGCAGGTCGACAATTTCATCACCCAGAAGGTCGATATCCTTTTGATCTCGCCCTTCGAGGCCGCACCGCTGACGCCGGCGGTGAAGCGCGCCATGGATGCCGGCATCCCGGTCATCGAGCTTGACCGCAAGACGGTCGGCGACCCCGGCAAGGACTACACCGCCTTCATCGGCGGCGACAATTTCAAGATCGCCGAGGAAGCCGGAAAGTACACCGCCAAGACGCTGCTGCCCGATGGCGGCGAGGCGGCGGTGCTGCAAGGCCTGCCGAGCTCGACGCCGGCGGTGGAGCGCCTCAACGGCTTCAAGGAAGGCGTGAAAGGCAACCCGAAGGTCCAGATCGTCGCCGAGCAGGCCGCCGACTGGGTGCCGGACAAGGCGCAAGTCGCCTTCGCCGCCATGCTGCAGGCGCACCCCGACATCAAGGTGCTCTACGCCTCCAACGACATGATGGCCGCCGGCGCGCTGCTCGCCGCCAAGGGGGCGGGCAAGGACGTCAAGATCATCGGCACAGACGGCCTGCCGGGCCCGGCTGGCGGCATCGAGGCGGTGGCCAAGGGCGACTGGGTCGCAACCTTCACCTACCCGACGGGCGCCAAGGAAGCGATCGAGATGTCGAAAAAGATCCTGCTCGATTGCGCGACCGAGGTGGACAAGACGGTGACGGTGGAGACCACCGCGATCACGGCCGAGAATGCCAAGCAGCTGATGGGGAAGTGAGGGGCGGGCAGAGCGCGTCTATTGAGGTGATGCGCAAGGCCCCGAGGGGCCTTGTTGCATTGCGGCAACGTATGGGAACGGCCGCTTCGCGCCTCATCTCGGTCATCGAAGTCATCCCGGCCGCCCGCCAAAAGCGGTCACAGTTGGTGTCAACGCCATGGGGAGTTTGCGCCGTGAGCATTTCTCTCCATAATGATCCCAGCATCGGCTTTTTCCTGCCCTCCCTACTGATCAAGTGTTTTGTGAACAGCATCGCACTTTGCTAATATTGCCGTCACTGTGCTCGGCGAGGAAATCCCAGCATGTCGGAGAAGAGTCCGGTCGCGTTGCCGGCGGCGTCGGTGGCAACAGGTTTTCTGGGCGGCAACGGTAACAATGCGTCGGAAGCCCGGCATGAGCGCCGGATCCTGACCGCGCTCTGCTACGACCTGGTCGGATCGACTGACCTTCTTGGCATCCTGGACATTGAAGAGTTCGAGGAACTGATATCAGCCTTCCAGCGGGCGGCGAGACAGGCGGTCGCGTCGTGCTCGGGTGCCGTAGAGGTCGAGGTCGGCGATGGCGGCGTTGCTTTGTTTCCTGCCGAAATAGACGCCAAGGATGCGGCATCGCTGGCGATCCGGGCCGGGCTCGAAATCATCGACGCCTGCAGGCGCGTCGGTTCGAACCAAGGCCGCGCCGATTTGCATGTCCGGGTCGGAATCGCGACATCGATGACCCTGATCCAGAAGGGTGACGCCGAGACGGGTCGTGACAATGTCACCGGCCCTGCCTTCGCGATGGCCACGCGGCTCCAGGCCATCGCGCAGCCGGATACGGTGTTAGTCTCGGAGGCGACACGCAACCTGGCGCGACGGTCGCATGTGTTCAGCTTTAGGGGCAGCCATACGATCAAGGGTTTTGCCGAGCCGGAGCTGGTCTGGCGCGCGCTGAGTCACAAGCGCGAGGTCGACCGCTTCTTCGCCTTCGGGCGGCTGAGCAGTCCGCTCGTCGATCGCGAGGCCGAACTTGCCACGATCGCCGAAGCATGGGACAGCGCCGTTGCAGGAAACGGCGGCGTGGTGGTGATCGAGGGCGAGGCCGGGATCGGCAAGTCGCGCATTCTTCACGAAGTGCGCCGGCGCACGCGTCACCAGCGCGCGAAACTGCTGCTCTTCCAGTGCACGCCCGGCGGCTTGCGCTCGGCGCTGCATCCGCTGCTACAGAACGTACGCGGCGATTTCGCCGGCAACGAAGGACAGCTGAGCGCTGCCGCTGTGGCAGAAGTATTCCGCGATCATGACGTCCGCGATCCTGAAATCATAGACGTCTTCTCGTTCCTGCTCGGCGCTGCGGGAGCCGATCCGATGCTTAAGGAAATCGACGCCGAGGCGATGCGCGCGAAAGCCAATTGGGCGGTTCGCCACTCGCTCGAAGCCCTGTGCGCCAGCGGACCGATCGTCCTGGTGGTCGAGGACATCCATTGGATCGACCTGACGTCTAGACAATTGTTGGCTGAGCTTGCACAGTCGGCCCGTCACTTCCGGGCGCTTGTCATCGTGACCACGCGCCCTGAATCCGGGAGCTGGCTGGCAGCATCGAATCCAAGGCATATCTCGCTAAAGCCGCTCAACCGCGAGCAAACGCGGCTGGCGATCGCGGCCATGTGGCCGCAAGGCAAGCCTTCAACTTCCCCGGAATTGCTCGACGTGGTGGAACGCGTGACCGGAGGCGTCCCGCTGTTCATCGAAGAAATCTGCCAGTGGATGGCCGAGAACGCGGCCTCGGCAACGGATCGGCTGGCGCAGACCGCGACGCGTAGTCATGCCTCGGTGTTTGAAAGCGTGATCGAGGCCAGGCTCGAAACGCTAGGGCCGGCACGCGAAGTCGCGCGCGCCGCGGCCGTCGCGGGCAATCGTTTCAATCAGGAATTGTTGCGCGCGTTGTTGCCGGAGCTCGACGACGAAATCATCGCAAACGCGCTGGATTCACTGAGCGAGGCCGGGTTCCTGATCCGCGTGCGGCCTTTTGGCGTTCCGGTCTATGGCGTGCGCCATGCGCTTATCCAGGAGACGATCTACAACGCAACGCTGCGCAAGAAACGGCAGGCCTTGCATCGCCACCTGTTTGCCGCGGTGAGCCGCAACCGAAACCTGGCCGGGTGGCTGAGCACCGCCGAGGTCGCCGAGCACGCCGAGCGCGCAGGCCTTATGGAGGACGCGATCGCTCAGTTCGTGATCGCAGGCACGGAAAGCTCGTCGCGCTCGGCAATGGCGGAAGCGAGGCAGATACTCGAGCATGCATTGGCGCTCTGCGAGCACGTTGCGGCAGCCGACAGGCGAGACGCGCTGCGGCTATCGGCTATGATCGTGCTCGGTCCCATCCTGACCGCTGTCGAAGGTCCGAACTCGGGGCCCGCCCGCAAATTGTACGAGGACGGCGTGGTGATAGCCCGGCGGCGGCCGGTGGCCGAGCGGGCCAAGTGGTTCCCGATCTACTGGGGCTGGTGGTTCACGGATACCGTCATGGACGGCGAGCGCGCGGAAGTGGTGCTCAGCGATCTCAGGGATGTCGAGGATGCCGAAGTGCAACTCCAGGCCAGGCATTGCGTGTGGGCAATCGACTTCAATCTTGGCCGCCACGACCGCTGCATCGCGGCAGTCGACGCAGGACTTTCGCTCTATGAGCACGGCCAGGGCAAAGCCAATGCTGCGTTGTTCGGCGGGCATGACGCGAGGGTCTGCGGGCTCGCCCACCGCGCCTTGTCGCTTTGGTTTGTCGGAAAGCCGGCAAGCGCGATCCATTCGATGTCGGAAGCTAGGAGCTGGGCGCAGCAAACCGGACATGCCGGCAGCATCGCACATGCCTATCTCAACGAGGCGATGCTGCATTGCTATCGCCGAGATTTTTCGAGGTTACGAAGCGTGATAGCGGATCTGCGCCACTTGACGGAGCGCCATTATATGCCCGCTCTCGCCGCCGCAGCGCAAATCTTCGAAGGCTGGTGCGACGGCAACGCCGGCCAGGTCGAGAGCGGCAGGGAGAAAATGCGGCAAGGCCTTGGCCTCCATGGCGAGTTCCAGACGCCTGAGGACGAACCGGTCTATTGCGGCATGCTGGCAGAGCTTTTGACACGAACTGCCGAGGTCGATGAGGCGCTCGCGTTGCTGGGCTCGGCTGTGGCGCAGGCCGAGGCCGGCGGCAGCCGCTTCTGGCTGGCAGAGCTCTACAGGCGAAGGGCGGAGCTACTTCTTCTCCAGGGCGATGCGGAGGCGGACGTAATCGCTGCCCTCGAAAAGAGCATCGCCATAGCCGCGGAGCAAAGTGCCGTGCCTTTCCTCGTCAGTACATACGAGACCCTTCAATCATCAGGCCTGTCGCCTGAACTGTCGTCGCGCTATCGCGATCGGGTCGAACGTGCGAAATCCGCTCTCGAGCCGGGCGCCGCGCTGATCGTCAATCCCGAATCGGCCGTTCGGCACTAGCGGGCCCTGCAAGAGCATCCGCGATGCTGGAGCGATATCAACGCCTTGGTCCGCCGCCCGACGAGGCGCTGGCGAGGCTGATGAAGATGCGCGAAGGCCTGGGCATCACGCGGATCGCCGACATCACCGGGCTCGACCAGCTTGGTATCCCGGTCGTGCAGGTGACAAGACCTTTCTCGCTCTCCAACGCGGTCGCGCAAGGCAAGGGCGCCACCCTGGTGCAAGCCGGGATATCGGCCATGCTGGAATCGGCCGAGAGCTTCTTTGCAGAGCAGGTGGCGAATTTCGAACCAGTCGTCGGCTGCGCCGATCAATTGGGCATCCCGCCAGATCGTTTCGAAAGGTATCTCCAAGGGGGCACCGCGCCGGGATGGCGCGGCAGGGAGACCGCGTGGGTAGCCGCAGACAATCTTCTTACCGGCAGCCGCGACCTGGTCCCGTTCGAGCTCGTGCACACCGCCTATGTGTTGCCGTCGCTGCCCCATGACGGCATTTTCGCGGCATCGACGAGCGGTTTGGCAGCAGGCTTCGCGGAGCCGGATGCCATCGTTCATGGCATGCTTGAATGCATCGAACGCGACGCGATCGCCACGGCATACCGGACCCACGGGTTTTTCCACCGTCAACGCATCGATCCCGAGACGATCGATGATCCGTCGCTCCGCGATCTCCTGGAAACTTTGGCGGCCAAGAACGTGCTGGTTGGCCTTTGGCAAGCTTTGTCGCCGTTGGGCATACCGGTGGTGTGGTGCCATCTGCTGGAAGACGAACCGACAGAAACGGTCCTTTTGGATCATCCGGCTGATGGCTCGGCTGCCGGTTTCACTCCCGCCGGCGCGGCGGTGCACGCCATCTACGAAGCGGCCCAGGCCCGTCTGGCGGCGATCTCGGGCGCGCGCGATGACCTGACGCGCGCGTCCTATCCGAAATACCCCGATCGGCAGGTGATTGCAGCGCATCGCCGGCTCCTCCGCGACGGCCCGCGCAGCGTGGATTTCGGCGCGTTCGCCGAGCAGAAGTTCAACACGGCGTCGGACGGGCTGTCGGTCCTCTTGGCAATTCTCGAAGAGAGAGGGTTCGATGCGGTTCACCTAATCCGGGTGGGAACGAAACCGTTCGACGCCCTGTCGGTTGTCAGGATTGTCATCCCTGCCTTGCAGCCGCTCTTGCAGGGGTAGGGATTATGCGCCCGAAACTCGTCTTCACTGGCCCTACCGTGTCCCATTCCGACGCGTTGAAGGTCGTCGATGCGGTATGCCTTCCCCCGGCCGTGCAAGGCTCGATCGTTTCGGCCGTGCAGCATTTCGACCCGAGTGCGATCCTTCTCATAGATGGCGGTTTTCAGACCGAGCCGGCGGTTCGGCACAAGGAAATCCTGTGGGCCCTCAGCCGCGGCATTCATGTCGTCGGCGCGGCCAGCATGGGTGCCCTTCGAGCAGCCGAGCTGTTCCCCCATATGCAAGGCGTCGGGCTTATCTACCGATGGTATCGCCGCTGCGCCTTTGCACCCGACGACGCAGTAGCGGTATTGCATGGACCGGCCGAGGTGAATTTCGCTCAATTGACGCATGCGCTGATTGACCTGCGCCGGACCCTTCGTGCTGCTTGCCGGCGCGGCGTGATTTCACCCGAACAGCAGGCGAGGCTCGAGGGTGCGGCACAGGCCGTCAATTTTCGCGATCGCACCCTGGCACGGATGGTCCGGGATGCGCACGACGGCAAGGACGACGTCGAGAAATTGTGCAGGGACCTCGGCGCCGCTTTCGTCCAGCAAAAAAAGCAAGATGCCCTGCGGGCACTCGAACTTTTGCGAGAGCAAGCATTTGAAAAAGCATACCCCGTGCCGGAATTACAGCTAACCACGGCCTTCTCCAAGGATATGGATGATGCGGGGCTGGCGCTATAGGCCCTGACCTCTTGGCGGCCGACGATTTACGTAACGTAAGCACCGTGATAGCGTGGCATCGTCAGAGGGGGCCAAGCAATTGGACGCGGTCGATCGTGCCGTTGCGCAAGGTGTGCTGGGTACGCGGTTCCTGGTCTACCCGCAGGTCCCTCACCTTTCGGGTTACGGAACACCCGAAACAGTATGGATTTCTACTCCACCCGATCTGATCCGCTCCGGCCCGGAAGATCACCGCATCTACGTTCGCGATCCGCTCCTCGACAAGGAGCCTTACGACTACCCTTATCTGCCACCGTTTGTCGGCGAAACCTTTCCACCTGCACAGGCTGGCTTTGACGGCCATTTCGATCAGCTTTCCTTGACCTCGCGGCAGTTCCTTTCTGCGCACGCTTTCGCCTCGGTCAGCCGCGTGCTGGACATCTGGGAAAGCTACCTCGGCAAACCGATTGTCTGGTATTTCGCCGAGACGTTCGAGCGGCTCGAAATCATCCCCTTCGTCGACTGGGAGAATGCGCAATCGGGCTATGGCTATCTGGAACTCGGCCGAGAGCGCGGCATCGACGGAGGCAACTATCCCTATGCGCTCAACTTCGATGTGATCGCACATGAGGTCGGCCACGCAATCTTGTTTTCGCTGTTCGGGACACCAACTGGCGGCCTGACTCAAGGCGATTTCGGACCGTTCCACGAAGCCAGCTCGGATCTGGTCTCGCTCTTGTCCTTCCTGAATTTCGACAGCGGCATGGACCGGCTGCTGCGGCACTGCAATGGCAACCTGCTTGTTCTCAATGAGTTGAACCGGATTGCCGAGCTGACTGGCGATCGGCAGATCCGCCTCGCCAGCAACGCACGCCGCATGTCGGAGGTGACGGCGGAAATCCATGACAGGTCACGGCCATTCACGGGGGCTGTGTTCGACACGATCGTCCACGTCTACCACGCGGCACTGGTGCACGAGGGGTTGGCCGACGAGCGGCTGCTGGGGATCGATATCAAGGATGTCGACCAATCCGACATGCAGCGCATTTCGGATTTCACGTCCCGCGCCTTCCGCGCTCGGCCCTTCATGTTCAAGAGCATGCTGATCAGAGCAAGGGACGAGGTGGCTCTCGCACTTGCTCAGGCATGGCCACGCCTCGATGCGGACGACCTGTCGTTCGAAAAGGCCGCGGCGTTGGTGGTGGACTCCAGCGATCGCGTCGCGCCGATGCTCGCGGAAAAATTCGATGAGAATTTCAGCTGGCGGGAGATCTTGTGAACTGAAGGATGCAGCAAAAAGGAGCGAGGAAAATGAGCGACGACTATCACCGACCGACACTAACCTTTCCGTCAGGCGCTTACAACGCAACACAGGTTAGGCTCTATGGCTTGGGGGCGGAAATTGGACTCAGCGTGCCCGGTGCGCCAGCACCCTTTGGTGACACCGGCATGTATGTCGAAACCGCGCCTGGGGAACCTATCACCGACGAGCAACATGTCAACGCACTTGAAGTATTGAAGAAGTATGACAGCAACAAAGGCCGCCAAGATATAATAAATGGAAATATCCCATTTCCAAAAATACCAATCAGAGTCTCCTACCATTTCAAGATCGACCTGAAGAATTTTGGCGCTGCGGTCCTTTCAACGGTAGGCAGTACCTTCATGCTCGGATCATCTCCAGAACAGAAAACATCGTGCGGGATAATTGTCGGTTATGCCTATGAGGGACATACCTACGATTTGCCAAAGCCCAAGATAATGATCATCCCGGCGTTTCCGGAACCCAAGATTCCGGCGGACGATTCGGAATTTGACGCCAAGGAACCTGAAGGCTACGCGGTTTGGCTCGTCGATAAGCTCAACGAATGCGTGGAGTTGGAGATGAACCAGGGCTTTGTCGAACAGATCGTCCTCGAGGCGAACCTTCCAGGCAAGCGTTCACCGACGATGTACGCATCCAAGATGACGATGGGACACCGTGGCGGAAAGCTGAACGACTAGTCTCTCATGTTCCCTGTCAAAGGTTGAAGGCAAGAAGGCTCGCCTGCTTGGCAGGTTTGCCATGCAGTCGGATCGGCTGAAGCTGCACAGGGCTGGGGGTGGAGCTCAGAGACGACGGTTGATCAGACTCTCATTCCGCGGGTTGGGTACGGCCTTCCGTGTCTTGGTCTCGGGGCTGTCCTCGGTCTAGAGGGCGGGCGTGGGGCGCATCGGCTCGGCGACATAACTGGCGACGGGAGTTCCGCACGATGGCCATGTTGTGCGCCCTGGTTGTCACCGCCGGCCGAGATCCATTGAATCCTGTCGACACGAACGCGAAAGGCTTCATCACATCGATATCCGAGAGGCCCTCGGCATCCTCGCCGTGTCCGGCAAACGGGATTTAGCTGTCGCGCCAGTCAACGAGTGTGTCCGCTTTCCGAATGCTACCACCCGAAACCGGACAGGCAGGAAGCGGCCCAAATGCGACATTCAATTTTCGTCGTGCCCCTGCCAGGGATTTGGCGTGCCCCAGCCGCTTACGTTGCGTCTAGTCCCGCCATGTAAGCCTTCGCGCCACGAGGGACCGCACGCCACTGACGGACAACTATGATGTGGACCACCAGTTTGGCGCACCCAATCGGCCACGCCAGCCCGCAGCCTCATTCACGGCGCAGCCGTAAACCCGCACTGCTTCTGTTCCATCTCGATCTGCTTCGTGATGCGGATGGCGTTCTGGGCGTAGGCTTGCGTTACCGAGCCGCTGTTGACGGTCTTGTCCTTCAGCGGGCTGACCGCTGCGCAGAGGTGGAAGACATGCTCGGTGTCGGACTTGGCGGCGCCGTTTTCCGGCGCGATCCAGTAGACGATATCCTGGCCATTGGGGTGCGCCGCGTCCTTCGTCGCCGCGGCCACCGTGGTGGAGTCGGTGGCGATCGCCTGCGCCTGGGCGGCGACTTCGGGCGAACAGGCCGTGGTCGGCTGCCCCGCCTTGATCTGTTCCGCGCAGGTGTTCATGTCCTGCGTGTACTGCTCGACCGATGGCGGCTGGTAGCTGACCCCGATCAGCGTCGCCAGCACGGCCAGCACGGCGCCGATGCCGCCGGCCACCTTCTTGCTCTTCGGGTCCATGTTCTTGTCGTTGAGGATCAAGATAACCAGCGGCAGGAAGGCAATCAGGGTGATGATCGCGCCGAGCTGGTTCTGGACGAAGAACCGGAACGTGTCGGATTCGCGGGCCGGGTCCTTCCGGTTGGCCGCCTTCCAGAGCAGGCTGCCGGCGATGGCGAAGATCGCGATGCCGACCAGGATGCCGATCAGCAGCGGCAGGTTGCCCTGGTCGAACTTGTGCTTGTAGAGCAAGACGATCCCGGCGATCTCGCCGCCAATGGCGATGACCCACGACAGCACGGCGAACAGGCGCAGCCGCGTGGCGCCGGACTTCTGGCCCTGCGTTGCCTGCCAGTCCTTGGTAACGTCTACGGTCGGCTTGTTTTCGGTCATGACCAGATCCCCCGGTATCGACACGTTTGCGGAGCGGCATCAAAGGCGCCCGGCGCAGCGTCATTGATCGAACGTCGCCTGCCCCGGCGCGAAAGCGCCACGGCAGACCCCATCCTTATTGCGCATGATGGGATTCGTCCATAGCCGAGCGGGCGGACGAGGATGCGGGCAATGGTGCGGAGGAGGGCAGGGCAATCGCATAAGGCGGCGCCAGCCCACTCCGTCCGCCGCGGCCACCTCCCCCATGTCCATGGGGAGAGGGAACCCAAGCCCATCAAGGCCGCGACCTCGGTGATTGGCATTTCCTCTCCCTCCGCGGAGCGAGGCAATCGCATATGACGGGTTTGCGCTCTGCGAACACCCCCACCCTTGGGGGAGGGAGACTTGGTAGGCGCTGATCGCCGCAAATCGCCTAGGTTC
This sequence comes from Mesorhizobium sp. L103C105A0, assembly GCF_000502215.1. Lineage (NCBI taxonomy): Bacteria > Pseudomonadati > Pseudomonadota > Alphaproteobacteria > Hyphomicrobiales > Phyllobacteriaceae > Mesorhizobium > Mesorhizobium sp. L103C105A0. The sequence goes on along the minus strand of NZ_AYXF01000005.1, from coordinate 273,035 downwards.
CACGCCAGAATGGGTGGCTTGCGGCAGCGTTCCCTCCCCCTTGTGGGGAGGGTTAGGGTGGGGGTCCTCTTCGTAAGAACTCATATGTGATCGCCTTGCGCCGACGAAGGGAAGGTGGGTCGCCGAATCCGAGGGAGCGCCATATGCGGTCGTCCTGCCAAAGGTCGGATCACGCCACCGCGGGAGCGCAACTAATTTGTATACAAATGTTTCTGGGCGGCATCGGTTTGTGAAGCGCTTCACCGTTGCCGCGCAATCGATCGGTTACAGAGGTGGCGCAAGAGCGGGCCTGAGGCAGCGCTCTGCTGCTGCATGGAGGTAACCGATGTTTGAAAGTCTCAGCAGAATTCGCGCTGCCCTGGCGCGCGCCAGCAAGCACAGGAAGACCGTGCGCGCACTGAATGCGCTGCCGACGGAGATCCAGAAGGACATTGGCTGGACGGAGTCGAGGTCGATCGATGAGATAAGGCTGCCGTTCTAGGGCCGCATCCAGCGTCGCTAATATATCGCTCGCCATCGATTGTTCGGAAGCGTACAGTATAGCATCGTCAGCCACATCAATGGGCGCTGACGCTTGGGAGCGACCATCGCACTCCTGCCCCGACAGGAGGCATTGGAGCCATGGCGGAGCAACCGAGACAGTCCGGTCTGAGCGCCGAGGCGCTCGCGGCTTTGGCGCGGGAAACCGGGGCCTCCGAGCAGCAGATACAAGAGATCGCATCGCTGATCGGCAACGATCGCTCGTCCATCGTGCGCGAAGCGCGCATGGTTGCGGCTGACCGCCCGAAGCGCTGATCCAGGAAAAGCTGCTGGATTGATTGATGGGGCGTCGCCCCTGATTTGTCGGTTTTGTACGAAGTACAATGGCTGAATCCGAGTCAGCTATCGTCCAATGACCGTTTGCATTTGGGCAGGGCGCCGACGGCTGGGAGATGACATGTGCTCTTGCCCTTGGGGAGAGAGCGATGGACCAGTCGGTCAGCAAGGAGAAAAGCGGCCTTTTGCGCCGCATGAACCCGGCCGACTTCGCACTGCTTGCGCCGCATTTGCACCATCGTGTGCTCGATCTCAAAGCCCCGCTCGAAATGGCGGGCGAGCCGGTCGCCTCGGTCTGCTTCCTGGAAAGCGGCCTGGCCTCGGTGGTGGCGAGGAACCGACCGGGGCTCGACACCGAGGTCGGCATCATCGGCCACGAAGGCATGTCGGGCTCCGCTTTGGTGATGGGCGCCGACTGGGCGCCCCATGACTGCTACATGCAGATGCCGGGCGAGGCGGTGTGCATCGATTCCGAGCCGTTCAAGGCAGCGCTGCAGAAAAGCCCGACGCTTCGCGCCTTCCTGCTGCGCTATGCCCATTATCTGCACGGCCAGACCAAATCCACGGCGCTGAGCAATGCCCGCGCCAAGCTCGAGGATCGGCTGGCCCGATGGCTCCTGATGTGTGACGACAGGGTGGTCGGCCATCAGATCCAGATCACGCATGAGTTCCTGTCCGTCATGCTCGGCGTCAGGCGTCCGGGCGTCACCATCGGCCTACAGATCCTGGAAGGGCGCGGCCTGATCCGGTCGCGGCGCGGCGAGATCGTCATTCGCGACCGGGATGGCCTGATCGCCGTCGCCGACGGTTTCTACGGCCAGGCCGAGGCCGAATACGAACGCCTGCTGGGCTGAGCCTGGCACGGGCTGGAAATGGCCGACGCGAATGCCGGTGAAAGCATGTTGCCAGAGCCGCGCCGGCCATTTGCGGCCGTCTGGGGAGAGGCCGCCCGGCAAATCTAGCATCGGCGCAAAAGCGGGCAACGAACCGCAATGGCTTGGTAAAAACCGTACAATCGAATTGTGTTGAACCTTGGTTCGGCAAGAGTATGAATCTGCTGTCGTCGACCATGTATATGGGGCGCTGGCGCCTGAGGCTTCGACAGGCTCGCGCGCCCGATGTGAACGGGGAAAACCGAAATGGCAGAACTGCTTTTCGATGTATCCGCCTTCGATTGCGCCATCCTGCGCGCCGCCTTCATCAAATCGGTGATGGAAGACAATGTCCCGGAAAAGCGCTGGCGCGCGCTCGCCGCCTCCCTGGTTCGCGACCTGACCGACCACGAAGATGTCGAGCCGGATCTCCTCGGCTGGATCACGCGCAAGTAGCGGTACCCTGACGGTCCGGCGGCTACCCCAGCCACCACCACAGCGCCGCGACCGCCGCAAGCACCGCCACCACCGACAGCCCCAGCATGATGTAGCTGCCCTTGATGATGTCGCGGATGATCTTCTTCACGCTTTCGCGGTCGTTGAGGTTGGGGAAAGGCTCGTTGGGCAGCGCCACGCCGAGGAAGCCGCAGAGCGGCGCCCAGCCATCGCTGACCTTGAACACCAGAAGCTTCTCCGGCGGCACGGCCGCTATCACCTCCTCGGTATAGGCGTTGTAGCGCGCCACCGCCTTGGCGCGGTCGTCCATCACGCCGGCAAGCGTGCGGCCCCAGATCAGCCTGTGCGACATGTCGCCGAATTTGCGGCCGAACGGCGTCAGCCATTCCAGCACCTTGAACTGCCACAATGTCTCGGTGAAGTGGATCGTGTCGATGGTGCTGTCGTACCAGGCCTCGGCGCCGCGCGGATGCAGGGTGAGCAGTACCTTGGCGTCGGGATAGGCGGCCATCAATTCGCGCCACACGCAGCATCCCGGATTGTCGACCGTCGCCTTGTAATTGGCAAAGACTCTGGTCCAGTCGTGCTGGCTGCCGGGCGGGCTGTTGGCCACCTTGCGCCAGAAGTCGAGATGGCCCTTGTTGGCCTTGTTGAGGATGACTTCCTGCATGTGATAGCTGGGAAGGCCCAGCCTGTTCAGCGCGGCAAAGGTCGACCATGTGCCGGTGCGGCCGAATCCGGCCCCGATGAGCTCAAGCGTCATTTTAACCCCCCTTGTTGAGACCGCTTTTCTTTTTATGCCGGTCCGCTCGGAATGAGGTTGCATCCGCGCCCCTCGGCGCGCAACAATTTTCCCTGTCCAGGGCAGAAATGTGTTTGCTTTTTCGTCTGGGCCACGCGGAATGAGGGTCTGGCTATTCCCGCGGGTGAGGGAGCCTGATAATAGGTCAGTCAGATTGACCTAAATCGCATGGGCCGGAACGGTCATGCTGGACCAGATGCCGTATCCCGGGAGGTGGGCTCGTGAGTTTGATGGACCTGTTGGCGTCGCGCGCCTCGCGCATGAAGGCGTCAGAAATCCGCGAGCTGCTCAAACTGCTCGACCAGCCCGACATCATCTCCTTTGCCGGCGGCATCCCCGATCCGGCCTGTTTCCGGCCCAGGCGATCGCCGATGCCTATGCCTCGGTGCTGGGCGGTGCGGAGGCGAGCGCAGCACTTCAGTATCAGGTCTCCGAAGGCTATCTGCCGCTCAGAAAATGGCTGGCCGGCCAGATGGGCAAGCTCGGCATTGCCTGCGACGAGCACAACATCTTCATCACCTCCGGCTCGCAGCAGGCGCTGGATTATCTGGGCAAGCTGTTCCTGTCGCCCGGCGACACAGCGCTCGTGACGTGGCCGACCTATCTCGGCGCGCTGCAGGCCTTCAACGCCTATGAGCCGCGCTACGACCGGCTGACGCCGGATGGCGGCAACATGACGCCGGCCGCCTACCAGGCGGCGGCTGCCGCTGCAGGCGGCAAGGTGAAATTCGCCTATCTCGTGCCCGATTTCGCCAACCCGACCGGCGAGACGCTGAATCGCCAGCAGCGCGAGGCGGTGCTTGACCTCGCCGGCGAGCTCGACATTGCCGTCATCGAGGACGCCGCCTATCGCGCGCTGCGCTATGACGGCGAGGGCCAGCCGCCGATGCTGGCGTTCGACTGCGAACGCTCAGGCGGCATCGAAAACGCCCGCACGCTCTATTGCGGCTCGTTCTCCAAAATCCTGTCGCCGGGCATGCGCGTCGGCTGGGTCTGCGCGCCGCGCCGTGTCGTCGAGCGGCTGGTGCTGATGAAGCAGGCGTCGGACCTGCACAGCCCGTCGATCAACCAGCTGGTCATGCACCGCGTCTCCGAGGCCGTGTATGACGGCCAGGTGGAAAAGCTGATCGGCGCCTATCGCCAGCGCCGCGACGGCTTGCTTGCAGCGCTTGAGGCGGAAATGCCGGATGGCGTCAGCTGGAGCCGACCGGAAGGCGGCATGTTCGTCTGGCTGACGTTGCCCGAAGGTGCGGACGCCACGGCACTGCTCGCCCGCTCGGTCAAGGAAGCCCGCGTGGCGTTCGTGCCGGGCAACGCATTCTACGCCGACGGTTCGGGCCGCAACACGATGCGGATGAGCTTTACGCTGGCTGATGAACGCGCGGTGGGTGAAGGCGTGCCGAGACTGGCGAAATTGATGAAGAGCTAGGCGCCCTACCTCCCCCTTGTGGGGAGGTCGACCGAAGGTCGGGTGGGGGTGCTTGGCGCCGACCCCCACCCCGATCCGCTTTGCGGATCGACCCTCCCCACAAGGGGGAGGGTAAAAAAGNGGGGGGGGGTGCTTGGCGCCGACCCCCACCCCGATCCGCTTTGCGGATCGACCCTCCCCACAAGGGGGAGGGTAAAAAAGTCACTCCGCCACAACCAATTTATCCTGCGTCTTCGTCTCGAAATCGCTGGCGTCGTGGCGCTCGTGCAGTTGCATGGCGGGGTCGCCGAAGGCGCGGTTGACCATGCGGCCGCGTTGCACGGTCGGGCGGGCGTCGATCGCCCTGGCCCAGCGTTGTACGTGCTCGTAGTCCTGCACCGACAGGAACTCGGCGGAATCATTGTACATGCGGCCGAGCGCAAGGCCGCCATACCAGGGCCATACCGCCATGTCGGCGATCGAATAGAAGGCGCCGCCGAGATATTCGGTCTCTGCCAGCCGCCGGTCGAGCACGTCGAGCTGGCGCTTGGTCTCCATGGCGAAGCGGTCGATGGCGTATTCGAACTTTTCCGGCGCATAGGCGTAGAAATGGCCGAAGCCGCCGCCGAGATAGGGCGCCGAACCCATCTGCCAGAACAGCCACGACAAGGTTTCCGCGCGCGCCGGCTGTTCGGTCGGCAGGAACTCGCCGAACTTTTCCGCGAGATAAAGCAGGATCGAACCGGACTCGAAGACGCGGACAGGCGTCTTGCCGCTGCGGTCGAGCAGCGCCGGGATCTTGGAGTTGGGGTTGACCTCGACAAACCCCGAGCCGAACTGGTCGCCATCGTTGATGCGGATCAGCCAGGCGTCGTATTCGGCGCCCTTGTGGCCGAGCGCCAGAAGCTCCTCCAGCATGACAGTCACTTTGACCCCATTCGGCGTCGCCAGCGAATAGAGCTGCAGCGGATGCTTGCCGACCGGCAGCACCTTGTCATGCGTCGGACCGGCAATAGGCCGGTTGATGCTGGCGAACGTGCCGCCATTGGCTTTCTTCCAGCTCCAGACTTTCGGCGGGGTGTATTCGGTCATGCGGGAAATTCCTTGGGTTTGGCGGGGCGAAGACGACTTGCGCGACGGCGCGAGACTGATGGCGGAAAAGTCGGCGGAACCTAGATACGGGAACACATAGGTGCAATTCAGAAAGGTTCAACTTGTGTTGAACTATTATCGATGTCGGCGCCGCCCCTCATCGCCCTGCCGGGCACTTCTCCCCGTATAGTGACGGGGAGAAGGACGCTGTCGCCTACTGATTTCCCCAATTGCCAGCGTTGCCAAGAGCGCCGATGTTGCGGCCATCTGTCCAGCCGATAGATGGGTAACACTTTGAACCGGATACATAGGTGACACTTCTCTCCCCCTATGCGTCCGCCGCAGCGCCAAGCGGATTGGTTGGCGCGGCGCTGCGGCGGACAAGCTTCATGTGCCGTGTGTCGATGATGCCGAGCGGGTGGGCATGGAATGAGAGTGTCCATTGTCCGTCTTCGGTCTCCAACGCAGCGACCGGTTCGCCCGCCAGCGCTTGCGAGACATATATGAAGCCGCCATTCCATCGGATCTCGCCATTGTGGCGCACGCGGCGGACCGAGGCCTCGGCCGGATAGACGGGCTCGGGTGGTGTCCTGGGCATGGCGCGCTGTGAGGACCGGTAGTGCTGGGCGGGCGTATCCATGCCCAGCGCCTCATGGGGACGTTCCTCATTGTAGCTGTGGCGGAAGGTCTCGAAGGCCTGGCCCTGTGCCGTTCGGTCGGCTTCCGGTGCCTCGGCCATCGGCAGCATGGTCAGGTGAAAGCGCTCGTGACGTCCGTTCTGCTGTGGCCTGCCGGGTGNGCCATCGGCAGCATGGTCAGGTGAAAGCGCTCGTGACGTCCGTTCTGCTGTGGCCTGCCGGGTGCGATCCGCTCCAGCGTGATGCCAAGCTTGATGAAGCGCACGACAAGCGGCGTCAGCCCGGTGACGCCGGCCGATGCGAAGGGCGGGCCATTGTCGCTNGCCGTTCGGTCGGCTTCCGGTGCCTCGGCCATCGGCAGCATGGTCAGGTGAAAGCGCTCGTGACGTCCGTTCTGCTGTGGCCTGCCGGGTGCGATCCGCTCCAAGGTGATGCCGAGCTTGATGAAGCGCACGACAAGCGGCGTCAGCCCGGTGACGCCGGCCGATGCGAAGGGCGGGCCATTGTCGCTTCTGAAGCGATCCGGCAGGCCATGCTCTTCAAACAGCCGTTCGAACACCGGCCAGGCTTCGCTATCGGCCGTCGACCCCGTCGCTTCGAGCGCCAGAAGATAGCGGCTCGACGCATCCATCACCGTCAAGGGTTCGCAACGCCAGCCGTCGCGGGTCCGGAACCAGCCCTTGTGATCGCCAGTCCACACCGCGTTCGGTTCTTGCGGCTGTGGCCAGGGTCCATTGCCGCAGGCCCGCAGGCGGGGTCGCTTGCGGGCGCGGACAAGCCCATGCCGCGCAAGGATCGCGCCGACCGTCGAGGCTGAAGGCCACATGAACTCGGGAGCCGTGCGCCTGAGCCGTGCCACGATCTTCTTTGGACCCCANAGCGGATGCAGCTCCTTGGCCGCCACAATCCGCTCAACCAGATCCTGAGCTGTCGCCCGGCCATGATTGAGCGGGGCTCGCGGCAGGTCGTGCAAACCCTCAGGCCCAAACGTCCGATAGCGTCCTAGCCATTTGTAGCCGTTCTTGCGTGAGATCCCGTAGGCCGCACAAAGCGCAACCATCGTCTCATCCCCAGAAAGACACTCCACAACAAACCGTAGCCGCTCGTCCATGATNCGGTCCTCCGGCGGACAAGAAAACTGTCACCCATGCTATCGGTCCATTCTGTTACCTATCTATCCGGTTCGGACATAACCCCCTTCTCCCCGTCACTATACGGGGAGAAGGTGCCGGCAGGCGGGGCGGCGCGACGCCAAGTGGCCCTCGCGCCTCGGCACATTCACGCCAACGGCCACTGTCGCCGCCGCCAAGTCTGGCCCAACGCAAGTGGATTGGTCTGACCGGGCAGCACCCTTATTGTGCGCTGCAATGAACGCCGCTCCATCACCCTTGCGCCAAGCTCTCGCTGGCATGATCGCCATGGCCGTTGCCATGGGCATTGGCCGTTTCGTCTACACGCCGATCCTGCCCGGAATGATGGAAGAACTGCATCTGTCGCCGGCCGATGCCGGCTGGATCGCGTCGGCCAATTATCTCGGCTACCTCGTCGGCGCGCTTGCGGCGGCAGGCGGCTGGGCGCATGGGCGCGAGCGCCTGCTGATGTTTGGCGGCCTTGCCGCCAGTGCTGCGCTCGCCGCCCTGATGGGGCTGAGCGAGACGATGACCGCCTTTGTCGTCCTCCGCTTCCTTGCCGGTCTCGCCAGCGCCTTCGTCATGGTGTTCATGGCCTCGATCGTCTTCGGTCACCTGGCAGCCGCCAACAGAAGCGACCTGCAGGCGCTGCATTTCGGCGGCGTCGGCCTCGGCATCGCGGCATCCTCAGCGCTGATGGCGGTTCTGGTCACCGAACATGCCGGCTGGGCTTCGGGCTGGCTGTGGTCGGCAGCGATTTCCGCCGGCGGCCTTGCGATGGTCGCCTTGCTCGCCGGCAGCACCGCACCTGGCCGCGGCGTGGCCGACCGCGAACCGGCACTGCCGAGGGACCGGTCGTTGGCAAAAGTCATCGTTGCCTACGGCCTGTTCGGCTTCGGCTATGTGGTGACGGCGACCTTCCTGGTCGCCATCGTGCGCCAGGGCGGCGGCGGCCGCGTCTTCGAGGCAAGCGTCTGGATGGTCACCGGCCTTGCCGGCTTTCCCTCGGTCTGGCTGTGGCAGAAGGTAGCGGCACGGATCGGGCTTTATACCGCCTATGCCGTGGGCTGCCTGGTCGAGGTGGTCGGCGTCACCGCCAGCGTCGCCATCGGCGGCACCGCCGGGCCGCTGCTGGCGGGCGTCCTGCTCGGCGGCACCTTCATCGCCATCACCGCGCTCGGCCTGCAGACGGCAAGGCAGCTCGTGCCGGAGGCGCCGCGCCGGATTTTTGCGCTGATGACCGCTTCCTTCGGCATCGGCCAGATCGTCGGCCCGATCGTCGCCGGACTGCTGGCGCAAGCCTCGGGCAACTTCTTCCTGGCCTCGATCGTCGCTGCTGGCGTATTGCTGGTATCTGCTGGGATCACCTGGTCGGCCGCGCCAAAATCGCCATGATTGTGGTCTTGCTCGATGCCGGGCATCGGGTACGGGCATTTGCTTTCCACCTAATGTGTGACTTTATGCCCGCTGAACCCCGCTGATTTGCGCACCGACCGAGGATTTCACCACAGTGTTCGTATCCTTCTTCCCGCAGCCGAAGCTGTTTTTCACCTCGGCCGCCGTCTGGAGCCTTTTGCTCATCATAATTTGGTTTTTCGGCGGCCAAGAGCTGGGTACCCTGATTGGGCTTGCTCCGGTGGCAGCCGACACGCCCGTTGGCGTTGAAGTCTTTTGGTCTGACCCGTTCGTCTGGTTCTACCTATACTACGGCACGGGCGTAGCGCTTTTCGCTGGCTTTTGGAGGTGGTATTCACCCCATCCTTGGCAGAACTGGTCGATCCTTGGGTCCGCGCTCATTCTCTTCGTGATCTATTTCCAGGTTCAAGTGGATGTAGCCTTTAACGCTTGGTACGGACCGTTCTACGATCTCATACAGCGGGCGCTCGGCAAGGCGTATTCGACAACGCCGTGGGATTTCTACAGCCAACTGCTGACCATCTCCTGGGTCGCTGGATTGGCCGTTGCCGTGGGTGTCCTTAACCTATTTTTTGTGAGCCATTGGATCTTCCGCTGGCGCACGGCGATGAATGAATACTACATGTTCTATTGGGACAGGCTTCGCACTATCGAAGGAGCGTCGCAGCGTGTCCAGGACGACACCATGCGCTTTTCCACGACGATGGAAGCACTCGGTGTGAATTTGGTCCGCTCGGTAATGACGCTGATCGCATTCTTGCCCGTTCTCCTCGTTCTGTCGAAAAATGTAACTGAATTGCCAATCGTCGGAGAGGTCCCTTACTCCCTAGTGGTGGTAGCGATTGTTTGGTCGATTTTTGGGACTACTTTCTTGGCGCTCGTCGGCATCAAGTTGCCAGGCCTCGAATTCCGTAACCAGCGCGTCGAGGCTGCCTATCGAAAAGAACTTGTTTATGGTGAAGATGATCCGAATCGTGCTCGGCCGCCCACTGTCGCCGAACTATTTAACAACGTGCGGCGAAATTACTTTAGGCTTTACTTCCACTACATGTATTTCAATGTGGCTCGCATATTCTATCTTCAGATAGATAATATATTCCCTTATATAGTATTGGTCCCAACGATGGTGGCCGCCAAAATCAGTTTGGGTCTATTGAACCGAATTCTCGATGCCTTCGGGCAAGTGCGCTCCTCGTTCCAATATCTCGTCAATGCGTGGACAACGATTGTCGAGCTTCTGTCCATTTACAAGCGCCTGCGTGCCTTCGAGGCAATTATCCACGGCGAGCCGCTTCCCGATATCGATCGTCGTTTCCTCGCGCGCCAGGCAAAGGAACCCGACCCGGCTTGATCCTATCTGCATAGACGGTTGGCGGCTCAGCCGCCCACCGCCGCCTGCCTCTCGCTACCACGTTGCCGCTGCACATAATCGCGAAAACTGATGCACTCGACATCTGATTTGACGCAGTTTTCGCCGGCAAAGCGCTCCAGCGCGTCCCAGTAGGCGCCGTTGTTCATCGGCGTGAAGTGGAAGCTGAGCACCAGCGGGATGCGCTTGCCCTGATATTGCCTGTCGAAGGCGGCGCGGAACGCCTGGTACGTCCGCTCGGTGAAGTCTGCCGCCTGGCTTGGCCGCTCGAAGCCGCCGGAATGCCTGACATAGAGATTGTAGTCCATGGCGATCACCAGCCTACCATCAGGGCCTTCCGGGATCTGCGGCAGCGAAAAGCGGGTCAAGCCGCCGCCGGTCGGCGGCTCGACCGGGCCTTTCGAAACGCCGCTGGCATCATAGTGGTAGCCGGCTTCAGGCAGGGCCTCATAGAGCCCTTTGCTGGTCGAGAGGTACGGCGCGCGAAAGCCGACAACGGCATGGGCAATATCGCGCCATCCCTTGGGCTCGGGTTCAATACCGTTGATCGCATAGGCGTTTTCCAGAATGCGCTCGAACGAGGCGAATTCCTTCAGCCAGTCGGCCTTGCTCCAGTCCTTGCCGTCGAAATGGCCGCAGCCATGGCTGGCGATGTCGTGGCCTTCCGAAGCGGCGAGCCCGATCTGATCGAGCCGATCGGCGACGTCCTGCTTCGAAGCGGCAAAGCCGATGTTGGATTTGCCCGCGGACTTGGCCGGAGCTGTGTAGTCGGCCCGCGTCTGCGGCGACAGCAGGAAGACGCAGGACAAAAAGTAGGTGAAATGCGCGCCGGTGCGCTTGGCCAGCGCCCGGCTGCGCTGCCATTGCGAGATCTCCCGGGCGCTATCGAACGAGATGATGACGATTTGCTTCGGCTTTGCCGGGGCAGGCGGCGCCGGCGGGTCGGCGAAAGCCGCACCAGCCATGGCAAGCACGGCTGAGGAAAACGCAACAACGCGGGACAAACGTGGCATCGGCAATCTGGGCTTGATCTGGAGGCAGTCCAAGCCGGCTATCGGCAAAATGTGGCGTGGGTGCGATCAACGTCGGCAGCTATGCGCCCGGCGATTAGCCGATTTTCCTGCCGAGCCCCTTCCATGCCCGCGAAATTTCGCTAAAACGCGGGCTCAAGAAGCGCCCCTGTTAGGGCAGCAATGGTTTTGATTGATGTCCGACGACAGTTTTATCCGCGAAGTCAACGACGAGATCCGTCGCGAGCAGGCGCAGGCGCTATGGGACCGCTTTGGTCCGGCGATCCTTGGCCTCGCCATCCTGGTGGTGCTTGGCACCGCCGCCTTCGTCGGCTACCGCTATTGGGACGAGACGCGCGCCAACCGCTCCGGCGATGCCTTCTCGCAGGCGCTGAAGCTTGCCAATGACGGCAAGAGCGACGAGGCGCTGACCGCCCTCGAACAGCTGGAAAAGGACGGCTACGGCGCCTATCCGCTGCTCGCCCGCATGCGCGCGGCGACCGTCAAGGCCGACAAGGGCGACTTTGCCGCCGCCGTCGCCGATTTCGATGGCGTCGCCGCCGACAACGCCATTCCCCAGGGCATTCGCGACATGGCGCGCCTGCGGGCCGCCCTGCTGCTCGTCGATCACGGCTCCTTCGCCGACGTCTCCAGCCGCGTCGAGGCGCTGACCGCCGACAACAACACGCTGCGCCACACAGCGCGCGAAGCGCTCGGCCTTGCCGCCTGGAAGGAAGGCAAGACCCAGGATGCGCTGAAACTGTTCGACCAGATCGCCGCCGATGACGGCGCCCCGCGCAACGCGCGCCAGCGGGCGACGCTGATGTCGGAATTGATCCGCGGCTCGGGCGCGTCATGATACGCATCGCCCAAAGCCTGCCCTCGGGCCTGACCCAAGGGCGCGCTGCGGTTTGGGCGATGATATGGATAGCCGGATGAGCTTCAAAGTCGCCATTATCGGCCGGCCCAATGTCGGCAAATCGACGCTTTTCAACCGATTGGTGGGACGGAAGCTGGCGCTTGTCGACGACACGCCGGGCGTCACCCGCGACCGTCGCGTCCACGCGGCCAAACTCTACGATCTGCATTTCGATGTCATCGACACCGCCGGTTTCGAAGACGCCGCCGCCTCGACGTTGCCCGGCCGCATGCGCGCGCAGACCGAGATCGCGATCCGCGAAGCCGACCTGATCTTCTTCACCATCGACGCCAAATCAGGCCTTTTGCCCGACGACCGCACCTTTGCCGAGATCGTGCGCAAATCCGGCAAGCCGGTCGTGCTGGTCGCCAACAAGGCCGAGGCCAAGGGCGCCCAGGGCGGCATGCTGGAGGCCTGGGAACTCGGCCTCGGCGAGCCGATCCCGGTCTCGGCCGAGCACGGCCAGGGCATGCCCGATCTGCGCGACGCGGTGATCGAGGCGCTGGGCAAAGACCGCGCCTTCGGCGAGGAAGAAGACGAGGCCGAGGACGTCGCCGCCAGCGAGGTGCTGATCGGCGAGGACATCACCGATCCCGACGCCGAACCTGCCTATGACGACACCAAGCCGATGCGCATCGCCGTCGTCGGCCGTCCCAATGCCGGCAAGTCGACGCTGATCAACGCGCTGATCGGCGAGGAGCGGCTTTTGACCGGCCCGGAAGCCGGCATCACCCGCGATTCCATCTCGGTCGACTGGGACTGGCATGGCCGTCGCCTAAAACTGTTCGACACTGCCGGCATGCGCCGCAAGGCCAGNATCTCGGTCGACTGGGACTGGCATGGCCGTCGCCTAAAACTGTTCGACACTGCCGGCATGCGCCGCAAGGCCAGGATCCACGAAAAGCTGGAAGTGATGTCGGTGCAGGACGGTCTGCGCGCCATCCGCTTTGCCGAGATCGTCATCATCGTGCTCGACGCCACCATCCCATTCGAGAAGCAGGACCTCCAGATCGCCGACCTGATCATCCGCGAGGGCAGGGCGCCGGTCATCGCCTTCAACAAATGGGACCTGATCGACAATCCGCAGGAACTGCTGGCCGAATTGCGCGAAAAGACCACACGGCTTTTGCCGCAAGTGCGCGGCATCCAGGCGGTGACGGTTTCGGCCGAGACCGGGCGCAGCCTCGACAAGCTGATGGATGCCGTCATCAAGACGCACAAGGTGTGGAACAGCCGCGTTTCCACCGGCAAGCTCAACCGCTGGCTGGAAAGCATTCTTGCGCATCATCCGCCGCCCGCCGTCGCCGGACGCCGGCTCAAGGTCAAATACGTCACCCAGGCCAAGACCCGGCCGCCGGGTTTCGTCGTCCAGTGCTCGCGGCCCGACGCGATGCCGCAATCCTATGTCCGCTACCTCTCCAACAGCCTGCGCGAAGCCTTCGACATGCCCGGCGTGCCGATCAGGATAGCGCTGCGGACTTCGGACAACCCGTTCGCGGGGAGAGCGAACAAGCGCAAGTGAGCGGTGACGGTTGCGAAATTCTCCGCAAGATTGGCGGGGCAGCACCCCCCTCTGCCCTGCCGGGCATCCCCCTCAAGGGGGGAGATCAGCAGCCGCTGCGGCCGTTCTCACCTTGCAAGATCAAAAATTGGCGAAAGCGTTGATGACAGCAATCTCCCCCCTTGAGGGCCCTTGAGGGGGAGATGTCCGGCAGGACAGAGGGGGGTGTGACGGAACGCGACACCGGGTGATCACCGCGTCTAAGCGACCTCTCTCAACCGCTCGTCCTGCGGCAGCGCCGCCACCGCCGCCTGCCACAAAATATCCGCCAGCCGCGTCGCCACCGGGTCCAGTTCGGCGTCTTTCTGGTGCATCACCAGCGCCATGGTTGGCAGCGCGGGTAAGCCCAACGTTTGCGGTGCCATCGTCCTGACATTGGCCGGCAGGCCGATATCCGTGCGGATCGTCAGGCCGAGGCCGGCGGCGACCGCCGCCCAGATGCCGCCAAGGCTGGGGCTGGAGAAGGCCATCCGCCATGGCAGGCCGGCGCGGTCGAGCGTTTCCGTCGTCACTGTGCGCAGCAGGCATGGCGCTTCCAGCGCCACCAGCGGCAGTGCCTCGCCCTCGCGTAGCCTGGTCTCGATCAGCTTTGCCGGCCCGATCCAGCGCAATTGCGCGTCGCCGACATGCCGGCTGTAAGGCAGCGCCTGGCCGCTGTCCCAGGCCAGCGCAATGTCGAGATTGCCTGATGTGATCCGCTCGGCGAGTTCATAGCTGCGCCCGATCCGCGCCTCGATCTTGACCTTGGGGTGCGCGCGGGCGAAGCGTCCGAGCACCTCCGGCAGCACCGCCTCGCCGAAATCCTCCTGCAAGCCGAGCCTGACCCAGCCTTCCAGTTCCACGTCGTGGATGGCCGAGGCCGCCTCGTCGTTCAACTCGAGCAGCCGCCTGGCATAGCCGAGCATGGTTTCGCCGGCTTCGGTCAACGCCAGTCCGCGGCCCGACTTGCGGAAGATCGGCGTCGCCGCCTGGTCCTCCAACTTCTTCAGTTGCGCGCTCACCGCCGAGGTCGAGCGGCCAAGCCGGTCGGCGGCCTTGGCGAAGCTGCCGAGTTCCATGCCGGTGACGAAGCTTCGGAGGACATCGAGGTCGAAGGTTACGCGGCGCATCACAACGATCCTGTTTTTCGGGAACAATTGTCAAAAACTTCCCGATATTCGGGATGAAGTTATGGCGGTAAAGACGAGGCGTCAAGGTCCCGAAAGGGCATCAACAGGAGTCCCGCCATGTCGATCGCCGACGCAAATTGTGAGCCAGGCCGGGTTGGCCGAGCCGCCGCCGTCACGTCGAAGGCTGAACGATTTCGCGCCAATCATCGCTGGAAGGTGCTTGGCATCGGCGTTGCCGCCAATGCCAGTTTCTCCGCCACCTTCGCCGGCATACCGGCGGCGGCGGTGTTTCTGCGGTCGGGCTATCACTTGAGCAATGGCAATCTCGGCCTGGTCCTCGGTCTTCTCGGACTGGGCGTTGCCTTGAGCGAACTGCCCTGGGGTCTGCTCACCGACCGCTGGGGCGATCGCGGCGTGCTATTGACCGGCCTTGGTGCGACCGCGGCGTGGCTCGCCCTGATGGCGTTGTTCATCGTGCCCTCAGTGACCTATGTGCCTGGCGTCGCAATGCTGGCCGCATGCCTTCTGGTCACCGGCCTGCTCGGCGGCAGCGTCAACGGTTCCAGCGGCCGCGCCATCATGGCCTGGTTCCACGAAGGCGAACGTGGCTTTGCCATGAGCATCAGGCAGACCGCGGTGCCGCTCGGCGGCGGGCTCGGCGCGCTGGTCCTGCCGTCGCTGGCATCGGTGCACGGTTTCGCGGCGGTCTTCGGGCTGCTGGCCGCCATGAACGCCGTCTCTGCGCTGTTTGCCTGGCGATGGCTGCACCAGCCGCCGGAACTGGACAATGCCGGCAGCATGGCCGTGGCAAAGTCGGGCGGTCCGGCGCCGCTGCGCAATGTCGAGGTCTGGCGCATCGCCACCGCCATCGGCCTGCTCTGCTTTCCGCAAGTGGCGGTGCTCACCTTCGCCTCCGTCTTCCTGCACGATTTCGCCGGCATGGCCACGCTCACGATCAGCGCCAGCCTTGCCGCGGTGCAGACCGGCGCGATGGTGATGCGCGTCTGGAGCGGCCGCTTCACCGACCGCCATGGCAACCGCCGCTGGTTCCTGCGCCTCTGCAGCATGACGAGCGCGCTTGGCTTCGCGGCCGTCGGCCTGCTGGTCCTGGCGGCAGGAGCCACGCCAGACGCCCATGCCGCGTTGATCCCGGCGATCGACGTGCTGCTGGTCGTTGCCGGCATTTCGGTCTCCGCCTGGCATGGCGTCGCCTACACCGAACTCGCCACGCTTGCCGGCGCCAGCCGCGCCGGAACCGCGCTCGGTCTTGCCAACAGCTTCGTCTTCATCGCCTTCTTCGTGGTGCCGACCGCCATTCCGGCTTTGCTGCTCATCTGGTCGTGGCCTGGCGTCTGGCTGGTGGGCGCGCTCTGCGCCATGATTGCATGGCCAATTTTCCTGCGGCCGAACTGACGGGTTGCCGGTCGGCAAACGGCGTCCCATTTCGGGCCGCTTCGGAAAAACACGATCAACCGCGTTAACCCCGCATCAAGGTTAATGCTTCACTTTGGCTCTCCAGTGGCTCAGTGGCGTTTCTGGAGAGTTCCCCGTGCATCGACGTGTCCTGAAGCGGCTGGCCGCCGCCGCCGGTGAGAAAAAACGTTCCTTCGTATCGCCATTGGTCATCGGGCTCGGCATCTGGATCGGCTTTCCAACTGTCGTCGCCTACCAGGACATGGGCAGCTTGATTTCCGGCCTCGAAGCTTCGGGCACCCGCTGGAACTCTTATGTCGAGCGCTCCGTCGCCGGCTCGGTTCATGCCGCCGAAATGCCTTTCATCGATTCCGTCACCACCGGTTCGCTCTCGGGCTCGGGCGTGCGCCTGCCCGGCGTCGGCAAGGTCTCGTTTCGCGGCAAGGGCAATGTCGCCGGCATCACGCCCGACGAGGACCGCATCATGCGCGCCGACAAGAAGGGCCGCATCATCCAGGTCTCGCCGGTGGCGCCGCCGAAGAACTTCAATGCCGGCTCAATCTTTCAGCGCACGTCCTCGCTGCTGCGGCCGAGCATGGACAGCGGCCTGAAGCTCGCCTTCGCCAAGCCCGGCATCAAGGGCAAGGAAATCCAGATCGCCCAGGCCTTCCATACCAATGTGGACAAGAAGCCCGATCCCGGCGTGCCGGCCATGCTTGCCGCGTTGGTCAACAATGACAGACCGGACGTGCTGGCCACCGCCTATGCCCAGGCCGAACCCGATTACGCCAAGGCCTCACCCTTCGAAGCGCTGCTGCAGGACGAGGAGCCGAGCAGCGGGCGCTTCATTCCGCCGATGGCCAAGGGTGACCACTCGTGGATCCAGAACCCGCTGCCGGCCAGCGTCTTCTCCACGAAGGAGCAGGCCTGCCTCGCCAACGGCATCTATTTCGAGGCGCGCGGCGAATCCGTGCGCGGCCAGGCCGCCGTCGCGCAGGTCATTCTCAACCGCGTCCGCAATCCGGCCTATCCGAACTCGATTTGCGGCGTCGTCTACCAGAACGACAACTGGCTGAACCGCTGCCAGTTCTCCTTCGCCTGCGACGGCCGCAAGAAGCGCATCGAGAGCCCCGCCCATTACAAGACCGCGCAGGACGTCGCGATGGCGGTCACCGCCGGCAAGATATTCATTCCCGAAGTCGGCTCATCGACCCACTACTACGCCAACTACGTCCATCCGGGCTGGGCGCGCACGATGCAGAAGATGACCAAGATCGGCCTGCATATCTTCTACCGCACCTATGGCGGCGGCTGGAGCTGAGCCCTTCGGCTTGCCTGTCGCAAACGAACCGCAAAGGCCCTGGAAGCCGAAATCGGACAACGGTCGCCGGACGGATTCGGGGCATGTGCCGACCCGATAGTGCCGGGCACGATGTCGCACCTCGCCAAGTGATTGATTCCAATAGAAAAAATACATGGCTTTGAAGTCCCGCCCGTGGCTTGACGGGCGCAAACCCTCTAACTATGTTGCCGGCGACTTTAGAAGCGGACGGACGGTGACGGTCTGACCGGGCAGGGGGGTTACGATGGCCGACAAGAACGGGCCAGACGGAACCGGAGAAACCGGCCGCGGCAGCAAGCACGAGGCCGACATCCGCGACGAAGATCTCGAACGCCGCCGGCGTGAGCTTGGAGCATCGCTTGCGACAAGACGGCCGGATCAGCTCGAGGGGAATGACGGCGCGAAGGCGACGGCCGGATATGGCCAGGCGCTCAAGCTGTCCAGCGAGTTCATCGCCGGGATAGTGGTGGGTGTGGGCCTTGGCTGGTTTCTGGATCGCGTGGCGGGAACCTCGCCATGGGGTCTGGTCGTCGGCTTGTTGCTGGGCTTTGGCGCCGGCGTGCTCAATGTCCTGCGTTCGTCAGGTGTTGTGGCGGAATTCGGAAAAAGCGAGAAGTCGCACGATCCGAAAGAATGAAATGGCGCGCCGCCAATGGCGCACAAGGACACTTAAGGCCGCTCGCGGTTTTGACGGGGATGTAAATGGCTGCTGACAAGGTCGATCCGATCCACCAGTTCCATATCGTCAAGCTGATTCCGATCAATATCGGCGGCTATGACCTGTCCTTCACCAATTCGGCTCTGTTCATGGTCGCGACCGTGCTCGTCGCATCGGCGTTTCTGTACCTCTCGACCTCCAGCCGCAGCCTTGTTCCCGGGCGCCTGCAGTCGGTTTCGGAAATGGGCTATGAGTTCGTCTCCAACATGCTGCGCGACGCCGCCGGAACGCAGGGCATGAAGTTCTTCCCCTTCGTGTTCTCGCTGTTCATGTTCGTGCTGGTCGCCAACCTGCTTGGCCTTTTCCCTTACTTCTTCACCGTCACCAGCCACATCATCGTCACCTTCGGCCTCGCAGCCCTGGTGATCGGAACCGTCGTTGTCTACGGCTTCACGAAGCACGGTCTGGGCTTCCTCAAGCTCTTCGTGCCGCACGGCGTTCCGGTGTTCCTGTTACCGCTGGTGGTGCTGATCGAGGTGATCTCCTTCGTGTCGCGCCCGGTCAGCCTCTCGGTTCGTCTGTTCGCCAACATGCTGGCCGGCCACATCACCCTGAAGGTGTTTTCGGGCTTCGTCGTCAGCCTGAGCGCGCTCGGCGCCGTCGGCGTTGCCGGTTCGGTGTTGCCGCTGGCCATGGCAGTCGCGCTGACCGCGCTGGAATTGCTGGTCGCTTTCCTGCAGGCCTACGTCTTTGCGGTGCTGACCTGCATGTATCTGAACGACGCCCTGCATCCCGGGCACTGACCTTAGAATTTCCGGCATCTTTCGCCGGATGGAATTGCAACGGAATTACAGATCCAAAGGAGTTCAAAATGGACGCAGAAGCAGCAAAGTACATCGGCGCCGGTATCGCTTGCCTGGGCATGGGCGGCGCGGGCATTGGCCTCGGCAACATCTTCGGCAGCTACCTGGCGGGCGCCCTGCGCAATCCGTCGGCCGCCGATGGCCAGTTCGGCCGCCTGATTTTCGGCTTCGCCGTGACCGAAGCTCTGGGCATTTTCTCGCTTCTCATCGCGCTTCTCGCCCTGTTCGGCTGAGCCCCTGTTCGGCCAATTATCGGTCGGACGAGCATTGGGAAGAATTGGCTGGCCGCATTCCTGCGGCCATGCCTGATATGAGGGGATAGTCCATGTTCGTGACATCTGCGTTTGCGCAAGAGTCCGCACCCGCCGCTGAAGGCGCCCACACCGGTACGGAAGGCGACACGCATTCCGGCACCGGCGTGCCTGCCGAGGCGCACGGCACGTTCCCGCCATTCGATCCGGCGACGTTTCCGTCCCAGCTTCTGTGGCTGGCGATCACGTTCGGGCTGTTCTATTTGTTCCTGAAGAAGGTGGTGATGCCGCGCCTTGGCGGCATCATCGACGTCCGCAGCGATCGCATCACGCAGGACCTCGACCAGGCCGCCAGGCTGAAGGGCGAGGCCGACGCCGCCGTTGCCGCTTACGAGCAGGAACTGGCGGAAGCCAAGGCCAAGGCCAACGCGATCGGCCAGCAGGCCAACGACGCTGCCAAGGCTGAAGCCGAGGCTGCCCGCAAGAAGGTCGAGGCCGCCCTCGACAAGAAGCTCGGCGAGGCCGAGGCCAGCATTGCTTCCATCAAGGCCAACGCCATGAAGGAAGTCGGCATGATTGCCGAGGACACCGCTTCAGCCATCGTCGATGCGCTTGTCGGCGGCAAGACGAGCAAGGCCGAGATCTCGGCTGCGGTCAAATCCGTGGCCCGGTGAGGAGCACATCATGGACGCCACATCTCTCGCAACGCTTTGGGCAACGGTTGCCCTCGTCATTTTCCTCGGCGTTGCCGTTTACATCAAGGTGCCAGGCCTGATCGCCAAGTCGCTCGACGCCCGTGCGACCAAGATCAGCGACGAGCTTGCGGAAGCCCGCCGGTTGCGCGAAGAGGCCCAGCAACTGCTCGGCCAATACCAGAAGAAGCGCAAGGAAGCCGAGCAGGAGGCCGCAGCCATCGTCGCTGCCGCCAAGCGCGAGGCCGACATGCTTGCCGCCGAGGCGCACAAGAAGACCGAAGACTATGTCACCCGTCGCACTGCGCTTGCCGAGCAGAAGATCGGCCAGGCCGAGCGCGAAGCCGTCGCCGAAGTGCGCGCCAGCGCCGTCGACATCGCCGTCGAGGCGGCCCGCACGCTGCTTGCCGGCAAGATCGACGCCAAGGCCGGCGCCGACCTGTTCAAGTCCGCGCTGCAGGACGTGAAGGCCAGGCTGAACTGAGCGGGGTTAACTCGCTGACATCAAGCCGCCCGGGCAACCTGGCGGCTTTTTTGTTGAGCGCGGACAATCTGCCCCCTTGAGGGGGAGATGTCGCCAAAAGCGACAGAGGGGTTCGGTGCGACCGGCCGCGACGCTCTTTCTGCGGCCAGTAAGGGCTAGCGCTTCACGCGCGGCGACCCCCTCTGGCCTGCCGGCCATCTCCCCCTCAAGGGGGGAGATTATCATTACTCCAACCCGGCGAAGCTCTCTTGCTCAACCACCTCAACTCCACCCAGCCTGAACGGCGCGAATGACGCCCGGTGCAGCCTTGCCACCGGACCATGCGCTTCGATCGCGGTGCGGTGCCGCACGGTGGCGTAGCCCATATGGACTTCGAACCCGTAGCGTTCGTGGTGGCTGCCGCAGCCGCACATCATGCGGTCGCGCATCACCTTGGCGACGATCGAGGCGGCGGCGATCGATTGCGAGCGCTGGTCGCCCTTGATCAGCGCGCGGCCTTCGCAGAGGAGGCCCGGCGGCACATCGCGGCCATCGGCCAGCGCCAGCTTCGCCTGGATCGGCAGGCCGGCAAGGGCGCGGCGCATGGCTTCCAGGCTGGCCTTGAGGATATTGCTGCCGTCAATGCCTTCGGCGCTGACCGAGGCCATCGACACGCCGAGCGCTGACCCCAGGATTTTCAGGAACAGCGCCTCGCGCTGCAAATGGTTGAGCCGTTTGGAATCGTCTAGCCCGTCGGGAATGTTGGCGGGATCGAGGATCACCGCCGCCGCCACCACCGGCCCGGCCAGCGGACCGCGGCCGGCCTCGTCCATGCCTGCCACCGGCCACAGGCCTTCAGCCATCGCCTTCGTCTCGAAGGAGAAGTCGGGCTTTTCGACGATTTCTAAAAGAAGCGGAGAATCGGAACGCGCGCGAGCCATGTTGCGGCGAGGTTCGCATCGGCTCCGATTCTCCGCAAGTCCCTCCAGGGTCGAGTGGGGCAAGACCGGGAGGGCACCGTCTGCAGGCCGGGGGACAGGCCGGACGGGATTCTTGGGTCGCCTGCCAACCACGAGGGCAGGGCAGGCGCTACTCTCAGAGCAGCATCAGCTGCTCGGTCGCCTTGGCGGCGGCGACAAACTGGTCGGTTCGGAGCGTGCGCCGCTCGGCGTTGAGGCCGAGCCGCTTGGCCGTGATCTCGAAGCGCCGGCCGATCTGCCAGGCATAGGGGCCGGCGCCTTTCATCCGCTTGCCCCATTCCGAATCATAGTCCTTGCCGTCGCGCATCGAACGGATCAGCGACATCACGTGCCGGTAGCGGTCGGGATAGTGGCGCAGCAGCCAGTCCTTGAAGATCGGCGCCACCTCGAGCGGCAGGCGCAGGATGACATAGCCGGCCTCGCGGGCGCCTGCGGCGCGTGCCGAATCGAGGATACGCTCCATCTCCTGGTCGGTCAGGCCGGGAATGATCGGCGCCACCATGACAGAGGCCGGGATGCCGGCATCGGAAAGCTGCCGGATTGCCTCAAGCCGCTTGGTCGGCGTCGACGCGCGTGGCTCCATGGTGCGCGCCAGCATGCGGTCCATCGTCGTCACCGACAGCGCCACCTTGGCCAAGCCCCGTTCGGCCATGCGCGACAAGATGTCGATGTCGCGCGTCACCAGATGGGATTTGGTGACGATGCCGACCGGATGGCCGCGCGCCTCCAGCACTTCGAGGATCTCGCGCATAATCCGGTATTGTTTCTCGATCTGCTGGTAGGGATCGGTGTTGGTGCCGATCGCGATGGTGCGCGGCTGATAGCCATCCTTCGACAGTTCCTTGTCGAGCAGCCGCGCCGCATCCGGCTTGGCAAACAGCTTCGCTTCGAAATCCAGCCCCGGCGACAGGCCCATGAAGGAATGCGTCGGCCGGGCGAAACAATAGACGCAGCCATGCTCGCAGCCGCGATAGGGGTTGATCGAGCGGTCGAAGGAAATGTCGGGCGATTCGTTGCGGGTGATGATGGTGCGCGGCTTCTCGACCTGCACTTCGGTCTTGAACGGCGGCAATTCCTCCAGCGAATTCCAGCCGTCGTCGAACACATGCCGGCTGACCGGCTCGAACCGGCCGGACGGGTTGATGCCCGCGGAACGGCCGCGGTTGCGATCCGGACGGACGCGCATGCCGCTCTGTTCGATCATCGCATTGGCCATCTCGGCTCGCCCTGCTCCGAAAGCAGCAATGTCCGCACGCACGATATGTTCCATTTTGGCCCTTTCCCAAGGACTGTCGGCTGGCTGTCGAATCGCTCTGTTCATGAAAATAATCCTATTTCGCTGATGAGAACAAAGCAAGAACTTTTTCGTTGGGCCATGCAAAACTGGCGCTGCGCCGGGCTTTCCGCTATTCGGCTAAAAATGCTCAGCGTTCTCATCGAAACCCGGGATGACGAAGAAGGCCTTGCCCGCACGCTCGCCTCGTTGATCGGCGGCGCGGTCGAGGGCGTGGTGCGCGATGTCATCGTCTGCGACACCGGCTCGACCGACCAGACGCATCGGGTTGCCGATCATGCCGGCTGCCACTTCGTGGCCGGCGGCATTGCCGCGGGAATCAGGCAGGCGAAGGGTGACTGGCTGCTGTTTCTGGAACCCGGCGCAAGGCTGGCGGAGGGCTGGATCGACGACGTTGTCGCTCACACGGCGCGGCAAACCATGCCGGCGCGCTTTTCCCGTGCGCGCGGCAGCCGCACGCCGTTCCTGTCACGGGTGTTTTCGGGCAACCGGGCGCTGGCCGAAGGGCTGGTCATCAGCAAGCGCCAGGCCGCTGCCCTGTCGAAGAACGCGCACAGCGCCGAAGCCCTTGCGCGCGGTCTCGCCACCAGGCGGCTCGACGCCGAAATCTGGCTGGCGCCGAAGAAGTGATCTTTCTCCCTTTTCCCGTTCCCAGGGAGAAGGGTGCCCGAAGGGCGGATGAGGGGCAGCGTCGGCGCCTCATCCGCATTGGCACGGTCGCAGCACCATCCCTCTTTTTCGCCGCAAAAAGCTATTGTGCATTGCACAAAAGCTGACGCGGGATTAGCATTCCGTTGATGCGGGATATCGGGGCTTGGGTAGTGCCGGAGCGGTAAGCAAGCGCCGCGTCGTCGTTGCTGCCGTTCATATCTGAGGACCCCGATGAACCTTTCGTCCCCTGACAAATCCGGCGCCCCCAGTCTGGAAGCCATTGCCCGCAACGGCAGCCAGCTCCGCCGCATTGCGGTGCGTATCCCGACCTATCTGTCCGACCTGCGCGAAAATCCCGCATGGCTGCCGATGTTCGTGCTTGCCCGCACCATGCCGGCGCGCAAACTGCACTGGCTTGGCGCCAAAGCCGCGCGCCCCGCGCAGAGTGCCGGAGCGACGATGTTCAGGGGCGTCGACCTCAAGTCGATCGTCGCGGCGCTGCGCGCCGATGGCCTGTTCTCCGGACTGGTCCTTCCGCAGGCAATCCACGAAGAGATCGCCAGCTTTGCTCAGAGCACGCCGTGCTTCGGCAATTTCGACCGCCGGCTCGAATTCATGCCCGGAGAACACGCAGAAGCCGAGAAGCGGTTCGGCCGCTCTTTGCTCAGCGGCCACTATTTCGAGCGCATCCTCAGCTGCAAGGCAGCACTCGCCATCCAAAACGATCCGCTGCTGCTCGACATCGCCCAGCACTATCTGGGCGGGCAGGCAAAGCTGATCACCACGCGTGTCTGGTGGAGCTTTCCGACCGGCGAGGCTTCCGACGCCGACAAGAACCTTGCCTCGCTCGGCAAATATCATTTCGATCTCGACGACTGGCGGATGCTGAAATTCTTCTTCTATCTCAAGCCCTGCGATGCCGGCACCGGCCCGCATGTCTATGTCAAAGGCAGCCACAACAGGCGCAGCCTCAAGCACCAGTTGACGCTGCTGGTCGGCCATCCGGCGCAAGACGTGCTCAAGGTCTATGGCGACGACAGCCCGGTCACGCTGACCGGCGAGGCCGGCCTCGGCTTCGTCGAGGACCCGTTCGGCTTCCACATGGGCACCGTGCCGTCCACCACGCCACGGCTGATGATGGAGGTCGGCTTCGGCGTCTCGCCGCCCTCGCGCCGCCGCTTCCACGGCGAACCGGTCATCCGCTGAGGCCGGAGCGGATCTCGACCGGCATCCAGCGCGCTTGCCGCCGGGCAATGCGACCCTCTTTGTTCTCGGCATCATAGTCCATTGGGACCGGCTCGCGGTTGAACCGCGGCCGGTCATCCAGCGCATTGACGATGACGATCGCTCTCGGTTCGCCGTCGGTGGTCACAGCAGCGACATAGACGCCGCAGTCCCGGCAGATGAGATAATCGGCGGTGCGCAATCCGAACCGGTATCGGTGCAGCCGGGCCTCGTCCTCGGCCGCGACGATCAATCGCCCCTGCGGATCGGCGGCGGCGCGTGAGCCATGCCGGACGCAGAAGGCGCATTGGCAGGCGCGGATCTCCATCTCGGACGGCTCAATTCCGGTTTCGAAGGTCAGGTGGATGTTGCCGCAATGGCAGCCGCCGCGGTGCGCGCTCATTGGATCTCTTCCGTCTTGACTTGGCGACAGACTATCCGCCCGACGACCCGGAGGAAATGACCTCTCGAAGGCGCAGCCGCCATTCTGCCTGACAAAGGCAGCACTTGGCCGGCACTTTGCCTTGGTTTACGAGGCGGCCTTGCCGCGCCGCAAATGCTCGTCCAGGCGCGGCATGATCTCGACGAAGTTGCAGGGCATGTGGCGGTAGTCGAGCTGCGGTTTCAGGATGCCGTCCCAGGCGTCCTTGCAGGCGCCGGGCGAGCCCGGCAGCACGAAGACGAAGGTGGCGTTGACGACGCCGCCCGTCGCTCGGCTCTGCACTGTCGAGGTGCCGATCTTGTCGTAGGAAATGCGGTGGAACACTTCGGAAAAGCCATCCATGCGCTTCTCGAAGATCGGCTCCAGCGCCTCCGGCGTCACGTCGCGGCCGGTAAAACCGGTGCCGCCGGTGGTGATGACGACATCGATGTCTTCGTCGCGCGACCAGCCCAGCACCTTGTCGCGGATTTTCTCCCGGTCGTCGGTGACGATGTCGCGCGCGGCCAGGACATGGCCGGCCTCGGCGATGCGATCAGCCAGCGTCTGGCCGGATTTGTCGTCGGCAAGGCTGCGCGTATCGGACACCGTCAGCACCGCGATGCGCACCGGGATGAACGGCCGGCTCTCGTCAATTTTGGCCATCGGCCCCCTCCGAAGCGATGCTTCGTGTCGCGGCGACAAACCACTCCGGTTCGCGACTGCGGATCTCGGCGGCGGCGCGCTTGGCGACATTGCCGGTCTCGAACAGCCCGAAGCATGTCGCGCCGGATCCCGACATGCGCGAGAATCCAGATCCGGCCCTGTTCAGCAGGGAAAGCGCTCTGCCGATGGGCGGCTGTATTGCTTGCGCCGGTTCCTCAAGATCGTTGCGGGTGATCTCCAGCCAATTGCGGACGCCGTGGAAATCGAAACCGCGCGGCAGCGGCGGCAATCCCTCATTGTCGCGTTTCTCAAGTGCGTTGAACACATCAGGCGTCGAGACGGCGACGCCGGGATTGACCAGCACCAAGGCCAGCGCAGGAAAATCCGCAATTGGCGACAGCTCATCGCCAACGCCACGCGCAACCAGCGGTTTTGCCGCAAGACACATCGGCACGTCGGCGCCGAGCGTGAGACCGATCCGGCTCAGTTCGGCCTCGCCGATGTCGAGCCCCCAGGTCCGGACAAGACCCTGCAATACCGCCGCCGCGTCGCTCGAGCCGCCGCCGACGCCGGATGCGATCGGCAGGTTCTTTTCCAGCCGGATGGCAACCGGCGGCGTGCTCTGCTGGCCGGCCTGCCTGCGCAGCGCCTCGCGCGCCTTCACCACCAGATTGCTGTCGTCGATCGGCACGGAAGTCGCGTAACGGCCCGATACGGAGAACCGGTCGGCGTCGGCAGGCTCGATCTCGACCCTGTCGCCGAAGCGGGTGAAAACGACCAGGCTCTCGAGCAGATGGTAGCCGTCGGCGCGCTTGCCGGTGACGTGCAGCGCCAGATTTATCTTGGCGGGCGCAAGCCACGTCCGGGCTGCGGCATCCAAACTGTCGGCTGCTGACGGGATGATGATCAGTCCTTGGCCAGGCGGTATTCGCCGGTCTTGGGATCCTGGACCAGCGTGCCGTTGGTGCCGTTGGCTGCCTGCTTTTCGGTGCGCCGCACCTTGGCGGTCACACGTTCGGCCTCGCGGACGAAGGTGCGGTAGCCGAAATAAGCGGCTGCGCCGACAACTGCGAAGAAAATGATCTGTGGCATTTCAAAGCTCCTCCCTCGCAAGGCGGCAAGGCAGACTGTCAAGCCCTCATGCTAGACGCTTTCCCTGCTTTTTCAAAGCCCGAAGCGCGCCCACAATGCGCGCTCTTCCGCCGCATCGATCACGCCGCTTGCGGCGGCGGCGGCAATATCGGGCGCCGAAACGTTCGAGCCGAACAGGCCGATGCGGCCAAACAGGCCACGCGGCGCGGTGACCAGCCTGAGCTGGGTTTTCGCGCCGAAGCGGGTTTTCAGTACCGTGCGCATGTCGCTCAACGCATCGACGAGGCCAAGCTCCAGCCCTTTCTTGCCGGTCCAGAACAGGCCGGTGAACAGGTCCGGATCGTCCTTCAGCTTGGTGCCACGGCGTTCCCTGACCAGGTCGATGAAGGTCTCGTGCACTTCCAGCTGCAGCGCCTTCAGGCGCTCGACGTCTTCCCTCTTCTCCGGCTTGAACGGGTCGAGCACCGCCTTGTTCTGGCCGGCGGTGTGGACACGGCGCTCGACACCGATCTTCTTCATCAGTTCGGGAAAGCCGAACGAGGCCGAGACGACACCAATCGAACCGACGATGGAGGACGGATCGGCAAAGATCTCGTCGCCGGCGACCGCGATCATGTAGCCGCCCGAGGCCGCCACATCCTCGACGAAGACCAGCACCTTCTTGTTCTTCTCGACCGCGAGGTCACGGATGCGCTTGAAGATCAGCCGCGACTGCACCGGCGAGCCGCCAGGCGAATTGATCGAAATGGCGACGGCGGGCGCATCGAACAGGAACGCCTTTTCGATGAGGGCGGCGGTGGACGCCAAGGACAGGCTCGGCCGGAACGGGCCGCCGCCGGCCATGATGGTGCCATGCAGCCTGATGACGGGAATGGTGACGACGCTGGATCGCCAGGATTTCGGCAGCAGGCGGTTGAAAAGGCGTTTCACGAGGTGGCTGTCTCCAAATGGCTTCAACGCATGTAGGGATTTGCGGGTCAACGGCAATGCTGCAATCCATCTCAGCCAACTGTGTGCCGGTTTTGCGGCAACGACACTGACGGGCCCAAAATCAATCGCCAAACAGCGACGCCAGTCCGTTGTTGATCATCTCGGTTCGTTCCGACGGGCCGTCGCCCGTTTGCCCATGCAGCATCAAAGGCGGGCGGATCGACAGCTTGCCGCGCGCGCCGAGCGCTGCCCTAACGACAATGCGGATTGCGGCTGCTTCCGGGCGCGGATGCACGGCCAGCATCTCGGCGTCGCCGAAGCGGCCCGACAGCGCATCGAGGAGGTCGCCAAGCTGTTCCGGCCGCGCAATGACGGCCAGGCCCCCGCGCGGCTTGGCGACGGCAGCCGCACTCCGGATCCAGCTTTCGAACAGCCCGTCGTCCATGACATGCGCCTGCCGCCGCAGCGGATCTGGCGTGGCGCGGTCTTGCGCCGCGTTGAAGGGCGGGTTCATGATGACGAAATCGAAGGAATTGTCGGCGAGGCCGGCTTGCGTCCGCGCCCGGCCTGACAGCGTGACGTCGGCGGTCAGCACCGAGGCGCGATTGCCGAGATGCGCATTGCCGGGATGGGCGAGCGTGGTTGTGGCGAAGCCTGCCATCTCGGCCGACCGTTCGACGAGCACGACCTGCGCCTCTGGGCAGCGCGACAGCACGGCGAGACCCGCCGCACCGGCGCCGGCGCCGAAATCGGCGAGGCGTCCAGAAAAACCGGATGAAACTGCTGCCGCCAGCATCATGGCATCCATCCCGGCGCGATGCCCTGTCCTGGGCTGGACCAGCCAGAAGCGGCCGCGATGGAAGGCATCGACCGTATGGGCCGGCGTATCGCTGGTAAGCGCGCTCGCTTCAGCCATTATGTCTGGCGGATTTCGTTCTCGATGCCGGCGTCTTTCAAGATGCGCCGCGCCTGATCGGCCTGGTCGGCATCGACCATCACGCGCTTCTGCAAAAGACCGATCGACCCTTCGAGAATGCTCATGTTCTGGTCGGCGACGAAGCAGGCGATCCCGGCATCGCGCATCAGCGATTCGACGAAGGAGATGATCACGGCATCGTTGGTGCGCACGAGTTCTATCATCGGACGAAGTTCGCAGGTTGCAGCGTTGATGTAAACGCCGGAGCATGGCGCCGAAAAGTGTGGAGCGGTTTCCGGGCAAGGGCATGCGGTCGCTAAGGTTGACACGCCGTCACCGCAGCCGCGCCAATTCGCCTCTTGCCGTGCCCGTATGTGCCGCCCTAGAGTCCCAGGCGGGACCAGGGTGCCGTCGCACGCGTGATCAAAGACGGGAGTGTTTGTTGGTGGGTGTCGTTCTCAACATCGAAAACGGGAAGCGGGAACCCGCCTCCATCAAGGATCTCATCGACCTGACAGCAGCCGATATGGGGCGCGTCAACAAACTGATCCTGTCCAAGGCCGGCTCCGACGTCGAGATGATCCCGGAGGTCGCCAATCATCTGATCTCGTCGGGCGGCAAAAGGCTGCGTCCCATGCTGACGCTCGCGGCGGCCCAGATGTTCGGCTATTCCGGCGAGGGCCACGTCAAGCTCGCCACCGCGGTCGAGTTCATGCACACCGCCACGCTGCTCCACGACGACGTCGTCGACGAGAGCGGCATGCGGCGCGGCAAAAAGACTGCCCGCATGATCTGGGGCAACCAGGCGAGCGTGCTGGTCGGCGATTTCCTGCTCGGCCAGGCTTTTCGCATGATGGTCGATGTCGGTTCGCTGGAAGCGCTCGATATCCTGTCCAGTGCCGCCTCGATTATTGCCGAGGGCGAGGTGATGCAGCTGGCCGCCGCCAAGAACCTGGATACCACCGAGGACGAGCATTTCGCCGTCATCAAGGCCAAGACTGCGGCGCTGTTCTCGGCTGCCGCCGAGGTCGGTCCGGTCATCGCATCGGCGACGCGCAACGATCGCGCCGCATTGCGCTCCTACGGCATGAATCTCGGCCTTGCCTTCCAGCTCATCGACGATGCGCTGGATTATGGCGGCTCCAGCCAGGAGCTGGGCAAGAATGTCGGCGACGATTTCCGCGAAGGCAAGGTTACGCTGCCGGTCATCCTCGCCTACCGGCGCGGCACCAAGGCCGAGCGCACCTTCTGGAAGCGCGCCATCGAGGACAATGTCACCGACGATGCCGGACTGGAAAAGGCGATCGGCCTGATGACCCGCCATGGCGCCATTGCCGACACCATCGGCCGCGCCCGCCATTTCGGCGAGATCGCCCGCGATGCGCTGGCACCGCTGGAGGCGACGCCGCAGAAATCGGCGCTCATCGACGTCATCGACTTCTGCATCAGCCGGGTGAACTGACCCGCGCCTGGCGCCAAAGCAAGTTTGCACGCAAAATCGGGCAATCACCGCTCGACAATCGGCAGCAGTGCAAATTATCTATAAAACATGGCAAAGACCGCAGACGACACCATCGCCGTGCGCATCAGCAAGGTGCTGGCGGATCGCATCATATCGGGCGCGATCGAACCCGGCGCCCGGCTGCGGCAGGATCACATCGCCGAGGAATTCCAGACCAGCCATGTCCCGGTGCGCGAAGCCTTCCGGCGCCTGGAGGCGCAAGGGCTGGCGGTCAGTGAGCCCAGGCGGGGCGTGCGCGTCGCCGCTTTCGATCTCGGCGAGGTAAGGGAAGTCGCCGAAATGCGGGCAGCCCTCGAAGTGCTGGCGCTGCGCCATGCCGCGCCGCATCTGACGGCTTCCATTCTCAACCTTGCCGAAGAAGCCACAAAGGCCGGCGACAAATCCCGCGATGTCCGCTCTTGGGAGGAGGCCAACCGCACCTTCCACCGGCTGATCCTGGCGCCCTGCGGCATGCCGCGGCTCATCGCCACCATCGACGATTTGCACGCCGCAAGCGCCCGCTTCCTGTTCGCCGCCTGGCGCTCGGAATGGGAAATCCGCACCGACCAGGATCATCGCGCGATCCTGAGCGCGCTGCGGCAAGGCAACACCGAATCGGCCGCCGCCACGCTTGGCCGGCACGTTCAGTGGATCGGCCAGNCTGAGCGCGCTGCGGCAAGGCAACACCGAATCGGCCGCCGCCACGCTTGGCCGGCACGTTCAGTGGATCGGCCAGAAACCGGTCAAGACCGCGTCGGGCAAGATGCGCGAAGCGTTTGCCATCGTCGGGTAGGGACGAAGGGACAAGTCGTCGGATTCCGCGCGTAGCGATCCTTCACACCCCCCTCTGTCCTGCCGGACATCTCCCCCGCAAGGGGGGAGATCAACAGCTTTGCCGTTGCGTTAGTCCTGCAACGTCGGCCATTGGCGAAAGCAAAGGCGACATCCGATCTCCCCACTTGCGGGGGAGATGGCCGGCAGGCCAGAGGGGGGTGCTGTCCCGCCAGCCTTTCCAAATGTCCTTTATTCGACACGCAAGCCCAAGCCTTTTTAGGGGTGAGGGTTGCCATTCCCGCGCAAATATGGATTCGATAATAGATCGAACAACAAAATTATCTATAATTTCAAACCAGCTAGGAAGCACCATGACCTACATCGCCTTTTCGCCGTCCAAGCCGTCCTTCAGCCCGTTGCGCCTGCAAACCCGCTCGCATAGCTGGCAGGCCGCGGCCGTCGCCCTCGGTACGCTGTTTCTGGCGCTGTTGTCCCAGATCGAGGTGCCGATGGTGCCGGTGCCGGTCACCATGCAGACCTTCGCCGTGACGCTGGTCGGCGCACTTTATGGCTGGCGGCTTGGCGCCATGACCATCATCGCCTGGCTCGCCGAGGGCGCCGTGGGCTTTCCTGTCCTGTCCGGAGGGGCAGCGGGCGCGTCGTATTTCGTCGGGGCAACGGGCGGTTATCTCTTCGCCTTCCCGGTCGTCGGCGCGCTGGTCGGCTGGCTGGCCGAACGCGGCTGGAACGGCAACCGCGTGCTGCTCGCCTTCGCCGGCATGGTCCTCGGCAACCTCGCCTGCCTGGTTCTCGGCACGGCCTGGCTCGCCGTCATGATCGGCCTCGAACAGGCCATCACCTTCGGCTTCTTGCCCTTCCTCGTCGGCGGCCTGCTGAAATCGGCGCTCGGCGCCGCGACGCTCAAGCTGTTTTCCGGTAAGGCGGACCCGGCAGGAGCATGATCCCGAAAAGTGGAGTCCGGCTTTCGGAAGAGATCATGCTCAAACAAAAAGATGGAGCCCCATCCCGATATCTTCGGGATGGAACAGGCTCCGCAACCGCGTCCTAAGACCGATGACCGTCAGGCTGCGCTCCCACCATCTGCTTTGCCTGCTGACCTATGTCGGCAAGGGCTACAGCGCAGCCTTCGTCGCCAACTATGACGTGATCGCGAAACGTCTGGGCCGGGGCGAGGATATTCTGATCGTCTCCGGCCCCGACGACATCTGTCGGCCGCTGCTCGGCGAGGCCGAGCCCCACTGCTTGCGCGAAAGCGCCGCAGGCCGGGACGAGCTGGCAGCACGCGATGTCGGCAAGCTGCTGGCCCGGCCCATCGAGGCGGGCGTCCGTCTCAGCCTCGACGCGGCAACGCTTGCCGCCTTGCGCGCGGCCTTTTCAGCCGGCGTGACGCGTGAGGCCTGCCAGGGTTGCGAGTGGGCCGGCCTGTGCAGCACGATAGCGGCACGCGGATATCGCGATGTCAGGCTGTAGCTCCCAACCCCGATCTGCTATTGTCGGAACCGACAGTGTCTGCGTCGCCATGGTTTGTTAATCGGGTGACCCGATTGTGAATTCGGCCCGGATTGAAGCCTGACCCCAAAAAGGCCATGCTTTGTCAGGAAACATCGAGTCTATGGCTTCTCCGCGCCGACGCGGGATGGCGCTTGGCTGAAAGGGATACGATGCGGCAAGGACGTGCGCGCTGGCTCGCGGGGCTGGCAATTGTGGCAGGAATGGCGATTTCTCCGCTGCCTGCCTACGCCAAGGAATCGACCGGCCCGGTCAAGATCACCTCCTTCTCGGGCGCCTATCTCGCCGCCCGCATCGCCGAAGGCGACAACGACCTCGACAATGCCATCGCTTATTACAAGCAGGCGCTCGCCTTCAATCCCGGCGACACCTCGCTGCAGCAAAGCTTGATGCTGTCGCTGATCGCGCAAGGCCGCTTCGAGGAATCGCTGGTCTATGCCGACAAGCTCAAGGCAGTTCCCGACGTCGAGCGCTTCTCGCGTCTGGCTCTGGCGGTCGATTCCTTCCACAAGAAGGATTTCACCAAGGCGCAGTACTGGCTCAAGCTGTCGCTCGAATCCGATCTCGACCGGCTGATTTCCGGCGTCATGTCCGGCTGGGCACAAGAGGGCGCCGGCGACCCCACCGGGGCGATGGCCTCGATCGACAAACTGCAGGGGCCTGACTGGTTCGGCCTGTTCAAGTCCTTCCACCGCGCGCTGATCGCCGATGCCGCAGGCCTGTCGGACAAGGCCGACGCGCTTTATGACGCGACCCTGACCGACGTCACGGCCGGCGGTGCCGCGCCCGAGACATGGATGCGCAACGCCCAGGCCTACGCGTCTTTCCTGGCGCGCAAGGGAAACAAGAACAAGGCGCTCTACGTGCTCGACAAGGCCGAGGCGTTCGCGCCCGGCAAGCTCGACATCCAGGCGCTTCGCGACAGGATCAGCAAGGGCGACAAGATCGAGCCCTTCGTCGCCAGTCCCTCCGAAGGCGCCGCTGAAATCCTGCTCGACCTCGCCATCGCGCTCAATCGCGGCGGCGGCGAGCCGTTCGTGCGCCTCTATCTGCAATATGCGCTCGCGCTCAAGCCCGACAGCGACGCCGCTTTGGTGCAGCTTGCCGCCGTTGCGGAGCAGCTGAAGGACGGCGAAGGCGCCATTGCGCTCTATAGCCGCATTCCAGCCTCCTCGCCGCTGAAGGAGCTTTCCGACCTGCAGCTCGGCCTCAACCTTGCCGATCTCAACCGTCACGACGAGGCTATCGCCCACCTCAAAGCATTCGTCGAAGCTCACCCCGATGACATGCGCGCCTATCTGGCGCTGGGCGGGGTCTATGCCTCGAAGGAGGATTTCCGCTCCGCCGCCACTCTCTACGACAAGGCGGTCGCGGTGCTGAAGACGCCGACCAATGCCAACTGGAACATCTACTATCAGCGCGGCATCGCCTATGAGCGGCTGAAGGAATGGCCCAAGGCCGAACCGAACTTCCTCAAGGCGCTGGAACTGTTCCCCGACCAGCCGCAGGTGCTGAACTATCTCGGCTATTCCTGGGTCGACATGAACATGAACCTCAAGGAAGGCCTGGCGATGATCCAGAAGGCCGTCGACCTCAGGCCGAGCGACGGCTACATCGTCGATTCGCTGGGCTGGGCCTATTTCCGCATGGGCCGGTTCGACGACGCCGTGCGCGAAATGGAGCGCGCCGTGTCGCTCAAGCCGGAAGATCCGGTGCTCAACGACCATCTCGGCGATGCCTATTGGCGCGTCGGCCGCAAGCTCGAAGCCACTTTCCAGTGGAACCAGGCGCGCGACCTGAAGCCGGATCCCGATGTGCTTGCCATTTTGCAGCAGAAGCTGATGAAGGGCCTGCCGCCGATCGAATCCAACACGGCGCAGGAAACCCCGAAAGTCAAGCCGGCCACCCCGCCAGCGCCGAAAGGGTGATCGGGCCATACTTCTGATGAAACGGGGCTCGCTGAGCCCCGTTTTTGTTTCGGCTTGGCGTCTTAGAGCAATTCCAGGAAAAGTGTGCGCGGTTTTCCGTTCGGAATTGCGACAGAACAAAGAGATAGAGACGCCCTATCGCGATCGTCATTCTATGGCGGAGCAAGGAGCGAAGCGACGCGGCGCAGACCCAGCGTTGGCGCTCATTCTAGAACAGCTTTCGGTAGACGACGAAGCCCGAGAGATCGCCGATCTTGTCGTAGAGCTTCATCGCCGTGTGGTTGGTTTCGTGTGTCAGCCAGTAGACGCGGCTGGAGCCTGCGGTTTGCGCCCTGGTATAGACGTCTTCGATCAGTGCCCGGCCGACGCCCTTGCCGCGCGACGCCTCATTGGTGAAGAGGTCCTGCAGATAGCAGTTCGGCGAAATCGCCGTCGTGGTGCGGTGATAGAGATAGTGGACAAGACCGAGAAGCTTGCCTTCGCTCTCCGCGACCAGCGCATGCATAGGCTCATAGGCATCGAAGAAGCGCGACCATGTCATTGCAGTGATGTCACCGGGCAGGGCGGTCTCCCCCGAGCGGCCGTAAAACGCATTGTAGCCGTCCCACAGCGGCAGCCATTGCTCGTAATCCTCTCGGGTGACGGGGCGTACGGTGAGCTGGCCTTGCATGGCTGAACCTCTGTCGTTGAAGCTGGGCGAGCAAACGGCCACCGGCACCGTCCGGCAATGGGCCAGTCCGAAGCAAAGCGTTCAACCTCTCATCAAGGCGGCGATAGGCGCTGCCTTGACGCTAGCCGGCCCGGCAACTAGGGAATGGCATCATTTCAGCGCTTTCCGAGGCCGCCGTGACGTCAGACAGTCCAGCCCATATACATCCCAGCCGCTCGTTCCAGGGGCTGATCCTGACCCTGCACAATTACTGGGCCGCCTATGGCTGCGTCATCCTGCAGCCTTACGACATGGAAGTCGGCGCCGGCACCTTCCATCCGGCCACCACGCTGCGCGCGCTCGGGCCCAAGGGCTGGAACGCCGCCTATGTCCAGCCCTCGCGCCGGCCCAAGGACGGCCGCTACGGCGAAAACCCCAACCGGCTGCAGCATTATTACCAGTACCAGGTGATCCTGAAGCCCAACCCGCCGAACCTGCAGGAGCTCTATCTCGGCTCGCTCAAGGCGATCGGCGTCGATCCGTTGCTGCACGACATTCGCTTCGTCGAGGACGACTGGGCAAGCCCGACGCTTGGCGCCTGGGGGCTCGGCTGGGAGTGCTGGTGCGACGGCATGGAAGTGTCGCAGTTCACCTATTTCCAGCAGGTCTGCGGCATCGAATGCGCGCCGGTGGCGGGAGAACTGACCTACGGCCTGGAGCGGCTGGCCATGTATGTGCAGGGCGTCGACAATGTCTACGACCTCAACTTCAATGGCCGAGAAGGCGCCGAAAAAGTCACCTATGGCGATGTCTTCCTGCAGGCCGAGCAGGAATATTCCAGGCACAATTTCGAATATGCCAACACCGCCATGCTGCTCAGGCATTTCGAGGACGCCGAAGCCGAATGCAAGGCGCTGCTCGCGGCCGGCGCCCCGGCTTCGAACGACAATCTGCCGATGCACCGCATGGTCTTCCCGGCCTATGACCAGTGCATCAAGGCCAGCCACGTCTTCAACCTGCTCGACGCGCGCGGCGTGATTTCGGTGACCGAGCGGCAGAGCTACATCCTGCGGGTGCGCAATCTGGCGAAAGCCTGCGGCGAGGCATTTTTGCAGACCCAGGCCGGCGGGCTCGCCGCCTGAGGCTCACTTCATCATTTCGAGGGAAATGTTGATTGGGGCCAACATCGGGCCAGTCGACCCCGCCATGGTCCGCATAGCCTGCCGTACGCCCGGCATCGAGAAGGCGCCATGCACCTGCGCGGCGAAACAGGCGCTGAGCGCGATGATCTGGAGAAGTCTCGATGCCGTTTTCATGGTCGTTCAGCCAATAGGTCCCTGCCTGAGCGTTGGTCGCTTCAGCGCTGCGTTTGGTTCATGGAAATCTTTGATCAAAGGACGGGCGGGCTGGTTGCGGCCCGACAGGGGGGGTCAAAATTCCTGGAAACAGCGGTCAGCCGAGTTGCCATGCCCTCTTACCTCCCCCTAGATGGGGGAGGTCGCCGCGAAGCGGCGGGGGGGGGGGACAGCGCGACGTTCCATGCCAAAACTCGATCGATTCAAGCTGCAGTCTGCGCAAAGGCTTCGCGCGGCGATGACCGACGAGGAACGCATCCTGTGGCGGCATCTGTGGCGCATTCCAGTAGAAGGCACTCATTTTCGCAGGCAGGCGTCGGTAGGCGTTTACTTCCCTGATTTCATCTCCCACCGGCTGAAGCTGATCATTGAGGTGGACGGTGCCCATCACAGCTTCGATGACCAGCTGCGCCATGACGAGCGTCGAACGAAATGGTTCGAGAGCCAAGGCTACCGCGTCATTCGCTTCTGGAACCATGAAATCAAAAACGAACTGGATTCCGTGCTCGATACGATCTATGCGGCGGTGGAAGAACGAAAATCACACCTGCGTTTGCGCGATGGTGCCGAAGGTATCGGCGGCTGAGAGGTCGCCACCCCACCCCGGCGCTACGCGCCGACCCTCCCCATCAAGGGGAGAGTGGGAGCTTAACCATGCCAGACCTGCTCTTAGAACTTCGCTCCGAGGAAATCCCCGCCCAGCCGCGCGTCCGCAGCGCCGGAGGCGCGAGGACGCGCAATCAGGAAGAAGGCATGCGGGTGGAGAAACTCTGATGCCTGATCTTTTGCTAGAACTTCGCTCCGAGGAAATCCCCGCCCGGCCGCGCAACCGCAGCGCCGGAGGCGCGAGGACGCGCAATCAGGGAGAAGGCATGCGGGTGGAGAAACTCTGATGCCNGCCCGGCCGCGCAACCGCAGCGCCGGAGGCGCGAGGACGCGCAATCAGGGAGAAGGCATGCGGGTGGAGAAACTCTGATGCCGGATTTGTTGCTGGAACTTCGCTCCGAGGAAATCCCCGCCCGTATGCAGCGCAAGGCGGCGGGCGATCTCAGGAAGATGCTGACCGACGGTCTGGTCGAGGCGGGTCTGACCTATGACGCCGCGCGCGAATACTGGACGCCGCGGCGCCTGGCGCTCGATGTCAGGGGCCTGACCGCGCGCTCGAAGGATATCCGCGAGGAGATCAAGGGGCCGTCGACGACGGCGCCGGAACAGGCGGTGCAGGGCTTTCTGCGCAAGGCAGGTCTTGCCTCGGCTGCCGAGGCGCATGTCCATTCCGATCCGAAGAAGGGCGACTTCTACGTCGCCCATATTTCGAAGCCGGGCAGGGCGGCGGAAGAAATCATCGCCGAACTGGTGCCGGCCATCATTCGCGGCTTCCCCTGGCCGACATCGATGCGATGGGGGCCGGCTTCGGCGAAGCCCGGTTCGCTGCGCTGGGTGCGGCCGCTGCAGACGATTCTGTGCACCTTCGGGCCGGAGACCGAGGAGCCGGTGGTGGTCGATTTCGAGATCGATGGCATCCGCTCGGGCAATATCACCTACGGCCATCGTTTCATGGCGCCGGGTGAAATCACCGTGCGTCGCTTCGACGATTACGTGACCAAGCTGGAAGCAGCCAAGGTCGTGCTCGACGGCGACCGGCGCAAGGAGATCATCCTTGCCGACGCCCGCAACCTCGCCTTCGCCAACGGGCTCGATCTGGTCGAGGACGAAGGGCTGCTGGAGGAAGTGTCGGGCCTGGTCGAATGGCCGGTGGTGCTGATGGGCGAATTCGAGCAGGCCTTTCTTGCCATTCCGCCCGAGGTGGTGCGGCTGACCATTCGCGCCAATCAGAAATGCTTTGTCACCCGTCCGCAAGGCGACGGCGAAAACCTTTCCAACCGCTTCATCCTCACTGCCAACATCGAGGCGAAGGATGGCGGCAAGGAGATCGCGCACGGCAACGGCAAGGTGGTGCGCGCGCGCCTGTCGGATGCGCTGTACTTCTGGCGGACCGACCAGGGCGATCTGCCCGATCTGGGAGAGCTCGAGGCATCGGCAAAAAAGTTCGGGCTCGATCTGAAAAAGCCGCTCGACCAACGCATGGCCCGCCTCGACCATCTCGGGGTGACTTTCCACGCCAAGCTCGGCACGCAAGGCGAGCGGGTGGAGCGGATCAAGCGGCTGGCGGAAGAGCTGGCGCCAACAGTGGCGCAGTCGATCTCCCCCCTTGAGGGGGAGATCGCCGGCAGGCCAGAGGGGGTCGCTTCGGCTGCCGCGACGCCGTCCGGTCTCTCGAAGAAAGAGGGAGTTGGCGCTCCACGCGAGACGACCCCCTCTGTCGCCTTCGGCGACATCTCCCCCTCAAGGGGGGAGATTACCGCGCTCGCGGCCCGCGCCGCGGTGCTGGCCAAGGCCGATCTTACGACCGAAGCAGTGGGCGAGTTTCCGGAACTGCAAGGCGCCATGGGGCGCAAATACGCGCTGCTGCAGGGCGAGCATCCGTCCGTGGCTGCGGCGATCGAGGAGCACTAC
The DNA here is from genome assembly GCF_000502215.1 of Mesorhizobium sp. L103C105A0. Classification (NCBI taxonomy): domain Bacteria; kingdom Pseudomonadati; phylum Pseudomonadota; class Alphaproteobacteria; order Hyphomicrobiales; family Phyllobacteriaceae; genus Mesorhizobium; species Mesorhizobium sp. L103C105A0. The sequence goes on along the minus strand of NZ_AYXF01000005.1, from coordinate 234,330 downwards.
AAACCGCAAGGTCCGTCGGATAGCGTGCCGACCAATCCGGTGTCGATTGCCGTCGCGCTGGCCGACAAAATCGATACGCTGGTCGGCTTCTGGGCCATTGATGAAAAGCCGACGGGCTCGAAGGATCCTTACGCGCTGAGAAGGGCAGCACTGGGTGTGGTGAGGATCCTGATCGAGAATGGGATCTCACTGCCGCTGACATCGCTCTTCGATAGTGCCTATCAAACGGCGAGTTATCTCGCGTCTAAGGCTGGACGGGCCTTTGGCTCCGACCTCCTCGCCTTCTTCCACGACCGCCTGAAAGTCTATCTCCGCGACCAGGGCGCTCGGCATGATCTCATTGACGCCGTGCTGGCAGGTGGTGGAAGCGCGCCAATCTCCCCCATTGTGGGGGCGGCGAAGCCGACAAAGGGGGGCGCTGTCCCGCCGACCTCTCATTCTGGCGCGCCCCCCTCTGCCCTGCCGGGCATCTCCCTCACAAGGGGGGAGATCGGCCAATCGCACTCGGATGACCTCCTGCAGATCGTGCGCCGCGTCGAGGCGCTAGGGTCCTTCCTCGACACCGAGGACGGCAAGAACCTGCTCGCCGGCGCCAAGCGCGCGGCCAACATTCTGGCTGCCGAGGAGAAGAAGAAAACGCGCGTCGCCGCGACTGTTGAGCCGGCGCTGTTTCGCGAGGAGGCCGAGAAATCGCTGTTTGCGGCGGTGAATCAGGCGGAGAGAGAAGCCGGCGAAGCGATTCAAAACGAAGACTTTTCCGCCGCCATGCTGGCGCTTAGCGTGTTGCGTGAACCGGTTGATTCATTCTTTGAACGCGTTCTCGTGAATGATGAGGACCAGGCCGTGCGCGCCAACCGCCTGGCGCTGCTGGCTCGCATCCGCACGGCCACCGATCAGGTCGCGGATTTTTCCAGAATAGCTGGCTAAGGGACGGACAAGCCCGAACACGGGCGGCGTTCACACGCCGCCCGTTTTGTTTTCAGTCCTCCCGAGGCTGACTCCGTCAGTCCTCCAAAATGCTGACATGCACGCTGTCTGAATAGACGTCGACCTGGATCAGCGGCTCGCCATTGACGATGGCGTTCCGTGTCGAGGAGCTCATCGCGCCACCGCGCTTCAGCATGCGTTCCAGATACGCGCGATCATCGTTGCTGCGGAACCAGTCATCGCCCTGGTCGTCGGCATCGCGCCGGTGGAACTTGTGCCAGTTGGCACGGTCCTGCCGCACCATCTGTGCTGCGCTGCTCAGCTCATAGCCGTCGCTGGCATGGTGGTCGCGATCGGAAATGCGCGCGACGTAGGACCCTAGCTCGTCACCGGCCTGCGCGCCGCCGACACCTATAGGTGACGCCAGCAACAGGCCGGCAATAGTCAAAGATTTCGTCATGTTCATGATAACCCCTCGCTCTCCTAGAACCCGGCGCGCTCATGCCAAACCCGATTGGCGAAATTGGGGCCGCCGCCGCCAAGCCGATCCTGCGCCGGGGCGTCGATCGGCGTCAAGCGGCATGGATCGGCCGACTGTCTTGGCCGACTGTTTTGGCTGAATGGCCTACTCGGCTTTGCCGACGCCCTCGATCGGCTGCTGCGGTGTTGCTGCCGGCTGCGGCGCTGCCGGTTGCGACTCGGGCTTGCCGTTCGATGCCGTTGCAGTTCCGGCTGGTGCGGTCTCTGCCGTCGGCTCAGTCGCCGGCGCCGCGGCGCTCGCCCTGGCCGGAGCCGGCGCGGCGAAGGCGCCGCCGACGATGCCGCCGCGAATGATCATCGGGTCCTGGCCGTGCCTAGGCTTTTCGGGGATCGCCGCGACCTTTTCATAAGTCACATCGGGCTGGGCATCGCCGAGTGCGACGATCGATGGCGACGAGGCGATCCTGACCGGTTCGGATCCGCCAACCTTGATGACCGATGGCGTCGAGGTCGAGACGCCGAGAGAGACGATCGACGAGGCGTGCGCCCCACCGGTCATCGCCGCCAGGGTGAAACCAAGCGCTCCAAGCACACGCATCGACATCGAAACCGTCCCCTTGCCCGACAAGCCGCCAGCCCTAACCGCAAATAGCCTTAACCCCAGTGGATTGATGCCGGCTTGCAGGGAAACGTAGCATTTTAGGCATTGATAATTCGCCAACGCCGGCTTGCCCGAAAACCACTGCCGTATTAGAGCAATTCCAGGAAAAGTGAGTAGCGGTTTTCCGTCCGGAATTGCGCAAAAACAAATACTTAGAGCGTTTCAGCGAACCGCTGAACCGCTCTAATGCATGTCGCTCAAAAGTGGCCCCGGTTTTGAGAGAACGACATGCATCAAAACAAAGACCTAAAGCGCGTCGCATGAATCCGGTTCAGCGCGACGCGCTTTAGGTCCGGTGCCTGTGAGGTGAAGCGAGTGGCTGAGATACTATCCGTCGGCGAAGCGATGGAGCAGGCGTTGGCGCTGCTTGAGGGCGGCGACGTCGTCGCCATCCCGACGGAGACCGTCTATGGACTGGCCAGCGACGCGACCAATGGCGTCGGCGTCGCCCGCATTTTCGAAGCCAAGGGCCGGCCGCGCTTCAACCCGCTGATTGCCCATGTCGCCGATCTGGCGATGGCCGAGCGCATTGCGGCCTTCGATCCGCTGTCGAAACGGCTGGCCGAGGCGTTCTGGCCGGGGCCGCTGACGCTGGTGCTGCCGCTCCAACCCGGCAACGGCATCCATCCGCTGGTCACCGCCGGGCTGGACACGATCGCGCTGCGCATGCCCAGGGGGTTCGGCGGCGAGCTGATCGCCAGACTCGGCCGGCCGTTGGCCGCGCCCAGCGCGAACTCTTCGGGCAAGATCAGCGCCACGACGGCGCAAGCCGTCGCGGCCGATCTCGGCGCCAAAATCCAGCTGGTGGTCGATGGCGGCGCCACCCCGGTCGGGCTGGAATCGACCATCGTCAAGGTCGAAGGCAACAGCGTGCGGCTGCTGAGGCCAGGCGGCATCGCTGCCGCCGATATCGAGGCCGTCACCGGCATTAAGCTGCAGCGCGGCGCGACAGCCGGCATCGAGGCGCCCGGCATGCTGGCGTCGCATTATGCGCCGCGCGCATCGGTGCGGCTCGATGCACAGAGTGTGGCTGAAGGCGAGGCCTTGCTGGCCTTTGGTGGCGACCGCGCCGAAGGCTGGCAAGCGGCGGCCGCCTTGCGCAACCTGTCCGCGTCAGGCGATTTGCGCGAAGCCGCAAGCAATCTGTTCGCATATTTGCAGGAACTCGACCGCAGCGGTGCGGCGACGATCACCGTCGAGCCGATCCCGTTCGATGGGCTCGGCGAGGCGATCAACGATCGGCTGTTTCGTGCCGCTGCCCCCCGTGACAAGCTCGATTGAGCGCCATAGTTTGCGCCCATGAACGACGCACCCTTCGACCTCGATCCCGCTCTCATCGCCCGCTTCGCGGCAATCGTCGGCGACAAATATGCGCTGCGCGACCAGGCCGATATTGCGCCGTATCTGACCGAGCGGCGCGGCCTATGGCACGGCAGGACCGCCTTGGTGCTGCGTCCCGGCAGCGTCGACGAGATCAGCCGGATCATGCGCCTGGCGAGCGAGACGGGAACGCCGGTCGTGCCGCAAAGCGGCAACACCGGGCTGGTCGGCGCCCAGGTGCCGGATGCCTCCGGCCGCGAGATCGTGCTTTCTTTGTCGCGGCTGAACCGCATTCGCGAGATCGACGTCTTCTCGAACACGGTGACCGTCGAAGCCGGCGTCATCCTGCAGACGCTGCAGGAAGCCGCCGACGCCGCCGACCGGCTGTTTCCGCTGTCGCTTGCCGCGCAGGGCTCCTGCCAGATCGGCGGCAACCTCTCGTCCAATGCCGGCGGCACCGGCGTGCTCGCCTATGGCAATGCGCGCGAACTCTGCCTCGGCGTCGAAGTGGTGCTGCCGACCGGCGAAATCTTCGACGATCTGCGCAAACTGAAGAAGGACAACACCGGTTACGATCTGAAGAACCTGTTCGTCGGCGCCGAAGGCACGCTCGGCATCATCACCGCGGCGGTGCTGAAACTGTTTCCCAAGCCCAAGGGGCGCGAAGTGGCCTTTGCCGGCCTGTCGTCGCCGGAAGCAGCGCTTTCGCTGTTCAGCCTGGCGATGGACCGGGCAGGGGCGGCACTCACCGCCTTCGAGCTGATCGGCCAGCGTCCTTATGATTTCACGCTGCGCCATGCGCAGGGCGTCACGCGGCCGCTGGCGCAGGATTGGCCATGGTATGTGTTGATGCAGGTGTCGTCGGGCCGTTCGGCCGAGGACGCCAGGGGGCTGATCGAAGAAGTGCTGTCGGCAGGCCTCCAGCAAGGCATCGTCGGCGACGCGGTGATCGCGGCCAGCCTGGCGCAGGGCGACGCGTTCTGGAACTTCCGCGAGGTGCTGCCGGATTCGCAAAAGCCCGAAGGCGCTTCGATCAAGCATGATATTTCGGTACCGGTGGCATCCATCCCGGCGTTTATCGAAAAGGCGGCCGGTGCAGTGGCTTCGGTCAGTCCGCAGGCGCGCGTGGTCTGCTTCGGCCATATGGGCGACGGCAATCTCCACTACAACATCTCCCGGCCGGAGGGCGGTGACGACGAAGCGTTTCTCGGCCTCTACCACGCCATGAACCATGCCGTGCACGATGTCGTGCGCTCCTTCCACGGCTCGATCTCGGCCGAGCACGGCATCGGCCAGTTGAAGCGCGACGAGCTGATCGCCACCGCGCCGCCAATGGCGATCGAGCTGATGCGCCGGGTGAAGGCCGTCTTCGATCCGGCCGGCATCATGAATCCCGGTAAGGTTATCTGATCCTTTCAACATTTTGTGGCTGGTCTCATTCCGATAACCATTGCCTGAGATCAGCAAAATTTAACTGACTTTCTTAAGCCGGGCGGCAGAAGCTCGCGCTAATGTTTCACACAACGAGGCCGGGAAAACCGGCCCGGAGAGACCCGCAAAACGGCTCTCAGGAGAAACACAGGAAGGCAGCAGATGAACAGTGTATTGAAGCCCGTCTGGGCCGGGCGCAACATGCGCCTCGACCCATTCCGCCTGCCGCAAGTGGTGAGCTATGCCACGCGCGACGACTATGGCGACGTTACCTTCACCATCGACCAGCGCGGCGCCGTCATCCGCCGCACGCTCGAGATGAGCGGCGTGCCGGCGATCATCGCGCTGCCCGCCAACGCGTTTCGCGGCGTCGCCGCCCGCGCGATGGAGGATGCGCAAGGCAATGTCACGGTAACCCTCGAACTCCTGCACAACGACCCGATGCTGTCGGTGCCGCTGCTGGTGGCCGACGATCTCGACGACGTCGCCGCCGACTGGCGCGCCTGGGCCGATGCTTACCGGCTGCAGATGCTGCTGATCGAATCCGACGGCATTGCCCGCACGCTTGAGGAATCGCTCGGCGCCGCCATCAAGGCGCTGCCGGCCAAGGATCGCCGCAAGGGCCGGGTCTCGACCACGCGCCGCCCGCGCTTCCTCGCCCGCCGCAGGGCCGGCAATCTCGGGCTGAGACTGGTGATCGACGGCCAGGAGATTATTTCGCGGGAGTAGCTTGACCGGCGATTGGCGAAACCGCCGACGACAGCCTTCTTCTCCCCGTCACTATACGGGGGTTGAGGAGCGGTCCGCGTAGCGGACGAAAAGCCAATTGCTTGGCTTTTCGAGTGACCAACGCCCTGCAGGGCGATGAGGGGCGGCGCTGACCGAGGCATTTCTCGCAATATCGCCGCTGTGCATCTCACCTCAACTGCAAAGATTGGCGCTGCCCCTCATCCGGCTGCCGCCACCTTCTCCCCGTGTAGTGACGGGGAGAAGGAGATTAAACCAGCGGCTTTAGCGCCACCCACAGCGCACCGCCGATCAGGCCGATGAAGATCAACCAGCCGACCTGGTTGTTGGATTTGAACAGCCGCAGGCATTGATCGGGATCGTCGATATCCAGAACCGCTATCTGCCGCGCCATATGGGCGCCGGCGGCGATCAGCCCGGCCAGCGCCACCACCGGCACCTGCGCCGAGGCGAACGCGATGGCGAAGCAGACCAGCGTGCCGCCATAAAGCCCGACCAGCCAGGTCTTGGTGTTGTCGCCGAACAGCCGCGCCGTCGAGCGCACGCCGACGATTGCGTCGTCTTCCTTGTCCTGATGTGCATAGATGGTGTCGTAGCCGATCACCCACAGGATCGAGCCGATATAGAGCATGATGGCCGGGCCATCGAGATCGCCGAACTCGACCGCCCAGCCCATCAGCGCACCCCAGGAGAAGGCGAGCCCGAGCACCAATTGCGGCCAGTTGGTGAAGCGCTTCATGAAGGGATAGACGGCAACGATGACCAGCGAGACGATGCCGAGCGGAATGGCGAAGTCGTTGAACTGCAGCAGCACGACGAGGCCCAGCAAGGCCTGGATGACCAGGAACGCCCAGGCTTGGCGGCGCGTCACCTTGCCGGCCGGCAATGGCCGCGAGCGCGTGCGCTCGACCTTGTTGTCGATGTCCTGGTCGACAATGTCGTTATAGGTGCAGCCGGCGCCACGCATGGCGACGGCGCCGACAAAGAACAGGAACAGGAACCACGGCGACGGCAGCAATGTGAGCAACGGGTCTGCCGGGCGGGGATAGGCGCTGGCCGCAAGCGCTGCCGACCACCAGCAGGGCCACAGCAGCAATTGCCAGCCGATCGGCCGGTCCCAGCGGGCAAGCTGCGCATAGGGCCACAGCCAGCGCGGCAGTATCTTGTAGACCCAATGGCCGCTCGGCGCGTCGGCGACGCGGCCCTGAGCGGCTTTCGACTGGATGGTTTCCATGGTGCTGGAGTGGCAGCCGCGGCGAGCGCCGTCAAGCGGCCGCATTGTCGCTCACGCGGTGAAAACATCGTGGCTGGCAAACCATTCCTTCGCCACCTCGATGAAGGCCAGCGCCGCCTTCGACAGCCTTTGCCTTGTGTCATGGGTGAGGATGATGCGCTGCATCGGCAGCGGATCGGACAGCGGCTTGCAAACCAGCGGCAGGCCGTCATAGCTCCTGTCGCCATGCGGTCTTGTGTAACTCACCGCGACGCCGAAACCGTTGGCGACCATGCTGCGTTGCAATTCGAACGAACTCGTCGTCGATTGCGAGACCGGCGACAGGCCGCGGCTGAGGAACAGGTCCAGCATATGCTGCCAGCTGTCCGGCTGGTCGGTGGTGACAAGCGGATGGGCCGCCAACTCCGCCAGGCTGACGCTGGCCTGGCTGGCCAGCGCGTGGCCTTGCGGCAGAAGCGCGTGCGGCCGCAGCTCATGCAGCAGGATGCGGGCGAAGTGTGAGGGCAGGCCGAGATCGTAGGTCAGGCCGAGATCGATGGCGGAATCGCCGAGCCGCCGGCCCAGCGTCTCGAAGGTCTCGTCGCGCACGACAACAGTGACCGCCGGGCAGCGTTGCGAAAAAGCGCGGATCAGTGCCGGCGCGAAATAAGGCGCCAGATCCTCGAAGCAGCCGAGCACCAGCTCGCCGCCGACATCGGCGTCGCGCGTCCCGAGCCCGACCAGTTCGTCCGCCTCGGCCAGCACCTGCTTTGCCTTCGCCACCGCGCCGCGGCCGAACGAGGTCAGCGCGATGCCGCTGCCGCGCTGGCGCACGAACAGTTTCTGGCCGAGCGTCGCCTCGACATTGTCGATCGCCACTGAAATCGACGGCTGTGAGACGTTCAGCATCCGGGCGGCCGCCGTCACGCTGCCTTGGCGGGCGACAGCAACGAGATAGCGCAGCTGGGTGAGGGTCAGGTTCATAGGCCAAAACTATAAGAGAGATGAGAAGTTATTATTTTACGCGATGTGCGGCGGCTGCGATAGTCGGTCATCGAACAGGGGAGACACGAGATGGCCGCCAGACATATCGACGCCGCGGCGATTGCCGACTACCAGCGCGACGGCGCCGTCTGCATACGCGGCGCTTTCAAGGACTGGGTCGGCACCATCGCCGCCGGCATCGAGCGCAACATGCAAAATCGCAGCGCCACGGCATCGGATATCGCCAATGGCAAGGGCAGCTTCTTCGACGATTACTGCAACTGGGAGCGCATCCCCGAATTCGTCGATGTGGTGCGCAATTCCCCGGCCGCCGAACTGGCGGCGGCGGCGATGCAGTCGCGCAGCGCGCAGTTCTTCCACGACCACGTGCTGGTCAAGGAACCCGGCACGCAAAAGCCGACGCCCTGGCACCAGGACATCCCCTACTACTTCGTCGACGGCCGCCAGACCGTCAGCTTCTGGATCCCGATCGACCCGGTCAAGGAAGCGACGCTGCGGCTGATCGCCGGCTCGCACAAATGGGACAAGATGATCCTGCCGGTGCGCTGGCTCGACGACAGCAATTTCTACGCCGGCGAGGGTGATTATCTGCCGGTGCCCAACCCCGACAACGACCCGTCGCTGAAGGTGCTCGAATGGGAGATGGAGCCGGGCGACGCCATATTGTTCGATTTCCGCACCGCGCATGGTGCACGCGGCAATCCGACCGCGGCGCGACGTCGGGCGCTGTCGCTGCGCTGGGTCGGCGACGATGCGCGTTACATCGAACGCCCCGGCCGCACCTCGCCGCCCTATCCCGGCCATGACATGAAGCCCGGCCAGAAACTGCGCGAGGACTGGTTTCCGGTTGTCTTCAAGAGCTGAGCGGCTCACTTCGGCTTGCCGTTGCGCGCGACGTTCCCGTGCGCAACCGGCAACGGGTCTACCAAAAGTCTTGACCCGCGCCGCCCGGCGCAATAGCGCAATCCCTGTCGTCAAATGACAAGGGACATCGGCATGCGCGTTTTGTTGATCGGCTCCGGCGGCCGCGAACATGCCCTGGCCTGGAAGATCGCGGCCTCGCCGCTGCTGACCAAGCTCTATGCCGCGCCCGGCAATCCAGGCATTGCTGGCGAGGCCGAACTGGTCAAGCTCGACATTGGCGACCATGCCGCTGTTACTGCTTTCTGCAAGGACAATGCGATCGACCTCGTCGTCGTCGGCCCGGAAGGGCCGCTGGTGGCCGGCATTGCCGATGATCTGCGCGATCAGGGCATCCGCGTCTTCGGCCCGTCGAAGCGAGCGGCAAGGCTCGAAGGCTCGAAAGGTTTCACCAAGGACCTCTGCGCGAAATACGATATCCCGACCGCTGCCTATGGGCGCTTCACCGATCTGACTGCGGCAAAGGCCTATGTCGAAAAAGTCGGTGCGCCGATCGTCATCAAGGCCGATGGGCTGGCCGCCGGCAAGGGCGTCACCATCGCCATGACGCTGGATGAGGCGCGAGCCGCGCTCGATGCCTGCTTCGACGGCGCCTTCGGCGAGGCCGGCGCCGAAGTGGTGGTTGAGGAATTCATGACCGGCGAGGAGGCGAGTTTCTTCTGCCTGTGCGACGGCACGACCGCGCTGCCCTTCGGCACCGCGCAGGACCACAAGCGCGTCGGCGACGGCGACATCGGCCCCAACACCGGCGGGATGGGCGCCTATTCGCCGGCGCCGGTGATGACGCCCGAGATGGTCGAGCGCACCATGCGCGAAATCATCGAGCCGACCATGCGTGGCATGGCCGAGCTTGGCGCGCCGTTCGCCGGCATTCTGTTTGCCGGGCTGATGATCACCGACAAAGGGCCGAAGCTGATCGAATACAACACCCGCTTCGGCGATCCCGAATGCCAGGTGCTGATGATGCGGCTGAAGGACGATCTGCTGGTGCTGCTCAACGCCGCCGTCGACGGCCAGCTGGCGCACAGTTCGGTGCGCTGGCGCGACGAGGCGGCGCTCACCGTGGTGATGGCGGCGCGGGGTTATCCCGGCACGCCGGAAAAAGGCTCGGTCATTCGTGGCCTCGACGAAGCCGCTGGCGACGGCGTTGAGATTTTCCACGCCGGCACCGCCATCAATGGCGGCGCGCTGGTCGCCAATGGTGGCCGCGTGCTCAACGTCACCGCGTCGGGCAAGACGGTGGGCGAAGCGCAGAGCCGCGCCTACGCCGCGCTCGACCGCATCGACTGGCCGCAAGGCTTTTGCCGCCGCGACATAGGCTGGCAGGCGGTGGCGCGGGAAAAAGCCGACGCGGCCGGGTAATATCGGCAGGCTTCAGCGCTCGCGAACGAGTTCGGTCGAAGCGGTGCTGACCGGATCGGCGGCCTGGGAGAAGGCGGCCTCGAGCAGAGCCTCCGAGCGATATGCGGTCCGCTTCCACGCGACATAGTCGGCAATGCCGAAGCGCGCGCGGCGCGGCACCGTCTTGACCACCGGCATGCGGAAAGCGGCGCGAAATGTCTGCCAGCGCGCGCCGAGCACCGCTACCATCTCCTCGACTGTCGGTGGCGTCGCCACATCGGCATAGGTGATGGTGACTTTGCCGGCGAGCCCGGCTGCGCGCGAAACCGGCACCGGGATCGAGGCGAGGTAATCGGGCGGCACGTCGATCAGGCCGCCGAACGGCCATTGCTGGCGCAGCGTGGCTGCATCCATCGGCGCGACGTTGACATCGATGTCGTTGGGCGTGCCGGCGACCCGGTACGGGCAGCGCAGGCGCCCGCAATTGGCCTGCGCCGAAAACTGCCACAGCGCATAGCCCTGCCAGTTGCCCATCGGAAAATGCACGTCGATGTCGGGCTTGTAGCGCGCATACCAGAGCGGCAGCCGCGACAGCAGCCGGTATTGATAGCGGTTGTCGGCGATGTACTGCGCGGTCTTGCCGTTGGTGTAGAGTATCGGGAACCGGCCGAGCCGCCGGTGCACCTGGCGCACGAACTCCTCGGCATCCTCCAGCGACATCCATTTCGAGGGGTCATTGCCTTCGAGGTCGAGGGCCAGCAGATCATCCGGCGCCGGTTCGGCGAAATCGATGAAATTGTTCGCCTGCTCGACCGGATTGCCGGGCCGGGCAAGATGATAGGCGCCCCATTTCAGGCCGAGCGCCTTGGCCACCACCTTGCGCGTCTGGAACAGCTCGCGCGTCACCGCATAGCGTTTCCACAGCGTCTTGCAGAGTTTGACTGCAATCTCGTCGCCGAAGCAGAGATAGGGCGGCGGCAGGCCGTCGGAGGCCTTGTTGATGAAGCCGACGATGCGCTTGTCGGTGGCAAGCTGCGCCCAGTCGATGGAATTGTATTCATAGGCGTCGACGACAAGCGCGCGATCGCCGTCCCGCCACGGCTCGGAGAAGTCCGAAGCTTTAGCCGCCGAAATCAGCGCCATCATCGCCGCGAGAGCGATCGCTGAGCGGCGAAGAAGATGCGCCGGCGTTTTCAAACAGGGAACCCCCGCTGACCAAACACCGATGGTGAACTGCTATGGTTAAGGAAGTGCTTTCGGGGAGGCACTGGCGAAAGCCCGCGTGACATCCGATCTCCCCCCTCGTGGGGGAGATGTCCGGCAGGACAGAGGGGGGCGCTGTCCCTCTGCCCTCTCAATCGATCGCAATTGCGACCAGAGGCTTGTCCCCGATTGTTTGGAAAATGAATAAGGTTGGCGTTCCTTCACGCCCCCCTCTGCCCTGCCGGGCATCTCCCCCACGAGGGGGGAGATTGCCAGTTCCGCCGCTCACCGCCGCGTAACCGTCNTTCGCGCCCCCCTCTGCCCTGCCGGGCATCTCCCCCACGAGGGGGGAGATTGCCAGTTCCGCCGCTCACCGCCGCGTAACCGTCCGCACCTCAAGCGGATCAGGCGCCGGTTCTTGCGGCAGCGTGCCTTCGGCGGCGCGCTTGCGGTGATGGGCGAGCGAGCATTGCGGCGAGCACAATATGCCGCGATCGGTCCAGTAGGCGGGGCCTCTTTGGAGATCGCCATGATAATACCAGAAGCCGCTTGCCCGATATGGCAGGCCGCATTCGATGCAACGGTATGTCTCAGGTCTGGCAAGCATGTTGCCCGGTCCAATCTGTCGATGGCCTGTCTTTCCGAGAGATCATAACAGCAGGATGTCATTCCTTGCCGCAGAAATTTTGATGCGCAATACCGGCCTCGAAAATTGACCAAGGCCCTCGCGATTTCGTCATTCTGTGGCGAAGCAAGGAGCGAAGCGACGCGGCGCAGACCATAGAATCCATGCCGCGACTTCAAGGCGTTGCCACGGTCCAGAATTCTGCGCCGTTGCAGCCTACACGCAAGGTGCGGCATGGATCCTCGGGTCTGCGCGTCCGCTTCGCTTCCGCTCCGCCCGTGGATGACGAAGTTCACTGCAAAATCCGCGTGACAAAGTTTGACGTTTACGTAAAAAGAAGATTGGAGGTCGCCCAAAGGCGGATGGTTTTGCATCGGCCCGGGTCCTAGGATCGATCGGCTGGAGCAGCGGAGGAGAAAGCGGCATGTACAAGGCGCCGGTCGAGGACATTTTGTTTACGCTCAAGCATGTCGCCGGCCTCAAGCCGGCGCTCGATAGCGGCGCGTTCGGCGATCTCGGCGAAGACCTTGTCGATGCCATCCTGGCCGAGGCCGGCCGCTTCGCCAGCGAGGAAGTGGCGCCGCTCTACAAGATCGGCGACGAGCATGGCGCGGTGCTGAGGGACACGGCCGTCACCACGCCGCCCGGCTGGAAGGCGCTTTACCGCAGCTGGATCGACGGTGGCTGGAACGCGCTGTCGGGACCGGAAGAATTCGGCGGCCAGGGCCTGCCCACCATGCTCGGCGTCGCTGCGCTCGAAATGTGGAACTCCGCCGCCATGGCCTTCGGCATCGGCCCGACGCTGACCATGGGCGCGGTCGAGGCGCTGGACAAGCACGCCTCCGAAGCGCTCAAGGCCAAATATCTGGCAAAGCTCGTTTCCGGCGAATGGATGGGGACGATGAACCTCACCGAGCCACAGGCCGGTTCCGATCTCGCCGCACTGCGAACCCGCGCCGAGCCTGCCGGCGACGGCACCTATCGCATCTTCGGCCAGAAAATTTTCATCACCTATGGCGAGCACGATTTCACCGACAACATCATCCATCTGGTGCTGGCGCGGCTGCCCGACGCCCCGGCCGGCACGCGCGGCATTTCGCTGTTCCTGGTGCCGAAAGTCCTGGTCGACGATGACGGGTCGCTCGGCGCCCGCAACGACGTCTTCTGTTCCGGCCTAGAGCACAAGCTCGGCATCCATNAGACGGCATACGAGATGTAGCCGTGACTGGAGTTCAGACGTGTGCTCTTCCGATCTCAACGCCCGGCTTTGCGTCGGCATGCAGGGTGTGGCGGTGGCTGAAGCCGCGACGCAGAAGGCGGTCGCCTATGCCAATGAGCGCCGCCAGGGCAAGGCATCGGACTATGCCGGCGCCGGCATGGCGCCGATCGTCCATCACCCCGACGTACAGCGCAATCTCTTGACCATGAAGGCGCTGACCCAGATCGCGCGCGCCATCTCCTATTCCTGCGCCCACGCCATCGACCTGGCGCGGGTCTCGGCGGGCGATGAGGCCGCGCATTGGCGCGACCGCGCCAATCTTCTGACGCCGCTGGCCAAGGCCTTCTCCACCGATGTCGGCGTCGACGTCGCCTCGCTGGGTGTCCAGGTGCACGGCGGCATGGGCTTCATCGAGGAGGCCGGCGCGGCAGCGCTCTATCGCGATGCCCGCATCGCGCCGATCTACGAGGGCACCAACGGCATCCAGGCCATCGACCTGGTGGTGCGCAAACTGCCGCTCGGCGGTGGCGAGCATGTGCATGGCTACATCGCCGAACTCAAGGCGGTCGCCGATGAGGTGCGGACCTCCAACCTGCAAGGCTTCGGCCGCACCGCTGAAACGCTCGACCGGGCGCTCGACGATCTGAGCGAGGCGACGCGTTTCCTGCAGAAACTGCTGGCCGATGGCCGCTTCGACGAAGCACAGGCGGGTGCCACGCCCTATCTCAGACTGATCTCGCTTGCCGCCGGCGGCGCCTATCTGGCGCGTGGCGGGCTTGCCGAGCAGAACCGCATCGCCCTTTGCCGCTTCTTCGCCGAAAACCTGCTTGGCGAAGTCAGCGCCTTGAAGGAACGCGTCATCGATGGCGCCGAAAGCCTTGCCGCCGCCGGCAAGGCGCTGATTTCAGCCTGATTTCTCAACCTGGCGTTCACAAGGAAAAGACCGTGACAGACCATATCCTCGTCGAGCGCCAGGGCGCCATTCAGATCATCCGCATGAACCGTCCGGACAAGAAGAACGCGCTGACGCGCGCCATGTACGCAACAATGTCCAGGGCGCTGGCCGAAGGCGACGCCGATCCGGCGGTCCGCGTCCATGTCTTCCTCGGCGTGCCTGGCGCCTTCTCGGCCGGCAACGATCTCGCCGACTTCCTAGTCATCGCCACCGGCGGCGAGGGCGGCAACGAAGTCTGGGACTTCCTGATAGCGCTGGCCAAAACCGAAAAGCCGATTGTGTCAGGCGTCGACGGCATTGCGGTTGGCATCGGCACCACGCTCAACCTGCATTGCGACCTGACCTTTGCCACGCCACGCACCGTGTTCCGCACGCCCTTTGTCGATCTCGGTTTGGTGCCGGAGGCGGGCTCCAGCCTGCTGGCGCCGCTCATCCTCGGTAGGCAGGGCGCCTTTGCCCTGCTTGGCCTCGGCGAAGGATTTTCCGCCGAGCGCGCCAAGGCCGCCGGCCTGATCTACGAGGTGGTCGAGGAAGGTGCACTCGAAGCTGCCGTACTGGCTGCCGCCGGCGCAATCGCCGCCAAGCCGCCGCAGGCGCTGAAGATCGCCCGTGATCTGATGCGCGGCTCGCGTGAGGATCTGGTCGCCCGCATCGGCGAGGAAAGCGCGCATTTCCGTGACCGGCTGAAATCCGACGAAGCGCGCGCCGCGCTGACCGCTTTCATGACCAGGAAAAAGTCCTGAGTATCGGTCAGGGATAGAGCCGCGTCTTGTCCCAGCCGCCTTCGGCGTTGCGCGAAAAGACCAGCCGATCGTGCAGCCGGAATGGCCGGTCGTGCCAGAACTCGATCGCCTGCGGCACGATGCGGAAGCCCGACCAGTGCTTTGGCCGCGGGATTTCGCCGATAGGGTAGCGCGCCGTGTATTCGGCCACCGCCTTCTCCAGGGCAAAGCGGCTTTCCAGCGGCCGCGACTGTTTCGAAGCCCATGCGCCGATCCGGCTGCCGCGCGGCCGCGTCGCGTAATAGGCGTCGGCTTCAGCGTCGCTGACGATCTCCACCGGACCGCGTATGCGCACCTGGCGGCGCAGCGATTTCCAGTGGAAGCACATCGCCGCCTTCATGCTGCCAAGAATCTCGCGGCCCTTGGCGCTCTCGAAATTCGTGTAGAAGACAAAGCCGCTTTCATCGAAACCCTTGAGCAGCACCATCCGCACATCCGGCATGCCGTCGGCATCGACGGTTGCAAGTGCTACGCCGTTGGCGTCGTTGATTTCGCTTTTCTTGGCGTCCTCCAGCCACTCGGCAAAGAGCCGGAACGGCTCGGCGGCTTCGGTAAAGTCACTACTTGTTAACTCAGTGTCACTCATAGTTTTTCTCAAATTGTATCGAGCTTCAGGAGGTTGCCGATTGTCGCGTATCGCGCAAGCTTATGACAGCGGGCAATGGAGCGTTATCGCTTCGGCCAGTTCGAAAGCCGTGATCGTGATTATCGCACTGCCGCTTGCCGCCTGCGGCGCCGGCGGCTTCAGCCTGGAAAAGGCCGAGGTCGATCGTTCCATCGTCACCTCAAGCGCGCCGGCCAGGGTGACATCGACGGACGCCGACAGCGCTTCCGACCAGACCACGATCGGCAATGCGGTGTCTTCGGCCGACATCGAGGAGCTTCGCGGCCAGGCCGTGCCGTGGGCGAATGCCGACACCGGCTCGCGCGGCTCCATCACCGAACTCGCCGAAGTGCAGGACAACGGCCAAGACTGCCGCAGCTTTACCGCCTCGCGCGAAAGCTTCGACGGCGTCGCTTTGTTCAAGGGGCAATTGTGCATCGCCGCGGCCGGCGGCTGGCACATGCAGGACTTCAAACCGCTCTGATTTTCGAGGTTTGCGGGCATCGCAATTTCAACGCTCGATAAGCCTGCGCGCCACTGGAATTTCTTCCTATGGGAGCGCATATAAGGGCCAACGTGGATTTAACTCATTTTCCAGGGCAGGACGCATGCGCGACCCCTATGAGGTGCTGGGCGTTGCCAAGAACGCATCGGCCAAGGACATAAAATCGGCTTACCGCAAGCTCGCCAAGAAGTATCATCCGGACCAGAATCCGAATGATCCCAAGGCCAAGGACCGTTTTGCCGCCGCCAATCAGGCCTATGAGGTCGTCGGCGACGAGAAGAACCGTGCGGCCTTCGACCGCGGCGAGATCGACGCCGACGGCAAGCCGAAATTCCAGGGCTTCGAGGGTGCAGCCGGCGGCGGCGATCCGTTCGGTGGCTTCCGCCGCCAGCAGGGCGCCGGCGGCTCGCGCTTCGAATTCCGATCGGGGCGTCCGGGCGGCGATCCGTTCGACGGCAACAGCGACATTTTCAGCCAGATCTTCGGCGACGCCTTTTCCGGCGCGCGTGGCGCCGGAACAGGCGACCGCCGCCAGCAGGCGACCGCCGCCGATCTCAACGTGACGCTCGACGTCACCATCGAGGAGATAGCGACCGCCGAAAAGGTGACGGCGATGTTCCCCGACGGCCGCAAGATTGCGGTCAAGCTGCCGGTCTATGTCGAGGACGGACAGACCATCCGGCTGAAGGGCCAGGGCGAGCAGGGGCCGGGACAGCCGGGCGATGCGCTGGTCAAGATCCGTATCCGCAGGCACCCGCGCTACCGCATCGAGGGCCGTGACCTGCATGCCGATCTGGAGGTAGCGCTTGCCGATGCGGTGCTGGGCGCCAAGGTGCCGGTCGACACGCCGACCGGCAGGCTGGCGGTCAACATTCCGGCCTGGTCGAGCTCCGATAAGGTGCTGCGCCTGAAGGGCAGGGGCTTGCCGGAAAAGGCGGGTGGCCATGGCGATCTCTACGCCCATGTCCGCATCATGCTGCCGGAAGGCGGCGACAGCGAACTCGAAGCGCTGATGCGCAGCCGCAAAGGCTGACGCGGCTGGACTTGTCTGGCTAGCTGCCGGGCGCTGCTTCCTCCATCCGCCGGATGGTTTCGCCGAAGCGGCGCAACGCCTGCCGCACCGGGACATGCGGGCTCTCGATCTCAAGCAGGATCATCGTCTCGCTGCCGAGGAATGCGGCGCTGACCAGGCTGGTTACTTCGGCGGCGGAGAATGGCCCGAGGCCGCCGAACCGCCGCTCCGCCTCTTGCGCCAGTCCGTCCAGCAGTTCGAACCAGCCGCGCAGGTCGCGGCGCACCGCCTTGGCGATCTCGGGGCTCGACAGGCTTGCCGCGATCATCTCGTGCAGGATCCGGACATAGCCGGACGCCAGATCATCGTCGAGGAAATCGCAAGCGCGCTCCCAGCGTTGCCACAGCGGCATAGGTGCCGCAAAAGTCTCCGCCTGGCGCTTCAGCAGGCCCTCGTTCAGATGGTCGAGCAGGGCCAGGAACAGCCGTTCCTTGGAGCCGAAATGGTAATGGATCTGGCTGAGCGGAACGCCGGCGATCTCGGCAACGCGGCGCGTCGACAGATCGGCATAACCGCCTCGATGGAGGCATAACTCGGCGGCCGAAATCAGTTCGGCGCGCGTGTCGCGCTTTTGCTTGTTCTGCGGCGGGGTAACGGCTTCGGCAGCGTCCGTCATGCGGCGTGGCTGCCGCTGTTAGCGGTGCAATCTGGGCGGATCATAGCTTCTCCTGTCCGGGGCTGGACGTCCCTCCACTCTATCTCGGTCGAGCGACCGATCAAGTTGACTCGTCAGAGAATTTATGGTTTTTGACACTGAATTCGGTCGACCGACCGAATCCTGATGCTTGCATGGAGGGGCAGTCATGGCGGGCGTAATCACCCTTATCTACGGCGTTGCCGCATACCTGATTTTTCTCGGTTCGTTTCTCTATGCGGTCGGTTTCGTCGGCAACATGGTCGTGCCGAAATCCATCGATTCCGGAGTCGCTGGAAGTCCGGTCGAAGCCGTCATCGTCAATGCGCTGCTGCTCGGCCTTTTCGCCGCCCAGCACAGCATCATGGCGCGGCCGGTTTTCAAGCGCTGGTGGACACGGATTGTCCCGCACGCGGCCGAACGCAGCACCTATGTGCTTTTGGCCAGCCTCATCCTGCTGCTGCTCTACTGGCAATGGCGGCCGATCCCCGGTCTCGTCTGGACGGTCGAGAACCCGGTCTGGGTCGCCGTCATCCATGGCGTGTTCTGGCTCGGCTGGGCGGTATTGTTGACCAGCACCTTTCTGATCAACCATTTCGAACTGTTCGGCTTGCGCCAGGTTCTCGCCGCTTTGCGCAAGAGCGAACCGGCGCCGCCCGTGTTCAGGACGCCGCTGTTCTACAAATGGGTCCGGCACCCGCTCTATGTCGGCTTTCTCCTGGCCTTCTGGGCGACGCCGTCGATGACATGGGGCCATCTTCTGTTCGCGGCGGGCAGCACCGGCTACATCCTGCTCGGCATCTTCCTCGAGGAACGCGATCTCGTCGCGATGTTTGGCGATCAGTACCGCCTCTACCGCAAGCAGGTGGGAATGCTCATTCCCTGGCGCAAAATGGCTGGATAGGGCCGATGCGGTGCCGGCCAGCCGATTCGGCTGCCCGGCCTGGGCCGTCAAGGCGCGCTGGCCGCAGTGAGGCGTTCGAATCTCACAACAACCTTATTATCCCCCATTCGTTGTCACGCCGAGTGTCTGAATTGAACGCGCGCCCCGTCTGTGC
The DNA here is from genome assembly GCF_000502215.1 of Mesorhizobium sp. L103C105A0. Lineage (NCBI taxonomy): Bacteria > Pseudomonadati > Pseudomonadota > Alphaproteobacteria > Hyphomicrobiales > Phyllobacteriaceae > Mesorhizobium > Mesorhizobium sp. L103C105A0. Next base: position 215,627 of record NZ_AYXF01000005.1, on the reverse strand, counting down.
TTGATGCGCCTTTCTGCGTGTGCGATAGGCACTCCAAAGCAGAAAACCTTTCGGAGAGCGCTGACATGGCGGGTGGACAGGGCCTAATGGCCGGCAAGCGCGGGCTTATACTGGGCGTCGCCAACAACAGATCGATTGCCTACGGCATCGCCAAGGCCTGCGTCGACCATGGCGCCGAGATCGCGCTGACCTATCAGGGCGAGGCGTTCAAGAAGCGCGTCGAGCCGCTGGCTGCGGAATTGGGCGCCTTTGTCGCCGGTCATTGCGATGTCACTGATCCGGCGAGCCTCGACGAGGTGTTTGCCAATGTCGCCAGGCATTGGGGCGGCAAGCTCGATTTCCTCGTCCATGCCATCGCTTTTTCCGACAAGGACGAGCTGACCGGACGCTATGTCGAGACGACGCGCGACAATTTCCTGCGCACCATGGACATTTCGGTCTATTCCTTCACCACCATCGCCAAGCGCGCCGAAGCGTTGATGACCGATGGCGGCTCGCTGCTGACGCTGACCTATTACGGCGCCGAAAAGGTCATGCCGCATTACAACGTCATGGGTGTCGCCAAGGCCGCGCTCGAAGCCAGCGTGCGCTATCTCGCCGTCGACCTCGGCGGCAAGAAGATCCGCGTCAACGCCATCTCGGCCGGGCCGATCAAGACCTTGGCTGCTTCGGGCATCGGCGACTTCCGCTACATCCTCAAGTGGAACGAATACAATTCGCCGCTGAAGCAGACCGTCACCCAGGAAGAAGTCGGCGATTCCGCCGTGTATTTCCTGTCGGACCTGTCGCGTGGCGTCACCGGCGAGGTGCACCATGTCGATTCCGGCTATCACGTCGTCGGCATGAAGGCGGTCGACGCGCCGGATATTTCGACCGTCAAGGAATAGTTCTGCCGCGGTTTCCGCCTGCCTGTCCTGATTTCCGGAAGACCCGATGGTTCCGCTCGTCTACATCGTGCGCCATGGCCAGACGCAGTGGAATGCCGAGTCGCGGCTGCAGGGCCAGGCCGACACCGATCTCAACGCGCTCGGCCGCGAGCAGGCGACCCGCAATGGACGGCGGCTGGCCGAACTGATCCAGAACCCTGAGGATTTCGACTTTGTCGCCAGCCCGATGAAGCGGACGCGCGAGACGATGCAGCGGCTACGCTTGGCGATGCAACTCGATCCCGATGCCTACCGCACCGACCCGCGTCTGGTCGAGGTGCACTTTGGCGACTGGCAGGGCTTTACCTATGCCGAACTCGATGCGCGAATGCCGGGCTCGGCGAAGGCGCGACGACGCAACAAATGGAATTTCCAGCCGCCGGGCGAGGGCGCCGAAAGCTACCAGATGCTGCTCGAACGGGTGAAGCCGTGGTTCGAGGCGCTCGACCGCCAGACGGTCTGCGTCACGCATGGTGGCGTCGTGCGGACTCTGTTTCGGATGGTCGAAGGTGTTTCCGAACATGAAGCGGCAAACCTGGAAGTGCGGCAGGACCGGGTGCTCAGGCTGCAGGACGGGCGTCTGGATTGGCTTTAGGTTCGAGCAGATAAAAACAGGACGACCGTCCTGTTTATCCGGGCAGGGCTCCGCCGAGCGGCAAGACCCTGTTCGGCGTCGGTGTTACTCGGTGTCGGGCAGTTCCATGTCGGTGACGACGTTCTCGCCATTCGTCACGTCATAGGCAATGACGATATCCATGCCCGGCTTCAGCGAATCGAGATCGGTCTCGGCGTTGAGCTTGAAGGACTTGCCGTCCTCCAGCGTCAGCGTCAGCGCGTCCTTGTCGACCTTCTTGATCAGGCCTTCGGTCTGGCCGGCATAGGCGGCGGTGGAAATCAGCAACATGGCGGCAGCAGCGCCAATCAGGGTACGCATCGTCGTCCTCTTTGTCATTGCGCCTGCACGGATGGCGGCGAGCTTTCAACGGGCGGATGGAAGAGAGCAGAAACCAACCGAATGTGTCAAAACTAAAACCGCCGGATCACAGTTTGACCGCTGTGGAAAACGCCAATAGAACGCACCTTTGATCCGGTCCGCTGCCGGGCAGGGCTAAAATTCATGTCTCACAACACGTTCGGCCATCTGTTCCGCGTCACCACCTGGGGCGAAAGCCATGGCCCGTCGCTCGGCTGTGTCGTCGACGGCTGCCCGCCCGGGATCCGCTTCACACGGGCCGAAATCCAGGCCGAACTCGACAAGCGCCGTCCCGGCCAGTCACGTTTTGTGACCCAGCGCCGCGAGCCGGACGAGGTGAAGGTGCTGTCCGGCTTCATCCTCGACGAGGACGGCGAGACGATGATCACCACCGGCACGCCGGTCTCGATGCTGATCGAGAATGTCGACCAGCGCTCCAAGGACTATGGCGAGATTGCCCGCCAGTACCGTCCCGGCCACGCCGACTACACCTATGAAGTCAAATACGGCCTGCGCGACCATCGCGGCGGCGGTCGTTCCTCGGCGCGCGAGACGGCCGCGCGTGTGGCCGCCGGCGCGCTCGCCCGTAAGGTGGTGCCCGGAATGGTGGTGCGCGGCGCGCTGGTCTCGATGGGCGAAAAATCGATCGACCGCGCCAACTGGAACTGGAATTTCATCGGTGACGTCGAAAACCCGTTCTTCACCCCCGATCCGGCCTCCGTTCCGGTCTTCACCAGCTATCTCGACGGCATCCGCAAGTCCGGCTCCTCGGTCGGCGCGGTGATCGAGATCGTCGCTGACGGCGTGCCCGCCGGCCTTGGCGCGCCGATCTACGCCAAGCTCGACCAGGACATCGCGTCCGGCCTGATGTCGATCAACGCCGTCAAGGGCGTCGAGATCGGTAACGGTTTTGAAGCCGCCCGCATTACCGGCGAACAGAATGCCGACGAGATGCGCATCGGCAATGACGGCAAGCCGGTCTTCCTGTCCAACAATGCCGGCGGCATTCTGGGCGGCATCTCGACCGGCCAGGCGATCGTCGCCCGCTTCGCCGTCAAGCCGACCTCGTCGATCCTGACGCCGCGCAAATCCATCGACAAGGACGGCAACGACGTCGACGTCATGACCAAGGGCCGCCACGATCCCTGCGTCGGCATCCGTGCCGTGCCGATCGGCGAAGCCATGGTTGCCTGTGCCGTCGCCGACCATTATCTCCGGCACCGGGGACAGACAGGCCAGGGATTAGGCAGTAGGGATTAGGCAATAGGCCAGCCCATCCTTCCTTCCCTAACTCCTACTGCCCAACCCCTATTCCCTGCGAGCGAAGCGAGCCAATGCCATACGATCAGAAGAAAATCGTCGAAGCCATCCGCGCCTTCGAGCGCGGCGAGATCGTCGTCGTCATGGACGATGACGGGCGTGAGAACGAGGGCGACCTGATCGTTGCCGCCGTGCATTGCAGCCCGGAGAAAATGGCCTTCATCATCCGTCACACCTCCGGCATCGTCTGCACGCCGATGCCGCGCGAGGAGGCCAAGCGGCTCAATCTGCAGCCGATGGTCGCCGACAATGATTCCGCCCACACCACGGCCTTTACCGTCAGCGTCGATTTCAAGCATGGCACCACCACCGGCATTTCGGCCGAGGACCGCACGCTGACCGTGCGCAACCTGGCCAACGGCAATGTCGGCGGTTCGGATTTCGTGCGGCCCGGCCACATTTTTCCACTGATCGCGAGGGAAGGCGGCGTGCTGATGCGTTCGGGCCATACCGAAGCCGCCGTCGACCTGTGCAGACTTGCCGGCCTGCCGCCGGTTGGCGTGATCTCGGAGCTGGTCAATGACGACGGCACCGTCAAGCGCGGCCCGCAGGTTGCGAGCTTTGCCGAGGAACACGGCCTCAAGCAGGTCTCGGTCGCCGACCTCATCGCCTACCGGCAGCGCAAGGAAACGCTGGTCGAACGCGTCGCCTGCTCCGAAATCGACACACTCGGCGGCAAGGCACAGGTCTTTACCTACACGCTGCCCTGGGATTCCATGCACCATGTCGCGGTCGTTTTCGGCGACATCCGTGACGGCGAGGACGTGCCGGTGCGGCTGCATTCGGAGGATGTGGTGACCGACGTGTTCGGCACCAGCCACCGGCTCGACGCCATTATGAAGGCGATGGGCGAACGCAAGCGCGGCGTCATCGTTTACCTCCGAGAGGGTTCGGTCGGCGTCGCCCATCAGGAGCGCAACCGGCCGATGAGTGCCGACCGTGAGGACCACGAAGAGGCCCGCCGCCGTGAGAACGAGTGGCGAGAAATCGGCCTCGGCGCGCAGATTCTCAAGGATCTCGGCATCTCCTCGATCAATTTGATCGCCTCGCGCGAACGCCACTATGTCGGGCTTGAGGGCTTTGGCATTCATATCGCCAAGACCGAGATTTTCTAGGGGACAGGGGGCGGTCGGATGAGCTTCGAGGCCTATCTCAATTGCTTTGAAGATGGCGAAGAGAGCTACTTCCCCACATCGATCGTCGAGGATGCCTTCGCGCCGTTCGTCACCAGGCGTGAACCTGAATTCACCTGCTGGGTCGTCGCCTATGACGATGCGTCGTCGGCCGACCTCTATCTCAATTTCGACCCCGGCGATGCCTCGCGATGTTCAGGCTTCACCGTCGCGCGGCCGCCCGACGATCCGCGCCTCTACGAAGCGCTGTGGAAAATCCTGCGTGTCACCAGCTCGGTCGTGTATTGCGCCGGAGAATGTCCGCCGATGGTCGGGCGCGCTGAAACCATACCCCATCTGAACCCGGATATGGTTGAGACACTGGGAAGTCCTGTTGTCGTTCTCGATGGAAACGAGATCCGCAAGAGGCTTGAACAGTCGTAGGGAGCCGCGCTCCTTTGGAGAAGCTGCGTCCGATCCGCGTTCCCGACCGGACGCTTGTGCGTTTATTCCGCGGGAACGGCGGCTGCACCGCAGCCGTCCAGCTCGCAGGCGCGGGTGGCCAGGCTGCGCTGGCCCACCAACACCGTGACCAGTGCGATAGTGCCTGAAACCACCGAGACCCAGAACCCGTTCCTGGCGCCGAACTCATCCACCACCGCGCCGGCGGCAAACGAACCCAGCGCCATGCCGATGCCGATGCCGGTCATCACCCAGGTGATGCCTTCGGTCAGCATCGCTTCCGGCACGTGGCGTTCGATCAGGCCGAAGGCGGTGATGAAGGTTGGCGAGATCGCCACGCCGCTGATGAAAACGGTCAGCGCCAGCAGCGGCACCGTGTCGGCGGTGAGCGGCAGCAATGTGCCGAGCGCAACGAGGGCGACCGCGAGGGCCAACTGGCGCTGCAGCGGCGCTTTCAGGTTGAGCGCACCGACGACGAGGCCGAGCACGAACGATCCCAGCGCATAGACGCCGATGACGAGGCTGGCGGCGCCCGGCTGGCCGAGTTCCTTGGTGATCGCCACCGTGCTCACTTCCGTCGTCGCGAAGGTGGCGCCGACGAAGATCAGGGCGAAGGTGATGATCTGCACCGGCCTGAGCCGGATTGCCGAGCCGCTCGAGACATGATTCACCGGCCGCACTTGTGGTTCGGTCGAACGCTGCAGGATGAAGGCTGCCGAGCCAAGGGCGAGGAATAGCGTGCTGACCAGGACACCGGCTTCCGGGAACAGAGCGGCACTCAAGCCCACCGACAGCGATGCGCCTGCAATGTAGACGAGTTCGTCCGCCGCCGATTCGAAGGCGAATGCGGTGTTCATCTGCGGCCGGCCGCGAAAAATCTCGGTCCAGCGCGCGCGCACCATCGCCGGCATGCTGGGCATGGCGGCGGCCGCCAGTGCCGACACAAACAGCGTCCACACCGGCCAGTCCTGATTGGCTGCGGCAATCAGCACCGCGAAGGCGAGCACGGTGAGGATGGTGGTCGGAACCACGATCCGCGTCTGGCCGAGGCGATCGACCAGCCGTGATATCTGCGGCGCCACGAAAGCGTTGCTCAGCGCGAACGTCGCCGAGACAGCTCCCGCCAGCCAGTATTCGCCACGTGTCTGCGACAGCATGGCCACGATGCCGATCGGCGCCATGGCGATCGGCAGCCGCGCGAGGAAGCCCGCGGCGGCAAACCCCTTGGCTCCAGGGGCACGAAAGATTTCCGAGTATGGGTTTTGCATGGCTGGTTCCTCGACAAAGGCCAATTCGACAATTACATACGGTGCGTATGAATATAGGTAGTCGATACGCCGCGTATGTCAATTGGCATACGAAGCGTATGTGAATAAGGCCAGAACCATGCACAGACCCCGCAAGGAGATGATTGCCGAAACGCGCGCCAAGCTGATCACGGCGGCCCGCCACGCTTTCGGCACGATCGGCTATGCCGACGCGTCGATGGACGACTTCACCGCCTCGGCCGGGCTGACGCGCGGTGCGCTCTATCATCATTTCGGCGACAAGAAGGGCCTGCTGCAGGCCGTCATCGCCGAAATCGATGGCGAGATGGCCGTCCGCATCCATGAGATTGCGTCGCGGGCGCCAAGCCGCTGGCAGCGTTTCGTCGACGAATGCACGACCTATATCGAGATGGCGCTGGAGCCGGAAATCCAGCGCATCATGTTTCGCGACGGTCCGGCTGTGCTCGGCGATCCGGCGCAATGGCCGAACGCCAATGCCTGCGTCGGCTCGATGACCGATCATCTGACGGCTCTGCAGCAGGAGGGGGTGGTCGTCCCCGGCGTCGACCCCGAAACCGCCGCCCGGCTGATCAACGGCGCCAGCAGCCAGGCGGCGCAGCGCATCGCCAATTCGAACGACCCCGAAGCGACGTCGAAGACCGTGGTGGCAGCCTTCCAGCAACTGCTTGAAGGGCTTCTCAAAAAACAGGGTTCGCAGCCGGCCTGAAATCTGGTCGGCCCAGACCCGGCATTTGCCGAGATTGACAATTCCCGGCCCGGGTTCATCCTCGCCGTCCATCTCTGAGGGGAGATTCGGGCGCATGTGGGATTTCGAAATCGGCAGGTCGGTGTCCATCATGATCAGGACATGGCCATTCATCGTCTTTCGCATGATCGTCTATTTCGGCATTACGCTCGCCTATATCGTGGCGACCGGCAGCGGCGCCTCCGTCGGCTATGGCGTCGGCCATATCTCCACCGATCCCGACGGGCCGCTTTCCTTTGCACTGTGGGGCGGCATCGTCGGCATCGGCATCGTTTCGATCGCGCTCTACTGGATCCGCGAATACATCCTCTACGTCGTCAAGGCCGGCCATATCGCCGTCATGGTCCATTTGATCGATGGCCGGGACGTTCCCAATGGGCAGGACCAGATCGCCTACGCCAAGGACGTGGTGAAGGAGCGTTTCGCCGAGGCCAACATCCTTTTCGTGGTCGACCAGCTGGTCAAGGGCGCCATCCGCGCCATCACCGGCCTGATCGGCGGCATCGCCGCCTTCCTGCCCATTCCGGGTCTCGGCGGCCTGATCGCTTTCATCAATACGGTCATCCGCCTGTCGCTGACCTATGTCGACGAGATCATCCTCGGCTACAACATCCGCATCAATTCATCATCGCCCTTCGAGACAGCCCGGCAAGGCGTCGTGCTCTACGCCCAGAACGGCAAGACCATGGTCAAGAACGCCATCTGGCTGGCGGTCATCATGTGGGGTGTGTCCTTCGTCATCTTCCTTTTGATGCTGGCGCCGGCCGCCGCCATCATGTGGTTCATTCCGGGGCAGCTCGGCGGCTGGGCCTTCGTGCTCGCCATCCTCCTTGCCTGGGCCTTCAAGGCGGCCTTCATCGAACCCTTCGCCATAGCCTGCCTGATGCAGGTCTATTTCAAGACCATCGAAGGCCAGGTGCCGAACGCCGAATGGGACCAGCGGCTGGCCGAGGGGTCGTCCAAGTTCAGGGAACTCAGGGATAAGGCGCTGGCCTCCTTCGGCGGCTCGCGCTGGACGCAGCCGGCGCCCGGGGTGTAATCCCTGTTGAACGTCGGGGCGGTGCGGCGTCAAACCATGGTCAAAGCGGCCGGGCGCGCCTATATCGGGTCATGGTCACCAGGCTCTACACCCATCCGATCTTCCTCGAACATCTGACGCCCCCCGGTCATCCGGAGCGGCCGGACCGCTTGCGCGCTATCGAGCGCGTGCTCGACGACGAGGCCTTCACCGCACTCGATCGGGTAACGGCGCCGCAAGGCGACGAGGCCACAATCCTCTACGCCCACCCCGAGGATTTCGTCGCCCGCGTCCGCGCCGCGATCCCTGAAAGCGGCATTGCCTCGATCGACGCCGACACGAGCGCCAGCCCGAAAAGCTGGCAGGCGGTGGTCACTGCCATCGGTGCGGCCAACGCTGCCGTCGACGATGTTTTCGAGGGCAGCGTTGCCAATGCCTTCGTCGCCGCGCGTCCGCCCGGCCATCATGCCGAAAAGACCACGGCCATGGGCTTTTGCCTGTTCAACACCGCGGCGATCGCGGCCCGCTACGCGCAGAAGAAACACGGCGCCGAGCGTGTCGCCATCGTCGACTGGGACGTGCATCACGGCAATGGCACGCAGGACATTTTCTGGGAGGATCCCTCGGTGCTCTATTGTTCGACGCACCAGATGCCGCTCTATCCCGGCACCGGGGCTAAAAACGAAACCGGCGCCGGCAACATCGTCAACGCGCCGCTGGCGCCGCAGACCGGCTCGGACATGTTTCGCGATGCCTTGCTGTCGCGCGTCCTTCCGGCACTCGACAATTTCGCGCCCGATCTGATCATCATTTCCGCAGGCTTCGACGCTCACCATCGCGACCCGCTGGCCGAGATCAACCTCAGCGAGGACGATTTCGACTGGGCGACAGGCCAGTTGCTGGAACGCGCCGGGCGCCACAGCGGCAACCGGCTCGTCAGCCTGCTTGAGGGCGGCTACGATCTGCAGGGACTGGCATTTTCGGTCGCCGCCCATGTCGGGCGGCTGATGAAGGGGTAAAGTATGGCTGGCGAAGCAAATGAAGACGTGAAGGCGATGAGCTTCGAGCAGGCACTCGACGCGCTGGAAAAGATCGTCGATGATCTGGAACGCGGCGACGTGCCGCTCGACCAATCGATCAAGATCTATGAGCGCGGCGAGGCGCTGAAGGCCCATTGCGACCGGCTGCTGAAGGCGGCCGAAGACAAGGTCGAGAAGATCAGGCTGTCGCGTGATGGCAAACCGGTGGGAACGGAGCCGCTCGACGCGGAGTAGTGGAATGGGGCGGGCATAAAGCAGATAGGAGTTCAAGCATGTGCAGAAACATCAAGACCCTGTTCAATTTCGAGCCGCCGGCGACCCATGACGAGATCCGCGACGCCGCCCTTCAATTCGTGCGCAAACTGAGCGGAACGACGCGCCCCTCGCAGCGCAACCAGGCAGCCTTCGACCGTGCCGTCGAGGCGATCGCCGAATCGGCGCATGAATTGCTGCATTCGCTGGAAACCACGCATCATCCGCGCAATCGTGAAGAGGTGGCGGCCAAGGCAAAAGCCAAATCGGCGCTCCGCTTCGCCTGAGGACATCCAGATGAGTTTCTTCCCCGGCAAGGACCCTGAGCCTGGCGATGCCTTCGCCAGCGACCAGATCGAGCTCATGGTCATTCCAAACGCCAAGGACATTGGCGGCTTCCAGGTTCGTCGCGCTCTGCCGACGGCAAAGCGGCGGCTGGTCGGTCCCTTCATCTTCTTCGACCGCATGGGGCCGGCGATCTTGCGCGCCGGCCAGGCGATGGATGTGCGCCCGCACCCGCATATCGGGCTTTCCACCGTCACCTATCTGTTCGACGGCAATATCAGGCACCGCGATTCGCTCGGCACCGAGATGGTCATCCAGCCCGGCGACGTGAATTTGATGACCGCCGGCCGCGGCATTGTCCATTCCGAGCGCACGCCCGAAGAACTGCGCGGCGCGCCGATGTCGGTCTCCGGCCTGCAGACATGGCTGGCTTTGCCCGACGGCAAGGAGGAAGTGGCGCCGGTGTTCGAGAACACGGCCGCGCTCCTTCTGCCCGAGATCGACGCCGAAGGTGTTTCCGGCCGCGTGGTGATCGGCGATTTCCAGGGACTGCGCTCGCCGGTAAGAGCCGACACCGAGACGCTCTACGCCGATCTGAGGCTGGCGCCCGGCGCCAGCGTCAAAATTCCCGCCGACGCCGAGGAACGCGCCATCTACACGCTGGACGGCGATGTCTCGGTTTCGGGCGACCGTTTTCCGGCCGAACGGCTGCTGGTGTTCCGGCCTGGTGACGAGATCGTCGTGTCGTCCGAGCGCGGCGCCCATTTCATGCTCTTCGGGGGCGCTTCGCTCGGCTCTCCGCGCCACATCTGGTGGAACTTCGTCTCGTCGTCGAAGGAACGCATCGAACAGGCCAAGCAGGAATGGAAGACGGGCCGCTTCGATATCGTTCCTGGAGATGAGGAAGAGTTCATTCCGTTACCGGACAATTAACGTCAGCATCACCCGCGTCACTGACACGCATTTACATTCCGGCGACGCAGGCATATTTCGCCATGATCGACGCGCATTATAGCTGAGCAGGCCCTTTAACAGTGAACGCAACGCTGCATACGCCGCTTCTCGACAAGGTCCGCATTCCAGCCGACCTGAAGAAGCTTGACGAAAGCGAGCTGCCGCAGCTGGCCTCGGAGCTGCGCGCCGAGCTGATCGATGCCGTCTCGCATACGGGCGGGCATCTCGGCGCCGGCCTCGGTGTCGTCGAACTGACGGTGGCGCTGCACTATGTCTTCAACACGCCGGAAGACCGCGTGATCTGGGATGTCGGCCACCAGGCCTATCCACACAAGATCCTGACCGGCCGCCGCGACCGCATCCGAACGCTCAGGCAAGAAGGCGGCCTGTCCGGCTTCACCCGTCGCGCCGAGAGCGAATACGACCCGTTCGGCGCCGCGCACTCTTCGACCTCCATTTCCGCCGGCCTCGGCATGGCCATGGCGCGCGACCTCTCGGGCGGCCACAACAATGTCATTGCCGTCATCGGCGACGGCGCCATGTCCGCCGGCATGGCCTATGAAGCCATGAACAATGCCGGCGCGCTTGATGCCCGGCTGATCGTCATCCTCAACGACAACGACATGTCTATCGCGCCGCCGACCGGCGCCATGAGCGCCTATCTGGCGCGGCTCGCGTCGGGCAAGACCTATCTTGGCCTGCGCGATTTCGGCAAGAAGCTGACCTCCTATCTCGGCAAGCGCGCCGACCGCGCCATCAAGCGGGCGGTCGAGCATGCGCGCGGCTACGTCACCGGCGGCACGCTGTTCGAGGAGCTTGGCTTCTACCATATCGGCCCGATCGACGGCCACAATCTCGAGCATCTGATCCCGGTGCTGAAGAACGTCCGCGACCATGCCGACGGCCCGGTGCTGATCCATGTCGTGACCCAGAAGGGCAAGGGCTACGCGCCGGCCGAGGCCGCGGCCGACAAATATCACGGCGTCAACAAGTTCGACGTCATCACCGGCGCGCAGACCAAGGCCCCGGCCAATGCGCCGGCCTACACCAAGGTGTTCGCCGAGAGCCTGGTCCAGGAGGCCCGCCTGGACGACCGCATCGTCGCCGTCACCGCCGCCATGCCGAACGGCACCGGCCTCGATTTGTTCGGCGAAGCGTTTCCGACCCGGACCTTCGATGTCGGCATTGCCGAGCAACATGCCGTGACCTTCGCCGCCGGCCTCGCCAGCGAGGGCTACAAGCCCTTCGCCGCCATCTATTCGACCTTCCTGCAGCGCGCCTACGATCAGGTCGTCCACGACGTGGCGATCCAGAAACTGCCCGTGCGTTTCCCGATCGACCGCGCCGGTTTCGTCGGCGCTGACGGCGCCACCCATTGCGGCGCCTTCGACACCACTTTCCTGGCGACGCTGCCGGGCTTCGTGGTGATGGCGGCTGCCGACGAGGCGGAGCTTCGCCACATGGTGCGCACCGCCGCCTATTATGACGAAGGCCCGATCGCCTTCCGCTATCCGCGCGGCAACGGCGTAGGCGTCGATATGCCGGAGCGCGGCTCGGTGCTCGAAATCGGCAAGGGCCGCATCGTCAGGGAAGGCACCAAGGTGGCGCTTCTGTCCTTCGGCACAAGACTGCAGGACTGTCTGCTGGCGGCCGAGGAACTCGGCGCGGCCGGACTGTCAACGACGGTTGCGGACGCCCGTTTCGCCAAGCCGCTAGACGAGGATTTGATCCGCCGTCTCGCCCGCTCGCACGAAGTGCTGGTGACGGTGGAAGAGGGCGCTGTCGGCGGTTTCGCCAGCCACGTGCTGCAGTTCCTCGCCCATGAAGGCTTGCTGGAAAGCGGTCTGAAAGTTCGGCCGCTGGTGCTGCCGGACGAGTTCACCGACCACGCCAAGCCGGAAAAAATGTATGCCGATGCCGGGCTCGACGCGGCCGGCATCGTGCGCACCGTGTTCGTCGCGCTCGGCCATTCCGCGCGCGCGCAGCGCGCCTGAATCAAACCTCACGCAGCTGAAGCAGTTGCCTGTGCAAGCTTAACACTTTGTTAACGCTTCTCTTTGGCGTTTCGCTTACCGTCTCTTTTGGCCGTTTTTCAACGCCGCCCTGCTAGAACTGCCTCCAGGCAGGGAGTTAAAAACAATGCGAACGCTTCTGTGCGGCGCGGCCCTTTTGGCCGTCATCGCCGCGCCGGCCATGGCCGAGACGCGCTATGACCGCAAGCTCGAACAGGCGGTGGCAGGCATCGTCGCCCGCAAGATGGGCGATATCAGGGGCGCTTTTTCCTACAAGCAGGTGCCGCAGCTTGTCGTCGTGCCGGACGCACCAGTCGTTGCTGTCGAGCGCCCGCGCAAGCAGGCTTCAGATGACGGAAGCGACGGCCTGATGCCGGCCGTTGAACGGCAGGTCTCACGGACGATCTTCTAAAACCACATATCGCGCACGCAGCGCCCATCGCGCGGCAGGTCGTCATAAGTGTCCAGCCCGTCGAAATGGTCGATCGGCAGGTCGGCGACCGCCTCAGGCGGTGCCAGCCTGACATTGACGGCGATACGCGTGCGGCCGCTGTCGCTGCGGCGCAAACCGCGCCAGGCAAGCACACAGGCACATGTCGGGCAAAACAGGATTTCCAGCGACGGCGTCTCCTTGCCGGCGCGGGTGTAGGACTGCACAGGCCCCGCAAGCCGGATACGCTCGTCGACAAAGTCATAGGCCCAGAGCGTGCCATAGCGGCGGCAAAGCGTGCAATTGCAGGCCGTGATCGGGCCGGGATCGCCTTCCAGCGTCCAGTGGGCGGCGCCGCAATGGCAGGTTCCCGTCAGCATTCGTCTTCCTCCGCATTGCCTGAGCCTCTACATCTTGCCGGACTGGCTGCGCTATTCAACCGGGCGGACTGGCTTGCGGCCCGGGTCTCGACGTCCTCCCATGCCAATGTCCTTGCCTTCGCGGCCGGCTTTCGCCATGAAGGCCGATGAACTCCCCTCTGCCAGCCAGCACACGCCAGCGGCTCGACGAATTGCTCGTCCAGCGCGGCCTGTTTGCGAGCCGCTCGCGCGCCCGCGACGCGGTCGAGCGCGGCACCGTGATGGTCGACGGCGTGGTCGCCCGCAAGCCCGGCCAGACGGTTCTGCCGCACTGTCTCATCGTCATCGACGACCCGGCGCAGGGTTATGTCTCACGCGCGGCGCTGAAGCTGATCGCCGGGCTCGACCATTTCAGTCTCGATCCCGCGGGCAGTGAAGCTCTCGATATCGGCGCCTCGACAGGCGGCTTCACCCAGGTGCTGCTCGAACGCGGCGCGGCCCATGTCACGGCCATCGATGTCGGCCACGGCCAGATGCATCCCGACATTGCGGGCGACCCGCGCGTGACGGTTATCGAGGGCCTCAACGCTCGCGAGCTCGCGGCTGCCGATCTCGGCGGCCGCATCCCGGATTTCATCGTCTCCGACGTCAGCTTCATCTCGTTGAAACTGGCGTCGCCACCGGCGTTGGCATTGGCACGGGACGGCGCTCGTGCGGTGTTTCTGGTCAAGCCGCAATTCGAGGCCGGCCGCGAGGCAATCGGCAAGGGCGGTCTGTTGAAAGACCCTTATGACGCCGCCCGTGTGGCCGGCTTGCTGCAGGAATGGCTCGAAGGCGTCCCTGGCTGGCGTACATTGGGTCTGCACATGTCGCCGATCGAAGGCGGCGACGGCAACCGCGAATTCCTGCTTGCCGGGATCAAGGATGCCGGGATCAAGGATGCCGGGATCAAGGACCGATGAGCACGGGCTTCACCATCAAGAGACTGGGTTCGCAGGGCGACGGCGTCGCCGAGACGGAAACCGGCGAGCTGTTCATTCCCTTCACCCTGCCCGGCGAGACCGTCACCGCCGCGCGCGAGAGGGATCGCGCCATGCTGATGGCGGTATTGGAGACGTCGCCGCTGCGTATCGATCCGGCCTGCCGGCATTTCACCGAATGTGGCGGCTGCGCCGTCCAGCATCTGCAAGCCGACGCTTACCAGCAATGGAAACGCGACAAGGTCGTGCACGCCTTGAAAGGCATTGCCGGCGACATCGGCGCCCTGGTGCCGTGTGCGCCACACACACGCCGCCGCGTCGTGCTTGCCGCCAGGCGCGCCGACACAGGCATGCTGCTTGGCTTCCATCGCCATCTGTCGCCGGAAATCATCCCCATCGAGGAATGTCCGATCTCGCTGCCCGAGATCGTTGCCGCGCTCGATCGCTTGAGGTCGGTCGCCGACCTGGTTTGCGCCACCACCAAATCGTTCCGGATGGCGGTCACTGTGACGGGCTCGGGGCTTGACGTCGCTGTCTATGAGTCGGGCAAGCTGGGCGAGAACCAGCGCCGGGTCGCCTCCAACTTCATCATGGCCAATGGCTTTGCCCGGCTTTCGATCGACGACGAGATTGTCATCGAGCCGAAAAAGCCGGTGGTCATGTTCGGCACCGTCGCTGTCGCCATACCGCCTGGCGCCTTCCTGCAGGCAACGCAAGCCGCCGAACAGGCGATGGCCGATCTCATTGGCGGACATCTGAAGCGGGCCAGGAAAGTCGCGGATCTTTTCGCCGGCTGCGGCAGCTTTGCGCTTCGGCTGGCGGCCAAATCCGAAGTCCACGCGGTCGAAGGCGACGCGGCAGCTCTTTCGGCGCTCGACCGCGGATCGCGCTTCGCCACCGGCCTGAAGCGGGTAACCGGCGAACGCCGCGACCTGTTCCGGCGGCCGCTGACGTTCAAGGAGCTGAATGCTTTCGATGGCGTCGTCTTCGACCCGCCGCGCGCCGGCGCCGAGGACCAGTCGAAGCAGATCGCCCGCTCGGATGTGCCGTTCGTCGCAGCCGTCTCCTGCAATCCGGTGACGCTGGCACGCGACCTGCGCATCCTGATCGACGGCGGCTACATCTTGAAGAGCGTCACGCCCATCGACCAGTTCCTGTGGTCGCCGCATGTCGAGGCCGTGGCGCTGCTGGAGAAGCCGAAACGGCGACGTTAATCCGCCGATTTTCACAAGGCCGTGCTTGAGTTTGCCGCCCCCCGCAAGACGTAGCCGGCTGGCAAACTAGCCTTCGCGAACGCTTTCGTACCCGGCCGCTTGTGCGGCCTTGATGAACTTACGGTCGAAGGACACAAATGCTGAGCATTGCGAGGACTTGCCCAGATGGAGCGCATCGGCGAAATCCATTCCCGTCTCGGCTAGATCGACCGCGGAAGAGACGATCGCAGCATCCTCTATCTCGACAGTGGGAAGCCCGCCGAACACCCGCAGTGCATTGACGATCGAGGCCTGATCATAACCATAGCCGCTGCGCAGCACCCACTCAGCCTCCAGGATCACCGTGACGGCGACGAAAACGGGCTGACCGTCGATCAGCCGCCGGGCTCGCGGGGACTGCTCGGGATCGTCGTTCGTCAGATACCTGACGACAACGTTGGTATCAATCGCGAGCATGGCGCCGCCGTGCTTCAGCAAGGACGGCCGCGTCCATCTCCTCCAAGGTCTTCGGTCTGCCACTGTGCGGCAGGACACCAAAGACATCTTCTGGTCGTGTCGGGGCAAAGGCAGGCGCCGGTCTCAAAAGTACACCGTCTGGTGTGTCTTCGACCTGCAGGCGCGTGCCCGCGCCCCAGTCCCTCCGTTTGCGGATCGCGCTGGGCAGGATTACCTGTCCCTTGGTAGAGACGGTCGTTATAAGCTTTTCTATTGCACCCATTGCGGTATTACCCTTGTGTAAGACAAAGGTAAGATATCCCTGTGAGGGGAACTATTCAAGCCCATTGGCGTCTCCTCGCTCAAACCCTGGTGCCGCCGACGGTCATCTGGTTCATCCTGAGATGCGGCTGGCCGACGCCGACCGGCACGCCTTGTCCGGCCTTGCCGCACATGCCGATGCCGGTGTCGAGTTTCATGTCGTTGCCGATCATCGACACACGGTGCATGGCGTCCGGTCCGTTGCCGATCAGCATGGCGCCCTTGATCGGCTGCGTCACCTTGCCGTTTTCGATCATGTAGGCCTCGGTGCAGCCGAACACGAACTTGCCTGAGGTGATGTCGACCTGGCCGCCGCCGAAGGATACGGCATAGATGCCGTTCTTGACCGAGGCGATGATCTCGTCCGGCTCCATGTCGCCCGCCGTCATATAGGTGTTGGTCATGCGCGGCATCGGCTGGTGCGCATAGCCTTCGCGCCGGCCGTTTCCCGTGGCTTTCATGCCCATCAGCCGGGCGTTCTGGCGGTCCTGCATGTAGCCGACAAGCTTGCCGTCGTCGATCAGCACATTGCGGGCCGAAGGCGTGCCTTCATCGTCGACGGTCAGCGAACCCCGCCGCTCCGGCATGGTGCCGTCATCGACCACGGTAACGCCCTTGGCGGCGACCTGCTGGCCGAGCAGGCCGGCAAAGGCGGAGGTCTTCTTGCGGTTGAAGTCGCCCTCCAGCCCGTGGCCGACGGCTTCGTGCAGCATCACGCCCGGCCAGCCGCTGGACAAAACGATGTCGAACGTTCCGGCCGGCGCGGGAATGGCTTCGAGATTGACCAGCGCCTGCCTGAGGGCCTCCCTGGCAGCATGCTTCCAGGCGTCCTCGACCAGGAACTCGCCGAACGCCTTGCGCCCGCCCATGCCATAGGAGCCGCTTTCCTGGCGGTCGCCGTCGCCGACGACGACGGAAACGTTGATGCGGACCAGCGGGCGGATGTCGCGCACGATCTGGCCGTCGGCGCGCACGATCTCGACATGCTGCCAGGACGCCGCGAGCGAGGCCGTCACCTGGCGCACGCGCGGGTCCTCGGCACGCAGCCATGCGTCGATCTCCTGCAACAGCTTGGCCTTGACCTCGAAGGAAGGCGAGGGGATCGGGTTCTCCTCGCCATAGAGATGGCGGTTGGTGCGCGCGGGTGCCGCGGCAAGCGTGCCGGAATAGCCGCCCTTGACGGTCGAGACCGCGTCGGCGGCGCGCAGCAGCGACGCCTCCGAAAGATCGCTGGAATGGGCGTAGCCGCTGGCCTCGCCGGCCACGGCGCGCAGGCCAAAACCCTGGTCGGTGTTGAAATTGGCGGTCTTCAGCCTGCCATTGTCGAACATCAGCGCTTCGCTCTCGCTGTATTCGAGGAACAGTTCGCCATCATCGGCGCCGTTCAGTGTGTCGGCGACGATCCGCTTGATGCGATCGTCTGAAATGTCGAATTGGCCGGTCAGGCTGTTCATGGCAGGTCCGCTCACAAGAGGAATGGTGTTGCCACGATGTAGGCGCGAAGACGCGCCTGCACAATCCGCAATGACGATCCGCAGCAGGTAGGAGCGGGTAACCCCGCCCCTGAACATGACATCCATCTTGAAGCTCGACCCGTCACCCGAAAAGGCCTTCACCCAGCGATATTTCTTGTTCCATTCATTGGCCTGGTCGGCCGTGAAGGGGTCGGTATAGCCCGAGGAGAACTGGATCGACTTGCACTTCTCATGGTTTTCGCAGCCATAGAAGTAGATGACATATTTCATGCCCTGAAGCCGGCCCGAGACCATCGGATCGCCCCGTCGTCCTTGTCCATCTTGGCCGAGCCATAGCCTTTCGCAAGCTCGAAAATGACGGCCGGATCGGGCGCCGTGATGATTTCGGAATCCTCGGCAAAGGCGACGGAAACGGCGCCGGTCAGGATCAGACCGGTCGACAAAAGCAAAGAACAAGCACGCATGATGACCCCCACAGCCAAAGATCAAACCCGTGGGAATTGTGAGGAAAGACGGTTTCGCAAGCATCAAGCTCAGGGCAGGGCGGCAAAACCGTCGGCGAAGCCCTTGAGGTCGACGGGGATGCCGATGCCTTCTTCCGGCGTCTGGAAGACGATGAAGGTGGCCGACGTCCCGGTCTTCAGCGTATCGAGCAGCGGCTTTTCGAGAATGACCTCGGCATAGCAGCCGTCCTGGAAGCAGCGCACGAAATAGGCGCGGCCAATATCCTTGCCGTCGACATTGAGGCCCAGGCCATTGGGCAGCAGAACGCCGAGCGGGGCCAGCACGCGCAGGATCTCGGCCTTGTTGTCGGCGGTGCGCAGGACGACGACGGACAGTCCCATTTCCGGGCGATCCTCGGCAACGACGTTCTGCATCATCACGCATTGTTCCGAGGTGGCGCCGGCCGGCGTGTCGCAGATGATCGACCACGCGCCATGCGTTGACTTGACCGTGCCGCTGGGCTGCGCTGCATTGGCGACGCCGGTTGCGGACGAGCCGATACCGATCAGGGCGGCGAGAAAAACGACCTTCGCCCCGCTTCTCGAAAGCCAAGCGCTTTTCGAATGCCAGGCGCTCTTCGAATGCCAGGCGTTTCTCGAAAGCCAAGAGGTCATGACGGCTCCATTGCGAATCACGGCACTTTAAGCCGCGCCAAGGCCAAGTAAAGGATAGGGCGACCGCCGGTCAGCCCCGGCAGGCGCAATAATGCGCTTTTCCCTAGCAAATTCGCCCGAATTGCGACCGTCGGGCGCATTCCGGACACAAGCCCGCATAGCCTGTCTGTCGACGACCCGCGCGGGCCACGAGGCCGTCGAAACAGCGCGGCAGCACTTGCGCGCAAAAATGCCGCACGGTTTCGCCCGCTCCTTTCTTGCGGAGGGAAATAGAGTATGGTTTGAACCACCCTTGGGACTGTCCGGGATTCCCATCCCGGCATTGTTCGATATTCTTGCGTCGCGATCGCGAGGAACCGGGAGATGAAGAGGGCGATGAGAAAATTCCCAGCAAGCGCCAAATTGATGGCAACGGCAGGCGCCGCCGCCGCATTTTTCGCCGGTGCCTCCGCCCATGCGGCCCAGCCGCAGCCGTGGGAGATGACTTTTCAGCCGCCGGCGACAGACATGATGCGGCAGATCGAGTGGTTCGGGAATTACACGATGTGGTTCGTCGTCCCGATCACTGCTTTGGTTCTGGCGCTTCTCGCCTGGTGCATCTTCAGGTTCCGCGCCAGCAAAAACCCGGTTCCGTCCAAGACCAGCCACAACACGCTGATCGAGATCATCTGGACAGTCGGGCCGGTCGTCGTCCTGCTGTTCATCGCCATTCCCTCGTTCCAGTTGCTGACGGCGCAGTACACGCCGCCGGAAGAGGCCAAGCTGACCGTCAAGGTAACGGGCAATCAGTGGAACTGGGACTATGAGTACCAGACCGAGAACACGCTCTCCTTCAACTCGGCCATCCTGCAGGACGCCGACCGCGCCGCGATCGGCAAGGAAGATCGCAAGGTCTATCCGCGCCTGCTGGCGGTCGACAACGAGCTGGTCGTGCCGGTCAACACCATGACGCGCGTCCTGGTTACCGCAGCCGACGTGATCCATTCCTTTGCCGTTCCGGCCTTCGGCATCAAGATGGACGCGGTTCCCGGCCGCACCAACGAGACGTGGTTCAAGGCGGAAAAGGAAGGCATCTATTACGGCCAGTGCTCGCAGCTCTGCGGCAAGGACCATGCCTTCATGCCGATCGCCGTCCGCGTCGTATCCGATGCGCAGTACAAGACCTGGCTGGCAGCAGCCAAGACCGACCTCCCCGGCGCCAACAAGGCGCTGATGGCCGAGGTCGACGGTACCAACAAGGTAGCGGCCGCCGGCAATTGATGCCGCGGGTTAGCAAGAATTAGGGAACGGAGCCGACCATGGCAGAAGCTGCAGCTCACGACGACCACGACCACAAGCCCTATCATGGCTGGGTCCGGTGGGTGTACTCCACCAACCACAAGGACATCGGCACGCTCTACCTGATCTTCGCGATCTTCGCGGGCATCGTCGGCGGCGCGCTTTCGGTCGTCATCCGCATGGAGCTGCAGGAGCCGGGCATCCAGATCTTCACCGGTCTGGCGCAGATGGTCTATGGCATGAACGGCGATGCCGCCATCGACGGCGGCAAGAGCATGTACAACGCCTTCGGCACCGCGCACGCGCTGATCATGATCTTCTTCATGGTCATGCCGGCGCTGATCGGCGGCTTCGCCAACTGGATGGTGCCGATCATGATCGGCGCGCCTGACATGGCCTTCCCGCGCATGAACAACATCTCGTTCTGGCTGCTGCCGCCGGCCTTCCTGCTGCTCATCGCTTCGGCTTTCATGCCGAGCGCGCCCGGCGCCTATGGCGTTGGCGGCGGCTGGACGCTCTATCCGCCGCTGTCGACCTCCGGCCAGCCCGGGCCGGCCATGGATCTGGCGATCCTGTCGATCCACATTGCCGGCGCGTCCTCGATCCTCGGCGCCATCAACTTCATCACCACCATTTTCAACATGCGCGCGCCGGGCATGACGCTGCACAAGATGCCGCTGTTTGCCTGGTCGGTTCTGATCACCGCCTTCCTGCTGCTCTTGTCGCTTCCGGTTCTGGCCGGTGGCATCACCATGCTGCTTACCGACCGCAATTTCGGCACCACCTTCTTCGCCCCGGATGGCGGCGGCGATCCGATCCTGTTCCAGCATCTGTTCTGGTTCTTCGGTCACCCCGAAGTGTACATCCTGATCCTGCCGGGCTTCGGCATCATCAGCCACATCGTCTCGACCTTCTCGAAGAAGCCGGTGTTCGGCTATCTCGGCATGGCCTACGCCATGGTCGCGATCGGCGCCGTCGGCTTCATCGTCTGGGCGCACCACATGTACACGACCGGCCTGTCGCTCGACACGCAGCGCTACTTCGTCTTCGCCACCATGGTCATCGCCGTGCCGACAGGCGTGAAGATCTTCTCCTGGATCGCGACGATGTGGGGCGGCTCGATCTCGTTCAAGACGCCGATGCTGTGGGCGCTGGGCTTCATCTTCCTGTTCACGGTCGGCGGCGTCACCGGCGTCCAGCTCGCCAATGCCGGCCTCGACCGCTCGCTGCATGACACCTATTTCGTCATTGCCCACTTCCACTATGTGCTGTCGCTGGGTGCGGTCTTCGCCATCTTCGCCGGCTGGTACTACTGGTTCCCCAAGATGACCGGCTACATGTACTCGCCGGTGATCGCCAACACCCACTTCTGGGTCACCTTCGTCGGCGTCAATTTGATCTTCTTCCCGCAGCATTTTCTCGGCCTCGCCGGCATGCCGCGCCGCACCATCGATTATCCCGACGCGTTCGCCGGCTGGAACATGGTGTCGTCCTACGGCTCCTATATATCCGCCGTCGGCGTGGTGATCTTCCTCTATGGCGTGTTCGAGGCCTTCCAGAAGAAGCGCGTCGCCGGCGCCAATCCGTGGGGCGAGGGTGCAACGACGCTCGAATGGCAGCTGCCTTCGCCGCCGCCCTTCCACCAGTGGGAACAGCTGCCGAAGATCAAGTAAGGCAGCCCGAATACGAAACCGCCGGCCCGCCGGCGGTTTCGGCCAACGGAATGATTGGACTTATGTACGCATGGCCCTTGTCGACGACCCAATGATTGACGAAGCGGGCTTTCGCATGTCGGAAGCCACGTCGGGCGATTTCTTCGCCCTGCTGAAGCCGCGCGTCATGTCGCTGGTGGTGTTCACGGCCTTTGTCGGCATGGTCGCTGCGCCCGTGACCATCAACCCGCTGCTGGCGGTGATCGCCATCCTGGCCATTGCTATCGGCGCCGGCGCCTCGGGTGCGCTCAACATGTGGTACGACGCCGACATCGATGCGGTGATGAGCCGGACCGCCGGCCGCCCGGTACCGTCCGGCCGCATCCTGCCCGGCGAAGCCCTGAGCTTCGGCCTTGTGCTTTCGGTGCTGTCGGTGATGACGCTGGGCGTGCTGGTCAACTGGCTGTCGGCGGCGCTGCTTGCCTTCACCATCTTCTTCTACGCCGTCGTCTACACGATGTGGCTGAAGCGCTCGACGCCGCAGAACATCGTCATCGGCGGCGCCGCCGGCGCCATCCCGCCGGTCATCGGCTGGGCCGCGGTGACCGGAACGGTGAGCCTGGAAAGCCTCGTCCTGTTCCTGATCATCTTCCTGTGGACGCCGCCGCACTTCTGGGCGCTGGCGCTGTTCAAGTCCGACGACTACGCCAAGGCCGGCATCCCGATGATGCCGAACGTTGCCGGCCAGGCCTCGACCCGCCGCCAGATCTTTGCCTACGCCCTGATCCTGGCGCCGATCGGCGTGCTGCCCTGGGTGCTCGGTTTCACTACCGCCTTCTATGGCGTCGCATCAGTGGCTCTCGGCGCCGGCTTCGTCTGGTATGCCTGGAAAGTGCTGTGCATGACCGATAGCGACCGCGTCATGAAGCCGGCCAAGGCTCTGTTCGCCTATTCGCTGCTCTACCTCTTCGCCATCTTCGCCATCTATCTTGCCGACTGTGTCGTCGGTCGCGCTTTGGCCATCGGTGGAGCATGACTATGATCGACAAGAAGCTTGAACTGGTCACGCTGACCGAAAGCCAGAAGAAGGCGCGGCGCAACCGTTCGGCGGCGATCGGCGTCGCGCTGGCGATTCTGGTCGTCATCTTCTACGTCGCGACCATCGTGAAATTCGGCCATACCGGATGAGGCCGATGATGACCCGCCAGACCGTGACCGATCCCAGGAAGAAGAACACCAACCGCGTCGTCGCCGCCGTCTGCGTCGCCTTCTTCGGCGGCATGATCGGCATGGCCTACGCCGCGGTGCCGCTCTACAAGATGTTCTGCCAGGCCACCGGCTATGGCGGCACCACGCAGCGCGCCGAAAAGCAATATGCCGGCCGCATCCTCGACCGTGACATCACCGTGCGCTTCGACGCCAACACCAACGGCATTCCGTGGCAGTTCCAGCCGGTCGCCCGTTCGGTCACCATCAAGATCGGCGAGACCACGCAGGCGCATTACAGCGCCACCAACAAGCTCGACCGCGCCGTTACCGGCCGCGCCACCTTCAACGTGCAGCCGGAACTGGCGGGCCCCTACTTCAACAAGGTCGAGTGTTTCTGCTTCACCGACACGACGCTGAAGCCCGGCGAGACGCTGGACATGCCAGTCGTGTTCTATGTGGATCCCGATATCGTCAACGTGCCGGAACTGAAGGACTTGAAGACGATCACCCTGTCCTACACGATGTTCCCGGTCCAAAAGAACAAGCCGGTGGCGTCATCGACGCCGAACAGCAGCAGCAAAGTTTCAGATACCGAAGCAAATCTCGGGGGTTGATATGGCAGACGCGCACGCAAAACCACAACACGACTACCATCTCGTCAACCCGAGCCCGTGGCCCTTCCTGGGGTCGATCGGCGCACTGGTGACTGCAGTCGGCGGCGTCGCCCTGATGCAGTATCTCAAGAACGGCGATTTTCCAATTTTCGGCCACAACATCGCCAATCCATGGCTGTTCTTCATCGGCCTGGTCATCGTCCTCTACACGATGTTTGCCTGGTGGTCGGACACCATCAAGGAAGCGCATGAGGGCCACCACACGCGCGTCGTGTCGCTGCATCTGCGCTACGGCATGATCATGTTCATCGCTTCGGAAGTGATGTTCTTCGTTGCCTGGTTCTGGGCCTATTTCGATGCCAGCCTGTTTCCGAGCGAAGTGCAGAATTACGCCCGCACCGCTTTCACTGGTGGCGTCTGGCCGCCGAAGGGTCTCGAAGTCCTCGATCCCTTCCATCTGCCGCTCTACAACACCATCATCCTGCTTCTGTCGGGCACCACGGTGACATGGGCGCACCATTCGCTCATCCATGGCGACCGCAAGGGCCTGATCAACGGCCTGGTGCTGACCGTCGGCCTCGGCATGCTGTTCACCATGGTGCAGGCCTACGAGTACATGCACGCTCCGTTCGGCTTCAAGGATTCCATCTACGGCGCGACCTTCTTCATGGCGACCGGCTTCCATGGCTTCCACGTCATCATCGGCACCATCTTCCTGCTGGTCTGCCTGATCCGCGCCTGGAAAGGCGACTTCACGCCCAAGCAGCATTTCGGCTTCGAGGCGGCTGCCTGGTACTGGCACTTCGTCGACGTGGTCTGGCTGTTCCTGTTCGCATCGATCTACGTCTGGGGATCGGTCGGCGCGGTGATCGAAGGCCACTGACGGCTTTCACCGAACCGACAAATCAGAAGGGCGGTCGCGGCAACGCGGTCGCCTTTCGTCTTTTCGGCGCCCATCAATGGCCAACGGATTCGGCTGGTCGGGCTGGCTGCTTCAATTGGTCGACTGGACCGATGGCTGCATTGGGGTTACCGACTGCGACATGGACCAAATCTGGACTATGGTGCCGGATGGAACGCTGATCGAAATCGAGCCGTAAAGCATGACTATCCATGAGTGAAGATAGGGCGATCTGGCCACCCATCGAGCCGATCTCGGCCGGCCTGCACGGACGCTGCCCGCGCTGCGGCGAAGGACGGCTGTTTTCCGGCTTCCTCACCGTCGGCAAGCGCTGCAACAATTGCGGCCTCGACTATTCCTACGCCGATGCCGGCGACGGCCCGGCGGTGTTCGTCATCCTGATCATCGGCTTCATCGTCGTGGGGCTGGCGCTGTGGGTGGAGGTCACGCTGAGCCCGCCGCTCTGGCTGCATTTCATCATCTGGATACCGCTGGCCGTGGGACTGTGCCTGACGGCGCTGAGGTTGATCAAGGGGGTGCTGCTGACGCTTCAATACGCCAACAAGGCGGCCGAAGGCCGCCTGGACCAGGGGCAATGAGCGAGGCGCTGACCAAGCCCGCCGGCCGCTCGCGGCCGAAGACGGCATTGCTGCTCGGCCTCGGCCTGGTGGTGTTCGTCATCCTGCTCGGGCTTGGCACATGGCAGGTGCAGCGCCTGTACTGGAAGGAAGCCCTTCTGCAGACCATCGACCAGCGCACCCATTCAGCGCCGCAGCCGCTGGCGGACGTCGAGAAGGAATTCGCCGCCACCGGTGATGTCGACTACACGCCGGTCACCGTCAGCGGGACGTTCCTGCACTCCTGCGAGCGGCATTTCTACGCCACATGGGACGGCGACGCCGGCTTCAACGTCTATACCCCGCTGGCCCTCGACGATGGCCGCTATGTCCTGATCAACCGCGGCTTCGTTCCCTATGATGTCAAGGATGCCGCCAAGCGCCCGCAAGGGCAGGTGACCGGCAAGGTCACGGTCACCGGCCTGGCGCGCAACCCGCTGCCGGCCAAGCCGTCGATGATGCTGCCCGACAATGACGTGGCCAAGAACATCTTCTATTGGAAGGATCGTGACGTCATGGCGGCGAGTGCCGGCCTGCCGGCCGGTGCCGTGCTGGTGCCGATCTTCATCGACGCCGACAAGACGCCGAACCCGGGCGGGCTGCCGGTCGGCGGCGTCACCATCATCGACCTGCCGAATTCTCATCTGCAATATGCCTTCACCTGGTATGGCCTGGCGGCGGCTCTTGCCGCGGTTCTGATCATCAGGCTGCGCCGTCCGGCAAAGACTGAATGATCCAGAGCATGATCCCGAAAAGTGGGAACCGGTTTCGGACAAGATCATGCTCCAACAAAGAGTTAGATCAGGTTGACCATTCAACCTGATCCAACTGCCCTTGACAGGGCAGGGGTGCACACCTCATTTCGCCAAACGATACGATCAACCGATCTGGAATCATGCTGCAGACCGCCACAAAACCACCGCTGACGATCCGGCTCTGCCAGCCGCGCGGCTTTTGCGCCGGTGTCGACCGCGCCATCCAGATCGTCGTGCTGGCGTTGAAGAAATACGGCGCGCCGGTCTATGTCCGCCACGAGATCGTGCACAACCGCTATGTCGTCGAGGGCCTGCAAAGCCTTGGCGCGGTTTTCATCGAGGAACTCTCGGAAATCCCGGCCGAGCACCGCAAGTCGCCGGTTGTCTTCTCGGCCCACGGCGTGCCGAAATCGGTGCCGGCCGACGCCAAGGCACGCGAGCTCTTCTATCTCGACGCCACCTGCCCGCTGGTGTCCAAGGTGCACAAGCAGGCGATGCGCCATCAGCGGCTCGGCCGCCATGTGCTTCTGATCGGCCATGCCGGCCATCCCGAAGTGATCGGCACCATGGGCCAACTGGCTGAAGGCGCCGTCACGCTGATCGAGACCGAAGCCGACGCTGGGACCTTTGCCCCCGCCGACCCGGAAGCGCTCGGCTTCGTAAGCCAGACAACGTTGTCGGTCGAAGACACTGCCAGCATATTGCGGGTGCTGCAGGAGCGCTTCCCGCAACTGCATGCACCGGCCGCCGAATCGATCTGCTACGCCACCACCAACCGCCAGGAAGCGGTCAAGGAAACCGCCGCCGGCGCCGATCTCTATCTGATCGTCGGTGCGCCCAATTCCTCCAATTCGCGCCGTCTTGTCGAAGTGGCGGAGCGCGCCGGCGCCACCATGTCGCTTCTCGTACAGCGCGCCGCCGAAATTCCGTGGAATGACATCACAAATATCTCGACGCTCGGCCTGTCTGCCGGCGCGTCGGCGCCGGAGATCATCGTCGACGAGATCATCGACGCCTTCCGCCAGCGCTTCGAGGTGACCATCGACCTGGCGATCACGGCCACCGAAACGGAGGATTTTCCAGTCATGCGGGTTCTGCGCGATGTCGAACTGACACGGGCCGACATGGCCTTCGTCAACGGAGCCGCGTGAACAGCCCATGGCGGTCTACACCGACGTCAATGAAGGCGAACTCGGCGCGTTCCTGAGGGCATATCCGGTCGGCGAACTCTTGTCCTACAAGGGTATCGCCGAAGGCACGGAGAATTCGAATTTCCTGCTGCACACCTCAAGCGGCTCTTACATACTGACGCTCTACGAGAAGCGCGTCGACAAGGCCGACCTGCCGTTCTTCCTCGGCCTGATGGGCCATCTCGCCCGCAAAGGCATTTCCTGTCCGCTGCCGGTGACCGCGCATGACGGCACCGTCATCGGCACGCTGGCCGGCCGTCCCGCGGTCATCATCACCTTCCTCGAAGGCCTGTCGCTGCGGCGGCCGACAGCGGCGCATTGCGCGGAGGTCGGCAAGTCCCTCGCCGCACTGCATTTGGCCGGGCAGGATTTTGCGATGACGCGTAACAACGCACTGGCCATCGAGGGCTGGCGCAAACTCTGGAATGCCTCGCGCGACCGAGCCGACGAGGTCGAGCCGGGACTGGCGGCCGAGGTCGACGCGGATTTCGCGGATTTCGAACGCCATTGGCCGCAGGGCCTGCCGGCAGGCATCATCCATGCCGATCTGTTTCCCGACAATGTCTTCTTCCTCGGCGAGAAACTGTCCGGCCTCATCGACTTCTATTTCGCCTGCCACGACCTCTACGCCTATGACGTCGCCACCTGTCTCAACGCCTGGTGTTTCGAGAAGGATTTCTCCTTCAACCTGACCAAAGGCACGGCGCTGCTGGCCGGCTATCAGAGCGTGCGGCCTTTGAGCGAGGGCGAGAAAGCAGCGCTGCCGATGCTTTCGCGTGGCTCGGCGCTGCGCTTTATGCTGACCCGGCTCTATGACTGGCTGACCGTTCCCGACGGCGGGCTGGTCATGAAGCGCGATCCGACCGAATATATCCGCCGCATGCGCTTCCACCGCGCGATCAAGTCGCCTTCGGAATACGGACTGACATGACCAAGCAGGTCGAAATCTTCACCGACGGTGCCTGCTCGGGCAATCCCGGTCCCGGCGGCTGGGGCGCCATCCTGCGCTTCAACGGCAAGACCAAGGAATTGTCGGGCGGCGAGGCCGAGACGACCAATAACCGTATGGAACTGCTGGCCGCCATCTCGGCGCTGAATGCGCTGAAGGAGCCGTGCGCCGTCGAGCTTCACACCGACAGCAAATATGTCATGGACGGTATCTCCAAATGGATCCACGGCTGGAAGAAAAACGGCTGGAAGACCGCCGACAAGAAGCCGGTCAAGAACGGTGAACTGTGGCAGGCGCTGGATGAGGCCAATCGGCGCCACAACGTGACCTGGAACTGGGTCAAGGGCCATGCCGGCCACACCGAGAACGAACGCGCCGACGAACTCGCAAGGGAAGGCATGGCGCCGTTCAAGAGGGGCTCAGCCAAACCTGCGGCGCCGAAAGTGGCGCTGAAGCCGGCGGCATCCGAGAAGCAGCCGGCGCCGCGGGCACGGCGCTCGACCCAGAGCTATTGAGCTCAAGCTATCGGCAGGAGACCTCACTCATGCCGATCGTATACTACATCACCCATCCCCAGGTTCAGATCGATGCCAACGTTCCCGTGCCGCACTGGGGGCTGTCCGAGATCGGACGAGCGACAGCATCAGCCATGCTCGATCAGCCATGGGTCGGGTCGATTCGCCGTGTCGTCTCGTCGGCCGAGCGCAAGGCGATCGAAACCGCCGAGATCCTTGGCAAACACCTCGGCCTCGCGGTCGAGGTGAGGGAGCGCATGCATGAGAACGATCGGTCGGCAACCGGCTTCCTGCCGCCGCCGGAGTTCGAGGTGGTCGCCGACCAGTTCTTCGCCGACCCGCACAAAAGCATCCGCGGCTGGGAACGGGCCATCGACGCCCAGCAACGCATTGTCAGCGAGGTCGAAACGGTGCTGGGTGCTGCCGACGGCGGCGACATTGCCTTCGTCGGCCATGGCGGCGTCGGAACGCTCTTGCTGCTCTCGCTCAGCGGCCGCGCAATCAGCCGCGCGGCGGATCAGCCGGCCGGCGGCGGCAATTACTTCGCCTATGATGTCGGCACGCGCCGCGTCGTCCACGGATGGCGGCCGATAGACAGTCTGGCGCCGCGCTAAAGCGGATGTCAGGAGATCATCGATACCGTAGCCGCGATGAAGCCGCTGGCGACCAGCGGATAGAACCTGTCCTCAGCGGATCAGCAGGGCCGTGCCGTAGAGGCCGAGCGCGAACACCGTGTGCGAGATCACGTTGAAGGCGCGGATCTGCATCGCGTTGGGGCGCTTTGACGCAGCCCAGCCGGCGCCCATGCCGGGCGCCAGCAGGAACCAGCCGGCGCCGATGGTGACCATGCCGAGGATGAAGGCCGGCAGGAAGGTCGGCGCGTCCAGCCATGCCGTGCCCGCCAGCGCCACCAGGATGAAGCCGTAGACGATGCCGGTGACATAATGGAAGGCCCAGCCCAGCGCCTGCTCATGCGCATAGGGTGCGGCATGGGCGATATCGTCGTGGAAAACCTTGCCTTCCCTAAGGTGCCAGACCCAGCGGCCGGGCGGCCCCCAGTTCGGCCGCGGCTGGCTGAGCGCCAGATGCAGGAACAGCGCCCAAAGATCCATCAGCACCGTGGCGCCGATGCCGATCGCAACGCTGCGCCAGATGATGTCAAACATCGTCGATNCATCGTCGATGTCCCCCAAAGCAGGCAATCCGGCTGGAAGCGCGTCGTCGTCAGGCCATGGCGCTCATGAGCCGACGCGGCCGCCGCGGTTTAGAGCTGGCTCAGAATGTGAGCGGCACCCGATGTGTCGACTCCTGGCTTGGTCTCGACATTGAGCGCCGTGACCTTGCCGTTGTCGACGATCATCGAGAAGCGCTTCGAGCGCAATCCCATGCCGCCGCTGGAATAGTCGGAGTCGAGGCCGATCGACCTGGCGAAGTCGCCATTGCCGTCGGCGAGATAGAGGATCTTGCCTTGACCGCCGGTGAAATTGGCCCAGGCGCCCATGACATGGACATCGTTGACGGAGACGACGGCGATGGTGTCGACGCCGCGGGCCAGGATGGCATCGTGGTTCTCGAGATAGCCCGGCAGATGATTGTTGCTGCAGGTCGGCGTGAAGGCGCCTGGAACGCCGAACAGCACGACCTTCTTGCCCGCGAAAATCTCGGCCGAGGTGATCACCTTGGCGCCGTCGGCGGTCATTTCCTTGAAGGTCGCATCGGGCAGTTTGTCGCCAACGGCAATCGTCATGATGGTCCTCGTGTGAAAAGCAGGGAAGGTTTCTTGCGATAGCGAAATCGGGCATCTCCCGCAACCGCCGACAAGGCCTGGATCAAGGGAAAGCCCTGATCGGGTTCGGTATCAGGGGAACGGCAGAACGCCCTCGACCGCGCCTTCGGCACTTGTCAGGGTGTAATACAACCCGCCATCGGTCGGTGTCGTCGACGGCCGGTCGAGGATCGGAATGGTAAATACCAGCCGGCCGTCCTTTTCGCTGCGTGCAGGCGCCCCGAACATATAATCGCGTCCCCCGGCGACGAATAAATCCGCCGCCTCCGGATCTCCGGGAAAAGTCGCCTCGACCATCAGCGTCTCATGGTCGCCCGGCAGCACCTTGATCCCGAAATCGGGCTTGGCAGGCGCGGGCAAGGTGGCGAGTGCAGCCTTCACCAGCGCCGCATCCTCGGCATTGTCGGGATCGGCGGCGGGATCGACGCTCAGCCGCGTCTGCACCGGAATACAGATCGTCTCGCAGATGCCGAGAAAGATGTCGGCATCGATGACGGCCGCATCCCCAGGCGACGACAAAGTGAATGTCACCGGCAGCGAGACCGGATGGTTGTAGCCGGCCCATTTGCCGTAGCCGTCGTCATGGCGCTGCGGCGGCGGGAAGGAAAACGCCGCATCGGTGATGTTGGTGCTGGCCGAAACGTCGATCTGCGGCGGCACGCCGGCGTCGCCCGGATCGCGCCAATAAGTTTTCCAGCCGGGCTTGAGCGCGATGTCGAGCACGCCCTGTATGCGACCGGCCTCGTCGGCCTTGCCTGTTGTCACCAGCCGCACCTTGCCGCCTTCGCTGTTGTACCATTCCGACGAGGAGGCGGCGGCGGGCAGGACTGCTCCGCATCCGATAGCAATACCGAGCAGCAGGATTTTCAAGCTTTGCATGGCGTTGATTTGATCGTCAGTTCATGGCCGCGCAATGTTTTCATGGCGCTCTGCGTATCATATTTGCGTGACCTTCGGGCAAGGAACAGTTGGCTTCAAGCAATCGGCCGAGTGAAGTTCGCAGTCAAGATTCCGTTGTTCCAACCGTTGGGCTTTGGCCGAATCGCACGCGGCGCATCTTTTCGGCGTCCCGGAAACGCGTTACGCTCCAGTCCATGGACTTGTTGCGCCACAAAAAGACAGCCGGTGGACGCGGCTTTCTTGACGACCAGTTTCTGATTGCCATGCCCGGCATGAAGGACGATCGCTTCACGCGCTCGGTCATCTACATCTGTGCGCACAGCGATGAAGGCGCCATGGGCCTGATCATCAACCAGACGCAACAGATGCTGTTTCCCGATCTTCTGGTGCAGCTCGGCATCATGAACGAACAGGAGGCGATCAGGCTGCCTGCGCAGGCCCGCGACTTCGTGGTGCGCAATGGCGGCCCGGTGGACCGCAGCCGCGGCTTCGTCCTTCACTCGGGCGACTACCGGGTGGAATCCTCGCTCACCGTCTCCGACGATATCTGCCTGACCGCGACGGTCGACATATTGCGCGCCATCTCGTCCGGCCGCGGCCCGCGGCGCGCTTTGATGGCGCTCGGCTATTCCGGCTGGGGCGCCGGCCAGCTGGAAACCGAGATCGCCGAGAATGGCTGGCTGACCTGTCCGGCCACGCCGGAGCTGCTGTTCGAAGCCGACATCGAGCGGAAGTACGACCGCATCCTGGCATCGATCGGGATTGATCTGGCGCATTTGAGCCTGGCCGCGGGGCACGCCTGAAGCCTCGCCTTCGCCGACGTTCCGCCGAACCTTCGCGACTAGCCGAAGCCGCCCGCCACTTTCGTCATCCTAGGGTCTGCGCCGCGTCGCTGCGCTCCTTGCTTCGCCCTAGGATGACGAAGGCGCGGTCGCTTCAGCTAATTTTCGGGGTTCATTCCAATGTAACCACGCGCCTGCACGACGCATGCCTCACCCATCACGCCTGCGTCATCGGGTACTGTTCTTTCAACGCCTTCAGCACCTGGTCGCCTGGCATCGGCGCGCCGAACATGAAGCTTTGCACATATTCGCAGCCCATCTGGCGCAATTCCAGCGCATCGCTTTCGTCGGAAATGCCCTCGGCCACCACCGACAGGCCGAGTTCATGCGCCATGTTGACCATGGATTTGAGCAGCACCGCCCGCTTCGGCGTCGCGTCGTCGACGAAGCTCTTGTCGATCTTGATGGTGTCGAAGGGGAAGCGGGTCAGATAGGCGAGCGAGGAATAGCCGGTGCCGAAATCGTCCAGCGACAGGCCGATGCCGAGCTGCTTGAGTTTGGTCAGCACATGCGAGGTCTGCTCTGGATTGTCCATGACCAGCGATTCGGTAAGTTCGAGCCGGAAGCAGCGCGGCTTCAGATTGGCGCGGGCGATGACCGAGCGGACATCGCTGACCAGGTCGCGGCGGATCAGCTGGCGGCTGGACAGATTGACCGACACCGACAGCGGGGTGTCGCCGATCTGCTTTTGCCAGCCGGCGAGGTCTTCGGCCGCCTGCTGCATGGCAAACAGCCCAAGCTGCACGATCAGGCCACAGCTTTCGGCGACCGGGATGAAATCGCCCGGCGGGATCATGCCGCGGCGCGGATGGTCCCAACGCAGCAGCGCTTCGAAGCCGGCAATGCTGCCGTCCTCCAGCCGCACGATCGGCTGGTAGGCAAGGGTGAATTCGCGCCGCTCGATGGCGCGGCGCAGATCGGATTCGAATTGCAGCCGGTCGGTGCCGACGGTGCGGAAGGCCGGCCGGAACGGCTCGATCCTGTCGCCGCCGAAGCGCTTGGCCTGGTGCATGGCAAGCTCGGCGTCCTTGACCATGTCTTCTGCCGAAGTCTGCGCCGAGGTCCAGGTGATCAGGCCGATCGAGGCAGTCAGCACGATCTCGCGCTTGGCGAAGGTGATCGGGTTGTTGATGGCGTGCTTGATGGCGTCTGCCACCGCCGCGATGCGGGAGGGTTCCTGTTCGGAGAGCAGCATCAGGGCGAACTGGTCACCGGCAAAGCGCGACAGCGAATCCTTAGGTTTCAACAGCCGGTGCAAGCGGCGCGCAATGGTGAGCAGGATGGTGTCGCCGGCCGAGATGCCAAGCCCGTCATTGACCTGCTTGAAACGGTCGATGTCGATGACGAAGACGGTGGGGCGCACCTTCTCTTCGGTGCGCGCGATCGAGATGATGGCTTCCAGCCGGTTCATCAGAAGTTCGCGGTTGGGCAGGCCGGTCAGATTGTCGTGAACGGCATCGTGCAGCAGCCTTTCCTCGGACTTTTTCTGCTCGGTAACGTCGACCATGGTGCCGACGCAGCGAATCACTTCGCCATCCGAGCCGATCACCGGCCGCGCCCGAAGCAAGAACCAGTGGTAGTGCCCGTCGGCGCCGCGCAGGCGGAAATTCTGCGAGACCCGGCCGCGCCGATGTTCGAGCACCACGTCGAGGGTGGTGCGGAACGTGTCGCGGTCGTCGGCATGCAGCACCGGCAGCCAGTTGCGGGCCGCACCCCCCAGGCTGTTGGGCGCCAGGCCAAGCTGGATGCTGACGTCGGGCTTGGTGACGACGCGGTCGCGCAGCACGTCCCAGTCCCACACCGTGTCGCCGGAGCCGGCGACGGCCAGCGCCTGGCGCTCAAGATCGGAGAACAGGCCCTGATGCAGCGCGCCGCCGGCAAAGGCATGCTGCATGACGGTGAAGCCGATCAAAAGGATGATCAGGATCAGCCCGCCGCCCAATGCCGGCTGGGCGATGTCGTTGTCGAGCATGCCGGTGATCGCCATCCACGACCCGCACAGCCATAGCAGCACCATCACCCAACTGGGCACCAGCATGATCGCACGGTCGTAACCACGAAGACCGAGCAGGATGATGAGGCCGAGCCCGGTCAGCGCGGTGGCGGCAAAGGACAGCCGGGCAATACCGGCGGCGACGGCCGGATCGATGATGGCCACACCCGCAATCAGCACCAGACCGAGGATCCAGACCAGCGCGCCATAGCTGAAATGGCCGTGCCACCGGTTGAGGTTGAGATAGGCGAACAGGAACACCACGAAGGTCGCCGCAAGCGCCACCTCCGTTCCCGCCCGCCACATCTGCTCGTTCCCGGGCGATATCTCTATGATCTTGTTTAGAAAGCCGAAATCGACGCAGATATAGGCAAGTACCGCCCACGCAAGTGCGGCTGTCGCCGGAAACATCGAGGTTCCCTTGACGACGAAAAGGATGGTCAGGAAGAGCGCCAGCAGCCCGGCGATGCCGATGACGATGCCGCGGAACAGCGTATAGGAATTGACCGAGTCCTTGTAGGCTTCCGGCTCCCATAGATAGACCTGCGGCAGCTTCGGCGAGGCGAGTTCGGCGATGAAGGTGATCACCGTTCCCGGGTTCAGCGTCACCCGGAACACGTCGGCGTCGGAGCTTGACTGGCGGTCGAGCGCGAAGCCCTC
The DNA here is from genome assembly GCF_000502215.1 of Mesorhizobium sp. L103C105A0. Lineage (NCBI taxonomy): Bacteria > Pseudomonadati > Pseudomonadota > Alphaproteobacteria > Hyphomicrobiales > Phyllobacteriaceae > Mesorhizobium > Mesorhizobium sp. L103C105A0. The sequence continues at coordinate 181,046 of NZ_AYXF01000005.1, read as the reverse complement.
GCTGGGGGTGATCGCGGCGATGCGGGTGGCGCCGAGATCGGGCCAGAAGATGCCGGAATTCACCAGCCGGAAATGCGGCGCCACGATCAGCCGGTCGAGCTGCTGGTCGGTGGTGTTGGCGAGCGCGAACACCGCCCAGTCGCCGCTCGAGCGCGCGTCATTGGCCTCGACCTCGATGCGCCGGACGATGCCGTCGGGACCGGGCGCGGTCGACACCTGGAAGTTTTCGCCCTGATTGACGTAGATCTGGACGGCGCGCGACAGGTCGAGCGCGACATCGTCGCGGGCAATCTTGATCGGTTCGACGGCGAAGGCCGGGAGCGCCGCGCAAAGCGTGACGACAACCGCCAGAACAAAGGCCAACAGCGACCCGTTTCGCAGGAAATTCGTCAAAAATCAGTCCTTCGTTCCAGCGCCCGGCGGATCGTCCGCGATCCGGGCGTAGAGGTAGTGGTCCTGCCAGATGCCGTTGATCCTGAGGTAGGATCGCAGAAGTCCTTCGCGCCGGAATCCGGCTTTTTCAAGCACGCGGATCGACCGGACATTGTCGGGAATACAGGCAGCTTCGATCCGGTGCAACCTCAGCGTATCGAAGGCGAAGCGGCAGACCACCTTGACCGCGTCGGTCATCAGGCCGCGGCCGCCAAACCGCTCCCCGATCCAGTACCCGACATGGCCGCTTTGCGAGACGCCGTGGCGGATATTGCCGAGCGTAATGCCGCCGGCAAGCTTGCCGCTCGCCTTCTCGAAGATGAAGAAGGCGATGGCTGTCCCCTGCGCATAGTCTTCGCGGTAGCGGCCGATGCGCAGCCGCCAGGCGGTGCGGTCGAGTTCATCGGGCGTCCAGCGCGGCTCCCACGGTTCGAGGAAGGCACGGCTTTCGCCGCGCACCGCTGACCATTCGCGATAGTCGTTGGTGTAGGGCACGCGCAGCATGACCCGGTCGCCTTTCAGTGCCGGCAGGTCACGGCGAAAGAAAGGGAGCGCGAACACCGGCGCTTGAAGGCTTAGACGGCGAGCTTGCGGGCCGTGGTGTGCGTGCCCGCAAGCGAATCGAGAATCGCCTCATAGGGCGCGAGCGTACCCACCGGTCCAACCGCGGTCAGCGTCGGCTTGGTCGAAAACAGCCGGGACGAAAGGTCGGTCAGCCGCTCGACGGTCAGCGCCGACAGCCGTTCCATCAATTCCTCCTTGGCGATCGGCCGACCGAACAGAAGCAGCTGCCTGGCGATCTGCGAGGCGCGGCTGGCCGGGCTTTCAGCCGACATGATCAGGCCGGCGCGATATTGCGCGCGGGCGCGGTCGAGCTCTTCCTGAAGGATATTCTCGCCGGCCTTCTGCAGCTCGTCGATAATGACCGGCACCAGTTCGGCAATGTCGCTCTGCCCGGTCGCGGCATGAACGCCGAAGATGCCGGTATCGGAAAAACCCCAGTGGAAGGCATAGACCGAATAGCACAGGCCACGCTTTTCGCGGACCTCCTGGAACAGCCGGGACGACATGCCGCCGCCGAGGATCATCGACAGCACCTGCGAAGCGTAGAAATCGCGCACATGATAGGCTCGGCCTTCGAAGCCGAGCACGATCTGCGCGTCCATCAGGTCGCGATCCTCGCGGAAATCGCCGCCGACATACTGCGCATATTGCGGCATCGTGCTGTCGGACTTGCTGCGGAAACCGCCGAGCTGCTTTTCGACCTCGCGCACGAAATTGTCGTGCTTAATGTCGCCTGCCGCCACGATCACCATCTTCTCGGCGCCATATTGGCGCTCGATGAAATCATGCAGCTGTTTGGAGGTGAAGGATTTGACGGTTTCCGGCGTGCCGAGGATCGAGCGGCCGATCGTCTGGTGGCGGAAGGCGGTCTCGGTGAAACGGTCGAAGACGATGTCGTCGGGCGTGTCGTGCGCGGCGCCGATCTCCTGCAGGATCACATGCTGCTCGCGCTCCAGTTCCTCTGGGTCGAATTCGGACTCCTGCAGGATATCGGCAAGGATATCCACCGCCAGCGGCACATCGTCGGACAGCACCCTGGCGTAATAGGACGTCGTCTCGACTGATGTGGCGGCATTGATCTCGCCGCCGACATCCTCGATTTCCGAGGCGATCTCGAAGGCCGTCCGCCTTTTCGTACCCTTGAAGGCCATATGCTCGAGCAGATGGGCCATTCCGTGCTCGTCGTCACGCTCATTGCGGGCGCCGGACTTGACCCAGGCGCCAAGGGCAACGGATTCGAGGCTTGGAAGGGTTTCGGTGGCGACTGTCAGGCCGTTCGACAGACGGCTTACCTCAACACCCATATGGCAAGTACTCCCTAACGCGCTGCCCTTGAGTGGCGGCTCACGTAATCTTCCACCATTTTCAGGTCGGATGGAAGTACCGTGTACTTTTCGTCGGCTGACATCAAGGACCCCAGGCATGCGGGCAGGGCCGGCGACACGCCGCAGGCGGCTTCGACCGCGGCCGGGAACTTGGCCGGGTGCGCCGTGCCCAGCACCACCATCGGCACTGCACCGTCAGCCTTGCCGGCGGCGACATGCACGGCCGCGGCCGTGTGCGGATCGAGCAGATAATTGCTGGATTCGAGCGTTGAACGGATGGTGGCGGCAACCTCGTCCATATCAGCGCGTCCGGCGTCGAATTCGGACCGCACCCGGTCGATTTCTGCGGTTTCGATGGTGAAGGCGCCGGATTGCTTGAGGCCGGCCATGTAACGCCGCACCGTCTCTGCGTTACGGTCGCAGGCCTCGAACAGCAGTCGCTCGAAGTTCGACGATACCTGGATGTCCATCGATGGCGACGTCGTCGCAAACACACCCTTGGTGCGGTATTCACCGGTCGCGAAAGTGCGCGCCAATATGTCGTTGTCGTTGGTGGCGACGATCAGCCGCTCGATCGGCAGGCCCATCTTCTTGGCGGCGTAACCGGCGAAAATATCGCCGAAATTGCCGGTCGGCACGGTAAAGGAGACCGGCCTGTCCGGCGCGCCGAGCGAAAGCGCCGAGGAAAAATAATAGACGATCTGGGCCATGATGCGGGCCCAGTTGATCGAATTGACGCCCGATAGCGACACGCGATCACGAAAACGATGATCGTTGAACATATCCTTCAGCAGGCCCTGGCAATCGTCGAAATTGCCTTCGATGGCCAGCGCCTGGACGTTGGTGGCCGTCGATGTCGTCATCTGCCGCTGCTGCACCGGCGAGACGCGGCCATGCGGAAACATCACGAAAATGTCAGTTCGGTCGCGGCCGGCGAAGGCATCGATGGCGGCGCCGCCGGTGTCACCCGAGGTCGCGCCGACGATGGTTGCGCGCTGGCCGCGCTCAGTCAGTACATGGTCCATCAGCCGGGCAAGCAGCTGCATGGCAACGTCTTTGAAGGCCAGCGTCGGACCGTGGAAGAGTTCAAGGATGAACGTGTTGGCGCCGGTCTGCACCAGCGGGCAGACGGCCTGGTGGCGGAAGGTGGCATAGGCTTCTCGCACCAGGCGCTCGAAGACGGGTGCGGCGATCTCGCCGCCGAGGAACGGCGTCAGCACGCGGATGGCGAGGTCCGCATAGGGCAGGCCGCGCATGGCGCGGATCTCGGCTGCCGAAAACTGCGGCCATGTCTGCGGCACATAAAGCCCGCCGTCGCGGGCCAGCCCCGCCAGCACCGCGTCGGCAAATCCAAGCACGGGTGCATCCCCGCGGGTACTCACATAGCGCATCGTCAAGGTCCATTGCTGCCGCCGGTTCATCCACGGCAATTGGTTAATTTTCCGAGCCGGCTCAGTCGCATTTTTGCCGTGGCGTTGCTATACGTCACCAACTTTGCGAGAGGGAAGTGCAGTTTCATGGCGTTTCACAAGTTCAACCGTCGCTTTGTCGCGGGTCTGGCGCTCACCGGCTTTATGCTTGCCGCCGCCGGTTGCCAATCGAGCGACAATGGCATCCTCAATCTCGGTTTCGGCAAGAAGACCGACCCGAATGCGCCAATACCGCCGCAGGATCCCAAGGTTCTCGCCAGCCAGTTGCAGGCCTACTGCCCGAAAGTGACGGTGCGCGATGGCACCGCCTACTTCAATACCTACGCCAAGGGCGCGCCGCAGCCGAGAAAGAAAAAGGCTGATGCGGCACAGGATGCCGAGGCCGCTGCCGCCGCGCAGACGGCGCCTGACGGCTCCATCGTCGATCCGAACAAGGATCCGGCCAAGATCATCTACCAGGCCTCGATCAGCGATGTGAGCCGCGATTGCAGCCGTGCCAACGGCCAGTTGACGATGAAGGTTGGGGTTGCCGGCAAGATCGTGCCGGGACCGCTGTTCGCCCCCGGCACCATCACCATGCCGATCCGCATTGCCGTCATGCACGGCCCCGACGTACTTTATTCGCAGATCCACCCCTATCAGATCCAGGTCAGCGATCCCTCGACCGCCACCCAGTTCGTGTTCACCGATCCCAACGTCGTCGTGCCCGAACCCTCCGCCCGGGATTACACTGTCTATGCCGGCTATGACGACACCGCGCCGGCGGCGGCGGACAAGAAGTCCGGCAAGAAAAAGAAGCGCGCTCCGGCGACGAACTAAGCGCCTGGGCGCCGTCGCTGCTGCGACGGTGCCGGTCAACTCTTTGAAAGATCCAAACGATCCGATCGTAATCCTGCAGGCGTGCGCCTGCGGCAGGTCGCGTCTGCGCTTTAATCTCGATCCATTCCGCCAGCGCACTTGACTCATCCATATCCCGGCGGTTATACGTCAATCAATAGCTCGCAGGTTATTGATCCCGATGCCGGACGCCCACGATACTTTGTTCAGAACGCTTGCCGACCCGACCCGGCGGGCCATCTTCGAGCGCTTGTGCCGCCAAGGTGAGCAGACCGTGGGGGCGCTGACGGCGCAGTCCGGGGTCTCGCAACCGGCGGTGTCGAAGCATCTCGGCGTCCTGAAGCTGGCCGGCCTGGTGCGTGACCGCCACGCCGGACGCCAGACCCACTACAGCGCGCAGCCCGAGGCACTTGGTCCGCTGACCAACTGGACAGTTCAAATGACAGGATTCTGGGAGAGCCGCTTCGATGATCTCGAGAACCTGCTGAAAAGGATGGACCAGTGAGCAATCCCGAGCTGCGCACCGTCGTCGTCGAACGTGAAATATCCTGGCCGGCGGAGAAGATCTGGCGCGCGTTGACGCAGCCGCATCTGATGGAGGAATGGCTCATGAAGAACGATTTCAAGCCTGTCGTCGGCCACAGCTTCAATCTTCGCGGCGACTGGGGCGGCGTGCTCGATTGCGAGGTGCTGGCCATCGAGCAAGGCAGGACGCTGTCCTACAGCTGGGATTTTTCGCATGAGGATGCCGCCTACAATCTGAAGAGCGTGGTGACGTTCACGCTCACGCCCACCAGCACGGGGACCCATCTGCGCGTCGAGCAGTCGGGTTTCCATCCGAGCCAGAAGCAGGCCTATGGCGGCGCCAGGGCCGGGTGGCAGCAATTCCTCACCAAGCTGGAGCAGGTCCTGGCGAAGCCGGATTGAAGCCTGCCGGTACCATGCCCTGATCGCGGGGCACCGAATGCAAAAAGGAGGAAATCGATGAAGATCAAGCTGACCAGCGTCTATGTGGACAACCAGGACAACGCACTGCGCTTCTACACCGACGTGCTGGGCTTTGCTGTGAAGGCCGACTTCAGCAATGGGCCTTTTCGTTGGCTGACCGTCATCTCACCCGATGAGCCCGAGGGAGCCGAGCTACAGCTGGCGCTCAACGACAACCCGGCCGCCAAGGCCTACCAGCAGGCCATCTTCAAGCAGGGGCAGCCCGCGCTCATGCTGTTCACCGACGACGTCAAGGGTGATTACGAGCGCATCAAGGGACGCGGCGGTGCGTTCGCCATGGCGCCGACAGAAGTGACCGGCTCGACCATCGCCCAGCTCAACGACAGCTGCGGCAATCTCATCCAGATCACCCAACTGGCGCGTTGGTAGGCGCTGGTTTCAAGAGGAAGTTGCAATGAACTTGAGCAAATGGATACGTCAAACCCATCGTTGGCTGTCGATCATCTTCACGCTGACCGTGGCAGCCAATTTCATCACCATGGCGTTCGGGCAACCTCCGGCCTGGGTGGTCTATTCGCCGCTGCTGCCGCTATTCCTGCTGCTGTTCAGCGGCCTCTACATGTTCGTGCTGCCTTACGTCGCGAGATCGCGTGGCGAGCAGGGCGCGCAAGGGTAGGACATGGCCAAGGCGCCGGGAAAATCGAAGGTCGCAAAACCGGCCCCAGACAAGCCGGAAAAGCCGGTCCTGCTTTCGGGCGGCAACCCGCAGATCCCGAAGGCCTATGGGGACGCTCCGGTGCAGGCGTATATTGCTGCCATGCCGGGCTGGAAAAGCGATGTCGGGCGCCGGATCGACGCACTTATCGTCAGCGCCGTCCCCGGCGTCTACAAGGCGGTGAAGTGGAACTCACCGTTCTATGGCATCGAGGGCGACGGTTGGTTCCTCAGCCTGCATTGCTTCACCAGATACGTCAAAGTCGCCTTCTTTCGCGGCACGTCGCTCGATCCTGTGCCTCCCGGCCGTTCCAGGCAAAAGGAAGTGCGGTATCTCGACATCCATGAAGGCGAAGAGATCGACGAAGCCCGCTTCGCCTCCTGGGTGAAGCAGGCCAGCCGATTGCCCGGCGAGAAGATGTGAACGGAGGCAGACCATGAAGATCAGCATGTCGAGCAAGGACGAGGGAGGCGCCTCTGCCTCCGAGCGGATAGATGCCCGAATCCGGGAGCTGGACGATTGGCGGGGCAAGACGTTGGCCAGCCTGCGCAAGACCATCCTCGACGCCGACCCGGAAATCATCGAGGAGTGGAAGTGGATGGGCAGCCCGGTATGGTCACGCGACGGCATGATCGCCGTCGGCAACGCTCACAAGGACAAGGTGAAGCTGACCTTTTCTCACGGTGCCAGCCTGCCGGATCCCGACAGGCTGTTCAACAACGGGCTCAACGGCAAGGTGTGGCGCGCCATCGATGTGTCGGAGGGCGACGAGATCGATGCGGATGCGCTGAAAGCGCTCGTCCGCGCCGCGATTGCCTACAACATGGCTAAGAAGAAACCGGCTAAGTCGGCCAAAGCTAAGGACTGATCGGTTCAGGCGTCCGACCACTCCGACAGAGCGGCAATCACACTTTTCAGTTCGGCCCATCGGCGGATGACGGTTTCGGCGCCGGCTTCGGTCAGCACATCGGCATGGCCGGGATAGCTGTGCGCGGCGCCGGTGAAGCCGATCACGCGCATGCCGGCGGCCCTGGCGCCGGTGACGCCGTGCACCGAATCCTCGATGACGAAGGTGTTTGCCGGATTGGCGTTGAGTTGCTGCGCCGCGATCAGGAACACATCCGGCGCGGGCTTGGTTTTCTTGCTTGGTATTTCCAGCGCTGAAAAAATCCGGCCGGCGAAGAACGGCAGCAGGCCCACTTTCTCGAGCATGAACTCGATCCGCTCCAAGCGTGAGTTCGAGCAGACGCAGCGCGGCGCGGTGACCGCGGCGACCGCCTCGCGCACGCCGTCGATGGCGCGCACGTCGCTGCGCAGTTTGCGGTCGACCAGCTCTTCGGCCCGGTCGATCATCGAGGCCTGGAACGGGATGGCGGATTTTTGCTCGACCCGCATCATGATGTCCTTGAAGGTCAGTCCGGCATAGGTTTCGGCGTATTCCTCAGCCGAGATTTCATATCCGGCCAAGGTCAGCAATTCGGCCTCGACGCGGGCTGCGATGATTTCGGAATCGACGAGCACGCCGTCGCAATCGAAGATGACAAGATCTGGCTGGGGCATGGCAATCCGAACGAGGGAGGGTGATGGAGGCCCGGCAAGGCTCAAGCGGCGCGACATACACCAACGGGCCGGGCTGCGCAAATTGACGACGTCAGGGCTGCCTGGACCGTTGCGTCCTTCACCGAATATTTACGCTGATCGGTAACCATAACGGGGAGTAAACAGTAACGCGTGCCTTGGGTGTAAAAATGTCTGCCGTGCGTCTTGTCGCCGACCTCTCCCACGCCCCCCAGCAATCCGAGTGGCTGGACACGATCCTCAAGGGCGATTGTGTCGCCGCGCTCGACCGGCTGCCGGAAAAATCCATCGACGTCATCTTCGCCGATCCGCCTTACAATCTGCAGCTCGACGGCGATTTGCACCGGCCCGACCAGTCCAAGGTCGACGCCGTCGACGATGACTGGGACCAGTTCGAGAGTTTCGAGGCCTATGACGCCTTCACCCGCGCCTGGCTCCTGGCGGCACGCCGCGTGCTGAAGCCGAATGGCACCATCTGGGTCATCGGCTCCTACCACAACATCTTCCGCGTCGGCGCCAAGATGCAGGATCTCGGCTTCTGGATCCTCAACGATGTCGTCTGGCGCAAGACCAACCCTATGCCGAATTTCCGCGGTCGCCGCTTCCAGAACGCGCATGAGACCATGATCTGGGCTTCGCGCGACCAGAAGGGCAAGGGCTATACCTTCAATTACGAAGCCATGAAGGCATCGAACGACGACATCCAGATGCGCTCCGACTGGCTGTTCCCGATCTGCACTGGCGGCGAGCGGCTGAAGAACGACAATGGCGACAAGCTGCATCCGACGCAGAAGCCGGAAGCGCTGCTCGCCCGCATCATGATGGCCTCGACCAAGCCGGGCGACATCGTGCTCGACCCGTTCTTCGGATCCGGCACAACCGGCGCCGTGGCCAAGCGGCTTGGCCGCCATTTCGTCGGCATCGAGCGCGAGCAGGCCTATATCGACGCCGCCAATGAGCGCATCGATGCCGTGCGGCCGCTGGAAACCGCCGATCTCACCGTGCTCACCGGCAAGCGCGCCCAGCCGCGCGTCGCCTTTGTCAGCCTCATCGATACCGGGCTTATGCAGCCCGGCGCCACGCTTTACGATGCCAAGAAGCGCTGGTCGGCCAAGGTACGCGCCGACGGCACGGTGGCGATCGGCGACAGCGCCGGCTCGATCCACAAGATCGGCGCCGAAGTGCAGGGCCTGGACGCCTGCAATGGCTGGACCTTCTGGCACTATGAGCGCTCGGGCGGCCTGACCCCGATCGACGAACTGCGCCGCATCGCCAGGCTCGGCATGGAACGGGCAGGGGCCTGACGCTACCACATAAAGGTCGGCGCCCTACGGCGCCCCCCTCTGGCCTGCCGGCCATCTCCCCCCACGAGGGGGGAGATCGCGCGCTTCATTGTTTTCGCCAACCTTCAACGTTGTAAGAAAGAGCCGTCGGCGAGGCTGCCAATCTCCCCCCTCGTGGGGGAGATGCCCGGCAGGGCAGAGGGGGGCGCCATAAAGCGCTACCTCGACCCCTCTGCGTAGCTCAGGTCGCGATGCCATACCGCTCAAGGTCCGCCTTGAGCGTTTTTGCATCTGTGAACAGCACAGCATTCCAGCCAGCCGCCCTGGCTCCGTCGACATTCCTGGGGCTGTCGTCGATGAACAGCGTGGCGGAGGGCTCCAGGCCGAACGCGACCACGTGATGGTCGTAGATGGCGCGGTCGGGCTTGATCTCACGGATATCGGCCGACACGGTCACGCCGCGCGGGCGGCTAAGGAAATCGAAGCGCAGTCTTGCCTCGGCAAGCGTGTCGGCGGCGAAGTTCGTCAGCATGGTCACGTCGCGGCCGCTCTCGATCAGGCCGAGCATGATGGCGACGCTGTCCTCATAGGCATGCGGCACCATGTCGTTCCAATAGCGCCGGAAATTGCGAATGTTTTCAGCATGATCCGGGTAATCCGCGATCAGCAGCGCTTCCGCCTCTTCCCACGTCCGGCCACGATCCTGCTCGATGTTCCAGTCATGCGTGCAGACATTGTCGAAGAACCACTTGCGCTCTTCGGCATCGGGAATGAGGCGGCTGAACGGAATGTTCGGATCGTAGTGGAGCAAGACGCGGCCGATGTCGAACACGATATGGCGGATTTCAGTCATTTCGGGCCTTTCAAAGCGAATGCTAGTCAATGGGGCGGTGCTTTTTGGTTGCGCCCGGTATCGCTGCTTCGATGACCTTTTTCATGACCGTCGGCAGCGCTTCTCCGGAAATGTCATGGGCCAGCGACCAGAAATGCCCTTCCGGCGCATCACTTTTCACTTGAGCGTGAAAGACTTCGAGTTCGAGCGCGAAATGGGTGAAGACATGCGCGATCTCTCCGGCGCGCCGCCAGTCCGCAGCGAAGGGCGCTGCCTCCGAAGTGGTTGCGCCGTCGATCCGCGCTGTCCAACCTGTGGTCGGCACCTCGGTCATGCCGCCGAGCAGGCCCTTGTCAGGCCGCTTGCGCAGCAGGATGGCGCCGTCGCCGCGCTCGACGACGAAGGCGGCACCCCGCCTGAGTGGTTTGTCAACCTTGGGCAGGCGGACCGGAAAGCGCTCGGGGTCGCCGGACAGGATGGCGCTGCAATCCTCGCGCACCGGGCACAGCATGCAGCGCGGCCGTCTTGGTGTGCAGATCGTAGCGCCCAAGTCCATCATCGCCTGGGCGAAGTCGCCCGGCCTTGTCTGCGGAACCAGTCTTTCGACGAGCGCGCGGATTTCAGGCTTTGCCTCGCTGAGCGGCGTTGCGATCGAATAGAGCCGCGAGATGACACGTTCGACATTGCCGTCGACGACCGCCGCCGGACGGTCGAAGGCGATCGCCGCGATCGCCGCCGCCGTATAGGCGCCGATCCCCGGCAATTCCCTCAATCCCGTTTCGTTGTCGGGAAAACGGCCGCCCTGGCTCGCAACCAGATCGGCGCAGGCCTTGAGGTTGCGCGCCCGTGAATAATAGCCGAGCCCGGCCCAGGCCTTCATCACATCCTCGGCCGGCGCAGCCGCCAGCGCCTTCACATCAGGCCATTTCTCGACAAAGGCGCGAAAATAGGATTTTACCGCTTCGACCGTGGTCTGCTGCAGCATCACTTCCGAAAGCCAGATGCGATAGGGGTCCGGCCGTGCACCGCCGGCCGCGGCGTGCGGCGTGATCCGCCACGGCAGTTCGCGATGGTGCGCGTCGTACCAGGCAAGCAGACGCGCGGCGATCTCTCCCGATAGAGTTGGTCCGGATGCGGCCTTGCGGGTCTGTTCGTGCAGTGCCATTGATCGCGGGCTGGCTCTAGGCTGGTGAGGAGCGTGGCTGGAGAACGTACATGGCAGGGAGAACGCCTTACGGCAATCCCGTTCCGGTGAGCGATCTCGCGACCGCGATCCTCGACCCCGTGCTGCGCAAGCGGGCCGGCATTTCGATCGGGCTGGTGCAGTCATGGGAAGAGATCGCCGGCCCCAGACTCGCCGGCCATTCGCGCCCCGAAAAAATCCAGTGGCCGCGCCGCATGCATGAGGACGATCCGTTCGAGCCGGCGGTGCTGGTCATCGCCTGCGAGGGCATGGCCGCGCTGCACCTACAGCACGAGACCGGCGAGATCATCAACCGCGTCAATGCCTTTCTCGGCTTCAACGCGATCGGCAGGATCCGGATCGTGCAAAAGCCGGTGCTGAGGGACAAAGCCCGGCCGAAACCGACGCCGAGAGCACTGACTTCTGTCGAAAAGGCCAAATTGTCCGATACCGTCGGCAAGATCGAGGATGAAGGCTTGCGCGCCTCGCTGGAGCGTCTTGGCGCCACAATTCTTGGCCAAAGGAAGCGGCCAAGGTAATCAACCGGTAATCAGTCGGTCATGAACGCGTCATCTATCTCGCGCATTCGTGATCCTGCATGTAGAGTTTGGCGATTGGAATGGGGACGGCGATGCCTTAATTCCCGCCAACTCTCGCCTTTTCTAGCCTTTGCGTTGCAAAATCAAACCACAGTCAGGTGATTCGCATGAACCGTAGCTTGTCCCGCAGAAACCTCCTGTCTTCGCTGGCCGTCATTCCGGCAGTGGCTATGCTCGCCGCATGCAGCGATTCAGGCGAGGATGCCAAAGCAGCGGATGTGAAGCCTGCGGCTCCCGCGGTGCCTGCTTCGACGCCTGCCACTCCGGCCGCCGTCAAGGTCCCGGAGTCTTCCGGCAATGTCGACATGGCCGAACTGCTGAAGCCCGGCGCTTTGCCCGACAAGCAGCTCGGCAAGGATGACGCCAAGGTCACCATCGTCGAATATGCGTCGATGACCTGCCCGCATTGTGCGCATTTCGCGGCGACCACCTTCCCTGAGTTGAAGACCAAATACATCGACACCGGCAAGGCGCGTTACATCCTGCGCGAATTCCCGTTCGATCCGAGCGCCGAGGCCGGTTTCATGCTGGCGCGCTGTTCGAAGGACAATTATTTCCCGATGGTCGACGTGCTGTTCAAGCAGCAGGCCAACTGGGTCGGCGTCAACAATACCAAGGATGCGCTGCTGCAGATCTCCAAGCTCGCCGGTTTTACACAGGAGTCCTTCGAGGCCTGCTTGACGGACCAGAAACTTCTGGACGATGTGAGATCGGTCCAGAAGCGCGGCGCCGATGAATTCAAGGTCGACTCGACACCGACCTTCTTCATCAACGGGAAAACCTACAAAGGTGCGATGTCGATTGAGGAAATATCGGCCATCATCGACCCTCTGCTCTGACGTCCAGGCGGCGCCGGAGCGACTGCGCTTTGGCGTCAGCGCACCTTTGTGCCTTCCAGGCAGGCGCGAATGAAGTTTTCGCGCCTTCGCCTCCTCGGCTTCAAGTCCTTCGTCGAACCCGGCGAGTTCGTCATCGAACGCGGCCTGACCGGCATTGTCGGGCCGAATGGCTGCGGCAAGTCGAACCTTGTCGAGGCGATGCGCTGGGTGATGGGCGAAAGCTCATACAAGAACATGCGCGCGTCCGGCATGGACGACGTGATCTTTTCCGGCTCGGGAACGCGCCCGGCCCGCAACACCGCCGAAGTCACGCTGTTCCTCGACAATAGCGACCGGACCGCGCCCGCCGCCTTCAACGACGCCGATGAATTGCAAGTGTCGCGCCGAATCGAGCGCGAAGCCGGCTCGCTCTACCGCATCAACGGCAAGGAAGCCCGCGCCAAGGACGTGCAGCTTCTGTTCGCCGACCAGTCGACCGGCGCGCGCTCGCCATCCATGGTCGGACAGGGCCGCATCGGCGAACTGATCCAGGCCAAGCCGCAGGCGCGCCGCGCGCTGCTCGAAGAAGCCGCCGGCATTTCCGGCCTGCACACCCGCCGTCACGAGGCCGAGCTTCGGCTGAAGGCGGCCGAACAGAATCTGGAACGGCTGGACGACGTCGTCGGCGAACTGGAAAGCCAGATCGAAAGCCTGAAGCGCCAGGCGCGCCAGGCATCGCGCTTCAAGAACCTGTCGGCCGATATCCGCAAGGCGGAAGCCACGCTCTTGCATCTGCGCTGGACCTTGGCCAAAACCCAGGAGGGCGATGCGCGGTCGGCATTGGCGGTTGCCACAGCTCTGGTCGGCGACCGCGCCGCCGCCCAGATGGCTGCCGCCCGTGAGCAAGGCATCGGTGCCCACCGGCTGCCCGATCTGCGCGATGCCGAGGCCGCCGCGGCTGCCGCCTTCCAGCGCCTGTCGATCGCCAAGGCGCAGATCGAGGAGGAGGCAGGCCGCATCCGCGCCCGCCAGGCCGAACTCGAGCGCCGGCTGCAGCAGCTCGACGGCGACATCGCCCGCGAGGAGCGCATGGTCCGCGACAATGCGGATATTCTTGAGCGCCTGCGCGAGGAAGAAGCCACGCTCAACTCAGACAATGCCGGCGCCGCCGAGCGCGAAGCCACGACGCGGGCCGCTTTCGAGCAGGCCGGCGCAACGCTTATAACAAGCGAAGCAAAGCTCGCGGCGCTGACCGCCGAACGAGCAGAGGCCGCCGCCTCGCGCAACCAGATCGAGCGCACGCTGCGCGACACCGCCGAACGCCGCGATCGCTTTGCCCGCCAGCTGGCCGATGTCGACCGCGAGCTATCGGAGATCGTCTCGAAAGTCGCCGGCCTGCCCGATCCCGCCGAGAAGCGCGCTTTGGTCGAGGACGCGCTCGCCCGGTTGGAGGAAGCCGAGGCCGGCGCCATTGCTGCCGAACAGGCGGTCGCCGAGGCGCGCGCCACCGAGAGTGCCGCCCGTCCGCCGCTGCAGGATGCCAGGGCCGAACTCGCCGGCATCGAGACCGAAGCCCGCACGCTGGCCAAGATCCTCAATGCCGCCAGCGGCGATCTTTTCCCGTCGGTACTGGAGCAACTCAGCGTCGAACGCGGCTATGAGACGGCCCTCGGTGCTGCGCTTGGCGAGGATCTCGACGTGCCGCTCGACCGCAGCGCGCCGGTGCATTGGGGCGAAAGCCAGGTTGAACCAGGCGATGCGGCTTTGCCGGAAGGCCTCAAGAGCCTCGCCAGCGTGGTGCGCGCGCCTTCGCAGCTTGCCCGCCGGTTGGCGCAGATCGGCATCGTCGATGCGGCGGACGGCAAACGCCTGCAGACGCTGCTTGCCCCCGGCCAGCGGCTGGTCAGCCGTGACGGCGCGCTGTGGCGTTGGGATGGCTTGACCGCCAGCGCCGATGCACCGACCGCGGCCGCGCAGAGGCTGGCGCAGAAGAACCGGCTGGCCGAGCTCGATGCCGAGGCGGTGCAGGCGACGCAGATGATGCGTGAGGCAGAGGCTGCCCTTGCCCAGGCCGAACAGGCGCTGCGTGAGGCGAGCGAGGCCGAACGCAACGCCCGCCAGGCCGGGCGCGATGCCCAGCACGGCCTGGACGCCGCCCGCAGCGCGCTGGCCGAGGCCGAAAAGGCCGGTGGCGAGCTGGCAAGCCGCCGCGCCGCCCTGGACGAGGCGCGCGCGCGAATCGTCGACAGCCATGAAGAAACGGCCGCCGCCTTCGCCGAGGCCGAAATGCTGCTGCAGGACGCCCCCGATCTCGGCGACCTGCAATTGCAGCTTGAACAATCCGCCGCCAATGTCAGCCGCGATCGCGCAACCTTGGCCGACGCGCGCGCCGTCCATGAAGGCCTGCGCCGCGAAGCCGAGGCGCGCACGCGCCGGCTCGACGCCATCGGCGCCGAGCGCAGCAACTGGTTGCAGCGGGCCGAAAACGCCTCGACGCAGATTGCCTCGCTGGGCGAGCGCAGGGCCGAGGCCGAGGCCGAGCGCGAAACGCTGGCCGACGCCCCCGACGAGATCGACGCCAGGCGGCGCGCGCTGCTGTCGCAGCTGACCGAGGCCGAGACCTTGCGCAAGGCGGCCGCCGACCGTTTGCAGGAGGCCGAGAACAAGCAGGCCGAGCTGGACAAGGCCGCCACCGCGGCCATCCAGTCGCTGGCCGATTCCCGCGAAACCCGCGTCCGCGCCGAAGAGCGATTGACCGCCGCCGATGAGCGCCGGCTCGAGGTCGAGGCGCGCATCCAGGAAACGCTGAACACGCCGCCGCATCTGGTCATTCGCCATACTGGCCTGGAAGCCGACAGCCCGATGCCGGAAATGGCCGAGATCGAGCGCCAGCTCGACCGGCTGAAGGTTGAGCGCGAGCGGCTCGGCGCCGTCAATCTGCGCGCCGAGGAAGAGCAGAAGGAATTGTCGGACCGGCTGGAGACCATCGTCTCCGAGCGCGAGGACATCATCGAGGCGATCCGCAAGCTCAGGCAAGCGATCCAGAGCCTGAACCGCGAAGGCCGCGAACGGCTGCTTGCCGCTTTCGAGGTGGTCAACGGCCATTTCCAGCGGCTGTTCTCGCATCTGTTCGGTGGCGGCACGGCCGAACTGCAGCTGATCGAATCCGACGACCCGCTCGAAGCCGGGCTCGAAATCCTGGCACGTCCGCCCGGCAAGAAGCCGCAGACCATGACGCTGCTGTCCGGCGGCGAGCAGGCACTGACGGCGATGTCGCTGATCTTTGCCGTGTTCCTGACCAATCCGGCGCCGATCTGCGTGCTCGACGAAGTCGACGCGCCGCTCGACGATCACAATGTCGAACGCTTCTGCAACCTTATGGACGAAATGGCCGCGACCACCGAGACGCGCTTCGTCATCATCACCCACAACCCGATCACGATGGCGCGCATGAACCGCCTGTTCGGCGTGACCATGGCCGAGCAGGGCGTCAGCCAACTGGTCTCGGTCGATCTGCAGGCCGCCGAGGCGATGCGCGAGGCGAGCTGACGCAGCATGCTTTGTTGATTTCGTCGGCGATGGCGTCGATCCGACTGTTGCAATAGGACCGTCGCCCTTGCGACCTGCTTGCGACGCGCATTCTGTAAGGTTCGAAGAGAAGGAATTTAAGCGCCACCTGAGAGCGAACGCCAAAGCCCACATGCAAAGCGCCCGGCCAACGCGAAAGCGATGCCTACAAGGCGCAGATGGCAATAGGCTCCGACCGCAATTCAGCTGCCACGTTTATCGGAAGCCCAGGAAGCTCAGTATCGCAATCACGATAACGACTGCTCCGATGAGCCAGATTATGTTGTTCACCGTATCTCTCCCGAACTAGTTGCTGGGAGTGAACTCGTAAGAGCCTACTAATGTTCCCGCATTTTCTGCATCGAAACAAAATGGCGGCCATCGCTTCGTCGATTGCCAGACCAAGGTCCGAACAGGGTATGACTGAAGTCCTGACGTCGGAGCCATAGGCCTGAAGGCGGGCAACCTATGCCCTCCCGATACATTGGAACCGGGCTGCCGAGCATGAGTCCCTTCATCGGTGGTCAATCGGGTGCCCGCCATTCCTGAGAGGTTAGCGGGCACCCGATTGTCGTGACACCGCCAACGGCGTGCGTTTCAATAGCGAGGCTAACAGTGACCTTTGTCCAGAGATCTGTGCGTGACGGCGCAACCCGACCCGCAAACGACAACGACAGTCCTGCGGAGGTTTCTTCCGTTCTTGACCTCATACCATCGGCTGACGACGACAAGGTCGCTGAGCTTGTCAGGCGAACAGAGCGCCTGGCAATCGCAGTGGTTATCGGAATCGCGGTTCTGCTGATCTTGGCGCCGGTGGTTTACCTTGCACTTTCTTACGGGATCTGAGACGGCCCGACTTAGGCGATCTAAGATGGCCTGATTGGTCTCGTAAATCTCACAAATTGTGCCGACGGTCTTCCTCGCAAGACGGGTGTTTCCCGTCACAGATCAGGAGATCGAACGCGACGACATAGAAGGGTCCTGTGCAGCGCTCCTTTGTCGAGTGGCGTAACCCTGGTGGTCGGCTTGAAAGAGCGCCTTTACCAGAAGTTGCCAACAGGAGCTGCTGTCGCAACTTCTTCTTTCGATACGCCGTGTTGCACGGGAGCAGCCGTCACTGATCGCGCCCGTGGACCGACGACGCTACTCGGAACCAAAGGGATGGGACGCGGTTATCCCCGCGAAGGGATAATTAGCAGGTGGAGATATTACAATGAAAACAATGATCGTGAGCGCCTTGGCGCTGTTCATTGCCATGCCGACGATAGCTCCGGCAGCCGAAGCTGACGTGGTCATCACGACCCACCATCGACATCATCACAGGAGCGTAAAGGTCATCAATGACCAGGGTCAACGCCTTCATCACCGCAGACACGGCACGGTTGCCTTCTACGACCACGGCCGCAGACATCATCGCCGGGATACGGTCATCGTGACCGGCTCGATCGAGCGCAGCCATCATCGCTATTATCGACATCATCGGCATCATCCCGTCGTCATCCAGGACGACAACGATTACTGATCCTCTCCGCACGGCCCCGGCTCTGTCAACGGAGTCGGGGTCGCGTGGGAGTCAGATAGCTCCTGACGGGAGCCATCGATAAGGTCGGTAAATCATTGATTCCAAAGGCATGTGATTTGGCTGGGGCGCCAGGATTCGAACCTGGGAATGTCGGTACCAAAAACCGATGCCTTACCACTTGGCGACGCCCCAGCAAGCGAGCTTTGCCCGTTGCGCGCGGCCTTATAAGACGAGCGGCACGAAAGCTCAATGCCGAGTTGGCCACTATGCAAAACTGATCCACCGCTTCGCGCGGGGAAGCGCTATTCGCCCCAGACCGCCAACTCGTTGCCGGCGGGATCGGTGAAATGGAACCGCCTGCCGCCCGGGAACGAGAATATCGGCTTGACGATCGTGCCGCCGGCGCTTTCGACAACGTCGAGGGTTGCTTCCAGATCCTGCGAATAGAGCACCGGCAATGGTTTCGCCGGAGCCTCGCCTGCATCGGCCTGGAAGCCGCCATCGAGCCCTTCGCCGAAGGCTGAATAGGTCGGCCCGTAATCGGTGAACGACCACGAGAAGGCGGCGCTGTAGAAAGCCTTGACGCTGTCCAGCGTCGCGCCGGTCGCGGGCAGTTCGAGATAGTCGAGTTTTCCGTTGAGTTTCATCACGCTGCTCCCAACTTGTTCCCTATATGTTCTATATCCTGGGCAGCGATCCGGCAAGTCTTTTCGACGCAGCTTTTGCTTAATCGATTGTAGTCGCCAGGCTTCGCTGCCACACCTTGCCTTTCGCACTGCAGCATAATAACGCTCGGGTCGGAACGCGGGGGAACCGGGTCTTGGCCCCGGTGTTCTATCTTCCGAGGACTTGGAGGGCGAGCATGACCAAATGGGTCTACACCTTCGGCGATGGCGCCGCGGAGGGACGTGCGGGCGACCGCAACCTTCTCGGCGGCAAAGGCGCCAATCTGGCCGAGATGTGCAGTCTTGGCCTGCCCGTGCCGCCGGGCTTCACCCTCACCACCGAAGTCTGCAACGCCTATTACGCCAATAGCAACAGCTATCCGGCCGCGTTGCAGGCCGATGTCGTCAAGGCGCTGGACCATATCGGGCAGCTGACGGGGCGCCGTTTCGGCGATCCGTCGAAGCTGCTTCTGGTCTCGGTCCGCTCCGGGGCCAGGGCCTCGATGCCGGGCATGATGGACACCGTGCTCAATCTCGGCCTCAATGACGAGACGGTCGAGGCGTTGGCAGCCGATTCCGGCGATGCCCGCTTTGCCTATGACAGCTACCGCCGCTTCATCCAGATGTATTCCGATGTCGTCATGGGTCTCGACCACGAAGTGTTCGAGGAAATCCTCGAGGACCAGAAGGCCAGCCTCGGCCACGAGCTCGACACCGAACTGACAGCGCAGGAATGGCAGAGCGTCATTGCCCTTTACAAGGCCAAGGTCGAGGAGGAGCTCGACAGGCCGTTTCCACAGGACCCGCACGAGCAGCTGTGGGGGGCGATCGGCGCGGTGTTTTCCAGCTGGATGAACAACCGCGCCATCACCTACCGGCGCCTGCACGACATCCCGGAAAGCTGGGGCACGGCGGTCAATGTCCAGGCCATGGTGTTCGGCAATATGGGCGAGACGTCAGCCACCGGCGTCGCCTTCACGCGCAACCCCTCGACCGGCGAAAAGATGCTCTACGGCGAGTTCCTGGTGAACGCGCAGGGCGAGGATGTCGTGGCCGGCATCCGCACGCCGCAGAACATCACCGAGGCGGCGCGCATCGCCGCTGGCTCCGACAAGCCGTCGCTGCAGAAACTGATGCCGGACGCGTTTCGCTCCTTCGTCGACATCTCCGACCGCCTGGAACAGCACTACCGCGATATGCAGGACCTCGAATTCACCATCGAGCGCGGCAAATTGTGGATGCTGCAGACGCGTTCCGGCAAACGCACCGCCAAGGCGGCGCTGAAGATCGCCGTCGAAATGGCGCGCGACAAGCTGATCACGACGGAGGAGGCGGTCGCCCGCATCGATCCGGCCTCGCTCGATCAGCTGTTGCATCCGACCATCGACCCCAAGGCCGCGCGCGATGTCATCGGCGTCGGCCTGCCGGCTTCTCCGGGCGCGGCGACCGGCGAGATTGTTTTCTCCTCGGGCGATGCCGAGGATCTGAAGACGCAAGGTCGCAAGGCAATCCTGGTGCGCATCGAAACCAGCCCCGAAGACATTCACGGCATGCATGCTTCGGAAGGCATCCTGACCACGCGCGGCGGCATGACCAGCCACGCCGCCGTGGTCGCGCGCGGCATGGGCAAGCCTTGCGTTTCGGGCGCCGGCTCGCTGCGTGTCGACTACAAGGCCGGCACGCTGATGTCGATGGGCCAGACCTTCCGCAAGGGCGACATCATCACCATCGATGGCAGCAACGGCCAGGTGCTGAAGGGCGCCGTGTCGATGCTGCAGCCGGAACTGTCGGGCGATTTCGCCGCCATCATGGAATGGGCCGATGCGGTGCGCCGCATGAAGGTGCGCACCAATGCCGAGACGCCGCTCGATGCGCGCATGGCGCGCTCCTTCGGCGCCGAAGGCATCGGCCTCTGCCGCACCGAGCACATGTTCTTCGACGGCGAGCGTATCGTCGCTATGCGCGAGATGATCCTGGCCGATACCGAGAAGGACCGCCGCACCGCGCTTGCCAAGCTGTTGCCGATGCAGCGCTCGGATTTCCTCGAACTGTTCGAGATCATGGCCGGCCTGCCGGTGACGATCCGGCTGCTCGATCCGCCGCTGCACGAATTCCTGCCCAAGACGGAAGCGGAGGTGGCGGAGGTCGCCGCCGCCATGAACGTCTCGCTCGACAAGCTCAGGCAGCGCACAGAAGCCCTGCACGAGTTCAACCCGATGCTCGGCCATCGCGGCTGCCGTCTCGCCGTCTCCTATCCCGAGATTGCCGAGATGCAGGCGCGCGCCATTTTCGAGGCAGCCGTCGAGGCCGGCAAGAAAGCCGGCGCGCTGGTCGTTCCCGAGATCATGGTGCCGCTGGTCGGCCTGGTGAAGGAGCTCGACTACGTCAAGGCGCGCATCGATGCGGTCGCCAAGGCTGTCATGGACGAGACCGGCGTCAAGATCGACTATCTCACCGGCACGATGATCGAGCTTCCGCGCGCGGCGATCCGCGCCCACGTCATCGCCGCTACGGCCGAGTTCTTCTCCTTCGGCACCAACGATCTCACCCAGACCACCTTCGGCATCTCGCGCGACGATGCGGCGTCCTTCCTCGAGACCTATCGGCAGAAAGGAATCATCGAGCAGGACCCGTTCGTCTCGCTCGACATCGAGGGTGTCGGCGAACTGGTGCGCATGGCTGCGCAAAAAGGCAGGGCGACGCGGCCCGACATCAAGCTCGGCATATGCGGCGAACATGGCGGCGATCCGGCCTCGATCCGCTTCTGCGAAGAGGTCGGCCTCGACTATGTATCGTGCTCTCCCTACCGGGTGCCGATCGCAAGATTGGCCGCAGCCCAAGCCGCGGTGCAGATTGCCAAAACAGCAGTGCCGCGCCCCAAAAAGAGCGCCGCGGCATCCTGATTTCGACACAGTCCTTTCGGTATCGATGAAACGGCCACCCCTGGGTGGCCGTTTAGCGCTAAGCTTACGATTTTGTAAGCAAATTCACGCTGATGTGCGCGCCCCAACACGCAATCCCGACATCGTTTCTGCCCAATTTCACGGCCCCCCAACCCGCCCGGTGCCGAGAAAAAGATGTTACAGATTTCGCCCAGACCCTTCCGCTCGATCCTGATTATCCAGACCAAGTTCATCGGCGATGTTGTTCTGTCCTCCACGCTCGCCAAGAACCTGCAGCTCGAATATCCCGGTGTCAGGATCGTCTTCCTCTGCGAGGCGAGCCTCGCCAGTTTCGTGACCGCCCACGGCATCGCCTCGGAAGTCGTGACCTTCCGCCGCGCCGCCATGCGCGGCACCCCGCTGGAGCGTGGACGCGAACTCTATTCGATGATCAGCCAGCTGCGCCAATTCCGTTTCGACCTGACCATCGACCTCACCGATTCAAAGACATCGCGGCTCATCGTCAGGTTCCTCAACGCCAGCACCCGCATCGGCTACAATCCTCCGGAAAGGCCGCTGCGCTGGCATGAGCGCCAGCCCGCCAATGTCTTTGCCGAGCCGTTCGGTTTTGGCGAACGTCACTATCTCTACCGCTACCTTTCGCCGCTCGAGCCGCTCGGCGTCGGCCTGCGCGTGCGGGTGCCGTCGATTCGGCCATTGCCGATGGAGACGGCGAGGGCCCAGGCATTGCTGGACAAACACCATTTGCGGCCAAACGGCTTTATCGCGGTGCATGCCGGCGCAAGTTTTCACGGCCGGCGCTGGCCGCATGAACGCTTTGCCGCCGTGATCGACACGATTTCGCGCGAAACCGGACTGGATTTCGTACTCGTCGGCGGCCCTGACGAGCGCAAGCCGGCCGAGCAGATCCTCGCCAGTGCCGCGTCGATCGTCAACCTCGTCGGCGCGCTGTCGCTGGAAACGCTGCTGGCGGTGTTGCAGCAGGCGCGGCTGTTTGTCGGCAATGAGAGCGGCCCCATGCACATGGCAGCAGCGGCCGGAACGCCGGTTGTCGGCCTGTTCGGCCTGACCAGCCCGGCCGTCTGGGGACCGGTCGGCGTGCCCAGCCTCGCCTTGCAGCCATCCATGCCGTGCAATTGCGTGGCGGGCAGCCTGTGCAATCCGCTCGATCCCAGCAAGGCCTGCTGCGTCTGGCGCCTTGAGGTCGAACCGGTCGTCGCGGCCGTGCGCGAAGTCCTCTCACGGACGCATGTGGAACTGGAACACGCCGTCTGACGGTGCGCGGCGGTCACATTGTCGGGATATCAGCTTTCTCACGGCCACTATCCCAATTTCCGCCTTGTTGCGGGTCCTGGGATGCGGCTATGACAGCGCCGATTCTCAGACAAGACAGGCATCCCTTGCAAAAGCTGTTTTGCGCCTTGGCGCTATCTATCCTGGCCGTGTCCTCGGCCCAGGCCGCGCCGCTTGTCGAGCCGACGCTGCATCTGAAGGCTGAGGATGGTGGCAGTGGCAATGTCGGCCGCGTCGCGCTTACGCTCGACGCCTGCGGCGGCCAGACCGATACGAGGATCCTGTCGGCGCTGGTGGAGAACCGGATTCCGGCGACGATCTTCGTCACCGGCATCTGGCTGAAGCGCAACGCCGCCGTCGTCGAGATCATGCGCGCGCATCCGGACCTGTTCGAACTGGAAAACCATGGCGGCCATCACATCCCGGCCGTCGACACGCCGCGCAAGATCTATGGCATCCGCAGCGCCGGCAGCCCGGAAGCGGTGCGGGCCGAAGTCGAATCGGGCGCCGCCGCTCTCGCTGGCACCGGCGAGCCGGCGCCGAAATGGTTTCGCGGCGCGACCGCCGAATACAGTCCGTCGGCCATCGCCATGATCCGCAGGCTCGGCTTCAAGATCGCCGGCTTTTCGATCAACGGCGATGGCGGCTCGTTGCTTGGTGCAAAAGAAACCGCCCGGCGCATCGCCGCCGCCAAGGATGGCGATGTCATCATCGCCCACATCAACCAGCCGACCCACGCCGCCGGCGAGGGCGTCGTGCAAGGTCTGCTCGCGCTGAAGGCCAAGGGGCTGATGTTCGTGCGGCTGGATGACGCCGACGGTGTCGGCAACGACGGGACGACTGATTAGGATTGGGCGGCGGCAGGCAGTTTCATCGCCTTTGGACTAACGTCGCCGACGTTTGAGATTAGCCGAGGCCTCCAAACGTCGTCATCCCAGGATGAAACAGGAGCGAAGCTCCGTCGCGAAGACCCTGGGATGAAGAAGCGAGCAACGGCGGCTTGAGTCGCTTGCTCAGGCCGGTGCTGCTTCGATAGTGACCCTGTTGGGATAAAACGCGCCGTGGTCGCGAATCTCAGCCATTTCGTCGAAGGGCTGCTCATAGCCCCACATCGCGTCCTTGCCGGTCTCACCGGCCGGCAGCACGCTCCAGTAGCTGGCGTCGCCCTTGTAGGGGCAGTGGGTCGACAGGGTGGTTTTGCCGAGCTGGGTGAAGTCGATGTCTTCGAAGGGGATGTAGAATGCCTGGGGGTAGGGCGGTTCGGACAGAAGCTTCGCCCGCGTCGATGAGGCGATCACCGTATCGCCGGCACGCACGACCACGGTACCGCGATAGGGTTCGACGGTGATGACCTTGCCGGGATTGCTCTGAAAGCCGGGGGCGGGGTTGGCGATCTGGTCCATGCGGGGTTCTCCTTCTTCGATTGGGAGCACAGTCCGATTGAGAGCGTGCGGGATTGCTTCCCATATCTCTAAAATGTGTCTGGAGAACCCGTTGCGCAAGCCTTTGCCAGTAGGCCAGAGCTGGCCTTCCGATCACTAAAAACGATCCCGCGTGGAATGCTCAGGCTGCGGTCTTGAACACGTCCATGAGGCCGGCATAGGCCGCGGCAATACCGGCTACCGGGTTGGTGCTTCTTGACGTCGTCTCGACCTTCAGTGGGCCGCCGCCTGTCGGCAAGGTGAGCAGCAGGAACTGGCGATTGCCGCCGTCGCCGATCGATGCGGCGGCGACATGCTGGCCTTCGCCTTCGTTCTGGACGCACATTTTGAACAGCAGCGTGCCGCCGACCGCCTCAAGGGCGCCGCCGACCACCTCGACAAATTCGTCTTCGGAGACCTTTTTGGCCTCCGGCACGAGATCGGCCAGACTTGCGGCAAGCGTGTCTTCAAGCTCTTTGTCGTCGAGTTGAATATCGTCCAACTGCACGTCTTGGGCCTCGCTGTCATCCAGCTGCCTGTCGTCGATCTGCCTGTCGTCGATCTGCCTGTCGTCGATCTGCTTGTCGTCGAGCTGCGTGTCCATGCGAACCTCTTTCAGTCGCCAATCCGCACCCCTACCCCGTTAACGAACCTTAACGTCGACGATGGCCGGATTGTGGCGGTTTTCCCCGCCTTTCGATCACTGCTTGCTTCAGCCGTTAACGGTTGGAGACGTCATGGCTGGACAATCCGTCCGTTCGTCCCACAATGGAACAAAAGACGGGAAAAACGAGGAAGCAATGGGAGGAACCAGATGCTCGGACTGATGCAGGAATGGCCGCTGCTCTGCCACAAGCTGATCGACAATGCCGAGCGGCAGCACGGGACGCGCGAGATCGTCTCGCGCTCGATCGAAGGTCCTGTCGTTCGCACCACCTATGCTGAAGTTCATCGCCGCGCGCTCAAGGTCGCTCAACGGTTGGAGCGCGATGGCTTTGTGCTCGGCGACCGCATCGCGACCCTGGCCTGGAACACGGCGCGCCACATAGAGGCCTGGTACGGCATCATGGGCATCGGCGCCATCTACCATACGCTTAACCCGCGTCTATTCCCCGAGCAGATCGTCTGGATCATGAACAATGCGCAGGATAGAGGGATCTTCGTCGACCTGACCTTCATGCCGCTGCTGGAAAAGATCGCCGGCGCGGTCAAATCGCTGAAAAAGGTGATCGTCCTGACCGACAAGGCGCATCTGCCTGAAACGACGCTGCCGAATGTGGTTGCCTATGAGGACTGGTTGAACGAGGCCGATGGCGACTTCGCCTGGAAGGTTTTCGGCGAAAACACCGCAGCCGGCATGTGCTACACCTCCGGGACGACGGGCGATCCCAAAGGCGTGCTCTACAGCCACCGCTCGAATGTGCTGCATGCCATGATCGCCGCCATGCCCGACGCCATGGGCCTCTCCGCGCGAGACACGATCCTCCCCGTTGTGCCGATGTTCCATGCCAATGCCTGGGGCCTTGGCCAGAGCGCCCCGATGATCGGCGCCAAGCTGGTCATGCCCGGTTGCAAGATGGACGGCGCCTCGATCTACGAACTGCTCGACACCGAGAAGGTGACCTTCAGCGCCGCCGTGCCGACCGTCTGGATGATGCTGCTGCAGCATCTGGAAGAGACCGGCAAGAAGCTTCCCTATCTCAGCAAAGTCGTCATCGGCGGCTCGTCCTGCCCGCGCGCCATCATCAGGAAATTCCAGGACAATTACGGTGTCGAAGTCATCCATGCCTGGGGCATGACCGAAATGTCACCGCTCGGCACGCTGTGCACCATGAAGCCGCAGTATCAAGCGCTCGAGGGCGAGGACCGGCTCGATATCCAGGGCAAGCAGGGCTACCCGCCCTTCGGGGTCGAGATGAAGGTGACGGATGACGACGACAAGGAACTGCCTTGGGACGGCAAGACCTTCGGCCGGCTGAAGGTGCGCGGTCCAGCCGTCGCCAGCGCCTATTATGGCGGCGTCGGAGCCGAGCAGTTCGACAAGGACGGCTGGTTCGACACTGGCGATGTCGCCCATATCGATTCCGGCGGCTACATGCAGATCACCGATCGCGCCAAGGACGTCATCAAGTCGGGCGGCGAGTGGATATCGACCATCGACCTGGAGAACCTCGCCGTCGGCCATCCCGATGTCGCCGAGGCCGCGGCGATCGGCGTCCATCATTCGAAATGGGGCGAGCGGCCCTTGCTGGTCGTGGTCGCCAAGCCCGGCAAGGAGCCGAGCAAGGCCGATATACTGGCGTTCATGGACGGCAAGGTGCCGAAATGGTGGATACCCGACGACGTCGCTTTCATCAGCGAAATCCCGCACACCGCCACCGGCAAGATCCAGAAGATCACCTTGCGCAAGCAGTTCAGCGACTACCGCCTGCCGACGGATTGACCGGGACCGTGCGTTTCCTTGACCTTCAAGCTACCGGCCGCAAAAACGTTAGGGCAGGGGATGTTCAATTTGAGCATCCTTTGCTCTAAGCGTCTGTGCGGGTTGGGGCGGTGCTGAAGACAATGGAAATTGACGAGCGGCAGACATCGAAGGCGGCCGGCTGGTCGCGGCGCACGGGCGCTTTTGCCCTGGTCCTGCTGCTCACCGTGCTGGCCGGCCATCATTTCGAACTGGTCGAAACGCCGGCCTTCCTGTGGGTGCTGGCGATCGTCGCCTTGCTTGCCGCGTTCGCTTTGCTGTTTGCCGGCCTCGCTTTGTCCCGGCTGTGGCATTTCGGTGACCGTGGCGGCCGCGACCTCTCGGTCGGCGCCCTGCTGGCGCTGCTGGTGCTGACGCCCTACGGCTTTGCCACCTATTTGGCGGCGACCACGCCGCCCCTGAGGGACATTTCGACGGACCTCGACAATCCGCCGGTGCTCGAGACCAGCGACCGCACCAAGGACATGAACGTGCTCGCGCCGCCAACGCCTGGCGAAGTGCGCCTGCAGGCCGACGCCTATCCGCTGGTCACCGGGCACAGCTACAATCTGCCGTTCGAAACCGTCGTCGACGCCGTTGAAACCGTGCTCGACCGCCGCGATTGGCAACTTACTGCGCCATATCCGGTGACGGACGGTCAAGACGAGGTGACGATATCGGCCGTTGCCCGGAGCTTCGTCGTAGGCCTGCCCGCCGACGTCGCCATCCGGGTCAGCAATGATGGCGACACCATCGTCGTCGACATGCGCTCAGCCTCCCGCTACGGCCGCTACGACCTCGGCGACAATGCGGCGCGCATCGTCGGGTTCCTCGCCGAACTCGACCAGGAGGTTGCAGGGCAGGTGGGTGCCGCGCCGGCTGAGTAGTTCTACCCCACCGGCACAAAAACGCCGTCGATGGCCGGGTCACCCTGGGTAGCAACCAGGCCGCGCGCCACCAGGTCCTCGAGATGGGCAAGCACCGACAGGCCGGCGGCGCCATGCAGGCGCGGGTCGGTGTCCCGGTAGATAGCCTTGACCATGTCCGGGATCGTCCGGTCGCTGTCGCGGATCCGTTCGAGGATCGCCCGTTCGCGCATCTTGCGATGGGTCTTGAGGCCGCGCATGAAGCTGCGCGGCGCGGTCACCGGGCCGCCATGGCCGGGCAGCAGCAGGCGATCGCCGCGCGCGATCAGCCTGTCGAGCGAGGCCATGTAGTCGGCCATCGCTCCGTCCGGCGGCGCCACGATCGATGTCGCCCACGCCATCACATGGTCGGCTGAAAACAGGATGCCGGTGCCTTCGAGCGCAAATGCCGCGTGATTGGCGGTGTGGCCCGGCGTCAGCACCGTCCGGATCGTCCAGTCATCGCCCTCGACCAGCGCATTGTCGGGCAACGCGATCTCCGGGACGAAAACCGTGTCGGCGCTGGCGTCGAGCGGGTTGATCTCGCCGATCCGCAGCGGCCTTGCCGGGCGGTGCGGGCCTTCGGCCAGTACAATAGCGCCGGTGTGCGCTTTCAGCCGGGCGGCCAGCGGAGAATGGTCGCGATGCGTGTGGCTGACGAAGATATGGCTGACCGGCCGGTTTGCGATCACCTTGAGCAGCGTCTGGAAATGCGCCTCGTCATCGGGGCCGGGATCGATCACCGCCAGCGTATCGCGCCCGACGATGTAGCTGTTGGTGCCGTGAAAGGTGAACGGGCTGGGGTTTTTGGCGGTGACGCGCAAGACGTCCGGCGCAACGGTGACGCCCTCGCCATATGCCGGATCGAAGCTGGTGTCGAATTTGAGCGCCATGGCGGTGTCGTTGAATCTCTGTTCAGGAAGACGGCAAAACTGATTGCCGCATAACACGGAAGCCAATATAGAAAAACGCAAGGCCGCGATCTGCGGCAATCCGGATTGGGGAAGACCATGGCACTTGCAACGACGATGCGCCCGCTTGTTTCTCTCGCTTTGCCCCAGGAGGGCGCGCAGCGCCTGGCAACCCAGCTTTTGCTGGCGATCGCCGGAACGCTGCTTTTGACCCTGTCGGCCAAGACGAAAGTCGTGCTCGGGCCGGTCGACATCTCGCTGCAGACGCTGGCCGTCCTGCTGATCGCCACTGCATTTGGCCTGCGGCTTGGCGTCGCTACCCTGCTTCTCTACATGGCCGAAGGCGCCATGGGCTTCCCGGTCTTCCAAAGCACGCCTGAAAAGGGCATCGGCATCGCCTACATGATCGGCGGCACCGGCGGTTATCTCGCCGGCTTCGTCGTCATGGCGGCCATTGTCGGCTGGGCCGCCGACCGCGGCTGGGACCGCCACCCGATCAAGTTGTTCAACGCCATGCTGGTCGCCGAAATCGTCATGATGGCCATGGGCTTTGCCTGGCTGGCCACCCTCATCGGCGCGGAAAAGGCGTGGCAGTTCGGCGTTTTGCCGTTCGTCCTCGGCGACCTGATCAAGGTTGCGCTCGCCGCCAGCCTGGTGCCGGCGGTATGGTCGCTGCTGCCCAAGCAGCCCTGAAACCGGACAAATGAATGAGCCGGCGGGTCCAAGGCCCGCCGGCTTTTTGTTGTCACGCGTCCGCCAGCCGATGGTGCAAGCCGGTTGCCAAATCGCCACGCCCATTTGCACCGTCAGCTTGTGCCTGGTCGGTCAAATTGCCGCGAGGCGGCAGATGCAGAGCAATTCTGGCGCCGATCCACGGCCGAGATTGAATTGACAAGCCATTGCGCGAAACCTAAGCACGGGCAACTTGATTTCGAGGCGGGGGCCGGTAATTCAAGGAGAGCTTGTTGAAGGGAATAATCCTTGCAGGAGGCAGCGGGACGCGTCTGTATCCCCTTACATTAGCGATCTCTAAGCAGATTCTGCCGATATACGACAAGCCGATGATTTTTTATCCGCTGAGCGTCTTGATGCTCGCCGGTATCCGCCAGATTTTGATCATTTCGACACCTCGCGACTTGCCGGTGTTTCGGGAGTTGCTGGGCGACGGTTCGGAATTCGGGGTCGAATTCTCCTATGCCGAGCAGGCGCAGCCCAACGGGCTTGCCGAGGCCTTCATCATCGGCCGCGACTTCATCGGCAAGGATAATGTGTCGATGATTCTCGGCGACAACATCTATTTCGGCGAGGGCCTGTCGCAGCTCTGCCGCACTGCTGCGCAGCGCCAAAGCGGCGCGTCGGTGTTCGCCTACCATGTCGAGGACCCGCAGCGCTACGGCGTGGTGTCGTTCGACAAGCTCAGCGGCACGGCTTTGACGATCGAGGAGAAGCCGCGGGAGCCGAAGTCCAACTGGGCGGTCACCGGCCTCTATTTCTACGACAATGAGGTCGTCGACATCGCGTCGACGATCAAGCCCTCGGCGCGCGGCGAACTCGAGATCACGGCGGTCAACAACGTCTATCTCGAGCGCGGGAAATTGCATGTGCATCAGCTCGGCCGCGGCTATGCCTGGCTCGACACCGGCACGCATGACAGCCTGCATGAAGCCTCTTCCTTCGTGCGCACGATCGAGCACCGCCAGGGGATCAAGGTCGCCTGTCCTGAAGAAATCGCTTTCGAGCAGGGCTGGCTGACCGCCGACAAGGTGCTTGAGCGCGCCACGCGCCTGGGCAAGAACGAATACGCCGCCTATCTGCGCCGGCGTGTCACCGAGCTGACGGAGACATAGGGTGCTGGAAGTCAGGCAGCTCGGTTTGGACGGCGTGCTGGAAATCGTGCCGAAGCGGCACGGCGATGCGCGCGGTTATTTCATCGAAACCTGGAATGCCGAGGCCTTTGCCGAGGCCGGCATCGATCTGCGTTTCGTCCAGGACAATCATTCCTATTCGGCTGCCGCAGGTGTCGTGCGGGGGCTTCACTATCAACTGCCTCCACACGCGCAGGACAAGCTGCTGCGCGTAATCAGAGGCCGCATTCTCGACGTGGCGGTCGACATCCGCCGCAGCTCGAAAACCTTCGGAAAATGGGTCGCGCTCGAAATATCGGCCGAGAGAGGCAACCAGATCCTCGTGCCGAAGGGTTTCGCGCACGGTTTCGTCACGCTCGTGCCGGACACCGAGGTTCTGTATAAGGTCACCGACACCTATTCGCCGGCGCATGATCGATCGATCCGTTTCGACGATCCTGATATCGGCATCGATTGGCCGTCGCCGGCCGGCGCCTTCGAGCTCTCGGCCAAGGACCTCAAGGCGTCGGCGCTTGCTGAGGCCGAGGTGTTCGCATGACGCGCGACGATGTGAGGAGAGCGCCATGAATTTTCTGGTGACAGGCGGTGCCGGCTTCATCGGCTCGGCCGTGTGCCGGCATTTGTGCGCCAATCCGGCCTACCATGTGACCAATCTCGACAAGCTCACCTATGCCGGCAATCTGGCCTCGCTGCGCACCATCGAGAATGCACACAACTACAAATTTGCGCAGGCCGACATCTGTGACGAGCGGGCGGTTCTCGACATCCTCCACCGCGACGAGATCGACGTCGTCATGAACCTCGCCGCCGAAAGCCATGTCGACCGCTCGATCGACGGACCCGGCGCCTTCATCGAGACCAACATCGTCGGTACCTACCGGGTGCTGAATTCGGCGCTCGAATATTGGCGCGGCCTTGACGAGGACAGGAAGGCGCGCTTCCGCTTCCACCATGTCTCGACCGACGAGGTGTTCGGCGATCTGCCCTTCGATGGCGGCATGTTCGTGGAGGAGACGCCTTACGCGCCATCCTCGCCCTATTCCGCCTCCAAGGCCGCATCCGACCATCTGGTGCGGGCCTGGTACGAGACGTACGGCCTGCCGGTCGTGCTCTCCAACTGTTCGAACAATTACGGGCCTTATCACTTCCCCGAAAAGCTGATCCCGCTGGTCATCCTCAACGCGCTCGACGAAAAGCCGCTGCCGGTCTACGGCGCTGGCGCCAATGTGCGCGACTGGCTGTTCGTCGAGGATCACGCCCGTGCTCTGGAACTGGTCGCCACAAAGGGCCAGCCCGGCGAAAGTTACAATGTCGGCGGCAATTCCGAGCGTACCAACCTTGGCGTCGTCGAGACGATTTGCGGCCTGCTCGACATCAGGCGTCCGCGCAGCGGCGGCAGGAGCTACCGCGATTTGATCAGCTTCGTCACCGATCGGCCCGGCCACGACCGCCGCTATGCAATCGATGCCTCCAAGATCGGCCGGGATCTCGGTTGGGCGCCGGCGGAGAGTTTCGACAGCGGCCTTGCAAGGACCGTCGACTGGTTCCTCGACAACAAATGGTGGTGGGGACCGATCCGCGAGCAGCGCTACGCCGGCGAGCGGCTGGGGCAAGTCCGGTCGCGCGGCCAGGTTGAAGGCAGGAAGGGCGCGGCGTGAGGCTGGTTGTCACCGGACGCGACGGTCAGGTCGCTGCCAGCCTGCTGGAGGCCGGGCAGAGGCGCGATGGCATCGAGGTCGTCACCCTTGGCCGCCCAGTGCTCGATCTGGCGCGGCCCGATACGGTGTTCGACGCACTCGCGGCAGCGCGGCCGGATATCGTGGTGTCGGCTGCCGCCTACACCGCCGTCGACCAGGCCGAGGACGAGCCCGATCTTGCCTTCGCTGTGAACGCCGTCGGCGCCGGCAAGGTCGCCGAGGCGGCCGCGAAGCTCGGCGTGCCCGTAATCCATCTGTCGACCGACTACGTCTTCGATGGCACCAAGGACGGCGCCTATGTCGAGACCGACGCCACCGCACCGCTCGGCGTCTACGGCGCCTCCAAGCTTGCCGGCGAGCTGGCCGTGGCCGCCGTCAATCCGCGCCATCTGATCCTGCGCACCGCCTGGGTCTACAGCCCGTTCGGCAAGAATTTCGTGAAAACCATGCTGCGGCTGGCCGGCGACCGCGACGAGATCGCCGTGGTCGCCGACCAATGGGGAAATCCGACATCCGCACTTGATATTGCCGACGCGATCCTGCATGCGGCGGCGGTGTTGCGCGGCGACGAGGCGTTTGACGGTTACGGCATCTATCATCTGGCCGGCACCGGGGGGATCAACTGGAGCGGCTTTGCCCGTCATATTTTGGAGACCAGCCGCGCTCATGGTGGTCCTTATGCGCGGGTAGGTAACGTCGAGACCAAGGACTACCCAACCAAGGCGTGTCGCCCTCGCAATTCGCGGCTGTCGACGGCCAAATTCTCTGCCGTGTTCGGATGGACGTCCCCGGAGTGGCCGGAAGCGACGGAAGTGGTGGCACACCGTCTCTTGAGCGGAGAGACGAAACTGGCATTGATAACATGAAAAAGTATCCATCACCTGACGCACTGCAGGACGCGAGGTCGACAAAGGGAAGAGATAAGTCACTTCGCAACATATACGAGGAGCATACCGGAAAAATATCGGACAAATGGTCGATTTATTTGGACGCATATGAAGATATATTTGCGGATTTCCGAAACAAGCCTGTTCGACTTCTGGAAATTGGCGTTCAGAACGGCGGTTCGCTGGAAATCTGGCGGCAGTATTTTCCGCAAGCGGAGCTTATTGTAGGCTGCGATATCAATGCGGCCAGTGGTAAGCTGACCTTCGATGATGAGAAGATCGCAGTTATCGTCGGCGATGCCAACACCGCCGACGTCGAACGCGACATTGTCGCCCAGACCGCAAAATTCGACATCATTATTGATGACGGCTCGCACCGATCCTCGGATATCATACGCTCTTTCGCCCGCTACTTCCCTCATCTTGCGGTGGGAGGCCTGTACGTAGCTGAAGATTTGCACTGCAGTTACTGGGGTAAGTATGAGGGCGGCCTATATGATCCTCTTTCCTCCATGTCATTTTTCAAACGTCTGCTTGACGTGGTCAACTATGAGCATTGGGGACTACACCACCTTCGTGTCGATGTACTGGCCGCGTTTTCTCAGAAGTACGACGCCGTGTTCGAGGAAACTTCCCTGGCTTCGATCCACTCCATCGGGTTCTTGAACTCGCTTTGCATCGTCGCCAAACGTCCGTCACAGGAAAATGTTCTGGGTCCCCGTCGTGTGGAAGGCCGGGTTGCACTTGTCGAGGGCAGCATGCTGGCCCTGAACGGTACGGTAAACATACCGATCGATGAGACCGGGAATCCATGGTCGTTGCGTCGTGCGACAATGGAAGAGGAGATTGAAACCAACCGGGAACTGGTCGAACACCAAATGGCTCGCATAGAGGCGCTCTCCAATGAGATCGCGCAGCGCGATGTCGAGATCGCGAATGAGATCGCGCAGCACGATGCCGAAATCGCGAGGCTGGCGGGCGAGAGCAAGGCTCATGAGGCTCTGGCCGGACAGTTGCTTGCCGAGCGGGAGCAAGCGCGCTCCGAGGAAAAGCGGCTGCGTAGCGTTCTCGATGCCGTTTATGCAAGCACCTCATGGCGCGTAGCCATGCCGATGAGAGCAGCAAAGCGCCTTTTGGTTGGCTTTGGAAAGGTCGGGCGAAAATTAACTCCCGGTGCACATCGGACCTCCAACTCTCCTGTTTCGCGGAATAGGACGAGCGACAATTCGAAAACCGGATGAGACCATGAGCGCCGATCCAAACAATAAACTTCGGGTATTTTCAGCAGCGAAGCCTTTAGTGTCCGTGATTATTCCTGTGAAGAACGGACTGCCGCAATTCAAGCGCGTCATCGAGATGGTTTCCAAACAGGAATTCGAACAGGGATTTGAGGTAATTGTTATCGACTCCGGCTCAAAGGACGGCTCTAAGCAATTGGTGCCGACCAACGACCCTAGATTCAAATTAATCGAGATAGAGCCTTGCTCGTTTGGGCACGGAAGGACAAGGAACCTTGGCGTTCGTGAAGCAAGGGGAGAATTCTGCGCTTTCCTAACACATGATGCTTGTCCCGCCAATTCTTTTTGGTTGAAGGAACTGGTGAGACCGCTCTTGGAGGATGATCAGGTTGCTGGTGTATTCGGTCGCCATGCAGCCTACGAGGACGCAACGCCGTTCACGGCTTGGGAGATCGACACTCATTTTTTGGGATTAAGAAATTGGCCGAAAGTCTGGATCAGCGACGCGAGATTGTATTCGAAAACGCAGGGCGTTCGACAGGTATTTCATTTCTATTCTGACAATTCATCCTGTTTACGCAAGTCTGTGTGGCAAGATTATCCTTATCCAGACGTTGATTTTGCAGAAGATCAACTATGGGCAAAGGTGGTAATTGAAGCCGGTTTTCGTAAGGCCTTTTCATGGGATTCGTTGGTGAACCATTCTCATGAATACTCTCTATGGCAAAGGGTGCAGCGAAGTTATGATGAAGCAAAGGCATTCAGAGAGCTGTTCGGATACAAGTTGTGCCCGACAGTGCGGTATTTGTTCGGGCAAGCTTTGAGAACCAGCGCGCGCGATGTTGCGCTCGCGTTTAAGAATGGTTGGGTAATTTCTCATCCCGTAGCTACTTTCAAGAAACCTCTAGATAATTTAGCGCGACAGGTCGGGTATTACATCGGGACCAATAGTTCTAAGTTTGCGAGAAAATACGGTAATGCGTTGTCCAGAGACAAGCAATTGCACGCTAGATAGGGGTCGTTTTGGATATGCTGTCATCAAATCTTTCAAAATTTGCAAGGACTGTACGGCGAGAGGGATGGCGGGTCGCGACACGCAAGGCTGTTTCTCGAGTGATTGCAACGATGCCGCCAGTCATTCAGGGCAAACAAGACGCTATTGGGCACTATGAATTTCTTCTGGGGGAGGAGCAGGGTTTCGGATTGAGGATCACCCATGAGAATACTCCGATCGGCTCGATGACGTGGGTAATCCCAGACTTCAATGCGTCTTCAGGTGGCCACATAAATATTGTTCGCATGATGCGACTTCTGAAAGATCGAGGGTTCCCCAACCAGCATGTCGTGGTTATGGAACCGCATCGATGGAATTCTGTGGAAGAAGCGCAAATGGCGTTCAACCAGGCTTTCGGAGATCACGGGATTACAATTTCGCTCGGCGTTCGCTCAATCGAGCCGTGCAATTATCTGGTTGCCACGGGCTGGCAGACCGCCTATTGGGTTTCCAAATTTCGCGACACAGAGCATAAATTATACTTTGTTCAAGATTTTGAACCAGAATTTTATGCGCATGGTAGCGAATATTCGTTTGCAGAGAATACCTATAAGCTTGGTATGACAGGTATTACTGCCGGGACATGGTTGGCAGAAAAACTTAGCCGAGAATATGGAATGACGACGTTTCCGTATTCGTTCGCTTGTGACCTCAGTCTTTATAATCCGCAAAGAAGACGTTCGGGCTCCGTAAGGCATATACTTTTCTATGCTAGGCCAGTCACCCCGAGACGTGGATTCGAAATGGGTCTTCTCGCTCTGAAGAAAGTCTGTGAGAGGCTTCCGGATGTTGCGGTGATCTTTGCAGGTTGGGATGTCGGAGCGTACGAGATTCCTTTTCATCATCTCAATGCAGGCACGGTTTCCATTGGAGAATTGCCGGACCTTTACTCACAATGCGACGTCGCCCTAATTCTCTCGGCAACCAATCTTTCGTTGCTCCCGCTTGAAGTCGCAGCTTGCGGCTGTCCTGTAGTGCTTAACAGAGGGCCTCAGTCTGAGTGGCTCATGTCCGATGAGGAGGCTGTATACTGCGATATGAGTGTGGATGGGATATCACAAGCCTTGATCAGGCTATTGGAAGACCCGGTCGGAGCAGCTAGGATTGCAGAAGCGGGCTTGAGACGCGCGAGGGCAGGCAGTTGGGATTCCGAGGCAGACAAGTTGGCGGCATTCCTCGAGTCCCTATCTAGGGAGGCCGTCCATGCGCGCCCCTCGTAACAAATCTGAGTGGAACTGTGCATCTTGGCTCGGTCTCGGTGGAGAGGAATTTGAGTGGGAACGATCTTGAAGATGCTTCCTATCACCGCTAGGAAGCCCCGCCTTCCCAGCGGAGACCACATTACATGATTGTCAAGCCCGGCTTCGACACTAATACCAAGACAATCGTGATCATTGGAGTGCAGCGCGGCGGGACATCGATGGTCGCTGGGATAGCGCGGGAGCTTGGGGTCAACCTTGGGCGGAACCTCGGCAACAACCATGAAGATCCAGAATTCATCACGGAAGACCTACAGGCGATCAAGAAGGTAGTCGCTCATCGTGACGCGAAGTACAATGTATGGGGCTGGAAGATGCCCCACTCTTCCGAGTATATCGTGCGGTTGCTGCCTCACCTTCGCAACCCATTCGTGATCGTTGTGTTCCGCAATCTGGCCGCGATAGCCGAGAGTCAGATGAAGCAATCGGATGTAAATTTTCGCGATGCATTCAGCTTCTCGGCAACACGCTTGGCGCAGGTAGCTTCTGCAACTCAAGAGATCGATTGTCCTCTCATGATCGTCAACTATGAGCGGGCGGTGCTGAAGCCCTCGAATTTATTAGATGAGTTGTGCGCCTTCCTCCATCTGCGGCCATCGGAGGACGAGCGCGAACGAGCTCTCGCGATGACCGACCCGCAGCGCGGCTACGTCAGAACCAAGAAGGAAGACTGGACGGCCCGGGTATCAAAGGCGGAGAGTTTCGATTTCGGATCAAAAGACGCGATTGAGGCCTTCCAGTGTAATGTAGGACTATCTCTGGTCGACAATTGGATCCAGAAGGATGGTGATCAACCGCACATCCTGTTCGAAGGCCTAGCAGGTTACAAGCGGGTATATCTATCGTTTGTAAGGCGCAGCGCTCCGGCCTTTATCGATCTATGTGTCAACACAGGCGACGGCTACACTGACGGCCTCACCGACAGGATTCAGCTATTCCACGGCGAGAACGTGATCACCATTGACGCGGAAAGTATCAATGGGATTGCGATCTATCCACAGTTTGACGGAGCCGCGTCAAACACGGGCCTTTTCAGGATAACCGTTGATAAGGCATCACCAAATCGCCATCGAGGCACCTCGCTTGGAAGCATATCCTTGGTTTCGTAGCACTCGCCTAATGGACGTTTCACGCTCTTTTTGAAAATACCGTCGTTGTGCCCCACGCGATTTCGAACTGCTTTTCAAGCGAGAGACGCGTAAGAGGGGGATCTTCATCTCTTTCAAACCGTTCAGCCAGCGAGAAAATCTCTCGCACCGGCATGTTCAGAAATTCCTCTCGCACTCCAGCATCAAGTCCCGAATGATAGACTCGAAGTATCTGATTTAATGTGTTTATTGGATGGTTCGAGCGGTGGATCGTTTGGCTCTCAACGTCGAGCTGCTCAAATAGCTTCGTTGCACCAGATCGAGTTGCATTAAAATAATGGGACGGATAACCGTGCTCCGCCTGTAAGAATGGGATCATCAGAAGAAGTTTGCCACCGGGCTTCAGCACCCGTACCAGTTCCCTTGCGCATTGGAAGGGGTCATCTACATGCTCGAGAACAGCCAGTGATAGTATCCCCGCGAACGAGTTATCCTTGAAGGGTAGAGATTGTCCTATCGCAAGGACGTCTGTGCTGGGATAGTCATAGATCTCTACGTTTATCACGTTTGGAACCGGGCGCTTTCTCAGGCCAGCCCCAGCATCTAGTGCAATGGCTCCACTAGGCAATCGCTTGAGGAATTCATGAATCATTCCGCCGTAGAAATGCGAAGAGACAGCATCAATTTTAGATTCGAGTTGTGGCGAAATGGGCCAGCCTTCCGGCAGCGCCGACGGTGCTACGCAGCCCTCGCATTGTTGCAAGTCACGGTTCAAGATTTGCTTCAAAATATCAAGCTTGGCAGCTTGATTGGCTCTGCAACTGTTAGCCAAAGCAATCGCCTCATCAGTTACGGCAACTGCCACGTCGGCTGCCCTCTCGCCCTCAGCCCTGAATATCAGGTCCAACGTTCCCGCTTTGTGTATCTCGTTTCGTACGAAATCCACGTAAAAAGTGAAGCCAACGCCCTGAGAAGGGTCAAGATCAGCCCTCCGGTACGTTGATAATCGAAATTTCCCTGTTCGACCGTCCAAGGTTTCATAGCCAATGGAAATTTCAGTACCAAACGGCTTCGCGATCCAACCGTTAACGGCGTCGATTGGATGTCGTAGAAGCCTATCTCTGGGCTGGTCAATTTCTACTCTGGTTAGGCCCATGAAAAAATTCCTATCGCTTCTTCAAGGAATGGAATGGCAGGCTAGAGACCGGTCTTCTTCTCAAGGGCTTTCTCGAAATACTGTGCGCGCAGCGACATTGTTATCGCCCCGTACCGCTCATGCTTGCTACTGTCTTGGCGATGCCCTCGTCAAAATCGGTTCGTGGTACCCACCCCAGAACGGAGCGCGCGCGCGAGACATCCAGACTGGCAATGTCAACGTCAGTGTTTCTGGCAGCAACGTATTCGCGCTCGAAACGGTGGCCCGTTGCTGATTCGACCGCGGCAATTATCTCGGTAACGGACCGAACCTGGCCACTGCCAATGTTCAGGATTAGGCGGGGGGTGCTCGGCAGCACAAGCGCGCTTTCTATCGCGTTGATGACATCCTCAACGTAGATATAGTCGCGACGCGCTTGGCCGTCGCCGAAAATTCGGACGGGTAGGCCTTTCTGCCAGTGGTCTAGGATGGCTGGGATCAGCCCTTGACCCTTGCGGAAGGCTTGCCCTGGACCAAAAGGATTGGCGACCCGCAGGATCACGTATTCCAGCCCTTCGAGATGTCCATGCATCTGAATGTATTTTTCCACGATGAGCTTGGTCAGTCCGTGTGAATTTATGGGGTTGGTAGCGCAGGTCTCCGGCGTAGGTATTGGCGCACCAGGGCCATAAACCGTGCCCCCAGATGAGAGAAACAAATAGCGTCTCACGCCAGCCCGCACACAGGTTTGCAGGAACTCTACATGGGGAATAACATTTTCCTGAATATCGGCGATGACGTGGTCGTTCTTGAGGCCGGGACTCGAGGTCGATATTAATTGCACAACAGAGTCGACGTCTTGCAGCGAAGAGGCCATTGCGATCGGATCACGCAGGTCGGCTTCAACAAAGTCAACCGACTTGTCAAAGGAGCGAAGGAATTCTGGGTCAAATCTTCTGGATACGGCACGAATTGCCACACCCTGTACCGCCAACCGCCGAACAAAATGACGGCCAATGAACCCGTTCGCACCGTAAACCCCAATCATGCCGCTCCAACACCTTTGCCGCAAAACCCTTTATTACTTTATCAAACTAATCCAGCCCGTCCCTGCCCCAACTCCAGCAACTTTCTGTCATGACACGACAATTTTTTCAGTTCCGGTGTGTTTGACCGGCCCTGCCGTTAGCGATTCCACGCGGCCGCTTTTGAGCGTCAGCTTTTTTGTGCACACTCTTTCGATGAGGCTCTCATTGTGGCTTGCCAGAACGATGATGCCAGCCTTTTCCGCCAATTCGTCCATGCGCCTTTGGGCCTTGTCTTGAAAAGAGGCATCACCGGCACCGATCCATTCGTCCATTAGCAGAATTTCGGGATCGAGCGCGGTTGCTGCCGAAAAGGCAAGCCGCGCGGCCATGCCCTGGCTGTAAGCCTTGAATGGCATGTCGATGAAGTCGCCGAGCTCGCTGAAAGCGATGATACTTTCCATCTTTTCCTCGATCTCGGCTTCTGTCCATCCGTTGATCAAGCCACGCAGAACGATGTTCCTGCGGCCTGTGGCTTCGCGGCGAAAGCCTATGTTGATGTTGAAAAGGGCGTCGACCTTGCCTTCTATGGCGATGTTCCCTCCGGATGGTTCATAGATTCCGTAGAGCACCTTGAGTAGTGTCGTCTTGCCCGCTCCATTTGGGCCGACCAAGCCTAATCGGTCGCCGGCCTTGAGCTGGAAACTGACGCCGTCGAGCGCCTGCACGAACTGGTTTCTGCCTGAACTCTCAATCCTGCCGCCTGGTCCGCCCATACGCCGATCCGGCGCGGAAAGCGTCAACTTTTCGTGCAGTTTGTAGACCAGACTGACGTTATCCAGCTTGATAGAAACCATCGAAAAAACTCAAATCAGGAAAACAACTTGCCTGCGATATCGGCCAAGCAGCAACAATGCAATCGCCCACATGAACAAGGAAATATAGACCGTTACGGCGAATGCGTGCATCGGAAACGCGCCGTTCGTGATCGGCTCGCGCACGATTTCCAGGAAATAGCTGAATGGATTCCAGTGGTAGGCGTATTTCTGTATGCCGTCCTGTCCGCTGTAGATCCAGAAGACAGGCGTAAAAAACATCCCGACTCGCATGATGTTGCCGACGATGAACTGGCTGTCGGGAAAAAATGCGCCGAGGAAGGCGAAGACCGTGATGACAGCTGGAGTGGCGAACAGGATCAGGAGTAGCCCTGCAAGCGACCATAGCCATGCGGGGGTAAGTCCCGAGCCGCTCAGGAGCAGAATCACGATGCAACCTGCGATCGCATAGCCCACGCGAATGACGGACTGAACCGTCATCCGCATCACGTACACAAACAGGGGCAGGGTCGTGCCCTCTATGAAGCTCTCCTCACGCTGGAAGAGGGAAACACTCAAGGAGATGATTTCCATCAGGTAGAACCAGACCATCAGGCCTATTGCGACATAGGCGGAATAGCCTGCGGCATCCTTACCGGCAGGCTGGAACACGAAAACGAATGTGCCGACGAACGCGATGTAATTGACCAGCAGCCAAAGCGGGCCAAGTGTCGTGCGTCTGTGCTGGTCGCCGATATCTTCGTGAGCAAGCGCAATCCAGACCCGATGCAGCCTCATAGCCTTGCTGATATCGTCGAGGGCGCCGTTCAGTGCCAAAATCATTGTTGGTGTCGCAATCCGTTCTTGGTCGCTTCGTATGTCCGATGGCCACATGAGGCGAGGGACATTTCATAGCCATTGCGACGAGCGTATGGCAAATGATTGCGGCTTAGTGAAGCCCAGCAATATCTTGAGCGCAACCATTAGCAATGTCTTTTGGACCTGTACAATTGTCCTGAAAGGCCACAGTTCAGCCAATTGCGATTGGTCCGGAACAGCCGCATTCACCTTTGATCACATATTCGTCAAAAACATCTGGCGATACCCCCGACTCCGCGCTATTGCGATAGCTGGGCAAGGGACTTGGAATTTGCAATCTGGAGTGGTGACGGATGATGTTCCATCCGGTGCCTGTCCGGTATTGATATACCCGCGCCTGGAGTTCAGTACTACCCAATGACATCATACGTACAAGCCGTATCGGGACTTCGGCCGAAGATGCGGCGCGCCATTATAATGATCCAGGACCTGGTCATGGTCTTGGTCGCGGTGGCGCTGAGTCTCGGGCTTTCGCAGTCGAGACTTTCATTCGATGCGCTCTCCTGGCCGGGCCTGGCGTGCTGGGTGAGCATTGTTCTTCTCAGCCATCTCTTGTTTCGCTATTGCGGCCTCTACAACACCGTGTGGCGTTTCGCCTCCACGCCGGACTTCTTCAACATCCTGAAGAGCTGCGCGATCCTGACCGTCACGCTCTATGTCGTCTCGCTGGCGGTCCGATGGTTTCAGCCGGTGACCGGCCTCAACGAGCGCCAGTTCATCGTCTTTTTCCTCGTCTCCTTCACCATCATATCGGCGCCTCGGCTCTATTACCGGTTCCTGCGCGACGGGGCGAGCTGGCGAATCCTGAGCCGCAACGCAAACAATGCGGCGATCAAACAAGCGCTGTTCGTCGGCAGGCTTGGCGAAGCAGACGTCATCATCCGCTTCACACGCACGGCCGAGCCGGCCGAATATTCCATCGCCGGCATCATGGCCATCGAGAACGGCGCGCCGTTGGGCACGCAGATACAGGGCGTTCCGGTGGTGGCCGTGCGGCCCCGCCTGGTCGAGGTCCTCGAAGAATATGCAAGAGGCACCAAAAGCCTCGACATGCTGATTTTCGGCAATGGCACCGAACGCGAGATCGAGGAATATTCGGAACTGGTCCGTGTCGCCCGTCACAGCGGTATCGCCGTCGTCCAATTCTCCGGCGTTTCGGAGCTCGGCCAAGGCGGAAAGCTGGTACTCGACGCTGTCGAGATGGAAACCATCCTGCGCCGCTCCACAGTTGCTTCCGATATTGAGCGGATCGGCGGCTTTATCGGTGGCAAGCGCGTCCTGGTCACCGGCGGCGCCGGCTCAATCGGTCGCATCCTGGTCAAGCGGTCGCTGGAACTTGGCGCCGAGGCGGTTCTGGTCGCCGATATCTCGGAGTTCGGTATTTTCCAGCTCGACCAGCAGGTTGACGAAAAGGACCATGTCCGGCTCAAGAGCCGCATCGTCGATGTCACAGACCGGCGCCAGATCACCCGCGTCGTCAGCGATTTCAAGCCCGACATCATCTTCCATGCCGCCGCGCTCAAACATGTGCCGCTGCTCGAGGAAAATTGGGAATCGGCGATCCAGACCAACATTTTGGGCACCCTCGTCTGCGCCGAGGTTGCCGCCAAATGCGGGGTGCCGCAGTTCCTGTTGATTTCCAGCGATAAGGCGGTCGATCCGACCTCGGTGCTCGGTATGACGAAACGCGCCGCCGAGCAGATCGTCTCTTCGCTGCACGAAACGCACGCCACCGGGCCCAGCGGCCGTCGCTCCGGCACCAAGTTCATCGCCGTGCGGTTCGGCAATGTCTTCGGCTCCAATGGCTCGGTCGCCACCATCTTCCAGGCGCAGATCGAGGCCGGCGGTCCGGTCACCATCACCGATCGCCGCATGACCCGCTACTTCATGACGGTGGCCGAAGCCGTCGACCTCGTCATCATGTCGGCGGCCGACGCCGAGCGGCGCCAGGGCAAGGACGACTACGCCATCTACATGCTCGACATGGGCAAGCCGGTGCCGATCCTCGAAGTCGCTGAAACCATGATCCGCATGGCCGGCAAAAGCCCCTACATCGACATTCCGATCCGTTTCACCGGGATCAGGCCGGGCGAGAAGCTTCACGAAGTGCTGCATGGCGGCAATGAGGAGATCGTCGCGCTGGATATCCCCAAGATCTTCGGCCTCAGGACCGATGTCGTGGGATGGCCCAAGGTCCAGGCGGCGCTGACATTGCTGCAGGCGGCCATGGGCGATCAGGACAAGGCCTCGGCGCTCGCCGTCATGGCCGGCCTCTATCAGGCGGAAGAGCCTCCAAGTGACGCACGCCGGGAAACCGTTGCGAAAACAGTCGGGCAAGCTGGTTAGAGCAATTCCAGGAAAAGTGTGGAGCGGTTTTCCGTCCGG
Organism: Mesorhizobium sp. L103C105A0; assembly: GCF_000502215.1. NCBI lineage: Bacteria > Pseudomonadati > Pseudomonadota > Alphaproteobacteria > Hyphomicrobiales > Phyllobacteriaceae > Mesorhizobium > Mesorhizobium sp. L103C105A0. The sequence continues at coordinate 137,527 of NZ_AYXF01000005.1, read as the reverse complement.
GATTGCGTCAAAACAAAGAGCCTGTCCTGATCGACCGGGATTGGCTATTGAAACCGATCCGATGGCCGTTCCCAGGCGTTTGCAGATGATTTTGAACCAGTGAGCAGACAAGATCAGCGCGTGGCCGTGCTGCTGGGCACGAAAGATGGCGCGGCTTTCCTTGACGAGCAGCTCGCGTCGCTGGCTGCGCAATCGCATCCTGTTGTCGACCTCTGGGTTTCCGACGACGGTTCGACAGACGGCACTTCGGCCATTATCGGCGCCTGGCAGAGCCGCTGGTCCAAGGGCCGGTTGACCCTGTCGAATGGTCCTCGCCAAGGCTTTGCCGCCAATTTTCGCGCGATGATCATCGATCCGCGTATCGAGGCCGACTACTACGCCTTCTGCGACCAGGACGACATCTGGGAGCCGGACAGGCTGGAGAGCGCCATTGCCTGGATGCAATGGCACGATGCCGGAACGCCGCTGCTGTTTTGCTCCAGAACCGCGACCATGTCCGAAACCGGAGCAGCGCAAGGGTATTCGCCGCTGTTCCAGCATCCACCCGCATTTCGCAATGCGCTTGTGCAAAGCATTGCCGGCGGCAACACGATGATGATCAACCGCGCCGCGCGAAAGTTGCTGGCAAAGGCATCGGCAAGGACCGAGTTCGTCAGCCATGACTGGTGGACCTATCTGATCGTCACGGCTGCCGGCGGCATTGTCCGCTATGACCCGCGACCGCTGGTGCGCTACCGCCAGCATGAGGCAAACTTGGTCGGCGCCAACGTGTCGTGGAAGGCGAGGCTGTCGCGGCTGGGGCGCCTCTTCAGGGGCGAGTTCGCCGTCTGGACCGATCACAATCTGAGCGGCCTGGCGGTCAATCGCGACATCCTCACGAGGGATGCCGCCGCCTGCCTCGGCCTGTTCATCAGGGCGCGAAAGGGCGGTATCTTGCGACGCCTGCGCCTTCTCCGGAAAAGCGGCGTCTACCGGCAGACGCTGGCTGGTACACTTGGGCTCTATCTGGCCTTCATCTGGCGGCGGATCTAGAGCATGCAGACACGGCCATGAGGGAACCCAAGCGAGCTTTCGACCTGGCGGTGGCGGCGCTGCTGCTGCCACTGGCCTCGCCTTTCGTCCTGCTTGCCATGCTGGCAATCAGGACGACGTCGCCTGGACCGGCACTCTTCTCTCAAACCCGTGTCGGCCAGCACGGGGTGCCGTTTGCCTGCCACAAGCTGCGCACGATGGTTGTGGGAACGCCGTCTCTGCCCTCGCATCAGGCGCCGGCAATTTCCGTCACTGCCGTCGGCAAGGTGCTGCGGAAATTCAAGATCGACGAGCTGCCGCAGCTCTGGAACGTGCTCAAGGGTGAGATGAGCCTGGTTGGGCCGCGTCCATGCCTGCCCACGCAAACCGAATTGATCGAACGCCGCAGGCAATTGGGTGTGCTTGCCGCACTTCCGGGCATTACCGGGCTGGCACAGATGAAAGGCATCGACATGTCGGATCCGAAACTCTGCGCCGAAACGGATGCCGAATATCTCAGGGGGGCCTCGATCGGACTCGACGTCAAAATCCTGCTTGGCACAATCTACCGGACCTGACGGGCCTGTCGTGCAAGTTCCTCAATCCGGCCGAGCGTGTCGGTTTCCGGCATCCAGCCTTCCGAGATCAGCAGTGACGGGTCGCAAATCTGTGTCGCCATGGAAGCGTCGTACGCTGCTTTTCTGCCTAGCAGTGTGGCGAACAGCCTGAATGGCCAGGCCGGCACAGGAACGAGCCGGGTCGGAACGTCGTATCCGTGCCTGAATGCAGTCAAGATTTCGAACATCGCAACGGGGGAAGCATCGCCCAGGACATAGGTCGGGCGCGGTGGCGTGGGACGAGTCAAAAGATGCGCCACGGCGCCAGCCACCGCGTCGCGCGATATCAGCGAACGAACTGCGGTGAAAGCGCCTAAGGGCAATGGTAAGGCAATGGCGGCAGCCCGCATCATTCCACGCAGGTTTCCCTTCATGCCTTCGCCATAGACCGGCGGCAGGCGCAGCGCCGTGGCATCGGAGGGCCTGGACGCATAGGCTTCCAGTGTCTTGATCTCGCCTTCGCGTTTCGAGCGCCCGTAGGCGCATTGCGGGGCAGGGAGCGTCGCCTCGCTGATCGTTCCGCTGAAACCGGGACCGGCTACTGCCCGGATCGACGACAGATAGATGAAGCGCCCGCTTGTCCGCGAGGCGGCCGCGCGCGCCAGCTGCGCGGTCAGTGTCGCGTTGGCTGCCATGAAGTCGGCTTCGCTCGCCTTGCGGTCATTGTTGAGCGCCGCACAGTGGACGACATGGGTGACATCTCGCATCAGCGCCTGGAATGCCTGGGCCGGCGCATCGAATTCCGGCAACAAAACCGCATCGCTCACGGGATCGAGCCGTTCCGGGTGGCGCGATGCCATGCGCACCCCGAACCCGGCTTCGCGCAGCTGGTTGACGACCTGCCTGCCGATGAAACCCGTCGCGCCTGTGACCAGCACTTTCACGGCCGGCTTGCCTGGGGCGCCGGGGCCGGTGCCTGTTGTTCCGGCAGCATTTGTTGCCGGCCCGATGCAAGATATGTCCCGGACACCAGGAACACCATCAGTGTGGCATCGAGGATGTCGTGGCCGACCAGAATGCCGGTCAGGCCGCCGATGAGGTAGGTGATCGCAGTGACGACAATCATCGTGGCGCCGAACCGCTCGATCGCGTCCGTGCTGGTGCGCAGCACGATGGCCGCGTTTCTCGCGGCAACGAAGAACACAGCCGCGAGCGTTACGGCTCCAAGCAGCCCGGCCTCCACCAATGCAGTCAGGAAGCCATTGTGAAAATGGCTGAAGCCCGTGGACGGCATGTGGAACTGATTGTGGAATCCATCCTTTATCAGCTCACGGCTTGCAGCAATGCCGTGACCGAAAATCGGCATGTCGTGGAAGGCGCTCAGCCCAATCTGCCAAAGTGCTGCGCGCAAGCCGAGCGCGGTCGTGTGGTCGCCCTTCGTGGCGAGCGCATCCCAGTCGCTGAACAGGAAGGCCGCGCGCTCGGAAATGATGGGGAGACCAATGACCGCGATGACGATGCCGATCGCGCCCGCAATCAGCAAAAGCCGAATGGCGTTTCTGTTGTTGAGCTTGCGACGGTTGATCAGCAGGACCGCGATGCCGGCCACCAGCATCGCCAGCCAGATGATCCGCGACCCCGAATAGACAATGTCGACCGCGCCGGCCAGTGTCGCGCAGGCCAGCAACGCCCTGTTCTTTTCGACACCCGATAAGGCGCCTGCCAGGCACATCATCATGCTGAGGCAGGCGACGGTCGCGAACACGATCGGATTGCCGGCGCCGCCTTCGGCCCGTATGCCCAGCCCGTGATATTGCACGACCGCCAGCAGCAGGGCGCCAAAACAGGCGGCGGCGCTCGCCAGCACGACGATGCGCGTCAGCGTGGTTTTCTCGGTAATGCTCCAGGTCGCGTATGAGACAGGGAAAAACAGGAAGGTGATCAGCCCTGCCAGATGCGGCGCATCCCTGGCGATCGAATTGTTGACGATGGAGGCGAGCACGCTGGCTGCGCAATAGGCATAGATGGCCACCGTCATCGCGGTCATCGGCCGGTCGATGTTGAAACGCCGTCTTTTCAGCGCAAGCAGAAGCACCGACCACAGGCCGCCGCCATTGAACAAAAAGCTGACCGCCGATCCCAGTACCGGCGGGAAAAAGAAGCACAAAATGGAGAAGGTGACGTTGATCCGTGACGGCGAAACGTGCTGCTTGATGGCGGAGATCGGGGTCAATGCTCTGGTTCACAATGCGCTGGGTCGCGTGGCGACGGACAATGTTTGGCGGCGGCATTTGCGGCATGCCGCCCGGCGCAGGTTCAGGAGCCGGTATAGCGGCTGGGTGCGGTTTTCGAAAGTGCGACGAGGTCCGGCCGGCGTTTCTTTCGGTCCAGGCAAGATTTTTCCCGGCCTTTGAATGCTATCGCTCCGTCGGGCAGGAATTTTCGGATTCTAGGCTTTTCATGGAAAATTCGTTGCCGATCGGTGTGGCCGCCGGCCTTTCCAGCGTTGTTATATCAGGTGGCGATCTGCTAGAACGCCGGCACGAACCGATAGTGTCCAGCAGTGAAGCTTGAACCGGGCGGCTGAAAAGGACGCCCGATCCATCTGATGCAAGGTCTGGATTGCACGAGAGAACGCTCACAGTCCATGAACATCGCGCTTACGCACCTGCAGCGGCTCGAGGCCGAGTCCATCCACATCTTCCGTGAGGTTGCCGCCTCCTTCTCCAAGCCGGTGATGCTCTATTCCGTCGGCAAGGATTCCTCCGTGCTGATGCATCTGGCGATGAAGGCCTTCTATCCGGCCAAGCCGCCTTTCCCCTTCCTGCATGTCGACACCACCTGGAAGTTCCGCGAGATGATCGCCTTTCGCGACCAGATGGCGCAGAAGCTCGGCTTCGACCTGCTGGTCCACGTCAATGAAGACGGCGTGCGCGACGGTATCAACCCCTTTGACCATGGCTCGAACACCCACACCCATGTCATGAAGACGGTGGCGTTGCGCCAGGCGCTCGACAAATACGGCTTTGACGCTGCCTTCGGCGGGGCTCGGCGCGACGAGGAGAAGTCGCGCGCCAAGGAGCGCATCTTTTCCTTCCGCAACGCCCAGCATGTCTGGGACCCGAAGAACCAGCGGCCGGAGATGTGGAAGATCTTCAACACCCGCATCGCGCCGGGCGAATCGATCCGCGTGTTTCCGCTGTCGAACTGGACCGAGCTCGATATCTGGCAGTACATTCTGCAGGAAAACATCCCGATCGTGCCGCTCTATTTCGCCAAGGAGCGGCCGGTGGTCGAACGCGACGGCATGCTGATCATGAAGGATGACGATCGCATGCAATTGCGCCCCGGTGAGACGATGGAGAACCGTCTGGTGCGTTTCCGCACGCTCGGCTGTTATCCGCTGACCGGCGCCATCGAATCCGACGCGGACACGCTCGAAGCCATCGTCGGCGAGATGCTGACGGCGCGCACCTCCGAGCGCCAGGGCCGCCTCATCGACCGCGATGAAGCCGGCTCGATGGAAAAGAAGAAGCGCGAGGGATATTTCTGAGCATGCGCCATATCCTGGCCAAGAGCCTCGCTCCCACCGACGGCGTGCGCGAATACATGGCGGCGCAGGAGAAGAAGTCGCTGCTGCGCTTCCTCACCTGCGGCTCGGTCGACGACGGCAAGTCGACGCTGATCGGCCGTCTTCTGTCCGACACAAAGCAGATCTTCGAGGACCAGCTCGCCGCACTCGAGCGCGATTCCCGCAAGCACGGCACCACTGGCGACGACATCGACTTCGCGCTTCTGGTCGACGGCCTCGAGGCCGAGCGCGAGCAAGGCATCACCATCGACGTCGCCTACCGCTTCTTCGCCACGCCCAAGCGCAAGTTCATCGTCGCCGACACGCCCGGCCATGAACAGTACACCCGCAACATGGCGACCGGCGCATCGACTGCCGATCTCGCCATCGTGCTGATCGATGCGCGCCAGGCTGTGCTGCGCCAGACCCGGCGCCACTCGATCATCGCTTCGCTGCTCGGCATCCGCCATATCGTGCTTGCCGTCAACAAGATCGACCTCGTCGATTTCGACCAGGCGGTGTTCGACCGTATCGTCGAGGATTACCGGCAGTTCTCGCACGAGCTCGGCTTCCAGACGATCGTGCCGATCCCGATGTCGGCCCGCTATGGCGACAATGTCACCAGCCGCTCCGGCAAGACGGCGTGGTATTCCGGCCCGTCGCTGATCGAGCATCTCGAAACTATATCGGTCGACGAGGCCGCGGTCGAACTGCCGTTCCGGTTTCCGGTGCAGTATGTCAACCGGCCCAATCTCGACTTCCGCGGCTTTGCCGGCACCATCGCGTCCGGCTCCGTCGCGCAGGGCGACGAGGTGGTGGTCGCCAAATCCGGCAAGGCCTCGCGGGTCAAGCGCATCGTCGCGCAAGGCGGCGATCTTGCCCAGGCGGTGGCCGGCCAGGCCATCACCCTTGTGCTCGATGACGAGGTCGAGGTCTCCAGAGGCAACATGCTGGTGTCGCCGGCGGCACGGCCGCAGGTCGCCGACCAGTTCGCCGCCAACATCGTCTGGTTCGACGAGGCAGCGCTGCTGCCGGGACGCTCCTATATACTGCGCACCGAGACCGACCAGACCAGCGCCACCGTCACCGACCTGAAATACCGCGTCAACGTCAACGACTTCGCTCGCGAGGCGGCGAAGTCGCTCGAGATGAACGAAGTCGGCATCTGCAACATCTCGACCCGGGCGCCGATCGCCTTCGACACCTTCGCCGACAACCGCGATACCGGCGCCTTCATCCTGATCGACCGCATCACCAATGCCACGGTCGGCGCCGGCATGATCCTGCATACCTTGCGCCGCGCCGAAAACATCCACTGGCAGTCGCTCGATGTCGGCAAGCGTGGCCGTTCCGACTTGAAGAGCCAGCGTCCCGCCGTGTTCTGGTTCACCGGCCTTTCCGGTTCGGGCAAGTCGACCATCGCCAACCTGCTCGAGAAGAAGCTGTTCGCTTCCGGGCGCCACACCTACATTCTCGACGGCGACAATGTCCGCCACGGCCTCAACCGCGATCTCGGCTTCACCGACGCCGATCGGGTCGAAAACATCCGCCGTGTCGCCGAAGTGGCAAAGCTGATGGCCGATGCCGGGCTGATCGTCATCGTCTCCTTCATTTCCCCCTTCAGCGCCGAGCGGCGCATGGCCAGGGAGTTGATGGCCGACGGCGAGTTCGTCGAAGTGTTCGTCGATACGCCGTTCGAGGAATGCGCCCGACGCGACCCGAAAGGCCTTTACGCACGGGCGCTGAATGGCGAGATCAAGAACTTCACCGGCGTCGATTCCCCGTATGAAGCTCCCGAAAATCCCGAAATCCATCTCAAGACACTCGGCAAGACGGCCGAGGAGATGGTAGAGGCTCTGGAACACTGGCTGAATGAGCGCGACATTGCCGAAGACCAATATGACAGCGGCGGCGGCATCTGACGACGAAGTGATGCTCGACGTGTTCGAGCGCCTGGCGCTCGAAGCCGGACGCGAGGTGATGCGGGTCTTCAAGGCCGGCTGCGCGGTCGACAGCAAGTCGGACTCCTCGCCGGTCACGGAAGCCGACCGCGAGAGCGAGACGATCATCCTCGCCGGCCTGCGTGCGGCCTATCCCGATATTCCCTGCGTGGCCGAGGAAGAGGTCGCCGAAGGCATTGTGCCGCCCGATCTGGATGGCGCCTTCTTCCTGATCGATCCGCTCGATGGAACGAAGGAATTCGTCAACCGCCGGACCGATTTCACCGTCAACATCGCGCTTGTCCGGCACGGCGTGCCGGAGATCGGCGTCGTCTTCGCACCGTGCAGCGGGCGGTTCTTCTCTGGACGGCCGGGCTGGGCCGAAGCAATCGAGGTCGATGGCGACTTCCGTATCGTCGGCCGCCGGCGGATTTCGGTTAGGAGGGCGGTCACGCCGCTGGCGGTCGTTGCCAGCCGCTCGCACAACACCCCGGAGACCGAAGCCTTCATCAAGGATCTCGGCGCCGCCGAGATCGTCTCGGTCGGCTCATCGCTGAAATTCTGCCTGCTCGCCGCAGCCGAAGCCGACATCTATCCGCGCTTCGGCCGCACCATGGAATGGGACACGGCGGCCGGCGACGCCGTACTGCGCGCCGCCGGCGGCATGACGCGCACGCTGGACGGCGAGCCGCTCACCTATGGCAAGCGCAAACAGAGCGACGACGAGGATTTCGCCAACCCGCATTTTATTGCGAGCGGGAAGGCGGCGGACGCGGCGTAACTTACGCCGCCGCTACATGCGCCGAGTTCGAGCCAATGTAGTTGCGGATCGTCTCGATGATGCGGTCCTGGTCGGCTTCGCTGAGATAGGGATGCATCGGCAGGCACAGGATGCGCTTCGGCAGTTCCTCCGAAACCGCAAGCCCGGTCGGCGTGCGCGGATAGTCGCGATAGGCGACCTGCTCGTGCAGCGGCTTCACATAATAGATCACCGAAGGGATGCCCTTTTCGCCGAGATGCGCCCTCAACCCGTCGCGCTTCGGCGTCTCGATGGCGTATTGCGCCCAGGCCGAGCGGCCACCGCCCAGATTGCGTGACGCCTTGACGATGTCGCCGAGACCTTCGGCGTAGCGCTTGGCCACGACCTGGCGGGCGACCATCTCGTCTTCGAGGATGGCGAGTTTCTCGATCAGGATCGCCGCCTGGATGGTGTCGAGGCGTGAATTGATGCCGACGCGGACATTGTCATACTGCGTCCCGCCCTTACCGTGGAACGCAAACGAGCGCAGCTGGTCGGCCAGCGCGTCGTCATTGGTGAACATCGCGCCGCCATCGCCGTAGCAGCCCAGCGGCTTGGCCGGATAAAAGCTGGTCGAGCCGACATGGCCGAAGGCGCCGCACATTGTGCCGTCGGCCGAACCGCCGATCGACTGCGCCGCATCCTCGATCACCAGCAGCCCTTCGCGCCTGGCAATCGCCATGATCGCCTCGTAGTTGGCGGCAAGCCCAAACAAGTCGACGGGAATGATCGCCTTCGGCTTCAGCCGGCCTTCCTTCTTGATCATGGCGATCGCCGCCTCGAGGCTGGCGATGTCGATGTTGTAGGTCTCGGCCTCGACATCGACGAACACTGGTTCGGCCTTGGCAAGCGCCACCACTTCCGCCGTCGCGGCAAAGGTGAAGCTCGGCACGAACACCGCGTCGCCGGGGCTGATACCGGCGGCAAACAGCGGCAACAGCAGCGCGTCGGTGCCGTTGGCGCAGGCCACGACATGCTTGGTGCCGATATAGGCTGCGAGCTTGTTTTCGAATTCGGTGACTTGCGGTCCGAGGATATAGCGGCCTTCCTCGACGACATTGTCGATCGCGGCCTTCAGCCGGTCGCGGATACGTTCGCGCTGCGCGCCAAGATCGATGAACTGCATGTCGGCCTCAAAACGGTGTGGTGCGGGCTGCCCCGGGGACAATGACACGCACAGAAACAACAACTTAACCGGGCCGCTGGTACCAGAGTTGGGCCGGTCTAGAAAGCCGGACCGGCCGCGGGACGGGTTGTCTAGGTGTCGCAGCCTGTTACTTCAGGCTTTCCCTGCATTGCCGCAAGATGCCGGAAATCCGGGCTTCGCCGCCTATTAATCCGGCTGATCAGTCCGTCTTTCCGGCTCGCGGAAACATAAAGTGATCGGCTGCTTGCAGCGGCTGGCGGCGGACTAAGCGTGGATCAGGCGATTTCGTGCCGCCAGGGCGGGTTGGCGCCGGCCCGCGACACGGTCACCGCCGCCGCTTTGGCGCCGAGCGCCAGCGCCTGACGGATGGCGTCCTCCGAAAGGCCGCCGATCCCGGCCTTGGTGAGCAGGCCTTGCTCGTGCAGCGAGGCCAGAATGCCGGCATTGAAAGTGTCGCCGGCGCCGACCGTGTCGACCACCTCCACCTTATGCGGCATCACCGTGACCTTGTGTTCCCTGCTGTAGCCGACGGCACCTTCGCTGCCGTGGGTAACGACGATCAGCTTCGGGCCGCGATCCAGCCAGTTGCGGATGACGTCCTCATGCGAGCCGGCCTCGCCGAACCAGTGCAGATCCTCATCCGATAGCTTCACGATGTCGGCCATCGCCATCATCGAGCGGATGCGCCGGAGGTGCTTGGCTTTGTCGGGGATGAAGTTCGGCCGGATGTTGGGGTCGAGCATCATGACGCGGCGTTCGTGCTCGCGTTTCATGAATTCTTCGTAGGCAGCACCCGCCGGGTCCGAAATCAGGCTGATGGCGCCAAACAGCATGGCTTCGATCTCGGCGCCCAGTTTCGGCAGATCCTCTGTCGTCAGCATGCGCCCGGCGGTGTTTTCGTCGTAGAAAGTGTAGGTCGCCTGGCCGTTGGTGAGCCGCACGAAGGCGAGCGTGGTCGGGCGAGGGGAGGTGTGCGCATAGGTGGAGCTGACCTTGCTTGCGCCGAGCGCCTCGCGGAACTGGCCGCCGAACAGATCCGACGACAGGCCGGAAAAGAAGCCGGCGGGCGCGCCGAGGCGGCCAAGCGCGATCGCCGTGTTGAACACCGCGCCGCCGACATAGGGCGCAAAGGCCGGCTCGCCCTGTGTCGTGGTGCGCGGCAGCATGTCGATCAGGGCTTCGCCGCAGCAGAGGATCATGATTTCTTGTTCTCCGGCGGATAGATCACGCCCTTGCGGATGATGATGTTGGCGTAGAGCCGGGGTTCGCTGGTCCCGACGATCGCATATGCCGACCGGACGCGTGCATAGAAGTCGGCGCCCGCCAGCGCAACCACCTTGCGGCCCGGCGCGCGCCTGGTGCAGATCGTTTCGATTTCATGGTGGACCGGATCGGCGACCGAGGGATCGCCTTTTACCGAGGCACGAAACAGCGCTTCCGGCACGAAGTCGTCCACCGGCAGCACGCTCAAAATGGCGTCAAGCACCGGTATGAGGTGAAGACCGTCGGCGCGGATCAGCCTGTTTGCCTGTTCTTCCGCCGGATAGTTGCCGTCGACAAGCGCGATCTCGTCGCCATGGCCCATGGCGCGCAATGTCGCCAGAAGCTCCGGACCGAGCAGCGACGGAATACCGATCAGCATTCAGGTGCTCCGGGAAATGGTGTTCGAACCGATGAGGAAGCGTTCGGACAGCGGCAGGCTGGCGCCGCCCAGCGCCCGGGCATGGATGCCGACGGTGCCTTCGCGCACCACCGGAAGCTTCAGGCCTTCGCCGTCAATGGTGCCGATCGCCTGCCTGACGGCATCGACGAGCCGGCGGCGTACGGCGAGCGGCATCCAGCCATCGATCACCGCGGCCTCGAAATCGATCACCGAGGACGCCGCGACAATGGCGTAGGCAAGCGCCTGCGAGGCGGTGGCAATCCAGTCGTCCAGATCGGCGCCGATCTCGCCCCATTCCTGCGGCGAGGTCCAGAGATAGGAGCCGTCAATGCCGCGTGCGTTAAGCGCCTTTTCCAGCATGGCGATCGAGGCGACGTCGATGAGCTGCGTCGGCTTGCCGTCTGGTCCCGGCACCGGCATCGAACCCAGCGCCCCGGCATTGCCTGTCGGTCCGCCAAAAAGCCGGCCATTGAGCACGATGCCGCCGCCGGCAAAGGCGCCGATGTAGAAATAGACGAAGTCGCGCGCGCCGCCGGTCTGGCCGAACACCAGTTCGGCGCCGCAGGCCGACGTCGCGTCATTCTGCAGATAGACCGGGAATTCGCATTGCGCCTGGATATCGGAGCGAATGTCGCGATGGCGCCATTCGTCCATGATGTCGCGTGGCGCGCCGGCGGTGTCGGCCCAGTTCCACAGTTCGAACGGCATGGCGATGCCGAGCCCGGCAATGCGCTTGTCCTGCGCAGGTGTCAGTTCGGCGCGCATCGTCGTCATGCCTGATGTCACGAACTCCACCGTCTCGCGCGGCGCCGGATAGCGGTAGGAGTGCTGCAGCATGGAACGCACAGTTCCGAGGAAATCGATCAGCACCAGTTCGGCGCTGCGGCGGCCGATCTTGAGGCCGATGAAGAAGGCGCCTTCGGGGTTCAGCGCCATCGGGATGGAGGGCTGGCCGATCTTGCCGCGCAACGGCGCCTGGCGCAGCAGCAGGCTGTCTTCCTCCAGTTCGCGCATGATGACCGAGACGGTCTGCGCTGAAAGCCCGGTCATGCGCGCAATGTCTGATTTGGCCAAGCTGCCGTGCTGGCGAACCAACGACAGCACCAGCCGCTCATTGTGGTCGCGCATGCCGCTCTGGTTGGTGCCACGGTGGAGACGGCTGGCGGCCGCCTCGGGCGAACCGTGCCTCGCAATGCCGGTCTCCACCCTTGTTCCTTCCCTTGGTTTATTCTTACTGCTTTTGCGGCAGAATGAGTGAACCGCGCAAAGCTGTCAATAATAAATAAGAGTGATTTAATTATTGACAGGCGGCTCCCGCTGGTGTCATTTGAGGGCGCGTCCACACTGGGAGAACTTCAGTGGATGCGCTCGAGATGCCGGTTGGCGGCATCCGCATAGTTCCATGGGAGGAAGATCGTGACCAAAGCATTATTGAAGTCCACCGTGTTCGCCGCGGCGGGCCTCGGCCTGATGGCGTTTGCTTCGACAGCATCGGCCGCCGGCGTCGGCGCCTGCCTGATCACCAAGACCGACACCAACCCCTTCTTCGTCAAGATGAAGGAGGGCGCGACCGCCAAGGCCAAGGAACTTGGCGTCGACCTCAAGACCTATGCCGGCAAGATCGACGGCGACAGCGAGAGCCAGGTGGCGGCGATCGAAAGCTGCATCGCCGACGGCGCCAAGGGCATCCTGATCACCGCGTCCGACACCAAGGGCATCGTGCCGACGGTGAAGAAGGCGCGTGACGCCGGCCTGCTGGTGATCGCGCTCGATACCCCGCTGGACCCGATCGATGCCGCCGACGCGACCTTCGCGACGGACAATCTGGAAGCCGGCAAGCTGATCGGCGCCTGGGCAGCCGCGACCCTCGGCGACAAGGCCAAGGACGCCAAGATCGGTTTCCTCGACCTGACCCCCTCACAGCCGACCGTGGATGTGCTGCGCGACCAGGGCTTCATGATGGGCTTCGGCATCGACGTGAAGGATCCCAACAAGATCGGCGATGAGGACGATGCCCGCATCGTCGGCCACGACGTCACCAACGGCAATGAAGAAGGCGGCCGCAAGGCGATGGAAAACCTTCTGCAGAAGGACAACTCCATCACCGTCATCCACACCATCAACGAGCCCGCCGCTGTCGGCGCCTACCAGGCGCTCAAGGCGGTCGGTCTCGAAAGCCAGGTGCTGATCGTCTCGGTCGATGGCGGCTGCCCCGGCGTGAAGTCGGTGACCGAAGGCGTCATTGGCGCCACCTCGCAGCAATACCCGCTGCAGATGGCGGCACTCGGCATCGAGGCGATCGCCGCCTTCGCCAAGGACGGCGCCAAGCCGAAGCCGACCGAAGGCAAGAACTTCTTCGACACCGGCGTCAACCTCGTCACCGACAAGCCGGCCAATGGCGTGAAGTCGATCGACACCAAGGAAGGCCTCGCCAAGTGCTGGGGCTGATGGCTGTCTGACAGCCAGCGACAAGCTGACGGCCGGGGGCTTGATCCCCGGCCGCTTCGGGTGGACGATGCGTCACGCGAATAATCCCGGCAGCAGACCGGACAGGCGCGAGCGGGTCTCGGCATGGAGCTGAAGCCCAGGGGAGGAAACATGGCTCAAGCACAGGAATTCGAGAAGGTTCTCTCGAGCAGCGACACAAGCGTTGCCGCCTTTGACGAGCACAAATCGGCCGTCAAGCGCATCCAGCATTTCCTGCACTCCACGCCGGCGGCGGTGCCGCTGATTGTGCTGGTCCTGTCGATCGTAATTTTCGGCATCGCCATTGGCGGGCGTTTCTTCTCATCCTATACGCTGACGCTGATCCTGCAGCAGATCGCCATCGTCGGCATCCTCGGTGCCGCGCAGACACTGGTCATCCTGACCGCCGGCATCGACCTGTCGATCGGCGTGATCATGGTGATTTCAGCCGTGATCATGGGCAATTGCGCGGTCAGCTACGGCATGCCGGCCGTGCTCGCAGTGCCCATCGGGCTTGCCGCCGGCGCAGCCTGCGGCCTGCTCAACGGTTTGCTGGTCGCCTACATGAAGCTGCCGCCGTTCATCGTCACGCTCGGCACCTGGAACATCGTCATGGCGACGAACTTCATCTATTCGGCCAACGAGACGATCCGCGATACCGATGTCGACGCCCAGGCGCCGCTGCTGCATCTCTTTGCCCTGAGTTTCAAGATCGGCACGGCGGTGCTGACACTGGGCGTCATCGCCACGGTCGTGCTCGTTTTGATCCTCTGGTACGTGCTCAATCACACCGCCTGGGGCCGCCATGTCTACGCCGTTGGCGATGATCAGGAGGCGGCGAAGCTGTCTGGTATCCAGACCAAGAAAGTGTTGATGACGGTCTACACCCTTGCCGGGTTGATCGCCGCTTTCGCTGCCTGGGTTTCCATCGGCCGCAACGGCTCGATCTCGCCGTCAGCCGCCGTCACCGACTACAACCTGCAGGCGATAACCGCGACGGTGATCGGCGGCATTTCACTGTTCGGCGGGCGCGGCTCAATTCTGGGCACCCTTTTCGGCGCGATGATCGTCGGCGTCGTCTCGATGGGCCTCAACATGCTGGGCGCCGATCCGCAATGGAAGGTGCTGCTCACCGGTGTGCTGATCATCGGCGCCGTGGCGATCGACCAATGGATCAGAAAGGTTTCGGCATGACCGTGGAACCCATCCTCACCGCGCGCGGCCTGATCAAGCGCTATGGCCGTGTCACCGCCCTCGACAATGCCGACTTCGACCTCTACCCCGGCGAAATCCTGGCCGTCATCGGAGACAATGGCGCCGGCAAATCATCGCTGATCAAGGCGATTTCCGGCGCCGCCGTGCCCGACGAAGGCGAGATCCGTCTTGAAGGCAAGGCTGTCGCTTTTAAATCGCCCATGGAGGCGCGCGAGGCGGGCATCGAGACGGTCTACCAAAACCTGGCTTTGTCGCCGGCCCTGTCGATCGCCGACAACATGTTCCTCGGCCGCGAGATCCGCAAACCCGGCTTCCTCGGCGACTGGCTTCGTATGCTCGACCGGCCCGCAATGGAAAAGCGCGCCCGCGACAAACTCACCGAGCTTGGGCTGATGACCATCCAGAACATCAGCCAGGCGGTGGAAACGCTGTCCGGCGGCCAGCGCCAGGGCGTTGCGGTGGCGCGCGCCGCCGCTTTCGGCAGCCGCGTGGTGATCATGGACGAACCGACTGCGGCACTCGGCGTCAAGGAGAGCCGCCGCGTGCTGGAACTGATCCTCGACGTCAAGAAGCGAGGCCTGCCGATCGTGCTGATCTCGCACAACATGCCGCATGTCTTCGAGGTTGCCGACCGCATCCATATCCATCGGCTCGGCCGCCGCCTATGCGTCATCGATCCCAAGCAATATACCATGTCCGACGCCGTCGCCTTCATGACCGGAGCGAAGGTTCCGCCGGAGGCTGCACTCGCTGCCTGATCCGCTCGACGGATAAATTGCCGCAGGGGAACTGGCGGCATGCTGGTCTAAATCGATTGAACGTATGTTGCGATGCACTAGGATAGGCTGGGACTGAGAGCGAAAGCCGGTATGATCGCAGCACGATCACGAGAGGCAGTATGACGCGAACAATGACAGCCAAAGCCCCCGATCTCGAAATACCCGATCCCAAGACGCTGGCCGACGAAGTCTTGCTGGCTCTCAAATACCGGGTCGGCAAAGGCACCTCCGTTGCCACGCAATATGATTGGCTGACAGCCTCGATCAAGGTCGTGCGCGACCGCATCGTCGATCACTGGATGCAGGCGACGCAGGAGGCCTACGCCCAGCAGGAAAAGCGCGTCTATTACCTGTCGCTCGAATTCCTCATCGGCCGGCTGATGCGCGATGCCTTCTCCAATCTAGGCCTGATGGACAATATGCGAGAAGCGCTCAAGTCGCTGGGCGTCGACCTCGACCTCATCGCCGGGCTCGAACCGGATGCGGCGCTCGGCAATGGCGGTCTCGGCCGGCTCGCCGCCTGCTTCATGGAAAGCATGGCGACCGTCGACATTCCCGCGCATGGCTACGGCATTCGCTACGCCAACGGCATGTTCCGCCAGGAGATCCATGATGGCTGGCAGGTCGAACTGCCCGAAACCTGGCTCGACCACGGCAACCCTTGGGAGTTTGAGCGGCGGGAGCGTGCCTTCGAGGTCGGCTTCGGCGGCTCGGTGGAATCGATCACCTCCAAGGATGGCCGGCTCGAGCGTCACGTCTGGAAGCCGACCGAGCATGTCCAGGCCGTCGCCTACGACACGCCGGTGGTTGGCTGGCGCGCCAACCGCGTCAACACGCTGCGGCTTTGGTCCGGCATGCCGGTCGATCCGATCCTGCTCGACAAGTTCAACGCCGGCGACCACATCGGCGCGCTGGCCGAAAGCAACAAGGCCGATGCCTTGTCGCGCGTGCTTTACCCCGCCGATTCCCACAAGGCCGGCCAGGAACTGCGGCTGCGGCAGGAATATTTCTTCTCCACCGCGTCGCTGCAGGACATCGTCCAGCGCCATCTCAGCCAGTATGGCGATCTCGCCTCGCTGCCCGACAAGGCGGCGATCCATCTCAATGACACCCATCCGGCGATCGCCGTGCCGGAGCTGATGCGCCTGCTGATGGACGTCCATGGCATGGATTTCGACCAGGCCTGGGATATTACCAAGCGCACCTTCGGCTACACCAACCACACGCTGCTGCCAGAGGCGCTGGAAAGCTGGCCGGTGCCGCTGTTCGAGCGGCTTTTGCCGCGCCACATGCAGATCGTCTACGCCATCAATGCGCAGGTTTTGCTTGAGGCCCGCGCCACCAACCAGTTTTCCAATGAGCAGATCAGCCGCATCTCGCTGATCCAGGAAAATGGCGACCGCCGCGTGCGCATGGGTAACCTGGCCTTTGTCGGCTCGCACTCGATCAATGGCGTGTCGGCGTTGCACACCGAACTGATGAAGGAGACGGTGTTTGCCGATCTCCACAAGCTCTATCCCGAGCGCATCAACAACAAGACCAACGGCATCACCCCACGCCGCTGGCTGATCCAGTGCAATCCAGGCCTCACCGCGCTCACCCGCGCGGCGATCGGGGACCGTTTCCTCGACGACATCGACGCCATCAAGGGGCTCGAAGCCTTTGCCGGTGACGCCGCCTTCCGCGACAAGTTCGCCGCCGTCAAGCGCTCCAACAAGGTCAAGCTCGCCAATCTGGTCGCCGACCGGCTCGGCATCAAGCTCGACCCGTCGGCGCTGTTCGACATCCAGGTCAAGCGCAT
Organism: Mesorhizobium sp. L103C105A0; assembly: GCF_000502215.1. Lineage (NCBI taxonomy): Bacteria > Pseudomonadati > Pseudomonadota > Alphaproteobacteria > Hyphomicrobiales > Phyllobacteriaceae > Mesorhizobium > Mesorhizobium sp. L103C105A0. The sequence goes on along the minus strand of NZ_AYXF01000005.1, from coordinate 120,578 downwards.
CCACGAATACAAGCGCCAGCTGCTCAACATCCTGGAAGCGATCGCGCTCTACGATCAGATCCGCTCGCATCCCGAGCAGGACTGGATGCCACGTGTGAAATTCTTTGGTGGCAAAGCGGCGCCCAGCTACCACAATGCCAAGCTGATCATCAAACTGGCCAACGACGTCGCCAAGGTCATCAACAGCGACCCGTCGGTGCGCGGTCTGCTGAAAGTGGTGTTCGTGCCGAACTACAATGTCAGCCTGGCCGAGGTGATGATGCCGGCCGCCGACCTGTCCGAGCAGATTTCGACTGCCGGCATGGAGGCGTCGGGCACCGGCAACATGAAGTTCGCGCTGAACGGCGCCTTGACCATCGGCACGCTCGACGGCGCCAATGTCGAGATCAAGGAATGCGTCGGCGACGACAACATCTTCATCTTCGGCCTGAGCACGGCGGAAGTCGCCGAGCGGCGCAGCAATGGCTACAACCCGCGCGCCGTGATCGAGGGCTCCCCTGAATTGGCGCAGGCTGTTGCCGCAGTATCGTCGGGCGTGTTCTCGCCCGACCAGCCGGATCGCTACCGCGAGCTGGTCGACGGCCTCTACAACAGCGATTGGTTCATGGTGGCGGCGGATTTCGACGCCTATGCCGCCGCCCAGCGCGATGTCGACGCCGTCTGGCGCAACAGCCCCGACTGGTACGCGCGTGCGATCCGCAACGTTGCCCGCGTCGGCTGGTTCTCTTCCGATCGCACGATCCGCCAATATGCGAAAGAAATCTGGAACGTGCCCGCCTGATATGATTGCATGAGGCCACGAGCAACGGGTCTTGTGCACAAGAACTGGTTCCCAGGGAGGGACACCGCCTGATGAAGAAACCGCGCGCGACCGCGACGACGAGCGGGTCGGACGGGCTGGCGTCAGCCGGCGATGTCGCCGCAATTGTTGCAGGCACGCATGGTGATCCCTTCGCAGTGCTGGGTGTGCATGAAGCCGACAAGGGCCTGGTTGCCCGCTGCTTCGTCCCCAATGCCGAGTTCGTCACCGCCTATACGCTGACCGGCAAGAACGCCGGCGAACTCACGCGGCGCGACGACGCCGGTTTCTTCGAAGGCAGACTGTCGATCAAGAAGCGTCAGCCGCTGCGCTATCACGCCAAAAATGCCGGCGGCGACTGGTGGCTGACCGATCCCTATTCCTTCGGCCCGGTGCTCGGCCCGATGGACGACTACTATATCGCGCAAGGGTCGCACCTCAGGCTGTTCGACAAGCTCGGCGCCCATCTCCTCGACCATGAAGGCGCGTCGGGCGTCCATTTCGCCGTCTGGGCGCCCAATGCAAGGCGCGTCTCCGTGGTCGGCGACTTCAACGAATGGGACGGCCGCCGTCATACGATGCGCGACCGCCGCGACACCGGCATCTGGGAGCTGTTCATTCCCGATATCGGCGCCGGCCACCCCTATAAATACGAGATCATTGCCCCGGACGGCGTGCGCCTGCCGCTCAAGGCCGATCCGTTCGCCTTCAAGTCGGAATTGCGCCCGGCCACAGCCTCAGTGACGGCGGTGCCGCCGGCGCATGAATGGGGCGACGAGGCGCATCGCAATTACTGGCGAAAGGCCGATCCCCGGCGCGAAGCCATATCGATCTACGAGGTCCATGCCGGTTCGTGGCAGCAGCACGATGATGGCAGCTTCCTGTCATGGGACGAACTCGCCAACCAGCTTATCCCCTATGCTGTCGAGACCGGCTTCACCCACATCGAGTTCCTGCCGATCTCCGAACATCCCTATGACCCGTCATGGGGTTATCAGACAACCGGACTTTATGCCCCCTCGGCGCGCTTCGGCGACCCCGACGGCTTCGCCCGTTTCGTCGACGGTGCGCACCGCGCCGGCGTCGGCGTCATCCTCGACTGGGTGCCGGCGCATTTCCCGGTCGACGCGCATGGCCTGGCCAATTTCGACGGCACAGCACTTTATGAGCATGCCGACCCGCGCAAGGGTTTTCATCCCGACTGGAACACCGCGATCTACAATTTCGGCCGCCGCGAGGTGGTGTCGTTCCTGGTCAACAATGCGCTGTTCTGGGCCGAGAAATACCATGTCGACGGTTTGCGCGTGGATGCAGTGGCCTCGATGCTCTACCTCGATTATTCGCGCAAGGCTGGCGAATGGATCCCCAACGAGAAAGGCGGCCGCGAAAACCTCGAAGCGGTGTCCTTCCTGCAGAAGATGAACAAGGAGGTCTACGGCCACCATCCCGGCGTGATGACCATCGCCGAGGAATCGACCTCATGGCCGAAGGTCTCGGCGCCGGTGCATGAAGGCGGGCTGGGCTTCGGCTTCAAATGGAACATGGGCTTCATGCACGACACGCTGGAGTATTTCGCCAGGGAGCCGATCTTCCGCAAGCACCACCACAACGACCTGACGTTCGGCCTGACCTACGCCTTTTCCGAGAATTTCGTGCTGCCGCTGTCCCATGACGAGGTCGTGCACGGCAAGGGCACGCTGCTCGGCAAGATGGCCGGCGACGACTGGCAGAAGTTCGCGACATTGCGCGCCTTTTACGCCTTCATGTGGGGGTATCCCGGCAAGAAGCTGTTGTTCATGGGCCAGGAATTCGCCCAGCGCCGCGAGTGGAGCGAGGCGCGCGCGCTCGACTGGAACCTGCTCGACTTCCACCCGCATCGCGGCGTCTGGCAGACGGTGCGCGACCTCAACTATCTCTATCGCTCGCGCCCGGCGCTGCATGCACGCGACTGCGAGCCGGACGGCTTCTCCTGGCTGATCGTCGACGACAAGGAAAACTCGGTCTTCGCCTGGCTGCGCAGCGCGCCCGGCGGCAACCCGATCGCCGTCATTTCCAACTTCACGCCAGTGCCGCGCGACAATTATCGCGTGCCATTGCCCAAGGTCGGCAAATGGCGCGAAATCATCAACACCGACGCTTCGGACTACGGTGGTTCGGGCAAGGGCAATGGCGGTGTGGTCGAAGCCAGGGCGGAAGGAGGAGGCATTTCGGCAACGATGCTTTTGCCGCCGCTGTCGACGATCATGCTTGAACTCGTTGCGGACTAGGTCCGTCGACTCGTTGCGGACCGGGCGATGCTCCAGACTGGTAATTTGGGAGGGTAAAAATGGCAGACTTGAAGAGAACCCAGCCGCTGGCGCGCGATGCCATGGCCTATGTGCTGGCCGGCGGCCGCGGCAGCCGGCTCAAGGAATTGACCGACCGCAGGGCCAAGCCGGCTGTCTATTTCGGCGGCAAGACGCGCATCATCGATTTCGCGCTGTCCAATGCGCTGAATTCCGGCATCCGCCGCCTCGGTGTCGCCACCCAGTACAAGGCGCATTCGCTGATCCGCCACCTGCAGCGCGGCTGGAACTTCCTGCGGCCGGAGCGGAACGAAAGCTTCGACATCCTGCCGGCCTCCCAGCGTGTCTCAGAAACGCAGTGGTATGAAGGCACGGCCGACGCCGTCTACCAGAACATCGACATCATCGAGGCCTATGGCCCCGAATACATGGTCATCCTGGCCGGCGACCACATCTACAAGATGGACTACGAGCTGATGCTGCGCCAGCACGTCGATGCCAATGCCGATGTCACTGTCGGTTGCCTTGAAGTGCCGCGCTTGGAAGCGACCGGCTTCGGTGTCATGCATGTCGACGGCAAGGACAACATCATCGCCTTCGTCGAAAAGCCCGCCGACCCGCCCGGCATTCCCGACAAGCCGGAATTCGCGCTGGCCTCGATGGGCATCTATGTCTTCAAGACCAAGTTCCTGATGGAACAGCTGCGCCGCGATGCGGCCGAGCCAGGCTCCAGCCGCGACTTCGGCAAGGACATCATCCCCTACATCGTCCAGCATGGTAAGGCGATCGCGCATCGCTTCGCCAAATCCTGCGTGCGCTCGACTGCCGAGAACGAGGCCTACTGGCGCGATGTCGGCACGGTCGACGCCTACTGGGAAGCCAATATCGACCTGACCGATATTACCCCCGAACTCGACCTCTACGACCGTGACTGGCCGATCTGGACCTATGCCGAATTGAAGCCGCCGGCAAAGTTCGTGCATGACGAGGATGGCCGGCGTGGTTCGGCCGTCTCCTCGCTGGTCTCAGGCGATTGCATCGTCTCGGGTGCTTCGCTGAAGCGCAGCCTGATCTTCACCGGCGCGCGCATCAACTCCTATTCGACGCTGGAAGAGGTCGTCATGCTGCCCGACGTTCATGTCGGCCGGAACGCAAAGTTGAAGCGCGTCGTCATCGACCACGGTGTAAGGATACCGGAAGGGCTGGTGGTTGGCGAAGACCCTGTTCTCGACGCCAAGCGTTTCCGGGTTTCGGAAAAGGGCATCTGCCTGGTCACGCAGGACATGATCGACAAGCTGAAGCTGTAAGACGGGGTACCATAAACGCATGCAGGTTCTGTCGGTCACGCCCGAGATATTTCCGCTGATCAAGACCGGCGGACTTGCCGACGTGACCGGCGCATTGCCGATCGCGCTGGCCGCCAAGGGCGTGACCATGCGCACGCTCATCCCCGGCTTTCCCCAGGTGATGGACGCCTTCAAGAAAAAGAAGGCTGTCTACCAATACCCGCTGCTGCAGGGCGGCAAGGCTTCGGTCCATGCCGTCAAGATCGCCGGGCTCGACCTGTTCGTGCTCGACGCGCCGCATCTCTACGACCGTCCCGGCGGCCCTTACGGCAATGCGGCCGGCGCCGATTGGCCCGACAATTGGCGGCGTTTTGCTGCGCTGAGCCAGGTCGGTGGCGATATCGCCGGCGGCGCCATTTCCGGCTACCAGCCGGATCTCGTCCACGCCCATGACTGGCAGTCGGCGATGACGCTGGCCTATATGCGCTACGGCAAGGCGGTCGGCGTACCGTCGCTGATCACCGTGCACAATCTTGCCTTCCAGGGTCAGTTCGGCGCCGGCATTTTTGGCGAGCTCGGCTTGCCGGCCGCGGCGATGGCGCTTGACGGCGTCGAATATTATGGCGGCGTCGGCTTCCTCAAGGCCGGCCTGCAGGCGGCCTGGGCGATCACCACGGTGAGCCCCACCTATGCCCAGGAAATCCGCTCGCCGGAATTCGGCATGGGCCTCGACGGCCTCATCAACATGCGCTCTTCCGACCTCTACGGCATCGTCAACGGCATCGACACCGACATCTGGAACCCGCAGACCGACAAGCATCTGGTGTCGGCCTACTCCGCCGCGACGCTGAAGGCTCGCCTTCCCAACCGGGCGGTTGTCGAGGACCGCTTCAGCCTCGAGCGCGACGACAGTCCGATCGTCTGCGTCGTCAGCCGGCTGACCTGGCAGAAGGGCATGGACATACTGGCGGCTGTGGTCGACGGCGTCGTCGCCACCGGCGCGCGGCTGGCGATCCTTGGCTCAGGCGACGCCGGCCTGGAAGGCGCGCTGCTGGCTGCAACCGCCCGCCATCGCGGCCGTGTCGGCGTCGTCGTCGGCTATGACGAGGGGCTTTCCCACACCATGCAGGGCGGCTGCGACGCCATCGTCATCCCATCGCGCTTCGAGCCTTGCGGGCTGACCCAGCTTTACGGCCTGCGCTATGGCTGCGTGCCGGTCGTCGCCCGCACCGGCGGCCTTGCCGACACCATTATCGACGCCAATGAAGCAGCGATCTCGGCAGGTGTCGCCACCGGGTTCCAGTTCGCGCCCAATAGTGGCGGCGCCATGCTGCACGCCATCCGCCGGCTGGTCGATGCGCATTCGAGCCCGGCCGTCTGGGAACAGATCCAGCGCCAGGGCATGAAGGCCGATGTCTCCTGGGACAAGAGCGCCGACAAATACGTTGAACTCTACCGCCTGCTGCTTTCGAAAAGGGTTGCCTGAAGCATGATCCGGACCGTCGCCACCAAACCCTATCTCGACCAGAAACCCGGCACGTCCGGCCTGCGCAAGAAGGTGCCTGTCTTTCAGCAGGAGCACTATGCCGAGAACTTCATCCAGTCGATCTTCGACGCGCTGGAGGGCTTTGAGGGCAAGACGCTGGTGATCGGCGGCGACGGCCGCTTCTACAACCGCGAGGTCATCCAGAAGGCCATCGCCATGGCGGCGGCCAACGGCTTCGGCAAGGTGATGGTCGGGCAGGGCGGCATATTGTCGACGCCGGCGGCGTCGCATGTCATCCGCAAATACAAGACCTTCGGCGGCATCATCCTGTCGGCCAGTCACAATCCGGGCGGCCCGCACGAGGATTTCGGCATCAAGTACAATGCCGGCAATGGCGGCCCGGCGCCGGAAAAGCTGACCGACGCGATCTTCGAAAAGACCAAGACGATTTCGAGCTTCAAGACTGCCGACATCGACCAGATCGACATGGACAAGATCGGCACGGTGACCGCCGGCGGCATGGCGGTCGAGATTATCGACCCGGTCACCGACTATGCCGAATTGATGGAGAGCCTGTTCGACTTCGACGCCATCCGCGCCAATTTCAAATACGGCTTCCGCATGCGCTTCGACGCCATGCATGCGGTCACAGGCCCGTATGCCAAGGAAATCCTCGAGCGCCGGCTCGGCGCGGAGAATGGCACCTGCCGCAACTACAAGCCGCTGCCGGATTTTGGCGGCCATCACCCGGATCCGAACCTGGTCCACGCCAAGCATCTCTATGACGAGATGATGGGACCGGATGCGCCCGATTTCGGCGCCGCTTCCGACGGCGACGGTGACCGCAATCTCATCATCGGCAAGGGCATTTTCGTCACCCCGTCGGATTCGGTGGCCATGCTTGCCGCCAATGCGCAATTGGCGCCGGGCTACAAGGACGGCCTCAAAGGCATCGCCCGCTCGATGCCGACCAGCGGCGCTGCCGACCGCGTCGCCGAACAGCTCGGCATCGGCATCTACGAAACGCCGACCGGTTGGAAGTTCTTCGGCAATCTGCTCGATGCCGGCATGGCAACGATCTGCGGCGAGGAAAGCGCCGGAACCGGCTCGAACCATGTCCGTGAAAAGGACGGGCTGTGGGCGGTGCTGTTGTGGCTGAACATCCTGGCCGTGCGCGGCGAAAGCTGCAAGGACGTCGTCACCGAACATTGGGCGACCTACGGCCGCAATTACTATTCACGTCATGACTATGAGGAGGTCGAAACCGAGCGCGCCAACGCCCTGGTCGACGAGTTGCGCGCGAAGCTCGCTTCGCTGCCCGGCACCAGCGTGCGCGGCCTGAAGATCGCCAATGCTGACGACTTCGCCTATCACGATCCCGTCGACGGTTCGGTGAGCAAGAACCAGGGCATCCGCATCCTGTTCGAAGGCGGCTCGCGTGTCGTGTTTCGTTTGTCCGGCACCGGCACGTCGGGTGCTACGCTGCGCGTCTACATCGAGCGCTACGAGCCGGACAGAGCGCGGCATGATCTCGACACGCAAGAGGCGCTCGCTGACCTGATCGCGGCTGCCGATGATATCGCCGGGATCAAGAGCCACACCGGGCGCAACAAGCCGAGCGTGATTACTTGAGGGTGGTGACGTCTTTACCCTCCCCCTTGTGGGGAGGGTCGATCCGCGCAGCGGATCGGGTTGGGGGTGCTCGTAAAGCGCTTTCCCCGCGCCGACCCCCACCCCGCTCACTTCGTTCGCGACCCTCCCCACAAGGGGGAGAGTGGAGGATGCGCCGATGACCCAGCTCGGCGCAACCGTCACTCCCGAAGGCATCCGCTTCGCCGCCTGGTCGTCATCCGCGCGGCGCCTGTGGGTGTCGATCTTCGACGACACCGGCGCCCGTGAAATCGACCGGCTCGAACTTCAGCCGGAAAGCGAGGGCGTCCATGCGCTGTTCGTCGCCGGCCTTGCCGCGGGTACGCGCTACGGCTTTCGCGCCGACGGCGAATATGCGCCGGAGCGCGGGCTGTGGTTCGATCCCGACAAGCTGCTCACCGATCCCTACGCCGTCGAGATCGACCGGCCCTACCAGCATCATTGGCGGCTTGCCGCCCGGCGCAACGAAGGCACCGATACCGCGCCGCTGATGCCGAAGACCGTCGCCCGCGCGCTGCCCAAGCCGCTGCCGGCCAAGGCGCCTTTGTTCCAGCCGGGCGGTCTGATCTACGAACTCAATGTCCGTTCCTTCACCAGACTGCATCCGGACGTGCCCCAAGCGCAGCGCGGCACCATTGCGGCACTTGCGCATCCGGCCATCCTCGAACACCTCAGAAAGATCGGCGTCTCCGCCGTTGAGCTGATGCCCGTGACGGCATGGATCGATGAGCGCCATTTGCCGCCGCTCGGCCTCAGCAACGCATGGGGCTACAACCCAGTCACCTTCATGGCGCTCGACCCGCGCCTGGCGCCCGGCGGCCTCGCCGAGTTGCGCGATACTGTGAGGGTGCTGCGCAGGGCTGGCATTGGCACCATCCTCGATCTCGTCTTCAATCATACCGGCGAAAGTGACCGGCTCGGGCCGACGCTGTCGCTGCGCGGCCTCGACAATCAAGCCTACTACCGCAGCGAGCCGGACGGCAGGTTGGCCAACGATACCGGCACCGGCAATACCATTGCCTGCGACCATCCGGTCGTTCGCGACATGGTACTCGACACGCTGCGCCATTTCGTCCGCCATGCCGGCGTCGACGGTTTCCGCTTCGACCTGACGCCGGTCCTCGGCCGCGTCGCTGGCGTATTCGATCCGGCGGCCCCGTTGCTCGATACCATCGCAACCGATCCCATCCTTGCCGATAGGGTGCTGATCGCCGAGCCGTGGGACATCGGCCCGAATGGCTATCAGCTCGGCAATTTCCGGCCGCCATACCTGGAATGGAACGACCGCTACCGCGACGACGTCAGGCGCTTCTGGCGCGGCGATGCCGGCGCGGTCGGTGCGCTGGCGACAAGGCTCGCCGGCTCCTCCGATGTGTTCGGCAGGGAGGGCCAATCCGCCAGCCGCACGGTCAACTTCATCGCCGCGCACGATGGCATGACGCTGGCCGATATCGTCGCTTATGAAGCCAAGCACAACCAGGCCAATGGCGAGAAGAACCGCGACGGCCACAATGAGAACCTGTCCTGGAACAACGGCGTCGAGGGCGAAACCTCGGACAAGGCGATTGCCGAGGCCCGTTCCCATGATCGCTTCGCGCTGCTCGCCACTCTATTTGCCTCGCGCGGCACCATCATGCTGACGGCGGGCGATGAATTCGGCCGCACGCAAGGGGGCAACAACAACGCCTATGCGCAGGACAACGCCATCACCTGGCTCGACTGGGCCGGGCGCGACGTCGGGCTGGAAGCCCATGTGTCGGCGCTCGCAGCTCTGCGCGGCGCGGTGCCGGCGCTTTCCGATACGCGCTTCCTGACCGGAGAGCCGCCGGCCGGTTCTGAAACGCCCGACGTCGCCTGGCTGACCGAGACCGGCGCGCTGCTCAGCGAAGCCGACTGGAACGATGGCTCGCGCCATCGCCTCGTCATGCTGCTCGGCGATGGCGGGGAAGGCCGCCTGGCTGTGATCGTCAATGGCGATCGCCGCCAATGCGTCTTCACGCTGCCCGCGCGGCAAGGGTTTGAATGGCAGCCGGCTGTTGAAGCGCAAGCGGTCGACCTCGCGCGGCCGCTGCCCGGCCGCAGTGTCAGTTTCATGATCGAGCGCCGGACCGCAAAGGCCCGCGCCAGGAAGGGTCCGTAATGGCCGACGACAATGCCCAGCCGGGACCCGAACAGAGCGCCGACTGGTGGCGCGGCTGCGTCATCTACCAGATCTATCCTCGCTCCTTCCAGGACACCACCGGCGACGGCAGCGGCGACCTCTCAGGCATCACCTCACGGCTGGCGCACGTCGCCTCGCTCGGCGTCGACGCCGTCTGGCTGTCGCCCTTCTTCAAATCGCCAATGGCCGATATGGGCTACGACGTCTCCGACTATCAGGCGGTCGATCCGATGTTCGGCACGCTCGACGACTTTGACGCGCTGGTTGCCGAGGCGCACAGGCTCGGCCTGAAGGTGATCATCGATCAGGTGTTGTCGCACTCCTCCGACAAGCACGAATGGTTTGTAGAGAGCCGTGCCAGCAAGGATAATCCCAAGGCTGACTGGTATGTCTGGGCCGACACCAGGCCGGACGGCAACGCGCCCAACAACTGGCTGTCGGTCTTCGGCGGCCCGGCCTGGGAGTGGGACGCGACCCGCCGGCAATACTACATGCACAATTTCCTCGCCTCGCAGCCGGACCTCAACTTCCACAATCCTGAGGTTCAAGACGCGTTGTTGCAGACGGTGCGGTTCTGGCTCGAGCGCGGCGTCGACGGCTTCCGCCTGGATACGGTCAACTACTATGTCCACGACCGCTGGCTGCGCAGCAACCCGCCGCTGGCGTCGAGCGTCGCCGGCACCAACGGCGAAACCAACACCTATCTCTTCCAGGAGCACCTGTTCGACAAGACGCAACCGGAAAACCTCGATTTCCTCAGGCGCTTCCGCGCTTTGCTCGACGAATATGACGGCCGCGCCAGTGTCGGCGAGGTCGGCGACGAAGGCCGCTCGCTGCAGACGCTGGCCGCCTACACATCCGGCGGCGACAAGCTCAACATGTGCTACACCTTCGACCTGCTCGGCCCGCAATTCTCAGCCGCCCATGTGCGCGGCTGCGTCGAGGCCTTCGAGGCAGCCGTCGCCGACGGCTGGGTCTGCTGGGCGTTCTCCAACCACGATGTCGTGCGCCATGTCAGCCGCTGGACGCGGCCGGGCGGCGATCCAGATGCGGTGGCGACATTCGCTATCGCTTTGCTCTCCTGCCTGCGGGGCTCGATCTGTCTCTACCAAGGCGAAGAGCTTGGGCTGGAGGAGGCGGAACTGACCTTCGAGGATCTGCGCGATCCCGTCGGCATCCGTTTCTGGCCGGGGGTCAAAGGCAGGGACGGCTGCCGCACACCGATGGTCTGGGAGGCGGGCGCCGACAATGCCGGTTTTTCCTCGGGAAAACCCTGGCTGCCGGTGCCGGAAAGCCACCGCGCTCGGGCGGTCGATATCCAGAACGCCGACGACAAGTCCGTGCTCGCCGGCTACCGGACGATGCTCGCCTTGCGCAAGGCGCATCCGGCGCTGGTCAAGGGCCCGATCCGCTTTCTCGATACCGACGGCGATGTCCTTGCCTTCATCCGGCAGGGCGAGGACGAGATATTGCTCTGCGTCTTCAATTTCGCCGACAAGCCGGCCGACTGGCGACTGCCGCCGGATCTCCAGCCTGTCGAGGCGATCGCTCTGGGTGGCGGTGCCGTCCTGCAGGAGGAGGGGCTGTCGCTGCCGGCCCTGGGCTGGTTTGTCGGCAAGGTAGGCTGATCTTTCAGGGACGCCGTCCGGCTTCAAAAAAGATCGTGTCCGCATGCAACCGTGCCGAGTGATCCGCGCAACGTCACCGGCGCCACGTTTTTCATTTTCGGGCTTCTTCGGTACTTTCGTCGAGCTTGGCCACGACGGCATTCCTGAAATGTTTCCAGGTGGTTGCGCTAATGACAACTGCTGAGGGCAAAAGGCAAAATTACAGGACAACCTCAAGCTGCACCCAATTGAACCTGGTAATATAGATTAGCTATGGCTGGTTTAGGGTGAGGATGCTCACTTAGCGTCAAGCAAGACTCGGTTGAAATAGCATTTCCGTCTGTCTAGTCTCCTGCCACCAGCTGCCGGAACGGGAACCGGCGGCGCGCTCGAAGGGGCCAGAAATCGGTTCCGGGGCGTCAACACTCGTAAGGCGCAGCCGATGGGCAGCGCCACAGGGAGAGACTTCATGCTGAAAAATATGCTGAAGGCGACGCTTGTCGCCGCGACCATGACCTTTGCCGCAGGCACGTTCCTGACGCCGGCCCTTGCCGAGACCGTCTATAACAGAGGCAGCGCCGCCGAAGCGGAGACGGTCGATCCGCACAAGACCTCGACCGTCTACGAAGCCGATATCATACGCGACCTGTTCCAGGGACTGGTCATGCACGATCAGAAGACGAACCTCATCCCGGGCGCCGCCGAAAGCTGGACGGTATCGGATGACGGCACCGTCTACACCTTCAAGCTGCGCAAGGACGGCTTGTGGTCGGATGGCAGCCCGGTGACGGCTGACGATTTCGTCTATTCCTTCCGTAGGCTGGAGGATCCGGCGACCGCCGCCGAATACGCTTCCATGCTCTATCCCGTGAAGAACGCCGAGGAAGTCAACACCAAGAAAGGCAAGCCCGAGGACATGGGCGTCAAGGCGATCGACGCCAACACCCTGGAAGTGACGCTGAAGGCGCCGACGCCATACTTCCTGGAGATGCTGACCCACCAGGCTACCTATCCGGTCAACAAGGCCTCGATCGACAAGCTCGGCGCCGACTGGATCAAGGCGGGCAATCTCGTTTCGAACGGCCCCTATACACTGGCCGAGTGGATTCCCAACGACCACATGAAGCTGGTCAAGAATCCGAAATTCTGGGATGCCGCGACCGTCAAGATGGACGTCGTCAACTACATCCCGACCGAAGACCGCTCTTCGGCGATGAAGCGCTTCGAGGCAGGCGAACTCGACAGCTACGGCGACCTGCCGACCGAACAGCTCGCTGACCTCAAGACCAAGTTCGGCGATCAGGTCCGCGTCGGACCGTATCTCGGCACCTATTATTACGCGATCAAGACCGACAAGGCGCCCTGGGACAATGTCGAGCTGCGCAACGCCATCTCGATGGCTATCGACCGCGACTTCCTGGCCGAAAAGGTCTGGCAGAATTCCATGCTGCCTGGCTATTCGATGGTGCCTCCGGGCATCGCCGGCTACACGCCGGCAATGGCCAAATACGCCGACATGCCGCAGATCGACCGCGAGGACGCCGCCAAGAAGATCCTTGAGAAACTCGGCTATACGCCCGAGCATCCGCTGAAGATGGAGATCCGCTACAACACCTCGGAAAACCACAAGAACACCGCGGTTGCCATCCAGGAACAGTTGAAGCCGCTTGGCGTCGAGATCACGCTGCTCAACACCGATACCAAGACCCACTATTCCTTCCTCGAGCAGAAGGGCAACTACGACGTGGCGCGTGCCGCCTGGATCGCCGACTACAAGGATCCCGAGACCTTCCTCGGCATCACCCGCAAGGCCAGCGGCAACAACTATTCGAACTACGTCAGCCCGGCATATGAGGCGGCCATGGACAAGGCCGCGGCTGCCGGCGGCAAGCCGGAAGAGCGCATGAAGGACCTCACCGAGGCCGAGCGCATCCTTGTCGATGACGTCGGCAACATTCCGCTTCTCTACTACAGCTTCCACGATATCGTTTCCTCGAAGCTGCATGGCTTCGATGACAATGTGATGGACATCCATCCGTCCCGCTTCGTCTCCAAGGACTGATAATCATCCTTGACTGGACCGCCGCGCCCCATTTGGGCGCGGCGGACTGGTCGGTCATCGCACCGGTCCGAAAGTCGTGGTCGATTTTCGGCAAGCCCGGTGCGAAGATTTGGCGCCGGAGCGTGGCAATGCGTCCGCATGGACGTATGTCGCTCTGGCCGAAGCGGGGCGCCGATGCTGCGATACATCTTACGGCGGCTTCTGACCGCCATTCCGACGCTGTTCGTCATCGTGACCATGGCGTTCTTCCTGATACGCGTCGCACCGGGCGGCCCCTTCAATCAGGAGCGGGGCCTCAGTCCCGAGATCAGGGCCAATCTGGAAGCACAGTTCGGCCTCGACGATCCGCTCTGGCTGCAATATGCCCACTATCTCGGCAATCTTCTGCGCGGCAATTTCGGGCCGAGCTACAATTTGCCTGACTTCACCGTCACCGAACTGTTTGCCAAGGGGCTGCCGATATCGGTCCAGCTCGGCACCTCGGCGCTGATCCTGGCGCTGCTGCTTGGTTCGGTGCTCGGCACCATCGCCGCGCTCAACCAGAACAAGCTTGGCGACTATACGGTGATTGCGCTGGCGACCGCCGGCAGCACTATCCCCACCTTCGTCATCGCTCCTGTGATTCAGCTGGTGTTCGGATTGACCTGGAAGCTGTTGCCGATCGGCGGCTGGGGTGATGGCGCATTAATCAACAAGATCGGCCCGGTGCTGACGCTGGCCTTGCCGCAGATCGCCATCGTTGCCCGCCTGATGCGCGGGTCGATGATCGAGAGCTTGCGTTCGCATCATATCCGAACGGCGCGTGCGCTCGGCCTCTCCGACTGGTCGGTGGTGGTCAAGCACGCGCTGCGCGGCGCCATCCTGCCGATCGTTTCCTTCACCGGCCCCGCAGCCGCGGCGCTGCTCACCGGTTCGGTCATCGTCGAGACCATCTTCTCCATTCCCGGTGTCGGCCGCTATTTCGTCGATGCCGCGCTCAACCGCGACTACACGCTGGTGATGGGGACCGTGGTGGTGATCGCGCTCTTCACCATCGTCTTCAACCTGATCGTCGACGTCATGTACGCGGTCGTCGACCCGAGGGTACGCTATGACTGAGGGTGCGCTATGACTGACATCACAGCCGCCGCCGCTCCGCCGGCCGTCGTCGGCCGCTCGCTCTGGGGCGACGCATGGGCGCGCCTCAAAGCCAACCGCGCCGCCATGTTCAGCCTCTATTACCTGGCCTTCATTGGCGTCATCAGCATCTTCGGCCCCTGGTTCGTGCCGCATCAGTACACCACCATCTATGCCGACTATGTGCGCACGCCGCCAAGCTTTTCAGCCTATCCGAAGCCCGACATGATCGAGACGGCGCTCAAGGATGCCATCAAGCGCATGCGCGTCGACATCAAGGAGTGGAAACTGGACGGCAGTCGCGTCACCGTCACCGTCACCTCGACCAAACCGATCGACGACCGCAACATCCGCTATCTTGACCGCTCCGATGCCTTCGACGATACCAAGATAGAGAGCAAATCGGCCGACGGGCTCGAATTGACTATGACTGCGTCGGTCAAACAGCAGTACTTCCTGTTCGGCACCGACAACACCGGTCGCGATCTTCTCTCGCGAACGCTGATGGCAGGGCGCATCTCGCTGGCCATCGGCCTGCTTGCCGGCATTGTCGCGGTGGTCATCGGCGTCCTCTACGGGGCGGCGGCCGGCTTTTCCGGCGGCAAGATCGACGAGGTGATGATGCGCATCGTCGACGTGCTCTATTCCTTGCCCTTCATTTTCTTCGTCATCATGCTGGTGGTGTTCTTCGGCCGCAACTTCGTGCTGATGTTCCTGGCGGTGGGAGCGGTGCTGTGGCTCGACATGGCGCGCATCGTGCGCGGCCAGGCGCTGTCGATCCGGCGGCAGGAGTATGTCCAGGCGGCCGAAGCCATGGGCGTCGGCCAGCGCGGCATCCTGCTGCGCCATGTCATCCCCAATCTGCTCGGACCAGTGGTGATCTACATGACGCTGCTGGTGCCGCAGGTCATCATCCTGGAAAGCTTTCTGTCCTTCCTCGGCCTTGGCGTGCAGGAACCGATGACCAGCTGGGGCGTGCTCATCTCCGTCGGCGCCAAGAACATCGGCACCGCCAACTGGCTGCTTTTGTTCCCCGCCTTCTTCCTCGTGTCGACGCTGTTTGCGCTGAACTTCGTCGGCGACGGCCTGCGCGATGCGCTCGATCCGAGAGACCGATAATATGGGGACCAAATAAAATGGGGACCGTTGCGATGGAAACGCCCGAAACGATCCTCAGCGTCAAGGACCTTCGCGTCCGTTTCCGCACGCTCGACGGCGCGGTCGAAGCGGTCAAGGGCATCAACATCCACGTCAAGGCAGGGGAAACCGTTGCCGTGGTCGGCGAATCCGGATCCGGCAAGAGCCAGACCATGATGGCGGCGATGAGCCTGCTGGCGTCCAATGGCGAGGCGACGGGTCACGTCGATTATCGCGGCCGCAACCTTTTGACCATGAGCAAGCCCGACCTCAACAAGGTGCGCGGCGCCAAGATCAGCATGATCTTCCAGGAGCCGATGACCTCGCTCGATCCACTCTATTCGATCGGCAACCAGCTTATCGAACCGATCCGCAAGCACCGGGGGCTGAACGCAGCCGAGGCACGGAACGAGGCGCTCAAGTTGCTCAGGCTGGTGCATATCCCCGATCCCGAGCGGCGGATGAAATCCTATCCGCACGAAATGTCGGGTGGCCAGCGCCAGCGCGTCATGATCGCCATGGCATTGGCCAACGACCCCGACATCCTGATCGCCGACGAGCCGACGACGGCGCTCGACGTCACCATCCAGGCGCAGATCCTGGTGCTGCTCGCCGAATTGCAGCGCAAGCTCGGCATGGCCATCGTCTTTATCACCCACGATCTCGGCATCGTCCGGCGCTTTGCCGACCGCGTCTATGTCATGCGCTATGGCGAGGTGGTCGAGGAAGGCGAAGCGGAAGCACTTTTCGCCAACCCGCAGCATGCCTATACCAAAATGCTGCTGGCCGCCGAACCGACCGGCACCAAGGCGGCGCCGCCGCCCAGCGCTCCTGTGCTGCTGGAGGGCCGCAATGTCGAAGTGACCTTCAAGATCGGCGGCGGCTTCCTTGCCGGCGAACCGCTGCTGCTACGCGCCGTCGATCACATTTCGATCCGGCTGAAGCGCAACCAGACCATCGGTATCGTCGGCGAGTCCGGTTCGGGAAAATCGACGCTCGGCCGCGCACTTCTGCGCCTGTTGCCCAGCGACGGTGTCATCCGCTTCGGCGACCGCGACATCTCCACCGCCGACCGCCAGGCGATGCGGCCGCTGCGTCGTGAGATGCAACTCGTCTTCCAGGATCCGTTCGGCTCGCTGTCGCCGCGCATGACCGTCGGCCAGATCATCACCGAAGGGCTTCTGGTGCATGAGCCGAACCTGTCAGGCAAGCAACGCGATCAGCGCGCCGTCGAGGCCTTGCTCGAGGTCGGCCTCGATCCCAACGCACGCAACCGCTACCCGCACGAATTCTCCGGCGGCCAACGCCAGCGCATCGCCATCGCGCGTGCCGTGATCCTGAAGCCCAAACTGGTGGTGCTGGACGAGCCGACTTCGGCGCTCGACCGCTCGGTGCAGAAGCAGATCGTCGAATTGCTGCGCAAGCTGCAGGCCGACCACGAACTATCCTACCTCTTCATCAGCCACGATCTCTCCGTGGTGCGCGCCATGGCCGACTACATCATCGTCATGAGGCAGGGCAAGATCGTCGAGGAAGGCCCGACCGAACAGATATTCAGCAACCCGCAGGCCGCCTACACCCAGACGCTGATGGCTGCGGCGATCGATGTCACGCGCTTCCGGCTGAGTGCTTAAGGCGTGACGTTGAGCAGATAGTCAGGGTAGGGCCAGTTCGCTTAGCCCGCTGACCTGGGACATCTGTTGGCTCTTGTCGCGACAATGGCCTCTTGCCGCTGCTTCAGCAGTTCGATTCTGGCCGTCTCACGCTTGGCCACTGCGCTCTTCACGCGCGTGCCGCCGAGCAGCCAGTTCGGCACGCTGGTGTTGGCGACCTTGCCGCGGGTGATGGCGGTTTGCGAGATGTCGCGCGCGGTATCGCCTACGGCGGTGTTGAGCTCGGCGCATGTCATGCTGTCGTATTTCGCCGGGTTCACCGCGCTGCCCAGCGATGAGCAGCCTGCCGCCAGGGACAAAGCGAGCAGCGCTGACAGCCGGCTTGAAATCAACAAATTCATCTTCCGCAAACCTCGTTCCGGCCGCTGTCTCGGCGGCATTCCTATTATCGAGGTAGCGCGGAAGGTTGTCGCGTCAAAACACCATGCTGACAGCGACGCCGACGCGGCCGGTTTGCATCAAGCTATCTTGTGGGTCGGGAGAACAAACACCTAAGTGTCTGTTTTTTCTGGTCGGAGTGGCAGGATTTGAACCTGCGACCCCCTCGTCCCGAACGAGGTGCGCTACCAGGCTGCGCTACACTCCGTGACCAGACCGCGGGCTTATAGCTGCCGCATACCGTTCCTGCAAGCGGCAATGGCAGCGCTTCTGTCGCATTTCGTTGGCTTTCGTTGGGCATCGCCGCAAAGCTTGGCTTTCCCTCCCGGGATAAACCCGGCTTAAAGCCTTGTGTGCTAAGTCGCAGCCCCGATAGATCGTGTTTTCGCCATCTGGAGCTTTGCTGCCTTGCCCCTGAAAATCGTAGGCGACGCCCGGCCCAACAGCTTCGAATTCGAAACCGAAGCGCTGATCAAGGCGTCCGGCTTTCGCGAATACGACGCGCGCTGGTGGTTTGGCCATGCCGGTTCGACGCAACCGCCGGACCTGAACCTGATCGGCGTCCAAGCGTTGGGCATGGGCCTGGGCACTTTGATCCGCCGTCTTGGCGCGGGTCCCGACATCGTCACCGGGCATGATTTCCGTTCCTATTCGCTTGCCATCAAGCTGGCGCTGGTTTCCGGCCTGATGGCTGCGGGCGCAAAGGTGAAAGACATTGGCCTGGCGCTGTCGCCCATGGCCTATTTCGCCCAGTTCGCGCTCGACGCGCCTTCCGTCGCCATGGTCACCGCATCGCACAACGAGAATGGCTGGACCGGAGTCAAGATGGGTGCGGCGAGGCCGCTCACCTTCGGACCGGAGGAGATGAGCGCCCTGAAACAGATCGTGCTGTCGGGCGATTTCGATCTTGCCGGCGGTGGCTGCTACGAATTCGTCTCCGGTTTTCGCGAGACCTATCTCGACGATCTGGTGAGCGACAAGCGCATCGCGCGAAAGCTGAAAGTCGTGGCCGCTTGCGGCAACGGCACTGCCGGCGCCTTCGCGCCACAGGCGCTGGAGCGCATCGGCTGCGAGGTGATCCCGCTCGATGTCGAGCTCGACCACAGTTTTCCGCGCTATAACCCGAACCCGGAAGACATGCAGATGCTGCATGCCATCAGGGACAAAGTGCTGGAAACAGGTGCTGATGTCGGGCTGGGCTTCGACGGCGACGGCGACCGTTGCGGCGTGGTCGACAATGAGGGCAACGAGATTTTTGCCGACAAGGTCGGCGTCATGCTCGCGCGGGACATATCAACCCAATACCCCGGCTCGACCTTCGTCGTCGATGTCAAGTCGACCGGCCTGTTCAACACCGACAGCGTCCTGCGCGCCAACGGCGCGAAGACAGATTACTGGAAGACCGGCCATTCCTACATCAAGCGCCGCGTCGCCGAGCTTGGCGCCGTCGCCGGCTTCGAGAAGTCGGGCCATTTCTTCTTCAATCCGCCGATCGGCCGCGGCTATGATGACGGTCTCATCACGGCAATAGCCATTTGTGAGATGCTCGTCCGCAACCCCATAAGTTCGATGGCCGATCTCTATCGCGCGCTGCCGCTGACCTTCGGCACGCCGACCATGTCGCCGCATTGCGCCGATGACGTGAAATACGGCGTGGTCGGTCGGGTGGTGGCGGACTTCCAGGCGATACAGCGCGCCGGCAAGGCTTTTGCCGGCCAGAAGATCGCCGAGCTGATCACCGTCAACGGCGTGCGCATCGTGGCCGAAGATGGCACCTGGGGCGTGGTACGGGCGTCGTCGAACAAGCCGGAGCTTGTCGTGGTTGTCGAAAGCCCGGTATCGTCCGACCGCCGCCGGCAGATGTTCGAGGCGGTCGACGCCGTGCTGCGCCGCAGCCCCGAAGTCGGCGCTTACAACCAGACGTTCTGATTGGACCTTTCATGACCGAGCGCATCGTCAGTTTTGTCATGAGCGGCGGTGTCGGTTCGCGGCTGTGGCCGCTGTCACGCGAGGACAACCCGAAACAGTTCCACGATCTTTCCGGCGACGGCTCGATGCTGGCCAAGACACTGCGCCGGCTGACGGCGCGGCCGGAGGGCGAAACGCCGATCTTCCTGATCGCCGCCGAGCGCCATGCCGAGCGCGTGCATGCCGACCTTGCCGGCCTCGACCTCGCCGGCGGTGGCCCGCTGTTCGAGCCGACCGGGCGCAACACGGCTGCCGCCGTGGCGCTGGCCGCGCTGCGCACATTGTCGGAGTTCGGCGACAGCCTGGTGCTGGTGGTGCCGTCAGACCACGAAATCGCCACGCCCAAGCAGTTCTGGCAGAGCGTCGAGGCGGGCAGCCAGGCAGCGCTTGCCGGCCGTCTGGTGGTGTTCGGCATCAAGCCGACGCAGCCCGAGACCGGCTATGGGTATATCGAAGTCGCAGCCGAAAGCGGCGGCGTCTTCGACGTGTCGCGCTTCGTCGAAAAGCCCGACCTCGCCACTGCGCAGAGCTATCTCAGTGCGGGCACCTTCTACTGGAACACCGGCATTTTCCTATTTCGCGCCGGCGCCATGCGCGACGCATTTGCGGCCTTCCAGCCCGACATCTGGCAGGCCACCGAAGCGGCCTACAAGGCAGCAACGAGCGACCTGTCCGGCCTCTATATGCCGCTCGACCTCTACGCCGCCATCCCGTCGAACTCGATCGACTACGCCATCATGGAACGGGCCAAGGACATCGCCATGGTGCCGGCCGGCTTCCGCTGGAACGACCTCGGCTCCTGGCAGTCGCTGCTTGATGTCGGCCCTGCCGACGCCAAGGGCAATGTCGTCGTCGGCGATGTCGTCGCCATCGATTGCGAGAACTCCTACATCCGCAGCGACGGCCGGCTTTTGTCGGCGATCGGCATGAAGGATGTCGCCATCGTCTCGACCGCGGACGCCACCTTCGTTGCCCCGGTCAGCCACAGCCAGCACGTCAAGAAGATCGTCGAGCAGCTGGAGAAATCGGGACGGCTGGAAACCAGGTTTACGCCGGCACACGACCGCGTCATCGAGAGCGGCGCCTGGCGTCGGCGCGTGCATCACTGGCTGTTCGAGGAGACCTTGCCGCTGTGGTCGACTTCAGGCGTCGATGAGCGTCATGGCGGCTTCCACGAGGCGCTCGGCTTCGACGGCGAGGCGCTGTTGAAGCCCAAGCGCATGCGCACGACGGCGAGGCAAGTCTACGCCTTCGCCGTTGCCAAGGCCCGCGGCTGGGACGGTCCTGCCGATCGCCTGATCGCCCATGGCATCGCCTTCATGGCCGGCAAGGGCCGCACGGACCGGGGCGGCTGGGTGCGCACGCTCAATGTCGACGGCTCCGTCGCCGACCCAACCGAGGATGCCTACGACCATTCCTGCGTGCTGCTGGCGCTGGCGCACGCGCATATGTGCGGCGATCCGGATGCGCTGCGGCTGGGCCAGGAGACCTTCGTGTTTCTCGACGCGCATCTCGAGGACAGCCGCATGACCGGCTTTCTCGAGACATCCGACGGCGAGGGCGAGCGGCGCTCCAACCCGCATATGCATCTGCTCGAGGCCTTCCTCGCCTGGTATGAGGCGACCGGCGACCGCACCTATCTGCGCCGCGCCGCGCGCATCATCGACCTTTTCCGCAGTCATTTCTTCGATGCCGAGAGCTGGACGCTGGGCGAATATTTCGACGCCGGGTGGAAGCCGGCCGCCGGCGAGAAGGGCACATGGACCGAGCCCGGCCATCATTTCGAATGGGCCTCGCTGCTCACCGATTTCGTCGCCCGCAGCGGTCAGGGCGAGTTGAGCAATTTTGCCCGCAAGCTCTACGCCTCGGCCATCGCCAACGGCCTCAACCGCGCCACCGGCCTTGCCTATGGCGCCGTCTCAAGACAAGGCCTGCCGCTCGACCTTGTATCGCGCAGCTGGCCACAGGCCGAAGCGATCAAGGCGGCGATCGCGCTTGACGGGCCTGGTGGCCCCGACCTCAAGCCGGAGATCGAGGCGCGCGTCGGCCGCCTGTTCCGCTGGCACATCGATCCGGCCCCGCTCGGCCTGTGGATTGACCGCATCGACGAACGCGGCCGCTCCTTGGCATCGGACGTGCCGGCCAGCATCTTCTATCATCTGGTCTGCGCGCTGACGCAGTATCTTGATGGGACAGCGCAGAAGGGGTGAAGCGTTGGAGCTGCCAATCTCCCCCCTTGCGGGGGAGATGCCTGGCAAGGCAGAGGGGGTGCTGTCCCGCCGACGTCTCCGCTACTCGAAGATCAGACCAAAGGTTGGCGATCCGTCACACCCCCCTCTGGCCTGCCGGCCATCTCCCCCGCAAGGGGGGAGATCAGCTGTCACTTCGCTTTCAACCCTCAATACGGGCNCCTCTGGCCTGCCGGCCATCTCCCCCGCAAGGGGGGAGATCAGCTGTCACTTCGCTTTCAACCCTCAATACGGGCTCGCCACGTCCCCGGTCTCGACATACACCGCCTTCAGCTGCGAATAGAGCGCTAAAGCCGCCAGCGAGTTCTCGCGCCCGATGCCGGATTGCTTCACCCCGCCAAACGGAATTTCCACCGGCGTCAGATTGTAGGCGTTTATCCAGCAGGTGCCGGCCTGCAGTTCGGCGATCACCCTATGAGCGCGCTGCAGGTCGCGGGTGAAGACGCCGGCGGCGAGGCCGAATTCGGTGTCGTTGGCGCGGTCGATCACCTCGTCCTCGCCGTCGAACTTCAGCACGCTCATCACCGGCCCGAAAATCTCCTCGCGCGCAATGCGCATCGTATCGGTGACACCGGTGAACACCGTCGGCTCGACAAAGAAGCCGCCATCGAACCCTTGCAGCGACGGCACGTTGCCACCGCAGGCGAGCGTTGCTCCATCCTGCCTGCCGGCCGCGATGTAGGAAACGACCTTCTCCTGCTGCGCCTTGTTGACCAGCGGCCCCATCTGCGTCTCAGGATCGAGCGGATCGCCGATGCGGATCTTTTTCGTCCGCTCGACCAGCCGGTCGACGAAGCGGTCATGGATGCCGCTTTGTACGAAAACACGCGTGCCGTTGGAGCAGATCTGCCCGGTCGAATAGAAATTGCCGAGCATGGCGCCGCCGATGGCGTTTTCGAGATCGGCATCGTCGAAGACGATCAGCGGCGACTTGCCGCCGAGCTCCATCGTGGCGTGCTTCATCTTCGAACCGGCGAGCGACAGCACCTTGCGGCCGGTCGGCACCGAGCCGGTCACCGAAACCTTGGCAACGACATCGTGGCCGACGAGGCCGGCGCCGACATCGCCATAGCCTTGCACCACGTTGAACAGCCCGTCGGGCAGGCCCGCCTCTGAGTAGATCTCGGCCAGCGCCAGCGCCGACAGCGGCGTGTTCTCCGAAGGCTTGAATACCATGGCGTTGCCCATGGCGAGCGCCGGGGCGGATTTCCAGCCGGCGATCTGGATCGGATAGTTCCAGGCGCCGATGCCGACGCACACACCGAGCGCCTCGCGGCGCGTATAGGCAAAAGGTCCACCAAGATCGATCGCCTCGCCGTTGAAGACGGCAACCGCGCCGCCGAAATATTCGAGGCAGTCGGCAGCCGACGGCGCATCCGCCACCAGCGTTTCCTGGATCGCCTTGCCGGTGTCGAGCGTCTCGATCCGCGCCAGATCTGCGTTGCGCGCGCGCAAAATGTCGGCGGCGCGGCGCAGGATGCGGCCACGCTCGACCGGCTTCATCCGCGCCCAGGCCGGTTGTGCGGCCCGCGCAGCTTCGATGGCGAGTTCCAGCACGTTCGGCGTCGCCGAATGCAAGGTGGCGATGATCTCGCCGGTCGCCGGATAGATCACCGGCAGCGGCGCGCCGCCTTCGTCCTCGATGTAGCGGCCGTTGACATAGTGCGATGCCGTTGGCTGGGCGCGCATATGAATTCTCCAATGGTCTTGGCCGGACAATGCCCTATCGATCCGCCACCTGCCAGCGCGGATTGATCCAGGGTTCCTGGTTGGATGGCGCCAGCGGCGTGCGGCCGAGAATGTGGTCGGAGGCCTTCTCGCCGGTCATGATCGACGGCGCGTTGAGGTTGCCGTTGGTCACCCGCGGGAAGATCGAGGAGTCGGCGACGCGCAGGCCGTCGACGCCGATGACCCGGCACTCCGGATCGACCACGCTCATGATGTCGTCGGCGCGGCCCATCTTGCACGTGCCGCACGGGTGGTAGGCACTCTCGGCATGATCGCGGATGAAGGCGTCGAGATCCTCGTCCGACTGGACGTGCGAACCCGGCGAGATTTCCTTGCCGCGAAAGCCGTCAAAAGCCTTCTGGCCGAAGATCTCGCGGGTCAGCCGGATGCAGTGGCGGAACTCGGTCCAGTCGTCTGGATGCGACATGTAGTTGAAGCGGATGACCGGCGTCGCTTTCGGGTCGGGCGAGCGCAGCGTCACCGAACCGCGCGACTTCGACCGCATCGGCCCGACATGCGCCTGGAAGCCATGCGCCTTCGCCGCCGCCTTGCCGTCATAGCGCACCGCCGCCGGGATGAAGTGGTACTGGATATCGGGGTAGTCGACACCGGCCTGCGAGCGTACGAAGGCCGCGGCCTCGAAATGGTTGGTGGCGCCGAGGCCGGTCTTGAAGAACAGCCACTGCGCCCCGATCAGCGTCTTGGAGAATGGGTTGAGAACCGAATTCAGCGTGATCGGCTGGGTCGATTCCTGCTGGATGTAGAGCTCCATATGATCCTGCAGATTGCGGCCGACACCGGGCCGGTCGGCCACGACTTGGATGCCGTTCTCCGTGAGATGCGCGGCCGGGCCGATACCGGATAGCATCAGGATCTTGGGCGAATTGATCGACGATGCGGCGACGATCACCTCACGTCGTGCCTTAACGACCTGAATCTGTTTGTGAGCTTCGATCTCGACTCCGACGGCACGCTGATTCTCGATGATCACCCGGCGGGCGAAGCCTCTGATCACGCTGACATTTTGCCGCTTGAGCGCCGGCTTCAGATAGGCTGACGCCGCCGACCAGCGGCGGCCGCCGCGAATGGTTTGCTCCATCGGTCCGAAGCCTTCCTGCTTCGAGCCATTGTAGTCGTCGGTCAGTTCGAACCCGGCTTGGCGGCCGGCCTCGACAAAGGCGCCGTAGAGCGGATTCTTGCGCGGGCCACGCTGGACGTGCAGCGGGCCGCCGTGGCCGCGCCAGCCGTCCTCGCCGCCGTCACTGTCCTCCATGCGCTTGAAATAGGGCAGCACGTCGGCGAAGCCCCAGCCGGCCGCCCCCTGTTCGGCCCAGTGGTCGAAGTCGCGTGCGTGGCCCCTGACATAGACCATGCCGTTGATCGAGGACGAGCCGCCGATCACCTTGCCGCGTGGCGTCGCCAGCACGCGGCCGCCGAGATGCGGCTCCGGTTCGCTGGCAAAGCCCCAGTCGTAAAGGCTCATGTTGAGCGGGATCGACAGCGCCGACGGCATCTGGATCAGCGGCCCGATGTCGGTGCCGCCGAACTCGATGACGATCACCGAATGCTTGCCGTCTTCCGACAGTCGGTAGGCCATGGCCGAGCCGGCCGAGCCGGAGCCGATGATGACGAAGTCTGCTTCAAGCATGGTTCACATGCGCCCATCGTTCATATGCGAAATAAAATCGGCGAGCGAGACATTGCCGCCGGTAGCCATGACCAGGACCGTTTTACCCGCCACATCCACCTTGCCGCCGAGCAGCGCCGCCAGAGAGGCGGCGCCTGACGGCTCGAGCACCAGCTTCATCCGTTCGAAGGCGATCTTCATTGCCCGCCTAACCGATTGGTCGTCGACGGTGATGCCGCGCACGCCGGCGGTCTTGACCGCCGCGAACGGCGCGTCGCCCGGCCGCCGCGACATCAGCCCGTCGCAAATCGATTTCGGCGCGATCGGCATGGTCTCGATGGCGCCATGCGCTAGCGATGCACCCATGCCGTTGAAGCCTTCCGGCTCGACGCCGATGATCTCGGTTGCTGGCGACAGATAGTGGAAGGCGAGCGACATGCCGCCGATCAGTCCGCCGCCGCCGACTGAGCAGAACAGAAGGTCGGCACTGGCGTCCTTTGCCTCGAGTTGTTCGAGCGCTTCGAGCCCGGCGCCGGCCTGGCCGGCAACGATCTCCGGATCGTCGAATGGATGCAGCAACGCCAGCCCTTCGGTCTCGGCAATCTCGCGGGCCTTGGCGGCTGCGACCTCTTCACGGGCGCGCTCGCCATGATCGGTCAGCACGACGCGCGCGCCATAACCTGCGGTCGCATCGCGCTTGGCGGCCGGCGCGTCGATCGGCATGACGATGGTGACGGGAATGCCGAGCGCCTGGCCGGCAGCCGCCAACCCTTGCGCGAAATTGCCGGAGGAGTAGGCGACGACGCCTTTTCTGGCCTCATCCGGCGACAGCCGCTTCAACCGCCAATAGGCCCCGCGCACCTTGAACGATCCCGCCCATTGCAGCGATTCCGGTTTGATGAAGACGCGGGCCGCACCCGTCTCCTTGGCCAAGGCTGTCGATTCCAGCAAAGGCGTGATCTGCGTCGCCTTCGACGTCACGGCATAGGCCTGTCTGAGGTGCTCGAGGGAGGGGACAATTGTCATCATTCGCCTCGCGGAAAGCGTTTCTGTTCCTCGAGATTGTCGAGGTTCATGTGGTTGCGCATGTAGCGTTCCGACGCCTTCTGCAGTGGCTGGAACTCCCAGGGGTAATGCGTGCCGTTGCGCAGCGCGGGATAAACCACCCAGCGCCGCGCCTGGCTGACGCGCACCGCGGCATCGAAGGCCGCCATGTCCCAGCGCGCCCGCACTGCTCCTGTGAAGGCGGCCACCAGATCGGCATGCGCCGGATCGGCGGCAAGATTGGTGCGTTCTTGCGGATCGGCTTCGAGATCGAACAGAAGCGGCGGGTCGATCTCGCAATGGATGAATTTGTAGCGGCCGTCGCGGATCGCCACCAACGGCGCGTTGGAGCCCTCGGCGGCATATTCCATCAGCACCGGCGCGGTGCGCTGTCCGCCATCAAGCAACGGCAGCAGCGACTGGCCATCGGTCCACGGTGCGATCGCGGAGATGTCGATGCCGGCGAGATCGCACAATGTCGGCGTCACGTCGAGGTTGGAGACCGGCGCCTCGATCAGCCCTGCAGGAATGCCTTTGCCGGCGATCATCAAAGGTACTCGCGCCGAGCCCTCGAAAAAATTCATCTTGAACCACAGGCCGCGCTCGCCAAGCATGTCGCCATGGTCGGAGCAGAACAGGATGATGGTGTCGTCCAGCATGCGCGTTCGCTCCAGCACTGACATCAACTCGCCGACCTTGTCGTCGAGATAGGAGATGTTGGCGTAGTAGCCGCGCCGCGAGCGGCGGATCTGCTCCGGCGTGATGTTGAAACTGTCGTAGTCGCTGGCCCGGTAAAGCCGTTGCGAATGCGGGTCCTGATGGGCATAGGGGATGAATCCCACCTCCGGCTCAAGCGCCGGACAGTCTTCATAGAGATCCCAATATTGCCGCCGTGCGACATAGGGGTCGTGCGGGTGGGTGAAGGAAACCGTCAGGCACCAGGGCCGGCTGGCCTCGTCCTCGGAGGTGCGGGCAAGATCGTAGAGTTTTTGCACCGCGTGGAAGGCGACCTCGTCGTCATACTCCATCTGGTTGGTGATCTCGGCAACGCCGGCGCCGGTGACCGAGCCCAGATTGTGATACCACCAGTCGATGCGCTCGCCGGGCTTGCGGTAATCCGGCGTCCAGCCGAAATCGGCGGGATAGATGTCGGTGGTCAGCCGCTCCTCGAAACCGTGCAACTGGTCCGGCCCGACGAAATGCATCTTGCCCGACAGGCAGGTGTAGTAGCCGGCGCTGCGCAGATGATGCGCATAGGTCGGGATCGAGGAAGCGAATTCGGCGGCGTTGTCATAGACCTGGGTGCGCGACGGCAATTGCCCGCTCATGAAAGCGGCGCGGCCCGGCGCGCAAAGCGGCGAGGCCGTGTAGTTGTTGCCGAAGCGCGCCGAGCGTGCGGCCAGCGCCTTGAGATGCGGCACATGCAGGAAGTCCGCCGGCCCGTCCGCAAACAGCGTGCCGTTGAGCTGATCGACCATGACGATCAGGATGTTGGGTCGCCTTGATATCACTGAGGCTGTCACTGTGTCTGTCGCCCGCCGAGTTTGATTTCGAGATAATCTTCGACCAGCGCGATCGCGGTTTGAGCATCCGGCACGCCGTCCTTCAGCGCGCGCCTGATGTACAGCCCGTCGATCATCGCCGCGACCGCTTCCGCCGCGCGGTCGGCCTCGTTGCGCGGCAGTATGCCGGTCAGTCCGCTCATCAGGTTCGAGTGCAGCCGCCGCGCATAGACCCTGAGCAGCCGGCGCAGGGCCGATGATTTCTGTGCCTCGACATAAAAGGCGAGCCAGGCCGCGATGGTTTCCGGCCGGAACTGGATGTCGGAGAAGTTGACGGCGACCACCGCCGAGACGCGTTCGCGCGGCGAGCCGGCGGATTGCAGGGCGCGCCGCATGTCGATGGTCAGCTCGGCCAGTATGTGCCGCATCGTCGCCAGAAGGAGCTCGTCCTTGGCGCCGAAATAATGATGGGCGAGGGCTGAGGATACACCGGCACGGCCGGCGATCTCCGACATGGTCACATCAAGCGAGCCGCGCTCGCCGATCGCCGAGATCGTCGCGTCGATGAGCGCCTTGCGGCGCAACGGTTCCATTCCGACTTTCGGCATTGGGGAGATCCAGATCAAAACAGAGATTATTTTTTATTGACGGATCAATCAATAAAAAACTCGCGCTCGGATCAACCGATCGTGTCGCTCTGGCCCATCCCTTGGACTGGAAAACGGTTCACTGTTGAACAATATTAGAGGCTGATGCCGCGCTATGACATGTTAGGCTTGCGGCGAACGGAGGTTGCCATGACCGGATGCATCGTCGGCTGGGCGCATTCGCGCTTCGGCAAGCTTGAAGGCGAGACGCTCGAGGGCCTGATCACAAAGGTCGCGGTCGACGCGCTCGACCATGCCGGCATTGGCCCGGACGAGGTCGACGAGATCGTGCTCGGCCATTTCAACGCCGGCTTCTCCCCTCAGGATTTTACCGCCAGCCTGGTGCTGCAGGCCGATGACCGGCTGCGCTTCAAGCCGGCGACGCGGGTCGAGAACGCCTGCGCCACGGGTTCGGCAGCGGTCCGCCAAGGCATCCGCGCCATCGACGCCAATGCCGCCCGCATCGTGCTGGTGGTCGGTGCCGAGCAGATGACGACGACGCCCGGCCCCGAGATCGGCAAGAACCTGCTCAAGGCTTCCTATCTGCCGGAAGAGGGCGACACGCCGGCCGGTTTTGCCGGCGTCTTCGGCAAGATCGCACAGGCCTATTTCCAGCGTTATGGCGACCAGTCGGATGCGCTGGCGATGATCGCCGCCAAGAACCACAAGAACGGCGTCGACAATCCGTACGCGCAGATGCGCAAGGATTTCGGCTACGAATTCTGCCGCCAGGAAAGCGAGAAGAACCCCTTTGTGGCCGGTCCGCTGAAGCGCACCGACTGCTCCCTGGTTTCCGACGGCGCCGCCGCCCTTGTGCTGACCGACACCTCGACGGCGTTGAAGATGCGCCGCGCCGTCGCCTTCCGCGCCAACGAGCATGTCCAGGATTTCCTGCCGATGTCGAAGCGTGACATCCTGTCCTTCGAAGGCTGCGAGCAGGCCTGGAACCAGGCTTTGAAGAAGGCCGGCGTGACGCTCGACGACCTCTCCTTCGTCGAGACGCATGACTGCTTCACCATTGCCGAGCTGATCGAATATGAGGCGATGGGCCTAGCCAAGCCGGGCGAGGGCGGCAGGCTGGCGCTAGACGGCACGACTGCAAAAGACGGCAGGCTGCCGGTCAACCCTTCGGGCGGGCTGAAGGCCAAGGGCCATCCGATCGGCGCCACCGGTGTGTCGATGCATGTGCTGACCGCCATGCAGTTGACCGGCGAAGCAGGCGGCATCCAGGTGCCGGACGCAAAGCTTGGCGGCATCTTCAACATGGGTGGCGCTGCCGTCGCCAACTACGTTTCCATCCTCGACCGGATCAGGTAGAAGCGGCCCGTATTTTTCGGGGTGGTGATGACAAATCCGGTTCTGGTCGAAGTCTTGCGCGGCGCGATCGTCGAGAGCGCCCATCGCGGCGCTGTCGCAATCTTTGACGGTGACGGCAAGCCTGTCCTGGAGATCGGCGATACGGCGCGGCCGGTGTTTCCGCGCTCGGCGGTCAAGGCGATCCAGGCGCTGCCGCTGGTCGAAACGGGTGCCGCCGATGCCTATGGCTTCGGCGACCGCGAACTGGCGCTGGCCTGCGCTTCACATTCAGGCGAACCCGCGCATGTCGAACTGGCGCAGGCGATGCTGGCCAAGGCCGACCTCGACAAGTCGGCGCTGGAATGCGGCGCGCATTGGCCGTCGAGCCACGACGCGACGATCGCACTGGCCCGCACAGGCGTCTCGCCGAACGCACTGCACAACAATTGCTCGGGCAAGCATTCCGGATTTCTCTGCACCTGCGTGCACTCAGGGATTGCCCACCAAGGCTACGTCAAGGCAGGCCATGGTTTGCAGGAGATGGTGCGCGACGCCATGCAGGCGGTGACCGGCGCTGCCCACGATGCGGATCACCGGGCAACCGATGGCTGCTCGATCCCCACCTATGCCGTGCCGCTGAAAAGTTTTGCCCTTGGCTTTGCCCGCATGGCTACGGGCAGGAGCTTTGGCCCTGAGCGTGCCAAGGCGGCCAAACGCCTGCTGTCTGCCTGCATGGCCGAGCCTTTCCTGGTCGCCGGCACCGGCAAGGCCGATGTGGCGCTGATGCAGGCCGCGCCCGGCCGCATCTTCGTCAAGACGGGCGCCGAAGGCGTCTATTGCGCTGCCGTTCCGGAGCTTGGCCTCGGCATCGCGCTGAAATGTGATGACGGCGCCGGCCGCGCCGCCGAGGTGATGATTGCTGCTGTGCTGGCAAAACTTCTCAGCGCCGACGGCGCACTGGCGGCGAACCTTCTGGAGCGGGCCAATCCGCCGATCGAAAGCCGCATCGGCGCCAAGGTCGGCTCGCTGCGGCCGACGACGACGCTCAGCTGACCCTGTTTCGCTCGACCGTCAGGTGCGCATAGCCGCTATCGCTCGACCGCGCGAGGTCGCCGGTCGCCCGTTCGGCCCAGCGCTGGCCGATGATGGCGCCGTTCTCGGCGCCGTCGACGACGTTGTCGGAGATGATGGCGTTCCCAGCGCCCTCGACCACAGTGACGGCGATGCCGGTTCCGGCCTGACGAATGATGTTTCCCGTCGCCACAACATTGCGCATATAGGCGCCCCAGCCGATCTGCATGCCGTAGAGCGGCGCGTTCTCGATGACATTGCCCGAGACGGTGGTGTCGGCCTCGACGCTGATACCGACGCCGAAGCCCGGCGCGTCGGCGGGGTAGGGGCCGGTGGTCGAGAGGTTGCGCACGATGTTGTTCGAGCAGACACCCATACGGCCGCCCTCGTTGAAATTGACGATCGAGATGCCGTTAGCGGCACCATCGACGATGTTGTTGCCGATGATGGCGCCTTCGAAGGAGAATTCGGAATAGAGCGCGGTTTCGCCCGACCGCGAGCAGGTGTTCCCGGTCATCTGCAGATTGCTTGAACTGTTGGCGCGGATCGCCGAGAAGGCGCAGTCCGAGACGATGTTGCCGGTGACGGAGACATTGCCGGCACGGAATGCGTTGATGCCATTGCCGTTCTGCCCGGTGCCGCCGCTGCGCGCGCCGATCCGCTGCACGCGGTTGCCGCTGACGATCGTGCCGTCCTCGGCCTGCTGCCAGCGATGGACAAGAATGCCGCCATTGCCGCAGTCGGATACGGCATTATCGGATATCGCCAGGCCAGCGGCCTCGACGGAGTAGATGCCGGCGTCCGCAGCCCCCGAAATCTCGGAGCGCTCGACGCGGCCCGACGCATGCTCCAGCGCCAG
This sequence comes from Mesorhizobium sp. L103C105A0, assembly GCF_000502215.1. NCBI lineage: Bacteria > Pseudomonadati > Pseudomonadota > Alphaproteobacteria > Hyphomicrobiales > Phyllobacteriaceae > Mesorhizobium > Mesorhizobium sp. L103C105A0. Next base: position 88,947 of record NZ_AYXF01000005.1, on the reverse strand, counting down.
CCCATGCTTGCAGCTGCCGGTGATCGTGCAATTGTCGATGACGAGATGGGCGACGCGGCGCAGGTCGAGCAGGCCTTGCGCATCGTCGGCCAACCCGCCGTTGGCGCCGTCGAAGACCAATGCGGTGAACTCTATATGCTCGGCCTGTTCGGCCGTCAGCAAATGGCCATTGCCGCCATAGAGGATGCGCGAGGCNTCAGACGTGTGCTCTTCCGATCTCTGGTCGTCCGGTGCGTCCGGCTCCACGCCAAGCTCGGCGGCGTTGATCGAGCCGCGCACCGCCGTTTTCGCCAAGGCGTTGCCCACCGAAAGGCCGAGCACGGCAAAGCCGGCCGTCCCCTGCAGAAGCGTTCGTCTGTTCAACATCGGCACATCCCTTGCGATCATCCGGCTGATCGCAGGAATTGGGCCAGCCGCATAGGTCTCCGCTCGGCCATAGTCCGGCCAATGACCTGGTCCGGCAAGTGGCTTGTGCAGTCACGGAAGCGGGCCTAAGTTTATCCGATGAGCAGAGCTTTTACCCGCGAGGAAGACAGCGAAAACGCCATTGCCGGCATCGGCGAGCGGCCGATCAGCCAACACCGCAATCTGGTGACGGAGCGCGGCCTGGCGATGATCGAGGACAATCTGGCCGATCTGCGCGACATTTTGGCGAAAGCCGAGCGAAAAGCCGATCGCGAGCGCATTGCCGTCGTCTCGCGCGACCTGCGCTACTGGACAGCGCGCCGCGAAAGCGCCGAGCTTTCCGTGCCGGAACCGGGCAGCGACCAGGTGCGCTTCGGCATGGGTGTCACGCTGGAAAGCGATGACGGCAAGAAAGTGCACTGGAAGATCGTCGGCGAGGACGAGGCCGACCCCTCAAAGGGCAGCATCTCACACGTCTCGCCAATGGCCGTGGCGCTGTTCGGCAAGAAGGTCGGCGACGTCGCAAGCGTCAACGGCAAGGAATGGGAAATCGTCAAGCTGTCGGACGCCTGACGCCAGCTCACCCTATTTGCACAGCCAGCTTTCGCAACGCGGGCTCATACTTGTCCATGACACCGCGAGCAGCAAGCATTTCCCGTTCGACGTCGTCACACGGCACCGGCCTTAGGATGATGCCGTCGTCGGTTTCGATGATCTGGAGTTCATCGCCCACCTGCAGGCCCAAGCTGTCGAGCGTTTCCCGCGGCAGGATTACAACGCCCGATCCGTCCTCAAGTCCGTGAATGATGGTGTTCATAGCTATACCATAGGTTGCGCCCGATATTGTAACGCAACTTTGATAAGCAGTGCAACTGTTTCAATCAGCCCGCCAGCAGCCGGTCCAGCAACCGATCCGCAGCCTCCGGGATAACCGTCCCTGGCGGGAAGATTTCCGCGGCACCCGCTTCCAGCATTGCGCCGTAATCCTGCGGCGGGATGACGCCGCCGGCGACGATCAGCATGTCGCTGCGGCCGAGCTTCTTCAGCGCGTCGCGTAGTTCGGGGATCAGCGTCAGGTGCCCCGCCGCCAGCGATGAGGCGCCGATGACATGGACGTCCTGCGCCACCGCCAGCCTGGCGATCTCGTCGGGTGTCTGGAACATCGCGCCGACCGTGACGTCGAAGCCGAGATCGGCGAAGGCCGTGGCGATCACCTTCTGGCCACGGTCGTGGCCGTCCTGTCCCATCTTTGCGACCAGGATGCGCGGCTTGCCGCCGGACTTCTTCTCGAAAGCTTCGAGCTTCTCCAGCAATCGGTCGACCGTCAGATTGTCGCCAAGCGCATTGCGATAAACGCCGGAGATCGTTTGCACCGAGGCGACGTGACGGCCAAAGACCTTTTCGAGCGCCAGCGAGATCTCGCCGACCGTGGCATTGGCGCGCGCGGCGCGGATGGCAAATTCCAGCAGGTTTTCGTTACCCTGCGCAGCGCGGGTCAGCGCATCGAGCGCGCTCTCGACCGCGCCGACATTGCGCGTGCCTTTCAGGTTCTGCAGCTTCGACAATTGCCGGGCCTTGACCTCGGCATTGTCGATCTTCAGCACGTCGACGTCGATGTCGTTCTCGGGGCGATGCGCGTTTACGCCAACCAGTATCTGCTCGCCGGAATCGATACGCGCCTGCGTGCGCGCCGCCGCTTCCTCGATGCGCAGTTTTGGAATGCCCTGTTCGGTTGCCGCCGCCATGCCGCCAAGCGCCTCGACCTCTTCGATATGGGCGAGCGCACGCGCCGCCAGATCGTGCGTCAGCCGTTCGATATAGGCCGAGCCGCCCCACGGATCGATGATGCGGGTGGTGCCGGATTCCTTTTGCAGGATCAGCTGCGTGTTGCGGGCGATGCGGGCCGAGTGGTCGGTCGGCAGCGCCATCGCCTCGTCGAACGAGTTGGTGTGCAGCGACTGGGTATGTCCCTGCGTCGCCGCCATCGCCTCGATCATGGTGCGGGTGATGTTGTTGTAGGGGTCCTGCGCCGTCAGCGACCAGCCGGAGGTCTGGCAATGGGTGCGCAGCGACAGCGAGCGTTCATCCTTCGGTGCAAAATTCTTCTGCATCAGGGTCGCCCACAGCAGGCGCGCCGCGCGGAGCTTGGCGATCTCCATGAAGAAGTTCATGCCGACCGCCCAGAAGAAGGAAAGCCGCGGGGCGAAACGGTCGATATCGAGCCCGGCGGCGACGCCGGCGCGGGCATATTCGATGCCGTCGGCGATGGTGTAGGCGAGCTCCAGGTCCGCGGTCGCGCCGGCCTCCTGCATGTGATAGCCGGAGATCGAGATCGAATTGAACTTCGGCATGTGCTGGGAGGTATAGGAGAAGATGTCAGACACGATCCGCATCGAGGGCTTCGGCGGATAGATGTAGGTGTTGCGGACCATGAACTCCTTCAGAATGTCGTTCTGAATGGTGCCGGCGAGATCCTTCTGAGCAACGCCCTGTTCTTCGGCCGCGACGATATAGAGCGCCATGATCGGCAGCACCGCGCCGTTCATGGTCATCGACACCGTCATCTCGCCCAGCGGAATGCCGTCGAACAATTGCCGCATGTCGAGGATGGAATCGATGGCCACGCCCGCCATGCCGACATCGCCGGCAACGCGCGGATGGTCGCTGTCATAGCCGCGATGGGTGGGCAGATCGAAAGCGACCGAAAGGCCCTTTTGGCCGGCGGCGAGATTGCGCCGGTAGAAGGCGTTGGATTCCTCGGCCGTCGAGAAGCCGGCATATTGCCGGATCGTCCACGGCTGCTGGACATACATGGTCGGGTAGGGACCGCGCACGAAGGGCGGCATTCCCGGATAGGTGTCGAGATGCGGCAGCCCCTTGAGATCGCCCTGGCTGTAGAGATGCTTGACGGCAATACCTTCCGGCGTCAGCCGCTGGCCCTTGACCTCGACCGGCGCGCGCCGTGGCGCCGACCAGCCAATGTGGCTGAAATCCGGGATCACTGTGCGGCTCCGATTGCCTGGTCGATGCGGACCGGAAACAGCGCCTCGCACACCGCCACGCCCTCTGTGAAAGGCGGCCGCCGCTCAGCCGCCAGCGTCTCGACCGGGGCATCGTTTTTCAGCGGGTAAAGCGTGGTGCCGATGATTGCCCGTTCACCCGACCGGTAGGCCTCGGCGCGGCGCTCGGATGCTGCCTTGACGCGCTTCTGGATATGCCCTTGCTGCAGGCTTGCCAGAACGCCGCCTTCCGCTTCGATCCGCTGGAACTCTTCCCACGCCGCTTCGCACAGGCCCAGGGTCAGCGCCTCGACTGCGCCCGACCCAAATGCTGGGTCGGCGACATGGTCGATATGGCTTTCATTGGCCATGATCAACTGCGCATTGCGGGCGATGCGGCGGGCAAAGCCGGCCGGCAGCCCGAGGGCGATGGTGTGTGGCAGGATGGAGATCGAGTCCGCGCCGCCTGCTGCCGCTGCAAAGCTAGCGATGGTGGTGCGCAGGATGTTGGTTTCGGGATCCGCCGCCGTCATCATGCGGAACGACGTCTCGGCATGGATGTTGGCTGTCGATGCCGGGATGGAACAGGTTTCCTGGATGCGCGCCCACAGCCTGCGCAAGGCCCGGACCTTGGCCATCGACAGGAACTGGTCCTGGTCGACGCTCAGCGCAAAGCCGATATGGGGAGCGGCATAGACAAGCGGCTGGCGCGCATCCTCGAACATCCTGAGGTATGACACGGCGGAAGCGAGCATGGTGCCGAGTTCCTGCGCTTCCGTGGCGCCGGCATTGTGGAACACCCGCCCGTCGGCCTCCAGCAGCACACCCGGCACGCCCAGCGAGAAGAAATGCGCCAGCGATTGCGGCATCGATGCCTGCAACGCCTCGATCGACATGCGCAGCCGGCCGGTTCCGGCAAAGATTGCCGCCGGGTCGATGCCGAAGGAGAGGTTCAGCTTTGCCGGGTCGGAGCGGCGCTTGCTCAGGAACGCCACCAGCCAGTCGGCGACGGCACGGCTCCAGGGATGGGCGTCGATGCGGATCTGCGTGCGGTTGAGCGGTACGCCATCCAGCACCGTTTCCAGCGCCTGCGCCGTCCTCGGCAGGCCATAGCCGAACGCATTCGGAGCACCTTCGAAGACAAGCGACAATCCCGTCGCGCCTTGTGCCACATCGTCCAGGGCCTGCGCCTTGGCGCGGCCGATATCGGGATCGTCAATGCGCTGGCTGACGATCCAGGGCAATTTGGGGTTGGCGCGCACAAGCGGCTCGGCGCCGCCAGCGCGATCGTAGAGCGGTTCGATGCGAATCTGATCGTCGGTATGCGAGACTAGTTTTTCCTCGAAGGAGGCGCCGGCGAGCGCCTTTTCGGCCAAGGCCAGCCAACGCTGGCGCTCGACGTCAGCGGGTTCGACACTCCTGGTCAAGGCTCCGGCGCCCATCCATGCTCCTCGTTTTTATGCGGCCGCACCAGCGTCAGCCGTCCAGTCTACGGTTCCCTGCCAGATATCGCAATGCAATGCGCTTGCGCGGTTGGGATTCGCTTCCCTGACATAGGGCAGCCTGCGTGGACGAACCATGGAACGATTGCCAAACAGCGGCAAAATCCGCAAGTTCCAAAAACCGATTTGGAGGATTGGTTCAATTTAGACGATTGGCCCAATCTGGATGAATAGCCAACTGGATGGATAGCCCGATTGGAGAATAGCATTGTCGCTGCGCAATGGCCTGACTATACCCTGCGGCACGGCCACAGGCTTTTAACACATCAGTTTGCGGAGACATGGTCATATGGCTGACGACACCAGCATTTTCCTCGGCGCCAGCCGCAAGCCCGACGACAGCTATCAGCGCGCCGAACAGCTCTTGCTGCAATATGGGAACCGCCATGGCCTGATCACCGGCGCCACCGGCACCGGCAAGACAGTCAGCCTGCAGATCCTGGCCGAGGGGTTTTCCAATGCCGGCGTGCCTGTGTTCTGCGCCGATATCAAGGGCGACCTGTCCGGCATTGCCATGATGGGCAAGGCGCAGGATTTCCTGGTCAAGCGGGCCGAGCAGGTCAAGCTCGACCCTTACGACTTCCAGGAATTCCCGGTCATCTTCTGGGACCTGTTCGGCGAGCAGGGCCATCCGATCCGCGCCACCGTCTCGGAAATGGGGCCGCTGCTTCTGTCGCGGCTGATGAACCTCTCCGAAGCGCAGGAAGGCATCATGAACATCGCCTTCCGCATCGCCGATGAGGATGGCCTGCTGCTGCTCGACATGAAGGATCTGCAAGCACTGCTGGCCAACATCGCAGCGCGCGCCGACGAGATCAGCTCGCGCTACGGCAATGTCACCAAGCCGTCGGTCGGCGCAATCCAGCGCACGCTTCTCGTGCTGGAACAGCAGGGCGCGGCGCATTTCTTCGGCGAACCGGCTTTGCGCATCGCCGACATCATGCGCACCACCCGCGACGGCCGCGGCGCCATCAGCGTGCTCGCTGCCGACAGGCTGATGATGAACCCCAGGCTCTACGCCACCTTCCTGCTCTGGCTGATGTCGGAACTGTTCGAGGAATTGCCCGAGGTCGGCGATCCCGACAGGCCGAAGCTGGTGTTCTTCTTCGACGAGGCGCATCTGCTTTTCGACGAGGCGCCGAAGGTGCTGATCGACCGCGTCGAGCAGGTGGTTCGCTTGATCCGCTCCAAGGGCGTCGGCGTCTATTTCGTTACGCAGAACCCCTTGGATATCCCTGAAAAGGTTCTCGCCCAGCTCGGCAACCGTGTGCAGCACGCGCTGCGCGCCTATACGCCGCGTGAGCAGCAGGCGGTCAAGACCGCCGCCGACACCTTCCGGCCCAATCCCGATTTCGACTGCGCCACCGCCACCACCCAGCTCGGCACCGGCGAGGCGCTGGTCTCGACGCTGGAGGTCAAGGGCGTGCCGTCCATGGTGCAGCGGACATTGATCCGGCCGCCGTCGTCCAGGCTTGGCCCGATCACGGCGGACGAGCGCCGCAAGCTGATCGACCAGAGCCCGGTCGCCGGCCAGTACGACCAGACCATCGATCGCGAATCGGCCTTCGAGATGCTGCAGAAGAAAGCCGTGGGCGCGCAGGAGGCGGAAGAACAGGCACAGCCGGCCGACAGCGGCCGCTCGCGCTGGACCATCCCCGGCTTCGGCAATGACGATTCGCCGCCACCGCAATCCGGTGGCCGGCGCGTGCCGGCGCCGCGCCCGTCCAACCGCCAGACGGTGGCCGAAGCCGCGATCAAAGCTGTCGTGCGTTCGGTCGGCTCGTCGGTCGGCCGCGCGATCGTGCGCGGGATTCTGGGCAGCCTGTCCAGGGGGCGGTGAAAAGTGTCAGCCAGCCCGCCTCGGACATGATCAGCGGCCAAAATATCGCTATTGACGGCGGTTGGTAGGGATGGCCGGCCTCCTGGAACTGCGCGACGACCGCGCCCGTCTGGTCCTGGCGCCGCAAAAGGGCGCAGCGATCGCCCGCTTCGACGCACTGGTCTGCGGCGCAACGGTGCCGCTGCTCCGCCCCGACGATGGCACCGGCGCCTCCGGCTGCCAGCTTCTGGTTCCCTGGTCGAACCGCATCTCAGGCGGCGGTTTCGCCTTCGACGGCCGCTTCCATGCGATCGAGCCGAACGTGCCGGGGGAGGCCTTTCCAATCCATGGCGACGGCTTCCAGAGGGAGTGGCGGATTGCCAGCCACAGCGCCACCGAGGCAGAACTGGTCCTCGACGCCGGTGAAATCGGCCCCTACCGATATACGGCGCGGGTCGCCTATGCGCTGCATGACGGGGCCTTGGATGCCACGCTCACGGTGGAGAATCGCACCGGCATTCGCCTGCCTTACGGGCTCGGCTTTCATCCGTGGTTCCCGCGCAGCGCCGGAACGACGCTCGAGGCGAAGGCGGCGCGGGTCTGGCTGGAGGACAAGCATCATCTGCCGGTCGGCGTGGCGCCGGTGGCCGATTACCCCGCGTGGAATTTCTCGAACGCCTCCCTGTTGCCGCGAAGCTGGGTCAACAACGCCTTCGACGGCTGGGACCGCCGCGCCAGGATCACCCGGCCCGAGGACAGGATCGCCATCTCGCTCACCGCCTCGCCATTGCTCGACGTCTTCATCCTCTATTCGCCGTCGCAGGATGCCGATTTCTTCTGCTTCGAGCCGGTGTCGCATACCGTCGATGCGCATCACGGCAAAGGGCTGACCCCGCTTGAGCACGGCGCTACGCTGAGTGCAAACATGCGCCTCGATTGGCGTTCCGCTGCTTCGCTCTGATGCGTCATGTGCACACCCACTCGCGGATCTTGCATTTTTGTCCGTTCCGCTCGCACGCCTGCAGTGTCAGGTCTTCGGCATCCCGGCGTGTTTGCGCCGTCTCGGCGCCCCAACTGGTCAGCCGCCCTTCCGGCTTCTCGCCTACGGCGAGGGCGCCGCAATGCTTGTAGGGAAAGCCGGTATTGTCGTCATCGTCCCAATGGCGATGATTGCGGAATACGCTGACCACGGCGCAGCTGCCGCCGCCGGCGTTCTGGCAATGCTTCAGCGCGATGTCCATCGCCTCCTGCCGCTTGTCGGCGCCCCAAAAGAAGCCGTGCTTCTCGTCGGGGCTCGAATAGGCGATCGCCGCCCAGATGCCTCTCTCCTCCTGGGCCGGCGGCTCGGGCACGTCCGCCGCCGGGGCTAGGTCCGCCGCGCCCAGCCGCCCGGCGCAAAGCAACAGCATGCCGATCGCCGCAATGGCGGAATTCACCCTCATTGTACGCCTCCTTGTTTACCTGCTGCCGAGGCCACGGAAATGACGACGCAGCTGTTGCCGGTTGGCAGCAGCATCGCGTTGCCCCCTCCATTGGCCAGTTCATAGACGCTGATTTGTCCAAGATTGTTGGCGAGCTTGCTGTCTTTCGGAAGCAGGGCCGGAACATCGGCGCAATTGGCCGCGAATGGCGCCACCCTGACCATCGTACCTTCGCAAACGGATGCGGTGGGTGCCGCGAACACCAGGCCTGCCGCCGGGCCGCTGTAGCCCTGTGTAGCGTAGTTCATGCCGACCAAGGCTTCCACGAGGTGTTTGTCGGGGGCCTCGTTGTTCCAGATCGACTGGACGCTGTACGTCGTGCCGGTCGTCAGCATCTGCCCAAGGGCTGGGAAAATGTTGGAACAAGACTGCAAGCCTGCCTCTTTGGCGTGTTGCAGAAATGGCGTCTCGGCCAGGGCCGGATTGGGCTGGTTGGTCTCCGCGACCGCCGGCTGCGGCAATAAATTGTGGAGCAGGTCGTAGCGCATGGCCGCGAAGCCGGCCGTGGCGACGACGGCAATGGCGAGCAACGAGAAGACAGCGGTCCTCGCGCGGTTTCGTTGCGGTCTGCTCCGGTCTTCGATGCCGACCCGGACAGCATCCTTTCCCTGGTTGCGGGACATTATCCGGTCATGGATCGATTGCTGGTTCATCGCGATTGCCTCGTCAATTGATCGCCGCAACGGCCGCGGCCAAGCCCTTGAGGGTCGCGGTTACGTTGATCGTCCTGCCATCCGTGGTCGGGAAGGAGATGACGGATGCCGCGGCCTTCGAAATCTGTTCGCGCATGATCGGACCAACCGGCAGCATGCCGACGCAGACGGCCTGATTGCATCCGTCGAGTTGAATTTTTATCGGCTCCTTGCGCCCCTCGAATGTCAGCGAGACAGGAGCGTCGCTCTTGGCGATCGGCGGGGCGCGCAAGATCATGTAGGGGTTGCCTTCCTTGGTGGCGGCAAGCGACCAGCTGAACGCAACCTGTCCTGCCTGGTCCTCGATGATCTGGGTGACATTGCAGACCTTTTGGCGCGCCTTCAGGTTCTCGTCGCAGATCAGCGTCCAGTTCTCGAACGGACGGGTGGTCCGTTGATATTCGCCAAGCTTCGCATCCGCAGGGATCGCTACGTCGGAAGGTTTTACCCTGTAGCCGGAAGGGATTGCTTCCTGCCCGGCCGCTAACGGGCCGGACAGGAGCATTGACGTCATGGATATCGCGACAGCAAGGACTGCCTGCCTGATCATGGCCGGGCTCTAGTTCAGCGTAAGGCTGACGCCCGCGCCGACACCCCAGTGTCCGCCTGCCGTCGTACCGGACAGGTTCGCTCGAACACGTCCTTCCTCGCTGGTGTAGCCGGCGCCGAAGGCCAGGGCGCCTTCACCGCGCCAATAGCCTCCGCCGGCGGCCACGCTCAGCTTGCCGGGACGATCGTCGTAGCGCAGCGAGCCGGCCGCCAAGCCGATTGCCGCAGCCTGGCGCGCCTCGCCCCTGACCTCTCCCATGTCCATGTTGAGCTGGCTGAGTTTGGAGTCCGCATACGCATTGGCTTGCTGCAGCGTGGTGGCCGCCACCTGGTTGGTGTAGTTCTTCGAATTGTCCAGGTTGAGTGCTAACCCGCTGTTGAACTGCTGAACATTGACCGCATCGGTGTTGGCAACGCCCGGCCCGACATTGTGGATGACCACCGGCGTGTTGGGATCGCCGCCGGCAAGGGTAATCGAGTTGGACTTGTTGCCGTTCCCGTCCTTGTCGTACTGGACGGCGAACTGGTTGAGGTCGCCGACGCTACCCTGCATGGCTTCGACCGCCTGGTTGGTGGCGAAGAGCTGGCTGCCGTTGATGGCGTCGGTGGAGGTGCCGCTGATCCGGCCCGCCGCGACATTGGTGACGGTGCGCTCGTTGCCGACGGTGCCGACGCTGACCGTGCTCGTCGGAGCTGTTCCGGCGAAGGTATAGGCAACGCCGTTGATCGTGGTGCCGGTGGTGGCGACCGCCGCCGCCGTCGTCGAGCCCGCGCCGAGCGCGACGCTGCCCGGCTCGTTGGCCTTTGCGCCGGCGCCGAGCGCCACCGCCTGCGCTCCGTTGGTGGTCGCGTTGGTACCGAGGGCGATGCTGTCGGCCTGGTTGACCGTCGAATTCTGGCCGATCGCGATGCCTCCCGGCGCCGTCTGCTGCACGATGGCGCCATTGCCGATGCCGATGCCGTTGTCGCCATTGACGGTGGTGCGCGGACCGACCGCAACCGAATCGACGCCGACCGCAAGCGAATCCGCGGCCGTCGAATTGGCGTGGAAGTACAGGCTCCCCGTCACCGCGAACGAGCTCAGCGCGCCCTTCAACTGGCGAAGCGTGACCGCGTCCTGGTCCTGCGTGCCGTCGGCCACGTTGATGATCTGGCGGTAGGAGGTGGAGGTGCCGACCGAGACGGCGCCGAGCAGGCTCATGTCCGCGGTGTTGTAGGGAATGAGGCCGGTGCCGGAGAGGATCGATCCCGATACGGGTGCGACCGCCCGATCCGAAACCGAGCCGGCGCCGAGCGCCACGCCGCCGATGACGCTGGCCTGGGTGTCGCGGCCGAGCGCCAGCGTATTGTCGGCGCTCGCGGTCGCCTGGTAGCCCAGGGCGGAAGAGCCGATCCCTTGCGCGAAGGAGTCCGCGACGGCAAGCGTCCTGTCGTTGGTGCGCACATAGCGTATGCCGTCGCCATTGGCGTCGGTGTAGGCCAGCGAGGTGTCGCCGGTAATATTGCTGATCGAATTGCCGAGATTGGTGATGTCAGCAGTATTGGCAGCGATATCGGTGGTGTTCTGCGTCACCTGCTGGTTGGTCGCAAACAGCTGCGAGCCGTTGACCGCATCGGTCGAGGAGTTGCTCAACTGCCCGGCCGCGACGTTCTGGATCTGGCGTTCGGCGCCCACCGAGCCGACCGAGAATGCACCCGCGGGCGTCGCGCCGGCGAAGGTGTAGGCAACGCCGCCGATCGTGGTGCCGCCGACCGCCGTGGTCGCGGTCGACACCGCATTCGCGCCGATCGCCACGTCGCCGGCATTGTTGGCCACAGCATTCGGGCCGATGGCAACGGAATCCGTCCCCAGCGCCTGCGAATCCGCCAGCGTCGAATTGGCGTGGAAATACTTGATGCCGCCGCCCGTGCTGATGCTGTTGATCGTGTTGCCGAGATTGGTGATGTCGGCGGTGTTGGCGGCGATGTCGGTCGTATTCTGCGTCACCTGCTGGTTGGTGGCGAAGAGCTGCGAGCCGTTGATCGCGTCGGTCGACGAATTGCTGAGCCGGCCCGCCGCGACATTGGTGATGGTGCGTTCCGCGCCGACCGCGCCGACGCTGACGGTGCTTGCCGGCGTCGTGCCGGCGAAGTTGTAGGCGACGCCGCCGATCGTCGTGCCGGCGGTGCCGACCGCCGCGGCGGTTACCGAGCCCGAGCCGAGCGCCACGTCGCCGGCGTTGCTGGCATTGGCGAGGGCGCCCAGCGCGATTGCATTCTGGGCGCCGGCATTCGCTCCTACGCCGAGAGCGGTCGCTTGAAAGGCGGTTGCAAACGCGTTCTGGCCGATCGCGGTGCTGGACGTGGCTGTGGCATTGGCGTTGGCACCGACGGCGGTGCTGTATTGGCCCGAGGCCTTGGAGATGTATCCCATCGCCGTTGCGTCAAGCGCCGATGCGACGGCGCCGCTGCCGAAGGCCGAGGCGTTGGCGTCGGAGGCGCTCGAATTGGTGCCGGCCGCGATGGCGTTTGTCCCCGTCGCGGTCGCGACTGGTCCGATAGCAACGGAGTCCGTGCCCGTTGCGGACGAGTCCGCCGCCGTCGAATTGGCGTGGAAATACTTGATGCCGCCACCGGTGCTGATGCTGTTGATCGTGTTGCCGAGATTGGTGATGTCGGCGGTGTTGGCGGCGATCGCCGCCGTGTTCTGCGTCACCTGCTGGTTGGTCGCAAACAGCTGCGAGCCGTTGATCGCGTCGGTCGACGAGTTGCTGAGCCGGCCCGCCGCGACATTGGTGATGGTCCGCTCCGCGCCGAGCGCGCCGACGCTGACAGTGCTCGTCGGCGTCGTGCCGGCGAAGCTGTAGGCCGTGCCGCCGATCGTCGCGCCGCTGGTGCCGACCGCCGTCGCGGTCACCGAGCCCGAACCGAGCGCTACGTCGCCGGAGCTTGCCGTCGCCGTCGCGCCGTTGCCCAGCGCGACATTGCCGGCAAGGCCGGCTGCACCCGCCGTCGAGCCATTGCCCAGCGCCACGGAGCCTTGCCCGACGGCCTTGTTGTTGTTGCCGATGGCAACCGCGCCTGCGGCCTGGTTTGCGGCTGTGGCGGTTGCCGTGCCGTCGCTGTTGGCGATGTTGTTGGCGCCGCCGGTGAAGGCGCCGGTGCCGCTGGCATAGCTCGGATCGCCGATGGAGACCGCGCCGTTGCCGTAAGCCGTGTTGCCCGAACCGATGGAGACGGCCTTGCCGCCGGTTGCCACCGCATTGGTGCCCATGGCGACCGCTTCGGCCGAATCCGCCTTGGCGTTGTTGCCCACGGCGATGGCGCTCGTGGCGCTGGCGGTGGAGAGGGCGCCCAGCGCAACCGCATTCTGGGCGCCGGCATTCGCTCCTACGCCGAAAGCGGATGCTTGAACGCCGGTTGCAAACGCGTTCTGGCCGATCGCCGTGCTGGACGTGGCGGTGGCGTTTGCGTTGGCGCCGACGGCGGTGCTGTATTGGCCCGAGGCCTTGGATATGTACCCCATCGCCGTTGCGTCAAGCGCCGATGCGATGGCCTCACGTCCTACGGCAGCGGAATCGGCGCCGCTGGCGACAGTTCCCCAGCCTACGGCGGTCGCATAGTTGTTGCTGGCCGTGGAACTGGTGCCTAGAGCAGTGGCATTCCCTCCCGAAGCGACGGACAACGTGCCCAAGGCGTTGGAGCCGGCTCCAGTGGCATTAGCCTGAACGCCGAGTGCAACGGAATTGACACCGCTCGAGATCGTGCCTTGGCCCAACGCCATCGCGCCACCCGCTCCTGTAGCCTTCGCATTCAGGCCAATGGCAACCGCGTATTGCGCCGACGAAACGGACGAACGTCCCATCGCAATGGCATCGACCTGGGATGCTGTCACATCTGTGCCTATGCCGACCGCGCCTTGGGCCAGCGCTCCCGTTCCGGCCGCGGTACGCGAGCCGAGATAGACGGAGTTTATCGCCGTAGCAGTCGACTGGAATCCGATGGCGACGGCATTCTGGTTGCTTGCGACAGCGCTGTTACCTTGGGCAATCGAATCCACGCCGGATGCCGTTGCCCCGAACCCGAGCGCGGTGGCGCGCAATCCGGTCGCCCGGGTAACAGGGCCGATCGCGGTCGAGTTGACTCCGTCGGCACGCGCATTATTGCCAAAAGCGGCCGCGCTTGTGGTTGCAACCGAATTGACGCCAATAGCGCTTGCTGCGTCCCCGTTGGCCTTGGCGTTCCCGCCCACGGCGAGGGCATTGACGCCGGTTGCGCCTGCGAAGACACCTATGCCTATGGAATTGAGGCCATTGACACCCATCGCATAGCCGATGGCGATCGTGCCGTCGCCCGTTGCACTGTTGGAACTGCCCAACGCCACGCTGTTATTGCCATTCGTCGCGGCGCCGTTACCGATGGCGACGGCGTTGCCGCCGGTCGCCGAACCGCCGCCAGCCTGATATTGTGCCTGGGCCGGTGTGGCGAGGCCGAGCGCGGCGAGCGCGGCCAGGCCGCCGAGCATGCTGGCCGGGCTCACACCACAGGCCAGAGCCGAACGCACGCTGGTGCCGCTTCCCAATGTTCCCAGACCCATATTCTTGCGACCGAATCCAAGAACCCGGTGAGCCATGCGCAGCACCGCCATCAGGCGGCGCCGCACCGAGCGGCTGTCGGCCGCACCCGCGATCCAGTTTCCGACAAAGCTTGAAGAAAGTTCGATCCTTCTCCGCCCCTCGACGCGTTTGGTCATGCTAGTTTTTCCTCGCAATTGCCGAGGCGCTCTGATGTGCCGCACCATTCGCCTCGGTGGCCAAAAAATCTTCGAAATTGCGCGTCTTCTCCCGCAACGAGAGACCGACCTTCGCGCCTTGTTTTTCAATCAGCTGATAGGCGCTCGCGACCCATGGCTGCGTCGGTTCTGGAACCGTATGCAGTGCAGCCTCCGTCCGTTCCGGCGGCAGGCTTACCGCCACCAGCGCGCGGCAGAGATCGAAATGAAATCCCGGATCGCCTTCACCACAAGCCGGAGAGGTCAGTCCAAGCACGAAACAGGCCAGGAGATGGTCGAGTTCCGCAGCGCTGATCCGGCTGGCGTATTGGCGTTGCAGTGCAGCCCAGGCCGCTTCGGCCTTAGGCGCGAAGACCTCGATTTCCGCGAATTGAATGTCCATGGGACAATCCGACATGCTGTATCATCTGGTTGCTCCCCCCGCCCCAAATGACTTCCATCGCGACCATGAGCACATTCGCGGTGCAGGTATTTTGGAATAATCCGGAATCTTTGTAGGAAAATCCGGTATTTGGTCCCTGCGCGACAACTGTGACTGCTCTGCCACACAACCTTCGACTATACTGAAGATCAATCGAGGTATCGCCGCGGACAATCATGCGCGCCGCAACAGTCGTTAACGTTGCAGCTTCACCTGCTTGGGGGTTCTGTTCCGGTATCTGGACATGGTGACTGTCAAGTGGCTCTGGTCCGAGAATCCACTGAGATGAGCGACTTCCGCAATCGACAGGTCGCTCTCGATGAGAAGTTTTTCGGCGAAATCGAGACGCAGCCGCAGCAGGTATTTGTGCGGCGGCTCGCCAAAGGTCTTGGTGAATGCCAGGATGAAATGGCTCGGCGAAAGGCCACAGAGTGCGGCCAACTCGGCCACCGCGATCTTGCTGGAAAAACTTACCTCCAGGAATTCGCGCACCCGCCGGGCGCTGCGGTTCGACAGACCGCCCTTTGGGGCTTGTGGCAACTTTCGCGCTCCTGCGTAGTTCCGAAGCAAATGGACGCCGAACATGGTGACCAACGAATCGACATAGAACTCGTTTGGAGTTTCCCGATCCGTCAGTTCCGCCTTCAGCAACTGCGCGAGTTGCAGCGCTTGGAAGTCGACGGTCCCGAACGGCGGCGGCTGAAGCTCGGCATGGCCGGTGTCGAATTCACGCGTTGCCAGCTCGAAGAGACTCTCGGGGGTGAGCGCCACGATTGCGCTTTCCGTGGTGGATGACCGGGTCACCTTGCCGCCGAGGTCGGCTGGGACGATCATGATCATGCCGACGTCGCCGTCGTATTCGTGGACTTTGTCGCTGCCCAGCGATGCCGCAATCCCTGGTGAGGGTGTAAGCAGAACCGAAGCGAAATGTTCCGCCGCTTTGAATGTGTGTGATCCCGGCCCATGAACGACATGAGCCGCGCCGCCTCGAAACGTGACCAGGTAGCGCCCCGCGCTTTCCGGAATTCCGTCGAAGATGCGACGATCCGCGCGCCGCCGCTCTGTCCCGGCGCTTTCCTGGACGTTGCCTCTATGTTGCATCTTCGTCTCTGCCACTGCTGCGCCGATCAATCCAATCCTGTGCTGTATCGAGGCGCCCAGAATTCACGTTTGCTCCTGGGCGTTCCTTCGAATCTTACAGATGCTGCTTTATATTGCAAAGAAGAATTTGAGCTCAAGCGAAATTTTACCAGGATTTTGACTATAAATTTACAGGTTTGAATTTTTAGCCAAGGCTACCTGACTATTTTCCGATCTTATCTTACCATTTTTAGCCTAGTTATTGTGCATAGTGCGCCGTCACAATCCAGCGTTGTATTCTGAATATAGATCGCGCGGCCATTGACAGAGCTGGTCGACTATCTGTCATCGCCACGGACGATCCAGCAGCAGTTATCGCCCGAACCATGGCTTCTTTCCCTTGTGCTTCTTCATGGCGGTGGCCAAATGGCCTTGATCCGAAAATCCCGCGAGGTAGGCGACTTCGGCGATGGCGACCCTCCGGGAGCGATCCAGGGCTGCGGACAGAGCATATCCCGCTCCCCCGCATGGTTGCTCTTCTGGGATTGGCATTTTCGGGGATTGTGTCGAGGGCGTGCCGATCGACCCGATCGGCGCCTGCGCTGCGTTCCTGAACCTCGCCCGCATTTTTCATTCAGCCTTGCCTCAGCCGCTTTGCCAGCCCATCGAAATTCCGTGCCGTGCAAACAGCCAACCCGGAAATCCGGACGGTAATTTGTATCCCCCATAGTCCTGCCCAAAGGCAGCGTAGCGCATCCCGCGGATAGAAAAAACATTGTAGGTGAAGAAAAAAGTTCGCGCGAGAAAAACATGGCCTGGCTTGGCCGGCGCTACGGAATTATCCGGCTCACGCAGGCCTGCTAAAGATCGCCTCGGCGTTTCTCGTACAGATCCCAGGACAGCTCGACCATGGCCAGAAGAACGTCTTCCTGGCTCCACCCGGCGGCAACCGCCGCCTCGACAATTCCGCGGACGAGCGGCAGCAATTGCCGCTCGCATTCGGCCGACAGGTTGGCCTCGGCGCCGTCGGCAGGCGGACTATCGAAATCAAATCCCACCATCGGCGTTCCCCCGCCATCAATGATCTAATGAAATGTATGTCTCTGCAATCATACTCCCGTCTAATATACATCAATCGGTAACGAAACACAGCAGCGTCGAGATTGACAGGGCATGGCCGCCCCGATTGCAGCGGCTCCATGGTTCGTCTGGACGTCTTTTTTGGCCTCCTGTTGCCGGCATTGCATATCTTGGATGCGAACCCCAGGCATTCGCGTAAAGCTATCGGAATCCTGGCGGGGGTTTGCCGCATGGAGCGGCGAACCTGCCGCTTCATGACATCGATGAAGTCGATCAGGTCACCGGGCCGAGCAGGACCGAGCCATCCGGCACCCCGCCATCGATCGGGATGGCTCTGCGGTTTGCGCCCGCCGCCATCGGCTGGCCGATGTCGGACGTCACGATGACCGGGCTCTTCGACGGCACGCGGTCGTAGAGGTCGATGATGTCCTGATTTATCAGGCGCACGCAGCCTGACGAGACGGATTTGCCGATCGAGTTCCATTCCGGCGAGCCATGCAGGCGGTAGAGCGTGTCGACGTTGTCGTGGAACAGGTAGAGCGCGCGGGCGCCGAGCGGGTTCTTGAGGCCGCCGGGCATGCCGCCGTTCTTGGCGCTGTATTCTTCCAGTTCAGGCTGGCGGGCAACCATCTCATCGGGCGGCGTCCATTTCGGCCATTTCTGCTTCCACTGGACGACGGCGTCTCCCGACCATTCGAAGCCGGCGCGGCCGAGGCCGACGCCGTAACGGATCGCCTGGCCGCCTTCGCGCACCAGATACAGGAAATGGTTGGTCGTATCGACGATGATGGTGCCTGGCCGCTGGCCGGTCGGATCGGGAACGATCTGGCGCAGGAACTGCGGGTCCATCTTCTTGATCGGGATGGCCGGGAGCTCGAACCCGCTGTCGGAAATCGGGCCGTACATCGTCGCATAGTCGCCGAGCGGCGGCTCGTCATAGGTCGGCGGTGGCGGTTCGACCGGCGCCGGCGTCGGTCCGGTGGTGGTGCAGGCGGAGACCGCAATCGAAGCGGCGCCAAGGGCTGCAGCATTCAGAAAGCCGCGACGGCTCAGGCGATAGGGGTCGATTCCGGTCTTCAACATGGTTGCCTTTTTTAAGTCTCGAATCGCAAGAAAGCGTGAATGCCTTCAAGCGGCGCAGTGGTCGGCCTCCCCCAATGCCTGACGCGATAGGCGGTTCCGATTCTGGCCTGAGGGTGGACAAACAAAGGCGAAGCTGTGACCGCCCTGCCACTGTTGCTCGAAGGCAACAGAGTGATCAGCCGCCGGTCAGCAGGCCTTCAAGCGACGGCAGGATCAGCGCCGGCGGGAAATCCCGGTATTCCTCGGGCTGGTTGGCGCGGTTGATCCAGACGGTGCGAAAGCCGAATTTGGTGGCGCCGGCGATGTCCCAGCGGTTGGACGACTGGAACGAGACGGCGCCCGGATAGAGCCGCCAGCCCGTCGCCACCATGTCGTAGGTCGACGGGTCGGTCTTGAAGCGCCTGACGGCGTCGACCGAAAAGATATCGTCCAGCACCTGGTCGAGGGCGGCCGACTTGACCGCCGCTTCCAGCATCTCGGGCGAGCCGTTGGACAGGATCGCGAGCTTGGCGCCGGATGCTTTCAGCGCCTTGAGCACGGCCGGCACTTCCGGATAGCAGTCGAGCCGCCAATAGGCTTCGAGCAGCTTGGCCTTCAGTCCCTTGTCGGCGGAGGGAACCTTGAGCAGGGCGAAATCGAGCGCCTGTTCGGTGAGCTGCCAGAAATCGGCATAGCCGCCCATCAGCGTGCGCACCCAGGAATATTCCAGCTGCTTGGCGCGCCAGATTTCCGAAAGCAGCGGGCCGTCGGGGCCGATCTCGCCGTCGTGACGGCGCACGGCGGCGTGCACGTCGAACAACGTGCCATAGGCGTCGAAAACGTAAGCCGCGTAATGCATGGCGACAGTTTTGAGGGCAGGCGGCGCAAGGTGCAAGCATCGATTGTAGTCTTGATCGCTTTCTTGGGGCGCTCTGGCCTCAACAAAAACCGCTCCATGCCGGTTGACGGCGCCGGTCAAAGCATCTTCCAATGCTTGGCACAGGCAGCTTTGAAGCGGAACCGAACAATGACACTGGCGACTGCGGCGCTATCGGCGACATGGACCTTCGTCGACGGCGACTGGTACGAAGGCAACGTCGCCATTCTGGGTCCGCGCAGCCACGCCATGTGGCTCGGCACCAGCGTCTTCGACGGCGCCCGCTGGTTCGAAGGCGTCGCCCCCGATCTCGAGCTGCATGCCGCTAGGGTGAACGCATCGGCGACCGCGCTCGGCCTCGCGCCGTCGATGAGCGCCGATGAGATTGTTGGACTGACCTGGGACGGGCTGAAGAAGTTCGACGGCAAGACAGCGGTCTACATCAGGCCGATGTACTGGGCCGAGCATGGCGGCTACATGGGCGTGCCGGCCGATCCGGCCTCGACCCGTTTCTGCCTCTGCCTTTACGAATCGCCGATGATCTCGCCGACCGGCTTTTCGATCACCGTGTCGCCGTTCCGGCGGCCGACCATCGAGACCATGCCGACCAATGCCAAGGCCGGCTGCCTCTATCCCAACAATGGCCGCGCCATTCTCGAAGCCAAGGGACGCGGCTTCGACAATGCGCTGGTGCTGGACATGCTGGGCAATGTCGCCGAGACCGGAACCTCGAACATCTTCCTGGTCAAGGACAGCCACGTGTTGACGCCGGCGCCCAACGGCACCTTCCTGTCCGGCATCACCCGCTCGCGCACCATGACGCTGCTTGGCGATTACGGCTTCAAGACCACGGAGAAGATGCTGTCGGTGCGCGACTTTCTCGAAGCCGACGAGATATTTTCGACCGGAAATCATTCCAAGGTCGTGCCGATCACCCGCATCGAGGACCGCGATCTGCAGCCCGGGCCGGTGGCCAAGAAAGCGCGCGACCTTTATTGGGAATGGGCGCATTCGACTTCCGCCGGTTGAGCCGCTAAAAGGCAATTGGCGCTTCATTCCGGAGTTGTTCCAGATCAATGCAGCCCTATCTTAATCCGGTATCCGCACCGGATTTTTCCATGAGGAGTATGACCGATGGCTTTTGAATTGCCCGCCTTGCCCTACGACTACGAGGCCTTGCAGCCTTACATGTCGAAGGAGACGCTGGAGTATCACCACGACAAGCACCACAAGGCTTATGTCGACAACGGCAACAAGCTGGCCGCCGAAGCGGGCCTTGGCGATCTGTCGGTCGAAGAGGTGGTCAAGCAGTCGTTCGGCAAGAATGCCGGCCTCTTCAACAACGCAGCCCAGCACTACAACCACATCCATTTCTGGAAGTGGATGAAGAAGGGCGGCGGCGGCAACCAGCTTCCGGGCGCCCTGCAGAAGGCTTTCGACGCCGACCTCGGCGGCTACGACAAGTTCAAGGCCGACTTCATCGCCGCCGGCACCACGCAGTTCGGTTCGGGCTGGGCCTGGGTCTCGGTCAAGGACGGCAAGCTGGCGATCTCCAAGACGCCGAACGGCGAGAACCCGCTCGTCCATGGCGCATCGCCGATCCTCGGCGTCGATGTCTGGGAACATTCCTATTACATCGACTACCGCAACGCGCGGCCGAAATATCTCGAGGCCTTCGTCGACAGCCTCATCAACTGGGACCATGTCCTTGAAATGTACGAAGAGGCGAAAGCCTGATCGACCCAGAGAAGCCCCGGTACTCCGGGGCTTTTCTTTCTCAGCTGAAGCAGCAGGCACACAAAATTCGGCAGAATCCGGCCGGCGGACAGGGAATAATCCCGGCCCGCCCTCCGTTAACGTTAGGTCGCGACCCCTCATCATCCTGGAGCCAATTGAATGAGAAAGCTTGTTATCGCCATCTCTATGCTCAGCCTCGCCGCCTCGGCGGCTTTTGCCGACCCGATCCTCGACCGACAGGGACTGATGAAGGAACGCGGCAAGATTGTCGGCGGCCTGTCGAAAATCGCCAAGGGCGAGGCAGACTTCGATGCCGCCGCCGTGCTGACGGCGCTGCAGGCGCTGCAAGTCAATGCCGAGAAGTTCGATGTCGACGCGCTGTTCCCGGCCGGCAGCGACAGCGGTGATACCACCGCCTCGCCCAAAATCTGGGAAGACATGGCGGGCTTCAAATCGACCGAGGACAAGTACGTCGCCGACGTCAAGGCCGCAGTCGCCGCCGCACCCGCCGATGTCGATGCGCTGAAGGCGCAGATCGATACGCTCGGCAGTGATTGCGGCACCTGCCACAAGACCTATCGGGTGAAGAAGAGCTGATCCCGGGCAATGCCCTTGTGGAAAAAATTTGTCGGCGCCGCCCTTGTCCTGGGCGTCGTCGGTGCCGGCGCCGGCTGGTTCCTGTCGGCGCCGGTCAAGCTCGACACTGGCACCCTGGCGCAGCTCGGCCCCGGCGACGCCGCCAGGGGGAAGCGCATTTTCAATGCCGGCGGCTGCACCTCCTGTCACGCCAAGCCGGGCTCGCAAGGCGACGGCCGTTTGCAACTGGTCGGCGGCCTCGAGCTCAAGACGCCGTTCGGCACCTTCGTGCCGCCCAACATCTCGCAGGATCCCAAGGACGGCATCGGCGCCTGGACGGTCGAGGACCTTGCCAACGCCATGCTGAAGGGCGTGTCGCCGTCGGGCGAGCATTTCTATCCGGCCTTCCCCTACACATCCTACGCCCGCATGAAGCCGGCTGATATTGCCGATCTCTATGCGTTCCTGAAGACGCTGCCGGCGGTCGCCGGCAAGGCGCCGGACAATTCCCTGAGTTTCCCCTTCAACATCCGCCGCGGCCTCGGCCTGTGGAAGCGGCTCTATCTCAGCAAAGAGCCGGTGATTGCCTTTGCCGATGGCACGCCTGATCCGGTACTCGCCGGCCGCTATCTGGTCGAGGGGCCTGGCCATTGCGGCGAATGCCACACGCCGCGCGACATCACCGGCGGCACCAGGAAGAGCCAGTGGCTGGCTGGCGCGGCGGCCGCCGAAGGCAGCGGCATCGTGCCGAACATCACATCGGGCGAAGGCGGGCTCGGTGACTGGTCGGAAGCCGACATCGCCAACTATCTCGAAACCGGTTTTACCCCTGATTTCGATTCGGTCGGCGGCGCCATGGTCGACGTGCAGCACAACATGGCCGAACTGCCGCCGGCAGATCGCGCGGCAATAGCCGCCTATCTCAAGGCGGTGCCGCCGCATCCCAACGGCTACCCGGTGCGCAGCAAGCCGGCCAAGTGATCCCGGCTACAGGTGGCGATCTACAGGTGGCGATCACCGAGGAAGTCGAAGCCCGTCTCGAAGAAATGACTGTAATTGCAGGTCAGTTCCTCGCCGGGTGCGATGTCGCGCAAGGCATAGGTTTCCTCGGGCGAGGAGACATCGCAATTCGGTTCGTCGTCATGGTTCATGTAGCGTGCGTCGTCGGCTTCGAAGACGATGTAGTTCGGATCCCGGCGGTCTGGATAGGAATAACGGTCGAGATAGTTCTTCACCGGGCCGCTCTCGCCTTCATAGGTCTCGACGTCGATGATCCGGTCGAATCTGGGGTCGAGCTTCCAGACCAGCGTGCCCTTGGCAATGTGGTTCCTGGCGAAAACCCCGATGCCCTGGATCGGTGATTTCTCGAGATAGGTGTCGACGAGCAACATAGTGGCCCCTTTGCGTATGTCATGGTCTGGAAGGTGGCGCGCATTGGGTAGCGCGCAGCCATTGCAAATGCGAGTGAAAATGAGCAGCCTGGAATTCAAAAAGTGACGACCGGCGCGCCTCGACGGGCGCGCCTTTCGCATCGACATCAGCGCTGCTGCAAGGCCAGACGGACGCCTAACGCGCAGTAGATGCCGCCAACCACCTTGCCTTGCAATTTCACCACCGACGGATTGCGGCGCAGGAACGTGCCGAGCCGGCCCGCACTCACGGCAAAGACGACTGTGCTGAAAAGGCCGAGCAGAACAAAGATTATGCCCAGCGTCATCAGCTGGAGCATCACCGATCCGTTTTCAGGCCGCACGAACTGGGGCAGGAAGGCAAGGAAGAAAAGCGCCGTCTTTGGATTAAGCACTTCGGTCAGGACAGCTTGACGAAACGCCTTGCTGGCGGAGATCGCGAGTGCACCGGCAGTAGGATCGGCCGGTATTTTCTCGATGATTGCGCGAATGCCGAGGTAAACGAGATACGCCGCGCCGATGTATTTTACGACGCTGAACAGCGTTGCCGAAGTGGCGATGATCGCCGAAATGCCGACCATCGCCATGATGGTATGGAACACATCGCCAGCCGCGACGCCCGCGCCCGTCGCGACGCCAACCCTGGTTCCGGAACTCGTCGCTCGCGCGACCGTCAAAAGCGTGGCTGGGCCTGGAATAAACACAAAGCCAAGCACAACCGCTATGTAAGCCGTCAAGGTGGATAGATCGATCATTGCGACGCCTCCGTTGCATTCTCAGCCTTGCCCGTAACCTCGGGTTCGGGCTTGGCCGTAACCTTGAGCGCGAAGGAGTAGGTATAGGCGATCTCCTCCAGCCTTGAAAAGCGGCCGGAGGCGCCGGCATGGCCGGAATCCATGTTGATCTTGAACAGCACCGGATTGTCGCCGCTCTTGCGCTCGCGCAGCCGCGCCACCCATTTGGCCGGCTCCCAATAGGTGACGCGCGGATCGGTGAGGCCGGCCAGCGCCAGGATCGGCGGATAGTCGTGATCGGCGACATTGTCATAGGGTGAGTAGGCGGCGATCGTTTGGTAATCTTCCGCCGACGCGATCGGGTTGCCCCATTCCGGCCACTCCGGCGGCGTCAGCGGCAAGCTTGCGTCGAGCATGGTGGTCAGCACGTCGACGAAGGGAACCTCGGCAACGATGGCGCCGAAATTTTGCGGCGCCATGTTGGCGATCGCACCCATCAACATGCCGCCGGCCGAGCCGCCTTGCGCGACGATGCGGTCGTGTTGGGTGTAACGCTCGGCGACGAGATGCTGCGCGACGGCGATGAAATCGGTGAACGTGTTCATCTTGTGCGCCCGCTTGCCGTCGTCATACCAGCCATAGCCCTTGTCCTTGCCGCCGCGGACATGGGCGATGGCAAAGACAAAGCCACGGTCGACCAGCGAGAACCAGTTGGTGTTGAACGCCGCCGGAATGGCAATGCCGTAAGAGCCGTAGCCGTAAAGCAGGCACGGTGCGGAGCCATCGAGCGGCGTGTCGCGGTGGTGCAGCAGCGAGACCGGCACCAGTTCGCCATCGGCGGCCGGCGCCATCAGCCGGCGCGTGACATAATGATCCGGATTGTGACCGGACGGCACTTCCTGGGTCTTCAGCAGCACACGCTCGCGGCTGCGCATATTGTAGTCGAAGACCTGCGCCGGGGTCGTCATCGACGAATAGGTGAAGCGCATGATCTCGGTGTCGTATTCATAGGACCCCGACAGGCCGAGCGAGAACGCCTCTTCGTCGAACGAGATCAGATGCTCCTCGCCGCTGCGGCGATCGCGAACGACGATGCGCGGCAGCCCTTCCTTGCGCTCGAGCCTGACCATATGATCCCTGAAGCCGACCACCGACAGGATCAGCCGGCCTGGCTCGTGCGCCACCAGCTCTTCCCAATTGGCGCGAACCGGGTCATTAGCCGGCGCCGTCATGATCTTGAAGTCCTTGGCGCCGTCGGCATTGGTGAGGATAAAGAAGATGTCGCCGCCTTCTTCCAGATCATATTGCAGGCCAGTCTCGCGCTTTGCCACCAGCTTTGGCTCGGCGAAAGGCTCATCGGCGCGCATCAGGTGATATTCCGAGGTTTCGTGATCGTTGATCCCGATCATGATCCATTCGTTGGAGCGCGTGCCGCCGACATCCATGAAGAAGCCGGGATCGGTTTCCTCATAAATCAGCCGGTCATTAAGGGGGCTGCCGCCGAGCGCGTGGAACAGCACCTTGGACGGGCGATGATTGTCGTCGAGCCTTGTGTAGAAGAAGCCGTCATCGGCGGCATTCCAGACGCCGCCACCACTGGTGGCCTCGATCTGGTCGCTCAGTTCCTTGCCGCTGGTGAGATCGCGCACGCGAAGTGTGAAGAATTCAGAGCCCTTGTCGTCGAACGCCCACAACAGCTTGCGGTGATCGGCCGAATGGTCGACGCCGCCGAGGCGGAAATAGGGCTTGCCCTCGGCTTCCGCGTCGCCATCGAGCAGGATCTGCTCATCGCCGCCATCGCGCGGCATGCGGAAATAGCGGGGCTGTTCGCCGCCAAGCTTGAAGGATGAGCCGTAAGCATAGGGGCCATCCTTCATCGGCACCGTCGAATCATCTTCCTTGATGCGCCCCTTCATCTCGCCGAACAGCTGCTTCCGAAGCTCTAGCGTATCGGCCATAAGCACTGCTTGATAGGCGTTTTCGGCTTCGAGATGGGCGCGGATGCGGCCCTCAAGCAGGGAAGGGTCCCTGAACATCGCCTGCCAGTTCTCGGCCCTCAGCCAGGCATAGTCATCTGTGCGGGTAATGCCGTGATGCGTGTCGAAGACGGGGTGTTTCTCGGGGCTCGGCGGGCTGGCGGTCGGAAAAGCTGAGGTCTTGGTCATTGCGTCTCACTGAAGAAATTACTTGAATGGCAAATGAACACGCCGATCAGCGCGGGTTCAAGGGCCGGGATGTATTGGTTGCGGCGGGCTCGGGAGATGAGCCAAAAGGAGAGGATGATGAATTTCCATATCAACACCGCTGCGGCTCTCGCCGTCGTCGCTTCGACCGTTCTGGCTTTCACCGGCCAGTCTCATGCAACCGCGTTCGCCGCTTGGCAAGTGGCTGGCGTGCCGTTCGGCGACACGCTCAACGTTCGCAAATATCCGTCCGGCACCTCGCGGAAGCAGGCCGCCTATCCTAACGGGACGATCCTGCAGATGACCGGCAAGTGCACCGGCGGCTTGAATCTTCTGGAGATCGCCGGCCAGCCGCACTGGAAACAGAAACAGGCAATTCGCTATCAATGGTGTCAAGTTTGGCACGACCCGGCGCAAAATGGTGGTTTTGTTAGTGGCTGGGTCTATGGAAAATACCTCACGCCGTATTGAATCCGGTCAGACCGAAGATCTTCTTCGGCGTGTTTCGCCAACGCTTTGCAACTTACAGTTTGGTACGAATCCGACAATCAGCCGCCCAAACCTCGAAGCATAGACCAAGCATCGCTGCCCACTTTATGAGTCCTTGCTGATTTAGCGGTGGTGTGACCTTACGTCATGCTAGTCCTGGTCCGACCAGAAAATATCGCGAAGTTACAGAGTGCACGAAAGATTGAAGCTGAAGAGCGACTATTCGATGAATATCGTTGAATATAGCGCAAGATGCGAATTGACTTACTTTGTCTGTGGGCTCATTAAGATGCCCGGACGCGAATCCATGAAGCTCTTCCCGCGTGAAATTCGCGCCATGCCCGATCTTCCAAAAAGGGCGCAAACAGAAACATCCTTCGTTGGGGCCTAAACCATGGATATCGTCGAAACACCTTCCAGAAATAGCGATGCGCTGATCGAGCTGACCGCCGATGTGGTGGCAGCCTATGTCAGCAACAATCCCGTGCCGGTCGGCGAATTGCCGAACCTTATCGCTGATGTCCATGCCGCTCTCGGGCGCGTGGGCGGAGCAAGCGAACAGCCTCCGGCCGACAAGCAGAAGCCTGCGGTAAACCCGAAGCGCTCTGTTCATGACGATTACATCGTCTGCCTTGAAGATGGCAAGAAGTTCAAGTCGCTGAAGCGCCACCTGATGACCCATTACGGTCTGACGCCCGATGAATACCGCGAGAAGTGGAATCTCGACGCCAGCTATCCGATGGTTGCCCCCAACTATGCCGCTGCCCGTTCGCAGCTGGCCAAGAAGATGGGCCTCGGCCGCAAACGCAAGGGGCGGTAACACCGGCTCCAATGGACAAGATCAACGGCGCCCCTTACGGCGCCGTTTTGTTTCTAGAACAATTCCAGGAAAACTGCCGAGCGCTTTCTCTTGGGAATTGCGTCGAAAGAAGAGAAGATAGAGCAATCAAGCAGTCTGCTTGAGAGCCATCTCGGCGTCGCGCTTGATGCGCTTGACCATTGAGCGCAGGCCATTGGCCCGCTGCGGCGACAGATGTTCGTCGAGGCCAAGCGACCTCAGCGTCGCCTCGGCGTCCGTTTCAAGGATCTGGCTGGCAGTCCGTCCCGAAAACAGCGCCAGCATGATGGCGACCAGACCGCGTACGATATGAGCGTCTGAATCGCCTGTGAAGGTGATGACCGGATCGGCGCCCGGCGCTCGGCTCGTGGTCAGCCAGACCTGGCTGACGCAGCCCGGCACCTTGTTGGCGGCGTTGCGTTCGGCGTCGGGAAATGGCGGCAGCGCTTCGCCGAGCTCGATCACATAGCGATAGCGGTCTTCCCACTCGTCGAGCAGGGAGAAGTCGTCGCGGATCGTCTGGATCGTCGTGGCCATTGCTCGGGATATAGTCATCCGCGGCTGCGGCGTCACGGAAAAAGAAGAAAAGCACCGCAGGCATCGAGAGGTCCGACCGGCCTGCGGTGTCGCTGTAGATACCAGCTGAAACGGTGTTTAGTTCTTCGCCACCAGCTTGGCAGGTATGTTGACTGTCGCCGGCAGCACGATGTCCTCGGCGACGCTGCCGGTGGCCAGCGATGTATCGGGCGAGGTCTCGGCGCTCTTGTCGTCCAGCATGGCGGCGGCGATCTTGGCGGTTTCCTTGGCCCGGGCGCTGATCGTATGCATCGCCGACTTGCCGGTTTCGCAGACGTCCGGCTTACGCTCGCAAATGCCGGCGATGTCGCCGACCGCTTCGCGCGCCGCAAAAAGCGCCTGGAACGGCCCGACGCTCTCGCGGCCATCCTCGTCGGGGCCGACGGTCAGCGGCAGCGCCAGCAACACCAGCGAAAACCAGAACGCCATTCTTATCAAAAAGCCCATCGATCTGCCCTCTCGTCCAATGACCGGATCATGCGTCCATGCGCAATGACCTCTTTATATCAGCGACAATGGCACATGAGGCGCAAAGGACGGCTTTCTTGCTCAGTGAAAATTTTCCTCAAATTTTAGGCAAATTCGAAGCGAGGCGTTTTGCAGTGCATTAGCCTCAAATGCCGCCAATTTTCTTAACCTTGCAGTAACCATCTAAGCGATTGTTGCGCATGGATATCTTCAGAAGAGCAGGCATGCCGGCTCAGGGTTTCGCAGCCACGGGCACGCCCTTTGCACATAACGCTCCGTTTACTATGGCTACAAATGGCGGTGCATTCCGGTGCCGGCGCTCCAATTTTTGCCGCAGCGCGCTCGTTGTTCCGGTCAGCCTTATTCATTCCTTAAACGCTGGATGCGAGTTTCAAACAAGCAAAAGCGACCTGCAACGCAGGGGCAGTCACGACCGGGTGCGAGTGCGTTGAGTTTGACAACTGCCAGATATATTGAACTGCCTGGCGCGCTGGCGGCCGGTTGCGAACGCATGGTCCATCCGGCCATCATCGGCCAGGGCGATCGCCTGCGCCAGCGCCGGTTCATCGGCATCATGCTTGCCGCTCCGTTCTTCGCCGCCGGTGCGGCGGTGACACTGGTCACCTCGGGCATGGGCGCCGCCGTCACCGTCGCAACCATTTTCGCCGCCTTCGGTCTTTGCTGGTTCGCCGCCTTGCTGGTGGCGGCGTCGGGCAAGATGACGCTGGCAGCCCAGGTTGCCCTTGCCGCCGGCGGTCTTGCGCTTGCCGGCGCCGTCGCGGCAGCAGGCGGCCTGGCGTCGCCGGTTGCGCTGCTGGCCCTGGCACTGCCATTCGAGGCCTGGTGGATCGGCGGTTCAAAGCGCGCGGCACTTTGGGGCGGCCTCTCGGCCTTGGCCGCAATGCTGCTGCAGCCCTTTGTCGCCTCTGTCGTCCCGCTCGGCGGGGCGCAAGTCGCGGCGTGGCACTGGCTGCTGCCGCTCGCCTGGGGCCTGACGCTGGTTCCCCGGCTCGCAGCCCTAGGCGATGCCGCACGCGCGCAGCCCGCGCTGCTTCCAAACGACCGCCTTGAAGACATGATCGACGCCGTTGTCCTGCATGTCGCCCGGCATGGCGAGGTCCTGGATGCCTCAGCCAAGGCGCGCACCATCCTGAAGCTGCCGCCGGAACTGCTTTTCGGCGCCGGGCTGTTCGACCGCATCCACCTGTCCGATCGCGTCGCTTATCTCAGCGCGCTTGCCGACATGCGCGATGGCGCCCTGGCGCGCCGGCTCGATCTTCGGGTAAGGCTGCCGCAGGACGGCAGCGCCTCGACGGCCGACAATTACCGGCCATTTCAGCTCGAACTGATGCGTGCCGAAGAGCAGCAGGAGACCTTCACTCTGCTGCTGCGCGAGAACGACGAGACTGCCGAATTGCGCGACGAGCTTGCTGCCGCCAATGAGGCCGCAGCGTCGGCCGAGGTGGCAAAGGGCCGCTTCCTGGCGGTCGTCAGCCATGAGCTTCGGACGCCGCTCAACGCCATCATCGGTTTTTCCGACATGCTGCTGCATGAGATGTTCGGCGGCTTCAAGGACCCGCGCCAGAAGGAGTATGTCGGCCTGGTGAAGGAGTCGGGCCAGCATCTGCTTGCCGTCGTCACCTCCATCCTTGATGTCTCGAGGATCGAGGCCGGCGCCTACGCGACCGAGCCCGAACCGTTCCGATTCATCGAAGCGGTCGAGATGTGCCAGTCGATGATGCAGCTGCAGGCGAATGCCAAGAACATCGGTCTCCAGGCGCAGATTGCGCCGGACGCCGGGGAGATCAATGCCGACCGTCGTGCCGTGCAGCAGATCCTGATCAACCTCGTCTCCAATGCGGTCAAGTTCACGCCCGATGGCGGCAATGTCGTCGTCGGCGCCAAGCGGATCGGCTCGCGGCTGCATTTCTGGGTCAGGGACACCGGCATCGGCATCGCCGAGGAAGATTTTGTCAATCTCGGCAAGCCGTTCATGCAGATCCAGAACGACTATACGCGCCGCTTCGAGGGCACCGGGCTCGGCCTGTCGCTGGTCAAGGGCCTGGTGGCGCTGCACGACGGCACGATGTCGATCGAAAGCATGCCGGGCGAGGGGACGACGGTCACGATCAGCCTGCCGGTGAACGGGCCGAAGAGGAGCGCGACCGAGAGGAACGGCGTGCTGCCGATGCCCGCGACCAGGACGAAAGGCGACGCGAAAGGGGACAGGAATGGCTCGCTCCGCAAAACAGCCTAAGGCGGTCAAGCGCCGCAGCGGCGCGTTCGAGGCCGGCGCGATTGCGCTGGGCGGCGCGATCTCGCGCAATCCGGTCCTGGTCGGCGGCTCGACCGCCTTCCTGGTGACGCTGTTCTACGTTTCCGCCAACGCGCTGTGGTACCAGCCGTTTCCGCATGCCGGCGCCTTCTTCGCCACCCGCAGCATCGAGGGTTTTCCGCACCCCGGCGCGGACGAACCCGAAACCACCATCAACATCCTGCGGCCCGGCCCGGCTCCGGTCAAAAGCGATCCGACCGTCGAGCAGGTCCAGGGCATCCTGAAGGATCTCGATTTCTACACGGGAACGGTCGACGGCATTTCCGGGCCGAATACCCAAAAGGCGATCCAGGCATACCAGCAGAAAGTTGGCCTGCCGGCCTCCGGTGAGATCGACGCCGTCCTGCTCGACCAGCTCGGCGCCAAGCAGACAACGGCTGGCATCCCGCATCCTGTGCCGAGGCCCGTGGATATGGCCGCCGCTCGAGTTGCCGCGCCCGAGGCCGCGCCTGCGCCCATCCCGGTTTCCGCGCCGGTATCCGCCCAGGCGCCCGATGCCCGCATCGTCAAGATCCAGGCCGGCCTGAAGGCATTCGGCAATGACGACATGCAGCTCGACGGCGTCGTCGGCGCCCGCACCAAGGCGGCGATCAAGGAATTCCAGTCGCTGTTCGGCCTGCCGGAAACGGGCGAGCCCGACGAGGTCGTCTACGTCAAGATGCGCGACATCGGCCTGACCAATTGAGTGGTCAAGACGACCGCTCGCGGATAGACGAAAATCCGGCTAAGACGCCGCGCATGTCCTCCGGAGCCTCGTCATGCGCGTAACCACCGAGTTTTGGGTGTCGGCCCTGCTGCGCCGTGTTTTCGGCGCCGGCGGCTTTGCGGCCGTCGTCAAGCGCGGCGCGACCGAGGCCGGCGCTGTCTTCGTGCTCTCCCGCGGCAGGCTGGGCGACGTCTCCCTGTTCGGCCCGGCGCCGCAGACGAGCTACGATTCGGACAAACCGGATGATCGCTTTTTCACGCTGCTAGGCGCCGGCGACGATGCCGCCGCGCTTGACGCCAGGCTTGAGCGGGAGAAAAAATTCGATCCCGACATCTGGGTGGTCGAGATCGAGGCCGGAACGGTTTCCGTCGAGGAGCTTCTCTCCGTCAAGACGCCTTGAGGCTGGCCCCTAAGCTGGCTTTGTCGACGTCCGGCGCTTGGTCGCCATTCGCGGCGACAGGGGTGTTGCCGCGCACCGCTCGCGACAATGTTTCGGCCTTCCAGCCGCGCACCTTGTCGAGCGCCGCCTCGTGGTGCAGCAGCCGGTAGCGGTCGAGGAAGATGCGGATCGCCTGCGGGTGCGGAAACTCCCGGGGGTAAACCGCGACCACGATCAGGAATGCCCTGTCCTCACTGAGGTCGAGCGCCCGCAGCGCGGCGAGCAGCGAGACATAGCTCGAATGCTCGGTCAGCGACCGCGCCGTCGAGAAGTCGATATCGAGCGCGTCGGCAAGCGCGGTCTGGAAGAAGGCGGCGTTGCCGGTCAGCGCCGTCTCGCGCAGTTTGCTGTAAGTTGCTGAGCCGACGAAGGGAGTGACCGATGTCGCCTCGCCCTCGGCGAGCATCATCGAGCGCAGGCGGCGCCTGGCGGTTTCGGCGGCGCTGCCGGGCAGTTTTGGTGCGCTGGGAGCGGCGGCAGCGGCTTCGGCGCCGTCGCCCGCCACGTCGGCGATCGGCTCGGGCTGCCGCACGCGCACCAGAGTCGGCTTTTCCAGCGCCTTGATCAACTGCGCGATGGTCGGGTTCAAATCCTTGCGGCGGGCAATGGCGCGCGCATGCGGCAGGCCGTGGCGGCCGATCAACGCGATCAGGTCGATGTCGCCCAGCGCCCGCGAACGGACCAGCAAGGGCGCGCAGACATCGACCGGCTCCTCGCAAAGCCGCCGCACCAGGGCGGCCGGCGCATATTCGCATTCGGACAGGGCGGCGGCGACATAGCGGCGCGATTCGACCGGCACGCTGTCGAACAGCGGCAGCGTCAGATCCTCGAGCTGGGCGATCTCGCGGCGCGACGGGCGGGTCAGCGAGCAGAACGCCGACACCGCGGCGCGAAACAGCCTTTCGGCTTTTCCCGATTCCGTCCGTATGGCGATTTGCCTGAAATCCGAAGCTGACACGGAAGATACGCCCGACACTCGACACAACCCGGACCATGCTCAACCGCAACTGTGTCGGTTTCGCGTGAGGCCTGGAACAAACATCAAATTAGCCGCGATCCGTTAGCGCTCCGTTAACCCTCTGCCGGCCTTAATCACATTTGGAGGCGTTGCGTTGTGCTCCGGGGCAACCGAGAGGAATACGCGAACCATGGGCATGGTACTGTCTTTCGTGCCGCGATCGGCACCAGTCAATCGAGCAGTTCAGGACACCGGTACGCCGGCGGCGGTGATCATTTTTCCCGGCGTCCGCTACGAGCATCCGCCATTGGCGGGCCAGGCGCGACCGGCGGACAAGCCGGGCACACCACGGACGCCTGTTCCGCACCACTGAGTTTGCTGGTCGTCGGGCTGAGGTCAGTAGTCCTGCAGTTCGCAGGAGCTCTGGTCCAGGAACTGCGACACAACCGGCTTCCAGCTGTCGTCAGGCACGAAGGCGCGGATGACGAAGATGCCTTCCTCGATCGGCGCCTCGACGAAGATCGCCCCTTGCAGGTCTTCGGGAAGCTCCCTGCGCACGTCGATCATCTGTGCCGGCGTCAGCACCACGGTGTCCAGCTTGTTGCCGGTCGCCGTGCGGTCGTTGAATGAATAGAAATTGTGGCCGTTGCGGTCATAGACCGACACCGACCAGAACGGCACGCTGCCCGGCGCCTTGATCCGCACCATGCCTTCGGCAAGGTCGAAGCGGCAGGCGGCGGCGTAAAACAGCGGATCCACCGACTTCACCACCGGCGCGCCGCCCGCCTCGGCATCCAGCCTGGTCATCTTGTAGAGGTCGGACGCCATCGCCAGCCGTGACCAGGCATCGCGCTCGGTAAATTCCGGCACCAGCAAAAGCACCACGATGTGGACGATGCCGGCGCCGAGCAGGCCGAGCAGGATGGCGTGCAGCAACCTACGCATTGCAGCCAGCCTTGACGATCCGGGGCAGCGACACGTCGGAAAGGCCGGTGCTTGAGGCAATCGGCGTGTCGTAGAAGGTGAGCACGAAATACATCCGGCCAAAACCTTCGGTCAGAAGCCAGTTGCCGGGGGCCGGACGGTTGCCGACGGCGATGATCACCGAATTGTCGGGCTGACGCAGCACCTGGTAGGATTGCAGCGCCGCCAGCCTCGGCTTGCCGGTGTCGACCACGCCGAGCGATTGATCCGCGGCATAGAGCGTCCAGAACCGGGCTGTGGGGAAACTGCCCTCGATCCTGTAGTCGCATTGCCGCTGAAGCTCATTGCCGGCCGCATCGCGCTCGGCGATGAAGGACAAGCCCTCGGCCTTGCCGAGCGCCAGCACGCCTTCACGCGCCACGCGCGCCTTCGAATAGGGGTCGGCATCTTGCGTGCCGATCTCGGGAAAGGCGGTCCATTCGCCGATGCTGATCGCGCCGACGCCGCTCTGCGCCTGCAGCGCATACCAGACGCTGCCGCCGCCGAGGCCGATGGCTATGGCAAGCGAAAGCAGCGTGAAAAAGGCGGTCTTGAGCATGAAGAACCGGGACGAGTGAATTATCGTTGGGGGATATAGCGGGGCAGGCCGCAGAGCAAGCAGCGCTGTGGAATCAAAGCGCCGACAGGGTCTCCGGTGTCTGCGGCGAGCCGAGCACGGGCGCGGCCTGGAACACCTTGGTCATCTCGCGCAGCGTCTGTGTCGTGCGGCTGGACAGCACCGCCGGGCGCTCGGCCGCGGCATCCGCTGCTGCCTGATCGGCATTTTTCTTCTCCGCTTCCTCGGCCTTGGCCGCGATCTCTTCGTCGACGAAGGGTTTGTCTAGGCCGGGGATCGGCTTCAGGTCGATATTCTGGTGCGCGTAGACCATCAGCCGCTGCCACACCATCGCCGGCAGCGTGCCGCCGGTCATGTTGCGGGTCGGGGTGAAGTCGTCATTGCCGAGCCAGACGGCAGCCGTGTAGTTGCCGGTGAAGCCGACGAACCAGGCGTCGCGGTAGGATTGCGTCGTCCCCGTCTTGCCAGCGACGACGATGTTGGGCAGCTGCGCGCGCCGCGCGGTGCCGATCGCCGGCACCGCAGCCAGCATGGTGTTCATGTATTTCAAAGCCTGTTCCGACAGAACCCGATGCGGCGCCGGCGCATCCTTGGCAAAGTCGTAGACGACATCGCCGGTGCGGGTGACGAGCTGGGTGATGCCGTGCCGCGAGCCGGCGAAGCCGTTCTGCGCGAACACGCTGTAGCCCGTCGCCTGGTCCATGACCGTCATGCCCGATGTGCCGAGCACCATGGTCTTGTGCGACTCCAGCGGCGATTCCACGCCGAATGATTCGGCCATCGCCTTGATCGGGCCGATGCCGAGATAGTCCTTGGCCAGCCGTACCGGCACGGTGTTGATCGATTTGGCGATCGCCGTGATCAGCGTCACATTGCCGGCCGAGCCGCCATTGTAATTGTGCGGTGACCAGCCGCCCCAGCTGATCGGCCCGCCTGAGACGACGGAGTCCGGGGTGAACCCGTGCTCCATGGCGGTGGCGTAGACGTAAGGTTTGAACGAGGAGCCGGTCTGGCGCAGCGCCTTGGTGGCGCGGTTGAACTGGCTTGCGCCATAGTCGCGGCCGCCGACAATGGCGCGTACCGCGCCATTGGTCTCGATCACTACAACGGCGCCCTCGGTGACGTTGTATTCCTTGCCGAACTGGCGGAGATGGAATTCGACGGATTCCTCCGCCGCTTTCTGGATGTTGGCGTCGAAAGTGGTGTGGGCGACCAGCGAATGCTGGCCGGGCTTGGCGATTTTCTTGACCTCATCGAAGGCCCAGTCGAGGTAATAATCCGGGCTCTTCTGCTCGCCGCGGTCGACGATCTCGGCTGGATGCAGCCTTGCCTGCAGCACCTGGCCTTCGGTCATGAAACCGGAATCGACGAGGTTCGACAGCACCACATTGGCGCGAGCACGGGCGGCGGGCAGGTTGATGTGCGGGGCGTATTTGGTCGGCGCCTTGAACAGGCCGGCCAGCATCGCCGCCTCGGCGAGGTTCAGATCCTTGACGCTCTTGCCGAAATAGAAATCCGCCGCCGCCTCGATGCCGAACGTGCCGCCGCCCATATAGGCGCGGTCGAGATAAAGCTGCAGGATCTCCTTCTTCGACAGATTGGCCTCCAGCCACAGCGACAGGAAGGCTTCCTTGATCTTGCGTTGGAAGGTCCGCTCATTCGACAGGAACAGGTTCTTGGCCAGCTGCTGGGTGATGCTGGAGCCGCCCTGGACGACGGAATTGGCCCGCACATTCTCGAAGATGGCGCGCGACAGGCCGAGCACGTCGATGCCGTAGTGCTCGAAGAAGCGCCGGTCCTCGGTCGCCAGCACTGCTTTGATGACATGGTCCGGCATCTCGTCGACAGGCACGGAATCGCGCTGGATGATGCCGCGCTGGCCAATCTCGTTGCCGTAGCGGTCGAGGAAGGTGACGGCGAAATCGCCCTGACTGCGCCAGTCGCCGGTGGTGATCTGGAAGGCCGGCATCGCGAGTGCGAGCAGCACGACGACGCCGCCGGCGCCCATCGTAAAACCTTCGCTCAGCACCTCGATGATGCCGCGTCGCCAGCCGGTGACTCGGAAGCGCCGCGAAAAAATGGTCGCCGATTCCCAGAACTGGCCGGCCTTGAAGCCGATTTCGTAGAGCGAGGAATCGATCCACGCGTCCACCGCCAGCAGTGCGGCGGCGATCGGACCTCTTCGTCTTGGACGTCGTTCTAAAGGACTGGCCATTCCCGAAACTCACCCCACCCACCTGAGAACCGCAAGCGGGCAATTTCAGGGCGGGCATACCCGGCGAAGACTATTCTTCCATTTCAGCCCGGCTCACAAGGGCAGCCAGGCCACACCGCACGGTTTGTTGAGCGCCGCCCGGATCGTGACGCTGGAGGTCGACGCCGTCGATGCCGACGCCAGTGGCTTCGAGCCAGTCTGGCACAAGGGCCGGCGCGTCGGCTTCGTCGCCTCAGCCGGCTATGGCTACACAATAGGCAAAAGCGTCGCGCTGACGTTGCTGGGCGACGAATTCGCCGGGGAGGGGACCGCGCTTTGGGTGCACATTGTCGGCGTCGAGCGGCCGGCGCGAATTATTCCGGCCTCGCCATACGACCCCGAGGGCAGGCGATGCGGCAATGAGGAGTTTTGGCCATGGTCGATGACATTATAAGGGAGACCAGGCGCGAGCGCCGGCGCGGGCACACCGGTGAGGCCGGCAGCGGGTCAAGCCGCCACCCGAACTATCGCTCGCTCAAGAACCCGTTCCTGCCGCAGCCGGTGTTTTCGGACGACCAGGTCGCGGCCATCCACGACACGGCGTTGCGCGTGCTGGAAGAGCTCGGCATCAAGGTGCTGCTGCCGGAGGCACGGGCGATCTACGCCAAAGCCGGTGCGCTGGTCGACGAGGACAGCCAGATGGTGCGCATCGGCCGCGATATTGTCACTGCGGCACTGGCCTCGGCGCCGAAATCCATCCGGGCGCTGGCGGGCAACCGTAGCCGCGATCTCATGCTGGAGCTCGGCTCGATGACGTTCCTGGCCGGAGCCGGGGCGCCCAACGTCACCGATCTCGAACGCGGACGGCGTCCGGGCACGCTCGCCGCTTTCGAAGAACTGACCAAGCTTGTTCAGAATTTCGACGTGCTGCATATGCTCGGCCCCTGGATCGAGCCGCAGGATGTCGACAACCATTTGCGCCACTATGCCGTCAACCGTGCGCAGCTGACCCTGTCGGACAAGTTCCCCTTCGTCTTCGCCCGCGGCACGCCGCAGGTCGAGGATGGGTTCGAGATGATCAGGCTGGCGCGCGGGCTCTCGCAGGACGAGTTCCTGGCCGGCGTCCATTGCTACACCGTGATCAACACCAATTCGCCGCGCCAGCTCGATATCCCGATGGCGCAAGGCATCATCGACTTCGCCAGCGCCGGCCAGGTCTCTGTCATCACGCCCTTCTGCCTGGCCGGCGCCATGGCGCCGATCACCGTCGCCGGCGCATTGACGCTGCAGCATGCCGAGGCGCTGGCTGGTCTCGCGCTGGCGCAGATGGTGCGGCCGGGCGCACCGGTGGTCTACGGATCCTTCTCCTCCAATGTCGACATGAAGTCCGGCGCACCGGCCTTCGGCACGCCCGAGCACGTCAAGGCGACGCTGGGCGCCGGCCAGCTGGCGCGCTTCACCGGCCTGCCTTGGCGGTCCGGCGGCGGCAGTGCGGCCAACATTTCCGATGTGCAGGCGGCGCACGAGACGCAGTTCGCGCTGTGGGGCTCGGTGCTTGCCGGCGCCACCGTCTGCATCCATGCCGCGGGCTGGCTGGAGGGTGGCCTCAGCGTCTCCTACGAGAAGCTGATCACCGATATCGAGGCATTGCAGACGGTTGCCGAACTCTGCGCTACGACCCCCGGCGACGAGGATTCGATCGGCTTCGAGGCGATCGCTGAAGTCCAGCCGGGCGGGCATTTCTTCTCCGCCGGCCACACCATGACGCGCTACCGCACCGCCTTCTACGAGCCGCTGGTCGCCGATTGGTCGAATTTCGGCAGCTGGACGCAGTCCGGTTCGAAGTCGGCCACCGAGCGCGCCACCGGCATCTGGAAGCGGACGCTGGCCGACTTCCAGCCGCCGGCGTCGGCCGTTGCCACATCCGATGTGCTCGACGAGTTCATTGCCCGCCGCACCGAAGAGGGCGGAGCGTTGCCGGTGTCGTGAGGTTGGCAGCCGTCACGTCGGCCGCTTGTCGCCGGTCTTCGACGGCTCGCGGCGAATCGGCCCGGCATCGGCCTGCCTGTGCTTGTCGGCGGCAATCCGGCGGATGCGATCGAAGCGGCTCTCCTCCGCCGGCTTGGTCGCGGATACAGCGTTTGGCTTCGGGGCGAATGTGATCATCTGTCGATCTCCCTGTCGTTGATGACAGTCTTGACTGACTGACGGAAATTCCTGGCTCGCCGGGGAAATGTCCCCGGCAGCCTGTTCTGATTTATGCCCGCCCAGATTCCAGCGGGCAATTTTCGGGCGATGGTCAGTAGCCGCCCATGCCGCCACCGCCGCCCGCAGGCGCCGCATCCTTGGCCGGAACGTCGGTGATCATCGCTTCGGCGGTGATCAGAAGGGCGGCGATCGAGCCGGCGTCCTGCAACGCGGTGCGCACCACTTTCGCCGGGTCGACGATGCCGGCCTTGATCATGTCGACATAGACCTCGTTCTGGGCGTCAAAGCCCTGATTCTGGTCCTTGCTGTCGGACAGCTTGCCGACGACGATCGAGCCTTCGACGCCGGAATTCTCGGCGATCTGGCGGATCGGCGCTTCAAGCGCCCTGAGCACGATCGAAATGCCTGCCGTCACATCGTCATTGGCGCCAGTCAGCCCGGCCAGCGCCGATCTGGCGCGCAGAAGCGCCACGCCACCGCCGGGCACGATGCCTTCTTCCACCGCCGCGCGCGTCGCATTCAGCGCGTCGTCGATGCGGTCCTTCTTTTCCTTCACTTCAGACTCGGTGACGCCGCCGACGCGGATCACGGCGACGCCGCCGGCGAGCTTGGCCAGCCGCTCCTGCAGCTTCTCCTTATCGTAATCGGACGTGGTCTCCTCGATCTGGCCCTTGATCTGCGCGATGCGCGCCTGGATGGTCGCCTTGGTGCCGGCGCCGTCGATGATCGTGGTGGTGTCCTTCTCGATCAGTACGCGCTTGGCGCGGCCAAGCATCTCGATGGTGACGTTTTCGAGCTTGATGCCGAGATCCTCGGAAATCATCTGGCCCGATGTCAGCACGGCGATGTCTTCCAGCATCGCCTTGCGGCGATCGCCGAAGCCCGGCGCCTTGACGGCCGCGACCTTGAGGCCGCCGCGCAGCTTGTTGACGACCAGCGTCGCCAGTGCTTCGCCTTCGACGTCTTCCGAGATGATCAGCAACGGCCTGCCGCTCTGCACCACTGCTTCGAGGATCGGCAGCATCGCCTGCAGATTGCCGAGCTTCTTCTCGTGGATGAGCACGTAAGGCTCTTCCAGTTCGACGCGCATCTTGTCGGCATTGGTGACGAAATAGGGTGAGAGATAGCCGCGGTCGAACTGCATGCCTTCGACGACGTCGAGTTCGGTGTCGGCGGTCTTGGCCTCCTCGACGGTGATGACGCCGTCATTGCCGACCTTGTCCATCGCCTTGGCGATCATGGCGCCGACGCTGGCATCGCCATTGGCGGCGATGGTGCCGACCTGCGCGATCTCGGCCGACGACTTGACCTTCTTGGCCTTCGCCTTGATGTCCTTGACCACGGCGGCGACAGCCTGGTCGATGCCACGCTTGAGGTCCATCGGGTTCATGCCCGCGGCAACCAGCTTGGCGCCTTCGCGCAGGATCGATGCGGCCAGCACCGTGGCGGTGGTGGTGCCGTCACCGGCGAGGTCGTTGGTCTTCGAAGCCACTTCGCGCACCATCTGCGCGCCCATGTTCTCGAACTTGTCAGCAAGCTCGATTTCCTTGGCCACCGTCACACCGTCCTTGGTGATGCGCGGCGCGCCATAGGCCTTGTCGATGATGACGTTGCGGCCCTTGGGGCCGAGCGTGACCTTCACCGCATTGGTGAGGATCTCGACGCCGCGCAGCATGCGGTCGCGCGCGTCGGTGGCGAATTTGATTTCCTTGGCAGACATTTTTTTCAATCCCGTTGGTGTGGTGAAGCAAGCGGCTCGCCGGAGCCTGGCAAAGCCAGGCCGGTCAGGCGGCCTTCTTGGCTTTGACGCTCTTCTCGGTGACGACCGTCCCGCTCTTGCCGATATTGGCCGTCTCGCTCTTGTCGATGACGCCCATAATGTCGGCTTCCTTCATGATCAGCAGGTCCTCGCCGTCGATCTTGACCTCGGTGCCCGACCATTTGCCGAACAGGATGAAGTCGCCGGCCTTGACGTCGAGCGGAACAAGCGCGCCGTTTTCGTCGCGTGCGCCCGGCCCAACGGCGATGACTTCGCCTTCCTGCGGCTTTTCCTTGGCATTGTCGGGAATGATGATGCCGCCCTTGGATTTGACATCGCCTTCGGCGCGCCGGATGACGACGCGGTCGTGGAGTGGCCGAAACTTCATGAGAACTTCTTTCTGGGGCCGGCATAGGCGACCGCGCCGTTCTTATAGGCGTATTGGC
Source organism: Mesorhizobium sp. L103C105A0 (assembly GCF_000502215.1). Classification (NCBI taxonomy): domain Bacteria; kingdom Pseudomonadati; phylum Pseudomonadota; class Alphaproteobacteria; order Hyphomicrobiales; family Phyllobacteriaceae; genus Mesorhizobium; species Mesorhizobium sp. L103C105A0. The sequence continues at coordinate 48,614 of NZ_AYXF01000005.1, read as the reverse complement.
ACTCGATAGATAGGAGTGCCAAAAATTATTCGTGGCCAAAATTAAATATTAAAAAGTATTATGATGTCTGCCGGATTCGAAACGTCGCGAGGCGCCTAGATATTTCGAAAAATTGAATTTCGAGGCCAAAGCGACTATTTATATCGTAAGTTCGATTTCACCATTTCAGGCACGAGGAGATTTAGGCGATGGCCGAAGGCAATCAGAGCATCATGGAAAAAGCTGAAGCCCGCTTCATGGACAAGCAGAAGAAGACGGCCGAGCGCAACAAGGCAACCTCCGACTACATGTCCGAAGCGAGGGCCAGGGAGATCAAGACGGCAAGGCTCAGGGAATTGCGCCTGGCCAAGGAAGAGGCCGACCGCGTCGCGGAAGCCTTGAACCCGACACCGAAGAAGAAGCGGGCTACCGTCAAGAAAGCCGCCGCCGCGCCGAAGGGGGGCACGTCATGAGCCTGACATTCCCCAATCCAAGCCGCTTCTATGACGAGGCCGGCAAGCGCATCCGCTTTGTCGGCCATGACGGCATGTTCCAGATTTCCTTCTCTGTCGCCGCCGATGCCCTCTCGAAGGCGCCATCAGGGACGGCGACCGCGGAAGCCACCTATCTGGCGGCCTTCGATACCGCGTCCAGCTCCATCCATGACATTGCCAGCAAGGCCTACGCCCGCACCCGCAAGAGCATTTATGTGCTCACAGCCGCAGATTTCGGCTAGCGCGCGTTCGTCTTGCAATCAGAGCGGCTGAGATCAGCGTGCGTCAGGACTTGCGGTCGGCTTTTGCCCGCCGCTTGACGTCCCGGCTGTTCAGGCGGTCGGCCATCGCTTCCGCATCGCGCAAATTCATGGCCACCATTACCTGTTGCTTAAGCTCGACAGGCTGCCCGGTGAAGATGTCGAAGATAGTCCAGCTCTCGGGCTCGTCCATGCGCAACGCGTAGCGGTTTGCCATATCGGCATCAGGCCCTTGACATGAAAAATGCCGCCGCCAGGATCAGGATTGTCAGGCCACCACCGACAGCTTCAAGGCCAGGCCGCCATGCATTGAAAGTATCTCGCGCATGCGCAGGGCCACGGTGCTCTTCGACAGGGCGGGTGCTGCCGCAATCGCGACCGGGGGCTTGACGCCAAGCTTTCCAAAGGCCGGCAGCAGCGGTGGCGTTCGCATGAAATGACCTCGAATTGCCGGAGAAAACAGGGCTCCTCATAACACCCTTCTTGAAACTCCCCGCATGCCAAATAGAACCCGGTCCGTGAAAGGGCCATGCCGCCCGATTCGCCGCCTTCCATCAGGCGGATCGTCATCTGGCGCAATCCGTGCAACGCGGTTAGGTTGCGCGCGAAACTGAGGTTGTTCAAAGCGTGACAGGCGAACGGAGACGACGATGACGGCGCCCGGCGATTTGCTGCAAGCCTTGTTCATGAGATTGAAGAGCGATGCCTCGCTGACGGCGCTGCTCGGCGGCGCCGGGTTGCGCGAGCAGGCGGCCGACAGTGCCGCCTTCCCTTATGTGACCTATGGCAGGACCAGCGCATTCGATCTGGACACCGGCGCCGACAATGATGACGACCAGCTCATCACGCTGCATGTCTGGTCGAAGGCGCAAGGCGAGGCCGAGACGCGTCTGATCATGGACAGCATCCGGGCGCGCCTTGACGGCGCCGCTTTCGCCACCGGCTCGCGCGACCAGACCCGCCTGTCCCTGGAGTTCGCCGAGGCCCGCTACGACGAGGACCTGGCGCTCTACCACGGGGTGCTGCGGATACGCGCTCTCACCGAGCAAAGTGATTGAAGCAACCTAGATTTGCGCCTGGATCTCGGCCTTGTCGATGACTGACCACACCTCGAGGATGCGACCCTCTCCGAATTCGTAGAAAACATTCTCAGCGAACGACACGCGCTTGCCGTTCACCGGCAGGCCGAACAGCACGCCCTTGGGATGACAGTCGAAATGCAGGCGCGCCGCCACGCGCGGCGGCTGGCAGACCAGCAGTTCGATGTTGAAGCGGAGGTCGGGTATCGCCTCGAAATCGCCTTCGAGCATACGGCGATAACCCGACAGGCCGAGCATTTCGCCATTGTGCTGCACCTCGTCGCCGACAAAGTCTCCAAGTTTCGCCCAGTCCTGGGCATTCAGGCAAGCGATATAGCCCCGGTAAAGGTCGGCAAGGTGTTTATCCGTCATGGCGCACTCCGATGATTTGACGTTTTCCCGCGCTATTTAGGGCGGTCCCAGAATGGTCTCGCCTTGACCTGTTCCCAATCTGGCTGCGAATTGAGAACCTGCGCGCAAACACCATAGCCGCGCAGCCGGTTTTCCGGTTATGAATCCATTGCCCGGTCTGAGGGACTGGGCAGTAGGATCGCATTCATTCGTTGCGCGCGCAGGGGGTATTGCGGGGATGGATTTTCACCCGTTCACCGTTCATTTCACGTTCAGCACAGTTGCGTTACAACGCCGACCATGAAAACGCTTCGCTCTCATGTCAGAACCGCGATACTGGCGCTCACAGCGGCCGGCCTGTTGGCGTCGCAAGCGACGCCGGCAGCCGCGGCGGATTGCTACGCGATCGGCCAGCAGGTTGCCGAGCAGAATGGCGGCACGCTGGCCAAGGCTTCGCAGACGACGCGTGGCGGCCAGGAGGTCTGCGTCATCGTCGTGCTTGTGCCGGGCAAGGACGGCCAGCGTCCGCGCCGCTCCGAGATCGTCGTCCCGGCGAACTGATCCAATCTTCCCCCTTGCAGGGTCGTTTCCCAGACCACCGGAATCGGCCTATAGCTGACCCATCAACAGGCCTGACCGATCATGCGCGTACTCGTCGTCGAAGATGACAAGGATCTCAACCGGCAACTGGCCGACGCGCTGGTCGATGCCGGCTATGTCGTCGACCGCTCCTATGACGGCGAGGAGGGGCATTTCCTCGGCGACACCGAGCCCTACGATGCCGTCGTGCTCGACATAGGCCTGCCGCAGATGGACGGCATCAGCGTCGTCGAGCGCTGGCGCCGCAACGGCCGCAAGATGCCGGTGCTGATCCTGACAGCGCGCGACCGCTGGAGCGACAAGGTGTCGGGCATCGATGCCGGCGCCGACGACTATGTCACCAAGCCGTTCCACATCGAGGAGGTGCTGGCCAGGGTGAGGGCGCTGATCCGCCGCGCCGCCGGCCATGCCTCGTCCGAGCTCACTTGCGGGCCGCTGCGCCTCGACACCAAGGCCTCCAAGGCCGATGTCAACGGCGTGCCGCTGAAGCTGACCTCGCATGAGTTCCGCCTGCTGGCGTATCTGATGCACCATATGGGCGAGGTGGTGTCGCGCACCGAGCTGGTCGAGCATCTCTACGACCAGGATTTCGACCGCGATTCCAACACCATCGAGGTCTTTGTCGGCCGGCTGCGCAAGAAGATGGGCATCGACATGATCGAAACCGTGCGCGGCATGGGCTATCGCATGCGTGAGCCGGAGGCGTAAGGCGGAACCGCTCCCCATACCAGCAAGGAAGCCTTTTTCGGCGCGGCTCTGGCCGCGCTCGCTGGCCTTCCGCGTCATCGGCTTTTCCACGATCTGGGCGATCCTCACCCTGATCGTCATCTTCACTCTGATCACCACGCTCTACCGCCAGGCCAGCGAGCGCGGCTTCGACAGCCTGCTGTCGGCGCATCTGTTCAATCTGATCGGCTCGGTCGGCGTTTCCGAATCCGGCCAGCTCACCGGTGCTCCCGACCTTGGCGACCTGCGCTTCTCGGAGCCGAATTCGGGCTGGTACTGGTCGGTGGAGCCGGCTTCCGAAGGTGTGCACGGCAACCTTCATTCGTCCTCGATGACCACGACGATCCCGTCGCCGACCGTCGCCGAGGTGCCGTTCAATTCGAGCTTCCAGCGCAGCTACTCCACCGACGGTATCGGCGACGAGCAGCTCGAAGTGTTCGAGAGCGAATTCGTGCTCGACGCCAAGAACCGCGCCGCGCGCTTCCGCGTGATGGGCAACAAGACCGAGCTCGAACAGGAGATCGCCACCTTCCAAGGCCGATTGCTGACCTATCTCAGCCTGTTCGGCGTCGGCATGATCGCCATCAATGCGATCGCTATCCTGCTCGGCCTCCAGCCCTTGCGCCGGGTTCGCAACGCGCTTGCCCAGGTGCGCGAAGGCACGGCGCAGCGGCTCGATGGCCGGTTTCCCGCCGAGATCGAGCCGCTCGCCAACGAAACCAATGCGCTGATCGAAAACAACAAGCGCATCGTCGAGCGCTCGCGTACGCAGGTCGGCAACCTTGCCCATTCGCTGAAGACGCCGCTCGCCGTGCTGATAAATGAGGGCCGGGCTCTCGGCGGCGCCAAGGGCCAGCTCATCGCCGACCAGGCCGCGTCGATGCAGAAACAGGTCGACCATTATCTGCAGCGGGCGAGGGTCGCTGCGCAGCGCGACAGCGTCGTCTACCGCACGCCGGTTACGCCGCTGGTGCAGCGCATGGTGCGCGTGCTGCAAAAACTCAAGCCTGATGTCAGCCTGTCGCTTACGCTGCCGGCGGCCGACATCGTCTTTGCTGGCGAGCGCGAGGATTTGGAGGAACTGCTCGGCAACCTTCTCGACAATGCGATGAAATGGGCGAAGAGCACTGTTGCCGTATCCGTCACGCCGGCCGCAGCCGGCCTGTTCGAGCTATCGATCGAGGATGACGGTCCCGGCATCCCCGAGGACAAGGCCCGCGACGTCTTGAAACGCGGCCGGCGCCTCGACGAGACAAAGCCGGGAACCGGGCTCGGACTTGCCATCGTTGCCGACCTCGTCAACGAGTATGGCGGGGCGCTGGCGCTGGAACGCTCCACGATGGGCGGGCTGAAGGCGGTTGTGCGCTTGCGGAGCTTGCAATGATGTACTGCCCAGGGCCAATCGACACGGCCGAATGCCTGTGTTATGGCGGCCCCTCGATTGCGCAAAAGCCGTTAAGAACGGCCAAATTTCCGACAAATATCAATAGTATGACGTCCTGACGCCCCCGATGACGCGGCCCCCAGCGCATCCCGTTCAAGAAAACCGGTTGTTGGCATGAAGATTCGCGTTGCGCTCGTTTCCGCACTGCTCGCTCTTTCCGGCTGCGGAACGCTGGGCAAGGGCAGTGGCCCGGATATCTCCATCACCAACCCGCCCGCGTCGCCTTCTTCAGGGGCCAAAGTCGCGACGACGATAATCTCGGCCATGGCCGGCGGGCTCGTCGGCGGATCGATCGGCAGTGGCCTGGACAGCACCGAGAAGCGCAAGGCGCTCGAGGCGGAATACAAGGCGCTCGAATACACGGCCAGCGGCCAGAAGGTGACGTGGAAGAGCGACAGTTCGGCCCATTCCGGCGAAGTCGTCGCGGCGCAGCCCTATCGTGTCGGCTCTCAGGATTGCCGTCAGTACACCCATACGGTGTTTACCGGCACGGCCGGCCAGACCGCGCGTGGCACCGCATGCCGCAACGCCGACGGCAGCTGGACGCCGCTGACCTGACCATTGGGGCCCGCGACCGGAATCCCGTCAAAGCGTCGCAGCATCCTCATGTTGTGAGAGCAGGGCTCTCGCTCTATTGGAAGAACCATGCTGTTCTGGGTCATAGCCGCAATTCTCACGCTGGGCGCAAGCCTGGCGGTGCTGCTGCCGCTGACCAGTGGCGGCAAGGACGCTCCGACCAGCAGCGACCACGACCTCGAAGTCTATCGCGACCAACTGGCCGAGCTTGAGCGTGACGCCGCGCGCGGCCTGATCCAGCCGGCGGAAGCCGAGGAGGCGCGCACTGAGATCGCCCGCCGCATCCTTCGCCTGGGAGATGTTGGTCAAGCCAATGTCGGTCAAGCCGATGCGCCTGGCACGCGGCAGCCGTCAAAGGCGGCAAGGCTGGTGGCAACGGCTGCGGTACTGGCGGTCCCTCTGCTCAGCTGGGGCCTTTACAGCCAGCTCGGCTCGCCGGATCTGCCGTCGCAGCCGCTTGCCGAACGGCTGGCCAAGAATCCGGCCGATAGTTCGGTCGACGAGTTGGTGGCGCGCGCCGAGGCCCATCTTGCCGCCAACCCTGGCGATGGACGCGGCTGGGACGTGCTCGCCCCGATCTATCTGCGCCTGCAGCGCTTTCCCGATGCCGTGACCGCCTATCGCAATGCCATCCGCCTCGATGGCGACACGGCTGCCCGCGAGGCCGGTCTCGGCGAAGCGATTGCCAATGCGGCCGGCGGCATCGTTTCGGCCGATGCGCAATCCGCTTTCGAACAGGCGCTAAAACTCGACCCGGCAAACGCGAAAGCCTCGTTCTATTTGGCGATGGCGCTGGCCCAGGAAGGCCGCATACCCGAGGCAACCACGGCTTGGCAGAAAATGCTCGATTCCCTGCCGCAGGATTCGCCATGGCGCGGAGCTGTCCAACAGGCACTGGCCGAGGCCGCCAACCGCAGCGTCGCGTCAGGAGAGCCCGCCAAAGGCCCCGACGCCGCAGCCGTCGATGCCGCCTCGTCGATGGCGCCGCGGGACAGGCAGGCCATGATCGAAACCATGGTCGCCGGCCTCGACGAAAAATTGCGGCAAAATCCGCGCGACACGGAAGGATGGATGCGGCTCATTCGTTCCTATGTTGTGCTGGGCAAGGCCGACCAGGCGCGCGACGCGCTGCATCGCGGTATTGCCGTGTTTGGCGCCGACAGTGAGGAAGCGAAGAAATTCACCGCCTTTGCCGCCTCGCTCGGCCTGACGGCGACGGAGTAGGACATGACGCGCAAGCAGAAGCGATTGTCGGTGATTGTCGGAGGTCTTGCCTTCCTCGGCGCCGCCACCGGGCTGACCTTCTATGCGTTGGGCCAGAAGGCCTCCTATTTCTATATGCCCGCCGATCTGACCACCGCCAGCTTGCAGCCGGGACAGCGCATCAGGCTCGGCGGCCTCGTCGAAAAGGGCACGGTCGTGCGCGGGCAGGGCGCGACGGTTGCGTTCTCGGTCACCGACACGCACAAATCGGTCAAGGTCAGCTATACCGGCATCCTGCCCGATCTGTTCCGCGAGGAGCAGGGCGTCATCACCGAAGGCAGCTTTGGCGCCGACGGCGTTTTCGTCGCCGACAGCGTGCTGGCCAAGCATGACGAGCGCTACATGCCCAAGGAAGTCGCTGACGGGCTGAAGGCCAAGGGCGTGTGGCAAGAGAGCAAGAGCCAGTAATGGTTGAGACCGGACACTTCGCGCTCGTCCTCGCCTTTGTGCTGTCGCTGGTGCAGACGCTGGTGCCGCTGATCGGCGCCCGTACCGGCAACCAGAGGCTGATGGCTGTCGGCGGTCCCGTCACGGTCACAGGCTTCGCGCTCACGGCGCTATCGTTCGCAGCACTCGCCGGCGCCTATGCAAGTTCCGATTTCTCGGTGGCGAGCGTGTGGGAAAACTCGCATTCGCTGCAGCCGCTGATCTACAAGATCACCGGAACCTGGGGCAATCACGAAGGCTCGATGCTGCTCTGGGTGCTGATCCTGACCTTCTTCGGTGCGCTGGTCGCCGTCTTCGGCTCCAACCTTCCGGCGACGCTGCGCGCCAATGTGCTGGCCGTGCAGGGGGCTATCGGCGCCACCTTCTTCCTGTTCATCCTGGCGACATCCAATCCGTTCACCCGGCTCAATCCGGCGCCGATCGAGGGCCGCGATCTCAACCCGGTCCTGCAGGATCTTGGCCTCGCCATCCATCCGCCGCTGCTCTATCTCGGCTATGTCGGGTTCTCTATCTGCTTTTCCTTCTCGGTCGCCGCCCTCATCGAAGGCCGCATCGATGCCTCCTGGGCGCGCTGGGTGCGGCCGTGGACGCTGGTCGCCTGGATGTTCCTCACCGGCGGCATCGCGATGGGCTCCTACTGGGCCTATTACGAGCTCGGCTGGGGCGGCTTCTGGTTCTGGGATCCGGTCGAAAACGCCTCCTTTATGCCGTGGCTGGCCGGCACGGCTCTTCTGCATTCGGCGATCGTCATGGAGAAGCGTTCGGCGCTCAAGATCTGGACGCTGCTGCTTGCCATCCTCACCTTCTCGCTGTCGCTGCTCGGCACCTTCCTGGTGCGCTCCGGCGTGCTGACCTCGGTGCATGCTTTCGCCACCGATCCGACCCGCGGTATCTTCATCCTGTGCATTTTGACGCTGTTCATCGGCGGCTCGCTGGCCCTGTTTGCGCTGCGCGCCTCGCGGCTGACGGCCGGCGGCCTGTTCCACCCGATCTCGCGCGAAGGCGCGCTTGTCCTCAACAATCTGTTCCTGACCACGGCCACCGCCACCGTGCTGGTCGGCACGCTCTATCCGCTCGCGGTCGAGGCGCTTTCGGCCGGCAAGATCTCGGTCGGCGCCCCCTTCTTCAACCTGACATTCGGCCCGCTGATGGTGCCGCTGCTGGTCGTGGTTCCGTTCGGGCCGCTGCTAGCCTGGAAGCGCGGCGACCTCTATGCCGTCGCTCAGCGCCTGATGGCGGCTTTCGGCGCCGCTCTCCTGGCGATGCTGGTCACGGGGCTGTTTATCGACGGCGCGTCGGTGTTCGCCGCCCTTGGTGTCGGCCTCGCCTGCTGGCTGGTCTGCGGCGCGCTCACCGACCTCGCCGTCAAGTCCGGCTTTGGCAATGTGTCGCCCGCCATCATGCTGCGCCGTTTCGCCGGCCTGCCGCGTTCGGTGTTCGGCACTGCACTTGCCCATCTCGGCCTCGGGCTGACGACGCTCGGCATTGTCGGCACGCTGTGCTTCGGCACCGAAAGGATACTGTCGATGCATGCCGGCGAGAGCGTCGAACTCTCCGGCCACACGCTGCGTTTCGACGGCCTCTTCCCGGCGCAGGGTCCGAATTACAGCGAGCAGCGCGGCCGCTTTTCCGTGATCGGCGCCGGTGGCGGCGTTTCAGCCGAGATCACCTCGGCCAAGCGCTTCTTTCCGGTGCGGCAGACGACGACGACCGAATCCGGCATCGAGACGATCGGCTTCAGCCAACTCTATCTGTCGCTGGGCGATGAGGGCACCGATGGGTCGGTCGTGGTGCGCCTGTGGTGGAAGCCGCTGGTGACGCTGATCTGGGGCGGAGCTCTGGTGATGATGGCGGGAGCCGCAATGTCGCTGCTCGACCGGCGCCTGCGGGTTGGCGCACCCTCGCGCCGCCGCAAGCAGGCAGCCTCCATGCCGTCGGCAGGCGCGCCGTGAGCACCAGGTTCTCGTTGGCCTCGCTCACCCTGCTTCTGGCGCTGCTGTTTGCCGGCGCGGCGCAAGCGGTGAAACCGGACGAGGTTCTCATCGATCCGGCGCTCGAGGCGAGGGCGCGGCTACTGTCGGAAGGCCTGCGCTGCATGGTCTGCCAGAACCAGTCCATCGACGAATCCGATGCAGACCTCGCCCGCGACCTGCGCATCCTGGTGCGCCAGCGCCTGGTTGCCGGCGATACCGACCAGCAGGTGATGGACTATATCGTGTCGCGCTACGGCGAGTTCGTGCTGTTGAAGCCGCGCTTCAGCCCGCGCAACGCCTTGCTTTGGGGCACGCCGGTGCTTCTGCTTCTAGTCGGCGGCATTTTCATTGTGCTGACCACACGCTCCCGCCGCTCGTTGGCAACCAAGGCGCTGAGCGCCGAGGAACAGGCGGCGCTGGACAAGATGCTGAGCGACTAGCTCGGCCATTCCTCCAAAGGCCAGTCCCGCGACGTGTGGATGGCGCGCAGGATAACAATGCTCTGACGGCCGGCGATCAGGCGCAATTCATAGGCAATGATGTAGGGCAGGCGGCCGATGGGCTTCTCATAAGTGCCTGTTACCCGGCCAGGTCGGCCCGTCGCCATATCACCAAGGCCCCGGCCCATTTCACGGATACGGTCCGCGAGGCGTCGGGCGGCGGCAGGATTGTCCTGAGCGATAAAGGCAACTTGCTGCGTGAGATCGTCCAGCGCCTCTCGCGACCAGGTGACGAACCGCTTCACGCCTTGCCTGCGCGCCTGGCTTTCGCTGCTTCGATCACCGCGTCGACCTCCGCCATGGCGTCGTCGTGGGGCACGACGCGGCCAGCCTCTGCGTCGGCCATGCCACGTTTTATGCCTTCGATGATATCCAGCTCGCGATCGACATAGGCTGAGACCGCCTCGGCGGCGAGGAATGATTTACTACGCCTGGTATCGGTAGCGATCTGCTCCAGCTTCAGCTTGGTCTCGGACGAGACTCGAATGGTCATGGTGGTGCTTGCTGTCATTGTGAAAGCCTTGTGCTGAGTTGTGTACACCATAGCGCAGCAGGCGAGCGCAACCAAGCGATTTGTGCGTCCGCCCAACATTACAAAACTTTCATGCTTCGGAAATGGCGCGGTAATGTGCGCCTCTCTATTTCTCTTGTCCGAGGATGCTCTGCCTGAGCCGCATCCAGTGAAAAGAGGATATGAGACCCATGACTATCGCCCCCAACCCATATTCCCGGACCCGCAAGCGCCTGTTGGCCGCCGCCGCTTCGCTGGCCATTGCCGGCGGCATCGGTTTCGGCGCCGTTGCCACTGGTACAGCTCCCGTTCTGGCCGATGCCGTGCGGGTCGAAGCGCCGCAGGTACCGGGCTTTGCCGACGTCGTCGAGCGCGTTTCGCCGGCCGTGGTCAGCGTCAAGGTCAAGGCCAAGATCGAGCCTGCCGCCGATGACGGCTCCGACCAGTCCGACGATCCGGACGGCATGAACAACCTGCCCGACAATCCGCAGCTGCGCCAGTTCTTCAAGCAATTCCGGGGCTTTGGCGATCAGAACGGCCAGGGCGGCGGCAATCGTCGCTTCAGCCACCGCGACCATAACAACGACCAGCCGCGTCCGGTAGCCCAGGGTTCGGGCTTCTTCATCTCGGATGACGGTTATCTCGTCACCAACAACCATGTCGTCGAGGAAGGCTCCGCCTTCACAGTGGTAATGAATGACGGCAAGGAGCTTGACGCCAAGCTGATCGGCACCGATCCGCGCACCGATCTGGCGGTGCTCAAGGTCGATGGCGTCGGCAAGTTCACCTATGTCGATTTCGCCGACGATTCCAAGGTTCGCGTCGGCGACTGGGTGGTGGCCGTCGGCAATCCGTTCGGCCTCGGCGGCACCGTCACCGCCGGCATCGTCTCGGCCCGTGGCCGTGATATCGGCGCCGGTCCCTATGATGACTTCATCCAGATAGACGCTTCGGTCAACCGCGGCAATTCGGGCGGCCCGACCTTCAACCTTAACGGCCAGGTCGTCGGCATCAACACCGCGATCTTCTCGCCGTCGGGCGGAAGCGTCGGCATCGCCTTCGACATTCCGGCCTCGACCGCCAAGCAGGTGGTGCAGGATCTGATGAAGAGCGGCTCGGTGCAGCGTGGCTGGCTCGGCGTCGAAATCCAGCCGGTTACATCGGACATCGCCGAATCGCTGGGCCTGAAGTCGCAGAACGGGGCTCTGGTTTCGGGCGCCCAGGACGGTGGCCCCGGCAAGAAGGCCGGCATCACCGCCGGTGACGTGATCACCCAGGTCGAAGGCAAGGACGTCGCATCGCCGAAGGAACTGGCTCGTCTGATCGGCGCCTACCCACCCGGCAAGTCGGTCGACGTCACGGTGTGGCGCGACGGCAAGAGCCAGACCATCAAGGTCGATCTCGGCACGTTGCCATCCACTGACAAGCAGGCCTCGGCCGACCCGCAGCAGCCCGCGGCACCGGCAAAGCCCGCCGCGCTGGCCGATCTCGGCCTCACCGTCACCAAGTCGGAAAACGGCAAGGGCCTGGTGGTGACCGATGTCGATCCCGACAGCGATGCCGCCGACCGCGGCATCCAGCCCGGCGATGTCATCACCTCGGTCAATTCGACGGAGGTGAACGGCACCGAAGACGTCGCCAAGGCGATGGCCGATGCGGTCAAGTCCGGCCGCAAGGCGGTGCTGATGCAGATCACCCGCGACGATTCAAACCGCTTCGTCGCGCTGCCAGTCGCCAAAGGCTGACATCACACAGTTTCCAGTGCGGCGGTTTCAACACCCCCGAGCCGCCGCACGGGAAGCAAGGGGCCGAACGCGTTAGTCAGTCATCGTGTTCTGCCCCCGGCGGCAGCGGGCCCCATCGCCCGCTGCCGCTCTAACATCGAAGCATGTCGCCCAAAAGTGCACGGCGGTTTTGGCAAAACGACATGCTTGAACGAAAGCTTTTGCGCTCATGGCCGCCCCTCAATCTTCCGGCGAAATCGCGTATAACGGCTCTATGAAGATTCTCGTCATAGAAGACGATCGCGAGGCGGCCGACTATATGCAGAAGGCCTTTGCCGAGGCTGGGCACACCGCCCATGTCGCCGGCGACGGCGAAACCGGCTTTGCGCTGGCCGATGCCGGCGACTATGACGTGATGGTCGTCGACCGCATGATGCCACGCCGCGACGGGCTCTCCGTCATTGCCGGCCTGCGCTCGCGCGGCAACACCACGCCGGTGCTGATCCTGTCGGCGCTGGGCGAAGTCGATGACCGCGTCACCGGTCTGCGCGCCGGCGGGGACGACTATCTGACCAAGCCCTATGCCTTTTCCGAATTGCTCGCCCGCGTCGAGGTGCTGAACCGCCGCGCCAGCGCCAGGGAGGCCGAAACCGTCTACCGGGTCGGCGATCTCGAGCTTGACCGGCTGTCCCATTCGGTCAAGCGCGCGGCGCGCGAGATCACGCTGCAGCCGCGCGAATTCCGCCTGCTCGAATATCTGATGCGCCATGCCGGCCAGGTGGTGACGCGCACCATGCTGCTCGAAAATGTCTGGGACTATCATTTCGATCCGCAGACCAACGTGATCGACGTTCACGTCTCGCGCCTGCGTGGCAAGATCGAGAAGGGTTTCGACAAGCCGATCCTGCATACGGTTCGCGGCGCCGGCTATATGCTGAAGAGCGGCTAGAGCATGATCCCAAAAAGTAGGTACCGGTTTTTGGAGAAGATCATGCTCCAACAAAGGGGTAGGTCATGATGAGATTTCAGCCAAATCTCATCATGAGCTAGAACTCGATGGCCCTTTCCCTGCCGGCCATCATGAGGACGACGGCGGCGCGGCTTTCAGCGCTTTATTTCCTGCTTTTCGCGCTATGTGCCGTGTTGCTGGTCTTCTACATGACGTCGTTGTCGGCCCGCATGCTGACCGGCCAGACCCAGCAGACCATCAATGACGAGGTGCTCGGCCTCGCCCGTGCCTATCAGAGCGGCGGCCTGCCGCGGCTGGTGCGCGTCGTCGAGCAGCGCTCGCGCCAGCCCGGCGCCAACCTCTATCTCATTGCCGATGTCAACGGCCAGATCCTCACCGGCAACGTGCAGAGCCTGGCACCGGGGGTGCTCGAGACCGATGGCTGGACGACCGAACCCTTCTCCTATCGCCGTTTCGGCGAAGGTGAGCTCGAACGGCAGCGCAACCAGGCTTCTGACCCGAATGGCGCGCAGCCCGGCGAGACCGAAATTCAGCCCGAGGGCGAGAAGGGCCACAACGCCATCGCGCTGGTGCTGCGGCTGCCCAACCAGATGATCATGCTGGTCGGCCGCGATCTCGGCGAGCCCGAGCGCTTCCGCGCCGTCGTCCGCCGCGCCCTGATGCTGGCGCTGGGCATGATGGGCCTGGGCGGGCTGCTGATCTGGTTCCTTGTCGGCCGCGCCGCGCTGAAGCGCATCGACAGCGTCTCGGAGGCAAGCCGCCGCATCATGGGCGGCGATCTCACGGGACGGCTGCCGGTGACCGGCGCCGGCGATGAGTTCGACCGCCTGTCGGAAAACCTCAACACCATGCTGGCCAGGATAGCGACGCTCAACGAAGGGCTGAAGCAGGTCTCCGACAACATCGCCCATGATTTGAAGACGCCGCTGACCAGACTGCGCAACCGCGCTGAGGCGACACTTTCGGGCAAGCACAAGACCACCGACTACCGGCAGGCGCTGGAAGGCACCATCGCCGAATCCGACCAGCTGATAAAAACCTTCAACGCCATCCTGATGATCTCCAGGCTGGAGGCCGGCTATTCCTCGGAGAGCACCAGCAAGGTCGATCTCGCCGCCGCGGTGCATGACGTTGTCGAGCTTTATGAGCCGGTGGCGGAGGAGGCTGGCGTGGTGCTTGAAACTGCCGCGGACGGGAATTTTTCCGTCGATGGCAACCGCGAGCTGATCGGCCAGGCACTGTCGAACATCGTCGACAACGCCATCAAATACTCGACCGATGCGACGGAAAAGCCTGCCGTGCGCGTAGCCCTGCAGCGCGTCGGTCACGAAATCCGCCTTTCCGTTTCCGACAATGGCCATGGCATCCCCGACGATGCCGACCGCGCCAGGGCGACCGAGCGCTTCGTGCGGCTGGAAAAGAGCCGCTCGCAGCCGGGATCCGGTCTTGGCCTCAGCCTCGCCAAGGCGATCATGACTTTTCACAATGGCCGGCTTGAACTTCTGCCTGCCAATCCCGGATTGTCCGTTATCATGAGCTTCCCGGCGCGGGAGGACCATTGATGGCGGTGAGGATGGCTGCGAAACGGATCGAGACCGAATGGCGCCTGCAACTGGCGGCGCGGCTCGCGCCGCTGGATGAGGCCCGCGCCCGGCGTGAACTGTCGGAGATCGCTGGCGATGCCAAGGACGAGAACCTGCCGCGGCTGGCGAAATTCCTAGGGGGCAAGGGCGCCGCACAGGAGTTTCTCGCTGCCGTCTTCGACCTCTCGCCCTTCCTCCGCGATGTCGCGCGCCGCCGGCCGCAAATCCTCGACGCGCTGTTCGATGGCAGTGTCGAGGCTCGGCTGCTCGCCATCGCCGAAGCGATCGGCAAGGCCGCCTTTTCCGAGACCGTTTCCGAATCCAGCCTGATGATGGAACTCAGGCAGTGGAAGGGTGAAGCTCACTTCCTGATCGCACTTGCAGACCTCTCCGGCGAGGCCGATGCAGCGCTGACGGTAAGGCGCCTCAGCAATCTCGCCGATGCCTGCACCTGCGCGGCGGTCGACTTCCTGCTGCGCGAGGCGCACAGCCAAGGCAAGCTCAAATTGCCCGATCCCGAAAATCCGTCACGGCAATCCGGCTGGATCGTGCTCGGCATGGGCAAGCTTGGCGCGCATGAACTGAATTTCTCCTCCGACATCGACCTGGTCGTCTTCTTCGATCCGGATGCGCCGGCAATCGTCGATCCGCTCGACGCCACAGAGCTGTTTGCGCGCCTGACCCGCAGGCTGGTCCGCATCCTGCAGGACCGCACCGGGCACGGCTATGTCTTCCGCACCGATTTGAGGCTTCGTCCCGATCCAGGCTCGACGCCGCTGGCCATCCCGGTCGAGGCAGCACTTCGCTACTATGAGGCGCGCGGCCAGAACTGGGAGCGCGCCGCCATGATCAAGGCGCGTCCCGTGGCCGGCGATCTCGATGCCGGGGACGCGTTCCTGCGGGAATTGCAGCCCTATGTCTGGCGCAAATACATGGACTATGCGGCGATCGCCGACGTTCATTCGATCAAGCGCCAGATCCATGCCCACAAGGGTCATGGCGAGATCACGGTCAAAGGACACAACGTCAAGCTCGGCCGCGGCGGCATTCGCGAAATCGAATTCTTCGTCCAGACCCAGCAACTGATCGCCGGCGGCCGTTTTCCGGAGCTGCGCGGCCGCGAGACTGTGCCGATGCTGGGTGCGCTGGCGGCGCGCAACTGGATCACCGCCGATGCACGCGACGCGCTCACGCAGCAATATTGGTTTCTGCGCGGCGTGGAACACGCCATCCAGATGGTCGCCGACGAGCAGACGCATATTCTGCCCGACGATGATGAAGGGCTGGAACGCATCGCCCATATGCTGGGCTTTGCCGATGCCGCCAGATTTGCCGAAACCTTTCGCGCGGCTTTGCATGAGGTCGAGCGCCATTACGCCGCGCTGTTCGAGACCGCGCCTGAATTGTCGGCCGGCGTCGGCAATCTGGTCTTCACCGGCGATGTCGACGATCCCGACACGCTGCAGACCTTGCATGGCCTTGGCTTCCAGCGGCCAAGCGACATCTGCCGCGTCATTCGGGGCTGGCATTTCGGCCGCTATCGCGCCACCCAGTCGGCGGAAGCGCGCGAGCGGCTGACCGAACTGACGCCGGCGCTGCTCAAAGCCTTCGGCCAGACGCGCCGGGCCGACGAGGCGCTGGTTCGCTTCGATGAATTCCTCGCCGGCCTGCCCGCCGGCATCCAGCTGTTTTCGCTGCTGCAGTCGAATCCCGCTCTGCTGAAGCTTATGGCGACGATCATGGGCGCCGCGCCTCGGCTGGCGGCAATCATCACAAGGCGCCCGCATGTCTTCGACGGTCTGCTCGACCCGGCGCTGCTCACCGAACTGCCCAACCGCGCCTATCTCTCAGCGCGGTTGGCCGCTTTCATCGATGGCGACAGGCCCTACGAGGATGTGCTTGACCGGCTGCGCATCTTTGCCTCCGAGCAGAAATTCCTGATCGGTGTCAGGCTGCTCGCCGGCTCGATCGACGCGGCGCGCGCCGGCCGCGCCTTTTCCGATCTCGCCGACCTCACCATCGACGCCGCATTGCAGGCGGTGACCACCGAATTCGCGCTGCGTCATGGCCGCATCGCCGGCGGCACCGTGTCGCTGCTCGGCATGGGCAAACTCGGCAGCCGCGAGCTCACCGCCGGCTCCGATGTTGACCTCATTCTGCTCTACGACCACGACGCGGATGCCGACGAGTCCGAAGGCGACAAGCCGCTCGCACCATCGCACTACTATACCAGGATGACGCAGCGGCTGATCGCGGCTGTCTCGGCGCCGACCGCCGAAGGCGTTCTCTACGAGCTCGACCTGCGCTTGCGGCCATCCGCCAACAAGGGGCCGGTGGCCACCCACATCGATGCCTTCAAGAAATACCAGCGCCAGGAGGCCTGGACCTGGGAGCACATGGCGCTGGCCCGGGGGCGCGCCATCGGCGGCGACGCGGCCCTTTGCACCGAGGTCGAGGCCGAGGTGGCGGCACTTCTGGCCTTGCCGCGCGACGCCGCCAAGGTGAGGGCGGAGGCATCCGAGATGCGCGCGCTGATCGAGAAGGAAAAATCGCCGCGCGATCTCTGGGACATCAAGCTCATCTCCGGCGGCCTCATCGACCTCGAATTCATCGCGCAGGTGGCGGTTATAACCGGGCAGGTCGAAGCCGGCCGCAGGGTGACCGCGACCGGCGAAATTCTGGCGCATCTGTCGCCGGATTTCGCCGAGGCTGACGTCAGGCAGCAGCTTTGCGAAGCCTACCAGCTCTATCTGGCGCTGACCCAGATGACGCGGCTTTGCCTCACCGGCGCATTCGAACGCGATGACGTTCCGCCGGGACTGTCGGATCTGCTTCTGGCGGTGACTGACCTGCCGGATTTCGGTGTGCTGGAAGCACACCTCAAGGAGACGTCGCAAAAGGTCAGAAAGGATTTCGACCTTTTGCTTCGTACGAAACGGTTGTGAGGGCGTGAAGCGCTGGCGGCTGTTTCGGATCGCATCGGGGGTGACGATGCAACAGGAGAATACCCATGAGAAAGACAACCGGACTTGCCCTTGCCTTCGTCGCGCTTGCCGGCGCCGTTGGCACCACCGCCTATGCCGAGAACAATGCCAGCGCCAGAATGCGCGAGGGCGCGATGATGCGCCTCGACAAGGCGATGAAGGATTCCAACGGCACCATCAGCTTCGACCAGTTTTCCGACGCCATGAACGCGCGGCTGAAGAAGCTGGTCGCCGACAATGGCGGCAAGCTGACCGTTGCCCAGCTCGCCGACGCGCTGGAAAAGGCGCGGTTCGAGGAAATGGCAAAGCGTATCGTCGCCCGCTACGACACCAAGGGCGACGGCACGCTGACCACGGACGACATCACCGGGCGTGAGAAGAAGGTGTTCGCCATGCTCGACCGCAACAATGACGGCAAGATCGAGCGCAACGAACTCCCAAAGAAAGGCCGCATGGGCCGCCACCACCAATGGGACGGCGGCGACGACAGCATGGAGTGAGTGGTGATTGTGGCTCCGGCGGCGAAGCCGCCGGAGTCCTTACATGACCGCGCCTACTCAGTCCTTGAACGCAGCGGAGAGCACCGCTGGCATTGGCGGGCCGTCAGGCCGCCGCCTTCACCGCCGGTTGCGCCTTCTTCACCGGGATGCGCACCGACACGATCGTGCCGACGCCTTCGGTCGAGCGGATTTTCAGCGCTCCTCCTTGCAACTCGGCCAGCGAGCGCGAGATGGCAAGGCCGAGGCCGGAACCGGCGTGGTTCTTCGAAAACTGGTTCTGCACCTGTTCGAAGGGGCGGCCAAGCTTGCTCAGTGCCTCCTTCGGAATGCCGCAGCCATTGTCCTCGATGGTCAGCACCAGCGCGCCTGACGTGTTGCGGGCGCGCACCGAGATATGGCCGCCCTGGCCGGTGAACTTCACCGCATTCGACAGCAGATTGATGGCGATCTGCTTGATCGCCCGGCGGTCGGCGAACAGCGTCATCGTATCAGCGATGCGGGTTTCGACCGTGATCGATTTCTCCGCCGCCTGCAGCGAGATCACCCGCACCGTCTCGCGGATCAGCGGGCAGAGATCGATTTCCTCGCGGTCCACCGAGAATTGGCCGGCTTCGATCTTCGACATATCGAGTATGTCGTTGATGACGCCGAGCAGATATTTGCCGCTGCCGTTGATGTCGTTGGCATATTCCTCGTAGCGCGGCGAACCGAGCGGCCCGAACAGGCCTTGTTCCATCAGTTCGGAGAACCCGATGATGGCGTTGAGCGGCGTGCGCAGCTCGTGCGACATGTTGGCTAGGAATTCGGATTTGGCCCGATTGGCGGCCTCGGCGCGCTCGGTTTCCTTCATATATTCGCGGTTGAGCTCGACCAGTTCCTTGGCGCGCTCTTCCTCGGCCCGGCGGGCGAGGCTGAGGTCGTGGATGGTCGCCATCAGCCGGCGCTCGCTGTCGACCAGCTTTTCCTGGTGCAGCTTGATCTGGGTGATGTCGGAGCCGACGGAGACCGTGCCGCCGTCCCGGGTCCTCAGTTCGTTGACCTGCAGCCAGCGGCCGTCGGAGAGCTGCCGCTCGAAGGTTGCGCCCCCTTGCGGCCCGTTGGTGTTGGCCAGCCGCCGTTCAGAGGCGAAGGCCAGCATGCGCTCTTCAAGCACGGCGCGCGCAGCGCCCGGCATGACGTCGCGGTCCGACAGGCCGTTGTCCTTCTGGTATTTGGAATTGCACATGATCAGGCGCTGGGCGGCATCCCACAGCACGAAGGATTCGTTGATGTTTTCGATCGCGGTCCGCAGGCGCAGGTCGGCCGCCTCCGAGCGCAGCGCCAGATGCCGCTGCTCGGTGACGTCGACGGCAATGCCGATCAGCTGGATCTCAGGCGCTTCCGGGTCGATCACCTGGGCCCTGGCGCGCATCCACACCCACTGGCCGTCGGCGTGACGCATCCGGAACACCTGGTCGATATGGTCGATCTCGCGCTCGACGATTTTGTTGGCGAGCTCGAACAGGTCGCCGTCCTCAGGGTGGATGATGTCGTCGACCTCGCCGAACGACAGCATCGAGTTGCAGGGCTCGTAGCCCAGCATGTCGTACATCGAGCGCGACCAGTACATCTTGCCGCGCACCATGTCCCAGTCCCACAGGCCGCAGCGACCGCGAACCAGCGCCATGTCGATGCGCTGATGGGCTTCGAGATAGATGCGGTCGGCTGTCTGGGCGCGCGATGCCTGGCCGAAATAGGCGTAGAGGATGATGATCAGCACGCCGGCTGTCAGCACAAACAGCGTGACGTTGAGCGAGACGGTCTTGCGCCAGTTGTCGAACACCGCTTCCTGCGGCACCAGCACGGCGGCGGCGTTCTTGCGGTCCCGGGTCAGGCTCACCGCCGCGTACCAGTCCTGGCCGCCGATGCTGACATCCATGACCCCGGCGCGGTCGCCGAACATGAACAGCGGCTGGCCGTCCAGCACCAGGCTGTCCAGCGATCGCCCTTGCCAGCCGGTCGACAGCGGCGACACGGCAATGATCTTGAAGGCGCTGTCGGTGATCACAAGCACATGGCTTCTGCCCATGGCGCCCTGGCGGCTCGTGCTTTCCAGAAGATCAATTGCACCGCTGGATGCCGCGGTCGGGTCGGCCGAGATTGCGTTCGCCATCTGGCCGGCGGCGAGACCTAGCACCGCCTTGCCGTCGCGCTCGGCCTCGTCGCGCTCGTTCATCAGCGACAGCACGCGCAGTGCGGCGATGACGATCAGGAAGATGATGATGAGAGCCGGTATCGAACGGCGCAGAAGGGGTTCGGCAGCCAGGAGCCGCCGGTAGGCTGGTTCAGCGATGAGCCGCGTATTGCCGGCGAGGCCGTCGCCTCGCGCCTTGCGCCGCTCAAAAGCCGTCCCTTCGGGCGCGCCCCACGCGTCCGCCTTGGCCATAAATGGCACTCCCCGAATTTCCGTACGCTTGACGATCCGGCAACACCGCACATCCGAATCGTCTGTAAAGAATCAAAGGTGATTCGCCTTGTCCAGAGGCGCGGCCGAAAAACATTAAAAATTGATTGAAATAACGCTGAAATCCCTCCCCTTGAGGGGAGGGTGGCCCGAAGGGCCGGGTGGGGTCCTCGGCGAAGCGCTCGACTCTCTCAATCACGGTCGAAGTTGGTCGAGGTCGCGCACTGCCGCAACGACCCCACCCGTCCATCCGCCTTCGGCGGCTGTCCACCGTCCCCTCAAGGGGGAGGGATCAGGCCAGCGTTCGCTCCACAATGTCCCGCAAATCCGCCGACAGGTTCTCGGCACCGGCGATGGCCAGCAGCGCTTCCCTGGCCTTGGCTTGCCTGCCCGGCTCCAGCGAGCGCCACGAGCGCAGCGCTGTCGCCAGCCTGGCCGCCACTTGCGGATTGCGTTTTTCAACCTCGAGTACGGTCTGGGTAAAAAACCGGTAGCCTTCGCCATCGGCGCGGTGGAAGCCGGTCTGGTTGGCGCTGGCGAATGTGCCGACCAGCGAGCGCACCCGGTTCGGATTGGCCATCGAGAAAGCTGCGTGACCAGTCAGCTCGCGTACCGTGTCGACTGTCCGGCGTCCCGGCACGCTGGCCTGGATCTGGAACCATTTGTCCATGACCAGCGGATCGGCGCCATAACGCGCCTCGAAATCGGCCAGCGCCTTGATCGCCTCCGGCGAACCGTCATGGCGGTGCGCAAGGACGGTCAGCGCTGCGGCGCGGTCGGTCATGTTGGTCGCGGTTTCGAAATGCCGGGCGGCGAGCGCAGCACCTTTCGGCAGCAGCGAGAGGTAGTCGAGCAGGATGTTGCGCAGCGCGCGGCGTCCCGCACTTGCCGCGTCAGGGCTGAACGGCCCGTCGCCGGCGAGGCGGCCGTATAGGTCGGTGAACGTTTGCTGATTGGCGCGCGCGATTGCCAGCGCCAACGCCTCGCGAGCGGCAAAGATGGCGTCGGGATCGATGTTCGTGCCGATGTCGCGGGCAATGTCGGCCTCGCCCGGAAGTGACAGCGCCAGCGCCCGGTAGGCAGGTTCCAGGGTCTCGTCGCCGGCGATCTTGCCGGCAAGTCCGGTCAGCCTGGCGGTGAAAGCCGGCTTCGCGCCGCCGAGGATCTGGCGGAAGGCCGCTATCAGCGCATCGGTGAGCAGCGTGTTGAACGCCTGCCAGCGCGCGAAGGCATCGCTGTCATGGCCGGCGAGGAAGAACTGGTCGTCGGCCTTCTGCTCGACCGAAAGTGTGATCGGCGCCGAAAAGCCGCGATTGAGCGACACCGCCGGCCGCTCGGCGACGCCTGAGAAGCGCACCATGTGACGGCGCTTGCGGATGTGGATAACGCCGTCCTCGACGGTGGCTCCCTCGACGCCATCATAGGCGACCGGCTCACCGCCCGCGCCGACCAGCCCGAAGGCGAGCGGAATGTGCATCAAGCGCTTGCGGCTCTCCGACGGTGTCGGCGGCACCGACTGCTCGATCTCAAGCGTAAACTCGCGCGTCGCCGGATTGTGCGTCGAACTGACGGTCAGGTTCGGCGTGCCCGCCTGGTGATACCAGAGCGCGAACTGCGACAGGTCGCGCCCGGAGGCGTCCTCGAACACCTTCAGGAAGTCCTCGATCGTCGCGGCCTCGCCATCATGGCGCTCGAAATAGAGGTCCATGCCGGCGCGGAAAGCCTCGGCCCCGAGGATAGTGCGGATCATGCGCACGACTTCCGAGCCTTTTTCGTAGACCGTCGCCGTGTAGAAATTGTTGATCTCGCGGTAGCGGCGCGGCCGCACCGGATGCGCCAGCGGTCCCTGGTCCTCGGGGAACTGGTGTGCCCTCAGCGTGCGCACTTCGGCGATGCGCTTGACCGCGCGCGAGCGCTGGTCGGCGGAGAATTCATGGTCGCGAAAGACCGTCAGCCCTTCCTTGAGGCAGAGCTGGAACCAGTCGCGGCAGGTGATCCTGTTGCCGGTCCAGTTGTGGAAATACTCATGCGCGATGATCGCCTCGATATTGGCGAAATCGGCATCGGTGGCGGTTTCCCGGTCGGCCAGCACATACTTGTCGTTGAAAATATTGAGGCCCTTGTTCTCCATGGCCCCCATGTTGAAGTCGGAAACGGCGACGATGTTGAAGACGTCGAGGTCGTATTCGCGGCCGAAGGCCTGCTCGTCCCATTGCATCGAGCGCTTCAGCGCATCCATGGCGTAGCCGGCAAGCCCCTCCTTGCCTGGCTCGACATAGATGCCGAGTTCGACCTCGCGCCCGGACATGGTGACGAAACTGTCCGCAACCTTGCCGAGATTGCCGGCCACGAGCGCAAACAGATAGGACGGCTTGGGGAAGGGGTCGTCCCAGACTGCAAAGTGCCAGCCGTCGGCAAGCGCGCCGCTTTCGACCGGATTGCCGTTGGAAAGCAACAGCGGCGCTTCGTCCAGCCTCGCCTCGATACGCACGGTATAGACCGACAGGATGTCGGGGCGGTCGAGGAAATAGGTGATGCGGCGAAAGCCCTCGGCCTCGCATTGCGTGCAATAGACATTGCTGGAGCGGTAGAGGCCCATCAGCGCCTCATTGCTGGCCGGCGCGATCTCGGTCTCGAGCAGCAGCTGGAAACGGGGCGGCGGCCTCAAAATGGTCAGCTGGTCCGGCGTGGCGAGATACTCGGCCGGGGCAAGCTCGCGACCGTCGATGGCAATGCGCTTGAGCACCAGGCCGTCGCCGTCCAGCACCAGCGACGTCGAGGCGGCGGCGCCATCGCGGCGTTCGATCGTCAGCACTGCGGTGACACGCGTTGCGTCTGGCGAAAGGCGGAAGGTGAGGCCGGTTTGCGGGATGGAAAAGTCGTTGGGGCGGTAGTCTTCGAGCTTGAAGACCTGGCCGGTATCGGTTCGCATTCCCTTGGGTTTCCCTGTCGCTATCGGAGCCGCTGACGTGTCCTGGCCCATTAAATCTAAAGTTGCGCGCTCTTTACACGAAACGGTCACTCGACAAAAC
This sequence comes from Mesorhizobium sp. L103C105A0, assembly GCF_000502215.1. Classification (NCBI taxonomy): domain Bacteria; kingdom Pseudomonadati; phylum Pseudomonadota; class Alphaproteobacteria; order Hyphomicrobiales; family Phyllobacteriaceae; genus Mesorhizobium; species Mesorhizobium sp. L103C105A0. The sequence goes on along the minus strand of NZ_AYXF01000005.1, from coordinate 25,175 downwards.
TGCGCCAATGCCTATTTCGGGGCGTTCCCCTTCCGCCATTATCGTGAGGCCTTGATGACCGTCGTCACATCGAAGTTCGGCATGGGCGCCTGTGTACCGCGTCGTTCGACGCGCATCTCAGCGGAGATCCGGGAAGCAACAAAACAGTGAAAGCCGGGCCTGGAGACGAAGCGGGCGGGAAACTGTCCGATCATCCCGGCGCGCATCGGCCCAAAAATCAATGTCGATTTTTGGAAAGCACGATGCGCAGATTCAAAGTGTCAGAGCGTCCTTTGCGCGTCGAAGACGACGCGCGGCGCTCTAATGTTCTCACCGGGATCATGCTCAAGATCATGTCGGTGGCGGTCTTTGTCAGCATGCAAACCTGCATCAAGGCCGCCGGCACTTTGCCGGCCGGCCAGATCGTCTTCTTCCGCTCCTTCTTCGCCATCTTCCCGATCATCGTCTTCCTGGCCTTCACGAGAAAACTGGGCACGGCGTTTGCCACCAAACGCCCGCTGAACCACATCGCACGTGGTGTCGTCGGCGTCTGCGCCATGGGGCTCGGCTTCTTTGCGCTGACCCGGCTGCCGCTGCCGGAAGCGATCACGCTGAACTATGCCCAGCCTTTGCTGGTGGTGGTGTTCTCCTCGCTATTCCTCGGCGAAGCCATTCGCGTCTATCGCTGGAGCGCGGTTGCGGTCGGTCTGGTCGGCGTGCTGATCATCTCCTGGCCGGAGCTGACGCTGCTCACGTCGGGCGCCGCGCTCGGCGACCAGGAGGTGCTGGGCGTCATCGCTGCTCTTGTTTCTGCGGCAATCTCCGCCAATGCCATCCTGCTCGTGCGCAATCTGGTTCAGACCGAACGGACAGCGACCATTGTGTTGTGGTTTTCGGCGACGGCGAGCGTCATGGCGCTGTTTTCGCTGCCTTTCGGCTGGCAGGCGCTGACGCTATTGCAGACCGGCCTTCTGGTCGCCGCAGGCTTCTGCGGCGGGCTGGCGCAGATCCTGATGACGGCAGCCTATCGCCACGCCGAGGCCTCGGTGGTGGCGCCGTTCGAATACACCTCGATGATCCTCGGTGTCGTCGTCGGCTATTTCGCCTTTGGCGATATCGCCACCTTCAACACGCTCGTCGGCGGTGTGATCGTCGTTGCCGCCGGCATGTTCATCATCTGGCGCGAGCGCCAACTCGGCCTGGAACGCACCCGAACGCGCAAGGCAGCGCCACCACAGGGGTGAGGAGGTCCGCGGGGTTGGCTCAGTTAGCTTCCGCACGTTCCTTCGCCAGCCGCACCAGCACCGCTCGCGTCTGCTCGTCGGCCGGGAAGAAAGACTCGATCGCCAGTTCCGACAGCGTCACGTCAAGCGGCGTGCCGAAGACGGTGATGGTGCTGATGAAGGACAGCACCTGGTCGCCATGCGCCAGCCGCAGCGGATGGACGATGCCGTTGGGCTCGACCGGCACCGGCCGCGCACCCTTGAGCCCGGACGGATAGGTTCGCAATTCGCGCTCCAGCTCGACCAGGACGGGACCGCCGGCGGCATCGTTCTGGTGTTTCAGCCGCTCCAGCAGATGCGCCCGCCATTCCGCGAGATTGACGATGCGCGGTGCGATGCCGTTCGGGTGCAGGCTGAGGCGCAGCACATTGACCGGCGGCTGGAGCAGCGACGGCTCGGCAACATCGGCCAGAAACGGGCCGATGGCGGCATTGGCGGAAATCAGGTTCCAGTGCCGGTCGACGGCCAGGGCGGGGAACGGCTCATGCCCTTTGAGCACGCTCTCGACCGCGGCAAGCGCCGGCGCCAGCGTCGTATCTGTGAGTGGCCGCTCGCTGAAGCTCGGGGCAAAGCCGGCAGCCAGCAACAGCTGATTACGCTGCCGCAGCGGAATCTCAAGCTGCTCGGCCAGATGCAGCACCATCTCGCGCGAGGGCGCGGCGCGGCCGCTTTCGACGAAGGAGAGATGACGCTGGGAAATCTCAGCCTCCATTGCGAGATCAAGCTGGCTCATGCGCCGGCGCGTGCGCCATTCGCGGATCAGGCTGCCGGCGGAGGTTTGGACTGTTGTCATGGGAGGATGAGTAGGCCGGGGCGGGCGGTATTTCAATTACCTCTGAGGTCATTGGCGCGGTTCTCCCTTCTCCCCCTGTGGGAGAAGGTGGCCGAGCGAAGCTCGGTCGGATGAGGGGTGTTCCAGGGAACGCCAACGTCTCACTCCGCTGGAACACCCCTCATCCGTCTCGGCGCTGCGCGCCGATCCACCTTCCCCCACAAGGGTGGAAGGAAGAGGCGCGCCTCACCCCACCTCCCGCAACTTCGCCTTCACCTCGAGAAAGTCCCGCCAGGCTAGCTTCTTGTGCGCAGGGGTCCGCAAGAGATAGGCCGGGTGCAACGTCGGCATGGCCGGAATGGCAGTGCCCGACACCGTCGTGTGCACCTGCCAATTGCCGCGCAGGCGCAGGATGCCCTCGGTAGTGTTGAGCAGGGTTTTGGCCGAAGGGCCGCCGAGATTGACCAGCACCTTCGGATTGACCAGCTCTATCTGCCGCTCAATGAAGGGACGGCAGATTTCGGTCTCGTGCGGCGTCGGCGTGCGGTTGCCGGGTGGCCGCCAGGGAATGACGTTGGCGATATAGACCGAAGTCCGGTCAAGCCCGATCGCCGCCAGCATGCGGTCGAGCAGCCGGCCCGAGCGGCCGACGAAGGGCAGGCCCTCAATATCCTCGTCGCGGCCGGGCGCCTCGCCGACCAACATCACCGAACCTTCCGGATTGCCGTCGGCAAAGACCAGGTTCTTGGCGGTGAATTTGAGGTTGCAGCCATCGAACGACGCCATGTGCTGGCGCAGTTCGTCGAGCGTCGAGGCACTTGCCGCCATTTGCCGGGCCAGGGCCGCCTGTGCCTCGTCGGGCACCGTCGCCATGGCCGGAACGGAACGCGCCGGCGCGTCCGGCACCCGGCTTGCGTCCAGCCCGGGGCTGGCGGCGGCTTGTTCCGGAAACTTGTTTTCGCGAGGCGGCGCGGCAGGCGCCGTTGTGCGCTCGGGGCGCTTCGGTGCTGCCCCGGCAAACCGGTTCACCGGCGCGTCCTCCAACGCTTCGTCGACACCGGCAGAGGCGTAGAAGGCGAGCAACTCGGCTAGGTCGGATCGGTTGTTGGGGGAGGCGGCAGTCATGCCGGGCACATTCGTCCGCCGAGAGACGATTTGCAAGGTTGGGCGGTTAGTAATCTCCCCCTCAAGGAGGGAGATTACGCGCTCGTCGGCTTTCGCCAATCACGAAGGGCATTTCGTGGCGATTTTCACGGCGTCTGCCGCTTACCCCGTCGGTATCCGCGGATCCTGCACCAGATAGAACGTCCAGCGCGGCGTGTAGTCGGTGATCAGAAACTGGAAGCGTCCCCTCTTCAGCGGGTCGATCTGTCCACTCTTGAACAAGAGCCGGTCATAGGGTTCGAAATCGCGGTCGAAATCGGCGTACGCGCTCGACAGGATGTTGTCGGGCGTCTTGTTGCGCTGGTCGAAGGACAGGCCGTCGCCGAACACGCTCGGCTGGTTGAGTATCTCCTGCAGCTCGAACTGGAATTCGACCCAGGCCTGGCCGCTGTTGTTGAGCACCTCGATACGCATGTACAGGATGCCGTTGGCGAATTCGCCGTTGGTGCTGAACGGCTGGATCGGTTTGGTGGTGCGGATGGTGAGCGTCACCGGCGTCGACGAATTCAGCTCCTCGGAGATGACCAACGGATCTTCCTTGGTGCCGGTGCCCGAGGCGCCGGTGATGTGGAAACCGCCAAGCTCGTCGGAAAAGGAATAGGCGCCGGTCGCCCACACCTTCACCGGCTCGGCCTGAGCGCGAACCGGCGTAAGCATTGAAAGGGCGAGAAGGATCGCTCGGCAGGTCCGGCCGGGCGGAAGGGGGAAGCGCGTCAATGAATAGCCGGACGGCGTGCGCATGGAAATAAGTATGGCCGATAAGAGAGCCGTCGAACAATTAAAATATGGGACGCTGAGCGCGGCCGCGCGCAAAACGCTTGCGGCAGAGTTGTTATCCGCGACTTTTTGTCGAAATCGGCATTGTCACGTCAGCGCCGGTTTCCTGTCGCGGATTGATGCGCTATGCAGCGCAGGAGCCAGCAAAATGCCGGAAACGGTTGGCCAGAGCGGAGGGGTTGATGAGCGAGATCGAACGCGAGAGCATGGAATTCGACGTGGTCATCGTCGGGGCCGGCCCGGCGGGCCTTGCCGCAGCGATCCGTCTCAAGCAGGTCAATCCCGAGCTTTCCGTCGTGGTGTTGGAAAAGGGCGGCGAGGTTGGTGCCCACATTCTGTCAGGCGCCGTCGTCGATCCCATAGGCATCGACCGCCTGTTGCCGGGCTGGCGCGAGGAAGATGGCCACCCCTTCAAGACGCCGGTTACGGCCGACGATTTCCTGGTGCTCGGCCCCGCCGGCTCGTTCCGTCTGCCCAATATCCTGATGCCGCCGCTGATGAACAATCACGGCAACTACATCGTCTCGCTCGGCAATGTCTGCCGCTGGCTGGCAACCAAGGCTGAAGCGCTAGGCGTCGAAATCTATCCGGGCTTTGCTGCCGCCAGCCTCGTCTACAACGATGCCGGCGCGGTCACGGGCGTCGTCACCGGCGACATGGGCGTCGAAAAAGACGGCACACATGGCCCGGGCTTTGCGCCGGGCATGGCGCTGATGGGCAAATACGTGCTGATCGGCGAGGGCGCGCGCGGTTCGCTGTCCAAGCAGCTGATCGCAAAATACAAACTGTCCGACGGCCGTGAGCCCGGCAAGTACGGCATCGGCCTCAAGGAGCTGTGGCAGGTCAAGCCCGAGAACCACCGGCCGGGCCTGGTGCAGCACTCCTTCGGCTGGCCGCTCGACCTGAAGACAGGCGGCGGCTCCTTCCTCTACCACCTCGAGGATAACCAGGTCGCGGTCGGCTTCGTCCTGCATCTCAACTACAAGAACCCCTGGCTGTCGCCCTTCGAGGAATTCCAACGGTTCAAGACGCATCCGGCGATATCGCGCACCTTCGAGGGCGCCAAGCGCATCGGCTATGGCGCGCGCGCCATTACCGAAGGCGGCTGGCAGTCGGTGCCGAAACTCTCCTTCCCCGGCGGCGCGCTGATGGGGTGTGCGGCGGGCTTCGTCAACGTGCCGCGCATCAAGGGTTCGCACAATGCGGTGCTGTCCGGCATGCTGGCGGCCGAGCATGTCGCGCAAGCGATCGGCTCCGGCCGCGCCAATGACGAACTGTCGTCTTATGAGGACGCCTGGCGCGCGACCGATATCGGCAAGGATTTGAAGAAGGTCCGCAACGTCAAGCCGCTCTGGTCGCGCTTCGGCACCATTATCGGCGTCGGCCTCGGTGGTCTCGACATGTGGCTGAACACGCTGTTCGGCTTCTCGCCCTTCGGCACGCTGAAACATGGCAAGGCCGATTATGCCACGCTTGAGCCCGCGGCCAAGCACAAGAAGATCGCCTATCCCAAAGCGGACGGCGTGCTGACCTTCGACCGCCTGTCCTCGGTGTTCCTGTCCAACACCAATCACGAGGAAAACGAGCCGGTGCATCTCATCGTCGGCGACATGGAGTTGCAGAAGCGTTCCGAGCATGATGTCTTTGCCGGGCCTTCGACCCGCTATTGCCCGGCCGGTGTTTACGAATGGGTCGACAAGGACGGCAACGCCGCCGCCGATCCGTCTGCCAAGGATGTGCGCTTCGTCATCAACGCGCAGAACTGCGTGCACTGCAAGACCTGCGACATCAAGGATCCCAACCAGAACATCAACTGGGTGCCGCCACAAGGCGGCGAAGGCCCGGTCTATCAGGGCATGTGAGCCCCACCGACCGGGGCCGTCTCGACCAGCAAAAATGGCGGCGATGGCCGGGTTTACCAAGGCATGTAAGGCGCTCGGCGCCAAAGATTGTTGAAACCGTCGTCTGCTTGTGGTCTCATTGCCGCGTCCATGGGGAAAATGGCATGCGCGTGTTGGTCTTGTTTTGCGTCGCCGTCATAAGCGCGGCCTGCGGCGTCGTCGGGACGGCGTCGGCGGGGGTGAAAACCGTCGTCAAGACGCGAACCTATGACATCACCGGCACGACAGGTGCCGGTCTGGTTATCGCCATGAACCGCAGGGGCCCCAAGCACGGTTTCATGACCCACGCCATCGCGCAGACAAGCTACACCGCCGACTGGAGCCTGGACGTGGGTCAGGTCAACGGCGTCTGCCGCCTGCGCCAGGCCAATGGAACGCTCAACATCGCCTACACCTACCCGCGCGTCGCCTCGGCCGTCACGCCGGCGCTGCGCAAACGCTGGAACCGGTTTTTCACAGGCGTTCTCGCTCATGAAGGAACCCATGGCCGTATCGCCGGGCAGATGATGCAGGCTGCCGAGCGGTCGGTTCGCGGCCTGAAATTTGCCAACGATCCGCAATGCAACAAAACGCGCGTCGAAGCCACGCGGCGCTTGCAAGCCACTTCCAAGCTCTATGAGGCAAAACAGATCGCGTTCGACGCGCGCGAGCACAGTGAAGGCGGCCATGTCGAGCGCATCATCGAGGCCTTGGTAGGCTTGTGAAACCGTAAGCCCCGTGGCGTACGATCTAGCCGCCCATGTTGGGCTGGATCAGCGACACAGTCGCGGTAGAATCCTCGTCGACCGGCTTGGTCTCGTCGCGCATCAATGAAAATTCCACCATCACCGGCAGATGGTCGGAGCCGGTCTCTTCCATCTGCGTCGACGACAGGATGGTCACCCCGCCCTTCGAAAACACCTGGTCGATCGGCAGGCCCGCATAGCGCCGCAGGAAATCGGGCAGGGTCCGGTGGATCCAGGTCGGTCCGGCCGACGGCATCACGGTCAGTCCGCCGAGCGAGGCAACGCGCCGTACCGCGGCGCTCCACGGCACGGCATTGCAGTCGCCGGCCATGATCGCCGTCTCGCCGAGCGAGGTGAGCGTCTCGGTCAACTCGCCGATCTGCCAGTATTGTTCCTTCGGCCACGGCCAGCTCAAATGGATCGCCGCGACATCGACCGGAGTGCCGCCGAAATCGACGGTGGCGGCCGCCATCGCGCCGCGCGGTTCGCAATGCGGCTCGGTGCCGGCCGCAAAGGGTCGCCGGGACAAAAGCGCCACGCCCCACACGCCCTCGGGATGGGCGCACAGGATGCGATAGGGATAGGCGTTCTGGATATAGCCGAGTTCGGTCGCCCACATGGCCGATACTTCGTCGAGCGTGATCACGTCTGGGTTGGTCCTGGCGATCAGCGAAAGAACCTTCTTGGGTGTCGGATTGTTGAAACGCAGGTTCATCTGCAGCAGCCGGTAGACCGGTTCGTTGCCGGGCGCGGCGTCATTGGCGGCCTGCACCGGCCACAGGCGCGGCAAGGTGCTCAACGTGCTGGCGAAGGCGGCCACGGCCAGCAGCAGGCCCACGCCCGCCTGCAGGCGAAACGAGGTGGCGAGCAGCGGCAGCGCAATCAGCCCCATCAGCACGGCAAAATGGATGCGGAAATGGGCGAAGGAATCGAAGGCCGGATGCAGTGCGCCAAAGAACCCGGCTACAAGCGCGGCCGAGAGGCCGAGCATTGCCAGGAACGCCATTGAAGCCATCATCTTTCGCACGCGTGCCATCAGACCGGGTTTGCCCATAGACCGGGTAATACATTGCCGAGGTATCAGGCCTTTATCGGCTGAAATGCGGCCCAATCAAGATGACGAAACGCCTCGCGGCAAACATTTACGGCAAGCCGGTCTACTGAAAGGCCGTCTCCGAAAAGCTTCTCAGCTTGCGCGAATGCAACCGTTCCATCGGCATTTCCGCCAGCTTCTCCATCGCCTTGATGCCGATGGTCAGATGCTGCGCCACTTGCCGCTTGTAGAATTCGGTCGCCATGCCGGGCAGCTTCAACTCGCCATGCAGCGGCTTGTCGGAGACGCAAAGCAGCGTGCCGTAGGGCACGCGGAAGCGGAAGCCATTGGCGGCGATCGTGGCCGATTCCATATCGAGCGCTATGGCGCGCGACTGCGACAGCCGCTGCACCGGTCCGCGCTGGTCGCGCAGTTCCCAGTTGCGGTTGTCGATGGTGGCGACGGTGCCGGTGCGCATGATGCGCTTGAGATCGTAACCGGAAAGTCCGGTGACTTCGGCGACCGCCTCCTGCAGCGCCACCTGGATCTCGGCCAGCGGCGGTATCGGCACCCACACCGGCAGGTCATCGTCCAGCACATGGTCTTCCCGGACATAGGCATGCGCCAGCACATAGTCGCCCAGCGCCTGAGTGTTGCGCAGGCCGGCGCAATGGCCGAGCATCAGCCATGCATGTGGCCGCAGCACCGCGACATGGTCGGTGATCGTCTTGGCGTTGGACGGGCCGACGCCGATGTTGACCATGGTGATGCCGCCATGGTTCGGCTTCTTCAGATGATAGGCTGGCATCTGAGGCAGGCGCGGCGCCGCCACGCCTTCGCTGGGCGCGTTTTGCCCTGCCTTGGTGATGACATTGCCCGGTTCGACGAATTCGGTATAGCCGTGGCCGCCTTCAGCCATCTGGGCCCGCGCGCGGGCGACGAACTCGTCGATGTAGAACTGGTAGTTGGTGAACAGCACGAAGTTCTGGAAATGCTGCGGGCTGGTCGCCGTGTAGTGCGTCATGCGGTGCAGCGAATAGTCGATGCGCTGCGCCGTGAACGGCGCCAGCGGCCTTGGTTCGCCGAACGCGACCTCGAAGGTGCCGTTGGCGATCTGGTCGTCGGTGCCGTCGAGATCCGGCACGTCGAACAGGTCGCGGATCGGCCGTTTGATGCGGTCGGCGGCGGCGCCATCGACATGGGTTCCTTCAAGGAACGCGAAATGCAGCGGGATCGGCGTGGTCGATTCCGAAACCGTTACCGGCACGCCGTGATTGCGCATGATCAGGCGAAGCTGCTCTACGAGATAGCGTTCGAACAGCACCGGCTGGGTGATGGTGGTCGAGAAATGCCCGGGGGTCGGCATGTGGCCGTAGGCCTGGCGCGAGTCGATCTGGGTGAACGAATTGGTGGTGACGCCGATCTCCGGGTAGAAGGCGCGGTAGCGCTTGCTTTCGTCGCCGCCGGCGGCAAGCGTGGCAAAGGAGTCGCGCAGAAACTTGGTGTTGCGGTCGTAGAGCACCTGCAAGGCGGCCACGGCCTTTTTGGCGTCGTCGAAGCTCTGCTTGCCGAAAGGCTCCGGCATGAGGACCGATTCGATAGCTTGTGGGTAGATTCGCTTTTCCATGGCTCAATATAGAGACTTGAGGCCGCACTTGGGAGGGGAGGGTGGCCGCCAAGTGGTCGATTTATTCGTCCACGCCCAAGGTGTGCTGAGATTCAGGTAAGGCTGAGCCGGAGTCGAGGACGGGCGCGAAGCGACCAAACTGGTTGGCTTCGAGAACCGGAGCGGAGCGTACTCGAAGCATGTGAGCACCAAGGCCGCCACTTGCAGGCCGGCATCACCTTAATACCGGCACACCTTACCCGCGCTGCAGACTGACCAGCAAGACAAAGCCGACGCCATGCTTCTTCGTCGCCGGCGCGTCGATCGTCGTGTCGGCATTGGCCCGCATCATTGGCATGGCCAGGACCGGCGCCGACAGCACGACCAGGACGAGCGCCGCCCGCGGCAGGAGCCGAAGGGTCTGGAGGGCGTTGATGGCGATGCGGTTCATGGCTTTTGCTTTTCTGTTTGGATCTATGTCTTTGTCGTCTCAGGGGCGAAAATGGTTCATGCAATCGAATTGGCAGGAACTGGCTGCATCCCAGGAACGGGCCGGACGGCCGGATTCGGCCACGAGGATGGCGAAGAGCATCCCGAACAGGCTCATCAACAGGCAGACGATGGTGAAGCGGCGAGCGAGCATTTGCGGAGTGTCTCCTTGAACACGCCATCAAAATGCCCTGATGCGACTGAACCGGCGCTGATGCCGACGTTCATCTGCGGTTCAAAGTGATTGACGATGTTTTAGGGAGAGCATCGGTTCGGGTTTGCGCCGCCGCAAACGGCACGGTCGTCGCTATGGCGCGGACCGTCCTGCAAAAGAAAACGGGGCCTGTGAAGGCCCCGTTGGTCAACTCAAAGCAGCAAGATCAGAGCTTGTGCCAGGTCTGGCTCTTGCAGATCAGCCCGCCGAGCACGCAGCCGCTCATCTTGAGNCCCCGGCCGCCTTGAGCGAACCGATGGTCTTCCCGGCATATTTGCCGGTCTTCAGCGTGATGGAGAATGAACCGCTGCCGCCGATTACTGCTGTGTCGCCGGCTTGTGTCTTCCAATTGCCTTCGATCGGATCGGCCCAAGCCGCACCAGCCATCATCACGGCGGCCGCCAGGGCCAAGCTCACTTTGCGAAACATGTCTGTCCTCCCTGGTTTAGATGGGGCAGCCGCCTCTCTGCCGCTTACGCAAACGTAAGCTAATCCAGCTCCCGGCAAAACAAAAGCGTGCCGCGACGGAAGGTTTCGCAATTTTCATGCGGGGTCGGGAGAGCGCAGCCCGTGAAAATGAAACGATCGAGGCGTTGGCTTTGGTTTGCGTGGTTAGCAGAGTGTTGATCGGCGCCTTGCAAATTTTCGTCAAATCGATCGAAAAACGGCGGGATTGCTGACTTTGTATCCTTAACGAATTTCCGCGTTTACCTCTTGTTTTAGCTTTGTTTTCTCCAAATTAAGCACGCCATTTAACGACGGATTCAAGGCTCGGCCTCATTCTCGGAAGCATCGAAAGAGCGGCTCCCCAGGGAACACCGGGGGACAGAAGAGGCCCGCTCTCGGGAGCCAGACAGGGGACTAAAATGGCACGTTTTGAAATGCTTGAAGCCGGCTTCGGCGCCATGGGGGCAACTGCCCAGGCCGACATTCTTTTCGAACTGGGCATGATGTATGCGACCGGCCGCGATTGCGAGATCGATGTCGTTGCCGCCCACAAATGGTTCAACATCGCCGCCATCAAGGGCTCGGTCCGCGCCGCGGAACTGCGCTCGGAATTGTCGGCCGCAATGTCCAAGGTCGAGATCGCCAAGGCGCTGCGCGAAGCCCGCGAATGGATGACGATGCACTGAGATCGCGAGCAGATTATCGCAGGCAGATTATCGAAAACAGGGAAGCCCCGGGATCAAGACCGCAAAGACGGTCGGAACCGGTGAAACGACAAGGCCGCGACAAGACGGCCGACCATGAAAGAACAAGAACGCGGCAGGCCGGCACGGTCCAGTCGTGCACAATGGGGACGGCGGGCAGGTTTTCGTGGCGCGGGGGCGCATGGGGACTGCTACGAGCAAAAAGCCACGACCGGCCGGAACAGGCTGGCGTGGCTTTTTGCGTTGATGAGGCCCAATCGAGCGGCGCCGATGCGCCTAGACAGGCCCAATGAAGGATGAAATTGTCCCGCCTTCGGAAAGAAGCGCGGCCAGAGCGGCTGCGCGAGTGTGGGAGGAGTTCTATCACCATGAAAAAAACGGGTATTTTGAGCGCGGCCGTATTTGGCCTGATGATGAGCGCTCCGGTTGCCTTTGCCGATGACATCACCATTTCGGTGGTCGGCCCGATGACCGGACAACTCGCCACGATCGGCGACCAGTTCAAGCAGGGCGCAACGGCAGCCGCCGACGCGATCAACGCCGCCGGCGGTGTCAACGGCTCGATGATCAAGCTCGACATCGAGGACGACCAGTGCGATCCCAAGCAGGCGGTTTCGGTGGCCAACCGGATCGTTGCCAACAGCGTCAAGTTTATTGACGGCCATGCCTGTTCAGGTTCGAGCATCCCGGCTTCCGCCGTCTACGCCGAGGCCGGCGCGCTGATGATGAGCCCGGCCTCTTCAAATCCCGAGCTGACCGATGCCGCCGCCAAGGCCGGCTGGCCGACGATCATGCGTCTCTATACGCGTGACGACGCGCAGGGCGCCTTCATTGGCCCGTGGATCGCCAAGAAATATGCCGGCAAGAATGTCGTTATCCTGCATGACAAGAGCGCCTACGGTCAGGGCGTTGCCGATGCCGTGAAGGCGACGATGAATGCCGGTGGCCTAAAGGAGATCGACTATGAAGGCATCAATGCCGGCGAGAAGGATTATTCGGCTCTCGTCACCAAGCTGAAGGACCTCAAGGCCGACGTTGTCTATTTCGGCGGCTATCACCCGGAAGCCGGGCTTATCCTGCGTCAGTCGGCTGAGCAGAGCGTCAAGTTCCAGCTGATCATGCCGGATTCGATCGCCTCGCCAGAATTCTGGCAGGTCGCCGGCCCCGCCGGTGAAGGCACCCTGTTCGTCTTCCCGTCGGACCCGCAGGCCAAGCCGGAAGCCAAGGAGGCCATCGCCAAGATCAAGGCGGGCGGCTTCGTGCCGGAAGGCTTTACGCTGTTCTCCTACGCCGTCGTTCAGGCGTTTGCAGAGGGCGTCAAGCGCGCCGGAACGGACGATCCGGTCAAGGTAGCCGAAGCGCTGAAGAACGGCACGCCGTTCAGCACCGTGGTCGGCGACGTGACCTTCGACGAGAAGGGCGATCTGAAGAACGCCAGCTACGACATCAACCAGTGGCACGACGGCAAATACGCACCGATCGCGCAGTAAGCGGCCGCGTACTCATGGCAATGGCCGGGCTTGTCCCGGCCATTTTTCATTCAAGCCTCCAGCCGGCTATGAAGCCTCTTCAACGAAGCGCACCAGCACCGTTCCGTCGGTGACCTGCGCGCCCTCGGTGGCGATTTCCGCGATCACGCCGTCATGGCTGGCCGCGATCGTGTGCTCCATCTTCATCGCTTCCAGGATCAGTAGCGGCTGGCCCTTGATCACCCTTTCGCCCTTTGCCGCGCGCACCAGCTTGACCACGCCTGGCATCGGCGCGCGCAGGCTGCCGGAAGCGGCGGCCGCCCCGTCGGTGCGCGCCAGCGGATCCGGGACGAGGAAACTGTAGCCGACCGCGCCTTCGAATACGGTGACGTGGCCTGGCCAGCGGGCAAGGCGAGGGGCGGCGCGAAGATCATGCGAATTGACGCTGTCATAGGGCGCGTCCAGCGCCACCTCGAAGCGCCCGTCCGGCCGCACTGAAACACGCGCCAGTATATCGTCCTCGCCATGGCGCAGGCGCGTGCGGCGCGCAATGCTGTGGAAATGCGCATAGCCGGCAAGCGACGACCACGGATCGTTCGACGGCGGCAAGGCACCGGCGCCCGCCGCGGCAAGGGCCGCCGCGGCAACGATCTCGCTGCGCGGCGGGGCGACCGCGGTCAGCGCTTCCTGATGCCTGCCGATCAGGCCGGTATCGACATCACCGGCCGAAAAATCGGCGTCCGCGGCAAGTGCCGCGAGAAACGCGGTGTTGACGGTCGAGCCGGCAATCTCGGTCTGCGACAACGCAGTCCCGAGCGCATCGAGCGCCGCCTGCCTGTCCTTGGCGTGGACGACCAGCTTGGCGATCATCGGATCGTAGAAGGGCGAGATCGCATCGCCGGCCCGCACGCCGGTCTCGACGCGCATGCTGGCGCCTTCGGGCGCGTTGTCGGGAAACGCCAGGTGATGCAGCCTGCCGGTCGCCGGCAGAAACCCTTTCGCCGCGTCCTCGGCATAGATACGCGCCTCGAAGGCGTGGCCGGAAAGCGTGATTTCGCTCTGCGTCTTTGGCAGCTTTTCGCCGGCGGCTACGCGCAACTGCCATTCGACGAGGTCGGTGCAGGTGACCATTTCGGTGACGGGATGCTCGACCTGCAGGCGGGTGTTCATTTCCATGAACCAGAAACGGTCGGCCTTCAGCCCTTGCGAGGCATCGACGATGAATTCGATGGTGCCGGCGCCGGAATAGCTGATCGCCTTGGCGGCTTTGACCGCCGCTTCCGTCATCGCCTTGCGCAGCGCCGGCGTCATGCCGGGCGCCGGCGCTTCCTCGATCACCTTCTGGTGGCGGCGCTGCGCAGAGCAGTCGCGCTCATAGAGATGCACGGCATTGCCAAAATTGTCGCCGAACACCTGGACCTCGATGTGGCGCGGCTTGTCGACATATTTTTCGACCAGCACGCGGTCGTCGCCGAACGCGGCCTTGGCCTCGCGCCGTGCGCCCGACAGCGCCTCGGAGAAATCGTCGGGATGTTCGACCCGGCGCATGCCCTTGCCGCCACCGCCGGCGCGCGCCTTGATCAGAACGGGATAGCCGATCTCACGCGCCTTGGACGCCAGCAGCACGATCTCCTGCGCCTCGCCATGATAGCCCGGCACCACCGGCACGCCGGCCTTTTCCATCAGCCGCTTGGCCGCGTCCTTCAGCCCCATGGCGCGGATCGAGGCGGCCGACGGGCCGATGAAGGTGAGCCCTGCCGCCACCACCTGGTCGACGAAATCGGGGTTTTCCGAGAGGAAGCCGTAGCCGGGGTGAATTGCTTCGGCGCCGGTCGCCAGCGCCGCCGCAACAATCCTGTCGCCGCGCAGATAGCTTTCACCGACGGGCGAAGCGCCGATATGCACCGCCTCGTCAGCCATTTCGACGTGCAGAGCCTTGGCGTCCGCGTCGGAATAGACGGCAACGGTGCGCACCCCCATCTTCCTGGCCGTGCGTACCACCCGGCAGGCGATCTCGCCGCGATTGGCGATCAGGATCTTGGCGAACATGGAGCCTCCCGGGTTTGTCTCGGGCGGCGCCGGTCTGGCAGGAATGAGCCTATTTCGAAGCCGCGATTTTGCAGCCGCCGCTCGCGGTCTGAACCTTCCACTTTTTCAGGCCAACCTGACAGCTTCGCAACGCCAACTCTTCCGCGACCTTCTGAGATGGCGCGTTCAGCCGCGCACCGCAGATGATGTAAAGATCGTCGACGCGCGAGTAGAATGTGGTCGCGTAGGCCGAGTGGCCACTCGCCGCGACATAGGCGTTGTACGACTTCGTGCAGGGCTCCTTTGGATTCAGTGACAACGGAGGCCAGAATCGGGTGTCTCCCTTGCTGCCCGCCAGCGATCCAGCCGCTCCGATACCGGGTGCCGTAAATACGAGCAGGCCGGCAAGCATCGATACAGTAATTCGTTTGATGCGTGTCGATTTCATCTTGCGCCGCCCATTTGAAAAATGCCCAAGCCGATGCTTGTCGGCCTACTTCGATGCCGCAACTTCGCAGCCAGCCCCTGTAATGACCTTGTAATGGCTGCGGGCGGACTCGCAGGATTTCATCGCCCGTTCTTCGGCAGCCTTCTGTGACGGTGCATTCAAGCCCGAGCCGCAGATGATGTACAACGAACGGATCCGGGCATAGGGCGTGGTCGCATAGGCCGAATGGCCGCCGGCGGCCACATAGGCGTTGTAAGCCATGGTGCACTGGTCTTTCGGGCTTTTCGGCAAATACGGATAGAAATGGATGTCGCCTTTGCTTCCCGCCAGCGATGCCGCGGCGCCAACGCCGGGTACCGCAAATATAAGCAAGACTGCAAGTACCGACGCAGTCGTTTTTCCCGAATATTTCGGCCTCATCTTTACCCCATCCCCGTTGCCCAATGCGGGATGAACAATAGCGTCTATTCTCCAGTGCCGCCAGCCTGCTCACCGAAAATTTCTTTTGCGTAGGTGGATGAACCATCTTATCCATGCAGACTAGCATCCTTCAATGGCAGCAACGGCTTGTCGGTATAGTTGAGCTGTTGGCTCGTCGAAGCAGCAGAAAATAACTGTTTCGGGCGTTGAGTTCTGTCCGACGAAGGTACCTGCGATGCCAACGGCAATCTGCGTCGCCTCATTTTTCGGATAACGGTAGATGCCGGTGGAGATCGCCGGAAATGCCACGGTCCGGCAATCCCTGGCGGCGGCGATTTCGAGCGACCTGATAATAGCAGGAGGCGAGCAGCCCGGCTTCGCCTTTTCCGCCGCCTTGCCAGACAGGTCCGACCGTGTGGATGATGTAACGTGCCGGCAGGTGATAGCCCTTGGTAAGCTTTGCTTCGCCGACCTTGCAGCCGTTCAGCATCCGGCATTCGAATTCGAGCTCCGGGCCTGCGGCGCGGTGAATGGCGCCGTCGACGCCGCCGCCGCCCAGCAGCGAGGAATTGGCGGCGTTGACGATGGCATCGACCGCAAGCCTGGTGATGTCGCCGGTGTGGACATGTATCCGTTCGCCGAACTTGCTCATCTACATCCTGAACACGCCGAACTTCGTTTCTTCGATGTCGGCGTTGAGCGCTGCCGAAAGGCTGAGCGCGAGCACTTCGCGCGTTTTCCCCGGATCGATGATGCCGTCGTCCCACAGCCGCGCCGAGGAGTAGAGCGGGTGGCCCTCATGCTCGTATTTCATCAGGATCGGCTTCTTGAATTTCGCTTCCTCGTCCGCGCTCCACTCACCGCCCTTGCGCTCGATGCCCTCGCGCTTGACCACCGCCAGCACGGTCGCCGCCTGTTCGCCGCCCATCACCGAAATGCGCGCGTTCGGCCACATCCACAGGAAGCGCGGCGAGTAGGCGCGGCCGCACATGCCGTAATTGCCGGCGCCGAACGACCCGCCGATGATCATCGTCACCTTCGGCACCTTGGCGGTGGCAACCGCCATCACCAGCTTGGCGCCGTCCTTGGCGATGCCGCCGGCCTCGTACTTTCGCCCGACCATGAAGCCGGTGATGTTCTGCAGGAAGATCAGCGGGATCTTGCGCTGGCAGCACAGTTCGATGAAATGCGCGCCCTTCACAGCACTTTCGGAAAACAGCACGCCATTGTTGGCGATGATGCCGACCGGCATGCCCTGAAGATGGGCAAAGCCGGTGACCAGCGTGGTGCCGTAATTCTGCTTGAACTCGTCGAACTCGGAGCCGTCGACGACGCGCGCGATCACCTCGCGCACATCATAGGGCTGGCGCAGATCCGTCGGCACGATGCCGTAGAGTTCCTGCGCGTCATGAAGCGGCGGCATGGGTTTCTGTAAGGTCAAGCTTACAGTCTTGCGCCGGTTGAGGTTTTTGACGATGCGCCGGCAGATGGCCAGCGCATGTTCGTCGTCCAGCGCATAGTGGTCGGCGACACCGGACAGCCTGGTGTGCACGTCGGCGCCGCCAAGCTCCTCGGCGCTGACATCTTCGCCCGTAGCCGCCTTCACCAGCGGCGGGCCGCCGAGAAAAATGGTCGCCTGGTTGCGCACCATGATCGTCTCGTCCGACATTGCCGGCACATAGGCGCCGCCCGCAGTACATGAGCCCATGACGCAGGCGATCTGCGGAATGCCGGCCGCCGACATGTTGGCCTGGTTGTAGAAGATGCGGCCGAAATGCTCGCGGTCGGGAAACACCTCGTCCTGGTTGGGCAGGTTGGCGCCGCCGCTGTCGACCAGATAGACGCAAGGCAGATTGTTTTGCAGCGCGATCTCCTGTGCGCGCAAATGCTTCTTCACCGTGAGCGGATAATAGGTGCCGCCCTTCACCGTGGCGTCGTTGACCACGACCATCACCTCGGTGCCTTCGACACGGCCGACGCCGGCGATGAGGCCGGCCGAGGAAATCTCCTCGCCATACATGGACCATGCCGCGAACTGGCCGATCTCGAGGAAAGGCGAGCCGGTGTCGAGCAACTGCGCCAGCCGCTCGCGCGGCAACAGTTTCCCGCGCGAAACATGACGCTCGCGCGCCTCCTCCGAGCCACCGCGCTCGACGGTTGCCGCCTTGTCCGCAATGTCGGCAACCAGCGCCCGCATGCGCTCGGCATTGGCGAGGTAGGTTTCGGAGGAGGGCGAGATCTGGGTTTGGAGTACGGCCACATCGGTTCCTATTGCTCTGCCACGACTTGCAGCTTGCCGTCACGGCGCTCGAAAATGTACTCGGAGAGAAGATCAGGTTCGGTCTTGAAAACCTTGTCAATAAATGAGCGAGCAAACTGAACCGCATTGGGAAGCCGCTTGTCTACAACGACGATGGCATCGCGTTTTGGAATGGCTATGAAAACGCCGTTGGGGAATTGCGGTCCAAGCGTGGCCCAGAATTTTTCGGTCAGGAGGAGAGCGGGTGAGATGGCCTCATCCCCTTCGACGGTGAAGATCGATATCCCGTCGAGGATACGCTCCTGCTTGACCTTCGTAATCTGCTTGTTGATGTTTTCCAGAGCAAGCTGGCGAAGCTGTGCGAGTGAGCGGTCTCCAACATCGTCAAGCCGGACGCTGGCGAGCGAGTCCTCATTGTCGATCTGGTAAAGGATCACGACGTCACCCGCCAAGGTTTCAAACGCCGGTCCTTTGTCGGGCTCTGTGCCATCGCCTTTGAAAGCGTCGAGATGTTCGCGCGGTCGAATGTTGGCAATCAGTAGATCGGCCTGGAAGCCGCTTTCGCTATCGCTGAGCACGAGCGTGGTTAGAAAACGTTCGATTTCGGTTTCCGCCTCTCCCGCCGGCAGGTCGCGAATGCGGCCTAGCAGGTTCGTAACGTCCACCTGAAGATGAATATCCTTGCCGGTAGAACCGACCCTGGTTACGTCAAGACGCGCCGGATCGGCGGGGTTGGGAATTGCTTGCTTGACTCGGCTGTCAGCCTTCAGGCGGGAAATGACTTCAACCCGCAGTGCTGCAACGTCTCGAAATTGCGGCATATCTGAAGAGGCGGCATTCGCAAATCCCGACAATGGGATCAATGCGACGATAGTCCGTGCTAATACTCCAAGGTATTTTGGCAAACCAGGCATTGAAATCGCTCACACCCCTTCCGCCATGATCTCGCGCCCGATCAGCCAGCGTCGAATCTCGCTGGTGCCGGCGCCGATTTCGTAGAGCTTGGCGTCGCGCAACAGCCGGCCGGTCGGATACTCGTTGGTATAGCCGTTGCCGCCAAGCAGCTGGATGGCGTCGAGCGCCATCAGCGTCGCTTTTTCGGCGGCAAACAGCACGCAGCCGGCGGCATCCTTGCGTGTCGTCTGGCCGCGATCGCAGGCAGCCGCGACAGCATAAACGTAAGCGCGCGCGGCGTTCATCGTCGAATACATGTCGGCAAGTTTGCCCTGCACGAGTTGGAACTCGCCGATCGGCTGGCCGAACTGCTTGCGCTCATGCACATAGGGGATCGCCACGTCGAGACAGGCCGCCATGAGCCCGAGCGGGCCGCCGGCGAGCACGGTGCGCTCGTAGTCGAGGCCCGACATCAGCACCTCGACGCCGCGGCCCTCCTCATGCAGCACATTGTCATAGGGCACCTCGACATTGTCGAACACCAGTTCGCCGGTGTTGGAGCCGCGCATGCCGAGCTTGTCGAGCTTTGGCGATGCCGAGAAGCCGGCCATGGTCTTTTCGACGATGAAGGCGGTGATGCCGCGCGATTTCCGCTCCGGATCGGTCTTGGCGTAGACCACCAGCGTTTCGGCGTCGGGGCCGTTGGTGATCCACATTTTCGAGCCTTTGAGCACATAGCGATCGTTGCGCTTTTCGGCGCGCAGCTTGAGCGAGACGACGTCGGAGCCGGCGCCCGATTCCGACATGGCCAGCGCACCTGCCCTTTCGCCCGAGCACAATGCCGGCAGGAATTTCTCCTTCTGCGCCGGCGTCGCCCAGCGGTTGATTTGGTTGACGCAGAGGTTCGAATGGGCGCCGTAGGAAAGGCCGACCGAGCCCGAGGCGCGCGAAATCTCTTCCACCGCAATGACATGGGCGAGATAGCCCATGCCGCTGCCGCCGAAATCGGGATCGGCGGTGATGCCGAGAAGGCCGAGCGCGCCGAGCTCTTTCCACAGATGCGTGGGGAATTGATTGCTGCGGTCGATCTCGGCAGCAATCGGCGCTATTTTCTCCTGGGCAAAGCGGCGCACCAGATCGCGCAGCGCCTCGATGTCTTCGTCATGCCCGAAGCTGAGTGTGTTCGTGTACATGCCGTTCCTCCCCGATTTCGATCTTCGCGCCAACCAGGCGCATTGTCATTGAAAGATATGTCGCCGTGACTTCAGCCATCGACAGCCGCTCGCCCGGCCGGAACCAGACGATGACGCCGGTCATCATCTGGATCAGGGCCATGGCAGTGAGCCCGGTGTCATCGACACTGAAGGCGCCGGCCTCCGCGCCGTCGCGCAGGATGGCGCGCAACTCCTTCTCATAGGCGGTGCGCATGCGAAGGATCTGCGTCAGCCGGTCATGCGACAGGCTGCGCAATTCCATGTTCGAGACATGGGTGGAGTGGCGGCGCTCGATGTGGAAAGCGATGTGGTTTTCGACATAGGCGGCAAGCCGCATTGCCGGATCGGCTGCGTCGGGGCGTGCGGCGTCCCACGCTTCGATCAGCCCTTCCATATGTTCGCGCATCAGCGTGAACAGCAGGTCTTCCTTCGTCGGAAAATAGCGGTAGAGCGCGGCCGCCTGGACGCCGACCTCGGCGGCAAGCTGTCGCATCGACGTCGCCTCATAGCCGAAGCGGGCGATCAGGCTGACCGCCGCCTCGCGGACGGCCGCTTCAGTTTTTTCGCCATCGGATCCCGTTGTGCGTGCCATGATCGCCTCCCGGTATTTAGTAATAAAACGAACGTTCGATTAATTCAAGCGGCAATAAAGTGGTTCCGTCTAGACAATGATCCGAAAGTCGATGGGCGCGTCGAGGAGTTCGAATTCTTCGATCTCGACCTTCGAAACCGAAGCACCCCGTGGCCCTTGCCGGAGCCGTTCGATCATTGTGGAAACCGCAGCATCGGCACCGGCAATCGAGGCCGTCACCGTGCCGTCTCGTTCATTGCGTACCCAACCTACGAGGCCAAGCCCTATCGCTTCGCGTCGCGCCCACATCCGATAGCCGACGCCTTGCACCTTACCATGCACGCGCGCCTGCACCGCCTTTTGCCGGTCGTTATCTCCCATGCTCAAGAACTGGCGCGGGATCGGACGAAAGCAACAGCCTTGAACGGTTGGATTGTTGTTGGATCGACGGAAGCCGGGGACCCGGCTGATTCTGTCTTGGCCTTTGGCGGCATTGGCAGGCCGTGTCGCGACGGCAATCGGCCGGGCTAATTTCCCCGCGCAGCGGCGAGCGCGCCGGGCAGTTCCTCGGCAAAGATGTCGAGCTCATGATCGAGGCCGACGCTGACCCTTATGCAACGGTCGAGCCCTGGCGCCATCGGTTTGCGAATGAACACGTCGCGCGACAAAAGATTTTGCAGCACTTTCAGCGCGAAGGCGCCGTCCTTGCCGCAATCGATGGTGACGAAATTGGTCGCCGATGGCAGCGGCTTCAGCCCGTTCGTCTCGGCAATCCCGGCTATACGTGCGCGTCCGGCAGCGACTCGCGCCACCACGCTGTGCAGCCAGTCCTGGTCGGCCAGCGCCTCGACGCCGGCGATCTGCGCCATGCGGCTGACGCCGTAATGGTTGCGGATCTTCTCGAAATCGCGGATCACCTCAGCTTCGGCCACCGCATAGCCGCAGCGAATGCCGGCCAGCCCGTATGCCTTGGAGAAGGTGCGCATGCGGATGACGTTGGGCCGCGCGACATCGATCGGCGGCAGCGCCGAGGCCGGCCCCAATTCGCCATAGGCCTCGTCGAGCACCAGCATGGTGGTTTCCGGCAACGCTTCGACGAAGCGGGTGATATCTCCTGCTTCCCACCAGCTGCCCATCGGATTGTCCGGATTGGAGAGATAGACCAGCGGCGCCTTCTCCTTGATAATTGCCTTGAGCAGTCCATCCAGACTTTCCTTGTCGTTCTCGTAAGGCACCGTGACCAGCCGGCCGCCGACGCCGGCAATGTGGAAATTGAACGTCGGATAGGCGCCGAGCGAGGTGACCACCGCGTCGCCAGGCGCGACATACATGCGCGCCACCAGGCTAAGCAGCCCGTCTATGCCTTCGCCGACCACGACGTTTTCGGCGCCGATGCCGAGATGGGCGGCCGCAGCCTGCTTCAGCTCGTAATTGTCGGGATCGCAATACATCCACTGGTCACGCGCGACGCTCTCCATGCGCTCGATAACGCGCGGCGAAGGCCCGAAACTGCTCTCATTGGCGCCGATGCGAGCGCGAAACGCACGTCCGCGCTCGCGCTCCTGCGCTTCCGGTCCGACAAACGGCACCGTGGAGGGAAGCGCGCCGACAAGCGGCGTGAGGGCAGGGCGCTGGCGCATGGCAAAAGCTCACGAGAAAATGGCTCTTCTTGCTAGCGTGCCCGATAGGACGGCGCAAGTTCTGGCGAGGCGCAAGGCGGCGCCTTTGCCGATCTGCCGGTTGAGCCAGAAAACCCCTCGAGATCCGCACGGCGACCGATCAGTCCGGACGCCTCACAAGAAAAACCCGGCGGTTGCCCGCCGGGTTCGATTTTCAGCCAGGTTCTGCCTGTTAGAACGAGCGCTGGAAGCGGAGGAGACCGCCGATGCTGCTCTTCTTGTCGGCATTGGTAAAGTTGGAGAAGTTGGCGTCGTCGAACTTGCCTGCGTTGAGGTAGTCGACTTCGGCCGTGACCGTGAAGCCGGGAACAACGTCGTAGGCGATGTTCGCGGCGACGCCGAGGTTCTTCCACTCGTCATACGAGACCTGGGCATTAAACGAGGTCTTCTCGTTTATGGTGTAGGTGCCGCCACCCCAGAATGCCCAGTTGCCGCCCCACTGCTTGTAGAAACCGCGGCCACCGGCGTTGATCGCGTTGCCGTTGTGAATCAAGGTCGTGTCGTCATTCAGGTTGTCGTCGGTGCCGTAGCCGCCCATGATGAACAGCGACAGGTTCTGCATCGGGGTGATGTCTAGGCGAACCTTGCCGGCGACTTCTTCATAGTTGCTGTCATAAGCGACGACGCCGGTGATGGCGCCCCAGCCCTGCGTGTACTTCACGCCGCCGACGACATGCGGAACGTAGCTGTCGATCGTGCCGACGACGCCCGAGCCTTCTTCAAGAGAGACGACGGCCGAGAAGCCGTTGCCCGCATCGAAGTAGTACTGGACCACGTTGGTGTCGAAATCGCCGTAGGGAACGAGCGTATCCTGGAGGACGTTGCCGGCGTAGCCGATGAACGTGTCGAAGGCCGATTCGTCCTTACCGACGCGCAGGCCACCGAGCTGGATCCAGGCGAAGTTCAGCGAAACGTTCTTGTTGCCGGCAGGGTTGGAGTTGAACTCGTCTGCTTCCGTGGTCGGATCGTCTGCCGACGGGTAGCCGTTACGATTGCCGAAGTTGAAGCGGGTCTCGGTGTAGGTCTTCAAGGTGCCGAGTTCGGTTTCCTGGCCGGTCCAGGTCTTCAGCGTGAAACGGGCATTCTTGTAGAAGGTGTCCTGCTCGTCGCCATCCTTATGGTCGAAGGACCTCGCACCGTCGAACGAGCCGACGTCGCCCACGCCGATGTCGTAGCGGACATAGCCGCCGATGCGCAGGCAGGTTTCGGTGCCGGGGATGTAGAAGTAGCCGGCGCCGTAGACGTCGCAGATCTTGACGTATTCAGCCGGTTCCGGCTCGGCGACGACGACGGCGTCGGCGGCGCGCGCACCGGAAACTGCGATCANCCGCCGATGTCGTAGCGGACATAGCCGCCGATGCGCAGGCAGGTTTCGGTGCCGGGGATGTAGAAGTAGCCCGAGCCGTAAACGTCGCAAATCTTGACGTATTCAGCCGGTTCCGGCTCGGCGACGACGACGGCGTCGGCGGCGCGCGCACCGGAAACTGCGATCAAGGCCGCAGCGGAGCCGAGGAGAAGGCTCTTAATGTTCATTTTCTGACCTCCAGTCAGAATCGAACAAGATAGTGAAGCCGGCGACAAGCGTTTTCGCTGTAACCAATTGTTATTGTTGAAGTTTATTGAAAAGATGGACCTTTGCGGCAGGTGATGCGGCCATCACCACAGGGGCTTGTTGGCGAAAGCATGCCCTGAACCGGATTTGAGATAGCGCTCGAATGAAGCTGCCTTGGCCTGGTTCGAAAAGGCCATATAGCTGACGATCCGCCACGGCAGAAACTTGGATGTATGGCTGGATTTCCCCGCATTGTGCTCGACAAGCCGCCGTTTCAGGTCTGTCGTTATGCCGATATAGCGTTCGCCTTCCGCAGCCGTACTCTCCAGAAGATACACATACCACGTGAGCTGCTCTCCTACGCCAAGGCTTCGGAGGGCATCCTCTCCGCCATCCTGCTTCGCGCTGAGGGTTGGGCTTGTCCTGCGAAGCTCGAAGAGCGAAGCAGGACTGCCAATCGAATTTTGCAAGGGATTTTCTGGGCCTACGCTGTGCGGCACGTAGCACACCACACGGTCCGGCCCTCCTACGCCAAGGCTTCGGAGGGCATCCTCTCCGCCATTGCTTCGCGCTGAGGGTTGGGCTTGTCCTGCGAAGCTCGAAGAGCGAAGCAGGATGGCGGAGAGGATGGGATTCGAACCCACGAGAAGCTTTTGACCTCTACTCCCTTAGCAGGGGAGCGCCTTCGACCACTCGGCCACCTCTCCNTTGGCGGAGAGGATGGGATTCGAACCCACGAGAAGCTTTTGACCTCTACTCCCTTAGCAGGGGAGCGCCTTCGACCACTCGGCCACCTCTCCGTTGCGCCGCTGGATAAAGAAAAGCGCGGGCACAATCAACAAGCCGGCGCCATTATCTATGAAAATTCCGGATTCGGCTGCGGCGTCGCCTTTTGCATGCGGCGAATCTGCGGCGGCTCCCTGGCCGGCGAGTCGGCAGCAGCGCCGCAATTCCGGCCGGCGATCGCCGGATTCTGCCGCAATGCGGCGCGCTGGACAAGGCTTCCGGGCCCCTCGATAGTTAATGAGAGCTTTCTGACTGAGGCCAAATCGTGTCATTTGTGCAACAACGCCGGGGGATAGCACCCGCACAGCCCTTTTGCCGGTACGATCGTGGTTGAACGCCGCCGCCTCATGGGTAATGTCGATTTCGAAGGAGCGGCGCGGTGCGCATCTTTTTCGGTAGTGGGGATGGGGCAGGGAACGCTGTCCTTCAGCNCCTGATCGCAGTTTCCGGTGCGCGCGCCGCCGACGCCGTCGTCGTCGCCGAGCCGGAACCGGCTGAATACGTCAAGATTTGCGACGTTTACGGCTCGGGCTACTTCTACATCCCCGGCACCGAGACCTGCCTGCGCATCGGCGGCTATGTCCGTTACGACATCGGCGTCGGCGACGTCGGTTCGTTCGACGGTGCGACGTCCGCCGACGTTGAGGACGGCGGCAGCAACGACACCTACTACAAAAAGGCCCGCTTCTCGCTGAAGACCTGGACCGGCCAGGAAACCGAGCTCGGCACCTTGAAGACCTACACTGAGACCCGCTTCAAC
>NZ_AYXF01000004.1:0-455849 GCF_000502215.1 Mesorhizobium sp. L103C105A0 | reverse complement strand
ACCGGAAGCCGACCGAACGGCACAGGGCCAGGCCTTCGAGACCTTCCGCCACAGCTACAATGAGGAACGTCCCCATGAGGCACTGGGCATGGACACGCCCGCCCAGCACTACCGGTCCTCACAGCGCGCCATGCCCAGGACACCACCCGAGCCCGTCTATCCGGCCGAGNGCTTGGCGCTGCGGCGGACGCATAGGGGGAGAGAAGTGTCACCTATGTATCCGGTTCAAAGTGTTACCCATCTATCGGCTGGACAAGGGTGAGGGGCAGCGCAACATCAAACATAAATACCCCAACGCCGGTGCCGCCCCTCATCCGGCTGCCGCCACCTTCTCCCCGTATAGTGACGGGGAGAAGGGAGACACTCTGGCAACACTCACCTTCTTCGGTTAGCTTCGCCAAAATTCCTTGGCGGAAGGATGAACCTTTTTGAACCGATCGGCGACAGAGCAGACAGGAGCCAGGCGGCTCGACCGGCCATGACGGCAGCGACCGAGACTGATCGCGCGCTTGTCGACCGGGTCGCGAAGGGCGACCGTGCCGCTGTTCGGCTGCTGTTCATGCGTCACCACGCGCGGGTCTACCGCTTCGTGGTGCGCCAGACGGGATCGGAAATGATGGCCGACGATATCGCAAACGAGGTCTTTCTTGAGCTGTGGCGCCAGGCGCCCGGTTTCGAAGGGCGCTCGGAAGTCTCGACATGGCTGCTCGGCATCGCCCGCTTCAAGGCGCTGTCGATGCTGCGCAAGAAAAAAGAAGACTGGATCGATGACGACGATGCGGCGCAGGTTCCCGATGGCGCCGACACGCCGGAAGTCGCCACCATGAAGGAAGACAAGGGCGCCGCCTTGCGGCGCTTCGTCGATGCCTTGCCGGAGGAACACCGCTCGGTGGTCGACCTTGCCTATTACCATGGACAGTCGGTGACGGAGATCGGCGAGGTGCTCGGCATCCCGGTCGCCACCGTCAAGACCCGAATGTTCTACGCCCGCAAGAAACTCGGCGAAGCCCTCAAGGCCGCCGGTTACGACAGGGGGTGGCCATGAGCAATCCTGAAGATATGAGCGCCGCTGGAAAAATGTCACGCCGTGACGAAATGGAAACGCTGCTGCCGTTCTACCTGAACGGCTCGCTGGAAGGCTCGGACCTCGAAGCCGTCGAGGAATGGCTGGCGAGCGATCCGGCGGCGATGGCGGCGCTTGGCGAGGCTGAGGCGGAATTCTCCGGCGCCACCGCCGCCAACGAGGCGATCCGGCCACCGGCCGATGCGCTCAGCCGCTTTGCCAGGGCGCTCGACGCCGAAGCCGGACCGGTCCGCGCTCCCGCGGGCCGTTCCTGGCTGGCGCAGGCACTCGGCCGGTTCACGGCGATGCCGGCCACGGTCGGCTGGGCGGCAGCGGCGGTGCTGCTGGCGTTGGTCGTGGTGCAGTCCTACGTGCAGACCGGCGGCAAGAGCCATGATTTCGAGGTTGCCGGCGCCGAGGATGAGCTGACGAAACTGCCGTTCGCGCTGGTCAAGTTCAAGCCGGATGCGAAGATGTCCGACATCGCCGCCTTCCTCGACCAGAACGCGCTGAAGATCGCCGGCGGGCCGACCGCCTCGGGCGTCTTCCGCATTGCTATCCCGGTCAAGACCGGAGCAGACTACACCAAGCTCGTCGGTCTTATTGCCGCCCAGCCGTTCGCGGAGACTGTGATCGAGGGAAGGAAACCGGTTGATGGCAGCTAGGGCGGTCATTCGATTTGCGGCGATCCTGGTGGCGGCGACGACAATCGTCGCCGTGCCGGCGTCGGCGCAGACCAATGATCCCAATGCCGGCCGGGCCGACTGCACCGACGCGGCCGGAGCGGCGGCTGCCGACTGCCCGAAAGACGGCAATGAGGCCAACGTCGGCGGCGAACCAGGCGCAGTTACCCTTCCGGCCCTGATCGTCGACCTGTTTCCCAACCCACCGGCTCCCGTAGCGCCCGTGCCGACGCCACGGCCGTCAGCGCCGCCTGCCGACACGCAGGCCGGGCCACCCGCCGGCGGGGCGATCGTTTCGCCGACCGATCTTGTCGCGACCGCGCCGCGCCGTGCCATCGCCGGCGAGTTCGTGCCCGACGAGGTGCTGGTGACCGTCGACGGCGATGCCGGCGCCGTCCAGCAGATCGCCGCCTCCTTCGGCCTTGAAGTGCGTTCGCAGCGCCAGTCGCGGCTGCTCGGCACCACACTGGTGCGCTTCGGCATTCCCGACGGCCGCACAGTCGGCGCCGTGCTGGCGCAGCTGGCCGCCGATGGCCGCACCCTGCGGCGCGAGCCAAACCATATCTATTCGCTGCAGCAGGCGGCCGGCATCGTCAACTATGCCTTCGAGCGCATTCAGCTCGACAACAAGCAAGCCAGTGGCGAAAACGTGCGCATCGCCGTCATCGACACCGGCATAGACGACACCAATCCGGCGCTTTCCGGCGTCATTGCTGATCAGTTCGACGCCATGCCCAACGTGCCGGTCGAAAAGCGTGACCACGGTACCTCGGTCGACGGGCTGATCGCCGGCGTCGGCCCGCTCGAAGGCATGGCGCCCGGCGCCAGGATCTATCACGCCCGCGCCTTCGAGGACGGCAAGTCGACCATGGATGTCATCCTGTCGGCGCTCGACTGGGCGGCGGACCAGAATGTCAGCATCATCAATATGAGTTTCGTCGGCCCCAAGAACGACCTGCTCGCCACCGCCTGCCGCAACGCCCGTGGGCTCGGCATCATCCTGGTCGCGGCGGCCGGCAACAACGGGCCGAAAGCGCCCTATGGTTACCCCGCCGCCTATGAGGGCGTGATCGCGGTCACCGCCACCGACGCCAAGGACGGGCTGATGCAGCAGGCCAATCGCGGCGCCTATGTCTTCATCTCGGCGCCCGGCGTCGAGATGGTGGCGCCGAGCGGCGCCGGCTCCGACGTCGTCACCGGCACCTCGTTTGCCGCCGCGATCGTGTCCGGCGCTATCGCCAATTTGATCCACGCTTCACCCGAGCGCTCCGCCGACGACATCGAAAAGGCGCTGGCCGCCACCGCCAGGGACCTTGGCCCGAAGGGGCGGGACAATGATTTCGGTTATGGGCTGCTGGATACGAAGGCGGCGGCGAACAAGTAAACCGGGCGAAATTCGCGCCACCAATTCAGAGCGCCGGGCCCAGCCGGACAGGGCTGCCATCATGGAAGCGCGACAGCCGGAAGCGGCTGAGGTCGTGCCCGGTCTGGTTTCCCTGGATCAGGTCGGCAACGACACGGCCTATGCCAGGCCCGATACCGAAGCCGTGACCGCTCATTCCCGTCGCGACGAAAAGACCACCGACGGCCGCCACATGATCCACGATGGGGACGACGTCCGGCATGGCGTCGATCATGCCGCCCCAGCCTGCCTTCAGGCGAACCCTCTCGAACTGCGGAAAGAGGTGCTTGAACTTGCGTTTTATCGAACGCAGACGGGCCGGTTCAGGGGCCGGGTCGAGCACCCGCATTCTCTCGAAAGGGCTGTGCGAATCCGGCGCCCAATCGCGCGGCGTCGACCAGGCATCGGGGTAACCTGACGGCGCGAACGGAAAGTAGCGTGTCCCCAGCGGATTGTCCCTCAGCGCAGGAAGATATTTGGTGGCGTGCCGGAAGGCGTCAGGTCCCAGGTAATGCAGATGGCTGCCGCCCGCGGCGAGCGTATACCCGCCATCCTGCCGGCGCCTGAAAGCGATGTGTTCGTCAGTCGCCGCACCTGCATAGATTTCAGCCAAGGGGTCCGTTGCGGCTGCGGTTACCCTGACGCTGAGCTGGGGGATGGAGACGCCGTGTCTTCTCAGGAACAAGGATGACCAGGCACCTCCCGCGACCAGCACGCTGGAGGCCTCGATATACCCCGTCTCGGTCCACACGCCCTTGACCTTGCCGCCTGAGATTTCGAGGGTTCGCGCTGCGCAATTCTCGACGATTTTGACGCCTTTTCGCACGGCGAGCCGGGCAAGTGCGGGCACCGCCAGCCAAGGCTCCGCGCGCATGTCGGAGGGCGTCGTCATCGCGCCCTTGAATTTGCGCGACATGCCTTTGATGAGTGTCGCGGTTTCGTCTGCATCCAGGAGACGGGTGTCGAGCGCATGGATCGCGGCGATCTTCATGAAGGCTTCGAAGCCGGCCATGTCCTTGTCGGTCTTCGCCAGGTAGGTCACACCTGTCTGGGTCAGGCCGATGTCCTCGCCGCATTCCTCAGCCAGTTGCCGCCACAGGCGAATAGCCTCGATGACGATGGGCAGTTCATCCGCGTCTCGTCCCTGCTTTCGGATCCAGCCCCAGTTTCGGGACGACTGTTCGGCCGCAATGCGTCCCTTTTCCAGCAGCGTCACCGGGATGTTCCGCTGTGCCAGGAAAAGCGCTGTCGTTACGCCGATGATGCCGCCACCGACAATGACCACCTCCGACGCTTTCGGCGGCGGGCCAGGATGCCGGATTGGATCCGTTTCGGAGAACGGGAATGTGGGCAAGTGGCGCACCCTGAGGACTGGTTGATGGCTCTGGCTTACTGGTTGCCACCCACTAGAAGCCAAATCAAGGACAGGTCCAGGCAGACCGTTGTCCCAACAAAGTCAATCTATCTGCGGGCAACATCCACAAGGGTGAACTTGCCCAGCGGAGCGATGGATTAATCCCTAGACCGGGGCGCCTGCGACCGAACCCCTGACCACAAGGTCGACTGGCCAGACCTCGCCTCGCGCCCCTTCTTCCAAGCCGGAAATGCGCGCTGCCAAGCGTTCGGCGATGCGGGCGCCGGCCAGGCGGATCGACGAGCGCGTCGTCGACAGCGGCACGGAAAAATTCTCCGGCTTCAGCCATGGGAAAACGTCGTCATGGGCAATCAGCGACAGGTCGCCGGGAATGGTCAGGCCAAGGTCGCGCACGGCGCGCACGACGCCGAGCGACATGATCAGGCTGGAGCAGGCGATCGCCGTCGGCGGTTCGCTTTGTTCGAGCAGGCGCCTGGCGGCGCGATAGCCGTTCTCCTCGGTCATCGTCACCGAGCAGACATGGCGCTCGCCGAGCGTCAGGCCGCTCGCGGCCAGCGCCCTGCGCATGCCGCGCTCGCGGTGGATGGCGAAGGTCTCGCGGTCGTCGCCATTGATCAGCGCCAGCCGCCGGTGGCCGAGCTGAACCAGCAGCCGGGCCGCATCGTGGAAGCCGCCCTCATTGTCAATGTCGGTGAAGGGGTAGTCGAAATCGGAACCCTCGCTGCGGCCATGGACGATGAAGGGAATGCCAAGCGTGTTGACCAGCGCCACCCGCCGGTCGGCCGGGCGCGGCGAGGAGATGTAGACGGCGTCGACCTGTCGGTTGGCGACGATGCGGCGATAGGTGGTTTCCTGGTCGTCGGCATCGGCCGGCGACAGCACCAGGTCGAGCTCGTGCGAGCGGGCATAGTCGCCGAGGCCGGAGAGGAATTCGACGAAATGCGGGTCGATGTCGACGGAGGCGCCCGTCGGCAGGACATAACCGATCATGCCCGTCTTGCCGGTCGCCAGCCGGCGCGCGCTCGGGTTGGGCCGGTAGCCGTGGCGCTTGGCGGCATCCACCACACGCCGGCGGGTTTCCTCGTTGACCTCGGGATAGCCGTTGAGCGCACGGCTTACCGTTGTCTGCGACAGGGCCAGCATATGAGAGAGCTGCTTCAGGTTCACTGGGAGGCCTCCAAGCCTCAAAGCGCTTTTAATTTTGAAGCCACGCGGCGCCACAACGGGCGCGGCCAAGCTGGTCGACCATACGCACTGGTCCGGCCAGTTTGAAGCTTAATACGCTGCTGCACCGCCGTAAAACTATGCTGCAGTGCACTTTACCAAGTCTTCCAGCTCGAAATTAAATCGATTAGCTCACCGCCCTCTTGACTTGCAGCCGATTCAATGGCGAGATCAAAAAGACCAAAGCGCTTTGGAAGACTCTTCGAAAGGTTGCGGTTCCTTTCTGAACGAGTCACAGTCCTGCAGCGTCGGCGGGCGGAATGGAGGTTCCGTCCGGGTGTATGTGTCCACACTGGGAGGAATACCGATGAAGAAGATGCTTCTGCTTGGCGCAGCGTTTGCCACGCTCGCCTTGTCCCTGCCGGCGCAAGCCGAACTGAAGTTCAAGCCCGGGGAAGATAAGCGCTTCAACTGGGCCAATTACGAAGAGCTGAAGAAGGTCGATCTCAAGGGCGAGACGCTGACCATCTTCGGGCCCTGGCGCGGCGAGGACGAAGGCCTCATCCGCACTGTTCTCGAATATTTTCAGGAAGCCACCGGCGCCGAGATCAAATACTCCTCGTCGGAAAATTACGAACAGCAGATCGTCATCGATACCCAGGCCGGCAGCCCGCCCAATATCGCCGTACTGCCGCAGCCGGGCCTGATCCAGGATCTGGCGTCCAAGGGCCTTTTGACGCCGCTGGGCGACGACACCGCCAAATGGATCAAGGACAATTACGGCGCCGGCCAGTCATGGGTCGATCTCGGCACCTTCAAGGACAAGGACGGCAAGCCGGGCTTCTTCGCCTTCCCCTACAAGGCCGACGTGAAATCGCTGGTCTGGTA
Organism: Mesorhizobium sp. L103C105A0; assembly: GCF_000502215.1. Lineage (NCBI taxonomy): Bacteria > Pseudomonadati > Pseudomonadota > Alphaproteobacteria > Hyphomicrobiales > Phyllobacteriaceae > Mesorhizobium > Mesorhizobium sp. L103C105A0. The sequence goes on along the minus strand of NZ_AYXF01000004.1, from coordinate 449,274 downwards.
TTCGCCCGACAATTTCGAGGAAGCCGGCTACAAGGTTCCCAAGACCCAGGAAGAGCTCGCCGACCTCGAGAAGAAGATCATCGCCGACGGCGGCACGCCGTGGTGCATCGGCCTCGGCTCAGGCGGCGCTACCGGCTGGCCGGCGACCGACTGGGTCGAAGACATCATGCTGCGCACCCAGACGCCCGACGTGTATGACAAGTGGGTAAAGAACGAGATCCCGTTCAACGATCCGGCGGTGGTCAACGCCATCGACATTTTCGGCAAGATCGCGACCGACGACAAGATGGTCGACGGTGGGGCCAAGGCGGTTGCCGCGACCGACTTCCGCGACAGCCCGAAGGGCCTCTTCTCGGTGCCGCCGAAATGCTACCTGCACCATCAGGCATCGTTCATCCCGACCTTCTTCCCGGAAGGCACAAAGGTTGGACAGGACGCCGACTTCTTCTACTTCCCGCCCTATGCATCCAAGCCCGAGCTGGGCACGCCTGTGCTCGGCGCCGGCACGCTGGCCATGATCACCAAGGATTCGAAGGGTGCACGCGCGTTCATCGAATTCCTGAAAATGCCGCTGGCACATGAAATCTGGATGGCCCAGGGCGGCTTCGTCACGCCGCTCAAGTCGGTCAACAAGGATGCCTATGCCAGCGACGCGCTGAAGAAGCAGGGCGATATCCTCGCCAATGCCTCGACCTTCCGCTTCGACGGTTCGGACCTGATGCCGGGCAAGATCGGCGCCGGCGCCTTCTGGACCGGCATGATCGATCTGGTCGGCGGCAAGTCGGCGCAGGATGTCGCCACCGACATCCAGAAGAGCTGGGACGCTATCAAGTAGTCAGCTGGCAAGCAGTCAGCTGGCAAGTAACCACTGCCAAGTAATCAGCCGCTTTGGCGGCAAATTCAGGACTTCCTCCACAGACTGGGTCCGGGCCGCTATGGCCCGGATCCGACCGGCGCCTTACGCCGGACCGATTTGCGTTCGTTCGTTTCAGAATAACTTAAATCGGCGCAGAGCCACATCGCCAGGGCTGTTCAAGGCCCGGCCGATCATGCGCAGGGAAGAGGGACCCATGGCTGCTCAGATCTTATCGGCCATTTTTGTCATCATCATCGGCGTCGGCGGCTGCGTCGCCTATTTCTGGGGCGCCAACAAGCTGGTCGACCTGATATTCCCGTCGCGCGGCGTGGCCGGGGCTGCGGCCATCGACAATCTGCGCCGGCAAGGACTGGTCCGTCCGTGGCTGTTCGTCGGCCCGGCGATGATCATCCTCACCGTCTACCTGATCTATCCGGTGGTGGCGACGCTCTGGCTGTCCTTCCTCGACCGCGGCGGCCAGCATTTTGTCGGCTTCGCCAACTATGAATGGGCGTTCGGCGACCGCGAGTTCCGCAACTCGATCCTGAACAACATCATCTGGCTGGCGGTGGTGCCCGCCGCCTGCACCTTTCTAGGGTTGATAATCGCCGTGCTCACGGACAAGATCTGGTGGGGCACAATCGCCAAGAGCCTGATCTTCCTGCCGCTGGCGATCTCCTTCGTCGGCGCCAGCGTGATCTGGAAATTCATCTACGAATATCGCGGCGAGGGCCAGACGCAGATCGGCCTGCTCAACGCCATCATCCAGTATTTCGGCGGCCAGCCGCAGGTCTGGATATCGCTGCCGTTCTGGAACAATTTCTTCCTGATGATCATCCTGATCTGGATCCAGACCGGCTTTGCCATGGTCATCCTGTCTTCGGCGTTGCGCGGCATCCCCGAAGAGACGCTTGAAGCCGCGGTCATCGACGGCGCCAATCCGTTCCAGATCTTCTGGAAGATCATGGTGCCGCAGATCTGGGGCACCATCGCCGTGGTCTGGACGACGATCACCATCCTGGTGCTGAAAGTGTTCGACATCGTGCTGACCATGACCAACGGCCAATGGAACAGCCAAGTGCTGGCCAATCTGATGTTCGACTGGATGTTCCGCGGCGGCGGCGATTTCGGCCGCGGCGCCACCATCGCCATCATCATCATGATCGCGGTCATCCCGATCATGGTCTGGAACATCCGCCAGGCGAACAAAGAGACGGGAGGACATTGAGATGGCCGTCGCGACCGGAAAGTCCTTTGCCAGCCGCTTCGGCGTCCACATCGCCGTGCTTGTCTTCGTCGCCGTCTGGACCGTGCCGACGCTCGGCATCCTGGTCTCGTCGCTGCGCGACAAGGACCAGATCATCGCCTCGGGCTGGTGGAACTCGTTCTCCAGCTCCAGCCAGACTGAAGCCGGCCGCCTGCCGCCGGCCTCGGCGCAGGTCGAGAAGGACGGCAAGTTCCTGCTTGCCGGCAATATCTTCGGCGACGGTGCTGCGCGCAACATCAGCGCCTTCGGCGTCAAGTCGGCGGCACCGACGCAATATCCGGCCGGCACCACTGCCGATCTCGGCGACGGCGTGACCTTGCAGCTCAATGCCGACGGAACGTTCGTCATGAGTTCGCCCAAGGCTTTCGAAGGCGACCGTGGCCAGCGCGTCTATTACGCCTCGTCGGCGCCGCCGAAATTCACCACCGACAATTACAAGACCGTGCTGTTTTCGGAGGGCATCGGCCGCTCGTTCATAAACTCGCTGACCGTCACCATCCCGGCGACGGTCATCCCGATCCTGATCGCCGCCTTCGCCGCCTATGCATTGGCGTGGATGCGTTTTCCCGGCCGCGCCTTGCTGATCGCCACAATCATCGGCCTGCTGGTCGTGCCGCTGCAGATGTCCTTGATCCCGCTTTTGAAGATCTACAACGGCGTCGGCATCTTCTTCGGTGTGCCGTCGAAAACCTATCTCGGCATCTGGCTGGCGCATACCGGCTTCGGCCTGCCCTTCGCCATCTATCTCCTGCGCAGCTATATTGCCGGCCTGCCGCGCGAGATCATGGAATCGGCGCGCATAGATGGCGCCAGCGATTTCGAAATCTTCGTCAAGATCGTGCTGCCGCTGTCCTTCCCGGTGCTGGCGTCCTTTGCAATCTTCCAGTTCCTGTGGGTGTGGAACGATTTGTTGGTGGCAATGGTTTTCCTCGGTACCGAAGGGGACCAGATCGTGCTGACCGCGAAGCTCAACGCGCTGCTCGGCTCGCGCGGCGGCGACTGGGAAATCCTGACGACATCGGCCTTCGTCACCATTATCGTGCCGCTGATCGTGTTCTTCTCGCTGCAGCGCTATTTCGTCCGCGGGCTGCTGGCCGGCTCGGTCAAAGGAGGTTGAGACTTATGCAAGCCGCTTTGAAGGCGACCTCGAAGCCCGATCTCGCCGTCGATCGCGACTGGTGGCGGGGCGCGGTGATCTACCAGATCTATCCGCGCTCCTATCAGGACTCCAATGGCGACGGCATCGGCGACCTCAAGGGCATCATCCGCAGGCTGCCCTACATCGCCTCGCTCGGCGTCGACGCCATCTGGATTTCGCCCTTCTTCAAGTCGCCGATGAAGGATTTCGGCTACGACGTCTTGGACTATTGCGACGTCGACCCGATGTTCGGGACGCTCGCCGATTTCGACGCGCTGGTTGCGGAAGCCCATCACCTCGGCCTCAAGGTGATGATCGACGAGGTGCTGTCGCACACCGCCGACAACCATCCATGGTTCAAGGAGAGCCGCGCCAGCCGTAGCAATCCCAAGGCCGACTGGTATGTCTGGGCCGACGCCAGGCCGGACGGCACGCCGCCCAACAACTGGCTGTCGATCTTCGGCGGCTCGGCCTGGCAGTGGGACACCAGCCGCCAGCAATATTATCTGCATAATTTCCTGTCCGAGCAGCCGGACCTCAACTTCCACAATCTGGAAGTCCAGGACGCGCTGCTCGACGTCACCCGCTTCTGGCTGGAGCGCGGCGTCGACGGCTTCCGCCTCGACACCATCAATTTCTACTTCCACAGCCAGGGGCTGGAGAACAATCCGCCGCTGCCGCCCGAAGAGCGCAACGACCAGACAGCACCTGCGGTCAATCCCTACAACTACCAGGACCATATCTACGATAAGAGCCGGCCGGAAAACCTTGCCTTCCTCGAACGGTTCCGGGCGCTGCTCGACGAATATCCGGCGGCCGCCGCGGTCGGCGAAGTCGGCGATTCGCAGCGTGGGCTGGAAGTGGTCGCCGCCTACACCGCCGGCGGCAAACGCGTCCACATGTGCTATTCCTTCGATTTCCTGGCGCCGGAAAAGATCAGCGCCGCCAAGGTGCGCCAGGTGCTGGAAGCCTTCGGCAAGGTCGCCAGCGACGGCTGGTCGTGCTGGGCCTTTTCCAACCACGACGTGATGCGTCCGGCCTCGCGCTGGGCCGCCGACGAGGCCGACCCGGCCGCCTATCTGAAGGTTATCTCGGCGCTGCTGATGTCGCTGCGCGGTTCGGTCTGCCTCTATCAGGGAGAGGAGCTTGGGCTGGGCGAAGCCGAGTTGCAGTTCGAGGATCTGCAGGACCCCTACGGCATTCGCTTCTGGCCCGAATTCAAGGGCCGCGACGGCTGCCGCACGCCGATGGTGTGGGATGCAACCGCCAGCAATGCCGGCTTTTCGACGGCCAAGCCCTGGCTGCCGGTGCCGGGCAAGCACTTGTCGCAAGCGGTCAATGTTCAGCAGGGCGACGCGGCCTCGCTGCTCGAGCACTACCGGCGCTTTCTCGGTTTCCGCCGCCAGCATCCGGCCCTGGCCAAAGGCGACATCGAGTTCATCGAAAGCGAGGGCGACACCGTCGCCTTCACTCGCCGTGAGGGCAATGAGCAGATCGTCTGCGTCTTCAATCTGGCCAGCAAGCCGGCCGAGGTCGATCTCGGTGGTCAGGCGCTGCTGCCATTGGCCGGGCACGGTTTTTCGGGACAATCCGGCACAGGTTCCATCCGCCTCGGCGGCTACGGCGCCTGGTTCGGGCGCATCGACTGAGTTTTTGACGAAACTGGATTTTTTGAGGAAATCCAGGTTCTCTAGGGAAATCACTGGGAGGAAATTATGGCCGATGTCACGCTGAGACAGGTGAAGAAATCATACGGCAATCTGCACATTCTCCACGGCATCGACCTCGACATAAAGTCGGGCGAGTTCATCGTCTTCGTCGGCCCGTCGGGTTGCGGCAAGTCGACCTTGCTGCGGTCCATCGCCGGGCTTGAGGAGATCACCTCCGGCGAGCTGAAGATCGCCGGCGAGGTGGTGAACGACGTGCCGCCTTCCAAGCGCGGCATTGCCATGGTGTTCCAGTCCTATGCGCTCTATCCGCACATGACCGTCTACGACAACATGGCCTTCTCGATGAAGATCGGCAAGGAAAGCAAGGCCGAGATCGATAAGCGGGTGCGGCAGGCCGCCGAAATCCTGCAGCTGACCAAATATCTCGACCGCCTGCCCAAGGCGATGTCGGGCGGCCAGCGCCAGCGTGTCGCCATCGGTCGCGCCATCGTGCGCAATCCGAAAGTGTTCCTGTTCGACGAGCCGCTGTCGAATCTCGACGCGGCGCTGCGCGTCGCGACCCGCATCGAGATCGCCAAGCTCAAGGAATCGATGCCTGCCACGACCATGATCTACGTCACCCACGATCAGGTCGAAGCGATGACGCTCGCCGACCGCATCGTCGTGCTGAAGGATGGCCATATCGAGCAGGTCGGCACGCCGATGGACCTCTACAAGAAGCCCGGCAATCTGTTCGTTGCCCAGTTCATCGGCTCGCCGGCCATGAACATCCTGCCGGCGACAATCGACAGGACGGGCAACCCGACAATCGTCAGCCATGTCGGCGGCCGCAAGGCAACGGTGCCGATCGCAACGCCGGCGTCAGCAAAGGGTGCGGCAGTCAGCTTCGGCGTGCGGCCGGAGGATCTGTCGGCCGCCACCGGCGCGGAATATCTTTTCGAGGGCGTGGTGGACTATGTCGAGCAGCTCGGCGAGGTGCAGCTTGTCTATGTCGATATCGGCCGCGCTGACCTGCCGTTGGTGACCAAGCTGCCCGGCAATGTCGAGGTCAAGCGCGGGGCAAAGCTGCGACTGACCGCGGATGCCGGGGACCTGCACATCTTCGACGCCGATGGGCACTCCTTCTCGCTCAAGCCGGTGGAAGTGAAGGCGGCTTGAGATAGCTGCGTCGTACAGGCATGAAAAAAGAGCGGCGGGCCAGGCCCGCCGCTCTTTTTTTAAGCTTCGGCTGTTAGTTGTTGCCGAACCGATCCCTGTCGCTGCTCTGAGGAACGAACTTCTGTTGGTCGTTCGACGAGTTCAGCAGCTTGTAGACCGCCGAGTTGGTGCCGGTCGACGAAGTGCGGGTGGTGTCGACGGCAGCGGCCGGCTGGTTGGCGCCATTGGAGCCATAATTGTCGCTGCCGGCAAAGGCAGCGCTCGAAATAGCCAGAACGGCTGCGGTGGCAAGAACGATCTTCTTCATTTTAGTCTCCTGAATTTTTCTGATGCCGCCAGCTGCAGCGGATAAGCCCGCCACGTGCTGGAAACCGGCTTTTAGCGGCCGAAAAGGTTACGGTCGGCACCGTGGGCAGGCGCCTGCTCGGCTGGAGCCGACTTCTCAACCGAAGCCGTATGGCCACTATCGGTCGACGTAATCGCAGGCTGGTTGGCGCCGTTCGAACCGTAGTTGTCGCTGCCGGCGAAAGCGCTGCCGGAGATGGCCAAAACGGCGGCGGCAGCAAGGATGATCTTTTTCATTTCAATACTCCTGAATTTTTTGGGATCCCGAGAGCGACGGGTTAGCCGCCCTTCTTTGGTCGGGATCAGCGATTGCCGTAGAGGTCGCGGTCGGCGCCCTGAACGACAGGCTGCTTGTCAGCGTGCGCCGGCTTCTGAATGGAAGCCGTATACGAGCTGTCGACCGAGACGGCTGGCTGGTTCGCACCATTGGAACCGTAATTGTCGCTACCGGCGAAGGCGCTGCCGGTGATCGCCAAAACGGCTGCGGCAGTGAGGATGATCTTTTTCATTTTTAGTACTCCAGTTTGTCTGTCCGTCTAGCGGCGTGTCTTGGGAGGAATTCGCGTCGTTCGGACAGCCCCTATGTGGGAAAGCCATAGGCTGGTTGCCAATCACGAAGTTGTTCCGTGTGGACCACGGTCCTGCACCTTGAAATTGTGCCAGGAAGTTCCTCTATGGTCATTTATCGCATTGTTTTCAGTCGCTTATGTCGAACCGAGTGGTTCGCTCCGGTGTCGGTTTCCGGGCCGTCGTTCACACCGTCCTGCACGCATTGTCAACAGAAACGAACCGTTCGGTTCGATTAGAGATTGCTAATAGTAACTTTTCGATACCGTTGAGCCCTTTTTGCCCCCGATCGGAACTGGATCCGCAGCGATTCGAAACGGCGATGATAGCGCCGCAAGACAGGATCTCAGCCCTTCGGTGGTCGGCGGGGGGCGTATGCCGCGCGTGTCGCGCCGCATGGATATGATGTCGCTTTCATGCCGACGTCGCGATCGCTGCCGTGATTAGATGATCGCATCTCAGGTGCCGCTTCGTGACGACGCAGCGGAGAATTGGGAAGCCGGTCAGAATCCGGCGCTGCCCCCGCAACGGTGGTGGAGTTCAAGTCGCAACGGGAGACCACTGGGCAAGAGCCTGGGAAGGTGTCGCGATGGTCCGCAAGGACAACTCCAGAGCCCGGAAACCAGCCCGAGATGCCTAGACTCGACTGATCGCGGTGGGCGGTCAAGAGGTGGATAGTGCATGTCCGGAGCCGCGCCGGCCTGCGTCCGATCCTTCCTCCATCACCACCAAGTTCAGTCCTTAAACCACGAGGACAGAACTATGGATACGCGCAACGACATGCTGAGGCTCCTGAACGGCCGCAAGCAAGGCTTTTCGCTGGAACAGCCCTTCTACACCGACCCGGACTATTTCAAGCTCGACATGGAGCTTATCTGGTATCGCGACTGGCTGTTCATCGGCCATGATTGCGAACTGCCGAAGCCCGGCAGCTATATCACCGTGCAGATCGGCGATTATCCGGTGGTGCTGGTCCGCGACCAGAAGGGCAACATCAACGCCTTTCACAATTCCTGCCGCCATCGCGGCAGCCGTGTCTGCAACACTGAGAAGGGCATGGCGGCAAAGCTTGTCTGCCCCTATCACCAGTGGACCTACGAGCTTGACGGCCGGCTGCTGTTTGCCCGCCAGATGGCCGACGGTTTCGACAAGAGCCAGTTCGGCCTGAAGCCCGTCGCCTGCGAGAGCGTCGGCGGCTACATCTTCATCTGCCTGGCAAAAGAACCTGACGACTTTGCGCCGATGCGCGCCATGATAGAGCCCTACCTCAAGCCGCACCGGCTGAATGAAGCCAAGGTCGCCTTCGAGAGCACCATCATCGAGAAGGGCAACTGGAAGCTGGTCTGGGAAAACAACCGCGAATGCTATCACTGCGCCGGCAATCATCCAGAGCTGTGCAAGACATTCCCCGAAGCGCCGACGGTGACCGGCGTGCAGGGCGCCGACAGCGATCCGGAGATGCTGGCGCACTGGGCGAAATGCGAGGCGGCGGGCCTGCCGAGCAAGTTCCGCATCGATCCGGCCGGGCAATACCGCGCCACCCGCGCGCCGCTGCTGCGCGATGCCGTCAGCTACACGATGTCGGGAAAGCGCGCGGTGACGAAGAACCTGTCCGACACTGTTGCCGCCGACCGCATCGGCACCTTGATGCACTACCACTATCCGACGACCTGGAACCACATACTGATCGACCATGCGGTCACCTTCCGGGTGCTGCCGATCAGCGCCACGCAAACCGCGGTGACGACCAAGTGGCTGGTGCACAAGGATGCGGTCGAGGGGGTCGACTACAACCTTGAAGAGCTCACCCACGTCTGGACCGAGACCAACGACCAGGACCGCCGCATCGTCGAGGAAAACGCCTTCGGCATCCTGTCGCCGGCCTATGAGCCCGGCCCCTATTCGGAGCTGCACGAGGGCGGCGTGATCCAGTTCGTCGAATGGTACGCGGCCTTCATCGGCCCGCGCCTTGCCGAAGGCGGCCGGCCGGCGCTGCGCAGCGTCGCGTGAGCTGGAGCGGGCGAAGAGGGACCAGAGGATGAATGCGATGACGGATCTTGGGCTCTATCGCCATCTCGACCAGATGGCGCCGTGGAACGACAGGCTGCAGGTGCTGGAAGTGATCGGCGTCAGCGACGAGGCGCCCGACGTCAAGACCTTCACCTTCCGCTCCGACAATCAGACCTGGTTCCGCTACAAGCCGGGCCAGTTCCTGACGCTGGAACTGCCGACACCGGACGGGCCGCTGATGCGCACCTATACGCTGTCGTCGTCACCATCGCGGCCGTTTTCGATCGCGGTGACGGTCAAGGCGCAGGCCGGCAGCATCGGCACGCGCTGGATGTTCGACCATCTGGTGCCCGGCTCGCACGTCAAGGCCTACGGACCGGCGGGCGACTTCTCGTTGCACAGCCACCCGGCGGCCAAATACCTGTTCATTTCGGCTGGCTCCGGCGTGACACCGATGATGTCGATGCTGCGCTGGCTGAACGACTGCGCGCCATGGACCGATGTCGGTTTCGTCAACTGCGCGCGGCGTGCCGAAGAGATCATCTTCCGCAAGGAACTCGAACTGCTCGGCGGCCATATGCCCGGCCTGTCGCTCGGCTTCATGATCGAGGAACGTTCCAGCCGCGAGGGCTGGTACGGTCATATGGGGCGCATCGACGCGATCCGGCTGCCCCTGCTGGCTCCGGATTTCCGCGAGCGCGAAATCTTCTGCTGCGGCCCCGATCCGTTCATGCGCGCCGTGCGCGGCATGCTGGATGCCGCCGGCTTCGACATGACGAAATACCATCAGGAGAGCTTTGCCGCGCCTGTGGTGGAGGAAATTCCGGCGCCGTTTGCCTCCCCGGTCGAGGACGGCATCGCTGCACCTGTCGAAGCCGTGACGCCGATCCGCTTCTCGCTTTCGGAGGTCGATGCCGGCTGCGTCGCCGGCCAGACCGTGCTGCAGACCGCGCGCAGCTCGGGCGTGCGGATTCCCGCCGCCTGCGAGTTCGGCCTGTGCGGCACCTGCAAGGTGAAGAAGGTCTCCGGCGAAGTCGAGATGAGCCACAATGGCGGCATCCTCGACCACGAGATCGATGACGGTTTCATCCTTGCCTGCTGCTCGAAACCGTTGTCGGCGCTCGAAATCGAGGCTTGAGCCGGTCGACTTCGCCGCAACGGTCGCCGACGCAGGCGTTGTGTTCGCGGGTCTTTGTCTTGCCAAGCATAGGCCGAGTGATTTAGACGCACTTAGGAAGGGCTGGGCAGACCGTGAAACCGGCGCATCCCTTCATGGGCGCATGGAACGGGGGACAGAGCGATGCAACAGCGGGTCTACGCGGTCGCAAGCAAGGACATCGTTTTCGAATCATTCGATGGCGAAGCCGTCGTTCTCGATCTTTCGAACGGTAAGTATTTTGGCTTTTCCGATTCCGGCAGCCGGGTCTGGCAGGCTTTGTCGTCCGGCGTCGCCACTGAAGCGCTGGTCGGAGCTGCCGCGGGCGCCGCAAAAATAAGCCTGGCCGACCTCGAAAGCTTCGTTGCCCGACTGCTCGATTTCGGGTTGCTTGCGCCAGCCGAAACACCGGCACAACCGCTTTCGGGCGAGCTGTCGGCTGCGCTTGCTGCCAGCAATGAGCCGCTCAAGGTCGATGTCCATGACGACCTTGCCGATCTCATCATTGTCGACCCGATCCATGAGGTCGAGGAACCTCTCGGCTGGCCGGCGGTGAAACAGGCATAATCGTTTCCCTAAAGCGCGTCGCGTTTGAACGGACTCAGGCGACGCGCTTAGATCTTTGATTTTATGCATGTCGTCGTCTCAAAACCGGGGCCACCCCGAGCGACATGCATCAGGCGACCCGGCGCAATTCTGGACGCTGAACAACCAACACATGCCTTTGATCACGCTGCAAACCCTGCCGGATTATGCCCGCCATGTGCTGGCGGCCGCGGAAAGCGCCGCCGCATTCTATCCCGTTACCGCCAGCGTGCGGTTGCCGGGGCTGGACCTGAGTGTCCATCTCGACCATGGCACGCTGGCAGATACCATCGGCCATGCCTTCATACCGGCTCCGGGCAATCCGTCTGCATCTGACGGCTGCCGCATTTTCGTCGCCCACCGGGGCATCGATGGCGTCCCCGCCCCGGCCACCTGGGGCCGAGGCGATTACAACCATCATGCCTTTGCCAACCGGCTGGAAGAGGCCGGATTGCGCGGCAGCTACTATCATGACCTCGACTTCTGGCAGTTCCATGATCCGCAACGCCATGTCGGGGCGCAGCTGATGATGTCGGCCGACGCCTTTCCGCCATGGGAACAAGGGGCGCCGCTGCGCGCCTTCCTGCATTGGGAATATGCGGCGCGCGGCATGCGGCTCACCCATGCCGGCACGCTGGGCATCGATGGCAAGGGCGTCCTGCTGGCGGGCTCCGGCGGTGCCGGCAAATCGGGAACGGTCGTCGCCGGCCTGCTCGATGGGCTCGATAGCGTCGGCGACGACTATGTGCTGATCGACCGGACCGAGGGGGTGACGGCCTATCCGCTGTTTGCCACGCTCAAGCAGGATCCGGAGGGCTTCAGGCGGCTGAAGCTGGAGGGTCGGCTAAAGTCGTACCAACCGCTGAACTGGCAAGGCAAGCATGCCTTTCACATCGACGAGATCGCGCCTCGACCAACTCCTGCAAGTCTGGACATTATTGCTTTGATAGTGCCCCATATCAGGGGAGGTGCGAGAAGCTCGGTCATGCCCATATCGCGCAAGGATGCCATGATCGCCCTGGCGCCGTCAGGAATCGTGCAGATGCCGGGCGAGCGGGAAGCGGGCTTTCGCTTTTTCAGCGAGCTTACCCGCGATCTGCCATGCTACCGGCTGTCGCTGGGGACCGAGCCGCGCGAGATCGCCGGCACGATTGCGGATTTCGTCCTTCGGGGCGCTGCATGAAGTTGAGCATCATCGTGCCGGTCTACAATCGGGAGATCTATGTCGTTTCGACGTTGCGGTCCCTGCTCAGGCAACGCGACGATGCCGATCTCGATATCATCGTTGTCGACGACGGCTCGACGGACAGCTCCGTTGAAGCAGTCCGCGCCATCATGCGGGAAGCGTCGTGCATCCGCCTGTTCCAGCAGGCAAACCAGGGCGTGGCCAACGCGCGCAACACAGGGCTGAGGCAGTTGTTGCCGCAAACCGAACTGGTGTCGTTCCTGGATTCGGACGACGTCTCGCCGGCTGGACGATTCAAGGCTGACCTACCCCTGTTCGCGGCCGACCCTGCGCTCGAGCTGACCTACTCGCTGATGACGCGCGTCGATCTCATGGACGACGAAACCCTCCAGCCGGCACCGGGCGGCGCAGGTCCCACCGTGCGCGGCGTCAGCCTTAGCGCCGGGATATTCCGCAGGGCACTCATCGACCGTACCGGTGCTTTCGACGAGGAGTTCCGGCAGGGCGAAGACGCCGACTATCTGCTGCGCATTTTCGAAACCAGCCCGAAGCACTTTTTTCCCGACACCGTCGCGGTATACTACCGGCGCCACCCCGGCAATTTGACCAAGCAAAGGGATGTGGCGGTGCGCGAATATCTACGTGTAATTCAGAAATCCTTGCGGCGGCGCAAGGCCGATCCGTCGCGGCGCCCGGTCGAGGGGCTTTTCGAGATCAAGCGCCCGGCAGAGTGGTGAAAGAATGAACAGATCACAGCCTGGAATGCGTGCGTGAAGCTGAGCGTGATCATGCCGGTCTACAACCGCGAACGCCATGTCGGCTCGGCGCTGCGCTCGCTGCTGAGGCAGCGCGATGCCGCCGATCTCGACATCATCGTTATCGATGACGGTTCGACCGACAGTTCGGTGGCGGTCGTGCGCTCGCTGATCGCGGAGGCGCCGTGCATTCGCCTTTTCCAGCAGCAGAATGCCGGGGTGACGCGGGCACGCAACGCGGGCTTGCGGCAATTGCTGCCGCAGACCGGGCTGGTATCGTTTCTCGATTCCGACGACATTTCCCCGCCGGGCCGCTTCAAGGCGGATCTGGCCTGTTTCGACGCAGACCGCACCCTCGAGCTCACCTATTCGCGCATGACGCTGGTCGACGACATAGATGACGATACACTGGAGCCGACAGCCGACAGCCACTCGGTGACGGTTCGCGGCATTCACCTGTCTCCCGCCATCTTCGTCCGGCGGTTGGTCGAACGCATCGGCAGCTTCGACGAGGATTTCCACCAGGCCGAGGACACCGACTATCTGCTGCGCACTTTCGAAAGCGGGCCGAAATTCACGATGCCCGACACTGTTGCGCTCTATTACCGGCGCCATCCCGGCAACATGACCAGGCAGGCCGATGTTCCTTTTCGCGAATTCATGCGCGCCGTCTACAAGTCGATGAAACGGCGCGAGGCCGACCGCTCCTTGCACCCTGTCGACGGCATCTTCGATTTCAAGGAACTTGCGAATTGGCGTTTCCTGTGATGGCCAGCTACGGCGTCGTCATTCCGGCCTTCAACGCGACCGCCACCATCGCCGAGACGCTGCGATCGGTCGCGGCCCAGACGGTCCAGCCCGACGCCATAATCGTCGTCGATGACGGCTCGACCGACGATACGGTCGCGGTGGTCAATGCGCTGGGCATGCCGGTGCAGGTGTTGCGCCAGGACAATGCCGGACCAGGCAGCGCCACCACCAGGGGCATCGCCGCGCTGGCGACGCCCTTCGTCGCCACGCTCGATGCGGACGATCTGTGGCTGCCGACCAAGATCGAAAGGCAGCTGGAGCATTTCGAGCGGTTTCCCGCGACGGCAGGAGTCTTTGCCCACTGGCGGACGTTTCGCGATGACAAGCCCGATGTGCAACAGGACGTGGCCGTGGCGGGCTGGTCGCGCACGACGATGATGATCCGCCGGGAGGTAGCCGAGGCCGTCGGTCCGATCATCGACCCGCAAGGCGGTCGCGGCGACATGGTCGACTGGATCGCCCGTGTCCGCGAGGCGGGCTTTGCGCTTGCCATGCTCAACGATGTCCTAACCTTGCGCCGCATCCGGCCCGACAGCATGTCCTATGGACGCGACCCCGTGCGCGACCGCGGTTATGTCGAAGTCGTAAGGCTGGCCATGCAAAGGCGAGCAGCGAAAAAGGCGAGCGCCGACTGATGGCCAATGCCATGCGCCGTATCGGCCGTCGGTTTCCGGACTATGGTTGGTCATGGCCCACTGGCGGCCTCGACCAGTTGCTGAAGGCCGCATTGCTCCCCGATGAAGAGGCGGCCGGGGCCTATGCGGCGCGCTGGCTCGACGAGAACGATATCGACCATGCTGCTTTCCGCGAGCATCGGCTGCTGGCCGCGATCTCCGACAGGTTCGGCCGCAAGCTCGCTGGGCATCCGGCCTATCCACGTCTTGTCGGCCTGCAAAAGATGCTGTGGACCAAATCGCGACTGGCTGCGCGCGAGGCCGAGCCGGCGCTACAGGCCATGATCGACGCCGGCTGCGCGGTGATGCTTATCAAAGGCGCCAGCCGCATCGCCGTCAACGCGTCGGCGCAGCGCGGCCGGGTGGCGCATGACATCGACATACTGGTGCGCTCGCAGGCCATGATTGCCGCCTTCGATGTGCTTAGCGAACGCGACTGGCAGATCGCCACCGGCGTCAGTCCGCAATATCTGCGCACCAGGCTGGCGTCCTTGCGTTCGATGAATTTTTTCAAGGGCAGTTTCGGCGACATCGACCTGCACCAGCTCGCTTATGACGGGTCGCAGCAAAGCGCGGAAGATGATCTGGCGATCTGGCAGCGGGCGCTGTCAGCCGATTTCAATGGCGTCCGCGTGCTTGTGCCCTCTCCGGCCGACCGCATGGCGCTCGCCATCGCACATGGCGGCCTCGATGCCCACACCCACAGCGACTGGCTGGTCGACTGTGCGGTCGCCATCGAGAGTGGCGCAGTCGACTGGGGCGTGTTCGCCGACATCGTCGCCAAGCGGGGCCTCGCCGTCGCCGCGGCGGTGGCGCTCTCCTATCTCTGCCTGGAGATCGGCATTGCGGTGCCGGAGGCCGAACTTGCAAAGACGATTGAGTTGGCCGACCGCGCCGGCCTGTCGCGCTGGTCCTCGGTGCTGCAGGCCAAGCCGCGCACCGATTTCGGCGGCCTCGTTTGGCTGTCGCGCGGCTTTGCCAAGCAGTTGCGCCTCAAACGCAAAAAGGGCCGCCTGCAGCAGCCGAAGCCCGCCGTCTGGCGCGGCAGGCCGACATTGCGCAAGGCAAGAGCGACGTCGGCGCCGTTTGCACTTTCCCAGCCCCTGCCGCGTCCGGACAGGACTGGAGCGATGGTGCTGGACGTCACCGTCAGGATCGTCGTTCCACCAATCCGGCGCCGCATTGAGATGGAAATCAATGCCGGCGGCGGCCATGTCGCCCGCCTGCGTTCCATGGTGATCAGCCGCGCCGGCGGCGGACGTGTGCTGCGCTTTCGCGGCAAGGTAACGGTGGACGACACCGGCCGGCCTCTGGTGATCGAGGCACGGCCATCGCGCCAGTTCCGCAACTGGGACAATGAGGCCGAAGTCGCCGCCTATGGCGCGCTGCCGTTCCAATTGCTGTCGGCAAGGTTTTCACCCACCTGAGAGCGGGTGGCTGTTTCCATGAAACGGTGAACCACTGTGGCCCTCTCAGACGCCATAGCGCTCGGTGCGGATGATTTCCGCTGATATGCCGGCGTCGATCAGCGCCTGGGCAGCCGCCGAGACGAAGGCGTTCGACCCGCAGACGAAGGCGAGCGCCGGCGGCCGCGGCAGCCGCGTGAGCGCCTGCATGACCATTGCCGTGTCGATGCGCCTCGAATAGTCGGACGGGCGCCGTACGGCCTCGCGCGTCAGCGTCAGCACCAGCTCGAACCCGTCGCGGCGGTCACCGAGACCGATCAGCTCGTCGCGGAAGATCACCTCGTCCCAGACCCGCACCGAAAACATCAGCGCCACCGGCACCGCCGATTTGCGCAAGGTTCGATGCCGCACCATCGCCATCAGCGGCACCACGCCGGAGCCGCCGCCGACCAGAAGCAGCGGCCCGCCATCCCCATCGGACCAGACGAAATGGCCGCCGAGCGGCCCGCGCAGTTCGATCTCGTCACCGACCGCGGCGACGTCGTGGAAGAAGGGCGAGACTTCACCGTCGTCGAGCTTCTCGATCGCCAGCTCGATCGTGGCGCCGCTCTCCGGCGCCGAGGCGATGGAGTAGGAGCGGCGTGCCTGGTAGCCGTCAGGCGCGGTCAGCCTGACATCGACATGCTGTCCGGCGCGATAGGCGAATCGCCGTGACAGCGCGAAGAAGAAACTGGTAACGCGTGGCGTCCGCTTTTCGATCCGGGTGATTTTCGCCGTCTGCCAGGGAGATTGCGGCGCTTCGCTCATGGATCGCCGCTATAGCGCTGCTCGCGCCACGGGTCGCCATAGATGTGATAGCCGCGCAATTCCCAGAAGCCCGGCTCGTCGCGCTCGGTGAACTGCAGCCCGTTCAGCCATTTAGCCGATTTCCAGAAATAGAGATGCGGCACCAGGAGCCGCGCCGGGCCGCCATGGTCGGCAGTGATCGGCTTGCCTTCATAAAGGAGCGCCACCATCGCCTTCCCCGCGGTGAGATCCTTGGCCGGCACGTTGGTGGTGTAGCCGTCATAGCCATGCGCCAGCAGGAAGCCGGTCGGCGCTTCGATACCGGCATCGGCAAGGATGTCGTCGACCAGCACGCCTTGCCAGGCGGTATCGAACTTGGTCCAGGCGGTAACGCAATGGATGTCGCGCGTCATCTTGGTCAAGGGCAGCGCGTTGAACTCGGCCCAGTTCCATTTCTTGATCCGGCGCGGCCCGTGCTTGAGCGTGAACGACCAGTCCTCGGTGCGCACGCGCGGCGTCGGCCCCGCCGACAGCACCGGAAAGCCCTGTTCGAGATACTGACCGGGCGGAATGCGCGCATCGGTCTCCGTCGGAGGCTTTCGACCGGAGGAAAAACCGCGAGTGACCATCGGACTGTCCGTTTTTAGCAGGCCATTGCCGGCCTGCCGTAATGTTCTCGAAGATGTCGCGGCGGGCAACAGGAATTTTGGCGGGGCCGTGCGGCAGGCCTGCCGATCGTTCAGCGAGCCCGCCGCATCATGACTCAACCGGCGGCGAAGGGTACGGCGACGAAGATTTGCGCGTCGCCCCGGTCGACCAAAAGCAGCACCGACTTCCGGCCCGATCTGCCGGCCTCGGCGATCGCCTGGTTGGCTTGCCGCGCATCCCGCACGGGCGACCGGTCGACGGCGACGATGACGTCGCCCGGCTGCAGGCCGGCATTGGCAGCTGCCTTGTCCGGATTGACGCGCTCGACCACGGCGCCACGCTGGTTCCAATCCCAATGTCGTCAGAGGCCTCCGGTGCGCCTGAGATAGGCTGTGGCGATCTCGCGCATCCGGTTGCCGTCGAAGCTCGGCCCATGGCCGCCATGGCCGAGGCGAACAGGCAGGTCAAGGAGCCGCTGCATGGTACGGCGATAATCAGGCCGGGAGGAATCCGGCAGGTCGTCGATCAGCGTGGAATCGTAGATGGCGTCGCCGGCAAAGAACAGGCCGTCTGCCTCGTCGAACAAAGCGATCGAATCCGGCGAATGTCCGGGCAGATGCAGGACGCGGAACTGCCGGTCGCCGAGGTCGACGATGTCGCCCTCGTCCAGCGTGCGCGTCAGCGGCGCCGGCGGAATCTTGTAGTCGGCCGCCGTCCAGCCCGGCGCCGGCAATTTCGAAACGGCGCCGTCGAGATTACAAAACATGTAGGCGTAGGTCACCTGATCGTTCATGGTCTCGAAATGCTCGGCACTGTGCCGCGGCCCGGCGCGCAGCGGAAACTCGTGCAGCGAGCCGACATGGTCGAGATGGATGTGGGTGGCGACAACGATGAGCGGCTTGCCCTCGGGCGTGTCGATCTCAGGCGCCAGCGGGCAGATGCCCATGCCGGTGTCGACCAGCAGGTCGGCGTCGCGTCCCCTGAAATGCCAGATGTTGGCGCGCACGAAATCATGCACGAACGGCTCGGTCAGCATCGTCGTGCGGTCGTCGATGATCGTCTTGCCGAACCAGTCGCCGACAACGCGCTCGCCACCAAAACGGGTGCCGCCAAAACGGCCGCCCATCAGACGAAGGGCTTTCCCACCTTGTATTTTTCCGGCACCAGCCGCTTCAGGTAAGCCATGCCCGCTTCCGACAGCTGGTTGACATCGGGCTTCATGAAATCGTCGGGCATATGGCGCGTCTTGCCGGCGACGTTCTTCAGCGGCACCTTCTTCAGCAAGGTTTTCGTGCCGTCATATTGCAGCGCCACCGAGCCACCGCCTTCGCCGGCAACGGCAACCGCGAAGGCGCCGGCGTCGAAAGCCTCCTGCGCGTCGACGGCACTGATCGAGCCGACATAGCCGCGCGGCATGTAGCCAAGCGCATCGACGCGGGCGCGCTTGCCCGGCAGGCCTTCGGCGAGCGCACGTTCCAGAGCTGACGGCAGGTCGCTGCCCGACAGTTTGACGTTGCCATGCGCGTCGCGCTCGAGCTTGTCCGGCGGCACCAGGCTTTCGACCAGCGCCTTGCCGTCGGCGGTGCTGACACCTTCGGAGACGGCGACGATGCAGCGCTTGTGGCGGTCGAGCGTGGCGCGCACGTCGTCGATGAAACCGGCGGCGGAGAATGGCCGTTCCGGCACGTAGACCAGATGCGGGCCGCTGTCGGGATCGAGCTGCCAGGCTGCAGCCGCCGCGGTGAGGAAGCCGGCATGCCGGCCCATGACGATGCCGACATAGATGCCGGGCAATGCGCGGAAATCGAGATCGACGGACAGGAAGGCGCCGGCGACGAATTCGGCCGCCGAGATGAAGCCCGGCGTGTGGTCGTTTTCCTCGAGGTCGTTGTCGATGGTTTTTGGCGCATGGACGAAAGCGATGCTGCCGCCGGCGGCGTCGGTCAGGATCTGCTGCGTGCCCGACGTGTCGTTGCCACCGATGTAGATGAAAGCGTCGGCGCCGGCCTTCTTCAACCCGTTGAGGATGACTTCGCAATAGGCAGCGTCGGGCTTGTCGCGTGTCGAGCCGAGCGCGGCACTCGGCGTGCCGGCGATCAGCCGCAGCCGGTCCTCGGGGATGGCGGAGAGGTCGACATAGTTGCCGTCACGAATGCCGCGCACGCCGTGGAGCGAGCCCAGCACCTTGGCGCCGGGATGGCGCTTGCGGACTTCCAGCGTGGCCCCGACAACCGTCTGGTTGATGACGGCGGTCGGGCCGCCGCCCTGTGCGATGACAAACGTTCCAGCCATGCTCGATCTCTCCCGGCGCTGTGGTTTTCAAGGCACCTTGGCCTAGCTTGCCGCATCGCGCAACGGGAGTTTCCAGCGGCGCCAAACCGCCGCACAGGATCAGACGACCACGACCGGGTTCTTCTTGGAAACGCGGCTGTAGAGGTCGATGATATCCTGGTTGATCAGGCGCACGCAGCCCGACGACATCGCCTGGCCGATGCTCGCCCATTCCGGCGAACCGTGTATGCGGTAGCCGGTGTCCTTGCCGTCCTGGTAGATGTAAAGAGCGCGTGCGCCGAGCGGGTTGGTGAGGCCACCGGGCTGGCCGTTTTGCCACTTCACCAGTTCCGGCTTGCGCTGGATCATCTCCGGCGGCGGCGTCCAGGTCGGCCATTCCTTGCCGTACTGGATGTTGGCGCGGCCGGACCAGCGGAAGCCGTCCTTGCCGATGCCGACGCCGTAGCGGATGGCGTCGCCGCCCTCCTGCACCAGATAGAGCTTTCGCTCCTGCAGATGGACGACAATGGTGCCGGGCGCCTCGCCGGTCTCGTTGACGACGATCTGGCGGCGGAACTCCGGCTTGACCTTCTGATAGGGCACCGCCGGCACTTCGAAGCCGCCATCGTTGAGCGAAGCGTACATGACATCGGGGCCGGTGACGTTCTTGTCGACGCTGATCGCCGGACGGATCGGCCGCACCGAGCCGGTGACCGTGTCATCCAGCTGGAATTGCGGCAGCTCGAGCGTCGAAGTGCTGCAGCCGGCCATGCCGAGCAGCGTCATGGCGCCGGCCCCTGACAGGACGAAGCGGCGGGAATAGAGATGTTCGGTCTCGTTTGCGTCGCCATTTGCTGGCGGCGTCACATTCTGCGGCAACTCACGCATGCACCCAAACCCTACGCTGTCGGCGGGAAACACGGTCCGGCCGGATAGCAGGCAGTTTCGCCAAACATGGTTGAAAAAGGGTGAAGGCCCAACGACCGGTCTTAAGCCTGTGCCGCCAATAGCCGCAGCGATCTGGCGAAATGGTCCGCCGTGCATTTTTGGGAGAGGGCTCTTTACATTCCTCCGCACACGAGGATTTATCCTTTTCTTTGCGCTCAAGGAGACAAAGATGTCGTTCGAAAACTGGGCCGCCTTCACCGCCGCCTCCACCGTTCTGCTCATCATTCCCGGCCCGACCATTCTTCTGGTCGTGTCCTATGCGCTGGGCCAGGGCTGGCGCACTGCCTTGCCGATGGCCGTCGGCGTGGCGCTGGGCGACTTCACCGCCATGACCCTGTCGATGCTGGGCATCGGCGCGCTGCTGGCCGCGTCGGCGACCGTGTTCACCATTCTGAAGCTGATCGGCGCCTGCTATCTGATCTATCTCGGGGTAAAACTGTTTCGCGCCGGCGGCGCGCTCAAAGCCGAACCACGCACAGATGCCGTCTCGGCCGCCAAGATGATGGCGCACGCCTGGCTGGTCACCGCACTCAACCCGAAGAGCATCACGTTCTTTGTCGCCTTCCTGCCGCAGTTCCTCAATCGGGAAGCCGATTTCTGGACACAGATGCTGATCTTCGAAACGACCTTCCTGGCGCTCGCCTTCGCCAATGCCTTCGGCTACGCGCTGATTGCGGCGCGCGCCCGCAACGTCGTACGCAACCCCAAGGCGATCCGCATCTTCAACCGCACCGGCGGCACGCTGCTGGTCGGCGCCGGGATCGCCACGGTGGCGATGCGCTCGGGCCATTAGGAACTGCGGAGCATCAGGGCCGATATGGCAGTAAGAGATCCATTCGGCCTAATGTTTTCGGGCGCGACCGAGGCCGGGTTTTCACCCTACAGCCAGGCCGTTCATGAATTGCAATGCTTCGTCGGCGACCCGGTCGGCTCCGTTGACCGCGCCATATCGGCGGATCCCGGTTTCGTCATGGCGCATGTCTTCAAGGGGTATCTGTTCGGCCTCGCCACCGAACGCGAGGCAACGGCGGTCGCCCAGGCATGCCATGCTGCGGCACTGCCGCTTGCCGCGACGCCGCGCGAACAGGCGCATGTGGCGGCCCTTGGCCACCTTGCCGAGGGACGCTGGCATGACGCCGCGCGCCTGCTCGAAGATATCGCCATCGACAACCCGCTCGACGCGGTGGCGTTGCAGGTCGGCCACCAGATCGACTTCTTCACCGGCAATGCCCGCATGCTGCGCGACCGTATCGGCCGCGCGCTACCGTCATGGCAGAGCGGCATGCCAGGTTATCACGCCATTCTCGGTATGCAGGCCTTCGGTCTCGAGGAGATGGGCGACTATGTCAGAGCCGAAAGTTTCGGCCGACAGGCGATCGAGATCGAGCCGCGAGACGGCTGGGCGCAGCACGCGGTCGCCCATGTCATGGAGATGCAGAGCCGGCAACGGGACGGCATCGCCTGGATGCGCGCCAATCCCGAGGCGTGGACCAAAGAGAGCTTCCTGCAGGTGCATAATTGGTGGCATCTGGCGCTGTTCCACTACGATCTCGGCGAGACCGACGAGGTGCTCAAACTCTATGACGGGCCGATCTATGGCGAGCGTTCGACGCTGGCGCTGAACATGGTCGATGCATCCGCGATCCTGTGGCGGCTTTATCTCGGCGGTGTCGATGTCGGCGACCGCTGGGCAGCGCTCGCCGCCAACTGGGCGCCAAAGGCTGGAGCCGGCAATTACGCCTTCAACGATGCGCATGCGATGATGGCATTCGTCGGCGCCGGGCTCGAAGCGTCGGCCAAGATCTTGCTCGAAGCCCAGCACGAGGCGATGCGCGGCAGCGACGACAATGCCGCCTTTACCCGGGATGTCGGCCAGCCACTGACGGAAGGCATCAAGGCATTCGGCGAGGGCAATTACAGCGAAGCGGTGCGCCTGATCCGACCGATCCGCGCCATTGCCCATCGCTTTGGCGGCAGCCACGCCCAGCGCGATGTGATTGATCTCACGCTGATCGAGGCGGCGTTGCGCGCCGGCGACACGGCGCTTGCCTGGGCGTTGACCGCCGAGCGCGCACTGGTCCGGCCGGACAGTCCGCTGTCGGCGCTGTTTTCGCAACGCGCCGCCAATTTGTCAGAGAATTGACCCGCGGCGGATCTTGTTTTAAAAACTGGCAAGCCAGATTTTTTCGAGACCCGAAAAAATTAATGGCAATGGGAGGAATGCATGTATCTCGGCCTCGATCTCGGCACGTCGGGCGTCAAGGCGCTGTTGATCGGTGCCGGGCAGAAGATCATCGGCTCCGGCCATGCTTCGCTTGACGTATCGCGGCCGCATCCCGGCTGGTCCGAACAAAACCCCGCCGACTGGATCCGCGCCTGCGAGACGGCCATCGCCGAGCTGAAAACCTCGCACCCGAAAGAGCTTGCCGCGGTCAAGGGCATCGGCCTTTCCGGCCATATGCACGGCGCCACCTTGCTCGATGCCGGCGACCAGGTGCTGCGCCCCTGCATCCTGTGGAACGATACGCGCAGCCACGCTGAGGCCGCGGCGCTCGATGCAGACCCGCGCTTTCGCCGACTCACCGGCAACATCGTCTTCCCCGGCTTCACGGGGCCGAAACTCGCCTGGGTGAAGAACAATGAGCCTGCCGTCTTCGCCAAAGTGGCGAAGGTGCTTTTGCCGAAGGATTACCTGCGGCTCTGGCTGACCGGCGAGCATATCTCAGAAATGTCCGACTCGGCCGGCACCTCCTGGCTCGATGTCGGCAAACGGCGCTGGTCCCCCGAGTTGCTTGCGGCGACATCGCTCGACGAAAGGCAGATGCCGTCGCTGGTCGAAGGCACGGAGAAGGCTGGAGCCTTGCGCGCCGAACTGGCCGCCAGCTGGGGCATAGCATCGGGCACCCCGGTTGCCGGCGGCGCCGGCGACAATGCTGCTTCGGCCTGCGGCATGGGCACGGTCGGCGCCGGCCACGCCTTCGTGTCGCTGGGCACATCCGGCGTGCTGTTTGCCGCCAACGCTTCCTACCTGCCCAATCCGGCAAGTGCGGTCCACACCTTCTGCCATGCGCTGCCCAACACCTGGCACCAGATGGGGGTCATCCTGTCTGCGACCGACTCGCTGAACTGGCTGTCGGAGATTTCAGGCAAGAAGGCCGGCGAATTGACCGCCGAACTTGGCGATGTGCTGAAAGCGCCGAGCGGGGTGTCGTTCCTGCCCTATCTCTCGGGCGAGCGCACGCCGCACAATGATTCCGCCATTCGTGGGTCCTTCACCGGACTGGCGCATGAGTCGAGCCGCGCGGTGCTGACGCAAGCCGTGCTCGAGGGCGTTGCCTTCGCATTCCGCGACAGTCTCGAAGCCCTGAAGACCGCCGGCACGATCTTGACGCGGGTAACTGCGATCGGCGGCGGCTCGCGCTCGCGCTACTGGCTGAAGGCGATCGCTACGGCGCTGCAGGTGCCCGTGGACATTCCGGCCGACGGCGATTTCGGTGCTGCCTTTGGCGCGGCGAGGCTTGGTCTGATCGCGGCGACAGGGGCTGATCCGCTGGCGGTGTGCACGGCGCCAAGGACGGATGCGACGATCGAACCGGATGTCCCGCTTGGCGGGGCGTATGCCGATGCCTATCAGCGCTACCGGGCGCTGTATCCGGCGATCAAGGGCGCCATGGCGTGAGTGAGCGGGAGGCACCCCCCTCTGCCCTGCCGGGCATCTTCCCCGCAAGGGGGGAGATCGGCAGCGTCGGCGGGTATGCCAGTCTTGTAAGGTGGGTGATTAGCGAAGGCGTGGATGCCAGCCAATCTCCCCCCTTGCGGGGGAGATGCCCGGCAGGGCAGAGGGGGGTGTCTCGCGCCACCCTTAATCGATCACTGCGCCGGCACCTTGTCCAGAAACCCGGTGACGCTCTTCAGGCGCCCATTTTCGATAACACCGATATCGGTGCCTTCGATAACCGACGGCACGCCTTCCGGCCCAAGATTCCACGAGAAGCGGATGCGGTCGCCAAACCCGTCCGGCTGGCCCCTCAGCGAGAACCGGAAGCCGGCGAAGCGCTGCTGTACGCCGTCGATCAGCTTGGCAACGCCGGCATGGCCGTCGCCTTGCATGAGCGGATCGCGGTAGCTGACGTCTTCGGTGAAAGTGGCCTTGAGCAGTTCGGCACGGCGATCCGCATCGGCCTCGTTCCAGGCGGTGATGTAGTTCTCGGCGATCGTGTTGAGGTCGGTCATGGTCTGTCTCCTTCGTTGAGTGGCTTTGACACGAGCCTTTTCACCCCAAGCGAGAGCGAAACCAATTACGCCTGAGGTAATCAGGGCGAACTATTCGAGAGAGGACAGAAATCATGAGCAGCGGATTTTTCGGCGACATCAAAGCGATCAAGTATGAGGGGCCGGATTCGACCAATCCGCTGGCCTACCGCTTCTACAATCCCGACGAGGTGGTGGCCGGCAAACGGCTGGAAGACCATCTGCGCTTCGCCGTCGCCTACTGGCATTCTTTCGCTTGGCCGGGCGGCGATCCCTTTGGCGGCCAGACCTTCGACCGGCCCTGGTTTCCCAAGGCTGGCGGCATCGACACGATGGAGCTGGCCAAGCTGAAAGCTGACGTCGCCTTCGAGATGTTCTCGCTGCTCGGCGCCCCCTATTTCTGCTTCCACGACGCCGACGTGCGGCCGGAAGGCAAGGATTTCTCCGAAAGTGCCGCGCGGCTCGACGAGATCGCCGACTATTTTGCCGCCAAGATGAAGAAGACCGGCGTCAAACTGCTCTGGGGCACGGCCAACCTGTTCTCCAACCGCCGCTTCATGTCGGGCGCCGCCACCAATCCCGATCCGGATGTCTTCGCCTATGCGGCGGCGACGGTGAAAAGCTGCATCGACGTCACCAAGCGGCTGAAGGGCGAGAATTATGTACTGTGGGGCGGGCGCGAGGGCTATGAAACGCTGCTCAACACCGATCTTGCCCGCGAGCAGGAGCAGGCCGGGCGCTTCCTCAATCTCGTCGTCGATTACAAGCACAAGATTGGCTTCAAAGGCACGATCCTGATCGAGCCGAAGCCGCAGGAGCCGACCAAGCATCAGTACGACTACGACGTTGCCACGGTCTACGGCTTCCTCAAGCGCTTCGGGCTGGAGAAGGAAGTGAAGCTGAACATCGAGCAGGGCCACGCGATTCTTGCCGGCCATTCCTTCGAGCACGAGCTGGCGCTGGCCAATGCGCTCGGCGTCTTCGGCTCGATCGACATGAACCGCAACGACTACCAGTCGGGCTGGGACACCGACCAGTTCCCCAACAATGTGCCCGAGATGGCGCTGGCCTATTACCAGGTGTTGCAGGCCGGCGGCTTCAAGACCGGCGGCACCAATTTCGACGCCAAGCTGCGCCGCCAGTCGCTCGACCCGCAGGACCTGCTGATCGGCCATATCGGCGGCATGGATTCCTGCGCACGAGGCCTCAAGGCAGCCGCCAAGATGGTCGAGGACAAGGCGCTGTCGGGTCCGCTGGCCGAGCGCTATGCCGGTTGGAACACGGCCGAGGGCAAGGCGATGCTGTCGGGCGAGCGCTCGCTGGAAGACATCGCCGAGCGCGTGGTGAAGAAGAAGATCGAGCCGCAGCCACGCTCCGGCCGCCAGGAGTTGCTGGAAAACATCGTCAACCGCTACGTCTGAGGGCGGAAAGCCGATTCGTTGTGCTCAAGGGTGGCTGGATAACATTCCGGCCGCCCCGGAATGGGGTTTGCGCAAGACCCTATCCGACGACAAGGGTTTGCCCTTTGGCGCCCCTCAATGACCTCGCTCTTGCCTTCAAACTGCCGTCACGTATCTCGTATAAGGATGCGGTTGTGGCGGGTGAAAAGGAAGGAGGCGAACCGATATGCAGCATGAACGCGAAATCGACGCCCTGCTCTCATCCGGCGAGACCGGATCGATCATCGACCGGCTGATGGCGCTGCCGCGGCCGACCGACAGCGTGAAAAACGAATGGGATCGTGCTGTCAGCAGCCGATTTGAAGTCCGTCTGGCGAGGCAGATGCGCTCGCAGATGGACGCCGGCAGCGATCGACAGAACGCAGCCTGATCTCCCTTTGTCTGTGCATGTCGTAATCCTAAAACCGCGACACACTTTTGGGCGACATGCATCAACCTCGGCGCAGCCTGACCGGGGCTTCGCCGAACGCTCTTGAAAACGCTCTGGAAAATGCCGCGGCGGACGAGAACCCCGTCCGCCCGGCAATATCCGCCATGGCGATCCGCGTGTCGACCACCAGCCGCCGCGCCGCGCCCAGCCGCAGCCTGAGATAATATGCGCCCGGCGTCTCGCCGATCGACTTGCGAAAAATGCTCTCCAATGTCCGCGCCGTCACCCCGGCGCGTTTTGCCACCGCGTCGATGGTCAGCGGCTGGTCGACATGCGATTCCATCAGCCGGATAGCCTGCGCCAGACGCGGGTCGTAGCCGTCGAGCCGGCCGAGCGAGACCAGCGGCTGCGCGTCGGTCGCGGCACGCGCCTGGTCGTAGATGAAGACGCTGGCGACATCGAGCGCGACGGCCATGCCAAGCCGGGTGCGGATCAGATGCAGCATCAGGTCGAAGGTCGGCGACGCCCCGCCCGAGGTGAACACCGGTCCGTCGATGACGTAGCGGTCCGGACGCACGTCGACGCCGGGAAAGGCGGAGGAAAAATCCTCCATGTCTTCCCAATGGGTGGTGGCGCTGCGGCCTTCGAGGAGGCCGGCGCGCGCCACCAGCCATGTGCCGGCCTCGATGCCGCCGCAGGCGCGAGCCGCGCGGGCCGCTCGCCGTAATCCGGAAAGCAGAGCCGATGTCGCGTAATTCTGGGTGCCGAAGCCGGCGACGACGACAAGCACGTCGGTCGGCTCGGCCGCATCGAAGCGGCCCCTGACCGCCACCGGCAGGCCGCATGTGGTGACCGGCGCCTCGCCGGTGACCGAGACCAGTTTGAAATCGAACAGCGTCTCGCCGGAAATGCGATTGGCGGCGCGCAGCGGGTCGACGGCCGACGCCACGCACATGATGGACGAGCCTGAAAACACCAGCAGCATCACCTTGAGCGGCGATCGCTCGGCGCGAAAGATGGTCGGTTTTTCGCTTTTGATCATGAGAGCTTCGTAAATCGCAAAACAGTTTCCGGCAAGTCGGGCATTGTTGGGTCTGTTTCTATGGGAGGAGATGTCCATGCCGCTCGCGATGAACCGTGAGGTTTTCATTACCTGTGCCGTGACCGGGTCCGGCGGCTCGCAGGACCGCTCCCCGCATGTGCCACGCTCGCCCAAGCAGATCGCCGATTCTGCCATCGACGCGGCCAAGGCCGGTGCCGCCATCGTCCACTGCCATGTCCGCGACCCCGAGACCGGCAAGCCGCGCCGCGATGTCCATCTCTACCGCGAAGTGACGGACCGCATCCGCGCGGCAGAAGTCGATGTGATCCTGAACCTGACCGCCGGGATGGGCGGCGACATGGTGTTCGGCTCACCGGAAGCGCCGCTGCCGCTCAATGAAAAAGGCACCGACATGGGCGGCGCCACCAACCGCATGGAACATGTGCGCCAGTGCCTGCCGGAAATCTGCACGCTGGATTGCGGCACCATGAACTTCGCCGAGGCCGATTATGTCATGACCAACACGCCCGGCATGCTGCGCGCAATGGGCGGCATGATGACGGCGCTCGGCGTCAAGCCGGAGATCGAAGCTTTTGATACCGGCCACCTCTGGTTCGCCAAGCAGCTGGTCGAAGAAAAGGTCTTGAATCCCGACGCGCTGGTGCAGCTCTGCATGGGTGTGCCGTGGGGGGCGCCGGACGACCTCAACACCTTCATGGCCATGGTCAACAACGTGCCGTCGAACTGGAACTGGTCGGCCTTCGCCATCGGCCGCAACCAGATGGCCTATGCAGCCGCTGCAGTGCTCGCCGGCGGCAATGTCCGCGTCGGTCTCGAAGACAATCTCTGGCTCGACAAGGGCGTGCTCGCCACCAATGCGCAACTCGTCGAGCGCGCCGCCAACATCGTCACCAATCTCGGCGCCAGGATCCTTGGGCCGGAAGAAGTGCGCAGGAAGCTCAACCTCACCAAGCGGGCGCCGATCGCAGCGGCTGCTTAAAACGGGAGCGGATCATGGCTACCGTCAAATTCACTGCGATGAAGGATGGCGACAGGCAAGACTATGAGTTCCTGACCGCCCATGAGATCGACTATGCCGCCAGGACCGGCGAGCGGCTGCTCGACGCATTGGTGCAGCTCGACGAGGGCCTGTCTGGCTACAAGATCACCCGGCTCGGCCATTCGCTGCAGGCGGCGACACGTGCGTGGCGCGACGGCGCCGACACCGACTGGATCGCCTGCGCGCTGCTGCACGACATCGGCGACATCTACGCACCGTACAATCACGACGAATACGCCGCTTCGATCCTGAAGCCTTTCGTGCGCGAGCAATGCACCTGGGTGGTGGAAAAGCACGGCGACTTCCAGCGGCTCTATTACGCGCATCATCTCGGCGGCAACCGCCATGCTCGCGACCGCTTCGCCGGCCATGCCTATTTCGACGATTGCGACCAGTTTTGCGAACGCTGGGACCAGTCGAGCTTCGACCCGGACTACGACACGCTGCCGATCGAATTCTTCCGGCCCTTCGTGCTCGAAGTCTTCGCCCGCAAGGCCTACGACCCCTCCGTGATCCGCGTTGGCGAGCGCGTGCCTCTCATCGACCCTCAAACCGCCAAGACAAAAACCGGAGCCTGACCATGAGCATCATCAACAAGGCAGCCGCCATTGGCGGCGGTGTCATCGGCGCCGGTTGGGTGGCGCGGTTGCTGCTCAACGGCATCGATGTGTCGATCTTCGATCCGGACCTGGAAGCGTCGCGCAAGGTCTCGGAAGTGATGAAGGGCGCGCGCCGCGCCTACAGGCAGATGGTTCCCGGCGGCCTGCCCAGGGAAGGCAGACTGACCTTTGCCAAGACCATCGCCGAGGCGGTGGCCGATGCCGATTTCATCCAGGAGAGCGTGCCGGAGCGGCTCGACCTCAAACACCGCGTACTGGCCGAGATCGATCTCTACGCGCCGGCCAACGCCATTGTCGGCTCGTCCACCTCGGGCATCAAGCCGACCGACATGCAGGTGGCGATGAAGAAGCATCCGGAGCGTCTGGTTGTCGGACATCCCTTCAACCCGGTCTACCTGCTGCCGCTGGTCGAGATCGTCGGCGGCGAGCAGACGTTCCCCGAAGCGATCGAGGTTGCCAAGGAAATCTATGCCTCGATCGGCATGAAGCCGGTGGTGATCCGCAAGGAGATCGAGGCCTTTGTCGGCGACCGCCTGCTGGAGGCGGCCTGGCGCGAGGCGCTGTGGCTGATCAAGGACGGCATCTGCACGGTCGAGGAACTCGACGACATCATGCGCTATGGCTTCGGCCTGCGCTGGGCGCAGATGGGCATGTTCCAGGTCTACCGCGTCGCCGGCGGCGAGGCAGGCATGCGCCACTTTATGGCGCAGTTCGGGCCGTGCCTGAAATGGCCGTGGACCAAGCTGATGGACGTGCCGGAGTTCAACGACGAGCTGGTCGATCTGATCGCCACCCAGTCGGACGACCAGGCGCATGGCCTGTCGATCCGTGAGCTGGAAAAGATCCGCGACGACAATCTGGTCGCGATCATGGATGCTCTGTCGAAACAGAACAAAGGCAAGGGCTGGGGCGCCGGCGCCTTGCACAAGGACTATACCAGGCAGTTGGCCAAGCTGGCGGCGAAGAAGCCGGCCGCATCCAGGGCCGCAGAAAAGGCCAAGGCATCGAAGCCGGTGAAGAAGGCGGAAAAGCCGAAGAAAAAGAAGAAGGGCTGAGGACCATGGATTTCGGTCTTTCGGAGGAACAGAAGCTCATCGTCGAGACGACGCGCGCGTTCGTCGAGAATGAGCTTTACCCGCATGAACGCGAGGTCGAGCGCACCGGCGTGCTGCGCCGCGAGTTGATCGAGGAGATCAAGGTCAAGGCAATCGAAGCGGGGCTCTATGCGGCCAACATGCCGGCCGATGTCGGTGGCGCCGGCCTCGATACGGTGACCTGGCTGCTCTACGAGAAGGAACTCGGCCGCGCCAACTACGCGCTGCACTGGACCTGCGTCGCGCGCCCCTCCAACATCCTGCTCGCCGGCACGCCCGAGCAGCGCGAAAAGTACCTGTTCCCGTGCATCCGCGGCGAGAAGTGGGACTGCCTGGCGATGACCGAGCCCGGCGCCGGCTCCGACCTGCGAGGCATGAAGGCGACCGCGGTGCAGGACGGCGACGACTGGGTCCTTAACGGTACCAAGCATTTCATCTCCCATGCCGATCTTGCCGATTTCGCGATTTGTTTCATGGCTTCGGGCGAGGAAGAAACGCCGCGCGGCAAGCGCAAGAAGATCACCGCCTTCTTCGTCGACAAGGGCACCAAGGGGTTCACCGTGCGCGACGGCTACCGTAACGTCTCGCACCGCGGCTACACCAACGCCATCCTCGAATTCGACGATTGCCGCCTGCCGGCAAGCCAGGTGCTGGGTGAGGTCCACAAGGGCTTCGACGTCGCCAATTCCTGGCTCGGCGCCACGCGCCTGCAGGTCGGCGCCACCTGTCTCGGCCGCGCCGAGCGGGCACTCGGCCACGCCATCGAATACTCGGCGCAACGCCAGCAGTTCGGCCAGCAGATCGGCAAGTTCCAGGGCGTGTCGTTCAAGCTCGCCGACATGGCGACGGAATTGAAGGCGGCGGACCTGATGGTGTTCGAAGCCGGCTGGAAGTACGATCAGGGCACCGTCACCGACCAGGACATGGCCATGGCGAAGCTGAAGGCTACCGAAATGCTCGCCTTTGTTGCCGACGAAGCAATCCAGATCCATGGCGGCATGGGGCTGATGGATGACCTGCCGCTGGAGCGCATCTGGCGCGACGCCCGCGTCGAGCGCATCTGGGAAGGCACGTCGGAAATCCAGCGCCACATCATTTCGCGGGCGCTGCTGCGCCCGTTCGGGGCATAAACCATGCATAAGCTTGAACGTCTCCTGCGTCCAAAATCCATCGCCGTGTTCGGCGGGGCGCAGGCCGCTGCCGTCGTCGCGCAATCGATCAAGATGGGCTTTGCCGGCGAAATCTGGCCGGTGCATCCGAACAAGGACGAGGTCGCCGGCCGCAAGGCCTATCGCTCGGTCGCCGACCTTCCCGACGCGCCGGACGCTGCCTTTGTCGGCGTCAACCGGCATCTCACCATCGAGGTAATCAAGGCGCTGGCTGAGCGCGGCGCCGGCGGCGCCGTCTGTTTTGCCGCGGGCTTTCTTGAGACCGAGGCCTATGACGATGACGGCGAGCGGCTGCAGGCCGAACTGGTGGCTGCCGCGGGCCAGATGCCGATCATCGGGCCGAACTGCTACGGCCTGATCAACTATGCCGATGGCGCGCTGCTATGGCCCGACCAGCATGGCGGCATCAGGCTGCCCGAAGGCGCCAAGGGCGTCGCCATCATCACCCAGTCCTCCAACATCGCCATCAACATGACGATGCAGAAGCGCGGCCTGCCGATCGCCTTCCTGATGACCGCCGGCAACCAGGCGCAGACCGGCCTCTCCGAAATGGCGCTCGGCCTGATCGAGGACGAGCGCGTCACCTCGCTCGGCCTGCACATCGAAGCCTTCGATTCGGTAGCCGGCTTCGAGAAGCTGGCGGCGCGGGCGCGCGAACTGAAGAAGCCGATCATCGCCATGAAGGTCGGTCGCTCCGAACAGGCGCGGCAGGCGACGGTCTCGCACACGGCATCGCTGGCTGGCTCGGACGCTGCCTCGGGCGCATTCCTGCGGCGGCTCGGCATTGCCCGCGTCGATTCCATCCCCGCCTTCATCGAGGCGCTGAAGCTGCTGCATGTCACCGGGCCGCTGCCCGGCTATCGTCTGTCGTCGATGAGCTGCTCCGGCGGCGAAGCCTCTGTCATGGCCGACAGCGCCGAAGGCCGCTGGGTCAATTTCCCGGAGCTCACCAGCAAGCACCGCGCCCATGTCAAATCGACGCTCGGGCCGCTGGTCGCGGTCGCCAACCCGTTGGACTATCACACCTTCATCTGGAACAACGAGCCGGCGATGACCGCAACCTTCACCGCCATGGTGTCGGGTGGCTTCGACCTCAACATGCTGGTGCTCGATTTCCCGCGCCCCGACCGCTGCTCGGTCACCGACTGGTGGGCGACGCTGCGCGCCTTCGAATCGGCGCTGAAGACCAACAAGGCGCATGGTGCGATCGTCTCCTCGCTGCCGGAGAACCTGCCGGAGGAATACACCGCCGAACTGATGGCGCGCGGCATGGTGCCGTTGTTCGGCATCTCCGAGGCCATGGATGCCGCAGGTGCGGCAGCCTTCATCGGCTGGGCCTGGGCCGAGCCGCAGGCGCAGTCTATCGACACGTCGGCTGCAGGTGCGGCCGGAGGTGACCATGTCACCCCTGACGAGGCCGAAGCCAAGGCGCGGTTGATCAAGGCCGGCTTGCCTGTGCCGAAGGCAGAACGTGCCGCCAATGCTGTCGAGGCCGTCATCTCATCGATGGCGCTCGGCTTCCCGGTGGCGCTGAAGGCGCTCGGAGTCACCCACAAATCGGAAGTCGGCGCGGTCAGGCTGAACCTCAAGGACGCCGAATCCGTGAGCACGGCGGCGCATGATCTGCTGCCGCTCGGCACCGGCCTCTATCTCGAGCGCATGGTGCGCGACGGCGTTGCCGAGTTGATCGTCGGCTTCACCCGCGATCCGATGTTCGGCGCGGTCATGACGCTGGGCACCGGAGGCGTGCTGGTCGAGCTGTTGCGCGACAGCGTCACGCTGATGCTGCCGGCGACGCGCGACGACATCGAGGCCGCCCTGCGTGGCCTCAAACTGTTTCCGCTGCTCGACGGCTATCGTGGCCGGCCCAAGGCCGATGTCGGCGCTGCCATCGACGCCATCGCGGGCATTGCCGGCTTCGTGCAGACGAATGCCGGAGAGATCGAGGAACTCGACATCAATCCGCTGATCGTCTGCGCCGAGGGCAAGGGCGCCTGGATCGCCGACGCGCTGCTGGTGCTGGGAGAGAAGAAGAATGTCTGACGTCATTTCCACCCGCCGCGAGGGCACCATCCTCGAGGTCACGCTCGACCGGCCCAAGGCCAACGCCATCGACCTCAAGACCTCGCGGCTGATGGGCGAGACCTTCAAGGCGTTCCGCGACGATCCCGGATTGCGCGTCGCCATCGTCAAGACCGCCGGCGACAAGTTCTTCTGCGCCGGCTGGGATTTGAAGGCAGCCGCCGGTGGCGACGCGGTCGACGGCGACTATGGCGTCGGCGGTTTTGCCGGCCTGCAGGAGCTGCGCGACATGAACAAGCCGATCATTGCCTGCGTCAACGGCATGGCGGTGGGCGGCGGCTTCGAGCTGGCGCTGTCCTGCGACCTCATTTTCGCCTCCGACCATTCCTCCTTCGCCCTGCCCGAAATCCGCGCCGGCACGCTGGCTGATGCCGCGACGATCAAGCTGCCCAAGCGCATTCCCTACCATGTCGCCATGGACCTTCTGCTCACCGGCCGCTGGATGGATGTGGCGGAAGCGCATCGCTGGGGCCTGGTCAACGAAGTGCTGCCCAAGGACAAGCTCGAGGAGCGCGTCTGGGAGATCGCAAGGCTGCTCGCCAGCGGCCCGCCGCTGGTGTTCGCCGCGATCAAGGAGACGGCGCGGGTGGCGGAGGCGCTGACCTTCCAGGACGCGATGAACCGCGTGACGCGCCGGCAATTGGCGACGGTCGATGCGCTTTATGGCTCGGAGGACAATATGGAAGGGTTCCGGGCTTTTGCGGAAAAGCGCGACCCGGTGTGGAAGGGGAAGTAGCCTCTTTACCCTCCCCTCGATGGGGAGGGTCGGACCGAAGGTCCGGGGTGGGGTGATGCGCCACCACCCCCCCCCCCCCCCCCNCCCGCCGCTTCGCGGCGACCTCCCCCATCAAGGGGGAGGTAAAGGAGCTGCATGACCGACTACAAAACCCTCATCGACGCCGAGACCTGGGCCTTCATCGAGAAGACCAACTCCTACTATCCTCCCGACACGATCGACTACACCATCGCCCAGCAGCGTGCGATCTATGACAGGATGTGCCGCGAGTTTTTTGCCGGCTATCCCGATGGCGTGACGGCGGAAACGACAATCATTGCCGCCCACGACATCCCGATCCGCATTTATCGCAGCACGACACCGGGCCATGCCGCGATGGTGCTTTACATCCATGGCGGCGGCTTCATCCTCGGTGGGCTGGACAGCCATGACGATGTCTGCGCCGAGCTGTGCGCCCGGACCGGCTTCGAAGTGGTCTCCATCGACTACCGGCTGGCGCCGGAGCATCTGCACCCGGCCGCCTTCGACGATGCGCTGCATGCCTTCGAATGGACGGCCTCAAACTACGACTGCCCTATTTTGCTCTGCGGCGACAGCGCCGGCGGCAATCTCTGCGCGGCTCTCGCCCACGCGACGCGCAGCCATGCCAAAAAGTCGATCGGCCAGGTGCTGATCTATCCCGGCCTCGGCGGCGACCGTTCGCAAGGCTCCTATTTGACGCATGCGGAAGCGCCGATGCTGACGGTGCGCGATCTCGACTTCTACAGGGATGTCCGCACCGGCGGCCTCGATGGGACCGGCGACATCACTTTGTATCCACTGGCCGACGCAGATTTCATCGGCCTGCCACCGACAGTGCTGATCACCGCGCAATGCGACCCGCTGTCGTCGGACGGCGAGGCCTATCGCGATCGCGTCCTCGCTGCCGGCGGCCATGCCGCCTGGTTCGAGGAGCCGGGACTGGTGCACGGCTATCTCCGGGCCAGGCACACGGTCGGCCGGGCCCGCGCCAGCTTCAACCGTATCGTCGAAGCGGTGTCGGTGCTGGGCAAGGGCGACTGGATCTGGTGATCCGGCTCAACCGCGGACAAAGGCGATCAGTTCCTCAGCCATGCGATCGTTGAATTCCCGACGAAAGCGGTTTTTCTTCAGCCATTCAGGGTTTGAGCCGACGGTCTTGTTGGCATCCACGACAACGCCTTTGCCATCGACAATGAAATAGTCGATGGCACCGAAGTCCAGGTTGAGCCGCTGCCGCACCGCCAGCACTTCCGGTGGCACGGCGCCGCCCACCTCATTGCTCAGGATTTTTGAGCCGGCGCACAACACATCGTCGTAGACCTGCCGCATGTTGACCTCGGCACCGAGCAGGAACATGTAGCGGTGCTTGACGATGGGCAGGTCGAGCGTATCGAAAGCGAACTTTTCCACCATCAGGCGATTGTTGCGCCATACATCCCGCGGAACCTCGCCGATCGTCTGGTAGACCTTATAGGGCGGGCACAGGCGGTCCTTGTAGCCGGGTTCGAAGAGCTTGCGGATAACATGCGCGCTCCTGGTCAGGCCGTTGCGATGCTGCCACCAGCGCTGCTCTGGTCGGCCCCTGGAGTTGAGGACCGTCTTGACGACAACCGGCCCCTCGTGGCTGTCGCCTGCCTCCAGCTTCAGTGTCGAATAAAGGTGCCGGTGGATGGACAGCGCGCGGCCATTGATGGTGCGGTCGTAGAGGTGGCCGAGATCGCGGTACGTTGGCAGCACGACTGTCAGGTCGACATGCAGAAAGGCCACCGGCGCCCGATCTCGGCCGGCCGGCCGGTCGAGCAGGCGCACTTTCAATCCAGCCTGTTCCAGGTAAGGCAGTAACTGCGCGATGCAATAGCTCCGCACCAGTCGGAAATTGCGCAGGCTCTCTACATAGACATCGAGATCGGCGGCAGACACCGAACGCTATTCCTTGATATCGACGCCCGAGAAATCGTGGTGATCAAAGGGGTCCATGACATAGCCCGTCACCTGTTCGCGCATCGGGATCGAGACCACGGAGTGGGCGATAGCGACCCACGGCATCTGCTCCCTGAAGATCGTTTGCGCCTGCGAATAGAGTTTTGCGCGGGCAGCGGGATCGACGATCCCGGCTGCCTGCTTGAGCAGATCGTCGAAGGCCGGAAAACACCAGTTGGCACGATTGGTGGTGCCGACGCCGGCACAGCCAAGCGGCACCGACAGGAAGTTATCGGGGTCGCCATTGTCGCCGGTGAAGCCGAACAGCATGGCGCCGTCGCGGTCGCGTGACTTCGAGCGGGCAAGGTATTCAGTCCACTCATACGTCACGACTTCCACGGTGACACCGATCTTTGCCAGGTCGGACTGGATCATTTCGGCCATACGCTGCGCATTCGGGTTATACGGACGCTGCACCGGCATCGCCCAGATCTTCATGTGCAGGTCTTTTACGCCGGCATCGGCGAGCCCCTGCCTGGCGGCAGCGGGGTCGAAGACATGATCGGGGCTCGTCTTGTCATAGGCCCAGGAGGTTGGCGGCAGCGGATTGCGTGCGACTTCGCCGGTGCCGCGGAACACGACGTCGACCAGCGCCTGCGTGTCGATGGCAATGGCGATCGCCTTCCTCACCCTTGGATCGTCGAAGGGCTTCTGCAAGG
The DNA here is from genome assembly GCF_000502215.1 of Mesorhizobium sp. L103C105A0. Classification (NCBI taxonomy): domain Bacteria; kingdom Pseudomonadati; phylum Pseudomonadota; class Alphaproteobacteria; order Hyphomicrobiales; family Phyllobacteriaceae; genus Mesorhizobium; species Mesorhizobium sp. L103C105A0. The sequence continues at coordinate 412,494 of NZ_AYXF01000004.1, read as the reverse complement.
TGTTGAAGGCGAGGTATCCTGTGTTGAGGCCCTCCTGCCGCATGACCTTGATACCGGGTGTCGCCTTGATCGCGTCCAGGTCGGCCGGATTTGGATAGGGCATGAGATCGCATTCGCCGGCGCGCAGCTTTTCCATGCGAATGCTGGCATCGGTGGCAATGGCGAAGACGAGATCGTCGATCTTCGGCTTGCCGCGCCAGTAGTCCGGATTGGCCTTGTAGCGGATGACTGCATCCTGCTGGTAGTCGACAAGCTGGAACGGACCCGTCCCGACCGGCTTCAGCGCCAGGTCGAGAAGCCGCTTCTCTGCGACGAGCTTGTCGGCATATTCCTTGGAAACGACCGAAGCGAAATCCATCGCCAGGTCGGCAAGCATCGGCGAATGCGGCGCCTTCAGCGTCATCACCACAGTATGGTCGTCAAGCTTGCGCCAACCGGCGACAAGATCCGGCATGCCGATGCCGTCGAAGTAAATGTACTGGCGTTTGGCGTAATTGTTGAACGGGTTCTGCGCGTTGGCCTGCCGGTCGAAGGTGAACAGCACGTCATCGGCATTGAAGTCGCGACTAGGCGTAAAGCCCTCGACGCTGTGGAATTTCACGCCCTGCCGCAGGTGGAATGTGTAGGTGAGGCCATCGTCGGAAATCTCCCAGCTTTCGGCAAGGCCGGGGCGCACCTTGGTGGTGCCGGGCTCGAACTCGACCATGCGGTTGTAGAGAGCGGTGGCCGAGGCGTCGCGGGATCCGGAGGCGAGTGCGGGATCGAACGTATCGGGGCTAACCTCGGTGCAGTAGACCAAGGTCTTGGCTACGGATTGATGGACCTGCAACGCACATGGAAAAAGCGCCGCCAGCAAGAGAACGAAGTGCCTGCGTGTCATGATCCCCCCAGGGTTGGGAAGATGCTAGCAGAAGCCGGCACTGACGGTAAGTAAGCCGGCCGGTCTTTCGCGCGCCAAGACTGTTTTCCACCTTGAGTTGACACAAGGAATTAGCCGCGCCTCTGTGAAATGGCGGACAGACCCGGCCGCCGTTTTGCATGAACCTTTCCGCTTCAGCCTGCGACTGACGACCAGGCGCCGCATGGTGCGGGCCGGAAAGGATGCCCCCATGACCAGGACCCCAGAGGCTCCACGGTCTCCGGGACCAACGCAAGCTCAGCGCGACCACCGCCTTCGGGATGGAGTCGATGCGCTGGGCTTTCGGCTGATTCCGTTGACCCTGCGCAGGAGCAGGCGTATCGTGAAGATGAGGAAAGCAGACAATTCGATCAGGGACGAACGTGCCGGAACGCCGCGCCTTGCCCTGTTTCGCGCGGCCGGACCGGATGTTCCTCCCGAAAACTTCGGGGGGAGTTTTATGTCCTGCGATCGCGGCGCGTCCATGTCGTCTCCAAGCGGCGGTTTGCGCCGTTCGCTCCATCTGGCCGGCGGTTTGCTTGCCCTGGCGCTGAGCGCCACGCTCTGGTTGGACACAGCCGCCCAAGCGCAGGAAACCCAGATCATCTATCCGGGCTCGATGGCGGTCACCGGATTTTCCGGCACCGTCATTCCCAATTTCGACTCTGCCGATTCCGAAAGGGGGGGGCTGCCGCCCGGCGTCGACCCGGTCGACGAAACCTTCATCGACACGACGCGCGCCACCTTGCGCGTCTTCGACGTTTCGGCGCTCGGCGGACCGGCTTCCGGCCAGCTCGTCTACACACCGCCGCCCTTCGAGGTGACGGCCGAACAGATCGGCCAGGTGTTCGCCATCACCTATGATGACGGTGTGCGCGACGGCGTTCCCTCGGGCGTCCCCAACCTCTATGCCGGCGCTACCTCCCTGCACGGCATCCGTATCGTCACCCCGGACGAAGATGCCGACGGTCGGCCCGAGCGACAGCGCCGCGGAACCGCAGGCGCCGTCTTCATGGACGGCCAGTTCGGCACCGAAAGCGGTGGCGGTCCGGGCACGATCTGGAAGATCGACGGCATCACCGGCGCGGTCTCCAAATTCGCCGACATTGACACCAACAGCGGTTCCGGCATGGGCGACATCAGCTTCGACAGCAATCACCGCGAGTTCTTCGCCAGCGATCTCGACACCGGCCTCATCCACCGCCTCGATGCCAACGGCACGCTGATCGACACATTCGATCACGGCGTTGCCGGGCGGCCGGCGCATGGGCTGGCTCCCGTCGCTGATGACGGTGCGGTGATGGACATACAGGGTGCTGCCTTCGACTCGGAAGACCCCGACACATGGGGCTACACGCAGGACGAACGCCGCGTCTGGTCCGTCGCCTATCATGGCGGCCGGCTCTATTATTCGGTTGGCGAAAAGGCCGAGATCTGGTCGGTTGGCATTGCCCGCGATGGCAGCTTTGCCGGTGATCCGCGCTGGGAGCTGACGGTCAAGGCCGACAAGGGCTACGCCGTCACCGACATCGCCTTCGACAACCAGGGCTTCATGTATCTGGCGCAGCGCGGCCCGGTCGAGAATCGCTACGATTACAGCCAGTTCGCCGATTCCGGCAAGGGCGAGGTCATCCGCTACTGGCGCGAAAACCCGGACGATCCGGCGACGGAATCGGTCTGGGTGGAAGAGCCGCAGGAATATGCAGTCGGCTTCCCGCAAGGCAACCGGCAGTCGGCCGGTGGGCTCGACCTGCAATATGGCTATGACGCCGACGGCAATCTCGACACCGGCGTGTGCACCGACACGCTGGTCAACACCGGCGACAAGCTGCGCGACAACCCGACACTTGCCGACCAGCTCGCCGCCGGCGGGCCGCTTGCCGTGCACGGCGTGCAGATCACGCCGACGCCGTTGGTCAAGCCGGCCAACGTGCCGCCTTTCGGCTCGTGGTTCGTCGACTTCGACGGCTATTTCGAAGACCCAGAAGTGGAAGGCCATGTCGGCGACGTCGAGGTCTGGCACCCCTGCGACGGCCGTGCCGGCTATTATGAAGAGATCCCAGGCGGTTATCTGCCGCCGTTCTATCCGCCGGGCTTCCCACCGCCCGGCGATCTGCCTCCGTGCATCGATGTCGAGGATGTTCAGTTCTACTGCACGCCTCGCGGCCTCCAGGCCGACCTCTATCTCCATGACCATGCCGGCTTTGGCGGCGATTCGATCAAGGTCCAGCCTTCCAGTGAGACAAAGTCCAGGACACCAGGCGTCGGGGTGACCTCACCTCAGTCGCACGCGCCCGGCAAGCCTTACACGGTCGACATCACCGGCCATTCTCCGGGCGACAGAGTCGATGTTGGACTTTGCTTCTACAGGCAGTCCGACAAGGACAAGGGTGGCTACTACCCTTGCTGCAAGATGACTTTGCCGCTCAGAACCCCAGCCGTCAGCTGCGAACGTTGAGGAGGGGAAGATGAAAAATCTCGCACTTTCCCCGACCGCGAACAGCAGTCAATCCAACGTCATGGAGACCATCATGAAACCCCTGTCATATGCCAGGCGCGGCGCGCGCTGGCTGATGGCGGCCGGTATCGCGGTCGCCATGTTCACCCCTGTGGCAAGCCACGCCGAAGATGCAGTCCCGATCACTCCGGAACTGCGGCTCGACCTCGACAATTCAAAAATCGTCAATCCGAGGCCGGAACGGATCGTGCCGTTCTTCACCAAAACAGGCACACAGAGGAGCTGCGACTACGTCGTCTACTCCCTGAGCTTTGGCCTGCGCGGCGACTCGCAAGGCTTTGCCGACCCAAGCTTTTCGGCCAGGCTGAAGAAACTCCAACTCGACTTCAAGGATCAGCTTCCGCACGGTCTTGCGATCGTCAACGTCAACGTGTCCGGCGACGGCACGGATGCGTCTGGCGGACCGCTGCCGGGTGCGACAATCAGCACCTCGGCTAATCCGAACGATACGGCAACGGTTTCCGATTTCCGGATTTCCACCACCGATCTCGACGGCGCTGGGGCTGGCAATGAACGCGTCATCAATTTCAAGATCACCGCCAAGATCGACCATGCGGCGTTTCCTTCGCCGACCATCGTCGACAACCAGGGCATGATCAAGGTGACGCCGGGCGTCGGCACGGGGGCCATCATCCCGTCGCAGGATCCGGGCAAGCCCGACGACGGCGACTACAAGACCGGGGCCAAGACCTCGATCAAGATCGACCTCACCAACTGTGACAAGCGGCCTCCGCCTCCCGACCGGGAATGTTTCAAGGTGGAGCGCGGCACGGTCGATTGTGTGCAAGGCGGCGGCGCGTTCATCTACCACATGCCTGTCGGCCCGGAGATGGGCGGCAAATGGGTGCAGGTATCGACGACGACCCCAGGCATCACCATCATCCCCGACACGCAATTGGTGCCGGCGGGCGGCGGTGTGCTGAACTGGAAGATCGTCGGTGCATCGCCCGGCGACGTCATCCACCTCATCGTCACCGGCATCGAGACCTATGCCGGCCCGAAGGAGGGTTGGGGACTATGCTGCACGCAGACCATCGACATCGTCATCCCGCGTGACTTGAGATGTCCCCCCAAGGACAAGGAACCGGACCTCAAGGTCGAGAAACGCGCCGACGTGACGCGTTGCACGATGGGCGGCGGCTGCGACTTCACCATCAAGGTCACCAATGTCGGCGACGGGCCGTATCACGGCAAGATCGTGCTCGACGAGGTGACGCTGCCGGCCGGCTCGACTCTGGATTCAGGGCCCAACCCGCCCTGGGTATGCATGCCCGGCGTGACCCCGATGACGTGCACCTATCCGGTGACCACGCTCAATCCGGGGGCCTCCATCAACCTCAAGCTCGGCTTCAAGCCGGCGGGTGGTTGGCAAGGCAGCGCGTTGCGCAACTGCGCCACCTATAATTACGGCGCCAGCGGCAAGCCGCTGTTCGGCAGCCAGCAGAACGATCGCGGCTGTGCCTCGATCCCGATCTGCCGGCGTGGCGACCGCGACCGCGATTGCCGGCCCCCGGTCGACAAGAAGGTCGACTTGATCCTGAAGAAGCGTGCCCGCATCCCGGTCTGCACGCCCGACGGCATCTGCTACTTCGTGATCGACATCATCAACAATGGCAGCGTCCCCTATAATGGGCCGTTGACGGTTGTCGACAATTACCCGGGCGGCGCGCCGGCCTCTTCGACCTTCGGCCCGTCTCCGCCCTGGACATGCGGACCGAACGGTCCCGGCCAGTTCCGCTGCGACAATGCAAGCATCGTGCTGATGCCGGGCGCCTCGACGCCGATCGTCGTCAAGGCGGTCATGCCGGCCGGCTACCAGTCGGATTCGGTCGAGAACTGCGCGGCGCTGAAGCCCGTCCCCGGTGAGGTCGACCTCACCAACAACAAGGCCTGCGCCAAGGAACGCTTCCGTCATCCCAATGGCGGCAAGCCGACCCTACGCATCACCAAGGCCTGCAATGGCTCGCTCGCCGGTGCGGCGGTGGTTTCCTGCCGCATCACCGTCATCAGCCTTGGCACCGCTGCCCCCACCGGTCCGGTGCGGGTCAACGATGCTGCCACGCTGATATCGGGTGGCGCGCCGGTCCAGATCCAGACCGTCACACCCGACGGTGCGGAATGGGCCTGCGGAGCGGTTCCGGCCAATGCGCTGTCATGCCAGATACCCGGCGCCGCGATGACGCCCGGAACCTCCAGGCACTTCGACGTGACGGTCTTGGCCAATGGCGCGTTCGAGAACTGCGCACGCGGCTCATACGGCCCGGCCCCTGGAGACGACGTCGTCTACCCGATCGGCCAGGCCTGCGCCAAGGGCGGCGGCACGTCCACCATCAGCGTCAAGAAGACCGGCGATGCCGAGTGCCAGCCGGGGCAACCCTGCTCGTTCGAGATCACCATCACCAATGATGGCCAGACCGCCTTCTCCGGTCCGGTCCGCATCGGCGATGCGATCGGGGTGGACGGGCTGGGGCGGCTGCAAGGCGTCGCGATCACCGCAATCGAACCGCCCTTCGGCTGCTCGCCCGAACCGACGACCTTGCCGTTGACCTGCATTGCCAACCTGACGCTCGGCGCCGGGGAAAGCCATGTGCACAAGGTCACCGTGGTCCTTCCCGACGCTCCCCTGGTCAATCTGCGGGGCAACGTCAGCGGCCGGAACTGCGTCGGCGTCTTGTCTCCCGACACCAGGGTGCAAGGCGGCGGCGACGTACTGCCCGGCGACCTGACCAACGTCCAGGGCGATCGCGGCAAGGCCTATGCCTGCCATCCGTTCACCATCAAGCGCGAGGTGAAGAAGGAATGCTCGCCAGGCTTCGTCATGAACGATGCCGGCCGGTGCGTGTGTCCGGAAGGCACGACGTTCCGCAACGGCCAGTGCTCGCCCGACGGCGGCGTCATCATCCAGCCGAAGGATCCGAGGCCCTGCGTGCTGCTCAAGGGCCAGATCCGCACCGAGGATGGACGCTGTGTCTGCCCGCGCGGAACCGAGCTTGAGAACGGCGCTTGCGTCAAGACCGACAAGCCTGGCTGCACCATCCCCGGTTCGGTCCCGACGTCGGACGGCAATGGCTGCTACTGCCCGGAAGGTACGCATCTCGACCGACAGGCAAATGCCTGCGTGCGCGACAAGCAGAAGCCCGAGCAGTGCGGCATACGCGGCCAGGTTCATGACGCCGATGGCGATTGTGTCTGCCCGCGTGGGACAGAGGTGCGCAATGGAGCCTGCCGGCCGATCCGGCCAAAGCCTGAACAATGCTCGATCCGTGGTCAGATCCAAAACGCCAATGGCGATTGCGTCTGCCCGGACGGCACAGAAGTCAGGGGCAAGGTCTGCCGGCCGATCCGGCCGAAGCCCGAGCAGTGCTCGATCCGCGGCCAGGTCCACGACGCCAACGGCAATTGTGTCTGCCCGCGGGGTACCGAGGTGCAAGGCAATGCCTGCCGGCAGAAGAAGCCTGTGCTGGAACAGTGCGACATACGCGGCCAGGTGCACAACAAGCGCGGCGAGTGTGTTTGCCCGCGCGGCACCCAGGTGATCGACGGCGCATGCCGCAAGCCGAGGCCGCAGGTGGGAGACTGCGCCCCGGGCTCGCAGATGGTCGGCGGCCAGTGCGTGCCGATCATCAGGCGGCGCTGCCCCGAAGGCACGGTTGGTCGGTTCCCGAACTGCAGGGCGATCCGGCAGCAGCCGTCGCTCGATCCGACCCTGTTGCTCAATCCAGGTGTCCTTCAGCAGTTCATACCGAAGCGCACGCCGCAGACGCAGGTACAGCCGCAAAGGGATCCGGCGGCCAACTTCAAGCCATAGGATCTGATACGAGTCAAAATTCAGAACCCCGCCGGAGCGATTCGGCGGGTTTTTTTCGTCAGCGCGATCGGGGTCCGCCGCATCTCGTCGTTGAAATGCCGGTGCAATCTTCCTCGGACACCAGCAAGCCGCTGTCGCCCGACGGTCCCTCGATAAAGCCGTCCAGCGACGTCAGCATGGAAGAGACGGTCTTTCCCGTCTGAGCTCTCCTTTCTGTTTTCGCCAATTGGGCCATAACCGGAAGCGAGGCCGAGCAGGTAAGGCATCAGCCGGGCCGCTCCTAGCACAACAAATACCGACTTTCCCTTTTCGGGATCATGGTCTAGGCAGACGTTTGGATCGCGCCCGCAAACAGGGCGCCCAAAGGGGCCGCATCATGAGCAGGAAGACCCTGATCGCGCCATCGGTGCTGGCGTCGAATTTCTCGAAGCTCGGCGACGAGGTCGAGGCGGTGACGGCGGCCGGCGCCGACTGGATCCATCTCGACGTGATGGACGGGCATTTCGTGCCCAACATCACCTTCGGCCCGCCGGTGATCAAGGCCATCCGCAACCGCACCAAGGCCTTTTTCGACTGCCATTTGATGATTGCGCCGGCCGATCCTTATCTGGCCGCCTTTGCCGATGCCGGCTGCGACGGCATGACCGTGCATGCCGAGGCCGGACCGCATCTCGACCGCTCGCTTCAGACCATCAAGGGTCTCGGCAAGAAGGCCGGCGTATCGCTCAATCCGGCGACGCCGGAAAGTGCGATCGAATATGTGCTCGACCGGCTCGACCTGATCCTGATCATGACCGTCAATCCGGGCTTTGGCGGCCAGGCCTTCATCCCGGCCATGGTCGACAAGGTCAAGCGGGTGAAAGCGCTGATCGGCAACCGGCCGATTCGCATTGAGATCGACGGCGGCGTGTCGCCGGAAACCGCCCCCCTGGTCACATCAGCCGGCGCCGATGTGCTGGTGGCAGGCGCCGCCATCTTCAAGGGCGGCAGCGTCGAAGCCTACCGGGCCAATATAGAAGCCATCCGAACCGCGGCCGACCGGGCTGCCGGCTGACTTTCCAGGGCAAGTTCCCGGCTGGTCGGTTCTCCTCGGCCTGATCTCCCTGCCTGATCCTTCGATCTCCCAAAAAGCCGTCAACGGGTGGCAGCCGCAAGGGCATCGCGGCAAGCGACAGGATCGCGGCATCCGGCACTAGTTTTGGCCCATAAATCTAGTGGATAACTGCCGAAGGGATCTGCATGCGGGGAGAGGTCAATCCGGCGGCATGACGCGCGTTAAGAAAAAATTATCCGTATTCGGGATCTCGAAGCTGTTTCTCGAGGGCACCTGCCATGCTGGCAGACAAACTTTCTTCAGAAGAAAAAGTTTTTCACGATTTTAGTTACTTCCGGCGGATAAGATGCGGTCAACCTTCCTCTTTAAGTCGAATATCGTGATCTTTCGCTTGAGGGGCGGATGCCTTAGGAGTTACAGTAAATTTACAGGGGAAATCGTTTGCTTCGCGAACGGGCTAGCGGAGCATGGGAGAGCTACAGGAGTCATATTGACCTACGGATCTGCCGATGTGAGCGAAGGCGCGGGACCCAAGAGCACACTCGCTAGTACGGTCTATCAACAGCTTCGCGACGATCTCCTGCGCGGCGTGTTTGAAAGTGAAAGCAAGCTTCGTGTCGAATGGGTGGTTTCCCGTTACGGCGCCGGCGCCTCACCGGTTCGCGAGGCCCTCAACCGACTTGCTTCGGAAGGCCTGCTCGGCCGCCACGACCAGCGCGGTTTCTTCATCATGCCGGTCAGTGCCCCGGAACTCGAGGAATTGACGCGCACCCGCTGCTGGCTGGAAGAGCGGGCGCTGCGTGAATCCATTGCCAACCGCACCGGCGAATGGGAAGAGCAGCTCGTGCTGGCCTTGCATCGCCTGGCGCGTGCCCCGCGCCGCTTGCCGGAGGATCCGTCCTCGAACAATCCGGAATGGGAAAAGCTGCACCGCGCCTTCCATCGGGCACTGATCGCAGGCTGCCGCTCGCATTGGCTGACCGGCTTTTGCGACCAGCTTTCGGATCAGGCCTCCCGTTACCGGCTGATCTCCCAGGACGGCAGCGAGCGCGACGAAATCAGTGAACATCGGCTGATTGCGGAGCGCACGGTGGATGGCGATGCCGATGGCGCCGTTGAAGCCCTCCTCAGCCACTACCGTCTGACGGCAGCCATGTGCATGGAGCGCTTCAACGACAGCGGCGATCCACGCGTGAGCGCCACCAAGGCGCTGCGCAGCCGCAGATAGAAGCGCTTCCGGTCCGCTATCCAAAATCCGCCCGCTATCCAAAATCGCCCGTTATCCAAGTCCGCTTGCCTTCATCTGATCGGCGGCAAACCCGATTTCACGTTTTTGCCGGACGGAGGCGAAATCGTTTCCTTTGTTCCAAGGCCATCCGGCTTCTAAATCAAAGGGATAGAGCATGACGTCCTCCGAAAACCGCTTCACACTTTTCGGCATCATCTCTAGGGAATGCGCATGACCAATCACCTGTTCGACGCGTTCCGCAGCCGGATTTCAGCCTCCGAGCGCATCCTGATGGCGACCGATGACGGACGCGCGATCGCCTATGGCGACATGCTGGCGCAATCGGCACAGCTGGCACATGCGCTGAGGCATTTTGGCGTCGAGCCGGGCGACCGCGTTGCCGTACAGGTCGAAAAAAGCCCCGAATGCATTTTCCTCTACCTCGCCTGCCTGCGCGCCGGCGCGGTCTTCCTGCCGCTCAACACCGCCTACACGCTGGCCGAACTCGGCTATTTCTTTGGTGATGCCGAGCCGCGGCTGGTCGTCTGCGACCCGGCCCGCGCCGGCGCTATCGCGCCGTTGGCGCAGGCGTCGGGTGCTGCCACCGTCACGCTTGGCAGCAATGGTGAGGGCTCGCTGACCGCACTGGCGGCACAGCAGCCCACGGATTTCGACGCCGTGGCGCGCGGGCCGGACGATCTGGCCGCAATCCTTTACACATCCGGCACCACCGGACGCTCCAAGGGCGCCATGCTCAGCCATGAAAACCTGGCCTCCAATGCGCGCGTGCTGGTCGAGCAATGGCGTTTCACCGGGGATGACGTGCTGATCCACGCGTTGCCGATCTTCCATACGCACGGCTTGTTCGTCGCCACCAACGTCACCCTGATGGCCGGCGCCTCGATGCTGTTCGAGCGGAAATTCGACGCCGGCCGCATCGTCTCGCTCTTGCCCCGCGCGACAGTGCTGATGGGGGTGCCGACCTTCTATACCAGGCTCTTGCAGCAGGACGGGCTGGATGCCCAGGCGGCGAAGAACATCCGCCTGTTCGTTTCCGGCTCGGCGCCGCTGCTCGCCGAAACGCACAAGGCCTGGCGCGAGCGCACCGGCCACGCCATTCTCGAGCGCTACGGCATGACCGAGACCAACATGAACACGTCGAACCCCTATGAGGGCGAGCGCCGGGCCGGCACGGTCGGCTTCCCGCTGCCCGGCGTTTCGCTGCGCATCGCCGACCCAGACAGCGGGGATGCGCTTGGCCCGGGTGAAGTCGGCATGATCGAGGTCAAGGGTCCGAATGTCTTTTCCGGCTATTGGCGAATGCCGGAAAAAACCAAGGCGGAGTTTCGCGACGACGGCTTCTTCATCACCGGCGACCTCGGCATCATCGACGCCGATGGCTATATCCATATCGTCGGCCGCGGCAAGGATCTGATCATATCAGGCGGCTACAACATCTACCCCAAGGAGATCGAGAGCGAGATCGACGCGCTGGCGGGGGTTCTGGAAAGCGCAGTGATCGGCATTGCCCATCCCGATTTCGGCGAAGGCGTCACCGCTGTCGTGGTGCGTGCGCCGGCATCGCGGATCACCGGGGCCGAGATCGTTGGCGCCATTGCCGGCCAGCTGGCCAAATACAAGCACCCGAAGCAGGTGATCTTCGTCGATGAGCTGCCGCGCAACACGATGGGCAAGGTGCAGAAGAACCTGCTGCGCGAGACCTACAAGGGTCTCTACGGCTAATCCATAGCCGGCTAATGTCTTTGCCCAAGCGCTTCGCCTGGACATCTGTTCGCGGTTCGGCAGTGGCGCCTTTTACCTGCGCGGCTTTTTCACCCGAGTGCTGGAACCCCACAAAGCGCGGTTCAGCAGGCTGCGTTTGCGCTTGCGCGGGATGAGGTCGACGTCGCTGACGAGCTTGGCGCCGCCCTCCCGCCGCTCCAGGGTGATCTTGCGGCTGTGGAAGGCTTCGAGCTCCGCACGATGCGCCACGCTGATGATGGTGACGTCAGGCAGTTCGCGGATCACCGTCAACATCATCGTGTCCTGGCTCTTCTCGTCGAGCGCCGAAGTCGCTTCATCCAGCACCACGATATCGGGGCGATGCAGCAGCAGGCGCGCGAAGGCGAGGCGTTGCTTTTCGCCGCCCGACAGCGTCTGGTCCCATGGCGCCTCTTCCTTGATCCTGCCGGTGAGATAGCCAAGCCCCACCTTGTCGAGGGCAGCCTTGATTTGCTTGATGGTCCACTTGTCCGCCGCCGCGGGATAGGCGACCGCGCGGCGAAGCGTTCCGGAAGGGATGTAGGGGCGTTGCGGCAGCATGAACAGGCGCCTGTCGGTGTGGAAATTGACGCTGCCGCCGCCCCATGGCCACAGGCCCGCGACGGCCCGCACCAGCGTCGACTTGCCTGAACCGGATTCGCCTGAAACCAGCACCCGCTCGCCCGGCTCGATAACGACCTCGGTTTCCTTGACTACGGAGGTGCCGTCGTCGAGTGTCACGGAAAGATTGTCGAGGCTGAGGATGGCGCCGTCTTCCGCTTCGCCCCGGTTGATGCGTCCGAGCGCATCGCTCTGCTCGGCGCGCTCGAGCCCGTCGAGCGACATCATCAGCGAGGCAATGCGCCGCGCGGAGGCGTTCCAGTCGGCGAGGCGCGGATAGTTGTCGACCAGCCAGCCGAACGCGCCTTGCACGATGCCAAAGGCAGACGCCGCCTGCATCACCTCGCCAAGCGTCATCGAGCCTTCGAGGAATTTTGGCGCGCACAAAAGGATCGGCACGACCGGCGCAAACAGGCTCGATCCCTGCGACACCGCGGCCGTGCGCATGTGCTGTCCGGTCAGCAGCGCCCATTGCCTCAGCACATGGCCGAAATTCCTGTCGATGCCGCTGCGCTCCTCGTCCTCGCCTCCCAGCAAGGCGATGCTCTCGCCGTTTTCGCGCACGCGCGTCAGCGTGTAGCGCAGTTCGGCCTCCGCCTGGTTCTTCCGCTCGGAGAGCTGGACGAAGTCGCGGCCGATGACCACCATCGAGGTCGAGGTGATGACGGCATAGATGATCGCGGTGATGACCAGAAAGCCGGGAATGGTGATGCTCTCGCCGCCGATCGGCAGGGTGAGCGCGCCGCCGATGGTCCACAGCACGACGATAAAGGTAGAGGCCGACAGGAATGCGTTGAGGACGCCGGCAGTGAAATCGACCGGCGACTCGGTGGCGATACGCAGATCCTCGGTCATGCGTGCCTCGGGGTTCTGGTGATCGCCGCCCACGAGGTTCAGCTGGTAGTAGCGGCCGAGATCGGAAGAGCACACGTCTNCGGTGGTCAGCCAGGAACGCCAGCGGCGCTGGATCGTCATGCGCAGATAGACCTGCGCGACGACAAGGCTGCCGCTGCAGATCACCAGCGGCACGAATACGGCGCTGAGGAGATAGACTGTGCGGGCGTTGCGCTGCTCGAGGGCATCGAACATCGAGCGGTTCCAGACGTTGATGCCATACTGGAAACCGATGTTGATGCAGATCAGCAGCAGCACTCCGATCGTCAAAGGCCAGGCGAGCTTGTCGCCATGCCTCCCCCAATAGCCGCGCCCGCTGATCCAGAAACGCCGCAGCAGATATTTTTTGCGCGCCTGCTCGGCCTGCTCGGGCGTCAGCTTGGGATCGGGTTCGACGGCATCCGGCGGCGGCGCAGCCTCGCCAACGGGCTCGGACGCGGCTTCGGCGGCCGATGCTTTTTTCTCGCGCGGCGTGTCCTCGCGCGGTCCATCTCCGCGCGTTTGCCGTGACGGCTTTTCCCGACGCGACTTCGGGGCATCGCGCGCTTCGATGCCGTCGGCCGGTTCCGATTTGGGTTTTGCCTCGGACATATGCCCCGACAACGACCTCCATATCAAAAGGTTTCATGGTATGCGCCTGCCCGACGTTTCAGGAACGCCCGTCATTGCGGATATAAAAGCCCAACGACATGTTCTGCGATGGCGAGGCTGGCGGTAAGGCCAGGGCTCTCGATGCCGAACAGATTGACGATCTGACCGCCCCCGTGGTCAGCCGGTCCCTGGATGACGAAGTCGGCGGCCGGCTGGCCCGGACCGGACAGTTTCGGCCTGACGCCGGCATAGGCCGGTTGCAGGGCGCCGTCCGCCAGGCCGGACCAGTAGCGCCTGATTTCGTCGTAGAAGGCAGCGCCTCGTGCGGGATCGACGGTATAGTCGACGCGATCGATCCATTCGACATCCGGGCCAAAGCGCGCGCTCCCCGACATGTCGAGGGTCAGATGCACGCCGAGGCCGCCATGGACCGGCACCGGATAGATCAGCCGCGAAAAGGGCGAGCGGCCGGAAAGCGCGAAATAATTGCCGCGCGCCAGCCACAGCGGCGGAACACGGTCTTGCGGGAGGCCTTCGATGCGGCCGGCGAGCGCCTGCGCGTCGAGGCCGGCGGCGTTGATGAAGGCGCCGGTCTTCAAGGTGAAACCCTCGCCATCGGCGTCGCGCGTGTCGATCCGGATGCCGTCGGCTTCGATGCTCGCGCCTGAGACAACGGTGAGCAAGGCGAAAGATGCGCCGGCCGCTTCCGCGTCTCCACGCAATGACAGCATCAGCGCCTGGCTGTCGACGATGCCGGTTGACGGCGACAGCAGCGCGCCGGCGCAGCTCAGCGCCGGTTCCAGGCTTTCGGCCTCTGCGCGCGTCAAAAGCTTGAGGTCACCGACTCCGCATTGCGCCGCGTTGATCTGGATCGCCTGCAGTTTGTCCAACTGGTCGGGTTCGACGGCAACGATCAGCTTGCCGGTGCGATGATGGGCGACGTCGTGCTCGCGGCAATAGGCATAGAGACGCTCGCGGCCGTTGACGCAGAGACGGGCCTTCAGGCTGCCCGGCGTATAATGAAGCCCGGCATGGATGACTTCCGAATTGCGCGAACTGGTGCCCGTGCCGATGGCTGCGGCCTTCTCGACCACCAGCACCTCGCGGCCCGACAGCGCCAGCGCGCGGGCAATGGCGAGGCCGACAACACCGGCTCCGGCGACAACGCAGTCGACATCATGCATGGGTGGACTTTAGCGCGGACTGTCCGCGCCTGCAAAAACCTTGTCGCCGCCGATCCAGACGCCGTTGACGTCGAGGGCGTCCGACAGAGCGACGATATCGGCAGCCGTGCCATTGGCGAAGCGGCCGAGCCGGTGGGCCTGGCCGACCGCCTGCGCCGGATAGAGCGAGGCCATGCGCAACGCTTCCGACAGGTCCAGCCCGACGATCCTGTGCATGTAGCGGACGGCCGAGATCATATCGAGATCGGCGCCGGCCAGCGTGCCGTCGGCCAGCCGCAGACTGCCATCCTTGCGATAGATGATGCGGCCGTTAAGGGTGAACGACGTCATGTCGGTGCCGATCGTCGCCATGGCGTCGGTGACCAGCACGATCCTGCCCGGCCCCTGCTTGGCGCGCAGCGCGATTGCCATGGTGGCGGGATCGACATGGATGCCGTCGGCGATGATCCCGGCCGACAGACTGCCTATGTCGATGGCCGCACCCGCCAGCCCCGGCTCACGGTTGCCGATCTGGCTCATGGCGTTGAACAGATGTGTGACCACGCTGGCGCCGGCATCGGCAAAGGCTCTGGCCGTGGCGTAGCCGGTGTCGGAATGGCCGAGGCTGACAATCACACCGGCCTTGGCCAAGGCCGCAACGCGGGCAGGCTCGACGGATTCAGGCGCTATCGTCGTCAGCAGCACCGGCAGGTTTTTGCGTGCCGCGACCAGCGCCGCTTCATCCGCATCCGTCATCGGCCGGATCAGCGCCGGTTCATGCGCGCCCTTGCGGGCGACGGAGAGATGCGGCCCTTCGAGATGCAGGCCGAGAAATCCCGGCAGTTTTTGCCGTGCCGCCCCGGTGCCGGCGGCAATGGCCGCGGCGGTGATGTCAGGCGTATCTGTGATCAGCGTCGGCAGCAGTGCGGTCGTGCCGAACGGCGCATGCGCCCGGCAGATTGTTGCCAGCGAGGCGACATCGGGATGGTCGTTGAGCATGACGCCGCCGCCGCCATTGACCTGCAGGTCGACAAAACCCGGCACCAGCATGCCGCCCCCGGCGTCGATGCGGGCAACGCCCGACGGAATGGCGCCGACGGGATGAATGCCTTCGACCACATCGCCGTGCACGACAAGGGCGGCGTTATCATGCCAGTCGTCGCCATCGAAAATTCGGGCGCCAGTCAGGGCAAAACGGTCGCTCATACGGTTTCCGTCACCTTGCGCAGATTGCGCGGTACGTCCGGATCGAGGCCGCGATGGCGGGCGAAGGCTTCGACGAAGCCGTAGAAGGAGACGATCAGCGTCAGCGGGTCGGTCAAGGGATGACCGGTGGCGACATGCGGCAGCCGCGCCGCGCTCTTGGCTTTGTCCGAGGTTACAAAAACTGCTGCACCCTTGCCGGCAAGGTTGTCGGCAGCCTCTGCCACGGACGGCTCGGAGGCATCGCGGGCGGCGAGTGCCAGCACCGGGAAGCCTGGCCCGACCAGCGCCAGCGGGCCGTGCATGACTTCGGCTGCACTGTAAGCCTCGGCATGCATGCCGCAGGTCTCTTTGAATTTCAGCGCCGCCTCGTTGGCCATCGCCGCCGACGGGCCACGGCCGAGGATGAACAGCGATTGCGGCGTCTCCAACGCGCCGGCCAGCGCCATCCAGTCGCAGGCGATCGCCTTGCTGAAATGCTCGGGCAGGCGGGCAAGGGCGGCCAGCAGTCTGTCGTCGCCGGTGCAATGCGCCATCAGCGCCAGGCCGGCGACCGCCGAATTGACGAATGTCTTGGTCGCCGCGACGCTGCGCTCGGGGCCGGCCAGAATGTCGATGGCAAAATCCGAAGCCCGCGCCAGCGGCGAATCGGCGGTGTTGGTGATGGCGACGGTGAGCGCACCGCCGGCCCGTGCCGTCTCGGCCATGGCGACGATGTCAGGGCTCTTGCCGGATTGCGAGATGGCGAGGCAAGCGGAACCGGCGAGCTTGAGCTTGGCGCCGTAGATCGAGGCGATCGACGGACCGACCGATGCCACGGCCAGGCCGGCGGTCAGTTCGACGGCATATTTCATGAAGGTGGCGGCATGGTCGGACGAACCGCGCGCGACGGTAACGACGAAGCTCGGATCGCGCTCGCGAATGCCGCGTCCGGCCTCGGTCAGCACCGCCGCCGAGCCATCGAGCAGGCGAGCGACGGCTTGCGGAATTTCGTCGATCTCGCGCCGCATATGGGTGGTCTTGGGGATCATGGTCGGCCCTCTTCGCTCGGCCCTGTCAGGCGCAATTCGGCGACGAAATCATAGGCATCGCCGCGGTAGATGGAGCGGGTGAACTCGATCACCTTGCCGCTCGCGAGATAGGAAATGCGTTCGATGTGCAGGCCGGCAATGCCGGATGGCACTTCGAGCAGACGCGCATCGGCGTCGCCGAGATTGGCGGCCGATATGCGCTGCACCGCCCGCACCGGCCGGTTGCCGGTCAGTTGCAGCGCCGCATAGAGTGACGAGCCTATCCCGGCCGGATCCGGCAGCACGCTGGCCGACAACGAGGCGCGCTCGATGGCCAGCGGCGTGTCGTTTGCGATGCGCAGGCGCGCCACGCGCGCCACCAGCTCGTTCGACGACAGGCCGAGCACCATCATCTCGTCGGGCGAGGGCGCGTAGAGGCCGCGATCGAGCCAGGCTGAACGCACCGCCATGCCGCGCCTTGCCATGTCTTCGGTGAATGAAGTGAGCCTGGACAGCGACTGCTCGACGCGCTCCATGCGCGGCGCCACGAAGGTGCCGGAGCCGTGGCGCTGCACGAGGATACCGCCCTTGACTAGGTCCTGCACCGCCTTGCGGACGGTGACGCGCGAAATGTCGGCCTTGGTGGCGATGTCGCGCTCGGAAGGCAGCGCATCGCCCGGCCCGATCAGGCCGCGATTGACGGCGTCCTCGATGCTTTTCCTGAGCTGCAGGTAGAGCGGGGCGCCGCTCTGCGACGACTGCCTCAGCGTGGCGAAGATCTGGTCGGCGGCATCGCTCATCGCGTCGCCTCCGCTTTGACGAAGATGCGGGCCGCCATCTGCACGGCGCCGCCCAGCGCATCGTCGAGCGGCGCTTTCAGCAGCGCCTGGTAGCGCTGGGAAAGGCGCGGCCCATAGAGCGGCGCCAGCCCGCCGAGCAGGCAGAGCGGGGCGTCATCAGAGAGGTCGAGCGCGTGGAGCGACGCCTCGACATCGGCAACCGACTTGTCCACGATCCAGTTGGCGACGCTGTCGCCCTTCTCGGCATGCTCGAAAACCTTGGGCGCGAAGCCGCCGAAATCGCCGGGCTTGGCATTGGTGGTGAACTCGACCACGTCTTCGGGATTGTTGCGGAAAATGGCCATCATGCTGTCGGTCAGGGCTGAGCGCGGCCGGACGCCGTCATGGGCGAGCAGCGTCTGCTCCAGCAGGTCGCGGCCGATCCGGGCGCCGCTGCCTTGATCACCGACCTGAAAGCCCCAGCCGCCGATGGCGCGCGACGTGCCGCCCTTGCGCGCCATATAGGCGGTGCCGGTGCCGAGGATGGCCATGGCGCCGTCACCAGAGCCGACTGCCCCTTCGAGCGCGATCTCGGCGTCCGTCTCGACGCGGCTGATGCTGAACGGCAGGATTGCTTCAAGCTGCTGGCGGTAGGTGCCGACATTGGCGCCGGCAAGGCCGAGAATGGCTGGTGTCTGCGGGATCAGGTCCGGATCTTGCCCGGCGGCGATGAAGGCCTGACGAGCAGCCTCGACGATGTGGGTGCGAGCGCCGGTGAGATCGGTGCGGATGTTGGCGGCGCCGCTTTTGGCACGGCCAATGACAACGCCATCGCCTGTCGCAAGGGCTGCCCTGCAGCTGGTGCCGCCGCCGTCGATACCGAGCACGAATTTCACGCGATGTCTCCTCCGCGCGGATAATACCAATAAAATACCAATAGCCAAGGGATTAATTTCCGTTTCAAAAAGATTAAGGCGTATCAGGTTGAAAAACCCGGGAATTTCGCCGGCTCAACGATTTCCAGTTCGCAATTTCGTTAATGCGTGTGGACAAGTGGTATTTTTTTGGTATTGTTCTTCCATCGGAGGGACAGGGATGGCCGAACCGCGCACCGAAGCGCTTCACAGCAATGCCGAGGGACTGGACATCCAGGCCCCGGACGCCATCCTTTCTTCTTTGGTCAATGCGCAGATCGAGGCCGCCAAGGCTGTGCGCGACGCCATTCCCGCCATCGCCGCCGCAGCCGAAATCATCGCCGGGCGGCTGAACGGCGGCGGCAAGCTCGCCTATGCTGCGGCCGGCAGCTCCGGCCTGATGGCGCTGGCCGACGCGCTGGAGTTGCCCGGCACCTTCGGCATCAAGCGCGAACGCATCGCCATCCTCATCGCCGGTGGCGACGACGCTTTCAAGACCCTGGCCGGCGGACCGGAAGACGACACCGACGAAGCCTCGACGGCAATTGCCGGCGCCGGCATCGGCAAGGGCGACTGCCTGATCGCGATTTCGGCCAGCGGCTCGACGCCCTATGCGGTGCAGGCGCTGAAGGATGCGCGCAGCCGGGGCGCGGCAACCATCGCCATTGCCAACAACAAGGACACGCCCCTGCTCAGGCTGGCCGACGTCGCCATCCTGCTCGAGACGCCACCGGAGGTGATTGCCGGCTCGACGCGCATGGGCGCCGGCACTGCCCAGAAGATCGCGCTCAACATGCTGTCGACGCTTACCGCCATTCATCTTGGCCATGTCCATGACGGCTACATGGTCAATCTCACCGCCGACAACATCAAGCTGCGCGACCGCGCGGCTCGCATCGTCGCCGCTATCAGCGGCCGCGACCGGCAAGACGCCGTGCGGCTGCTCGAAGCGAGCGGCGGCGTCGTCAAAACAGCCATTCTGCTCGCCGCCGGCGCTGCCAACGCCGTTGCGGCCGAGAAGATACTGGAAGGGACCGGCCAGAAGCTGCGGCCAGCCCTTTCCGCGATCGAGGGGAACAAGGGCGCGAAGGCCCCTGTTCTCAAAACCGAACCTGAAAAAGGTCAACAGGGAGACTAGCATGACAACGAAATTACTGACGGCACTGCTTCTCGGCACCAGCATTCTCGGCACCGCCGGGTTGGCTCACGCCGATGACGTAACGCTCAATATCGAAAGCTGGCGCGGCGACGACCTTGCCATCTGGAAGGACAAGCTGATCCCGGCTTTTGAGGCCAAGAACCCGGGCATCAAAGTGGTGTTCGCACCGTCGGCGCCGACCGAGTATGACGCCGCACTCGGCGCCAAGCTCGCCGCCGGCTCGGCTGGCGACCTGATCACCTGCCGCCCGTTCGACAAGTCGCTCGAACTGTTCAAGAAGGGCAACCTTGCCGACCTGTCGGCGCTGCCCGGCATGGAAAACTTTTCGCCCGTTGCCAAGGCCGCCTGGCAGACCGACGACGGCAAGGCGAGCTTCTGCGTGCCGATGGCCTCGGTCATTCACGGCTTCATCTACAACAAGGACGCCTTCGACAAGCTCGGCCTCAAGGTGCCGACGACGCGTGACGAGTTCTTCGCCGCGCTCGACAAGATCAAGGCCGACGGCACCTACATCCCGATGGCCATGGGCACCAAGGACCTCTGGGAAGCCGCGACCATGGGCTATCAGAACATCGGTCCGAACTACTGGAAGGGCGAAGAGGGCCGCGCAGCGTTGATCAAGGGCGACCAGAAGCTGACCGACAAGGACTGGGTTGCTCCCTATGAGGAACTGGCCAAGTGGAAGCCTTATCTCGGCGACGGCTTCGAGGCCCAGACCTATCCGGACAGCCAGAACCTGTTCACGCTTGGCCGCGCCGCCATCTACCCGGCGGGATCGTGGGAGATCGGCCTGTTCAACACCCAGGCGCAGTTCAAGATGGGCGCCTTCCCGCCGCCGGTCGAGAAGGCCGGCGACACCTGCTACATCTCCGACCATACCGATATCGGCATGGGCCTGAATGCGGCGTCGAAGAATGCCGACGCGGCCAAGACCTTCCTGTCCTGGGTCGCCTCGCCGGACTTCGCCACCATCTACGCCAACGCACTGCCGGGCTTCTTCAGCCTGAATTCCACCCCGGTGAAGATGGAAGACCCGCTGGCGCAGGAATTCGTCTCCTGGCGCGACAAGTGCAAGTCGACGATCCGCTCGACCTACCAGATCCTGTCGCGCGGCACGCCGAACCTCGAGAACGAAACCTGGGTTGAATCGGCCAACGTGATCAATGGCACCGACACGCCGGAAGCTGCCGCCAAGAAGCTGCAGGACGGCCTCGACAGCTGGTACAAGCCGGGCAAATAAGAGCTCAGACAACAGACAGGGCCCCAAGTGGACGGCCCTGCGTTTTTCGACAGCATCATCGACTGCGAACGACGGCGCCGCCCCTCATCCGCCTGCCGGCACCTTCTCCCCGTATAGTGACGGGAGAAGGATTAGCCGAAACGCAGGCGCCCCCTCTCCCCGTCCTTCACGGGGAGAGGGTAAGGGTGAGGGGGCAGCGCTGCCGTCGAAGGCAGTGCTAAACCTGATCGGCGGGGACCGCACTCATGGCCGCACAAACACGACCGAAACGACCGTTCCGCTGGCATATCGGCGTCTTTCTGGCGCCGGCGCTGCTGGTCTATACGGCGATCATGATCCTGCCGCTGGCCGGCACGCTGCAGCTGTCGCTGTTCCGCAATGTCGATCAGCATCAGGTGTTCGTCGGTTTCACTAATTTCCGTACGTTGTTCGGCGACCCCAACTGGTCGGTCGGCTTCTGGAACGCGCTGCGGAACAATACCTGGTTCTTCATCATCCACATGGTGGTGCAGAACCCGATCGGTGTCATGCTGGCGGCATTGCTGTCCAGCCCGAGGCTGAGATTCGCCGCCTTCTATCGCACCGCGATCTTCGTGCCGACCATCCTCTCCTTCGTCATCGTCGGTTTCGCCTGGAAACTGATCCTGTCGCCGTTGTGGGGCGTGGCGCCGCATCTGATGGATCTGGTCGGCCTGAAAAGCCTGTTCACGCCGTGGCTCGGCAAAGAACAATATGCCCTGACCGCGCTCAGCCTGATCTCGGTCTGGCAGTTCGTCGGCATTCCGATGATGCTGATCTATGCGGCACTCCTGTCGATCCCCGAAGAGGTGATCGAGGCTGCCGAGTGTGACGGCATCACCGGCATGTCGCAGTTCTGGAAGATCAAGCTGCCGCTGATCCTGCCCTCGATCGGCATCATCTCGATCCTGACCTTCGTTGGCAATTTCAACGCCTTCGACCTGATCTACACCGCGCAAGGGGCGCTGGCCGGCCCGAACTATTCGACCGATATTCTGGGCACTTTCCTCTACCGCGCCTTCTTCGGCTTCCAGCTGCAGACCGGCGATCCCAATATGGGTGCGGCGATCGCCACGATGATGTTCCTGATCATCCTCGGCGGCGTCTGCGTCTACCTGTTCCTCGTCCAGACGCGCCTGCGTCGCTACCAGTTTTAGAGGGGCAGACATGTTACGGCTAAACACCCCCCTCTGGCCTGCCGGCCATCTCCCCCTCAAGGGGGGAGATTGGATGGCACCATTGGCTTCGCAAATCTCCAGCGTTGGAGAAGAGGCGCCGAGCCTCAAGCTGCCAATCTTCCCCCTTGAGGGGGAGATGTCCGGCAGGACAGAGGGGGGTGCCTTGGTGCCGACCTCAACAGTCATCGCTCGTCAGGAGACCTTCCAATGAGCACCGCCACCCGTTCGCTGCCCCGCACCATCGGCGCCCACGCGATCCTTCTGACCTATACGGCGATCGCGCTGTTTCCGGTGATCCTGGTCATCATGAATTCGTTCAAGTCACGCGCCGGCATCTTCAGCGAACCGCTGACGCCGCCGACGCCAAAAACCTTCGACCTGATCGGCTATACCACCGTGATCGGGCAGGGCGACTTCATCCACTATTTTCAGAACAGCCTCGTCGTCACCGTCGCCTCGCTGTTCTTCGTGCTTCTGTTCGGCGCGATGGCGGCGTTCGCGTTGTCGGAATACCGCTTTCGCGGCAACACGCTGATGGGGCTTTACCTCGCGCTCGGCATCATGATCCCGATCCGGCTCGGCACCGTCGCCATCCTGCAATTGATGGTGGCGAGCGGGCTGGTCAACACGCTGACGGCGCTGATCCTTGTCTACACCGCGCAAGGCCTGCCGCTCGCCGTCTTCATCCTGTCAGAATTCATGAAGCAGGTGTCGGACGATCTGAAGAATGCCGGCCGTATCGACGGGCTGTCGGAATACACGATCTTCTTTCGGCTGGTGCTGCCGCTGGTGCGGCCGTCGATGGCGACGGTCGCCGTCTTCACCATGATCCCGATCTGGAACGATCTGTGGTTCCCGCTGATCCTGGCGCCGTCGGAAGAGACCAAGACGGTGACGCTCGGCGCGCAGCTTTTCCTCGGCCAGTTCGTCACCAACTGGAACGCCATCCTGGCGGCACTCTCGCTGGCGATCATGCCTGTGCTGACCCTCTACGTCATCTTCTCGCGGCAGCTGATCCGCGGCATCACATCCGGAGCCGTCAAGTGAGCGGAGCCCTACAAATCTCTGCTGGAGCCTTCACCCCACCCGGCGCTGCGCGCCGACCTCCCCATCAAGGGGAGGTAAAAGGTCGTGGCTTCATTCACGACCGCCAAAGGGCGACTTTCGGAGAAGCTTCTTTGGCAGTGAGGGTGTTCGCGCCAACGTCCTACCTCCCCTCGATGGGGAGGTCGGCGCGAAGCGCCGGGTGGGGTGACACCCTCTCAGAAGGAACAACTGGAACATCTGGAGTAGTTAGGTGACCTCTAAATCGCCCCTTCGCGTCGTCGTCGCAGGCCTCGGTAATATGGGGCGTAGCCATGCGCTGGCCTACCACACAAATCCGGGTTTCGAGATCGCAGCACTCATCAACCGCTCCGACGTGCCATTGCCGGAAGGACTGTCGGGCTATGACATCCGTCGTTCCTTCGACGATGCATTGCGCGATGAAAAGCCCGACGTCGCCTGCATCGCCACCTATTCCGACAGCCATGCCGACTATGCGGTGAAGGCATTCGAGGCCGGCTGCCACGTCTTCGTCGAGAAGCCGCTCGCAACGACGGTGGCGGACGCCAAGCGCGTCGTCGCCGCGGCCAAGGCCAATGGCCGAAAATTGGTGATCGGCTACATCCTGCGCCACCACCCGTCCTGGGTCAGGCTGATCGCCGAGGCGCGCAAGCTCGGCGGCCCTTACGTGTTTCGCATGAACCTCAACCAGCAATCGTCAGGCCCGACCTGGCAGACGCACAAGCAGTTGATGCAGACGACGTCGCCGATCGTCGATTGCGGCGTGCACTATCTCGACGTGATGCTGCAGATCACCGACGCCAGGCCGGTCGAGGTGCGCGGCATGGGGCTGCGGCTGACCGAGGAGATCGCGCCGACAATGTACAATTACGGCCATCTCCAGGTGCTGTTCGACGACGGCTCGGTCGGCTGGTACGAGGCGGCTTGGGGCCCGATGATCTCGGAGACAGCGTTCTTCGTGAAGGACGTGATTTCGCCCAATGGCTGCGTGTCGATCGTCATGAAGGAAGGTGTGAAGTCGGACGACATCGACACCCACACCAAGACCTCGACCATCCGCCTGCACAGTGCGGCGACCGGCGCGGACGGCAAGTTCGCCAGGCCGGACGAGATGCTGTCGATGGACGGCGAACCCGGCCACCAGGACCTCTGCGATCTCGAACAGGCCTTCGTGCTGAAGGCGATCCGGGAAGACATTGACCTGACCCGCCACATGGACGACGCGGTGAAATCGCTCGCCGTCTGCCTTGCCGCCGATGAGAGCGTGCGCAGCGGCGCCCCAGTTAAGCTCTAGTAGGGCAAACTCTAGAACAAGGACGAAGCCGTGGGCTCGCTGGTAATCGAGAATGTGAAGAAGGCCTTCGGGCCGGTCGAGGTGCTGAAAGGCATCAACCTCGAAGTGACCGACGGCGAATTCGTCGTCTTCGTCGGCCCATCTGGCTGCGGCAAGTCAACCTTGCTCAGGGTCATCGCCGGGCTGGAGGATTCGACCTCCGGCAGGGTGGTGATCGACGGCGCGGATGTCTCGGCCACGCCCCCGGCAAAACGCGGCATCGCCATGGTGTTCCAGACATACGCGCTCTACCCGCATCTGACGGTGACGAACAATATGGGCCTCGGCCTCAAGCAGGCCGGCACGCCCGCCCCGGAGATCGAACGCCGCATCGGCGTCGCCTCGTCGATGCTGTCGCTGGAACCGTATCTCGAGCGGCGGCCGGCGGAGCTGTCGGGCGGCCAGCGCCAGCGCGTCGCCATCGGCCGCGCCGTGGTGCGCGAGCCAAAACTGTTCCTCTTCGATGAGCCCTTGTCGAACCTCGACGCAGCGCTTCGCGTCAACACGCGGCTGGAGATCGCGCAGCTGCATCGCCGGCTGAAGGCGACGATGATCTACGTCACCCACGACCAGGTCGAGGCGATGACGCTGGCCGACAAGATCGTCGTGCTCAACGCCGGCCAGATCGAGCAGATCGGCGGCCCGATGGAGCTCTACAATTCGCCGGCAAACGAGTTCGTCGCCGGCTTTATCGGCTCGCCCAAGATGAATTTCATCGACGGCGCCAGATTGGGCGAGACGGCCAAGACGATCGGCGTGCGGCCGGAGCATCTGACCGTGGATCCAAGGTCCGGCGCGTGGAAGGGAACGGTGGTGCATGCCGAACATCTCGGCGCCGACACCAACCTCTATCTCGACTGCGAAAAGGCCGGGCTGATCACGGTCCGCATTTTCGGTGTCTACGACGCCGAGCCCGGTGCGACGCTGTATGCAACGCCCGAGCCGGGTAAGACATACCGGTTTGGGGCGGACGGCAAGACGATCAAGTAATCCTTCGCCGACAGCAACCACGGCGATCACACCGCGCCGAGCAGCACCGCGCCATGGATCGCCGCCTGCCAGCCCAGGGCCGCCCAGCGTATGTCCAGAGGCTCTACAACAAGCGAATGCGGCAGGCTGTCCGCGATGCGCTGCTTGAGCGCCTGGCGGGGATAGGACTTCATGTCGACGATACCGCCGCCGATCAGGATCGTCTGCGGGGAAAACAAAGCGGCTGCCGTTGCGATGGTCACCGCCTGCTGCCAGACGATCTCATCGAGCCATTCGCGCAGCGATGGCGGCTGCCCGGCCGCCGAAAACAGATCGGCCACCGGGATATCGTAGTCTGTCGCGAGTTCGACAAGCGTTGCCCCTGAGGCGTAGGTCTCGACCCGGTTTGGCGGTCCGCTTTCGTCAGGCCGGTAGATCGGCATGTGGCCGATTTCCAGCGCCCAGCCGCCGCCCCTGAAAATGCCGTCCTTGCCGAGATAGGCCGCACCGATGCCGGTGCCGAGATAGACCGCCAGCACCTCCTTTTGCCGCTTCACCGCGCCGGCAACGCTTTCGCCCAGCAATTGCAGCACGACGTCGCGTTCGAGCCGCACGGGAACGCGGAGCCGCGATGCCAGTACCGTACCCAGCCGGATACCGTTCAGTTCGGGAATGTTGGCCGTGTGCAGCACCGTGTCGAAGTCGCGGTCGATGAACCCAGGCACCGTCGCAACGACCCGTGCAGGTTTGAGCCCGGCATCGCGGCAGGCTGCGGTGACCGCATCGGCCAACCCCGCCACCGGCGCGCCCTGGCGCAGTTGCGCGGTCGGGTAGGTGCGGGCGAAATCCACCGGGTGGCCGCGATCGGCAAAGCCAACCTTGACTGACGTGCCGCCGATCTCGACCACGGCGATGGTCTCATCCGCCGTTTTGTCGGTCATGCGAGCGGTTCCAGGAATTCCGAAAGACAGGCGCGGAATTCCAGCCGGTAGGCGGCGCGATCCTGCGATTTGGCTGTGATGGTGCAAAGCCGGGCCGACGGAATGAGCCCGGCCAGCGTCTGTGCGTCGTCCAGTCGATGGACGAGGTCATGCTCATGGCCGATGACAAGGGTCGGCACCGCGATAGCGCGGATGTCCGCCTCGCTCACGCCGGGACCATCGCCGGCGATCGCCGAAAGCAGCCTGCCGAACAGAACCGGGTCCGGGCGAGTGAAGAAGCCTTGCAGGCTGCCGAGATTGTCCGGCGCCAATCTGGCCAGTTCGCCGGCAACAGCGCTGTCATCGAACAGACGCCTTGCGTCTTGGGGCGAATGCCGCATCAAGAGATCGCCGACCACGGCATAGGGCCTCATATTGGCCGGTGCAGCCTGGGATACCCACGCAGGCCGGGCGAGCACCAGCGCCCGCACCCGCGCCGGCCTGTGCACCGCCAGGCGAAGCGCCAGCGCCGCGCCCATCGAGATGCCGCCGACGACGGCCGGGCCTAGGCCGAGATCGTCGGCCAGTGCATCGACGTCCTCGGCAAACGTCGCGATCGAAAGCCGCTCGACCGGCCCGTAGCCGGATCCACCCTGGCCACGGCATTCGAGCGTCACGCGCCGGGTCACCGGCAGATCGGGAAACACGTCGGCGACCTGCGCCTCATCGCCGCCCAGCCCATGCTGGAAGATGACGGGAAGCCCGGCGCCGACGTCCCGGTAGGCAAGGTCGACGCCATCGCGGCTGAAGGTCTCTTTCACGCGAGCTCGCTCTCTTCCAGTACGGTGCGCAGAAAGGCGCCGACACCTGGCGCCTCGGCCTCTGTCAGGCCATGTGTGATCAAGGGGCCGTCGAACCCGGCAGCCTTCAGGCGGCCGATGAAATGTGGGAAGTCGACCACGCCCTTTCCGGCTGCGGCAAAACTGCCATCGGCATGGCGGTCCTTGGCATGGGCCATGCCGATCTCGGCGGCCAGCAGATCGATGGCTTCGCCGATGAGGCGATGACGCTCCGCGCTGTCGGCCACTTCGAACAGATTGGCCGGGTCGAGCACGATGCGCAGCCGCGTGCTGTTCATTTCGTCCAGCAGGCGGCGTGCGGCCCGGGCGCTGGAGAGGACATTGGCCAGTTCCGGTTCGATGCCAAGCTCGATGTCGAAGCGCTCGGCAATCGCGATCGCCGCTTCCATCTCCGTCCGCAGATCGCTCCATGCCGCCTCGCTTGCATTGTCGGGATGCCAGCGCCACTGATCCTGCGCATCCCTTGTGCCGGTGCACAGCGTAATCAGACGGGTGCCCATATCGGCGCATGACGCGGCCAGGACCTCGAGCCGGGCAAGTCCCTGGATGCGAACCGTGCGATCCGGGTGGATCATGTTGTAGGTTCCCGAAACCGCCGCGATCGAAACGCCGGCCTCGCCGCTCGCCTCAGCGACGGACCGGGCCGCGCCGAGCTCAATGCTGTCCGGCATCGACGGCAGTCCAAGGCACGCCATGTTGAACTGCGCCGCCGTGTAGCCGCCGTCCGCGACCGCGCGCAGCACCGGCAAGGCGCCGGTGGTGGCGAAGGTCTTGGCGAAAATCCCAAGCTGCATCACACGACCCCGTCGACATCGGCCAGACGGACGGCGCGGCCGCCGGCAGCGGCCGAGCGGGCGATGGCAGCCATGCCCCTGACCGATGCGATGCCGTCCTCGATGCCGGCGCCGATCATCGGCGCGCCATTCAGCACGACATCGGCAAAGCCTTCGAGCTGCCGGCGATAGAAGTGGCCATCCGCGCCAAGCGTCCGGTGCCAACTGCCATCGGCCTCGCGGAAAATGTCGACCTCGCTGCTCTTGTAGTACCAGGGGTTATACGTCTTCGCGAGAACGCTGCCGTTCTGGCCATAGATCTGGAACCCTTCGTGCCAGTCCATGCGCACGGCGACCGTCAGGTCGAGATGGCCGATCATGCCGTCGGCGAAGATGGTGGTGATGAACCAGCAATAGGCGCCATAGCGCTCGGTGAGCCGGGCCTCCACCGCTTCGATCGGCCCATGCAGATGGCGCGCCGTATCGAGGAGATGGCTGCCATGCGCCAGCATATAATACTGGCGCAGATCCGCCTTGGGATTGACGGCAGGCTTGCGCGCCTTGGCGCTGGTGATGATCAGCGGCTGCACCGCATCGGTCATCGGGTAGCGGTGGGTGCTGTCGCAGTACCAGCCTTTGAACGCCAGCCGCTCGCCCATTTCGTCGTCGACGAAAGCCTTCGCCGCTTGGATGCCGGGATCGAAGCGCTTCATATGGCCGACCTGGAGCACCTTGCCGCTCTTGTGGAGCGCGGCCCGCAAGTGCTCGACCTCTTCGACCGAAACGCCCAGCGGCTTTTCGCAAAGCACATGCTTGCCGGCATCGAGCGCCAGTTCCGCGGCCTTGACGTGAAAAATGTCCGATGTCGCGATGATGACGGCGTCGAGGTCGGGATCGGCCAGCATCAGGCCGTAGTCGGCATAGGATTTTTCAGGCGCGTAGGTCGCGGCCATCCTGTCGCGCAGAT
Source organism: Mesorhizobium sp. L103C105A0 (assembly GCF_000502215.1). Taxonomy (NCBI): domain Bacteria; kingdom Pseudomonadati; phylum Pseudomonadota; class Alphaproteobacteria; order Hyphomicrobiales; family Phyllobacteriaceae; genus Mesorhizobium; species Mesorhizobium sp. L103C105A0. The sequence goes on along the minus strand of NZ_AYXF01000004.1, from coordinate 383,570 downwards.
CGTCGGCGACATCGCAGATGGCATAGAGATCGGCATTGCATGCCTTGGTGCAGGACTCGAAATGCGCCGCCTGGGCAATCGGACCGCAGCCGAGCACGCCGACACGCAGCCGCTTTTCGTCTTTGCGAGGCATTGAATCTCTCCTGATTAGCGCGCGGCGAGGCCGCGAAGTTGAAATTGCGGATCGCCCGACAAAGCTGCCTGATGCAGCAGACAGGCAGCGCCCAATGCCGGACCGTCGGCGCCGACGCGCGACAGTTCGACTGTGGGAACCGGATAACCTTCAGCCAGGAAGTCCGAGAGGAAAGCTGCCACCTGTTTGGAGACAAAGGGATAGACAGCATTGACCGAGCCGGAGAGGATGATGCGCTCCGGCTGCAAGGTGCAGGCAAGTGTCGCCAGCCCGCGACCGAACCAGAGCGCCCAGTCGCGCGCCGTGGCAACGGCTGGCGGATCGCCGTCGGCCAATGCCGCCACAAACTCATGCAGGCCGGCGCGCAGTCCGCTTATGTGCAAATAGCGCGCCAGCAACGCATCCTTGCCGACATAGGATTCCAGCCGCCCCGGGCGCTTCGCGTCGAAGACAAAACCTTCGTCGCCAATGCGAAGATGACCGATTTCGCCGGCGCCGCCGAGCCGGCCGCGATGCAGCCTGCCGGCATTGATGATGCCGCCGCCAACGCCGTTCTCGATCAGGATGACCAGAGCATCCTCATGGTCCTTGCCCGGCTGCGACCGGTATGTCTCGGCCACCGCCACGGCATTGGCATCGTTCTCCAAGAGGATTGGAAAGTCCGCGCCAAAGGCAGTGCGCAAAAGCTCCGCCAGATTGACCCCGTGCCAGCCAAGGATGGTGGCATGGTATGAAATCCCGTCGGCGGCGGGGAAGCCGGGCACGGCGACATTGAGCCCGTAGGGGCGCGTGCCCGCAGGCAATTGCGAGCGGATCTCGGCGACGAGTTCCCCGATGATGTCGACCGCGGCTTCAGGCGTGCTGCCCGGGCCGGCAAATGCCCTAGAGGCGCTCGCACGCCGCGCGCCGGCAAGGTCGACAGCCACGGCTGCGATCCAGTTGACGCCGATATAAGCGCCAAGGAAGAAGCCGCCATTGCCTTCGATCTCGACAAGGATACCGGGACGGCCGACCCGACCCTCGCTATCCTGCTCGTCATCCGCTCCATCCGACCGCTCGCGCGCCAGACCGGCTTCGGTCAGCCCCAGCACCAGGGCGCCGGTGGTCGACCGGGTCAGGCCGAGATTGCGTGCGAGCGCCGCTCGGCTCGACGCGCCGGCACGAAACAGCGCCGCAAGTGCCCGCGTTTCGTTCGGCCGAAGATCGGTCGACACCAGCACGTCGTTCTCCACAATTTGTTTGATTGACATACTAATAGAATTTCTAGGCGATTTGAAAGACCCAAGGTGGGGTGCATTGCAACAAATATTCAGCATCCCAAAGCCCATTGACCCAAGTTTCAAACGATGATTTGTATCAGAAACTTACAAATTGGCATGGGAGGATGCGATGCCGGTTCTAGCGCGTCTCGAACACATCGTGAAGGATTTCGGTGCCGTTCGCGCGCTGGACAATGTCTCGCTCGACATCAATGAGGGCCAGGTTCTCGGCCTGACGGGCGACAATGGCGCCGGCAAATCGACGCTGGTCAAAACCATCGCCGGAAATTTCCAGCCGACGTCAGGCGCCTCCCAAGCCTGTCCTCCGGCCGCATCGGCCGGGGGACATCTCCTCGAAAGAAGGCTTGTCAGTTGCCCGCTTCGCAATCAGAGACTGCTTGCGTCTCTCCAGCAGGCGATCAGATGACCGTCGCCGGCCTGCCTGACGGGTGGTTGCGCCTTTCGGCAATCGGGCAGCGCGACAGGACAGCGGGCGGCAAAGGAGCATCCGGAGGTCTCGGCATCGTGTGCCGCGACGTGGAGCTGAGCCGGAGCCCTCGGCGCCGTCTCATCCGAGGACGCGGCCAGAAGCAGCTTCGTGTAGGGGTGGTTGAGGCCACGGAAAATCTGCTCGGATGATCCCGTCTCGACCAGCCGGCCGCGATAGAGCACGCCGATCCTGTCGGCCATATAGCGCACCACCCTGAGGTCGTGGCTGATGAACAGATAGGTGGTGTCCTTGTCGCGCTGCAGGTCGTTGAGCAAATTGAGCACGGTCGCCTGCACGGAAACGTCGAGCGCAGAGGTCGGCTCGTCCAACACCACGAGCTTCGGCACGCCGGCAAAGGCGCGCGCAATCGCCGCCCGTTGGCGCTGGCCACCAGACAGCGATCTCGGCTTCTGGTCGACGGTCGTAGCGGCAAGACGAACCGAGGCCAGGAGATCGCCGACACGCTGCTTCACCTCGCTGCGGCTAAAGCCGGCGAGCCGCCGCAGCGGACGGCCGAGGATCCTGCCGATCCGCTGGCGCGGATTGAGCGTGCGGTCGGGTGACTGGAACACCATCTGCACGTCGCGCCGTTCGCTCAGGCTTCTTTTCTCGACGCGCGGCGCGACAGTGCTGCCGAACAGCTCGACCGACCCAGCGTCCGGCGTCTGGAGGCCAGTCACGATCCTTGCCAATGTCGACTTGCCGGAGCCGGATTCGCCGATCAGCCCGAACGTCTCGCCCTGGGCTATCTCCAGGTCGATATCGTGCAGGACGGCCTGGGAGCCGAAGGCGCGGCTGATGCCTTTGCAGGCGACGGCGATCGGACGTGCGGCTTCCGGTTGATCGCTGCGGACAGGCTTCGACGGGCCGGTTGTGTGCATCTCGGCCAGCCTGCCGTCGCGCTTGGTGAAGTTGAGCGCCGGGATCGAGGCGATCAGCGCCTTGGTGTAGGCGTGAACAGGGTTCTCGAAGACATCGTTGGCGATGCCGCTTTCGACCACCGTCCCCGACTGCATCACGGCCACCCGATCGCAGGCCCGGCGGACCATGTTGATGTCATGGCTGATCAGCAGAACGCTGGTTTGGTGATCGCGGCGCAAGTCCTGCAGGATGGCGACGATCTCGGACTGGACGCTGGCGTCAAGCGCCGTCGTCGGCTCATCCAGCACCAGCAGCGACGGGTCGAGCGCAATGGCAATCGCGATGTTGGCGCGCTGCTGCATGCCGCCCGACAATTCGTGCGGATAGAGATCGAGCACCCGCTCCGGATTGCTCACCCTGACGCGGCCGAGCAGCTCGGCGGCGCGGGTGCGTGCTTCGTCCTGCCGAACCGGGCGATGCCGCATGATCGTCTCGGTGATCTGCCGGCCAATCGTCATGGCCGGATTGAGTGCCGCACCTGGATGCTGGTAGACGGCCGCGATGCGATCGCCCCTTAGCCGGCGAAGCTGCTCGCCGGAGAGACTGCGGATCTCGCGACCCTGGAATTCGAGCGCCGACGCGGCGATCCGGGCGTTGCGCGGCAGATAGCGCAGAATAGCGAGAGCCACCGAGCTCTTGCCCGATCCGGACTCGCCGACAAGGCCGAGCGCTTCGCCTTCGCCGATGGCGAGCGACACGCCGTTGACGGCCGGATGCGATCCCCGGCGTCCATCATAGGCGACGGTGAGCTGCTCGACGTTCAGAACCGATGACGACATGTCTTGCTGAAACCACTTTCTTTCGGCGCGGTCTTCGAGGGCAATCGCTTCCGCTTTCGCGCCGCACAATCTCTATAAAATTACTCGAATTAAGCTGGAGCGCAATCTACCTTTCATCGCTCAGGAGAGATTGTCGCAGCCGGTCGAGGCGTCGCGACGGTCCCTTGGAGCAGTTCTGCAAGGAGGCCGACATGGCACGCGACCACATGATCCTCAGCGCGTTTTTCTTCAACCCGCAGGGCGATCATCGTATGTCATGGCGCCATCCGCGCGCGCCCGGCCGCGAAGTGCTCGACTTCGACTTCTACCGCGATCTCGTCCAGTCTGCCGAGCGCGCCAGGATCGATACGATCTTCGTCGCCGACCATGTTGCGATCTGGGATTCCGTACAGAGCGGCGTAGCCCATTACGCCAATGCCCGCCTGGAACCGCTGACGCTGTTGTCGGCGCTTGCCGGCGTGACCAGGCATATCGGCCTCATCACCACCGCCTCGAGCTCCTACAGCGAGCCCTACAATGTCGCCCGCATGTTTGCCTCGCTCGACCATATCAGCAAGGGCAGGGCGTCTTGGAATGTGGTGACGTCGGCCATGGACGAGGAGGCCCGCAATTTCGGCCGCGACGGCAATATCGAGCACGCCTTTCGCTATGAGCGCGCCACCGAATTCCTCGATATCGTCAAGGCACTGTGGGACAGCTGGGAAGACGAAGCCCTGCTTATCGACAAGGCATCGGGCTATTTCGCCGATCCCGACAAGGTCCATGCGATCAACCACAAGGGCCCGCACTTCAAGGTGCGCGGACCGCTCAATGTCTCGCGCCCGCCGCAGGGCCATCCGCTGATCGTCCAGGCCGGCTCGTCCGAAGACGGCAAGAATTTCGCTACCGCGCATGCCGATGCGCACTTTGCCATCTACAGCACCAAGGAAGACGGCATCAAATATAGGCAGGACATCAACGAGCGCCTCGCCCGTTACGGCCGCAAGCCCGAGAGCTTCAAGATCCTGCCGGGCATCCTGCCGATCGTCGCAGCTTCCGAAGCGGAGGGACGCGAGCGGCAGGAGTATCTGCAGAGCTTGCTTCCCGATCGGGTCGGCATCGACCTTCTCTCGAGCTGGAGCGGCGTCGATCTCTCCGTATATCCGCCGGACGGCCCGCTGCCGCCGCTGCCGGACGAGAGCACCTTCAATGGCGGCCGCACCTCGCTCAATCGCGTCAAGGAATGGTCGAAGCAGAACCTCACTCTGCGCGAGATCGCTCGCAAGCTCGCCAACAGCGGTTCGGTGCCGACCGTCGTCGGCACACCGAACCAGATCGCCGATCAGCTGCAGGACTGGTTCGAGGCAGGTGCCGCCGACGGCTTCAACCTGATGTTCCCGCTGCTCCCGGAGGATTGGGTGAATTTTGCCGAGCAGGTCGTGCCGGAACTGCAGCGCCGCGGCGTATTCCCCACCGAATATGCGCCGGGGACGCTGCGTGATCGTTTCGGCCTGGCTCGGCCGGCCAACCGCTTCGCCGAACAGCGCGACAATGTGCGCGCCGTATCCTGACTTGGGGCAACTGATATGACCGCAGCGCCAAAACTTCAGCCCCGCGAAGCCACGGCTCCGCAGCTCATCAATGTTCTGCACAGCCCCAAGCGCATTCGGGTCAAATTCGCCGGCCGCACCATCGCCGACAGCCGCAACGTCCTGGTGCTGCGCTCCAACCATTTTCTGCCGATCTATTTCTTCCCGGCCTCCTCGGTGGACCGCTCGCTCTTGAAGCCGTCCGAGCATCGCCAGCCGCATCCAGTCGGCGGCGAAACCACCTATTGGGACCTGGAGACGGGATCGAAAGCTTCTCCCAATGCGGCCTGGTCGTTTGTCGCGCCGCAGGATGAAAGCCTGTCGCCACTGGCCGGCCGCATCGCCTTCACCTGGAAAGCGGTCGACCAATGGTTCGAGGAGGAGGAAGAAGTCTTCGTCCACGCCCGCGACCCATACGCCCGCATCGACGCTCTGCAGAGTTCAAGCCATGTCCAGATCTGGTTCGACGGCGAAGTGATCGCCGACAGCCATCGCCCGGTGCTGCTGTTCGAAACGCATCTGCCGACGCGTTTCTATTTGCATCCGGACGATGTCAGGCTCGACCGTCTGGTCGACTCGGACAGCACGACGCGCTGTCCCTACAAAGGCATCGCCTCCTACTGGTCGGGCCGGCGCGCCGACGGCTCGGTGAGCCCCGATGTCGCCTGGAGCTACCGCGATCCCATTGCCGAAATGCCCAAGATCAGGGGCCTCATCGCCTTTTACCCGCAAGCCGTCGACCGCATCCATCTCGACGGCGAACCAGTCGCTTAAGCCATTCAACAGTCATTTCAGACAGGGGTTCCAGAATGACCAAACGCAACGACATCAATACGCTTCGCAATCTGTCCGGCGACATCTGGAACGTCGCCGTCGATGAGCACCAGGCCGGCTTCCTCAAGCGCCGCGATCTGCTGAAATACGCAGCCTTGATCGGCCTCACCGGCTTTGCCGCCTCGCAGGGACTTGCTGGTTTCGGCACGGCGCGCGCTGCCGGCGCCGGCGGCACGGTCCGCGTTGGGCTCGGACAGCCGACCAAGGCGATCGATCCCGTCTCCATCACCGATCCGGCCAGCATCGGCGTCATCAGCCAGGTCGGCGAATATCTCATCCTCGACGATCCCAAGGACGGTCTGCAGCCCAAGCTCGCTCTGTCGTGGGAGGCCGACGAGACCGCCAGCCGCTGGACCTTCAAATTGCGGCCGGGCGTAAAATTCCACGACGGCCGCACCGTCACCGCCAAGGATGTGGTGGCGAGCTTCGAGCGGCTGGTCGATCCGGCCAGCGGTTCGTCCGCGTTGTCGGCCTATAAGGGCATCCTGTCCAAGGGCGGCGCCAAGGTCGTCGACGACCAGACAGTCGCCTTCGATCTCGACGGGCCCAACAGCAACTTCCCCTTCTATGTCTCGTCCGACGTCTACAATGCCGTCATCCTGCCGGCCGACTATGCCGGCGATTTCGAGAAGAATTTCAACGGCACCGGCCCGTTCAAGCTCGAATCCTTCCGCCCCAAGCAGGGCGCCAGCTTCGTGCGCAACCCTGATTATTGGGGCGACAAGGCGCTGCCCGACCGCGTCGAAATCAAGTTCTTCGACGACGAGCAGGCGCAGGTGCTGGCGCTGCAGGCCGGCCAGCTCGACGTCATCCCGAGCACGACCCGGCTGGAATTGGCGATCGAGGGCAATCCCAACTTCAAGCTGCTCAGCGTGCAGGCAAGTTCGCATGACGAGGTGCATCTGAGGACTGACCAGGCGCCGTTCACCGACAAGCGCATCCGCCGCGCCTTGGCGCTCACCATCGACCGCGAGGCGGTGGTCAAGGGCTTGCTCAAGGGCCGCGCCATCGTCGGCAACGACACCCCGTTCGCGCCGATCTTCCCCTCGGCCGATCCGTCGGTACCGCAGCGCAAGCAGGACATCGCCGAGGCCAAGCGCCTGCTTGGCGAAGCCGGCGTGCCGAACGGCTTCCCGGTGACGCTGACCACCGAGCGCGCCTATGACATTCCCGATTATGCCGTGCTGATCCAGAATTTTGCCAAGAAGGCCGGCATCGACATCAAGCTCAACGTGCTGCCGCAGGACGCCTATTATGGCTCGGCGAAGTTCGGCTCGTCGCCATGGCTCGATTCCAATCTCGGCATTACCGATTTTGGCCATCGCGGCACGCCCGACATCTTCCTCAATGCGACGCTGAAGAGTTCGGGCGCCTGGAACGCGGCGCATTTCAACAACCCGGCCTATGACGGGTTGCTGCTCGAATACGGCAAGGCCCGCGACCTTCAGGCGCAACGCCTTGCCGCGGGCAAGATCCAGACCTTGCTGCTGGACGAGACGCCGCTGATCATCAGCTACTTCTCGCAATACAGCCGCATCGTCTCGTCGAAGGTCGAGGGCGTCCGCTTCACGGCGATCTCGCATCTGCTGCTCGATCGCGTGACGTTCGCCCAGGCATGATTGCGAGACGTCCAGCCACTCCGGGCACTAAAATCCGATGCTGACCGGCCGCACTGTGTTGGTGCGGGCAGCCTCGCTTCTGCTCACGCTGTGGCTGGTCAGCATGCTGGTGTTCTTCGCCGGGCAGGTTCTGCCCGGCGATGTCGGTCGCCTCATGCTCGGGCCGTTCGCCGATGCCGAGGCCGTCGCGGCGCTGAACAGGCAGCTCGGCGCCGACCAGCCGGTGCTCGTGCAATACTGGCACTGGTTCAGCAGCGTGCTGTCAGGCGACTTCGGCACCTCCCTGTCGTTGCGTTTGCCGGTGGCGCCCTTCGTTCTGGAAAGCCTCAAGCGCTCGGCGGCCCTTGCCGGAATTATCCTCGTCTTTCTGTTGCCGCTGGGCATCGGCGCCGGCATCGTCGCCGGTCTCAACCAGGGCCGCTTTATCGACCGCCTGATCGTACTCGCCGGCGTGTCCTTCGGCATCGTCCCGGACTTCGTCTCCGGCCTGCTGTTGCTCATCGTCTTCGGCCTGTGGCTGAACTGGTTCCCGATCACCGGCGCTGCTCCCGATGGCGCCGGGCTGTGGGTCAGTGGCTATTATCTGATCCTGCCGGCGCTGCCGCTGGTGCTGAACCTTGCCGGCTACATCACCCGCATGACGCGGGCCGGTGTGATCGAGGCGCTGGCCGCCGACTATACGCGCACCGCCGTCCTGAAAGGCCTTGAGCGTCGCGAGATACTCATCCGGCACGTGCTGCGCAATGCGCTGACGCCGACCATCGCCGTGCTCGCGACCCAGACCGGTTACATGCTGGGTGGTCTGGTGGTCATCGAAGCCCTGTTCGGCATACAGGGCCTCGGCAACCTTGTCCTCAACGCCGCCAAGGCGCGAGATTTCCCGATGCTCGAAGCCGGCGTGCTGGTCATGGCGACCATCTTCGTGCTGTCGGCCGCGGCAGGCGATCTCGTGAATGCCTTGCTCGATCCGCGGCAGCGCCGCCGTGTCTCGCCATGATGGAACTGATGGAATTGCCGGAGCGCCGTACGCTGCGCTGGCGGGCAGCAAGTCGCATCCGCGAGACTGTTTCGCAGCTGCCGCCCTCGGTCATCATCGGCTCGCTGATCCTGCTGTTCTGGGTCGGCTGTGCCGTGTTCGGCAGCCTGTTTGTGCCCTACGATCCCTATGCCGAGGATTTCCTCGTCATGCTGGCGCCGCCCGACGCGGCGCACTGGTTCGGCACCGACCAACTTGGCCGCGACGTGCTGTCGCGCATCGCCGTCGGCTCGCGTGACATCCTGCTGGTCGCGCCGGCAGCAACACTGCTCGGCGTTGCCGCCGGCAGCGTGCTTGGCCTCGTGCTCGGCTATTTCGACGGGCTGATCGACGCCATCGGCGCCAGGCTGCTCGACACGCTGATGGCCTTTCCCTTCATCGTCCTCGTCACCATGGCGCTGGTCGCGCTTGGGCCATCGAACCTCACCGTCATCCTTGTGATCGGCATCGCCTATGCCCCGCTGGTGGCACGGACGGTGCGTGCCGCCGTGCGCGAGCAGCGCGAACGCGATTATGTCAGCGCCGCTCGTCTCGGCGGTGAGAGCGCTCTTTCCATCATGTTCCTCGAGATCCTGCCTAATGTCAGGGAAACCATTCTCATCGAGCTGGTCACAAGGCTTGGCTATGCCTTCTTTTCGATCGCCACGCTGAGCTTCCTCGGCCTCGGCATCCAGCCTCCCTCAGCCGATTGGGGACTGGCGGTCGCCGACGGCTACGGCTTCCTGACCGGCGGCAAATGGTGGGTGGTGATCTTCAACTCCGCAGCCATCGTTTCGCTTGTCATGGCAACCAATCTGATCGCGCAAGGCATGGGCGCCTTCGAAAACAGCGATCGGTGAAGAGCGGAACGCTCAGCAAAGCTGACGCGCAATCGCGGACCGTGCGCTAAAATCGTTCCTCGTGATTCGGCTCTGACAGGCCTCAAAGAAAGGAACGGCATGAGCAAGGCCCTCATTACATTCGCATTGGTCGCGGTGCTCACCGCATTGCTCATGGCGCTCAGCCTGGCGGTGGCCAGGCACGGCTATCCCTATGGCGCGATCGGCGTGAGGCGGCTGGACGGCATTGCCGATGCCCGCTCGTTCCTGCCGCTCGCCGCCGTCTATTTCTTCAGCGCCATGCTGATGATGATCCTGCCGATCCGCGCCGCCGGCATCGTCTTGACCCATGCTGCGGATGCGCTGTTCTGGGCGGTGATTGCCCTGTTCGCCACAATTGTCGGCTGTCTCGTCGCCCGCTGGGCTTTCGGCCAGAGCAGCGTGCTGTGGGCGCTCCTGAACTGGCGTTTCCTGTTCGCCGCGGCCATCGTTGGCAGCCATTTCACCATGAACGGGCTGCGCCGCAACATCCTGCTCAGGAGCTTGTTCTTCGTCATCTTCGCCGCGGCGACGCTGGCTTGCCTGTTCTGGACTTTTCCGACCTGACAGGGCCGCTTCATATTGTCCATCTTGAGGTCGCGGCTTTCATAGCCGCGCGCCATCGGCTATCCAGTCCGCAGCTAGATTTCAGCCCTCACAGTGTCGTCATTTGTCTGATAAATGATTCAGGCATACGGCACCGCCAGCGAACCAATACAAGGAAACCGCGACATGAGCCTGTTTCGTAAAAATCTGATCGATGGCGAGTGGGTGGGCGAGGCCGGCTCGCGCAACATCAATCCCTCGAACACGGGCGATGTCGTTGGCGAATATGCCTCGGCCGGCGCCGAACAGGCAAAGCAGGCCATAGCGGCGGCCAAAGCCGCCTTCCCGGCCTGGTCGCGTTCGGCGCCGCTGGTGCGCCACGCCGTGCTGAAAAAGGCGTCGGACGAGATCATGGCGCGCAAGGACGAGATCGGCCGCGCGCTGTCGCGCGAAGAGGGCAAGACGCTGGCCGAGGGCATTGGCGAGACCATCCGCGCCGCCCAGATCTTCGACTTCTTCGCCGGCGAGACGCTGCGCCTGTCGGGTGAATTGGTGCCCAGCGTGCGCCCGGGCGTCGGCGTCGAGATCACCCGCGAGGCCGTTGGCGTCGTCGGCATCATTACGCCATGGAATTTCCCGATCGCCATTCCCACCTGGAAGATCGCGCCGGCGCTCGCGCACGGCAACACCATCGTCTTCAAGCCGGCCGAACTCGTCCCTGAAAGCGCCTGGACCATCGTCGACATCCTGCACCGCGCCGGCTTGCCGAAAGGCGTGCTTAACCTGGTCATGGGCAAGGGCTCGGTGGTCGGCCAAGCCATGCTTGACAGCCCCGACCTCAACGCCATCACCTTCACCGGCTCGGTCGGCACCGGCAAACGTGTGGCTGCGGCCAGTGTGGAGCACATGCGAAAGTTCCAGCTCGAAATGGGCGGCAAGAACCCGATGGTCGTGCTCGACGACGCCGACCTCGCCACGGCGGTCGAATGCGCCATCAACGGCGCCTATTTCTCGACCGGCCAGCGTTGCACGGCCTCTTCCCGGCTGGTGGTGACCGAAGGCATTCACGACCGCTTCGTCGCCGCGCTCAAGGAGCGACTGGAAAAGCTCGTCATCGGCGATGCGCTCGATGCAAAGACGCAGATCGGGCCGGTCGTCGATGCGAGCCAGCTGAAGCAGGACGAGGACTATATCGCCATCGGCAGCCAGGAAGGCGCCAACCTCGCTTTCGGCGGCGAGCGACTCGATCGCGAAACGCCCGGCTTCTATCTCCGGCCGGCGCTGTTTACCGAGAGCACCAACGCCATGCGCATTTCGCGGGAAGAAATCTTCGGCCCGGTAGCCAACGTCATTCGCGTCAAGGACTATGACGAGGCGCTTGCGGTTGCCAACGACACGCCCTTCGGCCTGACCTCCGGGATATGCACCTCTAGCCTCAAGCATGCCACGCATTTCCGGCGCAATTCCGAGGCCGGCATGGTGATGGTCAATCTGCCGACCGCCGGCGTCGATTTCCACGTCCCGTTCGGTGGCCGAAAGGGATCGAGCTACGGCCCGCGCGAGCAGGGCCGCTATGCCGCGGAGTTCTACACCACGGTGAAGACAGCCTATACATTCGCCGGCTGATCGACGGGTGACCCGATGGCAGCGGCGAAAGAGGACCTGACCTGGCTCAACCCGCCGCCGCACCATGCCTTCGGCGATGGCATCGTGCATGTGCGCACCGCCGGGGAAACCGACTTCTGGCGCGAAACCTTCTACGGTTTCTGGCGTGACAATGGCCATTTCCTGTATCGGCCGGTCGAGGGTGACTTCAGCGCCGAAGTCACGGTCAAGGGCGACTACAAGGTGCTCTACGACCAGGCCGGGCTGATGCTGCGGCTGAGTGAAACGCACTGGATCAAGGCCGGCATCGAATACACCGACGGGCTGGCTTACTTTTCGGTGGTGGTCACCAACGACACCTCGGACTGGTCGCTGCTCAGCATTCCCACCGGCCCCGACGGCGTGCGCATCCGGCTGACCCGCCATGCCGAGGCGATCCGCATCCAATATCTTGATACCACCGATGGCAAGTGGAAGCCGGTGCGGCTGGCTTATTTCCCGATCTCCAAATCCGTCGATGTCGGCATGATGTGCTGCTCGCCGCAGCGCGAAGGGTTTGAGGTAACATTCTCCGGCTTTACTGTCGGCCCGCCGATTTCCAGGCAATTGCACGACTGACGGCCATATCGATGGCGGACTAACCGTCTGCCCGATGCTGGAAGAACTGCAAAAACAGCTCCCGTTCGGTGGTTATGTCGAGCTTCTCGTAGATGCGGCGGCGGTGGTTCTTCACCGTGCCGACGGCGATGCCGAGCCGTTCCGCGATGTTGGCGGTCGGATGTCCCGCCAGGATCAACTGAACCAATTCCCGCTCGCGCAGCGACAGTTCCGGCCACAGGCTCGCAGGAATGGTCGGCTCTTGCCGGGGCGAGGCGCCGGGGCCGGTCGGCGCCGATGTGCGGGAGAACTCGGTGCCGCGCGCCTTGATGTCGAGCGCATGCAAGGCCTCGAACACCGGCAGCCGCTCGTCCAGCAGGGCGATTTCGCTCTCCTTGAAGGTGGAGGTCGAGCGGTCGAGGAAGATGCCGAGGCACCAGTCGCCGCCATCGGCCAGCATGATGCCGACCTCGTCGCAGATCTCCGACTGCGCCAGGAAGCCGGCTATGTACTGGCCGCGTTTGGCTTCGTCGTCGGCAAGCCGCTTCAGCGGCAGGATGCCCAGCCGGCGTTCACGCCGCCACGAGGCATAGAACGGGTCGAAGACGTAGTAATTGTCGAGATAGCGCCGGACCATCTCGTCGGAGAAGCGCCGGTGCTTGATGAATTCCGGCGTCTGCGTCGCCGAATATCGGGTCACGGTGACGAGATCGTGCTCGATATCGGCGCCGATCAGGTCGATCAGGCAGTCGACATGCCTGTCCGTACCGGTGGCGGCAATCGCCCTGGCGAGCGGCCCCCAGATATTGCCCATGCGCATGCCCTTTTCTCGGCGATCCCGGTCCGGCGGACATTGTGTCTTTTGGCATATGGCGCAAGGCCGCCCAAGGAATCTAGCTTGAGCCATCCTACAGCAATCCTGAGGCGACCGTGACCCAACCCAACCTCACCAGCCCCATCGTCGGCAATCCAATCGTCATCGGCATCGACGCCGGCGGCACCATGACCGACACGATCCTTGTCGACCAGGACGGCCACTTCAAGATCGGCAAGTCGGCAACCACGCCGAAGAACGAGGCCGAAGGCTTCCTCGCATCGGCCGAAGACGCGGCCGACGCCTGGGGCATCTCGCTGGAGCAGCTGTTCTCCGGCGTCAACGTCGTGCTCTATTCCGGCACCGGCATGCTCAACACACTGTTGTCGCGCACCGGGCGCCGGCTTGGCCTGATCACCACCAAGGGTCTGGAAGACATGATCCTGATGGGTCGCGGCCTGCAGGCCTGGGCCGACTATTCCTATGCCGACCGGCTGCATGCGGTGACCCACCATCATCCCGATCCGCTGGTGCCGCGCCGTCGCACCCATGGCGTCACCGAGCGCATCGACCAGTTCGGCGACATCGTGCTGCCGCTCTACGAGCATGAAGTCGCGATTGCGGCCAGGAAGCTGATTGCCGACAAGGTCGAGGCGATCTGCATCATGACCATCTTCTCGCACGTCAATCCGGTGCACGAAAAGCGCATCGCCGAGATATGCCGCGAGGAGGTGCTGAAAGCCGGCGCCGACATCCTCATCTACACCAGCCACGAGGTCCGCCCGGTCATCCGCGAACAGTCGCGGCTGAACTCGGTGCTGATCGAAGCCTACGCGACGTCGCGCGGCCGCAAGCAGCTTAGGGGTATCGAGGACGTTTCGAAAAAATACGGCTTCAAATACGGCGTGCAGACGCTGCTGTCCTTTGGCGGCCTGACCTCAATCAACCATCCGCGCCTGCACGAAACCATGATTTCCGGCCCGATCGGCGGTATTCTCGGCGCGGCCTATGTCGGCAAGCTCATCGGCAACGACTCCCTGATCTGCTCGGACATGGGCGGCACCTCCTTCGACATGGGCGTCATTTCGCGCGGCCAGACGCGGATCGAGAACGAGCCGCTGATGGACCGTTTCAAGCTCAACGTGCCGACGCTGCATCTCGACACGATCGGCGCCGGCGCCGGCATGATCCTCAAGGTCGACCCGCTGACCAAGAAAGTCTCGCTCGGGCCGGAAAGCGCCGGTTCCGACCCCGGCCCCATCTGCTTCGCCAAGGGCGGCACTGAACCCACCATCGCCGATTGCGACGCCATACTAGGCCGCCTCAACCCGTATTATTTCCTCGGCGGCAAGGTCGTCTTGCAGGTCGAGAAGGCGCGCAAAGCGTTTGAGGAAAAATGCTCCAGCATCCTTGGCGTCGGTGTCGAGGAGGCTGCCGAAGGCATGATCGACATGCTGGAAGCCGATGCCAACAACGCGCTGCGCCGGGTCATCTCCGGCCAGGGCATCCATCCCTCGGAATTCACGCTGCTGTCCTATGGCGGCTCGGGTCCGCTGCATCTGGCCGGCTGCTCCAGGGGCATCGGCTTCAAGGACATCATCACCTTCCAGTTTGCCGCCGCCTTCTCGGCCTTCGGCTGCACCACCGCCGATTTCATGCGTCGGCATTCGGTCTCGACGCAGCACGACATCGGCGCCCGCGCAAGCGATGACGAGCTGCTCGCTTTCGGCAAGAAGGTCACCGACGTCTGGAATGATCTCACCAAGGCGGCGGTCGACGAGATGATCAGCGACGGCCATATCAGAGACAAGATCAAGACCGTGCCGTTCCTGATGATGCGCTACACCGGCCAGCTCGAGGATGTCGAGGTCATGGCACCGCTTGCCGAGGTCAATTCGGCTGACGACATGCGCAGGGTCATCGACGAGTTCGAGGCGGTCTACGCCAAGGTCAACCATCGCGTTTCGCGCTATGGCGAAGCCGGCTTCACCATCACCGAGCTCGGATTGATCGCCACCGCCGACAAGGTCAAGCCGGTGCTCTTGAAGCGCCCGCTCGGCAAGTCGGCCCCGGCAGCAGCGCACAAGGGCGTGCGCGAGGCCTATATCGGGGGACGCCGGCACAAGGCCAATCTCTACGAGATGGACCTACTGCAGCCCGGCCATGAGGTGATCGGTCCGGCCATCATCGAACATCCCGCCACCACGCTCGTTGTTCATCCGCAGGACCGTGTCCACGTCGATGAGTGGACGCTGCTGCATTACACCCATTCTTGAAAGGGCACCGCCATGTTGGACAGACCTGCCTCGGCCCTGCGCCTTCGCGAACGGCTGCTCGATTCAGAACGGCTGATGGAAGAGACCGGCTGCTATGACGGCATCACCGAGCTCACGCTACGCAACCAGGACCCGCTGAAATTCGAGACGCTGCACACCAAGCTGCGCGCCTATTGCGTCTCGGCCCGCGAAATGGCCCGCCGCATCTCGGCCTCGCCCGGCGTGCGCGAAGTCGGCGAAATGGTGGTGGCGATCTATACGCCCGAGGGCGATGCGATCGCGCTGTCCAACGGCATCATGGTCCACGTCCACACGATGAGCCGCTTCATCAAATGGATGATCAAGAACAATTACGAGGAAAACCCGAAGATCCGCGAAGGCGACATCTTCGCCAACAACGATGCTTTCATCGGCACCGTGCAGGTGCCCGACGTCATGGACGTAATGCCGATCTTCCATGAAGGCACGCTGGTCGGCTGGGCCGGTGCGGTCTGCCACGAGCTCGAAGCCGGCGGCATCACGCCCGGCGGCGACGTCTGCCTGGCGCAGGAGCGCTTCACCGAAGGCCTGTTCGTCTGCGCCGAAAAGATCGGCGAGAATGACGAGATCCGCCGCGACTACGTCATCCGCTGCGAGCGCAATCTGCGCATGCCGATCTACTGGGTGCTGGACGAGAAGGCCAAGGTCGCCTCCTGCATCGACATGCGCGAAAGCGTCAAGCAGCTGATCTCGGAGATCGGCCTCGACTACTGGATGAAGGTATCGAAGGAGTTCATCGAGGAGGGCCGTCGTGCCCAGCTCGCCCGCACCCGCCAGCTCACCGTGCCCGGCATCTATCGCGGCCACACCTTCTACGGCCATGTCACGGCGGGCAAGCCCGGCTTCCAGCTGCTTGGCGATCCCGACTGGCTCTACAACATCCCGATCGAGATGGAGATCACCACCGACGGCAAGATCACCATGGACTTCGAGGGCACGCAGCCCTGGGGCTACCATTCGATGAACTGCACGCCGGCCGGCATGGATGGAGGCATGTTCGTCACCTTGACCCAGCACATGAATTTCGAGGGCCTCGTCAATGACGGCGCCTGGATGGCGACCGAGCTGAAGCTGCCGCACGGCACTTGGACCAACCCCGACAATGAGATGGTGGCGACCGCCACATCCTGGGCGCTGCTGCTGCCGGCCTATGGCGTGTTCCAGCGCCTTTTGTCGCGCGGCTTCGTCGCGCGCGGCTTCGTCGAGGAAGCCTTCGTTGGCCAGGTCAACAGCCCGATGATTGAGATGGGCGGCGAAAGCCAGTACGGTACGCCGTTCGGCATGGCGCATTTCGAATGCGCCGCCGCCGGCTCCGGCGCGCTGGCCATCGCCGATGGCCTCGACACCGCCTATGTCGGCTGGAATCCGGAATCCGACATGGGCAACATCGAGGTCTGGGAACAGTCGATGCCGATGGTCTATATCGGCCGCTCGATCATGCCCAATTCGGGCGGCGCCGGCAAATATCGCGGCGGCTGTTCCTTCGTCTCGACCTGGCTGATCAACAAGACCTCGCACCTGCGACTGCACACCTCGGAACACTCCTCGCGGGTATTCGACAATGGCGGCATGTGCGGCGGCTATCCCGCGCCGACCTGCCAGAAGCATCGCGCGGTGCGCAACTCCAACATCCACGAACTGGCGGCAAAAGGCGAACCGCTCGCGCATGCCCCAGGTATCGATCCGCATGTCTCCGACTACGAGAAGAACATCGGCGGCGACCATGCCGTGGTCGAAGGCCCCTACATCACCTCGCCGCACAAGTCGGGGGACATCTTCAGCCATTCCTACAATGGTGGCGGCGGTTACGGCGACGTGCTGGAGCGCGATCCGGTCAAGACCGCCTGGGATGTCGAGAACGGTTTTCTCACCCGCCAGGCGGCGATCCAGATTTTCGGCATCGTGCTGAAGGACGACGCCGAGGGTTATCCGGTTGCCGATATCGACGCCACCGTCGAACGTCGTGCCGCCATGCGCAGAGAGCGTCTGGCCAAGGCGATCCCGGTTTCGGACTGGATCGCTGCCGAACGCGGCCGTGTCGAGAAGGCCGACTTCGCGCCCGAGGTGAAGAAAATGTATGCCAGCGCGATCAAGCTGTCGTCGCGCTTCACCAGGGATTTCAGCGATTTCTGGACCGTCGACGCCAGATCGATCTTCATGCCGGGAGCAAAGCCATGACCTCGTACAGCAAGGAAGTCCTCGGCGATCTCTCAGCCGGCAAGCTCCCCTGGCCTCAGACAAAGCGCATCATGAGCGCCTACAAGGACGACGACCGCTTCTTCAAGATGCTCGCCGTCTATCAGGACCGTGTCACCTGGAAGGACCCGATCCTGCTGCCGGTCTCGGATCACCTGTTCATCTGCCAGAGCGGCGACGAGCGCATCACCCGTTGCGAATGCGGCCACTCCTTCGGCGACTACCGCAAGAACTGGAAGCTCAAGGCTGCGATCAACGTGCGAAACACCGAGGAAGCGCTGCGCGAGATCTATCCCAACAGCGATATCCCCGATCCGCAATGGATGGAAATCCGCGAATTCATCTGTCCGGAATGCGGCACCATGCACGAGGTCGAGGCGGCGGCACCCGGCTATCCGATCGTGCATGATTTCGAACCCGATCTCGAAGGCTTCTATCGCGAGTGGCTGGGCAAACCGCTCTAGCGACGTGGTGACCAGCGCTGCAGGCAAGGTAGCGCTCGTCACCGGGCTGGGTCTAAGACTATCGCATCAAACATCGTATCGGAGATTCACTGCCCATGACAGACCTTTCCGGCCGCAGCGCGATCGTCACCGGCGGGTTTTCCGGCATGGGCTTCGCGATTGCGACGGCGTTGGCGCAAGCCGGCGTCAATGTAGCGGTCGGCTCCTACATCGCCCCCGCCGGCGCCGAAAGAACCGACGCCGCCTACTATCCCGGCGCAGATGAAATCGAGCGCGTGCGGTTGGCCCTGTCTGCCCACGGCACCAGGGTTTATGCCGCCCATCTCGATGTCCGCGACAGCGAGGTGACCAACCGGTTTGCGGCTGACGCGCAGGCCGCCATCGGCCCGGCCGACATACTGGTCAATGCCGCGGGCACCACCGCCGAACAGCCGGTCTGCGGCCATTCCGACGCGCTGTGGAACAAGATCGTCGACACCAATCTCAGCGGAGCGTTCCGCGTCACCCGAGCTGTGCTGCCCGGCATGATCGAGCGCGGCTGGGGCCGTATCGTCAACATCGGCTCGACAGCGGCTTCCGTCGGCTGGAAGGACAACCCGGCCTATTGCGCCTCGAAGGCCGGGCTGCTCGGCCTTACCCGCTGCGTGGCGCTGGAAGGCGCCGCGCACGGTGTCACCTGCGTCATGATCAGCCCGACCTGGGTCGAGACCGAACTGATGCGCCGCAACGTGGCGCAGGTGGTCGAGCGTGAGGGCAACGGCAGAACCGCCGAGGAAGCGATGGCCGAGATCGCCAAGGGCAATCCCCAGCAGCGCATGCTGCAGCCGCAGGAAATCGCGGCTCTAGCCGTGTTCCTGTGCTCGGATCTGGCCAAGGGCATCACCATGGAAAACATCCAGATCACCGGCGGAGCGCTGTGGTAGCGGCCACAGTTTGAATTTTCGAACGAGCGAGCCGCATTAACGCCATTTGTCGGTTGCATGTTCGTTTTGGCCCTGCCTGCGGCAACTTTACCCCTCGCGGCAAATTTACCATTGAGTGACAGGCGATAGAGGTTATATTGTGCACTGCACAATGGATGCCCGCTGATCGGGATCCGGCAAGGGCAGGTTCCGGCGATCGCGCATGACGCAGAAAAGCCGACCATGGGCGCTTCAGCCCAGCTGAAAGGCGGCAGCATGAGAAATCCGGTACGGATATGAAGATCCCGAAATCCATTCTGATCGATCCGGACAACAACAAGGCCTATGCCGCCTTCGCCGTTGCGGTGTCGGTCTTTGCCTTCGCCTACTCCACCAATTTCGGCCAGATCCTGATCCTCGCCTACTATCTGGTATGGCTGCCGCTGCTGTTCGTCGACTACCGGCGTTTCGCCCGCGATCTCTCCAGCGCCTGGCTGCCGCTGCTGTTTGCGGCCTATGTCTGTCTGTCGCTGTTCTGGTCGCAAGCGGCCGGCACCAGCGCGCGGGCGGGGCTGCAATATTTCTCCCACATGCTGTGCGCCTACATCGCGGCGCGCACCATCAGCACGCGCACGCTGGTGCTGGGCTCGCTGATCGGCATCTTCATCGTGCTGCTGTATTCGCTGAAGGTTGGCGCCTATGCGCTCGACACTATCGACGGCACCACCAATTTCGTCGGCGCCTTCGGCTCCAAGAACCAGATCGGCTTCTTCGCCTCGCTCGGCATCTTCTTCTGCTTCGCTTTTCTGGCCTTCTACCGGCGCAACTGGATGAGCTTCGTCTGGACCGCGCCGATCATCCTGCTGTCCGTCTATATGCTGGCGATCGCCCACTCGGCGACGTCAGTCGCTTCGCTTCCGGCGGTGATCGGTGTCGTTGCCTTGCTTGCCATGAGCAAGGTTCTGTCACGCCGCTACCGCCGCGTGCTGTTCGTCGTCGGCGCTACGGCGCTGGTGGGCGGTGTGATGGCTGCGCTGAACCTTGGCTTGCTCGATGTCGTGCTCGGCATCTTCGGCAAGGATTCGACGCTGACCGGCCGCACCTATCTCTGGGAACAGGGCTGGGCCGCCGCGCAGCAGCGTCCGGTGCTCGGTTATGGCTATGCCGCCTACTGGATCCAGGGTTTTGCCGATCCGGAACGGCTCTGGGCCGAGTTCTACATCTCCACCCGCACCGGCTTCCATTTCCACAACACCTATATCGAGACGCTGGTCGAGCTCGGCTTCATCGGCGTGACGATGCTGGCGCTGATCATCCTGCGCTCCTTCTGGGGCCATGTTTCGAAGGTGGTGTTCGGTGACTGGAGCGCCGATTCGGTGGTGCTCGCCGGCGCGGTCGGCATGATGCTGATCCGCTCCTTCTTCGAGGTCGAGATCCTCGGCCCCTATTTCATGGCCTCGTTCATCGTCTATTACGGCCTGTTCAAGCTGCGCCCGGTGCCGCTCGCCAGGGCAAGGCGGGCCTATGTTCCGGTGCCGGACGAGAACACCGCCAACGGCCGCATGCCGGCGCGCGTCTGACTTGCTTATCTCAGGCGACGGCGCGCTTGCGCAGCATCAGCCGCTGCAGGAAGCGGCGCAACGGCTCGTCATAGACGCGCGTGGCGATGTCGGCGATGACGATGACCGAAACCGCCATGACGATGCCGAACCAGGGATGATGCGCGAACGGGTCGATCGCTGCGGCCTTGCCCGCCCCGGCGATGATCATCAGCAGCGGCGTGTGGATGATGTAGATCGGGTAGGAAATCCGCCCCAGCCAGCCATAGAGGCCTGACAGGCGCGGCGCCGTCGGCGCAATAGTGCCGACCACCACCAGCGCCGGGAAAACAAAGACGACGCAGGCGAGATCGTAGGCGACGCGCGCGCCGCCGGCCGGCGCGATGGCAAAGACGATGAGCGTCAGCGCGATCGCACCCTCGACCCACCAGCCGCGCCGCAGGAAGCCGAGCCCGCTTTGATAGCGTGTCATGGACCGGCAAAGCAGCACGCCCAGGAAGAACGAGAAACAGACGCGCGGCAGGCCGCTGATGATGGTCGAGCCGGTCATGCCGAAGTCGAGGGTGCCGGCCACGATCGAAGCGATGACCAGCAGCACCAGGCTGACGGCGATGAGCACGGTCAGCACGCGTTTCGTCAGCAGGAAGAAGACGGCGACATAGGCGATGTTGACGATCAGCTCGAAGAACAGCGACCACGACGCGGGGTTGAGCGGAAAGATCGTGTGATAGGCATCGCTGACCAGCGGGATGAAGAACATGCCGGTCGTCAGCATGGTGCCGATCTCGGAGATCGGCATGTATTCCGCCGGAATCAGCCGGTTCTTGACGATGAGATAGAAGAAACCGAGCAGCGTGCCGGCGAGGTAGAGCGGGTAGAGGCGTATCAGGCGGATCGCCAGGAACGTGCCGAAGCCCATGCCGTTTTCGATCTTGCGGTCATAGGCATGCGCGATGACGAAGCCGCTGAGCAGGAAGAACAGGTCGACCGCCAGATAGCTCGACGGCAGCACCTTGCCGGCGGCCAGGAACGGCGAGAAGTGGTAGAGCATGACGCTGATCGCCGCGACGCCGCGGATGGCATCGAGATTGAGGTAGACGTGGCGCGGTGCGGCGGGCTGCATGGAATGCCTTCAAGCGGTCGAAAAACGGAAGTTCCCGCCCGCACCCTGGCGCGAACGAGCCGAACTGGTTCCTCCCGCCTCCATCGCGCGGGCCTCGCCGAGCGAGCCCGAGCGCTAGAGCAATTCCGGGAAAAGTGGGAAACGGTTTTCCGTCCGGAATTGCTCCAAACAAACAGGTTACTGGCTGGCCGTCGGCGCCAGCTTCACCTTGATGACGTCGCCCGGCAGCACCGGCGTATCTTCCTTGGCGTCGATCTCGCTGGTCTTGCCGTCGGTCACGCGCACCAGCGAATAGATGAGCGCCGGCTCTTCATTGTTGTTTGTGATGGCGGCGGTCGTGGCCGGGTCCGATGCTTGGGCCATCAGGCCCTGTTGCATGTTGACCCTGAGTGCGGCTTCGTTGAGGTCTGCTTCGACCTGCTGCCGGTCGGCGGCAAGTCTCGAGTTCAACGTGTTCTGGGCATCGATGGCATCCTGCGTCGCCTTGCTGACCGACTGCTTGGCGGTGAGGATCGCCGTCTCATAGTCCAGGATCTTGCCCTGCAGATCGGTGACCGACTGTTGCGAGGAAAGCAGGCGTGCGTTGGCGACCAGGCCCTTTTGCGCCAGCGGACCGATACTGTCCGCCTGCTGCTGCGCCAGGTCGACCTGCTTTTGCTGGTTGACGATCTTTTTCTGCAGCGCCTCGATTTCGGACTGCAGGACCCCCTTCAGATCGTCAAGCGCCTGCAGCTTCAGCTTCAACGCTTTCTGGTCGGAGATCAGGATCTGCATTTCGTCGGCGACGATTGTCGCCAGGCGCGGGTCGCCCTCAACTTCCTTAGGCGCCTCGAAACTCTCCTTGCCGGCGAGATCGGCATCGATGCGGGCACGCTTGACGATCAACCGCACGCGCTGGTCGTCATAAATGTCGAAATTGCCCTTGGCGGTGATCAGGTCCTTGCCGAGCTGGGTGCCCAAATCGGCGTTGCGCCGGATGCCGCCGGCGATGCTGATCGCCTTGAGCACGGTCAGCTCCGGCACATAGGGAAACTGGCCAGGCGTCTGGATCTCGCCCGAGATGTAGAACGGCCGGAACTGCACCATTTCCACCGAGGCTTCCGGCTTGTCCGACAAGGCAAGCTTGCGCTGCAGGGCGACGCTGATCGCGGCCGCAACCTCCGACGTGGTCTTGCCGGCGGCCGGCAGTTCGCCGACGAACGGCACCGACAAATTGCCGGCTGGACCGACCGAATATTCGCCGTTTACCGCCGACCAGTCACGGAACGTGCCTTCCACCGTCTGCCACTCGGCGACGCGGATGTTGAGCTTGTCCTGCGAGCCGAGCCGGTACTCGTCGGCCATGGCCGGAACCGCGAGTGACAGAGCGAGGCACGTGGCGACGAGCCGTGCCGGCCGCATCGGGCCGGCAAGGCGAAAATACGCTGATATGTCTGTTTTCAACTGACGTTTCCGATCCGTTTTGGCCCCATCCGCCCGATAGGCCTGCTGCCGAGTGCCTCCTTCGGAACCTGGCAGAACACTATGGCTGCAATGCGAGACCGGCCCATCGCCGAATAGCTTTGGACCGGATTGGCTTCGGGCCGTGCCGGCCCGATTGCTGACCAGTTGCGGTCGGTCAGTAGGAACCGCGCGACATCCACACCGCGGGCACGGTCTTGAGGATGATGCGAACGTCTTCGAACAGCGACCAGTTCTCGACATAGTGACGGTCGAACGCGACGCGACTGTCATAGGAGACATCGTTGCGTCCGCTGACCTGCCAGAGCCCGGTCAGGCCCGGCCGCGACTTCAAATAATAGACCGCGGCGCTGCCGTAGATCTCAAGCTCGTCGCGCACCACCGGGCGAGGCCCGACAAGGCTCATGTCGCCCTGCAGGATGTTGATGATCTGCGGCAGCTCGTCGAGGCTGAGCTTGCGCAGAACGGCGCCGACGCGGGTGACGCGCGGATCGTTCTTCAGCTTGCGGGTCGCGATCCATTCGGCGTTGGCTTCCGGATTGGCCGCGAGATAGGCGGCCAGCACACGTTCGCCGTCTTCGACCATGGTGCGGAACTTGAGGCAGGGGAAAATCCGCCCACCGCGTCCGATGCGCTTGTGGCCGTAGAAGATCGAGCCGCCGTCGGAAAGCTTGACCAGAAGGGCCACCATCAGGAACAGCGGGCTAAGCGCCACCAAGCCGACAAGTGAACCGAAAATATCGAAACTGCGCTTCAGCAGCCCGCCGATGGGTGGCGGAAAATCTACGCCGACATGCGAAAATGCCGCATTGGCCGACTTGGCAACGTCCCTCATGCAAAAGCTCCATACGTTGAACGGATGGTTTATGCCACGATACCAAAAAAATGCTGCAGCGCAACACACAATTTCCCATATGGCTGAAATAGTCACGTCAGGAATTGACTAAATAATAAACCCTCCTTGCCCAAATTTTGCCCTTTATGGCGGGTTTGTGACGAATAATTAGCAACCCTAGGAAATGTAATGCCTTTTTTCGGCGGGTTTTGGGCAAATCGTCCTTTGCCGCAGAGGCAACGGCTTTAAACGATTTTCGAATCACTCGCTTTGTTAAATTAATCAAGTAAAATACTAATCAACATTGTAGATTCTACTGTAGTATAAAGCGCATGACGAGTTAGGCCACCACCCCTGCGTGTGCATCGCAGCATGGCGGAGTCCAAGCCGTCGCCAAGCCGAAAATTATTGCTGGTTGCCCTTGCCGTCAGTTTCGCGCCTTAATAGAGTCGCAAATTATTCCTGATAGAGTCTGGATGGGTTGGGAAGGCCGGAAGCAACCGGCCGAAAAAGAGCAGCTAAATAAGCTCGCATGGCGAATGGGGAGATACTCGGGTGGGTAAGTCATCGCTTTTGCATGCTCGGGCCGGTTGACGGGCCGCCGAACATGTCATTACCAAAATTCGTCATTGGAATGGTTTTCGCCCTCGCGATCGTGGTCGCGTGGTCCTATGTCGACGGCGCGACGGTCACCACAACAGTGCTTCGCGTCATCGGCTGCGCTGTCCTCATCCAAATCGGTTATTTCCTGCTGGTGTATGTGATGATCGCCAGGAGCGCGCCGACATCGGCCGACAGGGCTCGCGACGCCGAAAGAAGCCTCGGCGCCGACAAGGCGGTTGAAGGCGAGAAGCTCTCGGCGAGGCGCAGCGTGCATTGAACAGTCTGAAGCCGCAAGGTCGGCCTCGGATCATCTTGCAGCCGGACTCAGCCTGCTTCGGCCGGCTCGGGTTCCGATTGCTCGCCTGAAAGCATTTTCGACAGGCGGCTGCCGGCCTTCGCTTTCAACCTCTGATATTGCCCCACTTCGACGATTCGTCCGTTTTCGACTGCAACCACCCAGTCGGCGAAGGCGATCATCGATGGCCTGTGCGCAATGGTCAGGATCGTCATCGATCCGCGCAAGCCGTCGATCGACTTGGCGATCAGGGACTGGTTCTGCCAGTCGAGCGCGCTGGTCGCCTCGTCGAGAATGAGCAGCGAAGGTTTGCGCAGCAGCGCGCGCGCCAGCGCGATGCGCTGGCGTTCGCCGCCCGAGAGCCGGACGCCGCGGTCGCCGACCACCGTGTCGAGCCGCAACTCCAGCCGCTCGACGAAGTCGGCGCCATGCGCAGCGCGCAGTGCAGTCCACAGCTCCGCGTCACTGGCTTGCGGCGCGGCAAGGCGCAGATTGGCGGCGATCGTATCGTGCAGCAGGAACACGTCTTGCGGCACATACGCCACCTGGTCGCGCCAGCGCCGGCGGTTGGCGGCGCCGATCTCGACGCCATCGGCCAGGATTTTGCCCTCGCTCGGTTCGAGCAGGCCAAGCAGCATGTCGGCAAGCGTGCTCTTGCCCGATCCTGACGGACCGATCAGCGCCGTTACCTTGCCGGCGGGTAGGCCAAAGGTGACATCGCTCACCACCGGCTTGCCGCCCGCCTCATAGGCAAAGGAGACATTGCGTATGTTGAGCCCGACATCGAGCGACAGCTTGGCATCCGATTCGAGGTTTGCCGGCTCGCGCTCGGCATCGAAACGCGCCTGCATATCGCGCATCGAGGCATAGGCCGGCAGATTGATCAGCACCTGCTGCGCCTGCATCTGCATGTCCATGAAGCGCGGCGCAATGCGCATGAACACCAGAAGCAGGACAACGATCTCGGCCAGCGAGAGGTTGAAGCGGACCAAAGCGACATAGATGAACAGGCTCAGACCAATGACGCTGGCGACCTGGAACAGAGCGGTGCCGATGGTGCTGTTGCGGACATAGTTGATGTTGTCGGCCTTCATCTTCTCCAGCGTCGCGTGAAGCTGCGCGTAATAGGTCGCCTCGACATTCAGGCTCTTGGCCACCTTGATGCCGCCGAGGAACTCCGAGACCGTTCGGTACTGCTCCTGGCGATTGCTGGTCAAAACCCGGCCGAAGGCGCTGGCTCGTGCCCGAAACGGCTGCAGCGCCAGGAAGGTGACGATGCCGACGACAATGGCAAACGCCGTCATCACTGTCGAAATGAACAGCGAGACAACGAGATAACCCGCCAGAAGCACGGCGATCTGCACCAGCATCAGCAGCGAGAACGCCGCCGACTGCACGCGGTCGATATCGCCGGTCAGCGCATGGTCGAGATCGGAGCTGCGCATGCGCGCGAATATCCCCCACCGCGCCTTGCCGATGCTCTCGAACAGGTTCATGCGCAGGCGATTGATGAAGTCGAGCAGCAGCCGCGCCATGTAGACGGATTTATAGCGGTTGAACGCTGCCTGCAGCGCGACAAGCCCGACCAGCAGGCAAAGCACCGTGGTCAATTGCAGCGTTCCGTCCGGAGCCAGCCAGCGCACCCAGTCGCGGTCAGGCAACCTGACCGCGAAATTCTGCTCGGGTCGCCCGACCAGATGCAGCAGCGGCACCAGAAGCAGGATCGAAATGCCTTCGGTCAGGCTTCCCAGGATCAGGAACAGCAATGCCGTGAAGGTCCTGCGCCCGCCGATCCGGGCCATGGCGGCGCCGAAACCGGCGACATCGCGGTAAAACGAAAAGCGCAGGATCTGCGATGCGGCCATGTCAGCTCACCGCGGTCCTTTGTCGGCCGCCAGATCGTTTTCGATCAGGGCGACAGCTTCGCCGATACGGTCGAGCCCGGTCGGCACTTCGAGGCGACAGACGCCGATCTGGCTGGCCAGGGCGGCGCATTGGCGAAGATGTGTCGTGGCAAAATCGCCGACCAGGGCTGGACGGCCGAAACGCGTCACATAGGAAAATTTGATGATTGCCGGCAGGGCGCCGATGCCTGGCAGCGGCGTGATCGCTGCCTTGTCGCCGCGCTCGAGGATATAGATCCGGGTCGCCGGCACCGCGTCTGCCGCAAATCCGGCGTGCAGGCGATGCTGCATCTTGTCGATCGCCGCATGCACCTGCGGGCGTATTTCTGCCTGGCGGATGGGAAACGCGGCGGCGGCATCGGCGGCGAGCTTCAACTGCGGAAAACCCGGAACGATCATCGGCCGGTCCGTGAGATCGAGCGCCACGACATCGTCGGTCAGCAATCGATGCCCGGCACGGATCATCGCGCTCGCCGTCGTCGATTTGCCGGCGCCCTTGTCGCCCATGAAGACAGCGCTCTTGCCGCCGACCGCAATGGCGCTGGCGTGCAGGATGAGCAGGCCGCGCTGGTGCAGGAGCAGTGCCATGACCGGACCGAGCAGCGGAAACGCCAGCAGCGCATCGTCGACATCGGGCGCCGGCTCCACCTCGATGCGGCAGGCATCGGTGATCAGGAAGGCGCCGACCGTCTGCCATGCCAAATATTGCTGCCGCGGCTCGAAACGGAAAGCAGTTCCGGTCTCGGGCGAGGGTTTTGGCAGGTCGATCGGGCCGACCGTGATCAGCACATCGACGCAAGCTGGTTCGCTCGGCTCTAGCTCAGGCAGTTCGACCTGCGAAGCGATCGTCAGCCCATAGGCTTTGTAGAAGTGCTGTGCGCGAGCAGCAATTGCATGGCGGTCATCAGCGGCAAGAGGCATGTTGGCCGGCATCATCAGTGGCTCCCGCGCTGTTGCACCTGCCGCAGCCACAACGATAGCGAAATCGAACGCCATACATACTGGACATCGGGCAAGGTCGCGGCCTCGGGTTGGCTGGAAATGCGGCCATAGGCGGCGGTCACCTCAGGCAGGTTGACGTAAGGGGCAATCCGCGCCGCATCTTTCACCAGCACCTTGTCCAGGAGATCGCGGTGATTGGCCAGCATGCCTTTGACCAAATTGGAGGTGAAATCGATCTTGTCGCGCCGCCACTGCACCGCCGGGGGCAAAATTCCTTCCATGGCACGGCGCAACACCGAGCGGCCAAAGCCCTGGTTCAGCTTTTCCGCGCCGGGCAGTGCCAGGCAGAACTCAACCAGCGGCTTGTCCCAGAAGGGGTAGCGCGGCTCGACGCCGAAATTGGCGGCGGCCTTGTCGAGCACCTCGAAGGCGTGCGGCACCATGCCGTTCGACAGCAGCCAGCGATGGGTCAAGGTCTCGCTGGCGCTGACCGCGGGCGGCATATAGCCGGCCCTGCGGAACCGTTCGACGAGGTCGGTACGCATCGCCAGGTCCGGATTGATCAGGGCGCGCCAGCTCGTCGCCGGCCGCCCAGTGGGATGGCGCCGCAATTTGCCAAGCACGCGGTTCGCGAACCGCTTGATTCTCGCGATGCGCCAGGCCGGCCCGTAAAGGGTAAGGAACTGGTAGTAGAGGCCGAGCATGCCATCGCCATAGGTGTTGGAGGCGCTGCGCAGCTCGCGCCACAGCTCCATCCATTTGCCGGCATAGGCGAGTTCGTGCAGATGGCCGTGGCCCTGCGAAACCACCTCGTCGCCGCCATGGCCGTCCAGCAGCACCTTCATGCCCTTGGCGCCGGCGGTCCTGTAGATGTCGCGGGTCAGCGACAGGCCGGGGGCCAGGAACGTTTCCTCCTGCTCTTCCAGAATGCGTTCGAACTCGGCGAAGGGCGCGTAGTTGCCGACGGAAATCAAAGTGCCGTCGACCTTCTCCTGTCCAAGCACTGCCTCGATGAAAGGCCGCTCGTCCATCGGCGAACCCTTTTCGAACACCAGCGAAAACGTCGGCAGCCTCGGCTTTCTCTGCGCGGCATTCTGAAGGCCCGCCACGCAGGCGATCGAGGAGGAATCGAGCCCTCCGCTCAGCATTGCGCCGACCGCAGGCGTGCCGCGCATGCGGTTGCGGACCGATTGCGAGAACAGATGCCGGAATTCCTCGACCGTATCCGATCGCATCGGCCTTGGCGAGGGTTCGATCTGCCAGTAGCGACGCAGCACCACCTGTTTGCCGGTCACGGTCAGACTGTGGCGCGCCGGCAGGCGGAAGATATCGGCATAGGCTGTCGATTGCGGATCGTCGGGCAGCCCGGCGAGGAAGCCGGAAATCTGGTGTTCGCTGATGCGCATGTCGACGCCGCCGACATCGAGGATCGGCCCGATCTCCGAGGCAAAGACGAAGCGCCGGTCGCTCGAATGATAGTAGAACGGTTTGACGCCGAAATGGTCGCGCACGCAAAACAGCTGCCGGCGCTCGCCATCCCAGATGGCAAAGGCGAAGTCGCCTTGCAGATGCTCGGGGCAGGCTTCGCCCCAGCGCAGATAGGCGCGCATCAACAGCACGGCGTCGGCAACCGAACTGTCCCTGATGCCAAGCCTGGCCAGCAATTCGTCGCGATTGTCCAGCCGGCAGTCCGCGGTGATCGCGAGCTTGCCGCCGGCCATGGTCAGCGGGCCGGGGCCGGCTTCATCGGTGGTGTTGAGCCAGGCGTGGCCAAGAACGACGCCCTCGTCCATCCACCACGAACTGCCGTCAGGCGCGCGATGTTGCATGCGGGCAAGCATGCGCTGGATGTCGGCCGCGGCGGCCGGCTTGCCTTCCTGCCTCAGCAGAATTCCGGCGACGCCGCTCATCGCTCACTGGCCGTGGTCGACGAGATGGTTAAACCTGCCAAGCGAGCCGCCGAGCACGATATGGTCGCCGCTGACCAGCCAGGCATGCGCCTTCAACTCGGTGCCGGTATCGCGCTCGATGCCGATGCGGATTTTTGAGGCGTTGCCCTGGCGGGCAAGCAAATATTGGCCGGAAAGCGCTTGGGTCAGACAGCTTGCGCCAGGCACCAGGCGGGCAGCCGCAGCCACGCCCCAGGCGACACGCCTGAGATCGCCGATGTCAGCTGTCTCGCTTGCATCGAGCCGCGTCACTATTCGGCGAATCCTGTTATAGGAAAGCAGCGTCAGCCCCAGCCGCGCCGCCACGACCACCGCAAGGCAGTGGGCGAGAAAGAGCATCTCCGGCCCGCTCAGCGAGAAAGCTCTAGACAAGTTCCTCATCATGGAGCCTCGCAAGCCCGGCGTCCGCCAAGCCCTTCAACAATCCATCGACATCGGCCTTGCAGCGTTCCGGATCGACATTGTAGCGATCCAGCACGGCGCTGCGGATTTCGGAAATCGGCCGCGGCTCCTGGATCAGCTCCCAGATATAGGCGCCGACGCTGTTCAGGCTGTAATAGATGTTGGACCTCATATCGAGCAGCGCCAGGCCGTTGCCGAATTCGCAGGCCACGGCATCCTTGCTCGCGCTCATCCGATCGTGGTCCGTGGGGTTCCAGTCCATTCCTAAACCTCGCTCACAACACCAACGCTTCGGCAATTCCGGAAAAAGGCGCGAGAGCCGGGGTTTGACCCCCGACTCTCCTTAGTGCGCTCTGTTTGCAGAGTCCGGACTTTGTCACCCCAACGAGAGAAGACTCAGGAGAAGGTGAGTTCGCCGACCGGCGTATGTGCCGGAAACGAGGCGTCGAGTGCCGTAGTACCGCTACCGCCTTGCGTGATGGTCTCGATCGAGCCGTGGACCGTCAGGCTAGGGGTTTCGTACTCATGCTTTTCAACATTCTGTTCCAATTTACTCTCCACTTGTGGACTGGAAGCGGCCTGTCGATTGCCGGCAGCGAGCTATTGCTGCACCGCAATAGCCGCATGGCAGCATTTATGAGTCAAGCCTGATTTACCCGCCGTTAATCAATTCTCGGTTGCGGTAGCCTTCAATGGTGATCAAAACCGCTTGCATTTTCACAGCCTAGGTGATTTCAGCGGAGTGACCGTGGTTCTTAGTTACGTAGCTGATTTTATTACATTAAAATTTAGTCGAACGCTCGTCATTTGGGCGCTAGCGCGTGTTCCCACAAGATTGTTGATGACGTGTCGGGCATAGGCTCCGATCAGGCGACGCCTTGCATCGTTGTACGACTGTGTCGTTAGACGTACAGGTTGCAGGAAAATTGTCTCCGAGGAAAAAACTGGACGCGGCGCATGAATTTGGCGATGCTTTGCTTCGCACTTGCAATATAACGCGCCTGGCGAATTTTTTGCGGAGATGCTGCAGCAGATGGCCTTGCAGGAAGGGACCTTCGAAAGGTTGCGCGCCGCTGGCTGCGCCGACGAAGTGGCCTATGTGCAGGCGTGCCTGCGGCTGTTCTTCGCCTCCGGGGCGAGCCCCAGCACCGCGCCTGCACCGGCCATCTCCGTTGCCGATGTTTGCGACATCGCCAGGCTGAACAAGGTCGCCACCTTCATGCTGAAGGCGCTGTCGCGCCCACCGGCGGGCGAGACGCCGCCGGGATTGCTCGAGTGGCTCGACACTTATCGCCGGCGCACGATTGCGATGAACTCGTCCGGCATCATGGATTCGATGGCCATCGACAAGGCGCTGCGCGGCAGCGGCATCGATTTCGTGTTCCTGAAGGGGCCCCTCCAGCAGCAACTGCTCTTTGGCGACCATTTCATGAAGCCGTCCGGAGATGTCGACATATTGGTGTCGCCGGCCGGCTTCTTTAGAGCTCGCGATGCGCTGCGCTCGATCGGCTACGAGGTCGCCGGCAAGTCCCGCTCCGTCTGGTGGGTGCGCTTTCTGGGCGAGCAGCACATGGTTCGCAGCCAAGGTCGGAAATTGTCCACCGTCGATCTCCATTACCGGCTCCAGCAGCCGGGATCGCCCAGCCCGCGCGATACGGAAGGGTTCCTGCGCCGCAAGCGCGCGCTTGCGATCGCCGGCTCCAGCGTGCCGTTCATCTCGGCCTCCGACACTTTGCTTCTGTCCTGCATCAGTGTCGCAAAGGCGCTGTTCAACCGCGAGCCATGCGCGGGCTATGTCTGCGATATCCGGGCCGCTGCCAGTCGGCTGAGCGAGGCCGAGCAGCAGACTGTGCTCGACTACGCGGCCGAGCAGGGGCTGGCCGACACCCTGCTGCTGGGCCTGCGCGCCGCCGATGTGCTGCTTGGTGGCGCCGGCACGCTGCTGTCGGATCGGGCCACCAGGATCCTGTCACGCATCGGCAATGAAGACCTGTTCCACATGGTCATCGCGCCGTGGCTGTCGTCGCTCAGATGGCCGCAACGGCGCACCGTTTTGTGGGAATTGTGCGGCCGCGAACCTGTCCGCTACCTGACCGAGGCCGGCTGGGCCGCGTCAGCCGACCTCAGCCGGCGGATTTTCGAGCGGGAAAGCCGGTGACGATGAGGGTCGTCATGCAGCAGGCAGATAACGTTCCGT
The DNA here is from genome assembly GCF_000502215.1 of Mesorhizobium sp. L103C105A0. Taxonomy (NCBI): domain Bacteria; kingdom Pseudomonadati; phylum Pseudomonadota; class Alphaproteobacteria; order Hyphomicrobiales; family Phyllobacteriaceae; genus Mesorhizobium; species Mesorhizobium sp. L103C105A0. Next base: position 351,365 of record NZ_AYXF01000004.1, on the reverse strand, counting down.
CCCGATCCGCTGGGGATGGATCGGGGTCCGGCGCCGCGCGCCGGGAGGGCGAGGGGCCTCGCGACACTTTATGCAATCGAAAGGCCACCCTATGTCCATGACAGAATCCCGGGTCTGCGTGATCATCGCGGCGCGCAACGCGGCCCGGACCATTCCCGCAGCCATCGCCTCGGCGCTGCGCGAGCCGGAGGTGGCGGAAGTCGTCGTCGTCGACGACGCCTCCACCGATGACACCGCAAAGGTGGCCAGCGCTGCCGATGATGGCAGCGGCCGGCTTTCGGTCATCCGGCTCGACGCCAATCGCGGCCCGTCCTTCGCCCGCAATACCGCCATTGCCGGGTCGAAATCACCTTTCATCAGCATTCTCGACGCCGACGATTTCTTCCTTCAGGGACGGTTTCGCCAGCTGTTTGCCAGCGCCGACTGGGATTTCGCCGCCGACAACATCATGCTGATCCGTGACGATACGGCGACCGATGTCTCGAAGATCGTCGCCCCGTCCTTTTCGGCGGACCCGGAATTCCTCGACTTCGAGCGATTCATCGAGGGCAACATCTCCAGACGGCGTGTCCAGCGCGGCGAACTCGGCTTTCTCAAGCCGGTGATATCAAGGGCTTTCCTCGACAGGCATGGGCTGCGTTACGACGAGAACCTGCGTCTCGGCGAAGATTACGAACTCTACGCTCGCGCCTTTGCCCTTGGCGCACGCTTCAAGGTCATCCGTTCCTGCGGCTATGGCGCGATCGTGCGCGCCGATTCGTTGAGCGGGCGCCACAAGACACAGGATCTGAAGCGCCTCGCCGATGCGGATCTGGCACTGCTCGAGATCGACAGCCTGCCGGAAGGCTCCAAGGCCCTGCTGCGCAAGCACGAGCGGCATGTGCGTGACAAATACCGGCTGCGCAATTTTCTCGATGTGAAGGCCGAGCGCGGCATGGCGTCTGCCGCCGCCTATGCGCTGGCCAGCCAGTCGAACTTCATTCCCATCGTTGTCGGCGTGGCCGCCGACAAGCTCGATGCGTTGTTTCGCCACGCCGGTCTGTCCCCGCGGCAGCAGCCGGTGCCGCCCTTGCGCTTCCTCATGGCCGCTACCAACACGGCGGCGCAAAAGTAGGCTCCGCCAAGTCCGGGACGGCGGCCGCAAGGCTGAAAAAATTGCCTTTCTGAAACTCGGAGGTTGCCTATACGCCCCGACGATGGCACTGTATGTTGCGGTGCAGCAATTTTGGAAGGCCAACCGGATGGCTTCAATTTTCGGCTTCAGGTCCAGGGACCCAGCGCGCGACAAGCAGACCGATCTGGCGCGTTTCGACCGTCTGGCAAAGCTGTTGGATCAGATCACGGCCGAGATTGCGGCCGAGAAGACCGGGTTGGAGGCCCGCTACCGGTCGAAGTCCACCAACGCGGCCTTCCTGGTCGAGTCGATGGAGAACGGCTCGGCGTCGGCACGCAAGCTGTCGGAAGTCGGCGAGCTGACGAAGTCCATCCTGAACTGCGAACAGCGCATCGCCGAGCTGGTGCGCCAGACGAGCCGGATGAAGGAACTGCGTCATTCACTCGACGCGATCGTCGGCGAGGATGGCCAGAGTTCTGATTCGCACGGGGAATATGTCAAACCCGCAGGTCGCTTCGGCTGAACACGGTCACACGAGACACAGAAGAGAAAGTTCGGGGACGGAGGATCGGGATCGGCCCGTTAGCAATGTGGGCCAATCGGTGACTTTGGGTTGGGGCGGAACAGCACAAAGGTGAATTGATATGAACGCAGATCCGAAGACGACGCCCATGGCGGCAATGGATGCCATGATTTCGACGCGGCCAAATCGGCCAATGCGTCTTGTAAACCCAACGCGTCTTCTATCCGTTGGTGCGCTTCTGTTGGCGGCAGCCGCAGCTCTGCTCGGCGCCGCCCACCCCTCCCGCGCCCAGGACGCCTCCCCGGAGATGCAAAGCGCACCGTCCTTCGTCGACGATTTCAAGAGTTTCGATCGTTCGCGCTGGTATGTCTCCGACGGTTGGTCGAACGGCAATCACCAGAACTGCACCTGGTCGAAAAGCCTGGTAAAATTTTCCGACAACATGCTGACGCTCGGCTTCGAAAAGCGCAAACTGAAGGACCGCGAGTTCGCCTGCGCCGAGATCCAGACCAAGCAGCGCTTCGGCTATGGGACCTATGAAGCACGGATGAAGACCGACACCGGATCCGGTCTCAACGCCGCTTTCTTCACCTATATCGGCCCTGCCGACAAACAGCCCTGGTATGAGATCGACTTCGAGGTGCTGACCAAGGATACATCCAAGGTGCAGGTCAACAGCTACATCGCCGGCAAGCCCAAGAACGAGAAGCTGGCCGAGGTCGAAGGCGGCGCCGACAAGGGCTTCAACGACTATGCCTTTATCTGGGAAAAGGACCGGCTGCGCTGGTACGTCAACGGCAAGCTGGTCCAGGAAGTGACCAATCCCGAGCAATTGCCGACCCACTCGCAGAAGATATTCTTCAGCCTCTGGGGCAGCGACACGCTGAAAAACTGGATGGGCGCCTTTTCCGACCCCGGCCGCCAGGTGACGATGCAGGTGCAGCGCGTCGCCTTCACCGCGCTCGGCCAGCCGTGCCAGTTTCCGGAATCGCTGGCATGCAGTGTAAGCAGCATAAAGTAGATCTGAACCGGCCCGGCTATATAAGGCCAAAGGGCGTGAACAGGAATTAACCCGAATGAATTTGACGGTCTTTGGAATTGGCTATGTCGGTCTCGTGCAGGCCGCGGTGCTGGCGGAGGTCGGGCACCAGGTGGTGTGCGTCGATGTCGATGAAAAGAAGGTCGAGCGGCTCAACCAGGGCCTGGTGCCGATTTTCGAACCGGGACTGGAGGCCCTGGTCAAGGAGAACCACGCCGCCGGCCGCATCAAGTTCACCACCGATGCCGCCGCCGGCGTCAAGCATGGCGAGATCCAGATGATTGCGGTCGGCACGCCACCCGGCGAAGATGGTTCGGCCGACCTCAAATATGTGCTGGCGGTGGCCGAGACCATCGGCCGCGAGATGGACGGTCCCAAGATCGTCGTCGGCAAGTCGACCGTGCCGGTCGGCACCTGCGAAAAGGTGAAGGCCAAAATCGCCGCGACGCTGAAGGCGCGCGGGCGCCAGGACCTGGCTTTCGACGTCGCTTCCAATCCTGAGTTCCTCAAGGAGGGTTCCGCCGTCGCCGACTGCATGAAGCCTGACCGCATCATTGTCGGCACCAACAGCGAGGGCACCGAGGCGGTGATGCGGGAGCTCTACGCGCCGTTCAACCGCAACCACGAGAAGATGATCGTGATGGACGTGCGCAGCGCCGAATTCACGAAGTACGCCGCCAACTGCATGCTGGCGACCAAGATCTCCTTCATGAACGAAATGGCCAATTTGGCCGAGCAGCTCGGCGCCGACATCGAGGAGGTACGCAAGGGCATCGGCTCGGATCCGCGCATCGGCTACCACTTCATCTATCCCGGCCTCGGCTATGGCGGTTCGTGCTTTCCCAAGGATGTCCGCGCGCTGATCAAGACCGCCGAAGGTGTCAAGTTCGACGCCAAGCTGCTGCGCGCCGTGGAGGAGCGCAACAATGCCCAGAAGTCGGTGCTGTTCGACAAGGTGCACCGTTATTTCAAGGGCAGTCTCAAGGGCAAGACCTTCGCGCTCTGGGGCCTCGCCTTCAAGCCCAACACCGACGACATGCGCGAGGCGCCGGCGCGCGTCCTGATGGAGGCGCTGTGGCAGGCCGGCGCCAATGTGCAGGCCTACGACCCCGAGGCGATGCAGGAATGCCAGGCCATCTACGGCCTGCGCGACGACCTTTTGTTGTGCGGCACCAAGGAGGCGGCACTGCGCGGCGCCGACGCGTTGCTGATCGCCACCGAATGGAAGAGTTTCCGCGCCCCGTCCTTCGACGCGGTGAAGGATGCCCTGACCACGCCGGTCATCTTCGATGGCCGTAACCTCTATGATCCCAAGGTCATCGCCCGTCACGGCATCGAGTATTTCTCGATCGGCAGGATGGCGGCGTGAAGGCAGGGCGGCACAACGCGGAGCCAGGTTCATGAAAGTTCTGTTTGCAGGCGGCACCGGCTACACGCCGCAATTCAGCGGGGGCGTCCAGTCGAGCACCCACCACCTGGTCGAGCAATTGCGCGAAAACGGTCACGAGGCATCCGTTCTGGCAGCGCTGTTCGGCGACGGCATGTTCGGCTTCAGGGCGCGCGCCAAGATGAAGCTCCTTCGTCAGCGCGCGGTCATCGACAATTTCCCGGGCTATCCGGTTGTACGGGCGTGGTTCCCCTGGGAAGCGGCCGACTTCGCCGTCAAAAAGTTGAGGCCGGATGTCGCGGTCGTGCAGTGCCACAATTCGGTGCCGATCGGCAGAGAGCTGCAGAGGCTTGGCGTGCCGCTGACCGTCTATCTGAGGAATGTCGAATTCGACGAATTGGCCGGCGATCTGCGTGAGCTCCATTCGGCGGTCTATATCGCCAACTCCGAGTTCACCGCGCGCGCCTATAAGGCAAAATTCGATATCGATTCGACGGTTATTCCGCCGACCATCAATCCCGCGTTCTACAGCACACCGACGACCGGTGAATTTGTCACGCTCATCAATCCATATGAGGAAAAAGGCTTCGATCTTGCGGTGCGCATTGCCGCCGCCTGTCCCGAGATCCCGTTCCTGTTCGTCGAAAGCTGGAAGCTCGACGACGATCATCGAGCCCGGATCGAAGCAACAATCTCTCCCCTCCAGAACGTCAAGCTGGAAAGCCGCACCAGCGACATGAAGACGGTCTACGGCCGCACGAAAATCCTGCTTGCGCCCAGCAAATGGGAAGAAGCCTGGGGCCGGGTGGCCTCGGAAGCGCATTGTAGTGGCATTCCCGTGGTCGGCTCGCGGCGCGGCGGTCTGCCGGAAGCGATCGGCGCCGGCGGCGTGGTACTGGACTACGACGCCCCGCTCGCCGACTGGGTCGCAACGATCAGGCGGCTGTGGAGCGATGAGGCCGAGTACAAGCGGCTGTCAGCGACAGCACGTCAGTTTTCGGAGCGGCGGCAGATGAACCCCGACAGCCAGTTCGCAACGTTCATGGGCGTTCTCGACCGCGCAAGACGTGTCGGTTTGGAGCGCGCAGCCTAAACGCGTCGTGTTGCATTTCAGCTGAGACGCTGCACGACCGTGGTCGCGCAAAGTTCCCGTTAGCCAGGTCCAGGCGTCGTGCGCCCGTCCGGATCACTTTTAATTGCTGCAGTGCAATATTTTGTGGCACTGCAGCAATCAACGTGTATTCTGCCTGTCTACATTAGGGCTTGTGCGATATGGACCGCTTGGTCCGAGCAAGCCCCAACCTTATGGGCGGGTCATGCGCGTGGGCTTTGTCGTCGGCGAATTCCCTCTGCTTTCGGAAACCTTCGTCGTGGACCAGATGGCTGGGCTGCTGGCGCGGGGCTTTCAGGTCGAAGTGGTCTGCGAAAAGATGCAAGGTGACCACCGAATTGACCGGCAAAGCGAGCCGATGGCGACGCTGCTCGCCAGAACCCGACATTGGTGGCGATGGGCCGCTGTAATCAGCAAATTTGTACAGCGTCTGCCGCCGCGTCTGCGATACAAGGCCTCGACCGTTCTCGACATCGCCTTTGCACGCCGCCTGAACCGCTGCGACGTGATTGTCGCCCACTTCGGACAGAACGGCGAGAGAGCAGCCGCACTGAAGAAATGGAAGGTGCTCAAACCACCGATCATAACCATCTTTCACGGCGCGGACGTGGCGATCCCGGCGCGGCAGGCAGTGCTCGCGACACAATATGCCGGGCTGACCAAGCATGGGACCCTGAACCTGCCCGTCAACGATTACTTCCGCACGATGCTGCTGGAAGCCGGCCTGTCCCAGGCGAGCACGACGGTCCACCATATGGGAATTGACACCCGCGAAATCGGCTATCGCTGGGAATCGTGGGAAGGCACCCAACTGGTCGTGACGACGGTTTGCCGCCTGGTCGAAAAGAAAGGCGTCGAGTTCGCCTTGCGAGCCCTGGCCTCCCTCAAGGCCTCCCAGCCGCAGCTAGACTGGCGTTACGACATTGTTGGCGACGGTCCTCTGCGGATGAATCTGGAGAAGCTGGCCGTAGAGCTGGGCTTGGCTGGTCGCGTAACATTCCTCGGCAGCCTCCCTCACGCAGAGGTGAAAAGACGGCTTCGCATGGCGCATCTCTTTTTGCTGCCAAGTATCACTGCCAGCGACGGGGATATGGAAGGCATTCCGGTCGCGCTCATGGAGGCCATGGCCGCCGGATTGATTGCGGTCAGCACGTATCATTCGGGAATCCCGGAGCTCATCAAGGATGGGGAGACGGGGTTGCTTGCGCCCGAGCGAGATATTTCAGCGCTTGCCGGCAAGCTTACCTGGGCCGCGGAGCACCCGACCGAATGCGAGCGTATCGCGCTTGCCGCACGCCGCAAAGTCGAGGAGGACTTCAACGCAGATGTTCTGAATGAACGTTTTGCGCAGATCGTTACCCAACTGGCCACATCGAGCCCTGCGCATGCACCCACCGGTCATGTCGGCGTTTCCGAGGGCTTGGCGGATCCTTCATCTGCCGGCTGACACTGCTCCTCTGCGTTTGATCGGCAGGCACGCCAAGCTGAGGGAAATCTTGCTACACTGCACCAAAAATGTTGCAGTGCAGCAAGACCTGTACTAACGTTCCTGCGGGTGGGCCAACAGCGGTAGAGTTCCATGCTGCATGTCTTGTGCTTCCGCCACCCTGTCTTCGGCCCGGCTTTTGTCAAAGGGACACCGGCTCCCCGGACGAGCGCATCCTGCCGATGAAGATCTGCTTTGTAGTCGACAAGTTTCCCTCATTGTCCGAAACCTTTGTTCTCGACCAGATAGCCGGATGCCTTGAGCGCGGCATGGAAGTCGGCGTCGTCTGCAACGAGACGTCCTTCGGCAGGGACAGCAACATCGATGATCCGCGCTGGCAGGCGTTGCCAGGAAAGGTCGTATGCTGGTGGGGTGGCCTGGGTCGCTATCGCCCGCTGCTCAGGAAGTGGTCCGGCAGGTTCTGGGACAAGCTCTCGACCGCCATCGACATTGCTCATGCGCGAAAACTGCAGGGCGCCGACGTCATCGTTGCCCATTTCGGCAACAACGGCATGCGCGTGGCCCGCGCGATCAAGCGCGGGAGGATTTCCGCTCCCCTGGTGACGATATTTCACGGCCGTGATGTCGGCGAACCGCTGCATGACAATACGCTCGCGCGCTACAAGATTGTGTTCGAAAAGGGCGTTCTTCAACTGCCGGTGAATGCGTTTTTCCGCGATGCCTTGATTGAGGTCGGTGCATCGCCGGAGCAGGTTGTGGTTCACCATATGGGGGTGCGGCCGAGTGACATCGACTATCGGTGGCGTTCATGGGAGCAGGCTACGCTCTCCTTCATCTCGGTCTGCCGCCTGACTGAAAAGAAGGGCATCGAATATGCGCTTCGCGCGCTTGCTGGCCTGCCGCGGCGAGACTGGATCTACTCGGTGATCGGCGGCGGAGAACTTCTCGAGCAGCTGAAGGGGATCGCCGCAGAGCTTGGCATTGCCGACAGGGTGAATTTTCTTGGGCCCCGGCCGCACAGCGAAGTCAAACAGCGTCTGCGCGATGCGCATGTGTTCCTGCTGCCCAGCGTCGGCGCCCGCGATGGCGATCTGGAAGGCATTCCGGTTTCCCTGATGGAAGCGATGGCCGCCGGCCTGACGGTGGTCAGCACGTATCATTCCGGGATCCCTGAACTGATCGATGATCACAAGACGGGTTTTCTCGTGGCTGAGCGGGACGTTGCGGCGCTGACCGGAAAGCTTGCCTGGATCGCCGAGAATCCGAAGCCGTGTGAAGAGATCGCTCTCGCAGCGCGCAAGAAGATCGAGGCCGAGTTCAACTCCGATCTGCTGAACCAACATTTCGTGGAAATCGCCATGCGGCTTGGCGAAACGAGGTCGCTTGCATGAACGCCAATCCGCCCCCCCAGTTCGGTCGTGTCGCCCTGCGCGGCGGGCTGGTAACCATCGGCGCCCAGGGCTTCAAGATGGCGATCCAGTTTCTCTCCGTCATCGTGCTGGCCCGTCTGCTCGTCCCCGAGGATTTCGGTCTGGTGGCTTCCGTCGGGCCGATCGTGGCCTTCGTCGGGCTGCTTCAGAATCTGGGCCTGCAGCAGGCTGTGGTTCAGCGCAAGGACATTAGCAACCAGCAGCTCAACCAGGTGTTCTGGATCAGCGCGCTCGTCGGGCTGGGTAGTGCCGTGGTAGTGGCCGGCCTGGCGCCTGCCATCGCCGCGTTCTATGGCGATCAACGTATGTCCGGCATCACCCTTGGCTCCGCCCTGCCGCTGCTTCTCGGCAGTCTCGCCGCAGTGCCGCTGGCGTTGATGAACCGGCACCTGCAGTTCGGCCAGCTCGCACTGAACGACGTGATAAGCGCCGCCGCCGGACTTCTGGCCGCCGCGATCGCGGCCTATGCGGGGTTGGGCTACTGGTCGCTGGTCATCGGCCCGGCGGTTTCGGCAGCTATCGCCCTGGCTGCCGCCTGGCTGGTGGCGCGTTGGACGCCTTTGCGGCCGGACCTGAAGGTCGATGCCGATATATTGTCGTTCGGCGCCAACCTGACCGGCTTCAACCTCGCCAACTTCTTCTCGCGCAATCTCGACAACATTCTCATCGGAAAATATTCCGGGGCGATCGAACTCGGCTATTACGACCGCGCCTACAAGCTCCTGTTGTTCCCGCTTCAGAACATCAACCAGCCGCTTACACGGGTCATGGTGCCGCTGCTCAGCCGCATCCACGATGACAAGGCCCGCTTTCGCGATATCTATGTGCGCACCAACTGGATGCTGGCGGCCGTTACCATGCCGGGCATCGCGGCGCTGACGCTGACCTCCAATCAGATCGTCGGACTTCTCTTCGGCGCGGGCTGGGCACCGGTCGCACCGATCTTTGCCTGGCTGGGCATCGCCAGCCTGGTCCAGTCCGTTTCAAGCACGACGGGATGGATATTCATCTGTCAGGGCAAGACGAAGACCATGTTCCATTGGGGCATCTATTCGTCGCTGACGACCGTCGCTGCCTTCGTCGTTGGCCTGCACTGGGGCGCCGTCGGCGTTGCCGCGGCCTATGCCATCAGCGGTTACGTGCTGCGCGTTCCCGTGCTGGCGCTACTGGTCCATCGCGTCGGTCCGGTGACCGCCGCCGACTTCCTGCTCATGCAGGGGCTTTTCATCGCCTCGTCCCTGCTTGCCTGGTTCCTGTACCTGTGGTTGCCGGCGTCTCTAACGGGCCGGTCAGACCTGCTCGCGGTCTTTTTGGCGCTTGCCCTCAACTACGGCATCGGTCTCGTTTTCATGCTTGCCGTCCCGCAGTCGCGACGCGCTTTGTTCACCACCCTGTCCAACGCCGCGCGCAATATCCGCTGAGCGGCCGGCGATCAGCGGCGCCAGCAGGTTTGTGGCCGACATTGCCGAAGCATGTTCTTCGAGCACGGCCTGAAGGCTTGTCTTGCGATAGCGGTCGAGATTTCCCGCAAATCGGCCGAGCTTTTCGCGCGCCTCTTCGGGCGTCACGGTGTCGATGTCGAGCAGCACATCGTCGACACCGATTCGCTTGGCCACTTCCTTGGTTTTGAACTCGTAGGCGATCGGCAGCACCGGCGTGCCGACGCAAAGCGACATGATCATCATATGCATGCGCGTCGCGACGACGAAGTCGAAGCCCTTCACCAGCGCCATCAACTGGTCCGGCGTGTGGAACGAAGCGTCCACTGTCACGTGGCTGGCGATCTCAGGATCGAGCTCGGCAACGATGGCCTGTGCGGTCTTGGAATCGTCATGGGCATATTCCGGCACGCCCTGACACGTGGAGACGAAGGTCACCTCCTTGCCAAGGTCCCTGACAAGAATTGTGGCGATCTCGCGGACCGAATCCAGATAGCGGCGCATGCCGCCCTCACCGTCGCTGACGTAGTTCCAGTGGCGGACCGAAATAGCGACGCGGCCCGTCGACGCCGGCGGCTGGCTGGAAGCGAGACGCTTGCGGATCCTGTCGGTATCGGCCAAGGCGAATACGGCATCGGCCACCACGTGGCACTTGCCGAGATCCTTCACCAAGTCCCGGATATGGGTCCGCGACCGTTCGTCGCGCAACAGGATGAGCGGACTGCGGTCAAAGATCGGGCCAAGCTCCTGGCGGTTGTAACTTTTGTCGAACGGACCGAGGGATTGCGTGAAGAAGACCGGATCTTTGCCAAATACGGCATCGAGCCTGAACTGATTGAGGCGTCGTTCGAGATTGTAGTTCTCGACGAGATAGGTTCCCCCTGTGGTGACCACCATGTCCGCGTCGGCGTAGATATCGAGACCGCGCCGGTCGCGATGGCTGAAAAAATTGCCTAGCGCGCTGCTGCCAAACCAGCGCAGGGCCTGGAGAACGAGCCGATTGTAGATCGGCTTGAACCGGTCCCTCAGCCCGCTGCCATTCTTGTATCGGAACAGGGATTCCGACAGCAGCTTATGGAATTCGAGGTCGGGATAATCCGTCTTCGGATAGAGTCGTTCCGCAACCTCGGGCTGGCTGTCGAAGACGGCAAACCGCACGTCGCCTTGCACGATCGTCTTGAGAATGTGGCGGATCGCCAGCAGAATCGCCGCATCCCCGGTATTCAGGCAGACTGTGTTTTCAACGACGATCTTCATGGGATACCTCATTTCGTCAGCAGATTCCGCGGCGTGGCCTGCGGTGCCTAGGACGGGCATGGTGACCGAAAATACCCACGCCAGGACGATCCCGATGCGGCTCGCGTCACAATCCATCGCTGCATCGGGCTGGGTGACCAGCCAGAGCGGCGCTCAAGCCCGACGGAGGGTAACGCATCAATTTTGCAGTGCAACAAAAAAGGTGCACTTATGCTACGGCGCACCAAAAATGTTGCGATGCAGCAAAAGCTGGGTTAGCATTCCCGTGGGTGGGCCAACAGCGGTCGAGTTTTCATGCTGCATGTCTTGTACCTTGTGCACGATGTTTCCGACCCGGCGGTGCGCCGGCGGATCATAATGCTCAAGGCAGGCGGCGCGCGGGTCACGTTGGCCGGCTTCCGTCGGACCACAAATGCTGTTCCCGACGTCGAGGGGCTGCAGCCGGTCGACCTCGGCGCGACGCGTGACGGCCGATTCGGCCAGCGTCTGGCGGCGGTCGCCAAGGCGGCGCTGTCGATAGGCTCAAAGCTTGCGGCGATGCCGAAGCCCGACCTCATCATCGCGCGCAATCTGGAAATGCTGGCGCTGGCCAGGCGCGCCAAGGCCGCCTTTCGCGGCGGCGTGCCGATCGTCTACGAATGCCTCGACATCCATCGCCTGGTGCTGCGCAATGACATGCTGGGCAAAGCACTGCGCACAGCGGAGCGTTATCTCGCCCGCGACGTGAAGCTTCTGGTGACGAGCTCACCGGCCTTCATCGCCAATTATTTCAAGCCGTTCGGGCAGGTCGCCGCACCGGTGGAACTGGTCGAAAACAAATACTTCGAAACCGCGCCGATCGCCTTGGATGACAGGTCAAAGGCCGAAAACCCTGCAGCACCCCCGTGGCGCATCGGCTGGTTCGGCGCGCTGCGCTGCCGCCGCTCGCTGGAGCTGCTGGCCGACTTCACGCGCCGTCAGGGCGGGCGCTTCGAGGTCGTCCTCCGGGGCCGTCCGGCACTCTCGGAATTCCCGGATTTCCACGCTTTTGTCGAGGCCGAACCCTATCTCTCCTTTCGTGGCCCCTACCGCAACCCGGAAGACATGGCCGCGATCTACGGCGAAGTGCATTTTTCCTGGGCGATCGATTTCTTCGAGGAAGGGCAGAATTCGGAATGGCTGCTGCCCAACCGCCTCTATGAGGGCTGCCGCTTCGGCGCCGTGCCGATCTCGATGGGCAATACCGAGACCGGGCGCTTTCTCGACCAGCAGGACATTGGCGTCCTGCTTTCCGATGCCACGCCCGAAATCCTGGAAACCGCGCTCGGCCGCATGGACCAGGAGCACTTCGGCAAGGCCAAGGCGCGTGTGCTGGCCCGCAACCCACGAACCTGGAGCTACGACCGCAGCGACTGCCGCGCCTTTGTCGACAGGCTGCGCGGTCTGGCGGCGGTCCCAGGTCCCTTCGTCACCGAAGCGCTGGCTTAGCGATGGCTGATGATGGGAAAAGTACAGAGCATGGGAAGGCGCCGATGACGCAAACCGAAGCGCTGCCGCCAAGCCTGATCGTCATTCCGTGCCTGAATGAGGCAGCCCATATCGGCGCGTTGCTCGAGCAGCTCAGGCCGGCAGCTCTAAGGCTCGGCGCCCGCATCGTCGTTGCCGATGGCGGCAGCACCGATGGTACTTTGGCCATTGTCGAAGCGGTTGCGGCCAAGGACCCTCAGGTCGTCCTCCTGCACAACCCAAAACGTATCCAGAGCGCGGCGATCAATCTCGCCGTCGCCAGCCTCGGTGACCGCGCCGAATACCTGATCCGCATTGATGCCCATGGCGGCTATCCCGCCGATTATTGCGACCGGCTGGTCGAGGAGGCGCTCGCCACTTCAGCCGATTCGGTCGTCGTCTCGATGCTGACCAGCGGCAGCGGCGCGGTGCAGAAAGCGGTCGCGGCGGCGCAGAATTCCAAGCTCGGCACCGGCGGCTCCAAGCACCGGCACCTCTCGGCCGGCGAATGGGTCGACCACGGCCATCACGCGCTGATCCGGATTTCGGCCTTCACCGCGGTCGGCGGCTATGACGAGAGCTTCAGCCACAATGAGGATGCCGAACTCGACTACCGGCTGCGCCAGGCTGGCTACCGCATCTGGATGAGCGGCAAGACGCAGATGGTCTACTATCCGCGTTCGTCGCTGAAGGGCCTGTATTTCCAATATCTCGGCTATGGCCGCGGCCGCGCCAAGAATGTGCTCAAGCACCGAATGATCCCGAAAGTTCGGCAGATGATCCCGCTGCTGGTGGCGCCGGTCGTCCTTCTCGCGGTATTTTCCTTTATCCACTGGCTGGCGGCGGTGCCGCTGCTGGTCTGGACTTCGGTCTGTCTGGGCTACGGCGCTGTGACCGCCATCAGCCAGCGCAGTCCCAACAATGTGCTGGCGGGCATTTCGGCGATGGTCATGCATTTCGGCTGGTCGCTCGGGTTTTGGCTGCAACTGCTCGGCTCGCGATCGCAGCGCGGGGTGGCATGATGGTCGCCGACAGCCGCCGAATCGACATCTGCGTCTGCACGTTCCGGCGGCCGGAACTGGCCGACACGCTGCGGTCGCTCGCTGCCATGGATATGCCTGCCGGTTTCGGCATCGGCGTCATCGTCGCCGACAATGACGACGAGCCGACCGCCGAGCCGCTGGTGACCGCGCTGGCGAGCGAATTGAAGCTCGTGGCCCGCTACCGGCACGCTCCGGCGCGCAACATCTCGGTTGCCCGCAACGCCTGTCTTGATGCCAGCACGGCCGATTTTGTCGCCTTCATCGACGACGATGAAACCGCTTCCCGGCAATGGCTGGCCGAACTGATTGCTATCGCGGAGACAAGGGGCGCCGAGGCCGTGCTCGGTCCGGTGCGGGCGCTCTACCGCCCGGATGCGCCGGACTGGATGCGCAAGGGCGATTTCCATTCGACCTTGCCGGTCTGGGTGCAGGGCGAAATCCGCACCGGCTACACCTGCAACGTCCTTTTGAGGATGAGCGCCGACAGCTTGCGCGACCGTCGTTTCAGCCTGGCGCGCGGCCAGAGCGGCGGCGAGGACACCGAATTCTTCAACCGCATGGTCAAGGCAGGCGGTCGCATCGCCTTTGCGCCAGAGGCGTGGGTCGAGGAAGTCGTGCCGCGTTCGCGAGCCGCTTTCGACTGGCTGCGCCGCCGCCGCTTCCGCTTCGGCCAGACGCACGGCCACCTCATCGGCCATGACGCAGGCGTGATAGAGCGTGCGAAGGCTGTCGGCCTTGCCTCGGCCAAGGCCGTCTATTGCTTCGGCATGGCGGCGTTGACCGCGATTAGCCCGGTCCGCCGCAACCGCAGCGTGCTGCGCGGCATCATGCATGTCGGCGTCGTCAGCGGCCTGGTCGGTATCAGCGAAATTCGCCAATACGGACTGTCTTCCCCGCAGCAAGGAGGCAAGCGTGCAGCCTGACGTCTCCTTTGTCATCGCAGCCTACAATGCCGCGGCCACGCTCGACCGGGCGATCGCAAGCGCCATGGCCCAGCGCGATGTCAGCGTCGAAATCATCGTCGCCGACGACCAGTCGCGCGACAACACGCTCGACGTCGCAAGAGCCTATCCAAAAAATGTCGTCAAAGTGGTTGCGCTGCCGGCAAATCGTGGCCCTGGCGGCGCCAGGAATGCCGGGCTCGAACTGGCTTCCGGCCGCTGGGTCGCGGTGCTCGATTCCGACGATGCCGTCCTGCCCGGGCGGCTTTCTGCCATGATCGCGCGGGCCGAAAGCGCGGGCGCTGTGATCGCCGTCGACAACCTCCAGGTGGTGCGCGAGGACGGCATTGCCGAAGCGACGATGTTTCCCGCCAAATATCTGGAGGGCCTGCGTGAAATCACGCTCGCCGACTACATCGCTGGCAACATCGTTTTCGAATCCACGTTCAACCTTGGCTATCTCAAGCCGATCTTCCAGCGCCGTTTCCTGATCGAAAACGGGCTTCGCTATGATGAAAGTCTGAGCATAGGCGAGGATTACATCCTGCTCGCCAACGCGCTGGCCAAGAGCGGAAAATGCGTCGTCGAGCCGACGACCGGCTATATCTACCACATCCGCACGGGCTCGATCTCGCGCGTGCTCGAGCTTCACCATATCGAGGCGATGCGCAAGGCCGACGCGGTCTTCGCCGAGACCAATTCCATGGACGCTGCTGCTGCGGCCGCCTTCGCCAAACGCGCCCGCAGCCTGCGCAAGGCGGCATCGTTCCTGTCGCTGGTCCAGCACATCAAGGCGCGTTCGCCGTTGAAAGCGATACGCACCGCGCTAAGTGATCCGGCGGCTGTCAGGCACATGTCGATGCCGATCGCCGTCCGCCTCAAAAGGGTGGCGGCGCAGTTTGCTGTCGGCGCGGAGTAAGGAGGGCGAGTACATGAAGACGTTTGTTCGTGGCCTGCAACAGGCTGAAATCGATCTGCTCAGAAGGAATTTGCGATGAAGAAAATCAGGAAGGCAGTCATCCCTGTGGCGGGGCTTGGAACACGGTTCCTGCCGGCAACCAAGTCGATTCCGAAGGAGATGCTGCCCGTGGTCGACCGGCCGGTCGTCCAATATGCGGTGGACGAGGCCTTCGAAGCCGGCATCGAGCACATCGTGTTCGTCACCGGCCGCAACAAGGCTGTCATCGAGGACTACTTCGACCTGCACCCCGAACTGATTGGAACGCTCGAACAAACCGGCAAGAAGACCCAGCTGGAGGCGCTCGAAAGCATGCTGCCCGTGGCCGGCGCCACCAGCTTCATCCGCCAGCAGTCGCCACATGGTCTCGGCCATGCGGTGTGGTGCGCACGCGAAGTCATCGGCGACGAGCCCTTCGCCCTGCTGCTCCCCGATATGGTGTCGTTCGGTCGCCGAGGTTGCCTGGCTGAAACAGTCGATCTCTATCAGCAGACCGGCGGCAATGTGATCGCCGTCGAGCGCTGTGATCCCAGCGAGACCAGCAAATACGGCATCGTCGGGCGCGGCGCCGAGACAGGCAGCGGCTTCGAGGTGACGGCCATGGTCGAAAAGCCGGCGCCGGCCAATGCGCCGTCGAACTATTACATCAACGGCCGCTACATCCTGCAGCCCGAGATCTTCTCGCTGCTGGGCAACCAGCAGCGCGGCGCCGGCAACGAAATCCAGCTTACCGATGCCATGGTGCGGCTGGCGAAAAGCCAGTCTTTCTTTGCCCAGCCTTTCAATGGCCGCATGTTCGACTGCGGCTCCAAGGAAGGCTTCATAGAGGCGACCATCGCCTTCGCGCTGGCGCGCGACGACATGAAGGGACCTGTGCTGGAAATGCTGCAGGCGTTCGTGCGGTCGCATGAGCGTCAGGAAGTGGCCGCATAATGCCCATCTTTCGAGGGCATATGCGTTTGGACGATGGCGCGGCTCATGCCTGCACGCCTGGCCGCTCAGGCCCGGCGCCGGATGGCATGAAGCTTGCGTTGCATATCTTGCCCCCGATCTCCGCAGCTTCGGACGAGGTGGGACCTGACCCGTCTCGCTCCGGCGCCTGTAACCTAGAATTGGATCGAAGATGAATTATGCAAGCTTTCCTCTCGACAAGAGGATGCCATTGCCCAACCCCGATCAGGAAAAGGGTGAAGACTTCATCGACGTCGAGCGCCTGCTTGGCATGGCGGCGCGTCAGGTCAAGGTGGTGGCGGTCTGCGCCATCATCGGCCTGTTCCTGGGGTTGCTCTATCTGCAGACCACGCCCAAGCAATACATGTCGGTCGCCAGCGTGCTGATCGACGAAGGCCTGAACAAGGTCATCGACGACATCTCGGCTGCATCCGTCACCATGCAGACCGACGCCGCCCTGCTCAGCCAGATCGAAATCATCACCTCGGCGCGGCTGGCCTCGGTGGTGGTCGACAAGCTGAAACTCGACCAGAACGCAGAGTTCATGAACCCGCCGCAATCGGCGCTGGTCAAGGGCATCGGCTTCGTGCGCGGCGTGATCGGCTATTTCCGCTCAAGTTCCGCCGAGCAGATTCCCGGCATGGAAAACGTCGATGAGGCGACACGCCAGGCCATGATGCAGACGGCGCGCCACGACTATGCCGTGCTGAAGCTGCAGAGCGAGGTGCTGGCGCAGCGCAACGGCCGCTCCTATGTGCTCGCCATCGGTTACCAGTCGACCAATCCGGCGCTCGCCACCGCCATCACCAAGGCCTATGCCGACGCCTATCTCGCCGACCAGCTCAATGCCAGCTTCGACGCCACCGAGCGCGCTGCGGTCTGGCTGCAGGGCCGGCTGACCGAGCTTCGTCAGAACTCACAGGCGGCCGCTATGGCGGTCGAGAAATTCAGGGCCGAGCATGGTCTGGCCGCCAACAGCGACGGCCAGCTGATCAGCGACAAGCAGATTGCCGATCTCACCGCGCAACTGATCGTCGCGCAGGCCGATACGGCGCGCGCCAGCGCCCGCTATCAGCAATACAAGACCATCGTCGAAAGCGGCTCGGACAATGCCTTCAACGATTCCGCCATCTCAAGCGATCAGCCGGCAAGCTCCGTCATTGCAACGCTCAAGACCCGCTATCTCGCAGTGGCCAAGCGGCTGCAGGACGTGACGGCCAATTTCGGCGCCGACCATCCGCAGGCGGTGGCGCTGGCCAAGGAAAAGGCCGACCTGTCGACCCAGATTTTCGGCGAGTTGAAGCAACTGACCGAAAGCTATCGCAATGAATATGAAGTCGCGCTTTCACGCGAGACCTCACTGAGGCAGAAGATCGCCGACGCGGCCGGCAAGAGCTCCATCGACAACCAGAGCCAGGTCAAACTGCGCGAACTCGACCAGCAGGCGCAGGCGCTGACCACGCTCTACCAGACCTTCCTTAGCCGCTACGAGGAGGCCTCGCAGCAGCAATCCTTCCCGGTCGGCAAGGTCCGCATCATCTCGGATGCCTCAACGCCGCTTTCCGCCTCAAGCCCGCGCACCTCCAGGGTGCTGGCGCTGTCGCTGGTGCTTGGCGTGCTGCTTGGCGCCGGCTTCGGTGGCCTGAATGAGTTCAACGAGCGCTTCTTCAGGACCGGCGAGGACATTCGCGATCGCGTCGGCCTCAAATTCCTCGGCTATTTGCCGATGATCGGCGGCAGGCTCGGCAAGGACGCCGACGGCGGTGCGGCGGATGCCAAAGGCGCCAACACATTGTCGGCGGCCGAGAAACGGGCGCGCATGCGGGTCAGCGTCGATGCGCCGGCATCGATGTTCTCCGAAACGCTGCGCAACGCCAAGATCGCCTTCGACGTCGTCATGGAAGGGCAAGGCAGCCGGGTCATAGGCGTGGTCTCGGTCCTGCCCGGCGAGGGCAAGTCTACGGTCGCCGCCAATCTCGCCGGATTGCTGGCCGCCAACGGCTCGAAGACGCTTTTGATCGACGCCGATCTGCGCAATCCTGGCCTCAGCCGCAACCTCGGCATGGAGGCCGAGCAGGGGCTGATGGAGGCCGTGGTCAACGGCCAGACCTGGCAGTCGGTCGGCAAAGTCGACCGCCAGACCAAGCTGGCGATCATCCCGGCCGTGCTGCGTGGGCAATTCTCGCATACCAGCGAGCTGCTGTCGTCGGCCGGCATGCGGCGCTTCATCGACAACGCCAAGGAGACGTTCGAGTACATCATCGTCGACCTGCCGCCGCTCGGCCCCGTGGTCGACGCCAAGGCGTTTGCGCCGCTGGTCGACGGCTTCGTGCTGGTTGCCGAATGGGGCCGCACGCCGCGCGCCATGGTGCGCTCGCTGCTGGAGCAGGAACCCTACGTCGCAAGCAAGGTCGTCGGCGCCGTGCTCAACAAGGTCGATCTGAAGAAGCTGCCGAAATACGGCTCGCTCGGCGGCTCGGAAAAGTTCTTCGACCGCTATTCGACCTACTATCTGGAGAAATCGGACGTGCGGGCCAAGACCGCCGCCTGAACGGAGCGCGATCCTGAAAAGGAGCGTGACCCGGAAAAGCGGATCCGGTTTTCGGAAAAGATCACGCTCAAACGAAGAAGCACGGCAGGTCAGGAAAAGATCAGCTTGCCGAATTTACCCGCGATCCTGAGCGCTGTCAGCCGGCCGCTTCGAAACGCGCCGGTGTCGATGCCGAGCCGGCGCCCGTCGAGCCTGGGAATATCGACCGGCGTGTGCCCGTGCACCACAAAGCGGTCGAGCAGATGGGCGGCGTTGAAGAACTCGTCGCGGATGTTGAGCAGGTCCTGCTCATCCTGTGCGACCAGGTCGATACCCGGCCTGATGCCGGCATGGACGAAAACGAATTTATCCGAACAGAGCAGCACCGGCAGGCTGCGCAGAAAGTCGATATGGCTGGCCGGAATGACTTCCTTCACGCGCCGGTCGACCTCGTCGTTCGAGGCATAGAGGCTGGCAAGCCGCGCCGGATCGACCCCATAGGAAAACAGCGTCTCGCGGCCGCCGACCGCCAGCCAGCGGTCCCGCGACAGATATCCGTCGAGATAGTTCAGCATCGCCACTTCGTGGTTTCCCGCCAGGCAGACGCGCAGGAACCCTGTTGGCGGTAGCGCCAAGACATGGTCGAGCACGCGCGCCGATTGCGGCCCGCGATCGATATAGTCGCCGAGCATGACGATAATCTTGCGGCCGCGAAATTGCAGCGCGTCGAGCTGGATCTTCTGCTCCAGCGACAGCAATTCCTTGTAGCAGCCATGCACGTCGCCGATCGCGTAGACGACGGTGTCGTCCATATCCATTTCCAGGCGCTCGCGCGGCGCCGGCCGGGGGGGCCTGGATCGCTGGAACAACGCCACTGGGGCCGTCAGACCCCGATGCCGCGGGCTTTGAGCGCCGCGGTGATCTCGTCAAGAATGGCGGGATCGTCGATGGTCGCCGGCATCGTCCATTCTTCCTTGTCGGCGATCTTCTGCATGGTGCCGCGCAGGATCTTGCCGGAGCGCGTCTTGGGCAGGCGCTTGATCGTCACCACGGTCTTGAAGGCCGCGACCGGGCCGATCCGTTCGCGCACCAGCCCCACCACTTCGCCTTCGATGGCAGCGGTATCGCGCGACACACCGGCATTGAGCACGACGAAGCCGAGCGGGACCTGGCCCTTCATAGCGTCAGCGACGCCGATGACGGCGCATTCGGCAACATCGGGATGCGCTGAAAGCACCTCCTCCATGGCTCCGGTCGACAGCCGGTGTCCGGCGACATTGATGATGTCGTCTGTGCGCGCCATGACATAGAGGTAGCCGTCGTCGTCGATCATGCCGGCATCGGCCGTCTTGTAGAAGCCGGGAAATTCCTCGAGATAGGCTTGCCGGAAACGCTCGTCGGCATTCCACAGCGTCGGCAGGCAGCCGGCCGGCAGCGGCAGTTTCACCGCCACATTGCCAAGTGTGCCGCGCGGCACTTCATGGCCGGCATCGTCGAGCACGCGAATGTCGTAGCCCGGCATCGGCACGCCGGGCGAGCCGTATTTCACCGGCAGCAGGCCGAGGCCCGCCGGGTTGATGGTCATCGGCGAGCCGGTCTCGGTCTGCCACCAATGATCGACCACCGGCACGTTGAGTTTCTGCTCCGCCCATTTGATGGTTTCCGGGTCTGCGCGTTCGCCGGCCAGGAACAGAATGCGGAATTTCGACAGATCGTATTTCGGCACGAATTCGCCCTTGGGGTCCTGCCCCTTGATGGCGCGGAAGGCCGTCGGCGCGGTGAACAGCGCGACCACGCCGTGTTCTGCGATCACCCGCCAATAGGTGCCGGCGTCGGGTGTGCCGATCGGCTTGCCCTCGAACAGCACGCTTGTCGCACCATGCAGCAGCGGTCCGTAAACGATGTAGGAATGGCCGACCACCCAGCCGACATCGGAGGCCGCCCAGAATACTTCGCCCGGTCTGACGCCGAACTCGTTTTCCATCGTCCATTTGAGCGCGACCATGTGGCCGCCATTGTCGCGCACGATGCCCTTAGGCTGGCCGGTCGTGCCGGAGGTGTAGATGATGTAGAGCGGGTCGGTGGCGAGCACCGGAACGCAATCGACGTTGGCGCTCGCGGCGCGCTCGCGGGCAACGGCGTCGGCAAAATCGATATCGTAATGCTCCCTCAGATCGCAGCGCAGCTGGTCGCGCTGCAGGATCAGGCAGGCGTCCGGCTTGTGGCGGGACATTTCGATCGCCTTGTCGAGCAGCGGCTTGTAGGCCACGACACGTCCAGGCTCCAGGCCGCAGGACGCGGAGATGACCAGCTTCGGCTTGGCGTCGTCGATGCGGGTGGCGAGCTCGTGCGAGGCAAAGCCGCCGAACACCACCGAATGCACCGCGCCGATGCGGGCACAGGCAAGCATCGTGACCGCCGCTTCGGCCACCATCGGCATGTAGATGATGACGCGGTCGCCTTTGTGAATGCCACGGTTCTTGAGCACCGAAGTCAGCGCTACCACTTCGCGCTTCAATTCGGCATAGGTGAATTTCTTGACCGTGCCGGTGATCGCGCTGTCGTAGATAAGTGCGATCTGGTCGGCGCGGCCGCTTGCGACATGGCGATCGAGAGCGTTGAAGCAGGTGTTGCAGCTGGCGCCGTTGAACCAGCGCCCGTAAACGCCCGCCTTGGCATCGAAGACGCTGGTCCACGGCGAATACCAGTCGATCGCCTCGGCGGCAGCGGCCCAGAATTGTTCCGGGTCGCGTTTCCAGCCGTCATAGACCTCGTGGTAGCGTGACGCCATTCATCCCTCCTCGGGAAAACTCTCTATCTTGCAATAGCCTATGCGGGTTTTCCCGGCCACGTCTTTCCCCAAATGCCATGTCTTTCCCGAAATTTGGGGCTTGGCCGATCTCGCCTTGGCCATAAATTGCAGGCACCATGGCCGGGTTTGAAATCGGGGCAGGGCGCGCAATGACGGTACGATACGGGGTTGGATCTGCCGTTGGAGCAGCGCTGCTGTTGACGATCGTTTCCGCCGCCCAGGCCGGCGATGCCGCCGCGCGGCGGATCATCGGCTTTTCCCCCGACGGCAAATATTTCGCCTTCGAGCAATATGGCGAGCTCGACGCTGCCGTTTCCGGCTGGTCGCAGATCGACATCATCGACACAAGCACAGACGAGTTCGTCGGCGGCAAGCCGATCCTTGTCCTCGATGAATCGGAAGAGGCGACCACGACGGTGGAGCAGGCACGGGCGCAGGCCGCAAAGCAGGCCGCGCCAATCCTGGCCAAATACGGCATTGCCGAGCGCGGCACGCGCACGGCCTCCGACAGGTTCACCTTCCCGGACGACACGGTCGAGTACAACGACATCCCCCGCCTCGAGCAGGCCGCGCAGAAATGGCTGTCGCCGTTCTATGGCGAAACACTGATTTCGACCATCCAGCTCGATGAGATCCTTGCCGACAGCAAGGAGGATTGCTTGGCAAGCTTTGATGACGCCAAGCCAAGCGACCAAGTTCTTCCGGGCGACAAGACACTTCAGGGCGACAAGACACTTCAAGGGGACAAGGCGGGCAAGGCGCGCGGCTTCCGCCTGTCGCTGCAGGGGCAGGACGGCAAGCCGTTCAAGGTCATGCACGAGGACAAGGCCGTGCCGGGCTCGCGCAACTGCCCGACTTCCTACAGCCTGTCGGAATCCTACGAATACACCCCGCCCGGCAGGCCGGCGGTACTGGCCGTGCTGGTGCAGCGCTTCAGCCAGGGCTTCGAAGGACGCGACCGCCGCTTCATCGCCGTAACCGGCCAGGCACGCTAAGCCGCGGCCCGTCTTGTGGCAGGCAGAAAAAGCTCATGCGCCCGGAGAAAGCAGGGCGTTCGTGTCGGATATCAGTCTTAAAGCGGCAAGGCCGCCAGCATCAGCCCGACGCCACCCGCAATCAATATGGCGGCTGCCAACGCTTTTCGATGACGTTCGAACGCGGTCGGCGCCCGCTCCCAATTGTAACGCATACCCAATGCTCTCCCAAAACCCCGCGACTGCATAGCTTACTTTAGGTAAGAAAAGCAAGACCTTGACCCTGCGAGATAGCCGGCTTGACGGCTTGCGGCGGTGATTACCAGCTGCAATCACCGACTATTTCTGGGGTGCTTCCCTGTTTTAAGACCCGCCGTCTTCGGTTGCGTGTGTCGTGAGGATTTTGGCGTTGCCGGATTGCCACAGAACGGTCGGGCCTGCCTGTTCTCCCTCTCGCCCGCGCAATGGACAGACCCGCATCGCCGCGCTATCTGCTCTCCAGGAAAATGGTGGAGGGGCTCCATGGCCCAAATCGGTTCTGAAATGGTTCTGCGGCTGGCGGACGACGCCTCGGTCCAGCATGTCGGCGATGGCGCCGTCGTGCTCTTGGCGCGCAGCGGCCAGCTTTACACCTGCAACGGCACCACCGAAGCCTTTCTCGACAAGGTGGACGGCGCCCGCAGCCTCGACCAGATCGTCGTCCTGTTGTGCGACGAGTTCGAGGTCGACAAGGGCACGCTCGACCAGGACATGGCGGCGCTGGCCGCCGAACTGGTGAGCGAAGGCATTCTCGCCGACCCGGCTCCCTGATGGTGGACGGCGTTCTCCTGCGCGCTTTGTTTCGTGTCCATTTATGGGCAAGCGCGCGGCTGATGCCGATCCTGGTCGGCCGCCGCAGCTTCGAATCGGTGTTGAAATGGGCGCCGCTCAGCGCACCCACCCCTTATCGCGGCCTGTCGTCAGCCTACATCGTCGCTGCCGTCAACCGGACCGTCCGGCACCCCTGGCTGATGCGCGACCGCAGATGCCTGCGCGAGGGCCTGCTCGCCCACCGCTTCCTGCGCTTTGCCGGCTTCGATCCGGATCTGCGCTTCGGCGTCGATCCGAAGTCGATGCAGGCGCCGCGCATGTCTGCCCATTGCTGGGTCTGTCTCGATGGCCGCCCGGTGGTCTCGGACAGCCTCCCCGGCATGGTCCAGATCTATCGCCATCACGCCGATGCCGGAAAGGCGCACGCTGCTTGACCGGTCCGGCGACCACCTTCTGCTATGATCTCCAGGGCCAAGTCATCAGCATATCGGCCTCGCGGGCCGATCTCTGGCCAAGCTTCGACCTCATGCTCGGCACGTTGCGCGTCAGCGGGCCGGCCGAGCCGGGTTTCCGCATCGATATCGTCGAGACGCAGGAGTTAGAGGAATCGCCTGCCGGAAAACTCGCTTTCGACGGCGACGTACCGGAAGACGGCCATTGCCGGCTGATCGACGGTGGCGGCACCGTTCATCTGGTCTTTCCCGGCCTGCAGACCGTCTCGATCAATGCCGATGGAGGCTGGGCCGAGATACGAGTCCATCCCGATGCCAAGGTCAAATGGACGGTGCTGATGATGGTGCTGGATGCAGCACTTGATGCCGGCGACCAGCACATGCTGCACACCGCCGGCCTGACATTGCCCGGCCGCGAGGCGCTCGTGCTGATCCATGCGCCGAGCGGCACCGGCAAGTCGACGACGTCGCTGGCGCTGGCGTCGCAAGGTTTCGGCCTGTGCTCGGATGACGCCATGATCCTCAAGGTTTTGGCCGGTGGCGGCATCACGGCCTGGGGCTTGCCGCGCAAGGTGAAGGTCCACCGCCACACCGCGGCAATGCTGCCCTTCGTGGCGCCTTGCCTTGGCGACAAATGGGACGCCAATGGCGAGCAGGCCGTCTCGCTGGAACGTCTCGCCGAGATCATCCGCATCGAGGAAACTGTCGGCAGACCGGTTGCGGCACTGTTTCATCTCGCCCGCTCGGCGGACGCGCAAACCCGGCTCGTGCCCATGACCAGGACAGACGCCATGGTGGCGCTTGCCACCGACAATGTCAGGACCGGCATGACCGGCCTTTTGCCGGCGCAGAAGCGCCGCATGGCAACCATCGCAACGCTGGTCAAAGCCGTCCCGACATTTACCCTGGAAGTCGGCGCGAACCCGGCCGAGGCGGCCCCGCTGATCCGCTCGGCGCTGGCGGCGCGGGACTAAAGCACACTTCAGGCAGAATGCGGCTTTGGCCTGGCGAGGCGCTGGATCCAGCGGAAGGCGTCGCGGCGCAGGCGCGAATGCATCTTGTCCCTGGAATTGACGCCGAGCAGCGTATCGCCGGTGATCAGCCATTTGGCCAAAAATATCGAGAGGTCGGGCTTGATGCGGTCGGCCAGTTCGATCGCGCGCGGTGCATCAAACAGCCGCCCCGTCACATTGAGAACCGTCGCCAGTTCGAGCTCGATGCCGCTGATGCGCGCCGCCTCGAAAAGCCGGTCTTCATCCGCGGGCGACCGCAGCGCGCGCACGCCCTGCAGCACATCGACGCAAAGCTGCAGCCGGTGGAACTTGTGCCCGCCGGCGGCGTGGACAATGGCGATGGTCAGCAGCGCGGCCGGCGTGTCGGCCTCGCTGCCGTCGATGATCTGCAATTCGCGAAAGCCCAGCGACAGCCGCCGCCGCATGCCGGAATCATGCACCAGGTTGCCGTGCAGTTCGATCAGCAGGCTGGTATTCTCCTTCTCCAGCCACTTGAACTCCTGCAGATCCTGCGACTGCGCCTCGCCGCTCCAGAGCTCGAAGCCGCATCCGGCAATCACCGGGTTGGCTTCAATGATGCTGGCCGGCTCGACCAGAATGTCGATGTCGGTGAACGGCCGGTCAGCGGCGTGGCGGTAAAGTTTGCGTGCGAAGACCGGACCCTTGACGATGCGGGCCGGAACATTTTTCGCCGCCAATGCCTTCATGATGCGGTCGCCATGATATTGCAGCAGCATCGATTGGCCGGTCGCCAGCGTCGAGCGATCACGCAGTTCCGACAGCTTTTGCCGCAAGGCTGCGTCCGCAGGCAGTTGGGCGTCGCCGATCTCGCTGAGCTTGCGCAGCATGATGGGAAGCACGCCGTGGAACTCGGCATTGACGAGCAGTGCCAGCAAGCTTTCGGCAGCAACGTCACGGCCAATGGCAGCCGGCGCCTCCGGGTCGGCGAAGGTCAGCAGCAGTTTTTCATCGGCAGGCGCAAGAGATGGCAGCATCAAACCCGGATGACGTTCGCCCACATGAGCAATTCCCGTCCGGAATTGCGTCAAACAACCAACTCAGAGGAGCGTATGTTGCAGAAAAGCATGCATGAAGCCAGCGTGTGGTGGCAGAGCCAGCTCATGAATTGACTTTCCACGGTTTCGGTCCATTCTTTTGCACTGACTGAAAAGGGTGTTTGGAATGGCCAAGAAAAAGTATGAAGCGCCCGTGCTGCGCAAGGCAGGAAAGTTGTCCAGCGTGGTGGCCGGGCCGTCGCTGCCGATACCGCGATAAGACTTCTACGGCTTCGGTTTGGATGAAGCCGGAGCGGTCGGCCGCAAGGCAAGCCGCGCTGCAGGCGGGCAATCTGTCGGCGTGACTGCGGGTAACGGTCCGTCCGGTCCCGCAGGCTAAGGCAAGTTCATAAGCCGCCTGTTCGGGATATGGGCAAGGCCCCTCCGTTACAGTCCCCAGCGCAGCGCGGCTGTGTGCACCGGCGCGTCCCACATTGACGTTGCCTCGTCATCCAGCATGGTCAGCGTGATCGAGCAGCCGGCCATGTCGAGCGATGTCACGTAGGACCCGACCAGCGAGCGGGTCACCGTCACGCCCTGTTTTTCGAAGATGTTTCGGGCGCTGTTGTACATCAGATAGAGCTCCATCAGCGGCGTGCCGCCAAAGCCGTTGATGAACAACAGTGCCGGGCCTTTCGCCCTGTCGCCGAGATCGCCCAGGATCGCGGCGCAAATCTCTTCGGCGATCGCATCGGCGCTTTTCAACGTGTCGCGACGCCGGCCGGGCTCGCCATGAATGCCGACGCCGAATTCCATCTCGCCATCACCAATCTCGAAGGTCGGCCTGCCGGCCGCCGGCACCGTGCAACTGGTCAGCGCCACGCCCATCGAACGCGTCGCGCTGTTGATGCGACCGCCGAGCGCCTTGAGATCCGCCAGCGCCATGCCTTGCTCGGCGGCGGCGCCGACGATCTTCTCCACCACCAGCGTGCCGGCGACGCCGCGCCGGCCGGTCGTAAAGGACGAATTCTCGACGGCGACGTCATCATTGATCACCACCTGCAGGACGCCGTCGGCCATTTCGCCGGCCATGTCGAAATTCATCACGTCGCCTTCATAGTTCTTGACGATGAACAGGCAGCCGGCGCCGGTATCGACGGCGGCGGCCGCCGCCAGTATCTGGTCCGGCGTTGGCGAGGTGAAGACCTGGCCGGGGCAGGCGGCGTCCAGCATGCCGTGACCGACAAAGCCGGCATGCAGCGGCTCGTGGCCGGAACCGCCGCCCGAGATCAGCGCCACCTTCCCCGGCTTCATCACCTTGCGGCGAATGAATTTGTGCTCCTCGCCCAGCACCAGGATGTCGGCATGAGCTGCAACGAAGCCGTTGAGGCTTTCGGTCAGCACCGTGTCGACGGAATTCATAAACTTCTTCATGTGTCCTCCCGACACAACACGATCAGCCGCCACTCCTGCCGGTGATGCTGGTGATCTTCTGGATGAATTCGTTGATCGCCTTGTCGAGCGCTGCATTCTGCTTGTCGTCGCCGAAATCGGGCACGATCAGCGAGACATGCCGGGTCTTGCGCATGCCTGCCGCAACCGACATCTTGCCGGGATGCGCCAGATGATAGGCAGCCAGAAACTGATCGCGCTCGGCCGGACTGAAATGGCAGACCGAAAAAATAGCCGGCAGATGTTTTGACGGGATCGGGGTCGAATAGGCCGCGCTGGAAATCTGGGTGACGAAGCTGCGGTGCTTGCCAAGCGCGTCGGCAAGGCGTTGTCGCATACCCGACGGTCGCTGGTCGATGACCTGCGACAGGATCGTCTTGTAGGCGCGGATCGCCTCTTCGGAGCCGGCTTCTGGTGTCTTGTCGGCCATCTCAGTCATCCTAGACCGATGCATCCGAGATGGCCGCCTTGGCCATGGCGAGTTGGGCGGGAGCCACCGAGAGATCCCGCAGGCCGGCCTCGAGCAGTGCCGGGATCGATGCCGGATCGCCGCCGGCATCGCCGCACAGGCTGACTGGGATTTTCGCGCGCAGGCCAAAAGCGGCAACCGAGCCGATCAGCCGTAACACGGCGGGATGGCGGACAGAATTAAGATGCGCCACGGCTGCGTTATCGCGGGCAGCCGCCATTACATATTGGGTCAGATCGTTCGAACCGATCGAGAAGAAGGCGACATCGGCGAACGCCTCCGGCGCGATCGCCACCGAAGGCACCTCGACCATGATGCCGAGCGGCGGCATTTTTTGCGCGATGCCGCGCGCGGCAAGCCCGGCCTGCTCCTCCACGAACAGAGCGGCGGCGCGTTGGTATTCCTCCGCGACGGCGATCATCGGAAACATCACCTTCAGATTGCCGTGCACCGCCGCGCGCAGCAGCGCCCGGATCTGTACGCGAAACACCTCCGGCCTTGCCAGCGACAGCCTGATGCCACGCAGCCCGAGGAACGGGTTGCTCTCCTCGACGGTGAAGCCCGGCACCGGCTTGTCGCCGCCGGCGTCGACGGTACGGATGGTTACCGGCTTGTCGCCTGCCCATTCCAGCACCTTGCGATAGGCCTGGTATTGCGTCTCCTCGTCCGGCGGCGCCTTGCCGAACAGGAATTCGGTGCGCATCAGCCCGACCCCGTCGCAGGTCGAAATGTCGATGCCGTCGACCTCGGACGGATCGGCGATGTTGACCTGCACGCGCACTGTCGTCCCGGCCCGGGTTACCGCCGGTTTCGCGAGATAGACTCCGGCCTTGTCTCGATGTGCCACAAACGAGGACGAGGACCGGTGGAACGCTTCGATCTCGGTCGTGGTCGGCGAAAGCACGATACCGCCATGCTCCGCATCGAGCAGAGCCAGACCGACGGGATTAGCCGGCGAAGCGCCAAGCCCCACCACCATCGGCACGCCGCGCGAGCGCGCCAGCATGGCGACGTGGCTGGCGGCGCTGCCGGCCCTCAGCGCGATGCCGCCGCCGGTGCTCCAGTCGGTCTCGAGAAAGCGCGTCGGCGCGATGTCCTCGCCATAGAGAATGGCGCCGGCTGGTGGAGCGCTCTCCTGCTCCTCGGTAAGGGCGCGCAGCACGCGGTCGCGGATATCGCTGATATCGGCGGCGCGAGCCCGGAAATAGTCCTGGTCTGACGTTTCGTAGCCGGAGATCTCGGCGTCCAGCGCCTGTCGCCAGGCCATGTCAGCCGGCATGCCGGACGCGATCGCGGCAAAAGCCGGGCCGGTCAGTGCCTCGTCCCCAAGCATGGCGAGCTGGAATTCGAGAATGCCGGCGGCCTCGTCATCGGCGGTTTCGATCAGGGTCGCGAGCCGGTCCGTCGCGCTGGCGATAGCTGCTTCCAATGCGGCCTTCTCGTCCGCGGCGCTCGCCTTGCCCGTGTAGTGCGCGGTGCCGTTGTCGAGGTTGAACAACGGCCCCTCGGCATAGCCGGCCGAGGCCGAAATGCCTTGCAGCCTAAGCGGTTCGGGCATGGCCCGCATCCTCGTCGAAACCGCGTCGCACCAGCTCGGCCAGCGCTCTCACGGCATCATCGGCGCCGTCGCCTGTGGCCCGGATGTGCAGCATGGTGCCTTTCGGCGCCCTGGCCGCCATCACCTTGACGATGCTCTTGGCGTCGAACCATGGGCCGTTGGCGGCAAGCGCAATCTCCACCTCGGCGGCAAAGCTCTTGGCAAGCTTGGTGAACTTCACCGAAGGGCGCGCGTGCAGACCTACCTCGTGGGTGATCAGGACGGTGGCCTCGGCAAATGCGGACATCAGGTCAAAATTCCCGTTCGCTCACGACGGCGACAATTCATGCGCCGTCGCCACCACTTCCTTCAGCGAGGCCCCGCCGGACGCCTCCGTCGCAGCCATCACCGCGCCTTCGACGATCGGCGCGTTGCAGACGATAATCCTGAGCGCCCGCGGCTCGCCGATCATTTCCACCGCCATTTCCGAATTGGTCTCGGCGCCGCCGAGATCGACCAGTATGGCGACGCCCGCCTCCGACCACGCCTTGTCGATGGCGCCCATGATCGCTTCGACGCTGGTGCCGAGCCCGCCATGGCCGTTTCCGCCGCACCATGCAAGCGGCACTTCGTCGCCCACCATCTGCCGCACCATGTCGGCCGTGCCTTCGGCAACCAGCGGCGAATGCGAGACGATGACGATGCCGACATTGCTCATGCTTGGCCCTCGACGGTTTCGGCGACGGTCCGCACCAGCAGCGCCACAGAGCGTCCGCCGGCATCCATATGACCGATTGAGCGGTCGCCGAGGAATGAGGCGCGACCGCGTGTTGCCTTCATCGGCACGGTCGCCTCGGCAGCCATGTCGGCGATATCTGCAATTTCCATGGCCGTCTTTCCTTCGACCAACGCGTCCTGCACAGGTTGCAGCACATCGAGCATGGTCTTTTGACCGACCTGGGATTTGCCTCTGGCGGCCACAGCTTCGATTGCCTTGCCGAAAGCAGCCGCCAGATTGGCACGATCCGGCTCTCCCGAAATCTCCTTGCCCAGCGCCAGGAACAATGTACCGAAGAGCGGCCCGGATGCACCGCCAACCGTCATCACCAGCTTGGTGCCGATCGCCTTCAGCGCCTCGGGCAGCGGCTTGGCCGAAAACGCCTCGGCATCGGCACGCAAGGCCTCAAACCCGCGCTTCATGTTCAGCCCATGGTCACCGTCGCCGATCGCCTGGTCGAGCGCGGTCAACTCTTCCGAGTGAGCGGCGATCGTGTCCGCGGCGGCGGTGATCAGCCTGGCAAGGTCGAACGCTGCCATGTCCAGATTCCCGGTTTCGATCCTGCCGGCAGTATCGCAAGAGTTTTCATTCGACAATCTAAGCATGCCGTCAGGCCGTTGCATGCAGCGCGGCGGCCGCGAACACTTCGGCCACGGCATGGGCGCCAGGGTCGACTACGCCCTGCAATTTGGTGCCGACATAGGCGGAGCGCCCGGCCTTCGCCTTCTCCATGGCCGCGGTCGCCTCGGCGCCGTGCCGTGCCGCTGTAGCCGCGGCATCCAGCCC
Source organism: Mesorhizobium sp. L103C105A0 (assembly GCF_000502215.1). Classification (NCBI taxonomy): domain Bacteria; kingdom Pseudomonadati; phylum Pseudomonadota; class Alphaproteobacteria; order Hyphomicrobiales; family Phyllobacteriaceae; genus Mesorhizobium; species Mesorhizobium sp. L103C105A0. The sequence goes on along the minus strand of NZ_AYXF01000004.1, from coordinate 320,632 downwards.
CTTGGCATCGAGCGCCTTCAGCCCCGGCTCCAAGGCATCGACCATGGTGCGGTCGCCGACCCTGGCGCCGCCATAGAAGGTCATCCGGTCAAGCCCGGCAAGCAGCGCCTTGGACAGGGTTGCTCCGCCGTTCGAAGCCTGAGCCGCCGCCGTGAAGAAGATCGACAGCAAGACGCCTGAGGAGCCGCCCATTGCGACGCCCAGACTATCGCCTATAGCCGCAAGCGTGGCGGCAGGGTCGGCCAGCGGCAGCGCATCGAGCCGTTCCAGCACGCTGCGCGCGCCGGTCGCAACCGTCGAACCGGTATCGCCATCGCCCGCCTTGGCGTCGAGCCCGTTCAGTGTCTCTTCGAGCGCGATCAGCCGTTCGCAGACCGTGATGATCAAACGCCTGGTGCCGGAATCCTGGCTGGCCCTTTGGGCTGCGCTGTTTCCAGCCGCTTTCGCCATAGGCACGATAGCCGGCGCGACGACGGTTTTGGCCGGCATCCAGGCATGTGGGCCGACAGGCGCCAGCAAGGCTGCCTCGCGCGCCGCATCGAGCTTGATCAGCGACAGCGAAAAACCGTTCATGTTGAGCGCCGTCATCAGCGGTCCGGGGCCGATCGCAAGCTTCACGGTCTTGGCCAGCGGCGAGGCCAGCACGGCATTGGCGACCAGCGACATCTCAAGCGGCGGCACCGAGCCGAGATTGTTGATGAGCAACGCGTGGCTGGCGTTCGGGTCGAGCCGCGCGGCCAGCCGCTCCGCCATGATCGCCACCAGCTTGTCGGCGCTTTGCACCGCGATGCGCTCGACGCCCGGCTCGCCATGGATGCCGAGGCCGAGTTCGCCGTCATTTTCGCCGAACCGCTCTTCATGTGGCTGGCCGGGGATCGAGCAGGACGACAGCGACGTGCCGAGCGAGACGATGTCCTTCGCCGCCGCGCGAGCGGCTGTAGCAACGGCTGCCAAGTCCTGACCGGTCTCCGCCAAATGGCCGGCGATCTTGTGCACGAACAAGGTGCCGGCGACGCCGCGCGGCTGGTTGATACCCGGCAGGGCGATGTCGTCGGCAACGATCGCCATCTCGACGCGAAACCCCTCGGCGCGCGCCTTCTCGGCCGCCAGGCCGAAATTGAGCCGGTCGCCGGTGTAGTTCTTGACGATCAGCAGGCAGCCGGCGGGGCCGGTCACCGCGCGGATGGCCGCCAGCACCGCCTCGACGCTGGGCGAGGCAAAGATCTCGCCCGAAACCGCCGCCGTCAGCATGCCCTTGCCGACAAAGCCGGCATGAGACGGTTCGTGTCCGGCGCCGCCACCGGAGACGACGGCAACTTTCGCCTTGTCCCAGTCGGCGCGCAGCACGACCTTGATCTCGGGGTAACCGTCGAGGCGCGCGAGATCGCCGGAACCGATAGTCCGCAACAGCCCGTCCAGCGCCTCGGTGACGATCGTTTCCCTGCGGTTGAAAAAGTGCTTCATCGAATTCGTCCTGTATTCGTCAATCAGAAGCCGGTGCCGTGCCCTTGGCGAGACACCGAAAACCTCACATCAGTCTTTGTCCGTCGGCGCCGAAATAAAGTGGCGAGCGGTAGCGGATCACCACTTTGTCGCCCTCGGCCAGATCCGTATCGGGGTCGGTGAGCGTCACCAGTTTCTTCGGGCCGACCGTAACATGCAGATGGTTCTGGTCCCCGAGATGTTCGACCCAGTCGACGACGCCGTCGGCATGGCCGTTTGCGGTCTTCTCGATCGACAGATGCTCGGTGCGCGCGCCGATGGTCTTGGTTCCGGTCGGCGCCCCACCATCAGGCAGCAGTCCCGCTGGCAGCAGATTGATCGCCGGCTGGCCGAGCCGTGCGGCGACATGAAGGTTTGCCGGCTCGGAATAGATGGTGCGCGGCGTGCCGATCTGCACCAGCACGCCATTGTTGAGGATGCCGATGCGGTCCGCCATGGTCATCGCCTCGATCTGGTCGTGCGTGACATAGAGCATGGTGGCGCCGAGCTCGGCTTGGATGCGCTTGAGTTCGAGCCTGAGATCGGCGCGCAATTTGGCATCCAGCGACGACAGCGGTTCGTCCATCAGATAGATCGACGGTTTGCGCACCAACGCTCGGCCGATGGCGACGCGCTGCATCTCGCCGCCCGACAGCTTGGTCGAGCGGTTGGCGAGCTTGTGGTGGATGCGCACCATCTTTGCCACCTCTTCGACGCGGCGGCGAATCTGGTCCTCCGGTACTTTCCGCGCCGGCGAGCGCAGCGGGAAGGCGAGGTTGTCGTAGACTGACAGATGCGGGTAGAGCGAATATTGCTGGAAGACGAAAGCGGTGTCGCGCTCGGCCGGCGACAGCGTCGTCGCATCGTGGCCGCCAATATGGATCGTGCCGCCATCCGGCCGCTCCAGTCCGGCGATCAATCTCAGCGTCGTCGTCTTGCCGGCGCCGGTCGGGCCGAGCAGCACGACGAATTCGCCATCGGCGATGTTAAGGTCGAGGCCATCGACGGCGACATGGTCGCCGAAGCTTTTGGTCACGCCCTTGATGTGCACGTCAGCCATGCTGCGCTCTCCCTTGAGAGGCGGTATCGTGGATCGCGGTGCGCACCGCCCGACCCGAGCCCTTGTCGAACAGCGACAGCCGCGCGCTGTTCAACGTCAGCCCGACATGATCGCCGGCAGCGAGCCGGATTTCGGCCGGCACCCGCGCCTTGATGATGCCGTCCGCCGTCTCCACCGCCACGATCTGCGTCGTGCCGAGATATTCGGTGCCGTAGATGGTGCCGCGCAGTTTCGACGCATCGTCGAAACGGATGTGCTCGGGACGGATGCCGAGCGCCATGTCGGCGGGCGCAATTTCCTCGCGCACTTCCGGCACCGCCACCTTGGCGCCCTGGACGACGATTTCCTTCGCCCCCTTCGCCAGCCCGCCACCGAAGCCCAGGAAATTCATCGGCGGCGAGCCGATGAAGTCGGCGACGAACATGGTTGCCGGGCGGTCGTAGATTTCGCGCGGGCTGCCGAACTGTTCGATAACGCCATGGTTCATCACGGCGATCTTGTCGGCCATCGACATCGCTTCCATCTGGTCGTGCGTGACATAGACGGTGGTGGCGTGGATGCGGTTGTGCAGCTCGCGCAGCTCATGCACCATCAGATCGCGGAATTCGGTGTCGAGCGTGCCGAGCGGCTCGTCCATCAGGAAGCATTTTGGCCGTCGCACGATGGCGCGACCGAGCGCCACGCGCTGGCGGTCACCGCCGGCAAGGCCCGAGACCGATTTGTTGAGCAGATGGTCGATGCGCAGCAGCTTCGCCGTTTCCTCGACACGGCTTCGAATCTCGGCCGAGGGCATGCCTTGCGCGAGAAGCGGGAAGCCGATGTTCTTGCGCACGTTCATATGCGGATAGAGCGCGAACAGCTGGAAGACGAAGGCGATGTCGCGTTCGCGCGCCCGGCGCATGGTGACGTCCTCGCCGCCGAGCAGGATCTGGCCGCCGGTCGGCAATTCGAGGCCGGCGACCATGCGCAGCGTCGTCGTCTTGCCGCAGCCCGAGGGACCAAGCATGACGAAGAACTCACCATCTTCGACGACGAAGCTGGAATCCTGCACCGCGACGAAATCGCCGAAGGCCTTTCTCAAATGTTGGACGCGGATTTCGGCCATGATTATTCCGGGAACTTCGAGACGATGATGAACATCACCGTGCCGGCGAGCATGGTGATGAAGGAGTAGGTGTAGAGCGCCAGCGCGAAGGGCTGGAACAGCATCAGGAATCCAATGGCGATCAGCGTCGTGGCGATGTTTTCCATCAGGCCGCGCCGGGCCCAGCGAGGCCAGGATGACTTTTTGGAGATGGCTGGGCGCGTCATGCGCAGCTTCCTTCCTTCTGCCCGGCAACGGGGCGAGACGGTTGCCAGGTGGTTCCCCCACTCCGTCGCTGCTTCGCAGCGCCACCTCTCCCCCCTCCGGAGGGAGAGGAAGGGAGCCTGGCTGAATGAAGTTCGCGTCCTTCCTCTACCCCGTCGATCGGGGGAGAGGTGTCGAGCGAAGCTCGACGGAGTGGGGGTCGACCTGGCACACCAATCATTTGCGCACCGCCCCAAAAGTGATGCCGCGCAGCAATTGTTTGCGAAGCAGGATGGTGAAGACCAGGATCGGCACCAGGAAGATGGTCGTGCCGGCCGCCACCGCCGGCCAGTCCTGGCCGCCTTCGCCGATGATGGTCGGGATGAAGGGCGGCGCGGTCTGCGCGGTGCCGGAGGTCAGGAGTGCGGCGAACGCATATTCGTTCCAGGCGAAGATCAGGCAGAAGATGGCGGTCGCGGCGATGCCGGTAGTCGCTTGCGGCAGCACGGTGCGCCAGAAGGCCTGCAGCCTGGTATAGCCGTCGATCATCGCCGCTTCTTCATACTCGCGCGGGATCTCGTCGATGAAGCCTTTCAGCAGCCACACCGCGAGCGACACGTTGACCGCGGTGTAGAGCAGGATCATGCCGAGCGCGGTGTCGGACAGGCCGAGCTCGCGGTACATCAGGTAGATGGGAATCGCGACCGCGATCGGTGGCATGAAGCGCGTCGACAGGATGAAGAACAGAAGGTCATCGGCCAGCGGCACCTTGAAGCGCGAGAAACCGTAGGCCGAAAGCGTGCCGAGGAATACGGCGCAGAAGGTGGAACCGAAGGCGATGATCAGTGAGTTGACGAAGCGCGGCAGGAAGTTGGACGGGCCGGCAATCACCATGTTGCGCTTGCGCGAGGTCTCGTCGCAGAAACCGGTCGCGGGTCCGAGCGAGTTGATATACTCGGCCGTTTGCCTGGTGCGCGTCGTGAACAGGTTGCAATAGCCCTCGATGCTCGGCTGGAACAGAATCTTGGGCGGATAGGCGATCGAATCCGGCGGCGTCTTGAAGCTGGTGGCGAAGATCCACAGCAACGGCACGATCGAGATCAGCGCGTAGAGCACGATGATCGTGCCGGCGATCCGCTTCGAATTGGCCGAGGGGGCGACGACGGAGTGGGCGGTGGTCAGGCTCATCTCTGCTTCACCTTGTTCAGCGCCTTGACGTAGATGTTGGCCAGCCCAAACACCGCGACGAACAGGATGATGGCGAAGGCCGAGGAATATCCGGTGCGCCAGCTCTCGAAGGCCTGCCGCTTCAGCGTGATCGAGGCGACCTCGGTGGTCGAGCCCGGCCCGCCACCGGTCAGCAGGTTGACCATGTCGAACATCTTGAAGTTCTCGATGCCGCGAAACAGCACCGCCAGCATGATGAAGGGCAGCGCCATCGGCAGCGTGATCGACCAGAACTGCCGCCAGTTGGACGCGCGGTCGACCTCGGCGGCTTCATAGATGTATTCGGGGATGGAGCGCAGGCCGGCGAGACAGATCAGCATAACATAGGGCGTCCACATCCAGGTGTCGACGATGATGATCGACCACGGCGCCAGCGACACGTTGGACAGCATCTGGATGTCGGTCGGTGGTATCCGGGTGACGAACGAGATGGCGTAGGCGAACAGGCCGATCTGCGGCTCGTAGAGGAAACGCCAGAAATTGCCGACCACCGCCGGCGACAGCATCATCGGCACCAGGATGATGGTCGTCCAGAAGGCGTGGCCGCGAAACTTCCTGTCGATCAGCCATGCCAGCGTGAAACCGATCAGCGTCTGCAGCAGGATCGTCCAGAACACGAAATGCGCCGTCGTCTGCATGGCGATCCAGATGTCCTGGTCGCCGAGGATGCGCTGGTAATTGGCGAAGCCGAGGTTTTTCACCACCTCGTTCGGGCGGTTCGCGCGGAAGTTGGTGAAGGACAGGTAGATCGCCCAGAACAGCGGGAAGATGTTGATGGCCAAGAGCAACAGGATCGTCGGCGAGATGAACAGCCAGGCGAGGCCCTTGTCGCTGATCCCCCGGACCTTGCGGGCCAACGGCTCCGGGGTCGCCCGGGCAACGTTCTCCGCAGTCCGATTGAGCATGGTGAGTCCTGCTTCGGTCACGTCAAGTCTCGACACTGGAATTTATCTGAACTGCGTCCCGTGCCAAGGGCAGCACGGGACCAAGAGCATGATGCCGAAAAGTGTGAAGCGGTTTTCGGACGACATCATGCTCTCTCTCTTTTTAGCCCTGAGGCGGATGATTTCTGATCGATTCGGCCTGAAAATCATCCGCCTCTGGGGTCAGGCTCGGGAGGAGCCGTTGGTCCGGTTACATCTTGCCGTCGTCCTGGAACACTTGCGTCCAGTCCTTGACCAGGCCGTCAAGCGCGTCCTTGGCCGAACCCTGGCCGGCAACGACATAGTCGTGGAAGCGCTTCTGCGACGCCTGCAGCAGCGGTGCGTAGCTCGGCTCGGCCCAGAAGTCCTTCACGATCGCCATCGAGTCGAGGAAGGTCTGTGCATAGGGCTGGCTGGACGGGAAGGCCGGGTCCTTGACCACCGCGTTCAGGCAGGAATAGCCGCCGAGCGACCACCATTTGGCCTGTACATCCTTGTTGGCGAACCACTTGATGTATTTCAGCNAGGCAGGAATAGCCGCCGAGCGACCACCATTTGGCCTGTACATCCTTGTTGGCGAACCACTTGATGTATTTCAGCGCCGATTCCTGCTTGTCTGAATAGGACACGACCGAAATGCCCTGGCCGCCAAGCTGCGCAAACTGGGCACCGCCGGGACCCTTCGGATTGACGAAGTAGCCGATCTTATCACCGCCGACATTCTCGTCCTTCTGCAGGCCGGGCCAGGTGAAGGCGAAGTTCATGTGCATGGCCACCTGACCGGATTTGAAGGCGTCGACGCCTTCGCCCATATAGCTGTTCGAGGCACCCGGAGGCGTGCAGCAATCGTAGAGCGACTTGTAGAACTCCAGGCCTTTGACCGCGTCTGGCGAATTGACGAAGCCTTCCATCTCGTAGGGCTTCTTGGGGTTTTCATACTGGAAGCCGTAGCTGTAGAGCACGTCCATGGCGCCCATGGTGATGCCTTCCGAGCCACGCTCGGTGTAGATCGAAGCGCCATAGACGGTCTTGCCGTCGATCTCGCGCTTCTGGAAGAACTCGGCGACCTGCTTCAGTTGGTCGAAGGTGGTCGGCGGGCCGAGATCCCAGCCATATTTTTCCTTGAATTCCTTCTGCAGCTCCGGCTTGGAGAACCAATCCTTACGGTAGGTCCAGCCGACGACGTCGCCCATGGCCGGCAGCGCCCAGTAGTTCGGCGTGTTCTTCGGCCATTCGGAATAGCCGACGACTGTTGCCGGCACGAAGTCGTCCATGCTGATCTTCTCCTTGTCGAAGAAGTCGTTCAGCTTGACGTAGTGGCCGTTCTCGGCCGAGCCGCCGATCCACTGGCTGTCGCCGATGATCAGGTCGCACAGTTTGCCGTGCGAGTTGAGCTCGTTGAGGAAGCGGTCGGCATAGTTGGTCCACGGCACGAATTCGAATTTCATGCCGATGCCGGTTTCCTTGGTAAAATCCTTGGACAGTTCGACCAGCGCGTTTGCCGGATCCCAGGCGGCCCAGCAAAGCGTCAGGTCTTCAGCGTGCGCGGCGTTCGAGACGGCTGTCGACGCGGTAATCGCCGAAGCCAGCCCCAACGCCAGTTTCAAGCTCGATTTCATGCCTTCCTCCCATTTGCGAAACGCGCCCGGATGGCCGTTTCAAGAACCCCTCAACCCTCGCTCCTCCGAGGGGCTAAACACGGCGCGCTATGCGTCGCCAGGGCGGCGCGGTGCGCCGCAGATGTTTAGTAATTTGTTTAGTGATGCAATTTTTACTAAACAAGGCAAGCGAATTCGTCGCTGCGCCGCAACATGGCCAAACGGCGATTGAAATCGTTGGGAAATGATTTGCCGGACGGCTCGCCCGGAAGTTGCTTAGCCGGGGTCGCCTATAATTTTCGTCTGCGGCGTCACCGGCCGGACAGGGGGCGCGGGCGGCAGCAGCGCGCGGATGTCGGCGAAGGGAAATGTCGGCTCGAATCGGAAGGCCTCGGCCAGGGAGCCGGGAACGCTGTTGCATTGCCCGGCGCGAAACTCATTCTGAACGCGCGCTCTGTCGACATATTGCTCCGGCCACTGCGATTGGTGCGCTCGGATCGCCTGCGTCTTGATATCGCCGTAGGCGGAAATGTCGACGTAATGCGTCGGCGCAAAGCCGGTGCCGCCCATCGTGTCGGCATGCAGCACGGGGACGCCGAACGAGGCCGCGATGCGCACGCCGTCCGACAAAGCACGATGGTCGGCGTGATAGTCGTTGGGGGCATGCGTGATAACCAGATCCGCCGCGGTCTCGCGTATCAGCGCTTTCAGCGAAGCGATCAGTGCCGCATCAGCCACCAGTTCGCCGTCGGGAAAGTCGAGAAAGCGAAGGGTTGCGCCGAGCAGCGCCGCAGCGGCCGCCGCCTCGTCGCGGCGGACACGAGCCAAAACGCTCGGGTCGCCCATGCCGCCCCTGGCGCCATCCGTGGCCACGGCAAAAGTCAGTTCTGCGCCTTGCGTGGCATAGGCAGCCAGCGTACCGAACATGAATATCTCGATGTCGTCGGGATGCGCGCCGAGCGCCAATACCTTCACTGCACTCTCCCCGGAAATGGAAAAACGTGACGAACGGAATCCTGCTCGCCCTCATCGCCTATGCAAGCTATTCGTGCAGCGATGCCGTTATCAAGAGCCTTGGCGGACAGTTCACCGTCTTCGAGATCGGCTTCTTCATCACGCTGTTTGCCGGCTGCTTCCTGTTTTTCAGCCGCCCAGTCGATGAGCGCTGGCGCGACTTCTGGCGCACCGGGCGGCCATGGGCGGTGCAGGCCCGCGCCTGGGCCGGCATCGCCTCGGGCGTGCTCAGCGTCTACGCCTTCACCACCATTCCGCTGGCCGAGACCTATGCACTGATCTTCCTGGCGCCGCTTTGCGTTACCATTCTCTCGACCGTCATCCTGAAAGAAAAGGTCGGTCCATGGCGCTGGCTGGCGGTGGTTGCCGGCTTTGCAGGTGTCATGCTGGTGGTGCGGCCAGGTTTTCGCGAGTTGCATCTCGGACACCTTGCCGCCTTCACGGTGGCCTTCCTTGCCGCGGCCAGCGTCATCCTGATGCGGTCGCTCGCCCAGCAGGAAAAGCGCACCACCATGCTCGGCGTGCTCATCGGTTACGGGCTGCTGTTCAACGGGGCCGGCACCATCGCCACATCGTTCACCCTCCCCAACGCCATGCAGCTGCTGTGGCTGGTGCTGGGCGGCGCCTTTACCGCCGGCGGCCAATTGCTGCAGTTGCTGGCCGCCAAATACGCACCGGCCAACCGCATCGCGCCGACGCATTATTCGCAGATCGTCTGGGCGGTGATCCTCGGTGCGTTGTTCTTCCAGGAGTATCCGGACTGGATATCGCTGGTCGGCTTGGCCGTCGTTGGCGCGTCCGGCCTGCTCACCATGGTGCGCGAGGAGGTGCGGCTGGGCACGGTGCGCTGGAACCCGTTTGCGCGCACGAGGCTTTGAGCCGTTGCACGGTTGTGGTGACCGCTGATATGCGGACGCAATGACGACGAGATCCTTGCCGGAGCTTCCGGTATCCGCCGTGCTGCCGGCCCTGCGCGAGGCGCTCGGCTCCGGCAACAGCGCCGTTCTGGTGGCGCCGCCCGGCGCCGGCAAGACGACGCTGGTGCCGCTGGCGCTGCTCGATGCGCCCTGGCTGGTCGCCGGCAAGATCGTCCTGCTCGAACCGCGCCGGCTCGCCGCCCGCGCCGCCGCCCGCCGCATGGCCGAATTGCTTGATGAAGAGCCTGGCGCCACTGTCGGCTATGCCATGCGCATGGAAAACCGCACATCGGCCCGGACAAAAATCCTGGTCGTCACCGAAGGCGTCCTGGCGCGCATGATCCTAGACGATCCCGAGCTGCCCGGCGTCTCGGCGGTGATTTTCGACGAATTCCACGAGCGCTCGCTCGACGGCGATTTCGGCCTGGCGCTGGCGCTCGACGTGCAGGGCGCGCTGCGGCCGGATTTGCGGCTGCTGGTGATGTCGGCAACGCTCGATGGCGCGCGCGTCGCGAAACTCCTGTCCGGCGCCCCGGTGATCGAAAGCCAAGGCCGTGCGTTCCCCGTAGATGTCAGATACGACGAGCGGCCAGCCGGCGTTCCCATCGAAGACGCCATGGCCAAGGCGATCCGCTCCGCTCTTGCCGGCGAGAGCGGCAGCGTGCTCGCCTTCCTGCCGGGACAGCGCGAGATCGAGCGCACCGCCGAGCGGCTGCAGGGCCGGCTCGGCGCCGACACCGACATCGTGCCGCTCTACGGCCAGCTCGACAACAGGGCGCAGGATGCCGCCATCAAACCGGCGCCGCCCGGCCGCCGCAAGGTGGTGCTGGCGACGTCGATCGCCGAGACCTCGATCACCATCGACGGCGTGCGCGTCGTCATCGATTCCGGCCTGTCGCGGCTGCCGCGCTACGAACCGGCGAGCGGCCTGACCCGGCTGGAGACGGTGCGCGTTTCCAGGGCGTCCGCCGACCAGCGCGCCGGCCGCGCCGGGCGTACACAGCCAGGCGTCGCCATCCGCCTCTGGCGGGCCGAGCAGACGGCGGCCCTTCCCGCCTTCACCCCACCCGAGATTCTGGAAGCCGACCTGTCCGGCCTACTGCTCGATTGCGCCGCCTTCGGCGTCGCCGATCCCGCAAGCCTGTCCTTCCTCGATCCGCCGCCCATTCCCGCGCTCAACGAGGCGCGGGCGCTGCTCCTGGCGCTGCACGCCATCGATGCAGCCGGCCGGCTGACGGAGGCGGGCGGCGCGATGCGCAAGCTGGCCCTGCCCGTGCGGCTCGCACACATGGTCGCTGAAGCCGCTGGCGGCGGCCACGCGCTCGAGGCTGCGATGCTAGCCGTCCTGCTCACCGAGCGTGGTCTCGGCGGCGACGGTGCCGACCTCGAACGGCGCTTGATGCGCTTCCGCACCGAAAAGTCACCGCGCGCCGTTGCGGCAAGGCAGCTTGCCGGGCGATTGGCGAAGGAGGCGGGCGGCGCCAAGAGCAGCGAAACCGCTTCTGCCGGTCTTCTCCTCATCCACGCCTGGCCGGACCGTGTCGCAAAAGCGCGCGGTGAGCGCGGCCGTTTTGTGCTGGCCAATGGCTCCGGTGCAATGGTCGACGCCGCCGATCCGCTGGCCGGCGAGACCTGGCTGGTCGTCGCCGATCTGCAAGGCAAGGCGCAAAACGCTCGTATAACCGCCGCGGCCGCGGTCCACGAGACCGACATCCGTGCCGCTCTCGCCGACAGGATCGAGACGCGCCGCGAGACAAGCTTCGACCGCGAGCGGCGCGCGGTGCGCGTGCGCGAGACCGCCAGGCTCGGCGCCATCACTTTGTCGGAGCGCATGCTGCCCGCACCAACTGGAACAGACGCCGACCGCGCCATAACAGATGCCTTGCGCGAGCACGGCCTGTCGCTGCTGGAATGGAGCAAGGACGGCGAGACGCTGCGCCAGCGCCTAGGCTGGCTGCATCGCGGCCTCGGCGCGCCCTGGCCCGATGTTTCGGAAGCCGCCCTGCTCGAACGCCTCGACGACTGGCTGCTGCCGTTCCTGTCGGGCAAGGCGTCCTTCGCCGCCATCGATCCCGGCGTGCTGTCGTCGGGCCTGATGGCGCTGGTGCCGCATGATTTGCAGCGCAAGATCGGCACACTGGCGCCGACCCATTTCGACGCGCCCTCCGGCAGCCATGTGCCGATCCGCTATGACGGCGAATGGCCGGTGCTGGCCATCCGCGTGCAGGAACTATTCGGCCTTGACCGCCATCCGGCAATCGCCAACGGCACCGTACAGCTGACGCTCGAGCTGTTGTCGCCGGCGCACCGGCCGATCCAGACGACGCGCGACCTGCCCGGCTTCTGGCGCGGCTCCTGGGCCGATGTGCGCACCGATATGCGCGGCCGTTATCCCCGCCATGTCTGGCCGGAAAATCCGCTGCTCGCTGCGGCCACCGCCCGCGCCAAACCGCGAGGGACCTAGCGCTCGTCCTTTCCCGGTTATAATCCTTCGCTATGATCAACATCCTGCACGCCCCAGACTTCCAGCAAAGCCAGCGGCTGCGCCTCAACACGCTGATCCGGCTGCGCTGGCTGGCCATCGTCGGCCAGAGCCTGACGGTGCTGGTCGTCGCCTATGGGCTCAAATTCCCGCTGCCGGTCAGCTTCTGCTTCGCGCTGGTCGCCTGCTCGGCCTGGCTCAACCTGGTGCTGACCTTCCGCTATCCGGCAGCGCACCGGCTGACCCCGTTCTCAGCCTTTTTCATCCTGACCTTCGACAGCCTGCAGCTTGCCGGCCTGCTCTATTTGACAGGCGGCCTCACCAACCCGTTCTCGGTGCTGATGACCGTGCCCGTCGTCATCTCGGCGGCGTCGCTGCCGCTCCGGCTGACTGCGGTGCTCGGCGCGCTGGTCATGGCGGCGGCCACGTTGCTGGTCTTCTTCCATCAGCCGCTGCCATGGTATGAGGGCGCGCCGCTGCCCATGCCATTCATCTATGTCGCCGGCATATGGATGGCGGTGTTTTCCTCGATCGCCTTCACCGCCATCTATGCCTTCCGCGTCGCCGAGGAAGCCCGCCTGCTCGCCAATGCGCTTGCCGCCACCGAACTGGTGTTGCAGCGCGAGCAGCATCTGTCGGCTCTGGATGGGCTTGCCGCCGCCGCCGCGCACGAACTCGGCACGCCGCTCGCCACCATCGCCCTTGTCTCCAAGGAGATGGAAAAGGCACTTGGCGACGACCCAAAATACGGTGAGGACGTCAAACTTCTGCGGTCGCAGAGCGAGCGCTGCCGCGAGATCCTGAAGCGGCTGACCAGCCTGTCCTCCGAGGGCGAGGCGCATCTGTCGCGTCTGCCGCTGACCTCGCTGGTCGAGGAGGTGACCGCGCCGCACCGCGATTTCGGCATCTCGATCAAGCTTCGGCCGGGCGAGCGCGTCGGCCCCGAACCGGTGGGACGACGCAACCCCGGGGTCATCTACGGCCTCGGCAATCTTGTCGAGAACGCCGTCGACTTCGCCCGCAACAGTGTGACGGTGCGATGGAGCTGGGACGAACTCGACGTCACCTTCTCGATCATCGATGACGGGCCGGGCTTTCCCCCCGAAATCATCGACCGCATCGGCGAGCCCTATATGTCGACGCGCCAGGGCAACGAAGCCGGCGGTGGCCTGGGCCTCGGGCTGTTCATCGCCAAGACCTTGCTCGAACGCTCCGGCGCCACGCTCGATTTCCGCAATTCGAGCGGGCTGGGCGAGGGCGCGATCGTGCAGATATCGTGGCCGCGCACGGTCTTCCTCAACCCGGAATCGGTGGGGATCTCGATGTTCGACACCGCGTAAAAGCCTTGGCGGAGGCGGCAAAATTGGACAATGGCGTTCAGGAACTATATCTGCGTAAAATTAAGGCAGCAGGATTTTTTAAGATAATGACTGGCGAAGAAGCAATTGGCGCAATGGTCGAAGGCGAGGACACCTCGCTGCTCATCGTCGACGACGACAAGCCGTTCCTGACGCGGCTGGCCCGCGCCATGGAAACCAGGGGTTTCGTGGTCGAGACGGCCGAGAGCGTCGAGGAGGCAGTGGCCAAGGCGCGCGCCCACCCGCCAGCCTATGCGGTGGTCGACATGCGGCTTGGCGACGGCAACGGCCTCGACGTCGTCGCCGCCATCCGCGAGAAGCGCGACGATGCCCGCACCGTCATCCTCACCGGCTACGGCAACATCGCCACCGCGGTGACCGCGGTGAAGCTCGGCGCCATCGACTATCTGTCGAAGCCGGCTGACGCCGACGACGTGTTTGCAGCGCTCACCCGCACCGCCGGCGAGCGCGCCGCCCCCCCGGAAAATCCGATGTCGGCCGACCGCGTGCGCTGGGAACACATCCAGCGCGTCTACGAAATGTGCGACCGCAACGTGTCGGAAACCGCGCGCCGGCTCAACATGCATCGCCGCACGCTGCAGCGCATACTCGCCAAGCGCGCACCACGCTGAGGTTCACGCGCCGGCGGCGCCGGCCGCCAATTGCCGACCTCAGCGCTGCCCCTCACCTGCCTGCCGGCGTCCTCTCCCCGTATAGAGACGGGGGAGAGGGGCGCTCTCATCGCCGGCTTCGCCAATCGCCGGCGTTGCAGGAGACGACGGCGAGGCTGAAGCTGCTGTCCAGCCGATAGATGGGTAACACTTTGAACCGGATACATAGGTGACACTTCTCTCCCCCTATGCGTCCGCCGCAGCGCCAAGCAGATTGGTTGGCGCGGCGGTGCGGCNTGTCCAGCCGATAGATGGGTAACACTTTGAACCGGATACATAGGTGACACTTCTCTCCCCCTATGCGTCCGCCGCAGCGCCAAGCGGATTGGTTGGGGCGGCGCCAACGCTGGAAACAGTTGCGCTTGCCGTGCCATCGACCTTTGCCCATCATCGGCAATAACGCCGCCGGAAAACCCGGCAACGGAGCACACATGCGCGACAAGCAGCCGAAATCCATCCTTCGCGAATTCCTCGACGGCGAGGCGGCGGGCGGCATCATCCTGATGGTTGCGGCAGCCCTTGCGCTGATCGTCGCCAATTCACCATTGGCCGGAACCTATTTCGCCGCTCTCCACGCCTATCTCGGCCCGCTCAGCGTGTCGCACTGGATCAATGATGGGCTGATGGCGGTGTTCTTCCTGCTGGTCGGCCTCGAGATCAAGCGCGAGATGCTCGACGGTCAGCTCTCGACCTGGCCGCGCCGCGTGTTGCCGGGCGTCGCCGCCGCCGGCGGCATGCTGGTTCCCGCGCTGGTCTATGTCGCCATCAACCGCAACAACGCCGCCGCGCTCTCCGGCTGGGCGATCCCGACCGCCACCGACATCGCCTTTGCGCTCGGCGTACTGTCGCTGCTCGGCAACCGCGTGCCGGCGTCGCTCAAGATCTTTCTCACCGCGCTCGCCATCATCGACGATCTCGGCGCCGTCATCATCATCGCCATCTTCTACACAAGCGGCTTGTCGCTCGCCTATCTCGGCGCCGCCTTCGCCGTCATCGCGGTGCTCATCGTGCTCAACCGCAAGCGGGTGACGAGGCTGACGCCCTACCTAGTGCTCGGCGCCGTGCTGTGGGTGCTGGTTCTGAAATCGGGCGTGCATGCCACGCTGGCCGGCGTCGCGCTGGCGCTGACCATCCCGCTCCAGGTGTCTCCCGGCAGCGGCCACGATCTCGACCATTCGCCGCTGCACCGGGTTGAACACGGCCTGCACAAGATCGTGCCCTTCGTCATCATCCCGATCTTCGGCTTTGCCAATGCCGGCGTGTCGCTGGCCGGCCTCAGCGCCTCTGCCCTGGTCGAGCCGCTGACGCTCGGCGTTGCCGCCGGCCTGGTGCTGGGCAAGCTGGCCGGCGTCTTCGGCTCGTCGGCGCTTGCCATCCGTCTCGGCTTCGCCGACCTTCCGGTCAATGCCGGCTGGCTGCACATGATCGGCATTTCGCTGCTCTGCGGCATCGGCTTCACCATGAGCCTGTTCATCGGCCTGCTTGCCTTCGCCAACGACATGGCGCTGCAGGACGCCGTCAAGGTCGGCATCCTGGCGGGGTCCTTCGTTGCAGCGCTGCTGGGTGCCGCCGTGCTGCTGATGGCGCCGGCGGCAGGGGCGGAGGAAGAGGTGGAGTAGGTGTTCTTTGGTTCCTCTCCCCACTTCGTGGGGCGAGGAACTTGAGCTTCGTCTACTCGCTCTCTCCCGCCAGCGCCGGCACCGCCACACCCGCCAGCTCCGCCGCCAGCAGCCGCGCCGCACCCGCCCGTGCAATGCGCAGCATCAGCGCCTTGCGCGTTGCTGCGGCCATGCGGTGCTCGGGCGCCTCGCGCAAAATCTCGGCGCCGTAGCCGTCGGACAGGATGAAGCCGCATTCCTCCGGAAAAATATCCGAGGGCACGCCGGGATGCGTGGCGAAGAAGAAGCGGTCGGAGTGCAGCCGGTAATCAGGCCATTTGCGGTCGACGCGAAAATCCTCGATCGAGGATTTGATCTCGATGATCCAGATGTCGCCCTGCCTGGTCAGCGCCACAAGGTCGGCGCGCCGCCCGGTGGCCAGCGACAGTTCGGGCAGCACATGCATGCCCATTTGCATAAGCAGCCGCTGCACGCCACGCCGCACCAGCATGGCGCGTTCGGACTGGCGGCCGTCGATCAGCGGATTGAGGGGAATCGGTGAAATGATCGGCATGGCAGCCACCATGCCAGATTTTGTTCACGGTTTGAACCCTGTGTGACTAGGCGATTATCCGGTTGACAAACCCAAAGTGAAATAGGATTATATGCCTGACAGGCCGGCGCAGGGGACAATTCAGGCCCTGCTATCAATCTTTAATATATAACTCAAAAAAGGATACAATTATTCCAATAATTACGGCGATATGAAGTGCTATATAGACGTATATCAGAGGTTTTCTATCGGTCTTTTTCCACCTATTTGTTCTGATATCTAAAAGACTGAAATATATAAATATTATGACTGGCGTTGCAGCAAAAAGAAACATCGGAAGTGACACGGAGCGCCTCAAAGAATCTATGGAACGCGAAACATACCGTGTGCAATTTCCGAAAGCTACCCAGCCGTAGGGGAATAGAGCCACCTGTGCTAATGTTGCCGCCTTGGGCAACGGGGGCACCGCGATGGTTGATTCTGGTGAGCAACAGTTGACGATGTTCGATGCGATGAAGTTGTTGAACTTCACCGACGAGCGCTTGTTTGTTGACTCTTTGGCCGTGGCGGAACGGTTCGGCAAATTACACAAAAATGTCCTTCGCGATGTCGAAGGCATTGAATGCTCAGAGGAATTTTATCGGCTCAACTTTGAGCCGATTGAATACGAGGATAATCGTGGCCGCCTTCAGCCTATGTTCCGCATGACGCGGGATGGGTTCTCGTTGCTACTTATGGGCTTTACCGGCCCTAGGGCAATGCGCTGGAAAGAGCGCTATATCCAAGCGTTCAATATGATGGAGGCGGAGCTTCTCCGCCGTAGCATCGAACGCGCTGAAACTCGGGGCCGAAGCAAAACTATCCGAATTGCCGCAACCGATTCCTACAAGGAGCATGGTGCGACGGAGTGGTTCCACTATTCGAATAACACCGATGCGATTTACAAAATCATGTTCGGCGGGACGGCAGCCCAACTGCGGACGAAATGGAAGCTCCCCGGTAAGTGCAATGTCCGCGACCATCTATCCACCGACCAGCTAAACATGGTCATCCAGGTTGAAGGTGCGGTTACCCTTCAACTTGAAGCGAGGAAAATCTCAAACCCCGATGACCAAGTCGCAGTCGTCAAACACGTCGCAACTGGCTATAAGGCGCTGATCGATGCGCCGATTCAAACCACACGGCGCATTGGGGCCTAGTCCTTGGCTTCCTCTCGCTTCCGGCGCACCAGTTCTTTTATCTGCTCATTGGTGAGCTTCGGTGCGTGGGCGATCTTGTTCACCACGGCTTCAAAGGCGGCGTCTGACTGATCGGTTTTCAGTTCGCCGGCGGCTTCCCGGAACTTCTCGACTTGCGACTTCGGCTGCTTGGATTCCATCACAGGATGTCCTGCTTGAGTTTTGAGTGGGTTTCGTAGCGGCCAACCCTAGCGCTGCTTGTTTATTCCAGCGACTCATGCGATAAGGGCTGTGTGGGGTTCGTGGCCCCACACAGCCCTTTAACCTCAACCCAGCCCGGTAGGCCAAGAGACGAGGAGGTTGCAAAGAAGATGACGGTCAGAATAGCAGGAGGGGGTCCACGACCCCTGATGTCCCACTGAAAGCCGCCAGTCGGCTGCTTCGCAGTCAGTATCGACGGCTTCCCGTATAGCACCACTAAGCTCTGGGAGCAACAAAAATGTCTGTGGAATCAATGGCCACTGACCCGTACGAGGTTGTGCTTAATGATCTCCGGGCCAAGAAGGCTCAAATAGAACAAGCCATTAGCGCCATCGAAGCGATCCGTGGCGGAACCCCATCCGGCTCTTATTTGACGGCGGCTTCGGTCGCCCCCACGGGGCAAAATTCGGACATTGATTCGCCGGGGGCCTTCTTGGGAATGTCCATTGTCGACGCTGCTAAAAAGTTGCTGGCGGCCAAGCGTCAACCTTTGCGCAATCCCGACATTGCTGCCGCATTCAAGCGTGGCGGCCTCGCAATGAACTCCAAAGATGCCGTCAACACCATTGGTTCGGTCCTTACACGCCGCGCTAATGATGTTGGCGATCTCGTGAAGGTTGACCGCGGAACTTGGGGTCTCAAAGAATGGTATCCCAACAGGAGTTTCAAGAAGGGCGTTCCTGTCGAGAAGGGTGAGGTAGTTGCACGGCCACTCCTATCGGACGAGGAATTCCTCGGTGATAGCCGCATGCTTTCCTTAGACCAGCTTGCCAAGCTTAAGGCAGCCGGCATGACCGAGGAAGAACTTCGGGCAATGCCAAAAGACGAAGCCGACCAATATCTGGACTTGCTCTCATAGCAAAGCCGGGGTTCATCGCCCCGGCTTCGTGTGCCTCGCATATCGCCAGTAGGGCAATTCGAGTTGCACCGCCTTCCGGAAATGCGTCCGCTTCTCGTCAAGCAGGTCTATGATAGGTGAGGCGCTTACCAGCGGCACCCTTCAACGCGATGAAAGTGCGGGTGCCGTCATCAACACCAATGGCAATGCGGTTGCTGTAGCGGAAGTCGAATTCAGCGAGGTAGCGGTGCAGATGGTGTTCGCCGCAATGCCGATAGACGCCTTTCATGCCGCGCTTGAAAATCGAATAGAAGCCTTCCACGGTGTTCGTGTGGATGGTCTTCTCGCCTTCGTAGCGCACGTACTCGTCCTTGGAATGCGTGACGACATCGTGCGAGGCGAAATCCTGGCTGGCACGGCGATAGATGCCGCTTTCGTCGCTCATCAATGCGCTCTCGCGAGCGATGTTGGCGCGAACGATTGGCATGACGTTGCCCATGCGGGCCGTATCGACGTGGAAGGAACGGGCGCGGCCACCACGCTCTACCAGCGTAACGACCGTGTTCTTGTGAGCGCCACCGCCACGTTTGACGGGAGCGTTAGCGAGACGGCCAATGTAGGTCTCGTCAACTTCTACGGTCTTGCCGTTGCCGCCAAGCGGGGAGAAGTCGCCAGATGCCATTGCAAGGCGAATGCGGTGGCACAGGAACCAAGCGGTCTCATACTTGCATTCGAGTATGCGGTGCATCTGGTGAGCGCTGATGCCCTTCTTAGAGGCACACATAAGGTGGATAGCCTGAACCCACTTGGTGAGCGGCATATGGCTTTCCTCAAAGATCGAACCCATACGGACGGTGAACTGCGAGCGGCAAGCGCTGCACTTGTACAGGCCGTGACGCTCGACACCATTGGGGTTCTTCTTGGACGGCTTGGTGCGAACGCCCTTCAATGCGTAGTGGCGATCAACAGAGCCGCACTTGGGGCAAACCGGACCATTCGGCCACAAGATGCCTTCCACATGCTCGAAAGCCTTGGCTTCGTCGTGGAACTCGGGGCGGGACAGAACGGACATGGAAATCTCCTATGCCCTTACCCCACGTAATCACTTTGGGTTTGTCAACCGGATAATCGCCTGTGACCATGGCGATCGTATGGTTGACAAACCCATAGGCGAATTTTCTCTCGCAATGATAAGAAGCACGGTCCTTGGCACGAGGGGAGACACCATGGGGTTTTTGGGATTCATCAACCGGCTTTTCCCCGCGACCGAAGAGTTGCGCCGGTACTCAGCAATCGCGGGTCCCTATTCATTCATGTTTCTGGTGAAGCGCATCCCAGCCGAAAACCGGAAATTCGTACGCTTCCGCCTCAGCCATATGGGAGCGGTCCAGGATAGTTACACATTCAGCGTCGAGGAGTTCGGTTCCCTCGTTGATGCCGTCCTGAAGACAAAGGCAGAGATAGATGACCCACTGCTCACGAGCGCTACCCAGCCGTAGGGGAATGGCGGCAATTATACGGTTGACAGAACTGAGGCTACGACTTGATCCGAGCGCCTTCCGCGATCGCACCATATCTGTATCGGCGCCGTCTGGTATTGCTCCGGAACGCCCCTGCGTCCGCCGATCAACTTCCGTTCTTAGCTATAAGGCGGCCGGACTAAAGTCTTGCGCCGGGAACGCAAAGGTCTGATGTAACCGCTTTGGTTCCGTTCTTGTCCCTTGGACGTTCCCGTATTTTAGTCAGTCGAGATACTACCTATATGGCCGAAGCCGGCCTGTTCTCGAGCAGCGCAGCCCCCGCAATGTCATCCAAAATCGGGCAATCCGGCCGGTCGTCACCATGGCAGGCCTGGATCAGCGTCTGCAAGGTCGTGCGCATCGACTGCAGCTCGCGCACCTTTTCCTCGATGGCGCTCACATGGGCGGCGGCAATCTCGCGCACATCGTGGCTGGCGCGGCTGCGGTCCCGGTAGAGCGCCATCAGCTGCCGGCAATCGTCGATTGAAAAGCCGAGGTTGCGAGCGCGGCGCAGGAAGGCTAGCCGATGGATGTCGTCGCTGGAATAATCGCGATAGCCATTGCCGGCGCGCGCCGGGGCGATCAGGCCGATCTCTTCATAGTAGCGGATGGTCTTGGCCGGCAGGCCAGACCGCGCCGCGGCATCGCCTACATTCATTGTTATTCCTCGATGTGGTTCCCTGATTCTAGGCTATCCGACAGGACCGACCATTGTTTTTCCTTCACAATCCCGTGAGTCCTGTTGCCGAAATGCCATAGTTGCCGGCTTACCGGCACGTAAGCTCCTGCATATAGGCATCGCGCGCTTGGCAAGCAAAGCAAATGCCAGCATGAATGATTTCAGGAAAAGCGGCCGTAACGTGTCGCGACATCTTGGCGGGGCATCGGACCATTTCATGCGCATGAAGTCATTTGCAATCGTCGCCGCACTTGCGTTGTCGGCCGCGATCTCGGGTTGCAGCACGATCGGCTCGCAACTGTTCACCAACAACTACGGTTCGGTGAACGATGCAGGCTACCAACTGCCGCGCATCCCGATCGAGAGGGTGCCGCTGAAGTACCACCGGCAAGAGGTGAACTACGACACCTCGGAAAAGCCGGGCACCATCGTCGTCGATACCCAGAACAAGTTTCTCTACTTCGTCGAAGGCGACGGCCGGGCGATCCGCTACGGCATCGGCGTCGGCCGCGAAGGCTTTGAATGGCACGGCACCGCCCATATCGCGCTGAAGCGCGAATGGCCGACCTGGACGCCGCCGCGGCAGATGATCCAGCGCCAGCCGGAGCTAGCGAAGTTCGCGAGCGGCATGGAGCCGGGCTTGAAGAACCCGCTCGGCGCGCGCGCCATGTATCTGTTCAACAAGGGCGGCGACATGGGCTACCGCCTGCACGGCAGTCCGGAATGGAATTCGATCGGCAAAGCGATGTCGTCAGGCTGCATCCGGCTGATGAACCAGGACATCATCGACCTCTACGACCGCACTTCGGTCGGTGCCAAGGTCATCGTGATGTAGGACCTTGATCCGGAACCGAGGTCCACGAAAGCGAAAAGTGGAACCGGTTTTCGGGAAGATCAAGGTCAAGATAGGCGTTACCCTTCGTACGCGGACCGTCTAGGCAACAACGGACGTCCAAAACAGAAAACCGGGCAATCTGGCCCGGTTTTTTGTTGCTCGCTCGAATGCGTGAAGGGGTCTTAGGAGACCTGCTCGACCTGCTGTACTTCCGGCACGAAGTGGCGGAGCAGGTTCTGGATGCCGTGCTTCAGCGTCGCCGTCGAGGACGGGCAGCCGGCGCAGGCGCCCTTCATGTGCAGGAACACGGTGCCGTTCTCGAAGCCGCGGAAGGTGATGTCGCCGCCATCCTGGGCAACCGCCGGGCGCACCCTGGTGTCGAGCAATTCCTTGATGGTGATGACCAGTTGCTCATCGGCCTTGTCGTAGAATTCGCCGGTCTGGCTGGTCTCGGCAGCGGGGCCGGCGTTGACCATGACGGGCGCGCCCGACATGAAATGCTCCATGATGGCGCCGAGGATGGCCGGCTTCAGGTGCTGCCAGTCCGGGCCGTCCTTGGTCACGGTGATGAAGTCATAGCCGAAGAAGACGCCGGTCACGCCGGGGATCTCGAACAGGCGGCCGGCCAGCGGCGAGGCGCTGGCTGCACTGTCGGCGTCGCGGAAATCGGCGGTGCCTTCGACAAGCACTTCCTTGCCGGGCAGGAACTTCAGCGTTGCCGGGTTCGGCGTCGATTCGGTCTGGATGAACATGGCCGTCTCCGTGCCCCAGTCGGGCAGCTAGTTTGGAATAGTTCTAAATAGGCTCAATCTGCTGGACATTCAAGCGAAACGCATCGCTCAAAATGGCTGGCTGGCGGAATGTTTTTACTGGCTGGGGATGAATCCCGCGCGGGCTATAAATCCAGGATCGTGATGTTATCCGAACCGCTTCACACTTTCCGGCATCACTCTCTATGCGAGGCTGTCGATCTCCTCGTCGGAAAGGTTCTGCGGCACCACTGTGACGGGAATAGGGAAGGCGGCGCCCTTGCCGGCAACAGCCCCGACCAGCGGCCCGGGTCCTTCCTTGCCGGCACCTGCCGCCAGCACCAGGATGGCGATGTCCTGGTCTTCCTCGATCAGCTTGTGGATCTCCTCGGTCGGCTTGCCTTCGCGCACCACCATCTCGGGCTCGATGCCGAGCTTCTGGCGCACCTTGTTGGCGTAGCCGTCGAGTGCCGCGCGCGCCGTGGCGTTGGCTTCCTCGCGCATGATCTTCTCGACGCCCAGCCAGTGCTGAAAGTCGTCCGGTGTGATGATGTAGAGCAGCACCAGCGTGCCGCTGGTGCTCTGCGCCCGCTTGGAGGCGTACGCGACGGCGCGCTCGCACTCCGGCGTGTCGTCGATGATCGTCAGGAATTTCCTGCGATGGCCGGCTTCGCGACTGAGGCGTTTGGAGACCATGTCTATCTACTCGATGTTTTCGGCCGCAATCTGCCACCGCGACAGACCGGCGGCAAGCCGCCGGCCTTGGGCCAGAATGGTGCGGTGCACTGACGGTAGGATCAGCCCTGCAACAGGCCTATAATGTCGCGTACCGTCTTCATCGTGGTCTCAGCCAGCGCGCCGGCGCGTTCGCCGCCGTCTCTCAGCACCGCGTCGACATGGGCGCGGTCGCCTTCGATGCGGCGCATCTCGCCGGCGATCGGCGCCAGTTTTTCCACGGCAAGGTCGGCAAGCGCCGGCTTGAACACGGAAAACTGCTGGCCGCCGAACTCCTTCAGCACGTCCGCCTTCGACATCTCGGCCAGCCCTGCATAGATGCCGACCAGGTTTTCCGCTTCCGGGCGGCTTTCCAGGCCGTCGACTTCGCTTGGCAACGCTTCCGGGTCGGTCTTGGCCTTGCGGATCTTCTTCGAGATGGTGTCGGCATCGTCGGTCAAATTGATGCGCGACAGGTCGGACGGGTCCGACTTCGACATTTTCTTCGAACCGTCGCGCAGGCTCATGATGCGCGCCGCCGGCCCGCCGATCACCGGTTCGGTTATCGGGAAGAACCCGTTTACCGTCTCTTCGCCGACCTGCATCTCGACGCCGACGCCAAGACTGGCGATGCGGCTCGAAAAATCATTATTGAACTTTTGCGCGATGTCGCGGGTCAGCTCCAGATGCTGCTTTTGGTCCTCGCCCACCGGCACATGGGTGGCGCGGTAGAGCAGGATGTCGGCCGCCATCAGTGAGGGATAGGCTAGCAGGCCCAGCGAGGCATTTTCGCGGTCCTTGCCGGCCTTGTCCTTGAACTGCGTCATCTTGTTCATCCAGCCGATGCGCGCCACGCAGTTGAAGATCCAGGCAAGCTCGGCATGCTGCATCACCCGCGACTGGTTGAAGACGATGTGCTTCTTCGGGTCGATGCCGGAGGCAAGGAAGGCCGCGGTAATCGAGCGGGTCTGGTCGGCGAGGTCGTCATGGACGAGTTGTGCCGTCAGCGAATGCAGGTCGACGACGCAATAGATGCAGTCGGACGTTTCCTGCAGGGCGACGAATTTCTTGATGGCGCCGAGATAGTTGCCGAGATGCAGATTGCCGGTCGGCTGTACCCCGGAAAAGACGAGCTGTTTGAAGGCGGTCATGATGTCCTCATGGCTTGTGGAGGGCCGTATAAGCGTGATTCCGAAAAGTTGCAGACTTTTCGGAGCCAATCACGCGGCTGGAAACCACGCGCGGCGAAAGTCTTGCGACGGCGCGCTTATGGACGAAGGGGCGGAGAGGATCAAGAGGCGGGGATAGCGCGGTCGCGTCTGATGCCCCTGTATATTGACCTGACAGGTTGGCGCCGCCCCTCATTGTCCTGCCGGACATTTCTCCCCGTATAGAGAGGGGGGGAGAAAAACGCCGTCATCGCCCGCTTTCGCCAATCGCCAGAGAAAGCGCTGGCGCCATATTCAGCCTCTTTCTCCCCGTTCACGGGGAGAAATGCCCGGCAGGGCAATGAGGGGCGGCGCTGACATCGACATTTATGATATATTTGAACCTGCATTGCATATCATCGGATGAGAAATCGATGCCCGCCGTCAACAACGAGGAAGCCCCAAAGCCCCGACAGGACCACGAGACGCCGCTTGAAACAGCGGCGCGGCTTCGGGCCGAATTCGGGGTCGAGCTTAGCAAGCAGGCACCCGAACCGCTGCCACGCTCGGTTTACGACAAATTGTCTGGCGAAGTTTAACCAGGTTCTACGGTTAGGCTTACGGATCTGGAGACTGTTCCGTGACCGGCGGTGTGCCCTTCCGCCCAATATTGCGCCGGATCATGCCGAAATCGGCGCCGCCGGTGGCAAAGGCCATGACGAAGTAGAGAGCCGCTCCGCCGGCCACGAGCGCCAGCAGCGTCGTTGCCTTGATCACCAGTGGCGAGCCGGGGCCGAGCCTGACGGCCAGCCAGTGCTCGGCGAAATAGAGCGCCACCGCCATCACCGCAGCCGACAGCACCAGGCGCGGAATGCGCTTCAGCAATGGCACGTCGCGGCCCCAATGGCCACGTCGGATCAGCACCGCAAGCAGCATCACCGCGTTGACCCAGCCGGCGACGGCCGAGGCCACCGCAATGCCGGGCGCGCCCATTTTCGGGAACAGCGTCAGCGCGGTGATCACGTTCACGCCGACCGAGATGGCGGCGAACATCATCGGCGTGCGCGTATCCTCGCGGGCGAAATAGCCGGGAGTGAAGGCCTTGATCAGCACGAAGGCCGGCAGGCCGAGGCCGAAAATCGCCAGGATCGCGGCCACGGTCGGCGTCGAGCCGTTGGCGGCGAAGGCGCCGCGCTCATAGACCAGCCGCACGATCGGCTCCGCCATTACCCAAAGGGCCGCCGCCGCCGGCAAGGTCATGAACAGGGTGAACTCGACCGAGCGGTTCTGCAGATTGGCTGCCTCGACCAGATTGCCCGATTTCAGCGCCCGCGACAGCTCCGGCAACAGCACGATGGCCACCGCGACGCCGACGACGCCGAGCGGCAGCTGGTAGATGCGGTCGGCGTAAGCAAGCGACGACACGGCGCTGTCCTGCGCCGACGCGATCGCCGTGCCGATCAGCTGGTTGATCTGGGTGATGCCGCCGGTGATCGCCGCCGGCAGCGCCAGGATCAGCAGGCGCTTGACGTTGGGCGTCATCTTCGGCCGGCGAAAACCGATGGCGATGCCGGCATTGCGCACAGCCACCCAGACAATGGCGAGCTGTACCAGCCCCGCCGCCAGCACGCCCCAGGACAGGCTGAAACCAACCTCACGGGCATCCATGCCGTGGTACCAGGCGTAGCCGAGCACGCTAATCAGGATGATGTTGAGGAATGCGGGCGCCACGGCAGCCGCGAAATAGCGGCGCAGCGAATTCAGCATGCCGGCCATCATGGCTGCGAGCGACATGCAGATGAGATACGGGAACATGATCGTCGCCAGCAGGACGGTCGTCTCGAATTTGCCCGGCGTGTCGGCAAAGCCCGGCGCCACGAGATAGCGCACGATCAGCGGCATCGCCAATTCCATGACGATGGTCAGCGCCAGAAGTGCGGTGAACAGGACGCCGAACACTTCCTCCGAAAAGCGCTTGGCGCCGTCGGTGCCGTGGGTCTCGATCTCCTTGGCAAACAGCGGCACGAAAGCGGCGTTGAAGGCGCCTTCGGCAAACAGCCGGCGAAACGTGTTGGGAAACTGAAAGGCGGCGTTGAAGGCGTCCGCCACCGGCCCGGTGCCGAGTGCGGCCGCCATCAGCATTTCGCGGCCAAAGCCAAGGGCGCGGCTCATCAGCGTGCCGGACGCAACCGTGGCGAATTTCTTGACGAGGCTCATGCGCGGGGAGATTGCCTGGATGATTGGGACAAAGGGGATGATTGGGACAAAGTGATGGTCACTCGGCCGCCGCCTTGGCCTTGCCGCCGCGCTCTGGGACAACGCCTTCAAGCGCCGCGATCAGCCTGGCGTGGATGGTGGCGGTGCGTGCCGGGTTGTCGATCTTCTGCCCCGTAAGGTCGGTGACATAGAAAGTGTCGATCACCTTCTCGCCGAAGGTGGTGATGTGAGCCGAGGCGATGTCGAGCGAGAGATCGGACAACGCACTGGTGATTTCCGACAACAGCCCAGGCCGGTCCAGTCCCTCGACCTCGATCACCGAAAACCGGTTCGACAGCGTGTTGCGGATTTCGGCGCGCGGCGGAATCTTGAACACCTTGGCGCCGCGCCGCGGCCGGGTGCGCTTCTCGATCATCTCCGGCAGCCAGCTCTTGCCCGACAGCACGTCCTCGATCAGCCGGCCGACGCGCTCGGCGCGACGGCGCTCATCCTCATCGCGGTCGAATTCCCGTGAGATCAGGATGATGTCCAGCGCGCGGCCGTCGGACGTGGTGAAGATCTGCGCGTCGACGATGTTGCCGCCGGCGCCGGCACAGGCGCCGGCAATAACCGAAAGCAGGCGCGGATGGTCCTGCGCCAGCACGGTGATCTCGGTCACCGCCTCGAATTGGTGGGTCCTGACCACGGTGGCGAGCTTCTTGCCTGCCGCGTCGGCTTCGCGAATGAATTCGGCATGGCGCAGCTGATCGGGGAGGTCGACCGTCAGCAGATAGTTCTCGTAATGCAGGCCGACATAGCGCTTGCGGGCCTTGTCCGGCCAATCGGCCAGCGCCTCGGCCAGCCGCTCGCGCGCCGCCGCCGTCCGCTTGGCGCGCGACACTTCCGAGAAGCCGCCGGTCAAAAGCAGTTCGGTCTCGTAGTAGAGCGTGCGCAGGAGCTGGCCCTTCCAGCCGTTCCACACGCCCGGCCCGACACCCCTGATGTCGCAGACGGTCAGGATCAACAGCATTTTTAGCCGCTCAACCGATTGCACGATCGAGGCGAAATCCTCGATCGTCTTGCGGTCGTTGAGGTCGCGCGTCTGCGCCGTCATCGACATCACCAGATGGTTCTCGACCAGCCAGGCGACTGTCTCGGTGTCGGCCGCCGACAGCCCCATATGCGGGCAGATGCGGCGCGCGATCCGGGCGCCGGCCTCTGAGTGATCCTCCGGCCGGCCCTTGGCGATGTCGTGCAGCAGCACCGCGACATAGAGCGCCTCGCGGCTCTTCTCTAGCCCCGGCATCAGCGTGTGCGAGAGCGGATGCACCTTTTCGCCGTCGCCGCGCTCGATCTCGGCCAAGACGCCGATGCAGCGGATCAGGTGCTCGTCCACCGTATAGTGGTGGTACATCGAGAACTGCATCATGGCGACTATTCTGCCGAAATCGGGGATCAGCCTGCCGAGCAGGCCGGCCTCGTTCATGCGCCGCAAATTAAGCTCGGCATTGCGGTCCGAGGTCAGGATGTCGAGGAACAGCCGGTTGGCCTCCTCGTCGCGCCGCAGCGACTTGTTGACCAGACCGAGCGAGCGGGTGAGCAGCTTCAGCGCATCGGGATGGAACTCCAGCCCGTGCTTGTCGGCGAACCAGAACAGCCTGAGCAGATTGACCGGGTCGCGCTCGAACACGCTGTCGTCGGCGACGTTGATGCGGTGATTGTCGACAATGAAGTCCGACGTGCCTGCCAGCTTGCGCTTGCGGCGCTGGAAGGTGAGGAAGATGCGGTTGAAGCCGGGCACATGCTTGGCCTGCTCTTCCTCGAGCGCGGCGCAGAAGATGCGGGTGAGGTCGCCGACATCCTTGGCGACGAGGAAGTAATGCTTCATGAAGCGCTCGACCGCCGACAGACCGGGATGGGTGGTGTAGCCCAGCCGTTCGGCGATCTCGCGCTGGATATCGAAATGCAGCCGTTCCTCTGGCTTGCCGGTGAGGAAATGCATGTGGCAGCGCACCGCCCACAGGAAGTCTTCGGCCTTCTGGAATTCGCGGTACTCGGCCTCGGTGAAGACACCTTTCTCGACCAATTCCTCGCCGGTGCGCACGCGATAGAAGTATTTGGCGATCCAGAACAGCGTCTGCAAATCGCGCAGGCCGCCCTTGCCGTCCTTGACGTTGGGCTCGACCAGATAGCGGCTTTCGCCGGCCTTGGCATGGCGATCGTCGCGTTCGGCGAGCTTGGCCTGCACATATTCCGGTCCGGTGGTGCGCACCACTTCATGGTCGAAGCGAGCGAGCAATTCGTCGAAGAGCTTCTGTTCGCCCCACAGGAACCGCGCTTCCAGGATCGTGGTGCGGATGGTGATATCGCTGCGCGACAGCCTGAGACACTCGTCGATGTTGCGGGTGGCGTGGCCAACCTTCAACCCGAGGTCCCACAGCATATAGAGCATATATTCGACGATCTGTTCGCCCCACGGCGTCTGCTTGTAGGGCAGCAGGAACAACAGGTCGATGTCGGAGCCCGGCGCCAGCGTGCCGCGGCCATAGCCGCCGACGGCGACGACCGCCATGCGCTCTGCGGTCGAGGGGCTTTTCACCCGGTAGACGTGGGTCGCGGCGAACTCGTAGAGGGCGCGGATGATCTCGTCCATCAGATGCGACAGCCGGGCGGCGCAGGCCGTGCCGCTGCCATCGTCCATCAGCATGCGCTCGGCAACCTTGCGGCCCTCGGTCGGCCGATCCTTCAGCAGCCGGAGCGCACCGACGCGCGCGCCGGGCTCGATGCCGCTGGCCGCCGAGATCAGCGCCGTCATGTCGCGGCGCAAAGCCTCGCTGTCGATCAGCGCGTCGAGCTTGAGGGAGATTTTTGCCATGGATTGCCGGTGGGCCTCGCCTTTGCGCGGCGTCTATAGCGCGTTTTCACGGCGCTGTGTATGGGGCGGACGGACGCGTCGGCCGCGATACCAGAAAGGGATGATCATCTCGCGCCGGAGCCGGAAGAGATCGGCGATCTGCCGCGTCAACCGCCTGGTCTCGATCCTTACCTTGGCGGTGATTGGCCTGGGGCGCCGTTTACCTATCCCGCTTGCCACCCATTCCTCTGTTCGCTCCTGCTTGAGCAGGCTTGGCAATCTCACCGGACTGTCGCCGAGGAATTGTGCCTGCAGGCACAATGCTGGGACGAGTTGGTAAATGACCTTGTCGGACGAGGTAGCAAAACGCGGATTGAAGATGAGGTGATCGACGGGAATGCTGATCTCCTTCGTTGCCGCAAGAAGGTCCCGCGCGGCCTGTCTGGACAGGATGTATCCCGCCGTACCGATATGGAGCCCGTGCAGTCTGCTCGCAGAAAAACCGTGGCCGCAGGCAACTTGCTTGCGTGAAATTACGGTCCGGTTGAAGAACGTTTCCAACTTGACGATGTCCGCATCGGCGGGAATCCAGCCCGCATCGGCAAGCAAAGCGCCGGCTTTGTCCGGGAAAACGACATCGTCCTCGAAAATCGCCGCGTAAGCATCCTCACCTGTCGCGATCATCGACCAACACTGTTGGTGGCTGAGCAGGCAGGCAATCTCGGCGTCGGCCAGGCGCAAATGCTTCTTGCCCTGCGGCATTTCGGCCAGATCCGGCCGATCTCGCGCATCGATGGCGGCGACCCGCTCGAAGGCGATGCCGATGCGCGCGAACTCCGCCGTTAGATGGGCGAGGCGATCGCGGGACCGATCGAGATTGATAATCAGGCATTTCATTTGGGTGGGATCGATGCAGTGGGACGCGCGTCCATAGCATGGGAACAAAGTTGCGTAAGCGATTTTCCCTCGATGTGCGCGATGACGGCCACGATCGAAAAGTGGAAATCGCCCCTTGACCTTCCAGTTACTGGAAGCACTACCTCCTCACCCAGACAGATATAAGGCACTTTTCGATGGCGCATTCCGAGCATCACCACCACGCGCACGCGGCCGATGGCAACTGCTGTACGGCAAAGGCTGCTGAGCCGGCCGCCGAAGCAGTGGTGCGCGATCCGGTCTGCGGCATGAGCGTCGATCCGGCAGCCGGTAAGCCGACGGCCGAGCATGGCGGCCGTCTCTTTCACTTCTGCAGCGAGGGTTGCCGTACGAAATTCGTCGCCGGGCCCGAAAAATACCTGACCGCCACCGACCCCGTCTGTGGCATGAGTGTCGACCGCGCTACCGCCAGGCATTTTTTCCGCCACGAAGGCCAGGGTTTCTATTTCTGCTCGGCCGGCTGCCGGGCGAAGTTCGAGGCCGAGCCGCAAAACTATCTCGGTGACAGGCCGACGCCGTCGCCAGTGCGGAAAGGCACGCAATACACCTGCCCGATGCATCCCGAAGTGATAAGAGACAAGCCCGGCTCCTGCCCGATCTGCGGCATGGCGCTTGAGCCGATGGGCGTTCCCACTGGCGATGAGGGCCCGAACCCCGAACTGGTAGACTTCACCAGACGGTTCTGGGTCAGCGCGGTGCTGTCCCTGCCGCTGCTGATCGTTGCCATGGCGCCGATGCTCGGCCTGACGTTCCAGGCGTTTGTCGACGGGCGAACGATGGTCTGGCTGGAATTGGCGCTGGCCAGCCCCGTCGTGCTGTGGGCGGCCTTCCCGTTCTTCCACCGAGGCTGGGAGTCGCTGGTCAACCGCAGCCCCAATATGTGGACGCTGATTTCGCTCGGTGTCGGCGCTGCCTATCTCTACAGCGTGGCGGCCACTCTGTTCCCGGACATTTTTCCACACCAGTTCCGCGGTCATGGCGGCACAGTGCCGGTCTATTTCGAGGCAGCCGCCGTCATCGTCGCGCTGGTATTCCTCGGTCAGGTGCTCGAATTGCGGGCGCGCGAAAAGACCGGCTCGGCCATCCGTGCGCTGCTCGACCTGGCGCCGAAGACGGCACGGCTGATCGGGGAGGACGGCTCCGACACCGACGTGCCGCTCGTTGCGGTCAAGACCGGCGACCACCTGCGCCTCCGTCCGGGCGACGCCGTGCCGGTCGACGGCACTGTAACGGAAGGCCGTTCCTCCATCGACGAATCGATGATCTCGGGCGAGCCGCTGCCGGTCGAAAAAACGAAAGGCGATGCCTTGACCGGCGGCACGCTCAACAAGAACGGTTCGCTGATCATGCGCGCCGAAAAGGTCGGCTCCGAAACGACGCTTTCGCGCATCGTCGAGCTGGTCGCAAAGGCGCAGCGTTCGCGCGCGCCGATTCAAGGTTTAGCCGATCGCGTCTCCTTCTACTTCGTGCCGGCCGTCGTGCTGGTCGCGCTCGCGGCCTTTGCCGCCTGGGCGATCTTCGGTCCCGAACCCAGCTTGATCTTTGCCATCGTCTCGGCGGTCTCGGTGCTGATCATCGCCTGCCCTTGCGCGCTCGGCCTGGCGACGCCGATGTCGATCATGACCGCCACCGGGCGCGGGGCGCACGCGGGCGTGCTGATCAAGGACGCGGCCGCGCTCGAGCGCTTCGCTTCGGTCGACACGTTGATCGTCGACAAGACCGGCACCTTGACCGAAGGCAAGCCTCGCTTGACCGATGTCGTCGCTGCCGACGGCCTGTCCGAGAATGAGTTGCTGGCGCTCGCCGCCGGGCTGGAAAAAGGCTCGGAGCATCCGCTGGCCGAGGCCATTGTCGGCGGCGCCGGCGAACGCGGGCTGACGCTCATCGAGGCCAGCGGCTTCGACGCCGTCACCGGCAAGGGCGTATCCGGCACGGTGTCTGGCAGGAAGGTTTCTCTCGGCAACGCCGCCATGATGGCCGACGTGGGCATGGACACCGCTTCCCTTTCGGCGAAAGCTGAGGCGCTGCAGGCCGAGGGCAAGACGGCGATGTTCGTTGCGGTGGACAAAAGACTGGCCGGCATTGTCGCGGTCGCCGATCCGGTCAAGGCAACGACAGCCGAGGCGATCAGGGCGCTGCACGACAGAGGGTTGCGGATCATCATGGCGACCGGCGACAATGAGCGCACGGCGCGCGCCATCGCCAAAAGCCTTGGTATCGACGAGGTGCGCGCCGGCCTGCTGCCGGAACAAAAGGCAGCCCTTGTCGAGGAGTTGCGTGCGAAAGGTGCCGGCGTCGCCATGGCCGGCGACGGCGTCAACGATGCGCCGGCCCTGGCCAGCGCCGATGTCGGCATCGCCATGGGCACCGGCGCCGATGTCGCTGTCGAGAGCGCCGGCATTACGCTGGTCAAGGGCGATCTCAACGGCATCGTCAGGGCGCGAACGCTCGCCCAGGGGACGATCCGCAACATCCGCCAGAATCTGTTTTTCGCCTTCCTCTACAATGTGCTTGGCGTGCCGGTTGCTGCCGGCGTGCTCTATCCGCTCACCGGCACGCTTTTGTCGCCGATGCTGGCGGCGGCGGCCATGAGCCTGTCTTCGGTTTCGGTCGTCGCCAACGCATTGCGGCTGCGGACGTTGAAACTCTGAGCAAAGCCCCCAGATACGAATTTCAATCAACAGGAGATCACGGATGACCTTGGCTAAGAAAATCGTGCTTTTGATGATGGCGGCGGGAATGCTGCTTGCCGTTTTCCTCGAAAGCGTCCCGGCGCAATCCGAAGAGATGAAACACGACATGGGCGCTATGGGCGCGCAAGGTCCTTCGACCGACGGCTACAAGGCGGCGATGGACAAGATGCACACCGACATGATGATCGAATATTCCGGCAATGCCGATGTCGATTTCGTGCGCGGCATGATCCCGCATCATCGGGGCGCGATCGACATGGCCAAGGTGGAACTCGCCAATGGCAAGGATCCCGAAATCCGCAAGCTGGCCGAAGATGTCATCGCCGCGCAGGAAGCCGAGATCGCCAAGATGCAGGCCTGGCTCGCCGCCCATCCGGCGAAGTAAGGCAGCAACGGCCATGCCGGAGAGATCCATTCTGGATTTCTCTCCGTGGTTGTGATGCCATTCACATCGATTACACGGCGCCAGGAGCCCACATGCCATCGACGATAAGAGCCACCACGCTGCCTTCGGGCGAGGCCGTCCAGGTGCTGGGACAGGGCACATGGAAGATGGGCGAGGATTCCCGCCGCCGCGCCGGGGAGGTCAATGCCCTGAAGCTCGGGCTGGACCTCGGCATGACGTTGATCGACACCGCTGAAATGTATGCCAGCGGCGGCGCCGAGGAGGTGGTGGCGGAAGCCATTGCCGGGCGCCGCGACGAACTCTTTCTTGTCTCCAAGGTATTGCCGTCCAATGCCTCGCGCGCCGGCGTGGCGCGGGCCTGCGAAAACAGCTTGAAGCGCCTGCGCACCGACCGCATCGATCTCTATCTCCTGCATTGGCCGGGCAGTGTGCCTCTAGGCGAAACGGTCGACGCTTTCGAGGCGTTGAAGAAGGCCGGCAAGATCCGTCACTGGGGCGTCAGCAATTTCGACACCGACGAAATGGAGGAGCTGACCGGCCTGTCGTCTGGAGATCATGTCCAGACCAACCAGGTACTCTACAATCTGTCGCGGCGCGGCCCCGAATTCGATCTCGCACCGTGGAGCCGGCAGCGCGGCATCCCGCTGATGGCCTATTCGCCGGTCGAGCAGGGCGCGCTGGCGCGTAATCCCCGGCTGGAAACCGTTGCCGCCCGCCACAACGCAACGCCGGCACAGATCGCCTTGGCCTGGGTGATGGCGCAGCCCGGTGTCATCGCCATCCCGAAGGCGAGTAGCCAGGAGCATGTCCGCCAGAATTTTGCCGCGCTCGACATCGAGCTGACGGCCGAAGACCTCGTCGAACTCGACCGCGCCTTTCCACCGCCGACGCGCAAGCGCGGGCTGGAGATGATCTAGATTGGAACGGGTTTCGACCGGGTATCATCATACGGCGTATAGAGTCGGAGCCATGACGGTCACGTCGCTGCGCGACGGTTACGTCGACATGCCAATCAGGCGGCTGCGCCAGCCCGGAGACCGGACATTCGGTGACAACCTGCCCTCGCATGTACCGCTCGTCGACGGTGCGCTCAGGCTGTCGGTCAACGCCTTCGCCATCGATGACGGAGACGACATCACGCTGATCGACACAGGGGCTTCGAACGCCTGGCACCCGACAATGGGGCACCTGCCCGAGGCGCTGCGCGAGGCGAAGATCGCCACCGACCGGATTCGGACTGTTGCTTTCACCCACACCCATCTCGACCATATACACGGGCTCATCCTTGCCGATGGTGGCGACGGCTTCCCGCAGCTCTCTCGCCTGCTTGTCCCGCGCGCTGAGCTCGGCATGTTTCGCGACGTGGCGAGGCTGGAACGCTTCCACGATCGCGCCCAGCCTCTCGATGCTGGACAGCGCGTCAGCGCTGACATCGATACGATCGGCTCCGCTGGCCATGAAGCCGGCCACACTTGCTTTCGCGTTGTGAGCGCAGGCGAAACACTGTTGATCTGGGGCGACATCGTACATGTGCCGTCGCTTCAATTCGATCGACCCGAGATCACGTGGGAATTCGACGCAGACCAGCAGCAGGCGAGGGCAAGCCGGTTGCAAATGCTGGCGCTTGCGGCCAACAACGACTGCTACGTCGCCGGCGCGCATCTTGATTCGCCCGGCGTCGGCCGGGTTTTTCGAACCGAGACGGCTTTCCGCTTCGAGCCCTTGTAGCACTCTAGCCGAGCGCCGCCCGCGCCCGTCGCAACGCGCGCGAAAACACTGCGGTGTCGTCGAAGGCGCGTGCCAGCGTGAGCGCGCCCTGGATGGCGCCGACCGCTTCTTCGGCGAGTTCGTCCGCCCTGTCAGCGCTGTGCCCGCTTCGGGTCAGCGCTTCGGCAAGATGCGCCACCCAGCGGCCGAAATAGCTTTTGATCGCAATGGCGAAGAGGTCGCGGGATTCGTCCAGCGCGAAGGCGCCGATGAGGCACACCCGGCGTCCCGAGCGGAAATAGCTGTCGGCCGCTTCGAACATCCGATCGATGCCCGTGCGAGGGTAGGCCCTGTCCTGCAACGGCACGAAGACATTCTCCTCGAACCAGCCATCTATATGGGCAATGACAGCCGCCGCCATCTCTTCCTTGCCGCCGGGGAAGAAGTGGTAAAGGCTGCCTTTGCCTAGGCCGGTCGCCGCACCGATCCGCGCCAGGCTCGCCCCTTCATAGCCGTGTTCGCGGAAAACCTCGCCGATGATGGAGAGCAAATCGGCGCGATCGGGCGCGATCCTGCGCATGCGCTAGTTTTTCCGCTTGAGCATGATCTTTGCCGAAAACCGCGACACAGTTCTAGGGATCACACTCTAAAGTCCGAGTTCGGTCAGGCCGGGATGGTCGTCAGGCCGGCGGCCGAGCGGCCAGTGATATTTGCGCTCACCCTCAGCGATCGGCAGGTCGTTGATGCTGGCGACGCGCCTACGCATCAGTCCATCCGCGTCAAATTCCCAATTCTCATTGCCGTAGGAGCGGAACCAGTGGCCACTGTTGTCGCGCCATTCATAGGCAAAGCGCACCGCGATGCGGTTGTCGTTCCAGGTCCAGACCTCCTTGATCAGCCGGTAGTCCAGCTCGCGCGCCCATTTGCGCGTGAGGAAGGAGACGATCTCATTTCTGCCCGAGACGAACTCGGCGCGGTTGCGCCAGGTGCTGTCTTGCGTATAGGCGAGCGAAACCCGTTCGGGATCGCGGCTGTTCCAGGCGTCTTCGGCCATGCGCGCCTTCTGCGCGGCGGTCTCGGCGGTGAAGGGCGGCAGCGGCGGACGGCTCATGTCACTCTCCCATCGGCAAAGGCGATGGCGAGCATTGTACCAAACGGTACAATTGGTCAAGGCTGAAATCGGACTAGGTTTTCCCCGCCAGCCCCTTCAGCCGGTAGAGCGCTTCCAGCGCCTCGCGCGGCGTCATCTCGTCTGGATTGATCTCACCCAGCGCTGCGCCCAATGCGTCGCTCTTCGCAGGCTTTGCCGCTTCCCGCTTCATTGCCACCGAAAACAGCGGCAGATCGTCGACCAGCCGGTTGGCCTTGCCGGAGACATCGCCTTCCTCGAGCTGATGCAGCACCTCTTTGGCCCGGCCGACCACCGCTTCCGGCAGACCGGCAAGGCGAGCGACCTGAACGCCATAGGAGCGATCGGCGGCACCCTTGCCGACCTCGTGCAGGAAGACCACGTCGCCTTCCCACTCCTTAACCCGCATCGTGACATTGTGCAGTCGCGGCAGCTTGCCGGAGAGTGCCGTCATTTCGTGGAAATGAGTGGCGAAGATCGCCCGGCAGCGGTTCTTCTCGTGCAGATACTCGACTGCCGCCCAGGCGATCGACAGGCCATCGAACGTGGCGGTGCCGCGACCGATCTCGTCCAGGATCACCAGCGCCCGTTCGCCGGCCTGGTTGAGGATCGCCGCCGTCTCTACCATCTCGACCATGAAGGTCGAACGGCCGCGCGCCAGATCGTCCGAGGCGCCGACCCGCGAGAACAGCCGGTCGACAACGCCGATATGGGCCGACGTCGCCGGCACGAAGGAACCGGTTTGGGCGAGGATGGCGATCAGTGCGTTTTGCCGCAGGAAGGTCGACTTACCGCCCATATTCGGACCGGTGAGCAGCCAGATCGCGCCGGCCTTGGCCCCGTCTTGCGGCGACAGATCGCAATCATTGGCGACGAACGGCCCTTCGCCCGAGCGCCGCAGCGCCTGTTCCACCACCGGATGGCGTCCGCCCGAGATATCGAAGGCGAGGCTGGAATCGACCAGCGGCCGACACCAGGCTTCACTCTCCGACAACAGCGCGAGCGCCGCCGACACGTCAAGTACGGCAAGCGCATCGGCGCCGGCGCGAATTTTTTGCGCCTCGGCGACCGCCTCTGTCGTCAGCGTGTCGAAAGCGGCAAGCTCGATGCTCAGCGCCCGGTCGGCGGCATTGGCGATTTTGGTCTCGAGTTCGGCAAGTTCGGTCGTGGTGAAACGCATGGCGTTGGCCATGGTCTGGCGGTGGATGAAGCGCGCCTTGGCGCCGTCGCTTCCGGTCATGATTGAATGGTGGTTGGCCGTCACCTCGATGTAATAGCCCAGCACATTGTTGTGCCGGATTTTCAGCGAGCGGATGCCGGTCTCCTCGATCAGCGAGCGCTCCAGTCCGGCGATCACCTTGCGCGATTCGTCGCGCAGCGCCCGCATTTCGTCGAGCTCGGCATGGTAGCCGCCGCGCACGAAGCCGCCGTCGCGCCTGAGCAGCGGCAGTTCCTCGCCAAGAGCCTGGGCCAGATGCTTGGCCAGCGCACGCGGCAGCGCCTTTATCGCGGCAAGTGCCGCTGTCAGCTCCGCGGGCAGGACGGCCGTTCCGAACAGTTCGGCAATGGTGGCCGCCGCTTCGAAGCCGGCACGCAGCGCGCCGAGATCGCGCGGGCCGCCGCGGTTGAGCGCCAGCCGCGACAGCGCCCGCGGCATGTCGGCGACGCTCTTCAGGCCTGACCGCACCGCCTGGCAAAGCTGCGTCTCCGCACGGAAGAACGACACAGAATCGAGCCTGGCGCCGATCGCCGCCGGGTCAGTCAGCGGCGCCATCAGCCGGTCGGCGAGCAGCCTGGCGCCGCCGCCGGTGACCGTGCGGTCTATAGCCTTGAACAGCGAGCCGTCGCGGCTGCCCGACAGCGTGCGCAACAGTTCCAGATTGCCGCGTGTCGCAGGATCGATGAACAGCGTCGAGCCCTGCTCCTCGCGTTCGGGACGCGACAAAGGCGGCCGCTCGGCCTTCTGCGTCTTTTCGACATAGGCGATGGCGCCCGAGATCGCCGACAATTCGGCGCGCGAGAAGGCGCCGAAACTGTCCGGCGTCGCCACTTCGAAGAAACGCGCGATCCGCCCCGCTGCCGAAGCCGAATCGAAAAGCGACGGCGGCTGCGGGCTGGCAACGCGGCCAATGACGTCGAACACCGGCTTCAGCTCGGGATCGTAAAACACCGGCTCGGCGACGATCAGCTCGCGCGGGTCGACGCGGAAGACATCGGCCAGCAGGCGGTCGGCCGTGGTTTCGGCGACGCGGAAGACGCCGGTCGAGATCTCGATCCAGGCCATGGCGAAGGCGTCACCGCTGTTGCCGCCCTTCACCCGCCCTAGCGCCATCAGGAAGCTCGATTCCGACGGCGCCAGCAATTTATCCTCGGTGATGGTGCCTGGCGTCACCAGGCGCACCACGTCACGGCGTACGACCGATTTGCCGCCGCGCTTCCTGGCTTCCGCCGGGTCCTCGATCTGCTCGCAGACGGCAACGCGAAAACCCTGGCCGATCAGCTTTTGCAGATAGTCGTCGGCCGCATGCACCGGCACGCCGCACATCGGAATGTCGTTACCCTGGTGCTTGCCGCGCTTGGTCAGGACGATGCCCAGCGCCTTGCTCGCCTTCTCGGCGTCGTCGAAGAACAGCTCGTAGAAATCGCCCATGCGGTAGAACAGCAGAGAATCCGGGTTCGCCGCCTTGATCTCGATATATTGCTCCATCATCGGCGTGACGCTGCCGACGGGCGCAGGCGGTGTCACCTCGGGGGCGTCGGTTTCTGCTGAAGTGTGCATGTTCATCCCCGCACGCTAGCAGATGTGGGTGCGGGGTTTAATGCCGGCGGCCCGAAAAGCAGGGGACGACCGGCCTCGACGGCGGCTTGTGCTCCCTCTACGCCGGGTGAAGCCGTTGGTTGCTTCGGGCGCCAACCAGACCCTATGATCGCCATGGCGGGGATAAGCGGCATGGATCAGGACAAACAGGAGGCGTTCGAAGAGCTGGTCGGTCCGGCTGGATCGGCGCTTGAGCGCCTGCTGCTGTTGGCGGCGCGGCGCGTCCACCGCACCAAAAGCAAGCTTAGGGGGACAGTGCGCAAGCGCGTCCCCTTCCTCCTGCCGACACGGGGACCGCTGTCCGATCTCGATAGCGGCATCGAGATGTCGCTGCATGTGCTCAGCCGCGACCCGCTGGTGCTCTATGTCCCGATTGGCGGAGCCCGTCCGCTCTATCCGCTGGCGGCCCTTGGCCGGCGCCTGGCGGGACGGCGCGTCACCTTCCTGACGATGCAGACCTGGACCATGGAGCGGCCGGCTGTCATCGCCCGGATGGGCCGCGATCTCGCCTGGTATGCCGGCCGGTTTCCGCTGCACGAAATCATCTTCCTGTGCAACACCGAGGAAGAGCGCCGTCTCGTCGCGGCTGCGGGCGGCAATGCCATCTTCTCCAACCACAATCTGATGGTGTCGGAGGATATATTCCGGCAGCTGCCGGACGTGCCGGTCGAATTCGACGCGGTCTACAATGGCCGCATCTCGCCGATCAAACGCCATCACCTGGCCTTCGACATAGAGCGGCTGGCCCACATCACCTATTCGATCGGCGAATTGCCGCCGGTTGCCGCCCGCGCCTTTGTTCGGCGACTGCAGGCGCGTTCGCCGCTCCACCAGATCGCCAATCCGCTCGTCGACGGCTGGCCGGGCAAGCTGACGGCGCAACAGGTCAACCACGTCTACAACCAGGCCGCCGTCGGGCTGTGCCTGTCGGCCGTGGAAGGAGCGATGTACTCCTCGATGGAATATCTGATGGCCGGCCTGCCGATCGTCAGTACGCCGAGCCTTGGCGGTCGCGACGTCTATTTCGATCCGGATTATTGCATCGTCGCCGATCCGGAACCGGCTGCCATTCGCCGCGCCGTCGAGACGCTGCGAGATCGTGCCATACCGCGTCAGCAGATCCGCCGCCGCACGCTGGAGAAGGTTCACGCCCAGCGCATCGAACTCATGGCGTTCCTGACTGCATTGCTGCGGCGCAAGGGAAGCCGTGCGCCACCCATCGAGACGTGGCCTTTCCCCGGCACAGACGGCTTGATGCGGCGGGGAACGGTGCGCGAAATCGCTGCCTTCGTCAGCGAGCCAGAGCCGACGTGACGCCGTTCGACTTCGGGAGATTCGCTGCGGGCGTGAAGATCGCTTGGCGATTTACAGCGGTGGCGTGTAGCCTTGATCCAGAAGTTTCAAAAACACGCACCCGTCTCAAGGGGGCGACACCGGCGAGGAAATCAAAAGCATCATGGCCAAGAAAACCGAAAATAGCGGCCCCTCCGTCAGCGCCGAGGAGGCGCTGGAATTCCACGCCATGGGCCGCCCCGGCAAGCTGGAGATCGTCGCCACCAAGCCGATGGCGACGCAGCGCGATCTGAGCCTCGCCTATTCGCCGGGTGTCGCGGTTCCTGTGCTGGCCATTGCCGAAGACCCCAGCCGCGCTTTCGACTACACGACGCGCGGCAACATGGTCGCCGTCATCTCCAACGGCACCGCCATTCTCGGCCTCGGCAATCTCGGCGCGTTGGCCTCCAAGCCGGTGATGGAAGGCAAGGCGGTGTTGTTCAAGCGCTTCGCCGATGTCGATTCCATCGACCTCGAGGTCGACACCGAGGATGCCGACGAATTCATCAACTGCGTGCGCTTTCTCGGCCCGTCCTTCGGCGGCATCAACCTGGAAGACATCAAGGCGCCGGAATGCTTCATCATCGAGCAGCGCCTGCGTGAATTGATGGACATCCCGGTCTTCCACGACGACCAGCACGGCACCGCCATCATCTCGGCCGCCGGGCTGATCAACGCGCTGGAGATCACCGGCCGCGACATGAAGACCACGAAAATGGTCTGCAACGGCGCCGGCGCCGCCGGTATCGCCTGCATCGAACTGATGAAGGCGATGGGGTTTGCGCCCGAGAACATCATCCTGTGCGACACCAAGGGCGTCGTCTACCAGGGCCGCACCGAAGGCATGAACCAGTGGAAGTCGGCGCATGCGGTCAAGACCGACACGCGCAGCCTGGCCGAGGCGCTGGACGGCGCCGACGTCTTCCTCGGCCTGTCGGCCAAGGGCGCATTGACCACCAAGATGGTGCAGTCGATGGCCAAGAACCCGATCATCTTCGCCATGGCCAATCCCGACCCGGAGATCACGCCGGAGGAAGTGGCCGAAATCCGCACCGATGCCATCATGGCCACCGGGCGTTCCGACTACCCCAACCAGGTCAACAATGTGCTGGGCTTCCCCTACATCTTCCGCGGTGCGCTGGATGTCAGGGCCACCACCATCAATGACGACATGAAGATCGCCGCAGCGAGAGCGCTGGCCGACCTGGCGCGCAAGGACGTGCCCGACGATGTCGCCGCCGCCTATCAGGGCAACCGGCCGAAATTCGGCCCCAACTACATCATCCCGGTGCCGTTCGATCCGCGCCTGATCTCGGCCATCCCGCTCGCTGTGGCCAAGGCGGCGATGGAGTCAGGCGTCGCCCGCAAGCCTATCCTCGACCTCGACCGCTACGCGCAGGAGCTGTCGGCCCGCCGCGACCCGATCGCCTCGACCTTGCAGCGCATCTACGATCGCGTCCGCCGCCAGCCCAAGCGCATCGTCTTTGCCGAGGGCGAGGAAGAACAGGTGATGCGCGCCGCCGTATCCTATGTGAACCAGAAGCTCGGCACCGCGATCCTGCTTGGCCGCGACGACGTCATCAAGGAAAACGCCAGGCACGCCGGCATCGACCTGAACAAGCAAGGCATCGAGATCATCAATGCCAGGCTTTCGCGCCGCAACGCAATCTACACCGATTATCTCTACGAGCGCATGCAGCGCAAAGGCTTCCTGTTCCGCGACTGCCAGCGCCTGATCAACAACGACCGCAACCACTTCGCCGCCTGCATGGTGGCGCTGGGCGATGCCGACGGCATCGTCACCGGCGTGACCCGAAACTATTCGACGGCGCTCGATGACATCCGCCGCATCATCGACGCCAAGCCCGGCCACCGCGTCATCGGCGTCTCGATCGTGCTCGCCCGGGGCAAGACCGTGCTCGTCGCCGACACCGCCGTGCACGATATGCCCAATGCCGAGCAGATCGCCGATATCGCCGAGGAGGCGGCGGGCTTCGCCCGCCGCATGGGCTATGAGCCGAGGCTCGCCATGCTTGCCTATTCGACCTTCGGCCACCCGCAGGGCGAGCGCTCGGAACGCGTCCAGGAAGCGGTACGCATCCTCGACAAGCGCCGCGTCGATTTCGAGTATGATGGCGAGATGGCCGCCGACGTTGCGCTCAATGCCCGCGCCATGGCGCAGTATCCATTCATTCGCCTGACCGGCCCGGCCAATGTGCTGATCATGCCGGCGTTCCACTCGGCCTCGATCTCGACCAAGATGCTGCAGGAACTCGGCGGCTCCACCGTCATCGGCCCGCTGCTGGTCGGCTTGAACAAACCGGTCCAGATCGTCTCGCTCAACGCCAAGGATTCGGACATCGTCAACATGGCTGCGATCGCGGCCTATAGCGCGGGAGCCTGATTGGCGGCAAAATAGCCAACCCATAAGAGATTGATAATATTCGGCTGCTATAGGGAACGTTCTCGCCCCCTAT
Source organism: Mesorhizobium sp. L103C105A0 (assembly GCF_000502215.1). Taxonomy (NCBI): domain Bacteria; kingdom Pseudomonadati; phylum Pseudomonadota; class Alphaproteobacteria; order Hyphomicrobiales; family Phyllobacteriaceae; genus Mesorhizobium; species Mesorhizobium sp. L103C105A0. Next base: position 277,991 of record NZ_AYXF01000004.1, on the reverse strand, counting down.
GGCCTTATGGCATTGGCGGCGCGCTCAGACCGCCAAAACGGGGGTGCGGCCATGAAGCATGACACGGCATCTGTGGTCGGCCAGGGGGTCTATCACGACGAGCGCCTGGATGCGCTGCTCAGCATCACCGGCCGCATGGACGGTTATCTCTACCGTTGCCGCAACGATGCGTCCTACACCATGCTCTACATCAGCGACGGCATTTTCACCGTCAGCGGTTATCGGCCGAGCGACTTCATTCAAAATGCCGTGCGCGACTATGTCTCGGCCATCCACCCGGATGATCTCGCTGCCGTCTATGCCGCCGTCGATACCGCGCTCGAGGCGCGCTGCAACTGGAACGTCGACTACCGCATCGTGCCGCAGGTCGGCGAGCCGCTCTGGGTCCGCGAGATCGGCGGCGGCGTCTGGGACGAGGCCGGCGAACTGGAATTCCTGGAAGGTTTCGTCGTCGACATCAGCGACCGCAAGGTCGTCGAGGATCTCAACGCCGAGCTGCTGCTCGAACTCAAGGCCGCCAATGAGGAACTCTCCGTACAAAAGCGCGAGATCGAGCTGGCCAAGCAGCACAGCGACCACTCGGCCAACCACGATGCATTGACCGGCCTGCCCAACCGGCGCGCCTTTCACAACGAGCTGAGGTCGGTGATCGACCGCTGCGACAGCACCGGCCAGGCGGCCGGCCTGCTGTTCATCGACCTCGATAGGTTCAAGAAGGTCAACGACACGCTCGGCCACGAGGCCGGCGACGCGCTGCTGCATGAGGTGGCGGGTCAGCTTCGCACCGTCCTGCGCAGCGCTGATTTCGTGGCGCGGCTCGGTGGAGACGAGTTCGCATTCCTGTTTTCAGGAGAGGCTAGCCGGGCCCGACAGAAGGCCGTGGGCGTCGCCGAACGTATCCTGGAAAAGCTGCGGATCAAGGTGCCGACGCCGAATGGTGCCATCCATGTTGGTTGCACCGTTGGCGTCGCCATCTACCCGGCGGAAGCGTCCGATTCGGAGGCGCTGATAACGCTCGCCGACCGACTGATGTACATCGGCAAAAAGAGCGGCCGGAACCGGCTGGTCACCGCCGGGGCTTTGGAACCCGGGCCTACGTCCGACGACCTTCGCCGCACCGCCTGAGCGGAGCGCCGGACAGCCTGAACCGGCGGGGACCCCTCATCTGGCTCGGCGCTGCGCGCCGAAAGACGGCCCTACAGCAACCCCGCCAGTTGGGCCGCGCTGCGCAGGTTCTGCCGCGGCCGCGGCCCGAGCTGCTGGATCACCAGCCCGGCTGCCAGCGAGCCGAGATCACCGCAATCCTGCAGGCTGCGTCCGGTCGTGTAGCCGTAGAGGAAGCCGGCGGCGTAGAGGTCGCCGGCGCCGGTGGTGTCGACCAGTTCGCGGATCGTCGTCGCCTGAATGGTGACGGTCTCGTCGCCGCGCACGATCACTGAGCCTTTTTCGGAGCGGGTGACGGCGGCAATCTTGCAGTCTTTGCGGATAGCCGCCAGCGCCTCGTCGAAGGATTTTGTCTGGTAGAGCGACTTGATCTCGTGGCTGTTGGCAAAGACGATGTCGACANAGCGCCTCGTCGAAGGATTTTGTCTGGTAGAGCGACTTGATCTCGTGGCTGTTGGCAAAGACGATGTCGACAGTGCCCGAGCGCATCAGCTCGAGGAACTCGTCCCGGTAGCGGTCGACGCAGAACGAATCCGACAACGTCATCGACACTTCGCGCCCGGCCTCGTGTGCGAGCTTCGCCGTCTGCCGGATCGCCTCCTTGGCGCGCGGCGGATCCCACAGATAGCCCTCGAAATAGGTAACCTTGGCGCCGGATGCCTTGTCGGCCTCGACGTCTTCCGGGCCGAGTTCGACGCAGGCGCCGAGATAGGTGTTCATCGAACGCTCGCCATCGGGGGTGACGAATATCATCGAGCGCGCCGTCGGCGGCTGTCCCTCAAGCGGCCTAGTGTCGAAGGCAACGCCCTGGGCATGGATGTCATGGGCGTAGATCTCGCCGAGCGGGTCGTTCGATACCTTGCCGAAGAATGCGGCGCGGCCGCCGAAGCTGGCGACGCCCGCCGCCGTGTTGCCGGCGCTGCCGCCCGAGGCCTCGATCGCCGGCCCCATGCGGCTGTAGAGCAGCTCGGCGCGCTTGGTGTCGATGAGGTTCATCGCACCCTTGATGATGCCGTTGGTCTCGAGAAAAGCGTCGTCGCACTGGGCGATGATGTCGACAATGGCATTGCCGATGCAAAGCACGTCAAAATCCGGCATCAATGTCTCCGCCTCGGAACCTGCCGGCTTTCTGCCGCGCCCGGGCGGGTCTACAGCATCACCCCGAAAAATGGCAACCGATTTCCATCCTTTGCCGGCCCAAGCCGGCGCGCGCGCCTGGGACGAGGCTCCATCACAGTTCGACCGTGGCCGAAGCATCTGACCGCCGGGTCGCCTACAAGCTTGGCCTCAAATCAAGCGCTGGAAGCACCCGCATGCAAGCAAAGACCGACATGACCACCGAACTGGCGCTGCTTGGCGTGCTGGCCGCCCTGTGGGGCGCGTCCTATACCTTCATCAAGATCGGTGTCGAGACGATCCCGCCGATATCCTTCATCGCTGCCCGCACCTTGATTGCCGGCGCCATCCTGCTCGCGCTGATCCGCTGGCGCGGCCTCGCCATGCCCAAGGACAGCGCGACCTTGTGGCGGTTCATGGTCCAGGCCTGCCTCAACAGCGTCGTGCCGTTCACGCTGATCGCCGCCGCCGAGCGCTCCATCGACGCCGGTCTGGCCACCATTCTCAACGCGACCTCGCCGATCTTCACCTTCCTGCTGACCGCGCTTATCACCCGCCATGAATCCGTGACCGCACGCAAGCTGTTCGGTGTCGGTGCCGGCATTGCCGGCATTTGCCTGATCGTCGGCACCCAGGCGCTTGGCGGGCTCGGCCATCAATTGTGGGCGCAGCTTGCCGTCATTGCCGCCACGGTCTGCTATGCCGGCGCCGCCATTTTCGGCCGCAGCTTTAGGGGACTCGACCCGATGCTGCCGGCCGCCGGCTCGATGCTGTGCGGCGCGGTCATCCTCGTCCCCTTGAGCCTGGCCTTCGACCGCCCGTGGACGCTGTCGCCTTCAATGGCGTCGATACTGGCCTTGTTGGCATTGTCGGTGTTCTCCACGGCGCTGGCCTTCTGCATCTTTTTCCGCCTCATCCACACGCTTGGTTCGGTCGGCACGACGTCGCAGGCCTATCTGCGCGTGCCGATCGGCGTCGGCATCGGCGTCCTGTTCCTCGGTGAAAGCGTTGGGCCGACAGCTTTCTGGGGCATGGGCTGCGTCGTCGCCGGCGTTGCGGCAATGACCATCCCCGCCCGCTCCCGGGCGCTGGCGCGCTAGATCATGATGAGATTTGGTTGAAATCTCATCATGATCTAGCCCTTTGTTGGAGCATGATCTTTTCCAAAAACCGGTACCCACTTTTTGGGATCATGCTCTAGTTCCCGTCCGGAATTGCGCCCGCTCCAGCAGGCTTGCGGCTGACAGGGTCTCCGCCTATGTCGGAGATATCCGTTTGTTCCTGGGGGTGGAAACGCCGTGATCTCCAACGCTGCCCGCGCCGCCTTCAGCCGGCTGTTTTCTCCCGAATTCCGCGCGGTTTTCCTGAAGACGCTGGGCTTGACCGTCCTGGCGCTGGTCGCCTTGTGGTTCGTGTTGACCGGGCTTGTCGATTGGCTGGCCCTGCCATGGGTTCACTCCTTGCTGCCCGGCCTGCCGTCCTGGGCCGGATGGCTGAGCGGCATCATCGCTGCCATCGCGCTTGCCTTCGGGATGGCGCTGCTGATCGCGCCGGTGACGGCAATCGTGGCGGGCCTGTTTCTCGACGACATCGCCGAAGTGGTCGAGCGCACCGACTATCCGGCCGATCCCGTCGGACGCGCCATGCCGGCGCTGCGCTCGCTCGTGTTGTCGGTGAAATTCTTCGGCGTCGTCATCCTGGGCAACATCGTCGCCTTGCTCCTTCTGTTGGTTCCAGGCGTCAACATCGCCGCCTTCTTCATCGTCAACGGCTATCTGCTCGGACGTGAATTCTTCGAATTCGCCGCCATGCGCTTCCGCCCGGAAGATGAGGCGAGGGCGTTGCGCCGGAAATATGCCGGCACCGTCTTTCTGGCCGGGCTGCTCATCGCTGCCTTCCTCGCCGTGCCCCTGCTCAACCTGCTGACGCCGCTCTTTGCCGCCGCCATGATGGTGCATCTGCACAAGGCGGTCGGCGCGCGGGAGAGCGCCGGGCGATAGGCCTATCAACGCAGAAGAAAACCGCGTCCCAATTCGTCATCCGGCTCGACGGTGAATTCCGTCCGGCCCGAATAGTAGGCGCGGCCGCCGACGCGGGCGATGATCGCATCATGCGGGCCGGCCATGGTCGTGCGCGCCACCGCTCCGGAAAAGCGCGAGCCGGCGATGCTTTCGAAGGACCGCTCCTGACCAGGGTTGATCTCACCCTTGGCATGCATTGCCGCCAGCCGCGCGGTGACGCCGGAGCCGGTCGGCGAGCGGTCGACCTCGGCATCGGCAAAGACGCAGATGTTTTTCGTTGCCTCGCTGGAGAATGCATCGTGTCCATCGGTGAGGATGGTGCCGTAGAGGAAAGCGAGATCGGCATGGTCGGGATGCGATAGAGGGAACGCCGCCTTCAGCCGCTCGGTCAGCGCGGTTGCCGCGTCGACGAAATCGCGCACCCGGCTGCGGCCGAACTCCAGGCCGAATTGATGGCAGCCGGCCAGCGCGTAGAAGGCGCCGCCATAGGCGATGTCGAACGCAATCTTGCCGTATCCCCCCAATTCGATTTGTTGGTCATGGGCAAACAGAAAGGCCGGCACGCTTTCGAACGACACGGATCCCGCTTTGCCGTCCTTGACCTCCACCGAAGCGACGACCATGCCGCACGGCGCCTCGATATTGACGGTGGTGATTGGCTCCTGCTTGACCACCAGCCCTTCGTCGACGGCGTAGCGGCCAAGCGCAATGATGGCGTGGCCGCACATCGTCGAATAGCCCTCGTTGTGCATGAACAGCACGGCCAGCTCGGCGCCGGGCAGGTCGGGCTCCACCAGCAGCGCGCCATACATGTCGTAGTGGCCGCGCGGCTCGAAGATCAGCAGCTTGCGCAAATGGTCGAGGTGGTCGCGCACATAGGCGCGCTTTTCCAGGATCGTGCCTTTGGGAATGTCTGGATAGCCGTCGGTGACGATCCTGAGCGGCTCGCCGCCGGTGTGCATGTCGACGACGGTGAGCGTCATGCGCCGGGACCCCTACCCTGAGGATTTGGAAAACAGCGCCTGCAATTTGCCGAACGGCATGGCGGCCCGGGTGAAGCCGAACGTGCCGTCCTGCTGGATCTCGCGCGCTGCGGTTTCCAGCATGCCGAAGGCGAAATTGGTCAGCCACGGACCGAGCGAGATGCGCTTGACCCCGGCCATGGCAAGGTCGGCGATGGTGAAGGCCGACAGTGCCATGACGTTGACCGGCCTGCTCACCGCCGAGCAGACGTCCCGGATGGTCTCGACATCTTTGAGGCCGGGCGCATAGAGCACATCGGCGCCGGCCTTTTCGAAGGCCTGCAGCCGCTTGATCGTGTCGTCGAGATCCGGTTTGCCCCAAAGGAAATTCTCGGCCCGTGCGGTGAAGACGAAATCATGCTTGAGCGCCCGTGCGGCTTCAGCAGCAGCTGCAACGCGCTCGACGGCGTGTGAAAACTCATAGATGGGCTTGTCGGGATCGCCGGTATGGTCCTCGATCGAGCAGCCGGCGAGACCTGCCGCTTCGGCCGCAAAAACCGTCTCGGCGGCACTCGTCGCGCTGTCGCCCTTGCCTTTTTCGAGATCGGCCGACACCGGCAGGCTGGTTGCCGCCGTCAGCTCGCGGCAATGGTGGATCATCGCCTCGAAGGTCACTGCGCCATCGGGCAGGCCGCGCGAGAAGGCAAAACCGGCGCTGGTCGTCGCCAGCGCCTTGAAGCCGAAGGAGGCCAGGAGCTTGGTCGTGCCGACATCCCAGGGGTTGGGCATGACGAAGGTCGAGGCGTGCAGGTCGCGAAAGATCTTGCCCTTGTCCATGAGTGCTCCCTTCAGATGCGGAAATGCCGGCGGATTCTATCGTGCAGAAATGCACCGGGCAAACGAATGCGGTTGGCTCAGAAGCGTTTGGCGTTCTCTCCTGCCAGTCTGTCCAGCGCATCGGAATCCTTGACATAGTGCAACGTCTTCTTGTCCCAATGATAGGTGACGGAAATTGCATGGGCTTCTGGCTTGGGCGGCTGGTCGTCGCAGCTCTCGCCGTTGAGCACCGTGGCGTCGGTCACTATCACTTTGACCGCGGCATAAGGCTGCCCGTCAGCGATCGTCTGGAAAGCAACGTCCTGCTTGCGGCTGTAGGCGCACAGGTTCTCATCGAAGGTGAAGATCATGTCGATCAGTTGGAATTTGTCGTCGCGCACCATGATCAGCGGCGTGATCGCGTAGTTTTGGCTTGAATTGAAATGCGCGCTCATGGTGATCACGATGTCGTCGTTCGGCCCAACGGAAAGCTTGCCCGGTTCACGGAAATAGGTGCCGCGGTCGAGCGCGACATTGACGGCGTCGAGCAGCTTCGGCTTGTCTGTGATGTCGTAGAGCGCCAGCACGGCATAGCCTTCGGCGCTGTCGGGAGAGTCGCCGAGGTCGTAGAGCATCGCCAGCCGGTCCTTGCCCCCGGCCTTGATGGCGAGCACGCCGGCGTTGGAGAGGCCCGATGTCTCAGGCGGCGAACCGCCGCCATCCGGTCCCTCGATGTGGCGCATCTCGATCGGCAATCCACCCCGGTAGAAACCGTTGCTGTCACCTGCGAGGCCGGGAATGACCATCCTTGCGAGGTCCAGATAGGTCACATCCATGTGGCCGGGGATGGCGCTGCCGAATTCCGGGAAGCTGACGGCTTGCGCGCCGGCTGCGGTCCAAAGCCACGGCAGCAGCACAAGCGCTAGAGCAATTTCAGGAAAAGTGTGTGCGGTTTTCCGGCCGGAAATTGCAACAAAACAAAAAGATAGAGCGGTTCGCCGTTTCCATGAAACGGTGAAACGCTTTAGGATGGAGCGAAGCAGGTTCGTTGGCATGGGCGCCTCAGGCTGGCCGCGCGGAACCTAACACAGCTTCAGTGGATCGGCACCAGCCCGGCAAGTTCGCGCATGTCGTCGAACAGGACGCCGCCGGCGCTGGCCAGGCCATCGCGGTCGGAATAGGGATCGCCATGATAGGCATAGACACGCATGCCGGCGGCAATGCCGGCCTGCGTGCCGGCAACGCTGTCCTCGATGACGATGCAGTCGGCCGGCGCAAAACCCATGGTCTTTGCCGCATGCAGGAACAGGTCCGGGAACGGCTTGCCGCGGCTGACCATGGTCGAAGAGAACATGGCATGCTCGAACAGCGGCAGCAGCCCGGTCTGGCCGAGCGTGATGTGCATCTTCGAGATACGCGCAGAAGTGGCGACGCAATAGGGAATGCCGGCCGCGCGAACCGCCTCGATGAAGTCGCGCACATAGGGGATCGCCTCGACGCCATGCGCAAACAGATCGGGCAGGCCGGCATTNAACCGCCTCGATGAAGTCGCGCACATAGGGGATCGCCTCGACGCCATGCGCAAACAGATCGGGCAGGCCGGCATTCCAGCGATCGACGAAATCGGCGCCGAGCCGCACCGTGGTCGTCTCTTCGATTTCCTTCTGCACCGAAGCCATGCTGCGGCCGGAAAAATATTTGCGGCAATATTCGAATGTGGTGGGATAACCGGCGGCAACAAACCACTCGGCAAGCCGCCGGTTGGCAAGGTTCTCGGTGTCGACCAGGATTCCGTCGCAGTCGAAGATGACCAGTTTCGGTATGCTCATTCAGGCGGTGCCGGTCGATCCGAACCCGCCCGCGCCGCGCGTCGTGGCGCCGGCCAGCGAGCGCTCCTCAACCGTCACCTGCGTCACCGCGGCAAAGACGATCTGGGCAATGCGCATGCCGCGCGTCACCGCGAAATCCTCGTCGCCGAGGTTGACCAGCAGCACCTTAACCTCGCCGCGATAGTCGCTGTCGACCGTGCCTGGTGAATTGAGGACGGTCAGCCCATGCTTGAAGGCAAGGCCGGAGCGCGGCCGCACCTGGCCTTCCATTCCTTCGGGAATTTCCAGGATCAGACCGGTCGGCACCAAGGCGCGCTTGCCAGGCAGGATCAGCAGCGGCCGGTCTTCCGGCACCGCGGCGCGCAGATCCATGCCGGCGGCGCCGGTGCTTTCGTAAGCGGGAAGGGGAAGTCCATCGCCATGCGGCAACCTGACGAAGCCGACGGTTGGACCGATGACGGAGGAATTTTGGAGGGCTGCGCGCATAAAATCGATCCTATCGGCGCGAACGGCGATTCGGTCAACTCGTCCGCAGGCCTATCAACGGCTTTCTTTCGGGCGTCAGTGTGACCTAGCGCAATTCCACCGGAACGACCGTCGTCTCCTTGATCTCCTCCATGACGAAGGAGGCCGAAACGTCCGACAGCGCCACCTTGGCGATCAGCCGCTGATAGAGCCGGTCATAGGCCTTCATGTCAGCGACGCGGGCGCGCAGCACGTAGTCGAGATCGCCGGACATGCGATAGACTCCGGTGATCTCGGGAAAACCGGTCACCGCCGCCCGAAACTTCTGCAGCCAGTCCGGGTCATGATTGGACGTGCGGATCAGGATGAACACCGAAAGCCCGAGCCCGAGCTTGTCGGCATCGACCAGCGCCACCCGCCCGGTGATGACGCCGTCCTCTTCCAGCCGCTTGACCCGGCGCCAGCAGGCGTTGCGCGACAGCGACACTTTTTCGGAGAGCTGATCGATCGACAGTGTGCCGTCGCGTTGCAGCTCGGCCAGCAATCTTCGGTCGATTTCATCAAATTCAAGCGCCATGTTGGGATGAATGTCCCGAACCACGGCGTTAGACAAGGACAAATTGAGACCGATGAACCTTTACCCCGTGGCAGGATACCCACATCGGGGCTTATCCCGGCAGGAGGGATCACCATGACGACGCTGTTTTCGAAGCTGTTCACCTCTCACCCGGCCAAGGTGGGCGAGACCTATTTCAGCCATATGGCCTTTGCCGCCTGGTTCTGCTCGCGCCTCCTGATGGCCGCTGGTGCGGCACTCGTTCACGCTTTCTTGCCGTTTCTCTTCGAAACTACGGCAAGCCGAATCGTTCGCGAACTCTATGAACGGACGCACAACAGAGGCTCGCACGCGGTCAAGGAGCCCCAGGCTCTCTTGGATCGCGCCTAGGATTGGTTAGAAGCGATGTGCCGATGGGCGGCCTATCTGGGTGAAGCGGTCTTCCTCGAAGACGTCGTCACCGCGCCTTGCCACTCGCTGATTGCCCAGAGCCATTGCGCCCAGGAAGCCAAGTCGCCGACCAATGGCGACGGTTTCGGCCTTGCCTGGTATGGCGACCGGCCCGAGCCCGGCCTCTACCGCGACATCCTGCCGGCCTGGTCGGATCCCAATCTGAAAAGCCTGTGCCGGCAGATCAAATCCGGCCTGTTCCTCGCCCATGTCAGAGCGTCGACCGGCGGCGCCACCAGCCGCATGAACTGCCATCCCTTCATCTCCGGCAGCTGGTCGTTCATGCACAACGGCCAGATCGGCGGCTTCGAAAAGATCCGCCGCGCGCTGGAGAACTCGCTCTCTGACGCCGTCTTCGACCAGCGCGAGGGCACCACCGATTCCGAATTGTTTTTCCTGCTGATGATCGACGAGGGTCTTGCTGGCGACCCGCAAGGGGCAGTATCGCGCGCCACCGCTCGGGTTCTGGAGGCGTCACGCCACGCCGGTCTCGAACCGGCCTTGAAACTCACTGCGGCCCTTTCGGATGGGCGCGCGCTCTATGCCGTGCGCTACGCAAGCGATGCCCACGCACCGACCCTGTACACGTCGCTCCGCAACGGCGGTCGTTGCATCGTGTCCGAACCCTTCGACCGCGAAGGCGGCGACTGGCAGGCGATCCCGCCGGCGAGTTTTGCCACGATCACTGGCGATGGGATGAGCATTCGGCCGTTCGTGCCGGCTGTGGCAAGGCTGGCACTGGTCGTCTAGGCCCTAGTCTAAGCCGCATTCCTTCGCGCCCCCCTCTGTCCTGCCGGACATCTCCCCCACGAGGGGGGAGATTGGAGGTCACGGCGGCCTTCGCCAATTTTCAACGCAGGAAAAGGGGCGCCGAAGCCAAAGCTGCCAATCTTCCCCCAAAGTGGGGGAGATGTCCGGCAGGACAGAGGGGGGCGCCGTAGAGCGCCAACCTCTACCGACCGGCAAGCGCAATTTTGATCAAGCGCCGATGATCTCCGAATGCTGAACTTGGTTTTAAACCGCGATACGTTTGGCAGCAGCCGGAGCAATCATGGACCTCGCCTTTTCCTCGACCATCGATCTCGCCGCCGCAATCGCGGCGCGAAAGATCTCCGCCGTCGAAGCTCTGGACGCCCATCTGACCCAAATCGACCGACACAGCGAGGCGGTCAACGCGGTCGTCAATCTCGACCTCGAAGGCGCCCGCGAGCGCGCGAAACAAGCCGACGCGGTGCAGGCGCGCGGCGATGCGCTCGGACCGCTGCATGGCGTGCCTTTCACGTTGAAGGACATGCACCAAACCGCTGATATGAAGACCACGGTTGGTTTCGCACCATTCGCCGACTATGTGGCAAAGGCAGACAGCCCGGTCGTCGCCCGATTGAAAGCCGCAGGCGGCATCCTGATTGGAAAGACCAATGTCGCGACGATGCTGGGCGACTGGCAATCGGACAATCCGCTGTTCGGTCGCACCAGCAATCCGTGGAACCGATCGCGCACGTCAGGCGGGTCCAGCGGTGGCGCAGCGGCAGCGGTGGCGACCGGCATGACGCCGTTCGATGTCGGCACCGACATGCAGGATTCGATCCGCCTGCCGTCGGCTTTTTGCGGCGTCTACGGGTTGAAACCGACCGAGCACCGCGTGTCCCTGGCCGGCGCCTTCCCCGATCCGAACGGCGCGGCGCGTAGCGTGCGGCTGATGTCCTGCCTCGGCCCGCTGGCGCGCAGCGTGGAGGATCTTGCGCTGATCTACAAAATCATCGCCGGCCCGGACGGAGCAGACACCGACCTCGCGCCGGTGCCCGTAGAGGCCATGCCCAGGCTCGACCTCAAGACATTGCGCATCGCCGTCGCGCCGTCCTTCCCCGGCTTTCCGGTGGCTGGTAAAATCGCTGCCGCGGTCGAAAGCCTGGCCAAGCGGTTGCAATCAGCAGGGGTGATTGTGGAAGAAGCGAACTTGCCTGAGATCGATCTGCATGACGATCTGGAGCAGGGCGGCGATCTGATCGGCATGATGCTGGAGGCAGCGCAGCCCGAACCGCCGGAGCAGCCAACGCCGATCACCAATTGGTTCGAGGCGCTCGCTCGCCGCGACCGCTCGATCCTGGCCTGGGACAGGTTCTTCGAAACCTGCGATGCCTTGCTGTGCCCGGTCGCCATGACCACGGCCTTCGCGCATTGTGAGCCCGGCACGCCGATCGAAGTCGACGGCAAGGAGCAAAGCTATTGGATGCTACCGGCCTATGGCGCGGTCTTCAATTATTCCGGCCATCCGGCACTCTCGCTGCCCTGCGGGCAAGACCGCGACGGCCTGCCTATCGGCCTGCAACTGGTCGGCAAGCGCTGGTCGGAATCGCGGCTGCTCGGCATCGCCAAGGCGATCGAAGCGCTGACCGGCGGCTTCAAGCGTCCGCCGGGCTACTGAGCAAACCGACCCAACCCATAAGGCGTCAGCAGCGGATCACGCTCGCCGTCGAGAATTTCGCGCGTGGCGAACAGCCCGACCGCGGGCGCCAGCGTTATGCCGGAATGCATGACGGCGACATAGAGACCTTCCGTGCCCTCGGCGCGGCCGATGATCGGAAAGCCGTCGATCGGCGTCGGCCGGTAGCCAACCGTGTGGAAATCGAATTCCAATTCGTCGGCGCCGCGCAAAGCCGCCTTCATTGCTGCAAACAGCTCGCGCGCCGTGGCGTCGGGATTCTCACCGGGATCGCTCCCCGCGAAATCCGAGCCGGCGATGATGCGGCCCTCCGCCGTCTGGCGCATATGCAGCTTTTCGGCATGCACCAGCCCGTTGAGGAGCTTCTTGTAGGGCTGCGAGTGGACGATCAGACCGGGCGGCGTCTCGATTGGCAGCTTGATGCCGGCGGTAGCGGCAATATCGGGCGCCCCGACACCGGCTGCGATCACCACCTCTTCGGCTGGCATCAGCCCATGCGATGTATCGACACCGGCAATCCTGCCATCGGTCTGGACAAGTGCGGTTACAGAACTGGAGAGAACGCGCGCACCTTGCCGTTCTGCGTGGGCCAGCAGCGCCTTGGCCGCTGCGACCGGTTCGGCCACGCCTTCCTCCGCGACATAGACAGCGAATTCCGGCGGCTCGACGAGATTGGGCTCGATTTGCGCTGCCCGCCCGGCGTCGACGCGTTCGATGCCGTAACCCCAGCAAGCGTGCTCAGCCGCGTAGGCTTCGAGCCTGTCGGCCGGCAGATCCCAGCACAGCCCGCCGCACCAGGCGAGCGGCAGGCCGGGCAGCTCGTTTGCCAGCCGCTTCCATTCGGCCATCGCACGGATGCGCAGCCGGAAATAGATTTCGGGATTGCCCCAGCTGGCGTTGATCCAGGCAAAGGAGTTTGGCGTGGCGACGCCGCCGGCACCACTATCGGAAATCACAGTCACCCGCGCCCCGGCCTTGGTCAGGTGCCAGGCTATGGACGCCCCGATAATGCCGGCGCCAATGACGATGACTTCTTTAGCGCTGCTCATACCGGACCTCTCAGAATGGGCTCCTCTGATGCCACCGTAACGATTCAAGCTCAAGTGTGGTCGGCCTGCCGGCCCGAAACTGTCGACAGGCCAGCAATGCGCTGCTAGAAGCCCGCGCCACAGACAGGATTCCAGAAATTGGCTGAAGACATCGAACAGGCGGTATCGCGCCGCCGCACTTTCGCGATCATCGCCCACCCCGACGCCGGAAAGACGACGCTCACCGAAAAGCTGCTGCTGTTCGGCGGCGCCATCCAGCTTGCCGGCGAGGTCAAGGCCAAGAAGGATCGCATCCAGACCCGGTCCGACTGGATGAAGATCGAGCGCGAGCGCGGCATTTCGGTCGTCACCTCGGTGATGACCTTCGAATATGAGGACAATGTCTTCAACCTGCTCGATACGCCCGGCCACGAGGATTTTGCCGACGACACCTACCGCACCCTGTCGGCGGTCGATAGCGCCGTCATGGTCATCGACGCCGCCAAGGGTATCGAGCCGCGCACGCTGAAACTGTTCGAAGTCTGCCGGCTGCGCGACATCCCGATCATCACCTTCATCAACAAGATGGACCGCGAAAGCCGCGACCCGTTCGAAATTCTCGACGAGATCGAGCAGAAGTTGGCGCTGGACACTGCCCCCATCACCTGGCCGATCGGCCGCGGCAAGACTTTTGCCGGCACCTACCACCTGGCGCTCAACGCTGTGCGCAGGGGCGATGCCGAGAAAGACCGCACGCCGGTCAACGGCCCCGACTCCAACCGCGTCGCCGGCCTGCTGCCGGAAAACGAGCGCGAGGCCTTCATCGAGGAGCTGGAGCTCGCGCGCGAAGCTTGCCGCCCGCTCGACATCGACGCCTTCCGCGAAGGCCATCTGACACCGGTCTATTTCGGCTCGGCGCTGCGCAATTACGGCGTGCGCGACCTGATCGAGGCGCTCGGCGCCTTCGGCCCGCCGCCGCGTGCGCAGGACGCAGACACCCGCAAGGTCGAGGCGACGGAGGAGAAGATGACGTCCTTCGTGTTCAAGATCCAGGCCAATATGGACCCCAACCATCGCGACCGCATCGCCTTCGTGCGCGTCTGTTCGGGCAAGCTCGAGCGCGGCATGAAGGCCAAGCTGGTGCGCACCGGCAAGCCGATGAGCCTGTCGGCGCCGCAGTTCTTCTTTGCCCGCACCCGCGTCACCGCCGACGAAGCGTTTGCCGGCGATGTCGTCGGCATTCCCAACCACGGCACGCTGCGTATCGGCGATACGCTGACCGAAGGCGAGGACATACTGTTCCGCGGCGTACCCAACTTCGCGCCGGAAATCCTGCGCCGTGTGCGCCTCGGCGACGCGATGAAGGCGAAAAAACTCAAGGAAGCGCTGCACCAGATGGCCGAGGAAGGCGTCGTGCAGCTGTTTTCGCCGGAAGACGGCTCGCCGGCCATCGTCGGCGTTGTCGGCGCGCTGCAGCTCGACGTCTTGAAGGAAAGGCTGAATTTCGAATACACGCTGCCGGTCGAATTCGAAATGTCGCGCTTCTCGGTCTGCCGCTGGATCTCTGCCGACGACAAGGCCGAAACGCTTCGCTTCATTGAGGCGCATCGCGGCGACATCGCCCGCGATCTCGACAACGACCCGGTGTTTCTGGCCCAGAACGCCTTCTCGCTGAACTACGAAGCCGAACGCTGGAGGGCGATCCGCTTCGCCACCATCAAGGACTACCAGGTCCGCGACAAGGCGGCGTAAGGCGCCCCTTTTCCTTCTGCCCGCTTACGCGGAGAAGGTGCCCGAGGGCGGATGAGGGGCAGCGCCGACCTTGAAGGGTCAATTGGCTCCAACGCGCGCCGGCCGTTCGCGTGGCTCAGGGCGTTCGAAGCTCGAAAAGCAAAGCAATTGGCTTTTCGTCCGCTACGCGGCCGCTTCTCACCCCTTCGCAGCTTCCTCGATCTTGGCAATATCGATCTTGCTCATCTGCATCATCGCCGACATCACCCGCCCGGCCTTGGCCCGGTCCGGATCCAGAAGCAGGCGCGGCAGTTGCTCCGGCACGACTTGCCAGGAGACGCCGAACTTGTCCTTCAGCCAGCTGCATTGCGACGGTTCGCCGCCGCCTTCGATGAGCTTGTCCCAGAAATAGTCGACCTCTTCCTGCGTCTTGCAGTCGATCGACTGTGACATCGCCTCGTTGAACTTGAATTGCGGTCCGCCGTTCAGCGCCTGGAACTGCACGCCGTCGAGTTCGAACGTGGTTACCAGCGCCTTGCCGGCATCGGTATGGCCTTCGGGCCAACGCAGCACGCTCAGTACCTTCGAGTTCTTGAAGATGGAAACGTAGAAATTCATCGCCTCTTCGGCCTGGCCATCGAACCACAGGCAGGTGGTGATCTTTTGCATGTCATGCTCCTCGGGTGTTTGGTTGCGGTTACAGGTGAAGCGGCTGACTTATAGAAATGGTGCCATTCCCTTGCCGTCGTCCCAAGGACGGATGCCGGGCTAGCGATCCGACACTGGCCGGCAATCTTTTTCGAAACCCTGATTTCAGCGAGACTCTGGCGCATTGCAAAAATGTGGCCAGACCATACTTGCCGGTCTATAAACCCCGCGGTCCAAATTAAGCGCCGCCACGCTCCGCGTTGAGCGCAGCCAACCAGCCAAGGAACATTCATGCCGGCCTATCGCTCCCGCACTACCACCCACGGCCGCAACATGGCCGGCGCCCGCGGCCTGTGGCGCGCCACCGGCATGAAGGACTCGGATTTCGGCAAGCCGATAATCGCGGTGGTCAATTCCTTCACCCAGTTCGTGCCGGGTCATGTCCATCTCAAGGACCTTGGCCAGCTGGTGGCGCGCGAGATCGAGAAGGCCGGCGGTGTCGCCAAGGAATTCAACACCATCGCCGTCGATGACGGCATCGCCATGGGCCATGACGGCATGCTCTATTCGCTGCCGTCGCGCGAGCTGATCGCGGACTCGGTCGAATATATGGTCAACGCGCATTGCGCCGATGCCATGGTCTGCATCTCCAATTGCGACAAGATCACGCCCGGCATGCTGATGGCCTCCTTGCGCCTCAATATCCCAAGCGTCTTCGTCTCCGGGGGGCCGATGGAAGCCGGCAAGGTGGTGCTCGCCGGCAAGACACAAGCGCTCGACCTGGTCGACGCCATGGTTGCCGCCGCCGACGACAAGATCTCCGACGAGGACGTCAAGGTCATCGAACGCTCGGCCTGCCCGACCTGCGGCTCGTGCTCCGGCATGTTCACCGCCAATTCGATGAATTGCCTGACCGAGGCGCTCGGCCTGTCGCTACCCGGCAATGGCTCGACCCTCGCAACCCACGCCGACCGCAAGCGGCTGTTCGTCGAGGCCGGCCATCTCATCGTCGATCTCGCCCAGCGCTGCTACGAGCAGGATGATGAGTCGGCACTGCCGCGCAGCATCGCCTCCAAAGGCGCCTTCGAGAACGCCATGACGCTCGATATCGCCATGGGCGGCTCGACCAACACCGTGCTGCATATCCTGGCCGCCGCCCATGAGGGCGAGGTCGATTTCACCATGGAAGACATCGACCGGCTGTCACGCCGCGTTCCGGTGCTGTGCAAGGTCGCACCGGCCAAGTCCGACGTGCATATGGAAGACGTCCACCGCGCCGGCGGCATCATGGCGATCCTCGGCCAGCTCGACAATGCCGGGCTGCTCAACCGCAACCTGCCCACGGTGCATACGGCAAGCCTGGGCGAAGCGCTTGACCATTGGGACATCTCCCGCACCTCGAGCCAGAGCGTCCGCGACTTCTTTCTCGCCGCTCCGGGTGGCGTGCCGACACAGGTCGCCTTCAGCCAGGACCGCCGCTGGGACGAGCTCGACCTCGACCGCGAGAAGGGCGTCATCCGCTCAGCCGAGACGCCGTTCTCGAAAGACGGCGGCCTTGCCGTGCTGAAAGGCAATCTGGCGCTCGACGGCTGCATCGTGAAGACGGCCGGCGTTGACGAGTCGATCCTGAAGTTCACCGGCCCGGCCCGCGTGTTCGAAAGCCAGGACGCTTCCGTGAAGGCGATCCTGTCCAACGAAATCAAGGCCGGCGATGTCGTCGTCATCCGCTATGAAGGACCGCGCGGCGGTCCCGGCATGCAGGAAATGCTCTACCCCACGAGCTATCTAAAGTCGAAAGGCCTCGGCAAGGCCTGCGCGCTGGTCACCGACGGCCGCTTCTCCGGCGGCACATCAGGCCTGTCGATCGGCCATGCCTCGCCCGAAGCAGCGGAAGGCGGCACGATCGGACTGGTGCAGGAAGGCGATACGATCGAGATCGACATCCCCAACCGCACGATCCGGCTTGCTGTCAGCGACGCTGAACTCGACGCGCGCCGCGCGGCCATGGAGGCGAAGGGCGCCATGGCCTGGAAGCCCGAGGAAAAGCGCAAGCGCAAGGTGACGACCGCGCTGCGCGCTTACGCCGCCTTCGCCACCAGCGCCGACAAGGGCGCGGTGCGGCACGTACCGGAGTGAGGGGTGCGGCGCCGACCCCCACCCCGCTGCTGCGCAGCGACCCTCCCCACAAGGGGGAGGGTAAAGCTCACGGCATCAACTGATATTCATAAAGCTTCTGATACAGCCCGCCTTGGTTGAGCAGCGTGCGATGCGCGCCGCTTTCCACCACCTTGCCGGCCTCCAGCACCACGATCGTGTCGGCCTGGTGCACGGTCGACAGGCGGTGGGCAATGACGATGGTGGTGCGCCCGACCGTCAGCTGCTGCAGCGCGTCGCGGAAAAGCGCCTCGGATTCGGCGTCGAGCGCGCTGGTCGCCTCGTCTAGCAGCAGGATTTCGGCATTGCGCAGCATGGCGCGCGCGATCGAGATGCGCTGGCGCTGGCCGCCTGACAGCAGCGCGCCATTCTCGCCGACATCCGTGTCGTACCCTTTCGCCTGGGCGCTGATGAAGTCATGTGCATTGGCGGCCCTTGCGGCGGCCATTACTTCCTCGTCCGTGGCGCCCTCGCGCCCGAGCCTGATGTTGTGCATGATCGTGCCGGCAAACAGGAACGTGTCCTGGCTGACATAGGCGATCTTTTCCCTGACCGAGGTGAGCGTGGCACAAGAAATGTCCTGCCCGTCGAACATCACCCTGCCGACCTGCGGGTCGTACATGCGCATGGTCAGGTTGAGGATGGTCGACTTGCCGCTGCCCGAGGGTCCGACCAGCGCCGTCATCTTGCCTGCGGCAAGCGTCAGGTCCAGTCCCTCGAACACCGGCGCGCTTTCGGGGTAGGCGAAGCTGACATTGTCGAAATGGATCTCGCCCGGCCCGGCCCGCAGCGGCTTTGCATCCGGCTTTTCGGCCAGCGTCAGCGGCCGGTCGGCGAGCTGGAACATCATGCGCACGCCGACAATGCCGGTTTCAAGCGAGATGCGTACGCGGGCCAGGCGCTTGGCCGGCTCATAGGCCAACAGCAGCGCCGCGATGAACGCCATGATGTTGCCCGGCATCTGACCGCCGCCGCCCAGAACCAGGAAGCCGCTGACAAAAACGGCGCCAGCGATGGCCAGCCCCGCAAGCGTTTCCATCACCGGGCTGGTGGCGGCCTCCAGCGTGGCGATGTTGTTGGCGCGGCTCTCCACGTCCGACACGGCCTTGTACATGCGCTTGCGCATGGCGCCTTCGAGACCGAAGGATTTGACGACGCGCACGCCGATCGCCGTTTCCTGCATCACCTGCACGATCTGGCCGAGCGAACGGAATTCTTGCGAGGCAATTTTTCGGACGCGCTTCAGGATACGATTGACGCCGTAAATGGCGATCGGCCCGATCACCAGACAGATCAGGGACAGCGCCGGCTGCTGCCAGACCATCACCCCCACCAGCGCAGCCAGCGTCACCAGGTCGCGAACATAGGACGTGACGATTTGGTCGAGCACGCTGCGCGCGGCCTGGGCATTGTTCGTCATGCGCGAAATCAGTTCGGACGAAGAGGTCGAATGATAGAATTCGATGCCTTGCGCAAGAATGCTGTCATAGATCTTGCGCTGCCGGTCGGCGATGATGGCATTGCCGACCCTGCTCATGAAGTAGGCCTGGATGAAGTTTGCGAAGCCCTTGAGAATGAAAATCGCTCCGGTCGCCGCCGCGATCAGATTGACCTGCCCAATCCGCTTGTAAACCACGAATTCATTGGTGATTTCGCGCAGCATATAGGCGCTGGCTGCTGTCGTTGCCGCCACCACCAGCATCGACAGAATGGCCGCAGCGTAGCCAAATCTATGCGCGTGAAAGGATTCCCGCAAAAGCCTTGCGATAAGGCGCTGGTTTTCCGTCGAACGGAAGAAGCGAAACAAATGGCCGATCCCATGCCTGACTGACGAATTTCGGATTCGCCACCGGGGCGAAAGGCGGCTTATAGAGCGAGTTGTGGCCGGATGGAACCTTTCGCTGTCGCGGAGACAATCGGCTGCGGCACGGTGTCTTTTGCGCCACGATTGCGGCGACTGATCTGCGGGGAGATGACGACAGATGGATTTCGACCTTGTTGTGCGCGGCGGAACGCTGCCCGACGGCACCGTCGCCGACCTGGGCATCATCGGCGAGACGATCGTCGCCATCGAGTCCGAACTGCATGTCAGCGCCGGCACGGCGATCGACGCCCGTGGCAATCTGATCTCGCCGCCCTTCGTCGATCCGCATTTCCATATGGACGCCACGCTGTCCTACGGCATTCCACGCATCAACGCTTCGGGCACGCTGCTGGAAGGCATTTCGCTGTGGGGCGAACTGAAGCCGCTCTTGACCCATGACGCGGTGCGCGAGCGGGCGCTCGCCTATTGCGACTGGGCGGTCTCGATGGGCCTGCTCGCCATCCGTACCCATGTCGATGTCTGCGACGACCGGCTGCTGGCGGTCGAGGCGCTGCTCGACGTCAAGAAGATTGT
Organism: Mesorhizobium sp. L103C105A0; assembly: GCF_000502215.1. Lineage (NCBI taxonomy): Bacteria > Pseudomonadati > Pseudomonadota > Alphaproteobacteria > Hyphomicrobiales > Phyllobacteriaceae > Mesorhizobium > Mesorhizobium sp. L103C105A0. The sequence continues at coordinate 258,210 of NZ_AYXF01000004.1, read as the reverse complement.
CGCGCCCTATATCGATCTGCAACTGGTCGCTTTCCCGCAGGATGGCTTCTACCGTTCGCCGACGGCGCGCCAGAACACGCTGCGCGCGCTCGACATGGGCGTCGACATCGTCGGCGGCATCCCGCATTTCGAACGCACCATGGCCGACGGCACGCGCTCGGTCACCGAACTTTGCGAAATCGCGGCAGATCGCGGGCTGATGGTCGACCTGCATTGCGACGAGACCGACGATCCGTTGTCGCGCCACATCGAGCAGCTTGCCTATGAGACGCAGCGCCTTGGCCTGCAGGGCAAGGTGGCCGGCTCGCACCTCACCTCGATGCACTCGATGGACAATTATTACGTCTCCAAGCTGCTGCCGCTGATCGCCGAGGCCGGTGTCTCGGCGATCCCCAATCCGCTGATCAACATCATGCTGCAGGGCCGCCACGACACGTTTCCCAAACGCCGCGGCATGACCCGGGTGAAGGAGATGCAGGCGCTCGGCATCCGCGTCGGCTGGGGCCAGGATTGCGTTCTCGACCCCTGGTATTCGCTCGGCACCGCCGACATGCTCGACGTCGCCTTCATGGGGCTTCACGTCGCTCAGATGTCGAGCCCTGCCGACATGGCACGCTGCTTCGACATGGTCACCAACGTCAACGCCGCCATCATGGGCCTCGATCATCTCGGCCTTGCCGTGGGCAAGCGCGCCAGCTTCGTTATCCTCGATGCCGGCAATCCGATCGAAGCCTTGAGGTTACGTGCCGAACGGCTGTGCGTTGTCGCCAGGGGCAAGGTGGTGGCCGAGCGCACGAAGCAGGAGACACGGCTGTCGATCGTCGGCCGTCCCGGACAGGTGAACCGGCGGCACAAAACTGCGTAGAAACAGCCGATTTCCGCCGCTGGTCTTACCGATTTGCCTCGTCAAAGCGGCCGCTTGCAGCTAGGGAGCCGCATGGCCCAGTCGCTCGTCCGCACCTTTACCATCAGGAACGCGCTTCTGGCCGGCATCCTTTTGATGCTGGCCGGCGACTTCATGTTCGCGCTGAACGACGCGATGGGCAAATGGCTGGTCGCCAGCTTCTCGGTCGGCCAGGTGGTGCTGATCCGATCCATCGGCGCCTTCATCGTGCTCGGCCCGATGATCGCCAACCAGGGCGCCGGCAGACTGTTCCAGATGGAGCGGCCGGTCCTCCAGATTCTGCGCGTGCTGGCGACCACGGTGGACACAGCCTTGTTTTACGCGGCCGTCGTCTATCTGCCGCTGGCCGATGTGATGAGCTTCTACATGGCGGGGCCGATCTATGTGGCGGCGCTGTCGCATTTCCTGCTCGGCGAAAAGGTCGGCTGGCGCCGCTGGGCGGCCATCCTGGTCGGCTTCTGCGGCGTGCTGATCATCTTGAAGCCGTCTTCGGCGGCGTTCTCGCAGTCCTCGCTGTTCGCACTGGTCGGCAGCATTGCCTTCGCCTTCGCCATCATCCTCAGCCGCCGCCTGCGCGGCACCAGCGACACAACGCTGGTCACCTGGCAGACTATCGGCACGCTGCTGGTCGGCGGCGTGATGACCATAGGTGCCTGGCAGACGCCCTCGGCACTCGATTTCGGCGCCATGCTCCTGCTCGGCATCGTCTCCTGCAGCGCGCATCTGATGATTACCAGGGCGCTGAAACTGGCCCCTGCCTCGACGCTGGCGCCGCTGCACTACAGCCTGCTTCTATGGGCGGTGATCTTCGGCCTGGCCTTCTTCGGCGACGTGCCGGGACCGCGCATCCTGATCGGCTCGGCCATCGTCGTGCTCGCCGGCCTGTTCATCTTCCACCGCCAGAAGGTGGTCGAAACAGTCGTGCCGCCGGAGAACGTGCCGAAAGGCGTGAATTGACCTAACCTTGGCGCACCGCCGCCAGATGCCGTGAAAACTCAGGCGTTTCCATCAGCGCCTTGCAACGGGCGAAGCGGCCGTCGGCATAGGCGCGGAAATCCTCGACCGGGTTGTTGTTGGCAAGCTGGATAAGGCCCCAGAGCGTCCACAACAGGTCGCACATCGCCTTGTAGGTGACGACGCGGCCGCGCTCGGCCGGTTTTGCCTCGCCGCCGAAATAGGCGCGCATCATCTCTTCCTCCTGCGCGGTGTCGAACCGGCCTTCGACCGAGAGGTCGCCGAGGTCCCAGAGCGGGTCGTTCATCCCCGAATATTCCCAGTCGACGATCCACATCCGCTCGCCCGTATCGAGGAAATTCTCGCACAGCGGATCGCAATGGCAGGCCGCAAGCGGCAGTCTATGCGCGGCAAGCGCCGCACGCACGGTGTCGGATTCACGCACGACATCGTGGTAGCCGGCGGGCAAGGCCACATCCTTGGTCGCGAGCACCTTGAGATAGTCGTCGATCATCGCGAACAGCTCGAAGCGGAACGGGAACACCGCGCCTGACGAGTGCAGCTTGCGGAAGGCTTCGCCGGCGCGGGCCGGGCTACCGGCGCGCAGCTTGAACTTCTCCGGCGACATCGTCACGGCGCCGGCAACGAAGCGGCTCGCCATCACGCCTGTCGCAGGGTCGACATGCAGCACCTCGGGACTGACGCCCGCTTTGGCCGCCTCACGCGCCGCCACCGCTTCATTGGCGCGGTTGATATACTCCTCCGTGCCTTTGCCGGGGATACGCAGGCAGATATCGCCGGCCCGAAAGACGAGATTGGTCATCCCGCCCAGCCGCTCAAGCGGTCCGTCATAGCCCGCCAATGCCGGAATTGCCGCAAGTGTTGCGCGTGCCTCGTCCGTCCCCATGCCTGTTGCCCCTGGCGTGTTATTTCTTGCGACAACGGTTCCACAGTTTTCGCCGTTTGGCTATCATCCCGATCGAGGGTGAGCAGCGAGCTGGCGGAGAAACAGCCATGGCGGGCAACAAGGATCATGGCGGGCTTGGCGCCGCCTATTCAGCGCAACGGCCCGAGGACGTCGCCGCGATCTATGACAATTGGTCGGAAACCTACGATGCCGATATGTCGGCCGCCGGCTACCGCCATCCGACGATCTGCCTGGCCCTGCTCGCACGGCATCTGCCGCGCGGCGCGGCCCCGCTTCTCGACGCCGGGGCCGGCACCGGGCTGATCAGCGAGTGGCTGGCCATTACCGGCTATCCCCAGGTCGAAGCGCTCGATATTTCGCAAGGCATGCTGGCCAAGGCGGCGGCAAAGGGCGTCTATTCGGCACTGCATTGCCTGGCGCTCGGCGGGCCGCTCCCCTTTGCCGACAATGCCTATGCCGGCATCGTCTCGGCCGGCGTTTTCACCTCCGGGCATGTCGGCGCCGAGGGACTGGACGAACTGATCCGCATCTGCCGGCCGGACGGCATCATCGTGCTGACGGTCAAGAACACGCTGTGGAACGCCGGCTTCGCCGAACGCATCGCTGCGCTCGAGGCTGAGGGCAGGGTTGTCCGCGCCGAGGAGACGGCGCCCTATGTCTCGATGCCGGGCGAGTCGGATACCGTGCCCAGCCGCGGCCTCGTGCTTCGTGTGAGCTAATCCAGGTTTCGTCTACGCTTTGATCTTGCTCATCGCCGGATCGTACATCGGCTCGAGATGGATCTTGGCCGGCGTCCGTTCCATCGCCACCACCAGCTCATAGTCGCCTGAGCTGAGAAAATCGTCGCTGACGCCATCGGCGTTGCGGACATAGCCATAGCCGATGTTCTTAGCCAGCGTGTAGCCATAACCGCCGCTGGTGAGATAGCCGACCGGTTCGCCATTGCGCAAAATCGTCTCGCGCCCGACCAGCACGATATCGGGATCGTCGACCGTGAAGCCGGCAAAGCGTTTCTTCAGGTCGGCGCCGCTGATCTTTTCGAGCGCCCGCCGGCCGACGAAATCGGTGTTCTTCCTCAGCTTCACCGCCCAGCCGAGGCCGGCCTCCTGAGGCGTGTCGTTGGGGGTGATGTCGGAGCCCCAGGCGCGGTAGCCTTTCTCCAGCCGAAGTGATTCCAGCGCCCGATAGCCGATCGGCCGGATGCCGTGCGGCTTGCCTGCCGCCATCAGCGTGTCGAAGATTTCGCCGGTGGCGGCGATTGGCACATGCAATTCCCAGCCGAGCTCGCCGACATAGGTGACGCGCAGCGCCCGCACCGTGTGACCGGCAATAGCGATCTCGCTGACATGGCCGAATGGGAAGGCGGCATTTGAGACATCCGCGTCGGTGACGGCCGAAAGCACATCGCGGGCGCGCGGTCCCATCAGCGACAGCGTGCCGAAATCCTCGGTGACATCTTTCAACGTCACGTCGAGGCCCTTGCCGACATGGTCGCCGATCCAGGAGAGATCATGCGTGCGGAAGCCGGTGCCGGTGACGATGTAGAATTTGTCTTCGGCGAGCCTGGCCACCGTCAAATCGGCCTCGATGCCGCCGCGCGTGTTGAGAAGCTGCGTGTAGGTCAGCCGTCCCACCGGCTTGGCGACATCGTTGGCGCAGATCCAGTCCAGCGCCTTAGCCGCATCCGAACCCGTCATTTCGTATTTGGCGAAGGACGACTGGTCGAAGATGCCGACCTTTTCGCGCACATGCCGGTGCTCGTCGCCGACGGCTGAGAACCAGTTCTGCCGGCCCATCGAATAGACGTCTTCGGGCTTGGTGCCCTGCGGTGCGAACCAGTTCGGCCGTTCCCAGCCGAGCTTGGAGCCGAACACCGCGCGGTGCTCTTTCAGCCGGTCATAGAGCGGCGAGACGATGCGCGGCCGGCCCGACAAATACTCCTCATGTGGAAAGCCGATCGTGTAATGCTTGCCATAGGCTTCCAGCGTGCGATCGCTGACCCATTGCCGATCGCGATGCAGGCCGGAAAAGCGCCTGATGTCGACCACCCAGAGGTCGAGCGGCGCTTCACCGTCGACCACCCATTGCGCCAGCACCCAGCCGGCGCCGCCGCCGGAAGCGATGCCGAAGGCGTTGAAGCCGGCGCCGACGAACATGTTGGCGCATTCGGGCGCGACACCGAGGATGAAATTGCCGTCCGGCGTAAAACTCTCCGGCCCGTTGATCATCTGCTTGACGCCGACCGTCTCCAGCGCCGGCACGCGCGCGATCGCCTGGCTCATATGCTGTTCGAAATGATCGTAGTCGTCGTCGAACAGGCGGAACTCCCAGTCATCGGGGACATCGCCGCCGGGCAGGCCGGTCGCCCAGGCCTGCGGGTTCGGCTCATAGCCGCCCATCACCAGCCCGCCGACCTCTTCCTTGAAATAGGTGCGGCGGTCGGGATCGCGGATTGTCGGCGCGTCGGTCGCCAGCCCGTCGATCTTCTCGGTGATGATGTACTGGTGCTTGACCGGTTGCAGCGGCACGCAAATGCCGGCCATCGCGCCGACCTGGCGTGACCATTGCCCGGCGCAGTTCACCACCTTGTCGCAAGCAATGTCGCCCTTGTTGGTCTTCACCGCGGTGATGTGCCCGTCCATCATGTCAAATCCGGTGACGCGGACATCCTCGAACAGCTTCGCGCCATGCATGCGCGCGCCCTTGGCTAGCGACTGCGTGATGTCGGAGGGGCTGGCCTGCCCATCGGTCGGCAGCCAGGAGGCGCCGACGAGGTCGCTGGTCTCCAGCAGCGGCCACACCTTTTTGACCTCCCCTGGCGACAGCAACTGCATGTCCATGCCGAAGCTCCTGGCCGTCGTCGCCAGCCGTTTATATTCGGTCCAGCGGTCGGCATTGGTCGCAAGCCTGAGGCACCCGGTCATCTTCCAGCCGGTAGCGAGCCCGGTTTCGGCTTCCAGTCCCTTGTAGAGCTCGACCGAATATTTGAGCACGCGGGTGATCGAGGCCGACGAGCGCAACTGGCCGACCAGCCCGGCCGCATGCCAGGTCGAGCCCGAGGTCAGCTTGCCCTGTTCCAGCAGCACGACATCGGCCTTGTGGTCGCGCGCCAGGTGATAGGCCGTCGAACAGCCGATAATGCCGCCGCCGATGACGACGATGCCGGCATGTGTAGGCAATGTCATGACTGTGTCCCGTACTTCGTGCGGTAATTGTCCAGCGCCGCGTCGAGCCGCGTCAGGTTCTCCGCGGTGTAGGCGACGTAGTCGATGCCGGGCGCGTCGAGGTAAAGTTCGGAAACCATGCTCCACATCGCCTCGCGCAGCAGCGAGGCGCATTGCATGGCCGCGTGCGAGCGGCGGATCGCCTCATCCGGCTCGCGCATGAAATACGCCGTGAGGAAAGTGAAGGACTCCGCGTCGCTCATCTCGGCGTTGGAGGCAACGCCGGCAAGATCGAACATCGCGGTGTTGAAACCGGCATATTCGAAATCGATGAGCCACAACCTGTCGCCATCGTCGAGGATATTTGCCGGCAAAAGATCATTGTGGCCGAACACGATCGGCAGCAGCTTCTGCGCCCGCTCCAGTTCGTCGGCCAGCGCCAGCAGCCTGGGCAGCTCGTCCCGCTTGCGGCTGCCGCCTTCGCTCAGCGTTCGCGCATAGTCGCGGATGACATGGAAGACCCAGAACATGAAGCCGGCGCCGGAGATGTGATTGGGCATCTCGCGATGGAACCCGCGCATAAGGGCTGCGACGCGGCCGATATTGGCGCGCACATCCTCGGCGACAAAGGTTTTCGCGCCGAGGAATTCCGTGACCATAATGCCGGGTTCGGAATGGCGGACCGCCGGCGCGAAGCCTGCGGCGTGCGCCGCGCGGGCCGTCATCACCTCGCGGTCGCGAAAGACGTGGTGAAATGGATAGTCCTGGCCGAAGCGCACGACATGCCGCCCGGCTGCGTCCTTGACCAGATAATTGGCGTTGCTGAGGCCGCCCGGCAGCGGCGCAATGTCGATGTTGCCGTTCCAGCAGGGCAAGGCCCGGATGCGGTCTTCAGCAGTCACGGGACCATCCCTGACTTTTGCGGAGCTTTCTTGGGCGCCATGCGCCGCGCAACGAGCGTTGGGAAACGCAAAAATCTCGTCGGTGCGGGACGCAGGAACTCCTATCCCGCGCCGCACCGACGAGCCCCTCTGGCCAGGTTTTGATACCCGGTCTCCGCCCCCGCGGATTTGAGAAACTTTTGTGCCAGTTCAAACCCAGACGGTCTGGCCAGACGGTCCGGTCCGTGAATTGCGGCTCTGCCATCACCCTCCCGTGGCAGTTCCGAAGCTGTCACGCCGTCAATGTCACGCCAGTGCTACCTAACTGTCAATGAAATGTTGTGACTTTTTTTGGGTGTTTTGCCCGAAACCACGAGCAATTCCTTTAAAAACGGCGGCATTGCCCTAAAACCGGGCAGGCCGCAAAATTCAGGAAGCCAGATGATCCATTCGAAACGGCATGGCGAAATCCTCCGCCTCCTCAAGGAAGAGGGCACCGTCACCATTGCCAGCCTCGCCGACCGGCTGGGGGTTTCGCTTGAAACGGTGCGCCGGGATGTCAAGCCACTGACCGGCAATGGCTCGGTGCTCAAGATGCATGGCGCCATCGGCCTGCCGTCGATGGCCGGCGAAGCGCCCTTCGAGCGGCGCATGCGCGACAATGCCGAGGCCAAGCGGCTGATCGCCCGCATGGTCGCTGCCACCATTCGCGACGGTGAATCGGTCATGCTGGACACCGGCACCACGACCTCGTTCCTGGCCCGCGAACTGCTCGGCCACCGGCGGCTGACGGTCGTCACCAACTCGTCCGATATCGCCCGCACGCTGGCCACCGTCAACGGCAACAAGGTCTATATGGCCGGCGGCGAATTGCGCAGCGATTCCGGAGCCGCCTTCGGCGCCTCGGCGATCGATTTCGTCAGCCGCTTCTCGGTCAGCCATGCGGTGATTTCGATCGGCGCCGTCGATGCCGCCGCAGGCCTTGCCGACTACGATCTGGAAGAGGCGGAGTTCGCCCGCATGGTGCTGTCGCGCGGCCAGCGCTCGCTGGTCATCACCGACCACACCAAGTTCGGTCGCCAGGGTCTGGTCCAGGTCTGCGGCTTCGACGGTTTTTCCGAACTCGCCACCGACCAGCCGCCGCCGCGCGACATTGCCTCGGCACTTGCCGAGGCTGGAGCGCGCCTCAGCATCGCTGCCGCCTAGCCAAATACCAGCGGCTGGTGCGCCGCAATCCCGGCCATGCCGCCACCCGAGCCGCGAAGGCGATGTTGTGCATCATGCGCGCCGCGTCGCCCGGCCGCAGAAGATGTCATTGTGGGGGAAGAATTTCTTTTTCACACATCCCGCTCTTCGCAATGTCCATGCAACTTGGCAGCTGCAAACAGCGCCTCGTCGAAATGCGGGCCGGGCGAATCGCCCGCATCAGCAATGAGGCCACCATGCTGCAAACGATGCCTTGTCTTTCCTCATGGCCTGGACGCTTGCGCGCTCCGACCTGGAAGCCGACCCGGCTTGGCCGGACATTCCGCAACTTTCCGCCGGCGACGGTGTATGACGGTGTATAAGGTGTCCAGGATCAAGAACCTCAAAACCTATGACTGGCGCTTCGCATGACTGATCCACTGTCGGCGATCCTGGGCTTCGGCCTGCTCGGCGTCGCCTGCCTCGCCTTCACAGAAAAGATCCTGCCGCTGCCGCCCTCGCATGTGCTGCTGCTGTTCCTCGGCATGACGGCAGCCCCCGATCTCCCGGCGCTGGCGATCCTGCTTCTGGTAACGACGCTGTCCGCCATCACAGGCTGCCTTGTCTGGTATAGTTTGGGTCGTCGGATTGGCTTGGATCGTGCCGACAGGCTGGTCCAGCGTTTCGGCAAATATGTCTGCTTGCGCTATGCGACCTACAGCAAGCTTGGTCAGGCCTATCGCCGCCATCATGTCCGGGTCTCCTTGCTGGCGCAGTTCATCCCGACGGTTCGCAACTATCTGCCGATCGCGGCCGGCGCGCTCCGTCTTCCACTCTTGCCCTTCGCGGCGGCGACGCTGCTCGGCGCCACGCTATGGAACACCGGCTTCCTCGTCACCGGCTACCTTATGCGCGGCAGCGGCCGGGATTCCTATGCCATCGGCTTTCGCATCATCGTCATCGTCATGGCGCTGGAGACGGCGTTCATGCTCGCGCTGCGCTACGGTTCAGCCTGCCGGCGGCGCCTCGGGTTCGGCTGACCAGGAGGCGCCTCAAGCCGTATGGGTATAAGCTCCGCCTTCGGCTTTCCTTCCCCGGCGCGCCGGTGTTTAGTCCGGCCATGGCTTTCACCATCCGCCAGCTGCAGTTCTTCATTGCCGTCGCCGAGCAAGGCACGGTGTCGGGCGCCGCACAAAACCTCTCCATCTCGCAATCCTCGGTCACCGAGGCGATCAAGGAGCTGGAGAGCGATCTCGGCGTCGAATTGTTCGAGCGCCATCCGCGTGGCCTCAACATTACCCACAAAGGCCACCAGTTCCTGCGCCATGCGACCAAGATCCTGGCCGACGTCTCCGACGCGCGCCGCGCTTTTTCCGACGACCAGGTGGTGGCCGGCGGGCGGCTGCAGCTCGGCGTCACCTCGCTGGTCGCGGGCTATGTGCTGTCCGATCTGCTGGCGCGCTACCGCCGCGCCTATCCCGGCGTCGATGTCTCGGCCATCGAGGACAATGGCGACTATCTCGAACATCTGCTGATCGGCGGCAAGCTCGACATTGCCGTCATGGTCACCTCCAATTTGCGCGACCGCACCGCGCTGCAGTCGGAAATCCTCGAGGTCTCGGCCTACCGGCTGTGGGTCCCGCTCGGCCACAAGCTGGCCAGCGCCGACATTATCGGCATAGGCGACATTGCCGGCGAGCCGCTGATCATGCTGACCGTCGACGAGATCGAGGAGAACACCGGCAAGCTTCTGGCGGCGATCGGCGCCAGGCCGCATGTCGCCTTTCGCACCCGCTCGGTCGAAGCCGTTCGCAGCCTCGTCGCCACAGGTGCGGGCGTGGCGTTGCTGCCCGACCTAGTCTACCGGCCGTGGTCGCTGGAAGGCGACCGCATCGAATCGCGCGACATTTCGGGTTCCCTGCCGGTCGTCCAGGTCGGCATGGTCTGGCGCCGCGGCTCCGGTCTGCCGCAGGCGTCGCGCGACTTCATCGGCCTTGCCCAGTCGCAGCGTATGGTACGCCAGCAGCGTTGATAGGGTGCGTGGTTATCTATCGGAAAAACCGATATCGCGTTTCTGATAAATGAATTTGCGAAACCGGAATTTTCCGAGCACTTTTCATGTCAGGGACGAAAGCCGCCATCAGAGCGGCAACGTGCCATCGGATGAACTGACGCTTTTCAGCCTGCGGCTGACCGCGGCGGCGACTCGCTTCGCAGTCAGGCGCCAAAATGGGAGATTGACGATGAATTCATTCCTGAAGACGTGCACCGCCTTGACGGTCGCGCTGACCTTTTCCGGTCAGGCCGTCGCCCAGGTCAAGGAACTTGGCAAGGGCGAAGGGGAGGTCAGCATCGTTGCCTGGCCGGGGTACATCGAGCGCGGCGAAACCGACAAGGGCTATGACTGGGTGACCTCCTTCGAGAAGGAGAGCGGCTGCAAGGTCAACGTCAAGACCGCGAACACCTCCGACGAGATGGTCTCGCTGATGAATGAGGGTGGGTTCGATCTAGTCACCGCTTCGGGTGACGCATCGCTGCGCCTCGTTGCCGGCAAGCGCGTGCAGCCGATCAACACCGATCTCATCCCGAGCTGGAAGGCGGTAGACGACCGTCTGAAGGATGCGCCCTGGTTCACCGTCGACAAGGTGCATTACGGCGTTCCCTATCAGTGGGGCCCGAACATCCTGATGTACCACACCGATGTCTTCAAGGAAGCGCCCAAGAGCTGGAACGTCGTCTTCGAGGAAATGAACCTGCCGGACGGCAAGTCCAACAAGGGCCGCGTCCAGGCCTATGACGGCCCGATCCACATCGCCGACGCCGCCAACTATTTGATGTTCCACAAGCCGGAACTCGGCATCAAGGATCCCTACGAACTGAACGAGGACCAGTACAAGGCCGCACTCGAACTGCTGCGTGTTCAGCGGACGCTGGTCGGTCGCTACTGGCATGACGCCGCCATCCAGGTCGACGATTTCCAGAACGAAGGCGTCGTCGCCTCCGGCTCATGGCCCTACCAGGTCAACACGCTGGTCGCCGCCAAGAAGCCGGTCGCCTCGACCGTGCCGGAAGAAGGCGTCACCGGCTGGGCCGACACCACCATGATGGAGGCCGACGCCGCGCACCCGAACTGCGCCTATATGTGGCTCGAGCATTCGCTGTCGCCCAAGGTCCAGGGCGACGTCTCGGCCTGGTTCGGCTCGCTCCCGGTCGTGCCCGCTGCTTGCAAGGGCAACGAGCTGCTCGGCGAGGAAGGCTGCAAGACCAACGGCTACGAGAACTTCGACAAGATCAAGTTCTGGAAGACGCCGGTCTCCAAGTGCGCAACCCAGAACGACCAGTGCGTGCCTTACTACCGCTGGGTGTCCGACTATATCGGCGTCATCGGCGGGCGTTGAGCTCCCTTAACCCTCCCCCTTGTGGGGAGGGTCGACGCGCAGCGTCGGGGTGGGGGCAACGCTGACGTCCGGTGCTAGTCACCCCACCCGCGGCTTCGCCGCGACCTCCCCCATCGAGGGGGAGGTGAAGTGCCGTGCCCGCTGGCCTGATTGGTGGCGGCAAGAGCTATTTCGACGAACACAAACCGGCAACAGACGGACAGCCCATGACATCGGCCGTTTCCTTCCAGAAAGTCTCTCGCCATTTCGGCAGCGTGCGCGCCGTCGATGCGGTCGATCTCGATATCGTGCCGGGCGAGTTCTTCGCCATGCTCGGTCCGTCGGGGTCCGGCAAGACGACCTGCCTGCGCCTCATCGCCGGCTTCGAGCAGCCGACCTCGGGCTCGATCTCGATCTTCGGCGACCGCGCCGAGGGCGTGCCGCCCTATCGCCGCAACGTCAACACGGTGTTCCAGGACTACGCGCTGTTCCCGCATTTGAACGTGCTGGACAATGTCGCCTACGGGCTGATGGTCAAGGGCATCGCCAAGCCGCAGCGGCAGAAGGCGGCGGAAGAGGCATTGTCACTGGTGCGGCTTCCCGGCTATGGCGCCCGCCGTCCCGGCCAGCTCTCCGGCGGCCAGCGCCAGCGCGTGGCGCTGGCCCGTGCGCTGGTCAACCAGCCCAAGGTGCTTCTGCTCGACGAGCCGCTCGGCGCGCTCGATCTCAAACTGCGCGAGAACATGCAGGAAGAGCTGAAGTCGCTGCAGAAGGCGCTCGGCATCACCTTCGTCTTCGTCACCCACGACCAGGGCGAAGCGCTGTCGATGGCCGACCGCGTCGCCGTCTTCAATGACGGCAAGATCATGCAGATCGGCACGCCGGAAGACATCTACCAGCGGCCGAAGACCCGCTTCGTCGCCGATTTCGTCGGCTCCTCCAACGTACTGCCGCCGGACTTCGTCAAGCGCTATTCCGGCCAGCACCGCTGGGGCAGCCTGCGTCCCGAATCCATCCGCATCGGCCGCGCCGCCAAAGGCGAGGGCGTTGCCGCGCGCCTGGTCGGAACCAACTATCTCGGCGCTACGACCAAGCTGGCGCTCGACGCCGACGGGTTGAGGCTGCACGCCATCGTGCCGGCCGGGACAAAGCTGCCGGCGGAAGGCGAAGCGGTGGTGCTGACGTTCAACCGCGAGCATTTGCATTTGATGGACGAGCCGGCATGATTGAGGTTTGCGCCAAGCACCCCCCTCTGTCCTGCCGGACATCTCCCCCTCAAGCGGGGAGATTGGCTGTTCCTCCCGGTTTCGCCAATCTTCAACGTTGGGGATTTGGCGAGACAGCGAAACTGCTGATCTCCCCCCTTGAGGGGGAGATGTCCGGCAGGACAGAGGGGGGTGTGAAGGAACGCGGCTTCTCAGGGTTCCTTCAGCACGCGGTCGCCCCATGACCATCGCCGCGCTCAACTCAACCTCCGCCCCCGCCATCCTGCCCGGCAGCGGTGGCATGCGCGGCGCACTGTCGGACCTTTTCTGGCGCAAGCCGCAACTGCTGCTGTTCCTCATGCTGGCGCCGCCGGTGCTGTGGTTGGGCGTCGTCTATATCGGTTCGCTGTTCGCGCTCTTGGCGCAGAGCTTTTTCTCGATCGACGAGTTCTCCGGCCTCATCAACCACGAATTCACGCTGAAGACCTATGGCGACCTGTTCCAGCCCGCCAATCTCGACATCATCCTGCGCACGGTGACGATGGCGGTGCTGGTCACGCTGGCCTCGGCCGTCATCGCCTTCCCGATCGCCTATTATGCGGCGCGCTATGCCCGCGGCCGCTGGAAGGCGCTGTTCTATCTCGGAATCATGCTGCCGCTATGGTCGAGTTACCTCGTCAAGATCTACGCCTGGAAGCTGATCCTCGCCAAGGAAGGCATTTTGACCTGCCTGCTCGCCAAATTGCATCTGCTCTGGGTGCTCGATGGCTGGCTGTCGCTGCCGGTCGTCGGCGGCAACTCTTTGTCGGTCTCCGCCACCGGCACCTTCATCGCTTTCGTCTATGTCTGGCTGCCGTTCATGATCCTGCCGGTGCAGGCGGCATTGGAGCGCGTGCCCGGCAATCTGGTCGAGGCGTCCTCCGATCTCGGCGCATCGCCGGGCCAGACCTTCCGCAACGTGCTGTTCCCGCTGGCGCTGCCCGGCATCGTCGCCGGCTCGATCTTCACCTTCTCGCTGACGCTGGGCGACTACATCATCCCACAGATCATCGGCACATCGCGGCTGTTCATCGGGCAGGCCGTCTATTCGCAGCAAGGCACAGCCGGCAACATCCCGCTCGCCGCAGCCTTCACCGTCGTGCCCATCGTCATCATGGGTTTCTATCTCTGGGGCGCCAAGCGCATGGGGGCCTTCGATGCGCTCTGACGGTTCGCAATCCGCTCCGCTCGGCCTCAAGATCGCTGCCGCCTGCGGCCTGCTGTTCCTGCATCTGCCGATCTTGTTGATCTTCGTCTACGCCTTCACCACGGAAGAGAAGAGCTTCGTCTGGCCGCCGCCGGGGCTGACCACACAATGGTTCGCCGTCACCTGGAACCGGCCGGATGTCTGGCAGGCGCTGTCGCTTTCGGTCCGTGTCGCCGCCATCTCGACCGCGATTGCCTTGATACTGGGCACGCTGTGCGCCGCCGCCGTGTCACGGACGAAATTCTTCGGCCGCGAGACGATCTCGCTGCTCGTCATCCTGCCGATCGCGCTGCCCGGCATCATCACCGGCATCGCGTTGCGCTCGGCCTTCTCGCTAGCCGACATCCCGTTCTCGTTCTGGACGATCGTGCTCGGCCACGCCACCTTCTGCGTTGTCGTCGTCTACAACAATGCGGTCGCCCGTTTCCGCCGCACTTCCGGCTCAATGATCGAGGCCTCGATGGATCTCGGCGCCGACGGCTTCCAGACCTTCCGGCACGTCGTGCTGCCCAACATCGCCACCGCTCTGCTTGCCGGGGGGATGCTCGCCTTCGCGCTCTCCTTCGACGAGGTCATCGTCACCACCTTCACCGCCGGCCAGCAGCAGACCGTGCCGATCTGGATGCTGGAAGAGCTGATCCGCCCACGCCAGCGTCCGGTCACCAATGTCGTCGCCATGGTCGTGGTGCTGGTGACGCTGCTGCCCATCCTTGCCGCCTATTACCTGACCCGCGACGGCGACCAGATCGCCGGTTCGGGCAAATGAAGAACAGCGAATAGGGAGTAGCGAATAGCGAATAGGGAGATTGCACGACCAGCCCTATTCGCTACTCGCTATTCGCTACTCGCTCCTGACCAAGGAGAACCCGCATGGACACCCAGATGCTGATCGGCTCGAAGTTCGAGAACGGCACCGAGACCGAGGAGCCGATTCTGAATCCAAAGACCGGGGCGACCATTCTCAACCTGCCTGAAGCCAGCCAGGCGCAGATCGAGGCGGCTGTTACTGCCGCCGGGCGAGCGTTCGTCTTGTGGTCACGCACAACGCCGGCGCAGCGCTCCGGCTATCTCCTCAAGATCGCCGACCGCATCGAGGCCAACGCGCGGGAGTTCGCGGCGCTCGAGGCGCTGAATTGCGGCAAGCCGATCAACGCCGTGCTCAATGACGAGATCCCGGCGATCGTCGACTGCTATCGTTTCTTTGCCGGCGCTGTGCGTTCGATGCCGGGCGTGGTCGCCGGCGAATACATTCCCGGCCACACCTCGATGGTGCGGCGCGATCCGATCGGCATCGTCGCTTCCATCGCGCCGTGGAACTATCCACTGATGATGATGGCCTGGAAGCTGGCGCCGGCCATTGCCGGCGGCAACACCGTCGTCTTCAAGCCGTCGGAGCAGACGCCGCTGACGGCGCTGAAGCTGGCCAGGATCCTGGCCGAGGTTCTGCCCGAGGGCGTCGTCAATGTCGTGCTCGGCCGCGGCGACAGCGTTGGCAACACGCTGATTAATCACGCCAAGGTCAACATGATTTCGATCACCGGCGACGTCGCCACGGGCAAGAAGGTGCTGCAGGCCGCCGCCAAGTCGGTCAAGCGCACGCATCTGGAACTCGGCGGCAAGGCGCCGGTCATCGTTTTCGACGACGCCGACCTTGGCGCCGTGGTCAACGGCCTGCGCGCTTTCGGCTACTACAATGCCGGGCAGGATTGTACAGCCGCCTGCCGCATCTATGCCGGCAAGAAGATCTACGACAAGCTCGTCGCCGATCTCTCATCTGCCGTCTCGACCATCAAATACAACCAGCCCGATGACACCAAAAACGAGATCGGGCCGCTGATCTCGCGCCGCCAGCGCGATCGCGTCTCGAGCTTCGTCGAGCGCGCTTCGGAACTGAAGCACATCGAGATCACCACCGGCGGCAAGCCCGGCGAAGGCTCCGGCTTCTATTACCAGCCGACGGTGGTTGCCGGCGCGCTGCAGGAAGACGAGATCGTGCGCCGCGAAGTGTTCGGTCCGGTCGTCTCCATCACCCGCTTCTCCGAAGTCGATGAAGCCGTGAACTGGGCCAATGACAGCGACTACGGCCTGGCATCCTCGGTGTGGACCAAGAACGTCTCGCGCGCCATGGCGACGGCCGCCCGTCTGCAATATGGCTGCACCTGGATCAACACCCATTTCATGCTGACCAACGAGATGCCGCATGGCGGGTTGAAGCAGTCCGGCTACGGCAAGGACATGTCTCTCTATGCGCTGGAGGATTATACCGCCGTTCGTCATGTGATGGTGGCGCATGGGTAGAGGCCGCCACTATCTCTAAAATATTCGCCACCGCGTTTTCTGTATATTAATCGTGAGTTACTTTTGCGGTACGGCGGGAGTTCACGATTTACTGAATATTCAACCTGAACGAGCAGCCTCTTGCCGGGAAACCGCGCGGCGAGGGGTTTGCGCATGAACACGACCAAGATCAAGCTGGTACTCATTGGCGGCTTCTGTCTGCTGATCGCTGTGTTCGGCGGCAAGGACATGATCAAGAAGAGCGGCTGGCCCGAGGCGCCTGCTGAAATCCTCGCGGTCAATGTCGAATGCGACATGGAATCGACCACCCACAAGATTGTCTACAAGACCGTCAGCACCGCCACGATCCCGTGCGAACTGGTGGATGCGTTCAAGACGGTTCATGCTGACAAAGAGTGGAAGGTGACCCAGAAATTCACCGGCACCTTGCGCGTCGGCACCGGCGCCGACGCCGTCGAGGCCACGATGGAGCTGAACAAGAACGGTGCCCGCGAACCGCAGGTCGGCGACAAGCTCACCGTCGTCCAGAACCCCGCCAACCCCACCCAGATCGAACGCACCGGCATGACCGGCACGCGTTTGACGATCGTCATTGGGGCTGGACTGCTCGGCGCGTTGCTTCTCTATCTTGCTTTCAAACCCCGCTGGCGGATGTCGACCTCCGCCGTGGCGGGCAACCCTGCCGGAGATGCCGGCGCGGACCAGCGCGCGCGCCAGGCCGACGCCTTGATAGCGGCGGCCCTGGCCAAGCAGGCCACATTGCCCAATCAGCCGGCACGTGTCGCGGCTGCCGGATTGGCCAGGGAAGGGCGGTTTTCCGGGCAGCGGACGAGTTTCGGCCGCCGCAACTGATGGCCGAAAACTGCTGCACCTGCCACGGCTACTCCACGATGCGGTAGATGTTCCAAAGGCTGGTGCCTGAAACGACGTAGGGCTCCATCTCCTTGCCCCATTTGGCGTGGGCGTCGATCATGCCGATCCTGGCGAAGAAACCCTCCAGCTGGGCAAGGCTTTCGACCTGATGATGCGATTCGACCGTCGCTTCCCGAGCTCCGATCGAACCGGTCATGATCTGGAACTCGAGATCGGCAATGCCGACCTGAGAGCCGATCTCGCGTTCCCATTTCTTCAACAGGTCGAGCACGGTCTGCTTGTGCCCGAACTTGGCGTCGATCTGCCATCTGGCGCTGAACATTTTTGTCTCCTCCAGTTTTGCGGCCCAACCGCGGTTGATCTTTCCGCGGTGGAACTACTCGTCCCAGGCCTGCACGACGGTCTGTCGTGCAATCCGCCCATTCTTCAGCTCCAGCATCGCCGCGCAGAACACTTTCGTTCCGTCCGGATAGGCGCAGGCCTGGGTGAAGGCGAGATTGTCGCCATCGGCGATGGTGGTGTCGACCTTGTGGGTCATCGCCCGGCTGCAGATGTCGTCCCAGAAGGTGCTGATCGCCGCCCGGCCGCGGATCTCGCGCGGCTTGCTCGGTGGATTGTTGCGGTCGATCACCCGCACCAGTGCGTCGTCGGCATAGAAGCTAGCGAGCATCCTGCCGTCCCGTCCTTCGATCGCTTTCTTGATCGCCGCGCCGTCCACGCTCTGCGTCTTGGTCAGCATCTTCTCCTCCATGGCCCGTTGATCGGGCGGTTGAATGATCACAAGCAATGCCCGGCGCACCGCCCGGCATTTTCTTTCACTGCGACTTGGCTTTGACGGCTGCGAACACGCCGTCGGTCTGTTGTTTGAAGGTCGCGAAATCGACCTGGCTGCCGTTGAGCATCGTCGACCAGTGGCGCACGATCGCCGCCATCGCGATCGCCTCCTTGATCTCCTCATCGGTCGCGCCATTGAGCTTGGCGGCCTCGGTGTGGAAATAGATGCAGTACTGGCAGGGGATCTGCGAGGCGACGGCCAGCCCCAGCAGTTCCTTGGTCTTGCCGTCGAGCGCGGTCTTGGGGTTGAGCTGCACACCCTTGATCTCGGCCCAGGCGCCGGCAACCGCGACATCGGGCAGCGTCTTGAACATGTCCGGCACTGAGCCGAGCGTCGCCTCGATGTCCTTGTAGGCGGCGGCCGCCGAGGCATCCTCGGCTCTGGCGGGAGCGATCGTGAACAGCGCGCCAACGCCTGCCGCTATCACCAGCGATTTGATCGACCTGTTTGACTTCAGCATTGCATCCTCCATCCGCAGTGCCTTTCCCGGCGACATCCGCCTGGCCTGCATGGAGAGAATTGGTACGCCTCGACCCCACCTGGCCGCTTCGCCCGAAAGCGCCATGGTCCCTATGGCCCGTCCGGGCCAGCCTGCCTGGCGGAAAATGCCGCTGCCGCCGCCCGTGAGGGCAAATCGAGCTTCAGCAATATGTTGGCGACATGACGCTTGACCGTATGCTCGCTGAGCCTCAGCTCGGCGGCGATCGCGGCATTGCTCTTGCCGTCGGCGATCAGGATCACCACCTCGCTTTCGCGCGCCGTCAGTTGAGCCGGCTCGGCGGGTTTCGCCTTGGGGCGGCAGGCCGGCTCCAGGTGCTGTTCCGACGTCGCCTGGACCAGCGCCAGCGGCTCGTCCAGCTCATCCACCGTGACACGCCCGGCATCGATGAAATGCAGGCCGGACCCCGCCGCCAGATCGGCGGCCAGACGCGACGCCAGAATATCGCCGCGCCCGGCATGGGCGGCGATCTGCATCGTCACCCGTGCCATCAGCCCCACCGGCGGCCCGCGCATTTCGACCTCACCGACATGGGCGCCCTGGGCGCTTGCAACGCCCATATGTTGCGCCGCATCGCGCAGTGCCGCCGCGCAGCGTATGGCCCGCGCCGGCCCGTCGAAGCGCGAGATCATCAATTCGCCATGGATGCCGGCGACGCGTCCGCCATGACGGCCGACCAGCTGCCGCCAGCTCTCCTGGAAGCGCTCGCTACGTTCGCTCCACATGCGGTCGCCAACCCGCGCCGTGTCGTAGATGCGTGTCGCCAGAAGAGCGGCAAGCACGCGCTCCGCTTCGGCCACCGCACGCTCGCCGGTCAGGAATTCCTCGATCAGGTCGGCCACCCGGTCGACATCGCCGGTCCAGATCGGGTGATCGCGCCCGGGGACCTCGACCAGTCGCGCATTCGAGATGTTTTTCGCCAGGAAGCGGCTGGCGTCCGGGTCGACCCGCGCGTCGTTGCGGCGATGAATGAGCAGTGTCGGTGCGCCGATAGCCGAAAGCACGCCGCGCACATCGATTCCGGCATTCATCCGGGCAAGGGCTGCCGCTGCCGTCGGACTGGCCGACAGCCGCTCGAAGCGGGCCCACCACTGGGTGAAATGCGCATCATCTACCCGGCCGGGAGCGAAGTTGGGCAGTGTGGCGCCCGTGCCCCATTCCGTGCCGGCCTTCGCGATGAAGGCCTCGAGGCGCTCCGGCGACATCACCCATTTGTGGAAATGCGCATAACCGCCATAGAGCGCCAGCGCTCGTGTCCGTTCCGGATAGGTGGCGGCAAACAACATTGCCATCGGCGCGCCTTCCGAAGCGCCGAGCAAGGCCGCGCGGCCGCTGCCGGTGGCATCCATCACCGCGCGCACATCGTCCATGCGGGTTTCGAGGCTGGGCAGGTGGCGTGGGTCGACGCGGTCGGACAGGCCGGTGCCGCGCTTGTCGAACAGGATCAGCCGCGAGAACGCCGAGAGCCGTTTCAAGAGCCTGGCGTAGCCCTCGTCTTCCCAATGCAGGTCGAGATTGGAGATGAAGCCGGGCACGAAAACCAGGTCGAACGATCCCTGGCCGACCACCTGATAGGCGATCCGCACGTCGCCGCTGAGGGCATATCGCGTCTCGATCGGCCTCACGTTGCTATCCCGCCCGGCCAGACGATTTCTGATCGCCGACCATAGCAGACGCCCGGCGGATGCGGCAGCCAAACTTTAGAAGACAGGAATATAGCCCGCGGCGAACCGTGTTCGCCCGCCATTTCTGGGGGAGGCTATTTCTGGGGAGCGGCGCTCTCTGCACCCGTGGGTTGGACGTAGCCGATGCTCACATCGGCCTGCTCCTCGGTCTTCGGCCGCTTGATCCTGGCCGAGGCCACGACGACGAGTTCGTCAAAACCTTCGCCGCCACTGTCCAGCATCTCGAAGAACTGCCGGCGCATCCTGGGCTCCCAGAACTTGTTGATGTGCTCGGCCACGCCCGCCACACCTTCCTCGCGGGGCCTTGAATGGAAGAAGGCGGCGATCTGGTTGGCCATGCGCACCAGCTTTTCCCCGGTGCTCGTGATGTGTTCTTCGTCATGCGACATGCTGGGCAACTCCCAAGACCACCCGTTCCGGGTGGGTGAAAACATCGAAATCGTCGCCGCGCACCAGCGCCACCAGCGTCATGCCGGCCTCTTCGGCGGTGCGGATGGCAAGGGCTGTCGGCGCCGACACGGCGATGATGAAGGCGGAGCCGATCGCCGCCGTTTTCTGCACCATCTCCACTGAGACGCGTGATGTCACCACCACCGCGCCCGATGCACCGTCAATGCCGGCCTTGGCCAGCGCGCCGGCCAGTTTGTCCAGCGCATTGTGCCGGCCGACATCCTCGCGCGCCATGACGATGCCTTTGCCGGGAATGTAGAAGCCCGCTGCATGCACGGCGCCGGTTTCTGAATGCAGAGGCTGCACCTTGGACAAAAGCTTTACCGAACGGGTGATGTCGTCGGCTTCAAGTGTAAGCTTGGACGCACCAACCTTGTCGACCGAGCGCATCGCTTCCTCGATCGATTCGATGCCGCACAGCCCGCAGCCAACCGGCCCGGCCAAGCGCCGGCGCCGCGTCTCGAAGCGCGTATTGGCCTGGTCCTTCAGCCGGATCTGGATATCGATGCCGGCGCCATGGTCCTCGACCTCAATCGCATCGATTTCGTCAGGCAAGGCTATGATGCCTTCGGTCAGAGAGAAGCCGAGCGCGAAATCCTCGAAATCGGCCGGGCTCGCCATCATCACCGCATGGGTGGTGCCGGCAAAGGAGAACGCCACCGGCGTCTCCTCCGGCACCATGCGGTTGGCCGCCGCAGTGCCGCTGGCGCGGTGGGCAAGGCGAGAGATTTGGGTGGTGGCTTGGCGTTTTCGGGTCACGAGGCGCGCCCCTCTGCCCTGTCCGTCCTTCGCAGTAGCTGTGGAGGCTCGCGCCTTTCCTCTCCCCCCTCCGGAGGGAGAGGAAAGGCGCCAGGCGGCATAAGCTCGCGTCCTTCCTCTCCCCCGTCGATCGGGGGAGAGGTGTTGAGCAAAGCTCGACGGAGTAGGGGTCGACCAACCGTCAAGATTGAAGCTCTTATTGTCGAACGCCGTGGCAAGACTACTCCGCCGCTTCCAGCTTTGCGATGCGGCGGCTCTGCTCGGCCTGCTCGTTATAATCGCGCTGCCAGTCCGAAGGCCCGTTGGAGGCGCCGACCTGCACCGCGGTCACCTTGTACTCCGGGCAGTTGGTCGCCCAGTCGGAGAAGTCGGTGGTGATGACGTTGGCCTGCGTGTCGGGATGGTGGAACGTTGTGTAGACCACACCTGGCGACACCCGGTCGGTGATCAGCGCACGCAGCGTCGTCTCACCCGAACGGCTGGTCAGCCGCACCCAGTCGCCATCGCGCAGGCCGCGGTTCTCGGCATCGTGCGGATGGATCTCCAGCCGGTCTTCCGAGTGCCACATGACGTTTTCGGTGCGCCTTGTCTGTGCACCGACATTGTACTGGCTGAGGATGCGGCCGGTGGTCAGCAGCAACGGGAAACGGGGCCCGGTCCGCTCGTCGGTCGCCACATATTCTGTGCGGATGAACTTGCCCTTGCCGCGCACGAAGCCGTCGATATGCATGATCGGCGTGCCGAGCGGCGCCTTCTCGTTGCAGGGCCATTGCACCGATCCGACACGGTCGAGCAGATCGAAGGAGACGCCGGCGAAGCTTGGCGTCGTTTTGGCGATCTCGTCCATGATTTCGGAGGGATGCTGGTAGTTCCAATCCAGCCCGATCGCGCGGGCAAGCTCCTGTGTCGCTTCCCAGTCGGCATAGCGCGCCTTCGGCTCCAGCACCTTGCGCACCATGTTGATGCGGCGCTCGGCATTTGTGAAGGTGCCGTCCTTTTCCAGGAAGGTCGAGCCCGGCAGGAAGACATGCGCGTAGTTCGCTGTCTCGTTGAGGAACAGGTCGTGCACGACGACGCATTCCATCGCCGCCAGGCCGGCCGCGACATGCTTGGTATCAGGGTCCGATTGCAGGATGTCCTCGCCCTGGATGTAGATGCCCTTGAAGGAGCCGTCGACGGCGGCATCCAGCATGTTGGGGATGCGCAGGCCCGGTTCGTCGTCGAGCTTCACCCCCCACAACGTCTCATAGATGTCGCGCACCGCCTCGCCGGAGATGTGGCGGTAGCCCGGCAGTTCATGCGGGAACGAGCCCATGTCGCAGGAACCCTGCACGTTGTTCTGGCCGCGCAGCGGGTTCACGCCGACGCCGGGACGGCCGATATTGCCGGTCGCCATGGCAAGGTTGGCGATAGCCATAACCGTGGTCGAACCCTGGCTGTGTTCGGTGACGCCAAGGCCATAATAAATCGCGCCATTGCCGCCCTTGGCATAGAGGCGCGCAGCACCCCGGATCAGTTCGGGGTCGACGCCGGACAGCTTGCCCACGATTTCGGGGCTGTTTTCCGGCAAGGCGACGAAAGAAGCCCAATCCTGGAACTCCGCCCAGTCGCAGCGATCGCGGATGAAGGCTTCGTCGAAAAGCCCTTCGGTAACGATGACATGCGCCAGCGCCGTCAGCACCGCCACGTTGGTGCCGGGCTTCAGCGGCAGGTGATAGTCGGCCTCGATATGCGCTGACTTGACCATTTCGGTGCGGCGCGGATCGAGCACGATCAGCTTGGCGCCCTGGCGCAGCCGCTTTTTCAGCCGCGAGGCGAACACCGGGTGCGCGGAAGCCGGATTGGCGCCGATGATGACGGCGACATCGGTGAAGTCGACGGAATCGAAATCCTGCGTGCCGGCCGAGGTGCCATAGGTCTGGCCGAGGCCGTAGCCGGTCGGCGAGTGGCAGACGCGGGCGCAGGTGTCGACATTGTTGTTGCGGAAGCCTTGGCGCACAAGCTTCTGCACCAGATAGGTCTCTTCATTTGTGCATCGCGAGGACGTGATGCCGCCGATCGAGGTGCGGCCGTATTGATACTGGATACGGCGGAATTCCTTGGCCGTATGGGCGATGGCCTCTTCCCAACTCACTTCGCGCCAGGGATCGCTGACCTTTTCCCGGATCATAGGCGACAGGATGCGGTCCTTGTGGGTGGCATAGCCATAGGCGAAACGGCCCTTCACGCAGGAGTGGCCGTGGTTGGCCTTGCCGTCCTTGTAGGGCATCATGCGAATGACTTCGTCGTCCTTCACTTCTGCCTTGAACGAGCAGCCGACGCCGCAATAGGCGCAGGTGGTGACGGCGGAACGCTCGGGCATGCCTTTCTCAAGCACGGTCTTTTCACGCAGCGCATCGGTCGGACAGGCCTGCACGCAGGCGCCGCAGGATACGCATTCGGAGGCGATGAAGTCCTCGTGCATGCCGGCGACCATGCGCGATTCGAAACCGCGGCCCTCGATCGTCAGCGCGAAGGTGCCCTGCACCTCCTCGCAGGCCCGCACGCAGCGCGAGCAGACGATACATTGCGCCGGATCATAGGTGAAATATGGGTTGGACTCGTCGCGGGCGATGTAGTCGACCGCCAGCGAGCCATGGCCGGGCGCGACGCCGTTTTCCTGCTTGACGTGGTTGCGGCCCTCGATGCCGAAGCGGTTCTCGGTCAGGCCGACCGATTTCGCCACAACGTCGAACTCGCTGGCGCCGGTGCCGGCCTTCTCGTTCCAGCCGGTCGGGTGGTCGGAGACGTAAAGCTCCATGACACCGCGGCGGATGGCGTCGAGCCGCTCGGATTGCGTGCGCACCACCATGCCTTCGCCGACGGGCGTCGTGCAGGATGCCGGCGTGCCGCCGCGCCCGTCGATCTCGACCAGGCAGACGCGGCAGGAGCCGAACGAGTCCAGCATGTCCGTGGCACAGAGTTTTGGGATCTCGACCCCGCCTTCCATCGCCGCGCGCATGATCGACGTACCCTCCGGCACGCTGATGCTGCGGCCGTCGACGATCAGCGTAACCTGCTTTTGCGCCTTCGATTCCGGGGTTCCGTAATCGAGTTCTTCGATGAGTGTCGGGAAGTCGGCCTTGATATTCATCTGCCAGCACCTATTCAGCAGCCACGCGCGCCGGCGCGGGCTTGAAATCTTCGGGGAAATGGGTGATCGAGCTCATCACCGGATAGGGCGTGAAGCCGCCCAGCGCGCAGAGCGATCCGAACTTCATCGTGTTGCAGAGATCGGTGACCAGTGCCAGGTTCTTCTCCGGCTCGATGCCGGCGGCAAGCCGGTCGATGGTCTCCACCCCGCGTATCGAGCCGATGCGGCAGGGCGTGCACTTGCCGCAGCTTTCGATGGCGCAGAACTCCATGGCAAAGCGCGCCTGCTTCAGCATGTCGGCCGTGTCGTCGAACACGGTGATGCCGGCATGGCCGATCAGCCCGTCGCGCTTCGCGAACTCTTCGTAGTCGAACGGCGTGTCGAACAGGCCGCGCGGGAAATAGGCGCCGAGCGGGCCGCCGACCTGCACCGCCTTCACCGGGCGACCTGTGGCCGTACCGCCGCCGATATCGTCGACGATTTCGCCCAGCGTCATGCCGAACGCCGCCTCGAACAGGCCGCCGAACTTGACGTTGCCGGCGATCTGTATCGGGATCGTGCCGCGCGAGCGGCCCATGCCGAAATCCTTGTAGAAGGCAGCACCCTTGTCCATGATGATGGGCACGGAGGCTAGGCTGATGACGTTGTTGATCACCGTCGGCTTGCCGAACAGACCCTGGATTGCCGGCAGCGGTGGCTTGGCTCGCACCACGCCGCGCTTGCCTTCAAGGCTGTTCAGCAGCGAAGTTTCCTCGCCGCAGACATAGGCGCCGGCGCCGACGCGGATTTCCATGTCGAAGGCGTTGGGCGAACCCAGCACGCTGACGCCGAGCACGCCTGCCTTGCGGGCGACCTCGACAGCCTTGTTCATGACAGCCACCGCATGCGGATATTCCGAGCGGATATAGACGAACCCCTTGGTCGCGCCGGTGGCGATGCCGGCAATCGTCATGCCTTCGATGAGCACGAAGGGGTCGCCCTCCATAATCATGCGGTCGGCAAAGGTGGCGCTGTCGCCCTCGTCGGCATTGCAGACGATGTATTTGCGGTCAGATGTCGTATCGAGCACCGTCTTCCACTTGATGCCGGTCGGGAAGCCGGCGCCGCCTCGGCCGCGCAAGCCCGATTCCGTGACCTGTTTGACGATGTCGAGCGGCGCCATGGCCACCGCGTTCTGCAGGCCCTTGAGCCCGCCCAGTGACTTGTAGGCATCGAGCGATAGCGGGTCGTTGATGCCGCAACGCGCAAAGGTCAGGCGCGTCTGCTTGGCCAGGAACGGGATTTTGTCGGGCGCGCCCAGCCAGCGCTTGTGATGCCCGCCGGTGAGAAAGCCGCTGTCGAACAGGCTCTTGACGTCCGATGGCTTGACCGGCCCGTAAGCGACGCGGCCCTTTTCGGTCGCGACCTCGACCATCGGTTCGAGGAAATAGGCGCCGCGCGAGCCGTTGCGGACGATCTTGGCCTCGACGCCCCGTTCAGCCAGTTCCGCACGAACAGCCTTGGCGACCTTTTCGGCGCCGAGCGCCAGCGCGCCGGAGTCACCTGGAATGTAGATGCGCGGGATCATGAGCGTACCTCCCCGACGATCTCTTCGATCTTCTCGTCATCGAGCCGCCCGATCACCTCACCATCCAGCATCGCCGACGGTGAACAGGCGCACAGCCCGAGGCAATAGACAGGCTCAAGTGTAACCGATCCGTCGCGGGTGGTCTCATGGAAATCGATGCCCAACAACTGCTTGACCTTTGCGGCGATCGCATCCGAACCCATCGACTGGCAGGCTTCCGCCTGGCAGAGCTTGAGCACATGCCGGCCGGCCGGCCGGGCACGGAAATCATGATAGAAGGTCACAACGCCATGCACTTCGGCCCTCGACAGGTTCAGCCCATCGGCGATGACGGGCACGGCGTCCTGCGGCACGTGGCCAAATTCGTCCTGGATCTCGTGCAGGATCGGCAGCAGCGGGCCTTCGAGGCCCTTCAACTCCTGGATGATCGCCGCCGTGCGCGACTGTATCTCGGTACTTGCTGGCTGCATCGTCACGCAGCGCCCTCCCTATCGTAGCGATCGATGCATATCCAAAAGCATGACGCGGTTTTGGAACAACGACATGCCTACGCCGCTTAATCGCTAAGTGCTTAAGAAATCAGAGAAAACCCCTGAAATCAATAAAGCGGTTTCGTTGCACGATAGAAAATTTCTATCGCGCCGATTGATCAGTTATGACTAGCTCAGCGATTGGCGCGGAAATCGTCTGCCAGCGCCATCGCCTCGTCCAGCAGCGCCTGCACCAGCGGCGTGTGCGGTTCGCGCGGCGCGGCGACCAGCCCGACCGTGTGGCTGGCATCCGGTTCGACGATCGGAATGGCCTGGATCGGCTCGGAAAAACCGAATGTTTCCGCCAGGTTGAGCGGCATGATCGACGACCATTTGCCTGTCCGTATGTGGGAGAACAGCACGATCATCGAGTTGGATTCCAGTGTCGGCCGCACCTGCACGCCGGCCTCGGCCAGATGCTGGTCGATGATGCGGCGGTTCTGCATGTCCGGCGTCAACAAGCAGAGCGGCAGCTGGCTGATTTCGGCCCATGTCACTTTGTCGCGATCCGAATAGGGATTTCCGACCGCCGTGATCAGCTGGTAGCGCTCGTCATAGAGCGGCACGCTGGTCACCCGTCCGAGAGGCTCGTTGTCGAGATAGGTGATGCCGGCATCGACGTCGAAATTGCCGAGCAGCGACAACACCTCGATCGAGGTGCGCGACAGGATAGAGAAGGTGACGCCCGGATGCTTCTCGCGAAATGGCGTCGTCAGCCGCGCCACCATGGCGAGGGCGGTTGGGATGGCGGCAATACGGATACGCCCGGACAGGCCATGTCGCGCCGCCCGCATCTCTTCGCGCATGGTCCTGGAATCGCCGACGATGCGACGCGCCCACACCAGCACCTGCTTGCCTTCCGGCGTCAGCCCCTGAAAGCGCGAACCGCGATTGACCAGCATGACGCCGAGCTGGCCCTCCAGCTGCTTGATCCCGGCCGACAAGGTCGGCTGCGTGACGCCGCACGCTTCCGCCGCCCGGCCGAAATGCTCCTCCTTGGCCAGCGCGATGAAGAATTCGAGCTTGTCGATCATCCCATCCGTCCGTTCGTTGCGCGCAAGGTCGGGGAAATTGCCTTTCGCCGCAAGCTCTACCCGCAATTGGCCATGCATCCACATCTTTGGGCCGGCTGGCTGTTTCCCCCGGCCGAACACGGCGCTATGTGGTTGGATGGAATACGAGGAGATCGGACATGCTGGGCTGGTTCCGCAAGCTTTTGCCGCGCGAAGATCGCTTCTTCGACCTCTTTGAACGGCATTCCCGCACCGTGGTCGGCGGCGCCGAGGCGCTGGAGCAGCTTCTGCAGGGCAAGGACATCGATCGCTGGTGCCAGAAGATCATCGATCTCGAGGACGAGGCCGATCATATCACGGCCGAAGTCCTGCTGGCGGTGCGGCGTTCCTTCATCACGCCTTTCGATCGCGGCGACATCAAGGACCTGATCCAGTCAATGGATGACGCCATCGACATGATGCACAAGACCGTCAAGACGGTGAAGCTGTTCGAAAAGAAGGAATTCGACCCGCTGATGCAGGAGATGGGCGGCGTCATCGTTGCCGCCTCCAGGCTGGTTGCCGAAGCGATCCCGCTGCTCAGCAAGGTCGGCACGCACACGGTACGCCTCAACGCCATCGCCGAAGAGGTCATGCGCGTCGAAAGCCGCGCCGACGATCTGCATGATCAGGGATTGAAGGACCTGTTCAAGCGGCATGGCCGCAGCGATCCGATGGCCTACCTGATCGGCTCGGAGATCTACGGCCAGCTGGAGAAGGTGGTCGACCGCTTTGAGGACGTCGCCAACGAGATCAGCGGCATCGTCATCGAGAACGTTTAGGCAATGGAAGCCACCATCGCCTTTCCCGTGCTGATCGGCCTTGTCGCCGTCGCGCTGTTTTTCGATTTTCTCAACGGCCTGCACGATGCGGCGAACTCCATCGCCACCATCGTCTCCACCCGCGTGCTGAGACCACAATATGCGGTCCTGTGGGCGGCTTTCTTCAATTTCATCGCCTTCATGTTCTTCGGCCTTCACGTGGCTGAAACCGTGGGAAAAGGTATCGTCGACGTCAGCATCGTCACGCCGGCGGTGATCTTCTCGGCGCTCGTCGGCGCCATCGTCTGGAACATCGTCACCTGGATTGCCGGCATCCCGTCCAGCAGTTCGCATGCCCTGATCGGCGGGCTCGTCGGCGCCGGCGTTGCAAAGGCTGGGCCCGGCGCCATCGTCTGGACCGGGCTTGGCAAGACGGTCGCCGCAATCGTCGTGTCGCCGGCGACAGGGTTTGTTCTGGCGCTGCTCCTGATCCTGGCCGTTTCCTGGCTGTTCGTGCGCCAGACACCGTTCGCCGTCGACAGCACTTTCCGCGTCGTGCAGTTCTTTTCGGCCTCGCTTTATTCGCTAGGGCACGGCGGCAACGACGCCCAGAAAACCATGGGCATCATCGCCGTGCTGCTCTATTCGCAAGGTATGCTCGGCGGGACGTTCTACGTGCCGCTGTGGGTCGTCCTCACCTGTCAGACAGCACTGGCGCTCGGCACTTTGTTCGGCGGCTGGCGCATCGTCCACACGATGGGCTCGAAGATCACCCGGTTGAACCCGATGCAGGGCTTCTGCGCCGAGACCGGCGGCGCCATCACCCTGTTTGCCGCCACCTGGCTTGGCGTTCCCGTGTCGACCACCCATACGATCACCGGGGCCATCATCGGTGTCGGCGCTGCCCGTCGCGTCTCGGCCGTGCGCTGGGGCATTGCCGGCAACATCGTCATCGCCTGGATCGTCACCTTGCCGGCCACGGCTGCAATTTCGGCGCTCACCTACCTTGCGGTTGGCCTGGCAAGGTGAGGCGGACACTGTGGTGCTTGGAGTCGCTGCCAATCTGCACTATCTGAGCCGCAGCCAAACGCCTTAGGGAACAATGCATGTCCGTCACCAAGGAAATCGTCACCGAGCGTCTGAAGACGGTCAACGGGCCGGACTTCACCGGCAACATCGTCGACCTCGGCATGGTTTCGGAGATTTTCATCGCCGATTCGAAAGTGTTTTTCTCGATCACCGTTCCCGCCGCCCGTGCACAGGAGATGGAGCCGCTGCGCGCCGCAGCCGAGCGTGTCGTCAAGGCGATCCCTGGTGTCGCCGGCGCCGTCGTCGCGCTGACGGCGGAGAAGAAGGGCGGCGGCATGGAGGCTCCGGTTGCGTCGCGTCCCGCGCCCAGGCCGGCACCCCCGGCTGCGCCAGCCGCGCCGCGCCCAGCTCCACACTCTCCAGCCCCGCACGCCCCGGCCTCGCAAAGCTCGGGCAAGCGCGGCGTGCCCGGCATCGAGGCGATCATCGCGGTGGCGTCCGGCAAGGGCGGCGTCGGCAAGTCGACCACCGCCGTCAACATCGCGCTTGGCCTCGCCGCCAACGGTTTGCGTGTCGGCGTGCTCGATGCCGATATTTATGGCCCGTCCATGCCCAGGCTGCTCAACATCCATGGCCGGCCGCAGACCGTCGACGGCAAGATCCTGAAACCGATGGAGAATTACGGCCTTAAGGTGATGTCGATGGGCTTCCTCGTCGACGAGGAGACGCCGATGATCTGGCGCGGTCCGATGGTGATGTCGGCGCTGACGCAGATGCTGCGCGAGGTCGAATGGGGCCGCCTCGACGTGCTCGTCGTCGACATGCCGCCCGGCACCGGCGACGCCCAGCTGACCATGGCCCAGCAGGTGCCGCTGGCCGGCGCCGTCATCGTCTCGACGCCGCAGGACCTGGCGCTGATCGACGCCCGCAAAGGATTGAATATGTTCAAGAAGGTCGACGTGCCGCTGCTCGGCATCGTGGAGAACATGAGCTATTTCATAGCCCCCGATACCGGCAAGCGCTACGACATCTTTGGCCATGGCGGGGCGCGGCGCGAGGCCGAGCGACTCGGCGTGACCTTCCTCGGCGAAGTGCCGCTGGAAATGGGCATTCGCGAAAGTTCTGATGAAGGTGCTCCGGTGGTGGCGTCGAAGCCAGACAGCGCCGAGGCGAAGATCTATCGCGGCATTGCTTCGAAGGTCTGGGACCGGGTCAACGAAGAACGCGGCGCGGCCGAAGCGGCGGTGCCGAACATCGTGTTCGAGTAGCTCGGATATCCCTCCCCCTTGAGGGGAGGGTGGCCCGAAGGGCCGGGTGGGGTCCGCGGTGACACGCTCGACGCTATTTCTTTACAAGTCGAGGCAGCTCAACTCACGTTGAGGCAGTTGAGGCGACCCCACCCGCCTCGCTTCACGAGGCACCCTCCCCTCAAGGGGGAGGGGAACCCACCTTCTCGCCAAAGCTTGAAAAGAACTGCAAGGCCAGCTTCTTCGAAGTCGATTCGATGAGCCGGCTGCCGAGTTGGGCGATCTTGCCGCCGACTTCGGCTTTGGCCGCGTATTTGAGGACCGTCGCATCCGGCCCGTCCGCCGTCAGCGTCACGTCGGCGCCACCCTTGGCGAAGCCGGCAATACCGCCCTTGCCCTCGCCCTGGATGGTGTAGGAGTGCGGCGGCTTCAGGTTCTTCAACGTCACCTCGCCGTTGAATGTCGCCTTGATCGGTCCGATCTTCAACACCACCGTCGCCGCCATTTCGGTCGGCGATTTCATCTCCAGGTGCTGGCAGCCGGGAATGGTCGCCTGCAAAACCTTCGGGTCGTTCAGCGCGTCCCACACTTTCTGCAGGGGGGCGGCAATGCGTTCCTCGCCTTCGACCACCAAAGCCATCGACACCTCCCGGACAGACTTCGAAGGCCTAACGCACGGTCTGGTCTGTGTCTATCGCACCAAAGTCCGGTTGCGACGGTGCGCCCTCTTGCCTGCTTCCGCGCGTTGCCATATCGATTTGTCTTACAAATACGGAGACCATGATGGCAGGCGCCCCCACCGGAAAGAAGAAATTTCGCTCGCAGGAGTGGTTCGACAATCCCGACAATCCAGGCATGACCGCGCTCTACCTCGAGCGCTACCTGAACTACGGCCTGACGCGGGCCGAGTTGATGTCGGGCAAGCCGCTGATCGGCATCGCCCAGACCGGCTCGGATCTGTCGCCGTGCAACCGCCACCATATCGAACTGGCCAAGCGCGTGCGCGAAGGCATCGTCTCGATGGGCGGCATCCCCTTCGAATTCCCGTGCCATCCGATCCAGGAGACCGGCAAGCGCCCGACCGCGGCACTCGACCGCAACCTTGCCTATCTCGGCCTGGTCGAAGTGCTTTACGGCTATCCGCTCGACGGCGTCGTGCTGACCATCGGCTGCGACAAAACCACGCCGGCGCTGCTGATGGCGGCGGCCACCGTCAATATTCCGGCCATAGCACTTTCGGTCGGACCGATGCTCAATGGCTGGCACAAAGGCAAGCGCACGGGATCCGGCACCATCGTCTGGGAATCGCGCCAGCGGCTCTCCGCCGGCGAGATTGACTATGACGAGTTCATGGACATCGTCGCCTCATCGGCGCCGTCGACCGGCTATTGCAACACCATGGGCACCGCCACCACGATGAACTCGCTGGCAGAGGCGCTCGGCATGCAATTGCCGGGTTCGGCCGCCATTCCCGCACCCTACCGCGAGCGCGGCCAGATCTCCTATGAGACCGGCAAGCGCATCGTCGAGATGGTGCATGAGGATCTGAAGCCGTCCGACATCATGACGCGCAAGGCCTTCGAGAACGCCATTGTCGTCAATTCGGCGATTGGCGGCTCGACCAATGCCCCGATCCACCTCAACGCGATTGCCCGTCATCTCGGCGTGCCGCTCACCAATGACGACTGGCAGACGGTCGGCCTCCATGTGCCGCTCATCGTCAATCTGCAGCCATCGGGCGAATATCTCGGCGAAGACTATCATCATGCCGGCGGCGTGCCGGCTGTGGTGGCCGAACTGATGAAGGCCAAGCTGCTGCCCTATCCCGAAGCGATGACCGTCAACGGGAAATCGATCGGCGACAATTGCAAGGATGTGGCCAACGAGAACACCGACGTCATACGCACCGTCGCCGAGCCGCTGAAGGCCAATGCCGGCTTCATTAATCTCAGCGGCAATCTGTTCGATTCCGCAATCATGAAGATGAGCGGCATCTCGCCGGAATTCCGCGAACGCTATCTCTCCAACCCGAACGACCCGGAAGCCTTCGAGGGCAACGCCATGGTCTTCGATGGTCCCGAGGACTACCACGCCCGCATCGACGATCCGGCGCAAGGCATCGACGAGCACACCATCCTGTTCATGCGCGGCGCCGGCCCAATCGGCTATCCCGGCGGCGCCGAGGTCGTCAACATGCAGCCGCCGGCCTATCTCATCAAGAAGGGCATTCACGCGCTGGCCTGCATCGGCGATGGCCGCCAGTCGGGCACATCCGGCTCGCCGTCTATCCTCAACGCTTCGCCGGAGGCCGCCATTGGCGGCGGCCTGGCGCTGCTCAAGACCGGCGACCGTGTGCGCATCGATTTACGGAAAGGCACTGCCAACATCCTCGTCACCGACGAGGAAATCACGCGCCGCCGTGCCGAACTGCAGGTCGATGGCGGCTATCATTATCCCAAGCATCAGACGCCATGGCAGGAGATCCAGCGCTCCATGGTCGACCAGTTCTCGGAGGGCATGGTGCTGAAGCCGGCGGTGAAATACCAGGACGTCGCGCACACCAGCGGCGTGCCGAGGGACAACCACTGAGCACCCGCTTGATATGAAAATGCCGGCCTGATCGGGCCGGCATGAAAGCCTTGGCGTAAGCTTGTTTGGATGGCGGCCTCAGGGTGGAGGCGGGCCGGACGAAGCGGCGATGGCTGTGATGCCGGAGAGTCGTCCTGCCTTGCGGATGACTGGTGTGTGATACTGTTTCTTCATAGGACCCGTTGCCCGTTTTAGATCACTGCTCGCACGCCAACTGATCCCACCTGTCAGTATGACATTGCAGTCCTCGTCAGTTTCGGGTTTTTTGACACGAAATCAAGAGGGGTCCAGAGCGTCGTCCATGATGATGGTTTTCCGCCACGGGCGTATCCTTGCCGCCTAGCCCGATCGACATTGCCCCGGTCGACATTGCTATTGTCGGCGCGGGCATGGCCGGTCTCTTCCTGGCGTGGCGCTTGTCCCAAAGTGAAAAGCCCGCAAGGATCGCTGTTTTCGAATCCGCCGGTCGCGTCGGCGGTCGGGCCTCCACGGTCTCATTTCCCGGAGAGCCGAACTTCGGCATCGATCTCGGCGCGATGATGCTGATGCCGCAACATCGGCTGCTCAAAAAACTCATGGCGACGCTGGATGTAAAGCTGTCGGGTATGGACGTCGTCACCGGCGCCAACCGGCTCCATCTGCGCGGTAGGAGCCTGCCCTACGCCGCTATATCGCGCTTTGCGCCGCGCCGCCTGTTTGCCTATGACGTGACGCGTCGGCTGCAGGAAAAAGGCCCGTCCCGCCTGCTGCGAAAGGCGGCAGCACTGATCCTGCCGGGTTCGGAGGCCTTCGGCAGCGCCGAATGGAACGGCGCCGCAGGCTTCGTTTATCGCGGCCGCAAGCTGGCGGATTGGGCGACTTGGGATGTGCTGGCGACGGTCTTGACCCCGGAGGAAATGGCTTTTGCCGAGGACGCGGTGGGCTATTCGTTGCTCCTGCGCGGACCCAACGCCGCCGAGACGTTCAGGCTTGCGCTCGGCGAGCTGAGCGGCGGCCGCTCCTATTGTTCCCCCGATGGTGGGTTCCAGCCGGTTGCGGAGCGAATGGCCGGGCGGATCGCTGTCAGCGGCGGCGCCGTCCATCTCGATCACACCGTGACCGCCATCGCCCGCTCGGCGCAAGGGATGGTCTTGTCTGTCGAGGGGCAGGGCGGGACGGTCGAGGCGCGCAAGGTCGTGCTGGCGTTACCGGTCCGCCCCCTGCGGACCCTGCTGGAAAAGTCCGGCATCGAGCAGCCCAGCGATCTGCCGGCACCGGAACCCTGGCCGATGCTCACGCTGGCCGCCTGCTATGCCAGCCCGTGGTGGGCTCGAAACGGCATCGCGGCCGGCCACAGCGTGACCGATCTGCCGGCTCGCCAGATATGGCAGTTCACAAAAGCGGACGCTCGCGACGCGACGATTCGTCGGAGCGTCGCCATGGCCTATTGCGATGGCAAGCACATGGTATTCTGGCGCTCACTGCTGCCTGAGCTCGCTCGGCGCCACGGCTTTGCGGTTTTGGCCGAGGGACATTCCGCGCTGGAGGCCTTTCACGGCCAGATGGTCGAAGTCCATGGCAAACACGGCGCCATCTCGAAACCCATCGGCGGGTTTGCGCAGGATTGGGGTGCGCCGGCCTATGGCGGCGCGTCGCATGTCTGGGACCGTGGCATAGATATCTCCGGTATAAAACTGGCGAGCCATACGCTCGCTCCGGGCATTCATGTCTGTGGCGAAGCGTGGTCCAACAATCACGGCTGGATCGAGGGCGCGCTGGAAAGTGCGGAAGACCTGTTGCAGCGGGAATTCGGGCTCGACGCCTGGTTTGCCTGAGACTCCGGAAAGGCGATGAAAAACGATCCTACATTCCCATATGAGTGGTCGGCTATCGGACGGAAAGTATCAACGTGACTAAACGGCGCTCTTCCCTCGGTTTCCTCGGCATGTTCGGCCGCTCGGGTGACTTGCGGGAACTGGACAACGCGCTGCGCGGCGCCGACCTTCACCCGGCACTGGTGCCAGAGGGAGTAAAGCTCACCATCGTCAATCTGATGAAGGATCACTGGCCGGACGAGCCCCCGCCAGAGGCTTATCGGTCCGTGGCGCAGCTGTTTGGTTATTGCATCGCAGGCCCACAAACCTTTGAGCAGGCCAATGGGCCGGAGCGGCGGCTGGACGCTGAGCGCCGCATCGAGGCAGCGCTTGAAACCGGCGACAGCCTGGATGCCCAGATCGTGCTGATGGCGCTGCATGGCAAGCTGATCAGCGCCGAAGTCGTCGAGCGCTTTGGGCTAAGTGCGGACTGACCTTCGTAAGGTGAAGCTTACCCGCCCATGCCGCTGCGTGGCAGCTTGATCATCTCGCCGAAGCGGGCGCGCAATTTGTCGTCTAGCAGCTTCGGCACATGGCGCGGGAAGCGCTCGGCAAGCACGCGCTTCTTTTCGATGATCGCCCGCTGCAAGATGTCGGGCCGGCCCTTCTCGTTCCATTCCTTGGGCGAAAAGCGGTCGCCGACGGCCGGATAAAAATACTCGGTCTGCATCAGGCGCAGCGTCTGCTCGTTGCCGAGATAGTGGCCTGGGCCATTCATGCAGACTTCGGTGATGGTGTCGATCGACAGCGCTTCGTCGGTCACTTCGATGCCCCGCACGCAGCGCAGGCAGTGGCCCAGCATGTCATTGTCTATGATCAGGCTCTCCAGGCAAAAGCCGAGCAGCGAGGCGTGCATGCCCGCCGATTCATAGACCAGATTGAGGCCGGCAAGACCGGCCATCACGTCGGTGATCCCCTTTTCATAGCCGGACTGGATGTCGGGCAGTTTCGAATCCGTCATGCCGGCGGCCGAGCCGCCCGGCAGGTCGTAGAACTGCGCCATCTGCGCGCAGGCCGAAGTCAGTACTGCCTGCTCGGCCGAGCCGCCCGACATGGCGCCGGTCCTCAGGTCGGAGACGAACGGCCAGGTGCCGAAGATCGCCGGATGCCCGGGCTTGATGGCGTTGACGTAGATGAGGCCGACCAGCACTTCGGCCACCGCTTGCACCACAGCGCCGGCAATCGCCGCGGGAGCGGTGGCGCCGGCCTGGCCGGCCGATAGAAGCAGGATCGGGATGCCGCCGTCGACACAGGCTTCGAGCACGCCGCAGGCGTCCTCGGCAAACTTCATCGGCGGCACGACGAAGCAATTGGAGTTTGACACGAACGGCCGGGCGCGAAAGTTCTCCTCGCCGCCGGCGATCGCATAAAGCATTTCCAGCGCCGGCTGCACGTTCTCGCGCACCGTGAACGAGGTGCCGACATGCTTCGACGTGCCCATCACGCAGGCGTAGAGCGTGTTGAAGTCCATTTCGAGCGGATCGGGAATGTCGCGCGGCACCATCGGCCGCTGGAAGAAATGGATGTTGTCGAGCCCTTCGACGAGGCGAGCGGCATCATAAATGTCCTGCACCAGCGACTCGCGGTATTCGCGCTTTTCGACATCGACCAGATGCAC
This sequence comes from Mesorhizobium sp. L103C105A0, assembly GCF_000502215.1. Classification (NCBI taxonomy): domain Bacteria; kingdom Pseudomonadati; phylum Pseudomonadota; class Alphaproteobacteria; order Hyphomicrobiales; family Phyllobacteriaceae; genus Mesorhizobium; species Mesorhizobium sp. L103C105A0. The sequence goes on along the minus strand of NZ_AYXF01000004.1, from coordinate 221,588 downwards.
CGCCGCACCCGCCGTGCCGTAATGCACGCGCTTGCCCTGGATCAGCATGTCATGCCTGGGGTCCTGGCCGTGCAGCGTAAAATTTCGCGCGGCTCGTCTGATCGTGTCCATCACAAGCCCGCGTGGGAAACGGACGCGGCCGTCATCGCCGTAAACGGCGCCGACCCCGGTCAGCGCCTCGACGCAGGAGGGAATGGCATTGGCGAAGCCGACGGTCTCCAGCAGCGTCAGCACCGCTTCATGGATGCGCTCCTGGTCGTTCCGGTTGAGCGGGCCGTAACTGCCGCCTTCAAGCCCGGCACGTACCGGCCTGATGTCGTCGGCCAAAGGTGCTGCCCGCATGGCGCGGCGCGCTTCGCGCCCGCCGGATCGTCGCGAACGCTGGTCGGCTGATGTATCTTTAGGAGCCGCATCCTTAAGAGCCGCATCCTGCTGCTCAACAGCCACTGACATGGGGGGCACTCCACCTTTAGCTTGCGAAACACGACGCGGTGATTGGTCCACCGTCGGCCTGCTTCGTCCCTCTGTCAGCCGACTATGCCGTTGCCATTGGCCCAGCCTATGGGCCAGTCAACGCAGCCGAGTATGCCAGAGAGCTAATGCAGAATGTTGGTGATCATGCCAAGGGCCGGGCTGTTCAAAGCCCCGGCACAGGCAAATCAGGCTGCAGCGGGCCTGCGTCCGGCTGCGGTCGCGAGCTCGCGAATACCCGGCTCGATGTGCTGCAGTGCGATCGAGGAAATGCCCAAGCGCATGAAACGCGACGGCTTTTCGGTGCGATCGAAGAAGCGATCGCCCGGCTCGATGATGACGCTGCGCGAGGCCGCGGCCTCGGCCAGTCCACGTGAATCGGTGCCGCGCGGGCCTTCCAGCCAGAGCGATGTGCCGCCGGCCGAATCGGTCGAGCGCCATTCCGGCAGGAATGCGGAAATCGCATGGACCAGACGCTTGCGCCGCTCGTCGAAGGCCGACGACAGCCGCCGCACCAGGGCTTCGTGATGGCCGAGCGACAGGAACAGCGCGACCGCGCGCTGGTTGTTGGCCGGCGGGTGCCTGAGCATGAAGCGACGCAGCGCCCTGAGCTCGGAGATTAGTCCAGCCGAAGCGACGATGTAGCCAAGCCGCAGGCCCGGAGCCAGCGTCTTCGACATCGAGCCGACATAGACGACGCGACCCGAGCGATCGAGGCTCTTCAGCGCCTGCTGCGGCGCCTCGTCGAGAAGCTGGCTGTCATAGCCGTCCTCGATGATGATCTGGTTGTGGCGGTTGGCGCGCGCCAGAAGGTCCTGCCGCCGCTCCGCCGACAGCGGCACCATGGTCGGGCAGTGGTGGCTGGGGGTGACGAAGACAAAGCCGGAATCGTTGGGAATGGACGAGGTGACGATGCCGGACTGATCGACCGGAACCGGCTGGATTTCGGCGCCTGCCAAGCGGAAGATCGAGCGCGCGTCGGGGTATCCCGGGTCTTCCATCGCGACCTTGGAGCCCTTTGTCATCAGCAGTGTCGCCAGCATATAGAGCGCGTTCTGGGCGCCCAGCGTGACGATGATCTCGTCCGGATTGGCGAAGATGCCGCGCCGCGGCAACAGCCGCGCCTGGATCTGCTCGATCAAGAGCGGATCGTCACGATCGACCATGTCGGAGGCCCAGTTGCGGATTTCGAGCACGGCCAGCGCCATGCGGTTGCACTCACGCCATTCGGCTGTCGGGAACAGCGCCGGGTCGAACTGGCCGTAGACGAAGGGGTAGGAGGACTTGATCCAGTTGTCGTGCTTGGCCGGTGGCGGCATGTCGCTGGCGGCGATCTGCCGGCGTGCCTTCCAGTCGATCTCGTTCTGCTGGTCGGGCGCCTTCTGGTGCGGCTTGGCGGGGGTGGCCAGCACATCCGGATTGACGAAATGGCCGCGCCGTTCGCGCGCCACCAGGAAACCTTGGTCGACCAATTGCTGGAATGCCAGCACCACAGTGCCGCGCGCGACGCCGAGTTTTTCAGCCAGGATGCGGCAGGACGGAAGCGGCATCGAAGCGGCGATCTGCCGGTCGAGAATGGCGGCGACGATCGCCTGACGGATCTGCGCCTGCAGGGTCTGGCCCGATTCCGCCGAAATCCGGAACAGGCCGGACCATATGGCCGTGTCGTTACGCTGTGGCATGGAAGGTGTTCCTCGATGGCCAGTCTTTTTTGCTTGGCTGGACCAGCGGAAGGTAACCGTGGCACAAGGGGTTGCGCCAATCAATTTTTCTGATCGCTGGGATTTATGCCAGTGATCTATGCGCGACGCGCAGCGTCGTCGCATCCCCGGGTGACGCTTGCGTCATCCCGCAGCGCGGACGCCCGCGCGATGCGAAGCGTCGTCGCGCCTCATTATCCCCAGCGCGACGCGCAGCGTCGTCGCTACTCCCATCAAATCATCCAGCGCGGCGCGCAGCGTCATAGCTCCATCACATCGCACTATGCTGCACTGCGTCATCCCCACGCATTGAAACATGCGGAATTCGGCTCAATAAGATCAGCGCGACGACACGCGCCGGAAACATCCGGTCTGATAAGATGTCGTGAAAAACGATCAGGAGCCGAAAGTGGATCATTCCTCCTTCGACAAACAGCTTGTCGCCTTGCGTGCTGCGCGCGCGGCGGCATCGGGTACGATGCGCGAGGCTTTTGCCGCCGACCCCAAGCGCTTCGAGACGTTCTCGGCCAGCGACGGCGACCTTTTGCTCGACTGGTCGAAATGCGCGGTCGACCAGGGCACGATGGAACTGCTCGAGAAGCTCGCCGCCGCCGCCGATCTCGAAGGTCGCCGCGCCGCAATGTTTTCCGGCAAGAAAATCAACATCACCGAAGACCGCGCCGTGCTGCACACGGCGCTGCGCAACCTCTCGGGCAAGGGCGTCACCGTCGATGGCCAGGACGTCAAGGCGGATGTGCTGTCCGTGCTCGACGCCATGGGCGCTTTCGCCGACGCCATTCGCTCCGGCAAGGCCGCCGGCGCCACCGGCAAGAAAATCACCGACATTGTCAACATCGGCATTGGCGGCTCCGATCTCGGCCCGGCCATGGCGACGCTGGCGCTGGCGCCCTATCACGACGGCCCGCGCGCGCACTACGTCTCCAACATCGACGGCGCCCATATCCACGACACGCTGAAGGGCCTGTCGGCCGAAACCACCCTGTTCATCATCGCCTCGAAGACCTTCACCACGGTCGAGACGATGACCAATGCCGAGACGGCGCGCGAATGGGTGCAGAAGGCGCTCGGCAAGGAAGCTGTCGGCAAGCATTTCGCCGCCGTCTCGACCGCGCTCGACCTGGTTTCCAAGTTCGGCATCGAAGCGGATCGCGTGTTCGGCTTCTGGGACTGGGTCGGCGGCCGCTATTCGCTGTGGGGCGCCATCGGCCTGCCGGTGATGATCGCCATCGGCCCGCGCAACTTCCGCGCCTTCCTCGATGGCGCGCATGAGATGGACGAGCACTTCCGCACCGCACCCCTGCAGAAGAACCTGCCGGCGCTGCTGGGGCTGGTCGGCTGGTGGCATCGCGTGATCTGCGGTTATCCGGCGCGTGCGGTCATCCCTTATGACCAGCGCCTTTCCAGGCTGCCGGCCTATCTGCAGCAGCTCGACATGGAATCGAACGGCAAGGGCGTCACCCTCGACGGCACGCCGGTGACGACGCCGACCGGACCGCTGGTCTGGGGCGAGCCCGGCACCAATGGCCAGCACGCCTTCTTCCAGCTGCTGCACCAGGGCACCGATTTCATCCCGGTCGAGTTCCTTGCCGCTGCCGTCGGCCATGAGCCGGATCTGAAGCACCAGCACGATCTACTGCTTGCCAATTGCCTGGCCCAATCGGAAGCGTTGATGAAGGGCCGCACGCTGGACGAGGCTCGCGCGCAGATGCTGGCCAAGGGCATGAAGCCGGCCGATGTCGACAGAATAGCCCCGCACCGCGTCTTCTCCGGCAACCGCCCCTCGGTGACGATCCTCTACCGCAAGCTCGACCCGCGCACCTTCGGCCGGCTGATCGCGCTTTACGAGCACCGCGTCTTCGTCGAAGGCACTCTGTTCAACATCAATTCCTTCGACCAATGGGGCGTCGAGCTCGGCAAGGAGCTGGCGACCGGCCTGTTGCCAGTCGTGGAAGGCAAGGAGAGCGCCGCCAAGCGCGACGCATCGACGGCCGGGCTGGTGGCGCGCATCCAGCAACTGCGGGGGGCTCAATGAAAAATCCGGCCGACATCAAGGGCATCTTGTTCGACAAGGACGGCACGCTTGTCGATTTCAACGCGACCTGGCTCGGCATCGCCGATTTCATGGCCATGGATGCCGCCGAGGGCGATCGCTGGAAAGCCGACAGGCTGCTTTCAGCGGCGGGCTTCGATTTTGTCGCCAAGCGCTTCAAGCCGGATTCCATCTTCGCCTCGGGCACCAACATGGATGTCGTCGAACTATGGTTCCCGCGCCTGTCCGACGAGGACCAGATGCTGGCCGTCGCCCGCTTCAACGAGATCACCTCGGTGCAAGGCTCATCGATGGCGGTGGCCCTGCCCGGCATCGTCGCGGCGCTGACGGCTCTGCACAAGGGATCCTACCGGCTCGGCGTCGCCACCAATGATTCGACTGCCGGTGCGGAAAAGACCATGGTCACGCTTGGCGTCGCGCAGCTGATCACCGCCGCCTATGGCTATGACGCGGTCGCCAATCCGAAACCGGCGCCGGACACGATCGTCGCCTTTTGCGACCTGACCGGGTTGAAGGCGTCCGAGATCGCCATGGTCGGCGACAACCGCCACGACCTGGAGATGGCGCGTGCCGGCGGCTGCGGTCTGGCGGTCGGCGTGCTCTCCGGCACCGGCACGCGTGAATCGCTGTCGGCGATCGCCGATGTCGTTTTGGATTCGGTCGCCGATTTGCCAGACTTTCTCTCGGCGCGGGTCAAGGAGACGGTCTGAAGGGGGCCTGGGGCAAACTCAATTCGACTCGAGATTTCCCGCCAATGGCCGAGTTGGGCGAAGCAGCCCATGAAAACTATGGAGCTTCTGGTTTGTTTTCGGACATAGTGGGCCACTCATCAGCAGAGCAAACGTACCCGCATTTGCCGCACTTGATCTTGGCGCTTGCGTTATCGATGTCTTCGCCCGGCTGAAGGTCGAAGCCGCGATTTTCGCACTTTGGGCAAACTGTGAAACCGATACGTTGAACAACTTTAATCCACGCCATTCGACTTCTCTTATCAACGGCTAATCGAATCTATTTTCTGCCCCTTGAGGTTTGTCCACAATGAGTAGAATCCGGCCATTCAGAGCGACTGGGCTTTGCCGCGTCGCGCTAGCAAATCTTCCGGCTCGAACCAAAACACACCGCTCAGCCTGCCCGCAGCGCCCTTCGCGTCACCGAAGTCCGGCACTTGATATTCCGCAACCAATCGTAGCCGCGACAGCGGCAGATCGGCGCGGCGGGGATCGCCGACCAGCACCTCGATGCCGGCTGCCAGGCAGCGGTCGAGGAACGGGATCATCCGCAGAGCAACCTCGCGGCCGTAGAACACGTCGCCGGCAAGCACGAGGTCGACCGCTGGCGGCGGGCCCGTCGTGATATCCTGGTCGACAATGGTGATCTCGACGCCGTTGGCCAACGCGTTGAGGCCGATCGCGGCGACGCCGTTGCGATCGATCTCCGCCGCGATCACCGCGCTGGCGCCGGCCTTGGCGGCGGCGATGCCGACGAGGCCCGAGCCGGCGCCGAGGTCGAGCACGCGGTGACCGGCCACGATTTGCGGATGGTCGAGTATATAGCGCGCCAGCACGGCGCCGCCGGCCCAGGCATAGGCCCAGTAGGGCGGCTGCGGCTCAGCTTCGTGCTCCTCGGTCTGGCTGCCGTCTTCCGGTCCATGAGCTCGCCACTCGACAAGCCGCCTCAGGCCGCTGCCGGAATGAGCCGTATAGAGCTGGATTTCACGAAGGGCGGGAACGGGCGCAAGCCGCAGGTTCGCCTTGATGAACACTACTGCATCGGGACGCCGACTATCGTCCGCCATCCCGCCGTCGCCAGGCTCGCCGTTCAAATTATTCCCGCAGCGCCCGGCGCAAAATCTTGCCCACCGGCGTCTTCGGCAGCTCGGTCCTGAACTCGATGTATTTCGGCCGCTTGTAGCCGGTCAGGTTCTCGCGACAATACGCAGTGATTGCCTCAACGGTCAGCGCCGGATCCTTCTTGACGATGAACAGCTTCGGCACTTCGCCCGAATGCTCGTCCGGCACGCCGACCGCCGCCACTTCGAGCACGCCCGGATGCTGGGCGACGACTTCCTCGAGTTCGTTGGGGTAGACGTTGAAGCCGGAGACCAGGATCATGTCCTTCTTGCGGTCGACGATCTTGGTGTAGCCGCGCTCGTCCATGAAGCCCATGTCGCCGGATTTGAAAAACCCGTCCTTGGTCATCACCTTGGCGGTCTCGTCCGGCCGGTTCCAGTAACCGGCCATGACCTGCGGCCCGCGAATGCAGATCTCGCCGACCTCGCCGAGCGGCAGGTTGTTGCCGTCATCGTCGCGGATGACGATCTCGGTCGACGGCAGCGGCAGGCCGATCGTGCCGGTGAAATTGCTGTCGCTGAACTTGTTGGCGGTCGCCACCGGCGAGGTCTCCGACAGCCCGTAGCCCTCGGTGATCGAATTGCCGGTCAGCGCCTTCCAGCGCTCGGCAACCCCCTTCTGCACCGCCATGCCACCACCCAGCGTCATGATCAGCGGCTTGAAGTCGAGCTTGCGGAAATCCTCGTTGTTGAGCAGCGCGTTGAACAGCGTGTTGAGGCCGGGGAAAATGTGCATCGGGTATTTCTGCAGCTCCTTGACGAAGCCGGGAATGTCGCGCGGGTTGGGAACGAGCACGTTCTGGGCGCCCTGCTGCATGCCCATCAGCGCGTTCACCGTCAGCGCGAAGATATGGTAGAGCGGCAGTGCGCAGATGAAGTTGAGATGCGCCGGTTTCGGCTTGATCGCGTAGGCGTCCTGCAGCCATAGCGTGTTCTGCGCGACATTGGACAGCACATTGGAGTGCAGCAGCACAGCACCTTTGGAAATCCCCGTGGTTCCGCCGGTATATTGCAGGAAGGCGATGTCGCCGGCCTCCATCTTGGCCGGTTTGAAGGCGATGCCGGCGCCGGCTTTCACCACCGCATTGAACTTGACATGGCCGGGCAGCGACCAGGCCGGCACCATCTTCTTCACCCGGCGCACGACGAGGTTGACGAGCGTGCCCTTGAGGCCGCCGAGCATGTCGCCCATCGCCGCGACCACCACATGCTTGACCGCCGTCCTGGCAATCACCGCCTCCAGGGTGCTGGCGAAATTCTCCAGAATGACGATCGCCTGCGCGCCGGAATCCTTGAGCTGGTGTTCGAGCTCGCGCGGCGTGTAGAGCGGATTGATGTTCACCACGACATAGCCGGCGCGAAGCACGGCCATCATCGCCACCGGATATTGCAGCACATTCGGCATCATCAGCGCCACGCGTGCGCCTTTCTGCAGGCCCTTCGATTGCAGATAAGCGCCGAAAGCGGCCGATTGCCGCTCGAGTTCGGCATAGGAGATCGACTTGCCCATGCAGACGTATGCCGGCTGGCCGGAAAACTGCTTGCAGGCGCCGACGAGGAAGTCGCCGATCGAACTGTAGGGCAGGGCGCCGATCTCCGCCGGCACGACTTTCGAATAGCTTTTTAGCCATGGCTTTTCCGGCAAGCCCGCGGCAAGCGCCGTCAGCGTATTCGGCAGTTTTTTGGCCGCGCCCGGCGACGGCTTCGAGGCGGGCTTCGCCGCGGCTGTCTTGGCGGCTGGCGGCTGGGCGGGCTTTGCAGCAGGTGCTGTCTTCGCCGCGCGCTTGACCGCAGGTTTCGCCGCCGGCTTGGCGCTTGCCTTCGCCGGCGTCGAGATTGCCGTTGGCTTGACGGCGGGAGTGGCTTTGGCCGGTGGCGCTTTCGACTTGGCGGCAGCGGCGGCCGGTTTTGAAGCTTTCGCCGCTTTTGCTTTCGCCGGGGCCGTTGTCTTTGTTGCTTTCGCCACCTCTAGCCTCCCTCAGTCGTTCTGTTGCCTGCTCCATGCTGCGCCGCCTCGATGTGGTGAGGCGTCCTCCGCTGCAGCGATGTCGCGGATTCCCGGAAAATCCAGCGTGTCACCTATCTATTGCGACTATCGGCGGCCGTGCAAGTCTTGCCCCAGCGGCAGGACGGCAAAGATTTGCCGTCGAAATCCTTCCCGCGACGCCGGCTCGGCAATGCCGTCCTGTCGTGTCGGTGGCGAAACCCAGGCTTGTGGATTTTTGGCTTACGATTGCTGCGATCAATGAAAAAATGCGGTCGTTAACAATCCCGTGATTAGCAGATTTTGCTATTTGTTTCTGCAGTTCGTCAAAGACCGAGAAATATTTTCTGCTTACGGTGGGGTAGGCAAACAGGGTGTTCCAAAGCCGGAAAAACGGTGCTTATATGCGCGCTTCGCGAGCCTATAGAGGGGCTTGGTAGAACATCAGGGAGTGCTCAATGAAAAAGAAACTGACTTTTGCAGCCGCGTTGCTGGCTGCAAGCGTCCTCGGCGGTGTGGCCAATGCCAAGACGCTGGTCTATTGCTCGGAGGCCTCGCCGGCCAACTTCGACCCGGGTACCACGACGGGCGGCAACGACTTCGACGCCTCGTCGCGCACCGTCTATTCGCGCCTGGTCGAGTTCAAGCATGGCGGCACCGAAGTTGTGCCCGGTCTCGCCGACAAATGGGAGATTTCGGACGACGGCCTGGTCTATACTTTCCACCTGCATCCGGGCGTGAAGTTCCAGACGACAGATTTCTTCAAGCCGACGCGTGATTTCAATGCCGACGACGTCGTCTTTTCGTTCGATCGCCAGTTCAACAAGGAAAACCCCTGGAACGGCGAGAAGTACCTGCCGAACCTGACCTGGGACTACTACACCGGCATGGACATGCCGAAATACGTCGCCAAGTGGGAAAAGGTCGATGACCTGACCGTGAAGCTGACGCTGACCGAGCCGAACGCGCCGATGCTGGCCAATCTCGGCATGGACTTCGCCTCGATCGTGTCGAAGGAATATGCCGACCAGCTGGAAAAAGACGGCAAGATGGCCGACTTCTCGACCAAGCCGGTCGGTACAGGTCCGTTCCAGTTCGTCGACTACCAGCTGGATTCGGTCATCCGCTATGCGGCCAACCCGGACTACTTCAAGGGCAAGGAAAAGATCGACGATCTCGTCTTCGCGATCACGCCTGACGCCACCGCCCGCATCCAGAAGGTGCTCGCCGGCGAATGCGATATCGCGCCCTATCCGAATCCTGCCGACATCGGCACGATCAAGGCCAACGCCGACGTGACCCTGATGGATCAGGCTGGCCTCAACATCGGCTATATGAGCTACAACACCACCATCCCGCCGCTCGACAAGCCTGAAGTGCGCCATGCGCTCAACCAGGCGATCGATCGGGAATCGCTCATCAAGTCGCTGTTCCAGGACGCCGGCGCCACGCCGGCCGTAAACCTGATCCCGCCGACCATGTGGTCGTGGAACAAGGACGTGAAGTCCGACGCCTATGATCCGGAAGCCGCCAAGAAGGTGCTGGCCGATGCCGGATTGAAGGAGATCCAGCTTTGGGCCTCCGACCGCGTCCGTCCCTACAACCCGAACTTCCAGCGCGCCGCCGAACTGATCCAGGCTGACTGGGCCAAGGTCGGCGTCAAGGCGGAGATCGTCAGCTACGAGTGGACGAAGTACCGCGAAGAAGGCAAGAAGAAGGAGCGTCCGGGCGCCTTCCAGATCGGCTGGACCGGTGACAATGGCGATCCGGACAATTTCTTCGCCACGCTGTTCGCCTGCTCGGCCATCGGCGTGTCGAACTACTCCAGCTGGTGCGACAAGGACTTCGAGGATCTGATCCAGAAGGCCAAGAAGACCAGCGACCAGGCCGAACGCACCAAGCTCTATGAAGAGGCGCAGGTTGTCTTCCAGAAGCAGGCTCCGGCCTTCCTCATGGCACACAGCCAGGTCTACGCAGTCGTGCGCAAGAATGTCAGCGGCTTCATGATGGACCCGCTCGGCATTCATCGCTTCGACGGCGTCGACAAGGCCGAATAGAACTGTTAGGCGGGCGGCGCGCAATCAGGCGCCGCCCGCTTTTCAAGATGCTCCGATATCTCCTAAACAAAATCGTCTTGGTGCTGCCGACGCTGATCGGCATCACCATCTGCGCCTTCGCTTTCGTCAGGCTGCTGCCCGGCGATCCCATTCTTGCCATGGCCGGCGAGCATGGCGTGTCGCCCGAGCGTTACGCGGAACTGAAGGAACAGTTCGGCTACAATTTGCCGATCTGGCAGCAATACGCGCATTATGTCCGCGATGCCGCGACCGGCAATTTCGGCGTGTCGATTTCGTCCAAGCGGCCGGTCATCGAAGATTTCATGACGCTCTTCCCGGCAACCATCGAGCTCTCAGTCTTCGCCATGATCTTCGCCATGGTGCTGGCCATCCCGGCCGGCATCATTGCTGCGGTCAAACGCGGCTCCTGGTTCGACCAGGGGCTGATGGGCACCGCCCTCGTCGGCTATTCCATGCCGATCTTCTGGTGGGGCCTGCTGCTGATCATCTTTTTCTCCGGCTATCTCGGCTGGACCCCGGTTTCAGGCCGCATCGGCCTTCAGTTCTTTATCAAGCCGATCACCGGCTTCCTGACCCTCGACAGCCTGCTCTACGGCAAATGGGATGCTTTCCGCTCGGCATTGAGCCACCTGGTGCTGCCGACAATTGTGCTCGGCACCATCCCGCTGGCGGTGATCGCGCGCCAGACGCGCTCGGCCATGCTCGAAGTGCTGGGCGAAGACTATGTGCGGACCGCCCGCGCCAAGGGCCTGTCGTCGTCCCGCGTCATCGGCGTGCATGCGCTGCGCAATGCGCTGATCCCGGTGGTCACCACCATCGGCCTGCAGGTCAGTACCCTGCTCGCCGGCGCCATTCTCACAGAAACCATCTTCGCCTGGCCGGGCATCGGCAAGTGGATGGTCGAATCCATATCCAAGCGCGACTATGTCGTCGTGCAGTCAGGCTTGCTGCTGATCGCCCTTATCGTCATGGCCGTGAACCTGATCGTCGACGTGCTTTATGCCGTCATCAACCCGCGCATCAGGGCGGCGTGATGAGCCAGTCGACCGAAATCGCCCCGATGGCCGCCGGCAACCCTGACCGACTGACCGGCTTCAGGACTTTCTGGCACTATTTCTCGGTAAACCGCGGCGCCGTCATCGGCCTGTTCGTCTTCATCCTTTTGGTGCTGGCCGCGCTCTTTGCACCGCTGCTCGCGCCCTATGCGCCCGACATCCAGGACAAGACCGCTTTCTTGCGTCCGCCGGCCTGGCAGGCAGGCGGCAGCATGGAATATCTGCTTGGCACCGACGCGGTCGGCCGCGACATGCTCTCGCGCCTGCTCTATGGCGCGCGTTTCTCGCTGCTCATCGGCGCCGTCGTGGTCACGCTGGCGCTTGTCGGCGGCATCACGCTCGGCCTTTTGGCTGGCTATTTCCGGGGCTGGGTCGACGTGGCGATCATGCGGGTCATGGATCTGATCCTGTCCTTCCCGTCGCTGCTCTTGGCGCTGGTTCTGGTCACCATCCTCGGCCCCGGCCTGTTCAACGCCATGCTGGCCATCGCGCTTGTCCTGCAACCCCACTTTGCCCGTCTGGTGCGCGCTGCCGTCATGGCCGAAAAGAGCCGCGAATATGTGGTCGCCGCCAAGGTCGCCGGCGCCGGCCATATAAGGCTTATGCTGCGCACCATCCTGCCCAACTGCCTGGCGCCGCTGATCGTGCAGGGCACGCTGTCCTTCTCCAACGCCATCCTGGAGGCGGCCGCTCTCGGCTTTCTCGGCCTTGGCGCCCAGCCGCCGACACCGGAATGGGGAACCATGCTCGCCTCGGCGCGTGAATTCATCCTGCGCGCCTGGTGGGTGGTGACCTTCCCCGGTCTGGCCATCCTCATCACCGTGCTTGCCATCAACCTGATCGGCGACGGTCTGCGCGATGCGCTCGATCCGAAGCTGAGGAGGTCGTAATGGCGCTGCTCGACATCCGCAATCTCGTCGTCGAGTTCCAGACCGCATCCGGCCCGTTCCGCGCGGTCGATGGCGTCTCGCTCCATGTGAACGAACGTGAAGTGCTGGCCATCGTCGGCGAATCCGGCTCCGGCAAGTCGGTGTCGATGCTGGCTGTGATGGGGCTGTTGCCGTGGACGGCGACGGTCACTGCCGACCAGATGAGCTTCAACGGTCGCGATCTTCTGAAGATGAGCCCGGCCGACCGTCGCAAGATCGTCGGCAAGGACATGTCGATGATCTTCCAGGAGCCGATGGCCAGTCTCAATCCGTGCTTCACCGTCGGCTTCCAGATCGAGGAAGTGCTGCGCTTCCATATGGGCATGGACAAGGCCCAGCGTCGCGAGCGCGCCATCGAATTGCTGACGCAGGTCGGCATTGCCGAGCCGGCCGAACGGCTGAACTCGTTCCCGCACCAGATGTCGGGCGGCCAGTGCCAGCGGGTGATGATCGCCATCGCCATCGCCTGCAATCCCAAGCTTCTGATCGCCGACGAGCCGACCACCGCGCTCGACGTTACCATCCAGAAGCAGATCCTCGACCTGCTGGTCTCGCTGCAGGTCAAATACGGCATGGGCCTGATCATGATCACCCACAATATGGGCGTCGTCGCCGAGACCGCCGACCGCGTCATCGTCCAGTACAAGGGCCGCAAGATGGAAGAGGCCGACGTGCTGTCGCTGTTTGAATCGCCGAAGAGCAATTACACCCGCGCGCTTTTGTCGGCGCTGCCGGAAAATGCCGTCGGCGACCGGCTACCGACCGTCTCGGACATGCTGTTCGAACCGGCTGCCGGGGGCGTCTGATGAGCATCAAGGTCGTCGAAGGCAAGGACATCGTGCGCGACTATCACGTCGGCGGCGGCCTGTTTCGCGGCGCGCGCACCGTGCATGCGGTCAAGGGCGTCTCGTTCAGCGTCGACAAGGGCAAGACGCTGGCCATCGTCGGTGAATCGGGCTGCGGCAAGTCAACGCTGGCGCGCATCATCACGCTGATCGATCCGGCAACGTCGGGCGAACTGTTCATCGACGGCAACAAGGTCGACATCGCAAGGAACGGCCTGACCAGGGAGATGCGCCGCAAGGTGCAGATCGTCTTCCAGAACCCTTACGGATCGCTCAATCCGCGCCAAAAGATCGGAGATGTGCTGGGCGAGCCGCTGCTCATCAACACCGACAAGCCGGCCGAAGAGCGGCGCGACCTCGCCATGAGGATGCTGAAGAAAGTCGGCCTCGGAACCGAGCACTACAATCGCTATCCTCACATGTTCTCGGGCGGCCAGCGCCAGCGCATCGCCATTGCCCGCGCGCTGATGCTGAACCCGAGCCTGCTGGTGCTTGACGAACCGGTCTCCGCGCTCGATCTTTCGGTGCAGGCGCAGGTGCTCAACCTGCTCGCCGACCTGCAGGACGAATTCCAGCTGACCTATGTCTTCATCAGCCACGATCTGTCGGTCGTGCGCTACATCGCCGACGATGTGATGGTGATGTATTTCGGCGAAGCCGTCGAATACGGCTCGCGCGAGGAGGTCTTCGCCGACCCCAAGCACAACTACACCAGGACGCTGTTCGCCGCGACGCCGCGCGCCGACGTCGCCTCGATCAAGGCGCGGCTGGCGAAGAAGAAGGCCGCCTGACCTCCCACCGAGAATTGTTTTTGAACAATCGGAAATGCGTCGCGGCGGTGGTTTGCCGGCAGGATTGATCGCGATCTGCGAGCTGCCGGGCGCAAGCCGCGTCGCAGGTTGGGGTGCGCCCCATCACTCACCCGCTCCGTGCTGGTAAAGCTCGTCCATGCTGAGCGTTGCCAGGGTTGCGAAGGGGGCCTGTTTTTTCACCCGACCGCGGCTCAAGATCACCACGTCGTCGCAGAACGATATGGTGCTGTAATGATGACTGATGACAATGGTGGTGCGGCGGCCGGCCCGCGATTTCAGCGTCTCGACAATAGCGGCTTCTGACAACCCATCCACCGCACTGGTGGCTTCGTCGAGGATGAGAATATCGGGATCGCGCACCAGCGCCCGCGCCAGGGCGATCCTTTGCCTTTGTCCGGCTGACAGGTTGATGCCCCGGTATCCGACCAGTGTCGCGTAGCCCTGCGGCAGGTGCTCGATGAATTGATGTGCCTCGGCCAGCCTTGCGGCGCGCATGGCGTCGCTGGCCGACGCCGTGTCGTAGCCGTAGATAATGTTTTCAAAAATGGTGCCATCGACCAGTTCCAGCTCCTGACTGGCCAGGGCAATGTTCCGCCGCCACTGGCTTGGGTCCACTTCATCGAGCGGTGCCCCATCGACGAGGATCCTGCCGCTGTCGGGTTTGACGAAGCGGCACAGGAGATTGACGATCGTCGTCTTGCCGGCGCCCGAGCGGCCGATCAGCGCCGTCGAGCGGCCGCTGCGGATGTCGAACACCGCCTTATGCAGCACCGCCTCGCGCGCGTCGGGGCCTGACAGGGGACCGGAATAGGCGAAGCTCACATCATCGAAGCTGATCCCTTGGCGCAAGCCGTCGAACGGCAGGCTGCCCTGCGGCGCCTCGGGCTTGTCGGAAGGATCGAGCAGCCATTGTACCTCCTCCAGCGAGCCGCTCATGCCTTGCAACTGACTCCAGGACATCTGCAAGGCCCGCATATGCGGCTGCAGTCGGTAGAGCAGGATGAGGAAGGCGACGGTCAGCGGGAAGCTTACATTCGCCAGCCAGGCTCCGATCACCACCGCCAGGAACAGCATCGCGTGCAACACCTCGGTCAGTGGCGGCAAGACGCCCTGGCGGATTGAAAGCACGAAAGCCGCCCGCCGCACCCCGTCGGACGCTTTGGCGAAGACCGCCTTTTCGCGGTTCTCCTGCCCGAAGATGCGAATCAGGCGCCCGGCATGCACCAGATGCAGCATCTGCGACGCCAGTGCGCTGTTGCGCGAGACGACGCTGCGGCTCGGCGCCTTCAGATTGGACGACAAAACCCCGTGCGCCAGTTGGACGAGCGCCAGCCCTAGCGTCACCAGCAGCGTCATCTGCCAAGAGAGGAGCAGGAGGAAGGCGAGCAGGATGACGGCGGCCGAGGCACTGACGATCGCGCCGAGCAGGGCCTGGATAGCGTCGGATGCTCGCCAGGATTCGTTGGAGATGATGTTGAGCAGCCGCCCGGGGCTTTGCTGCAGGAAAAAGGGGTAGCCGACCCTGAGCAACTGCTCCGACAGTGCGCTACGGATCGAATAACCTGCCTTGCCGTAGATGTAGCTGGTCAGCAGAGTGTTGGCGAAGGCAAAGACATTTTTCAGTACGATCGAACCGAGGATCGCGGCCGAAATGGCGATCAGCCGCTGGCGCTCGCCGAGGTCCGCTCCAACCTGCTGGAGGAGGGCGGAGAAACCGGCCATGCCTGATGTTTCGCCACGTCCCATAATGATGCCGAGCAGCGGAATGATGAGACCGATGCCGAGGCCTTCCAGCGCGGCGCCCGCAAGCCCGAGCCCCACCACGACGGGAACGAGCCGCAACAGCCTGCCACCAAGCGCGCGGCGCAGCATTGGCAGGGCTGACGGAATCAGTGACATTATCGCGCTCTGGCCTCCGCATTGGCTTCGCTGGCTTCTCGGTCGTGGCGCAGCGGCAGCCGTTTTGGCCATCCCATCATGACGAGCAGCGCAAATCTGGCGGCACCTGCCAGATTCATAACAACAATAGGCCAGTGCGACAGATCGAGGTCGCGGTCAAAGCGAGGACGGCCCGCCAGTTCCCTGAACGCGGCCCGCGCGGACCAATAGACATGGCGAAGCAGCCAAGGGGCGTGGCGGACATGTTTCAGGCACAGCGCACCATTACCGAGGCTATAGTCGCGGTGCAGCCTGTCGATCGATTTGCGGTCTCGCCGGCCGTGATGATGCAAGACCGTCATGTCGGGCACATACTCGACCGGCATGCCGAGCAGCATCGCCCGCACGAGATAATCAGTATCTTCAGCCGAGCGTAGCGGGCCGCCAGCGCCGAAGCGTTCGTCGAACGAGCCGATGCGGGCCGCGACGTCGCGGTGCATGGTCATGTTGCAGCCGAGCACGAAGCCGCCGGGGTGGACCGCCGGGGTCAGCCGCTCGCTTGCCTCGCGGAGCTTTATGGTGAAGGGCAGGTCCCGGGCATCACCGAGCTCGACCCGGCCGCCGCGGATCAGCCACTTCTCGCCACTCCGGTAGTGCCGCTCCAGGTCGCGGAGATAGTCGCGGTCGAGCTTGCAGTCGTCGTCGACGAAGACCAGCACGCGGCCTCGCGCTCGCGCCAATCCGGCATTGCGGGCAGCGGCTAGTCCGGGGCGAGTCTCCGAGACGGCTGTGACTGGGATGTCGGAAGTTTCGGCGATAGCGGCCAGCCGCTTTGACGTGCCGTCCCGTGAACCATTATCGACCACCACCAACTCTGCCGCGAAGGTGGCGTGCACCCGGCATGCGGTCTGGATCGAGGCTATGCAAGCCTCCAGCACAGCGGCGCGGTCGCGCGTGCAGACGATGAAACTGACCTCGAGCGACGGCCGCTCCGATCGGGGAGATGTCGGGACCGGCGCACTCGCAAACTGGTGATCGCGCAGGAGCGGGTGGGGCCTGTCGGTCATACCAGTCCCCGCTGATAACGCGCAAGCACCGCTTCGGCCGGCGTGGTTTTGAAGAAGTAGGCCACCGCGTCCGCCCGCTTTCCGGCCCTTATCGAGAGCAGGCTGAGCCAAGGCGCCCAGACGCCGGGACGCAGCGCATATTGTTCGCGGCGCCGGATGAAATTCCATCTCGCCGTCCGCGTGAGCAATTCGTGGGTCAGCGGCGGTTCTCCTTCGTCGCCGACGAGTTGGTAGAGGAAATAGAACAGGTTCAGCGCGCCTGCCTCGAAGCTTGGCCGTGTGTCGGTCGGCAGCTCGGAAATCCGCTCTTCGAGCGCACGGATGAAATCGGCTGCGCGCGAAACCGTGTCGAAAGAGACGGCCTCGCCGATGTCGCGCAGATCCGCTGTGGTTTCAGCAAGCCCCTCACGCTCGAGATTTTCGGCCACGATCCGCAAATGCGTCCTGCGCATTTCCTTGGCATGCCGCATGGTCACGCTTCCCGCATGGATGCGATAGACGAGCAGGCTATCGGGCAATATGGTCGCCGGGAAACGGCCGGCAAGCCGTCTGAAGAGATCGAAATCCTCGGCATGCCTATATTTTGGATCGTAATAGAGATCGTTGTTCCCAATAACCTTCCTGTTATAGATCACCGTCGGATGTAAGAATATCGTAAAGAACATCGACAATATGTCGAGCCGGCCGAGCCGGAACACCGGGTCTAGCCTGCCTTTGGCGATACGGCCGTGAAGCAAGGTATCGACGCAGGCGCCGCAGAAGCCGAGATCGGGCCGCCGCTCGAACAGTGCGACCTGGCGCGAGAGGCGCCGGGGATAGGCGACATCGTCCGCATCCATTCGCGCAACAAGCTCGCCCTGGGCCAGTCGTAGCCCTTCATTGAGGGTGGCGACGAGGCCGCGGTTCTCACGCGAGATGACAGAAACGCGATTGTCTGCCCGGCGGTATCGTTCGAGAATCTCGAGCGAGTTGTCAGTCGATCCGTCATCGATAGCGATGACCTCCAGGCGATCGTAGTCTTGCCGCAGAATGCTCTCCAGCGCAGCGGTGAGATAAGGCCCGGCATTGTAGACCGGCAGCAGGACGGAGACGAGCGGCGCGGTGGTCATCTCTGCGCATCCGTTCGCCGGAGTTCGAGTGCGGCGCGGCCATCGGGGGATCCGCCGGGATAGGCGTCCGCCGCCCTGCCGAGCCAGCCGGCATCGCCAGAGCGTGCCTGGGAGCGGCGGCGCGCTACATAGGGGAAGCGGCGCTTGAGGCCGTTGAGCGGCTTTTCGAAAGCCGTCCACGAGATCGAAGCGACGGCGATCGTGGCGGCGCTCGCGACCAGGAAACGCCCTGGCCCCTGCTCCGAGACATTGAGCGGGATCCAGGGCTGTGACTTGACGGCGAGCGACAGAAGGATCGGATGGTAAAGATAGACGCCGTAGCTGATGCGGCCCAGTGACAGCAGCGGTGGCAGTTCGAAAACCCTGCCGAGGACGCCGCCAAGGCCGGCTGAACAGGCGGCGACAACGGCCACCAGCGGCACCAGGGGCAGGATCTGCAGCAACGCCCAGCGGGCCCATTCCAGCATAGGATCGGCCGGCGCAGGGATAAGCCACTCAATCGCCAGGAAGACAGCCGCAAGGGCTGGCCAGCCTAGCCGCATCCATTGCGGCAGGCCGGCGCCTCTGGTCCGCCGGCAGGCAAGCAAAGCACCAAACGCCAGCGCGTCCATCGATGCTGGCGGCAGCAGGTCGCGCGCTAGCGCCGGGGTGGCGGTGATCGGCCAGTAGAAGCGATAGGCCAGCGACAACAGGATGACGCCGATAGTGATCGCTTCCACCCGCCGGCGGGGTGCGAGAAGCACGACCAGCGGCCAGGCGATATAGAACTGCTCCTCGATGCTCAGGCTCCAGAAATGGCAGAGTAGCCAGGGCGTCCATTCGTTGCGCAGCGCGTACCAAAAATTCGACAGGTAAAGCGCATGCCAGACGAGCGATCCACTGGACTGCTCCAGATCGGTCAGCCAGACGAACCCAAGCACGGCGAAATAGGGCGGGAATATGCGCAGCGCGCGCCTGATGTAGAAGGAACTCAATGCAGGGCCGGCTTTGAATTCGGCCGCGGCGCGCGCTTCGAGCAGCAGTCGTGTGATCAGGAAGCCGCTCAGCACAAAAAAAAGCCGCACCCCGATGTGGCCCCAAAAGGAGGACCCGTTGGGTGCAAGGAAATGGGAATAGAGAACCATCGTGACAGCGATGGCGCGCAGAGCGTCCAACTGATTGTCACGCGCGACCGCCATCAGCCATTTCCGCCGGTCTGAAATCTCCGATGAAGCCAGCGGCCCTGCATTCCGGGCCTCAGGTCGAGGCCTGCCAGCGTCGAGAGTGCGCCGACAACATCAAACCCGCGCCTTGTGCGCGGGACAGCCTCGAAATCGGTGCTGGCCAGCGAAAAATTCAAGCTGATCAACTTGGCGGAATCCTCCACGGCGCACTTCCCAGTACCAAATCCCCCAAGAAATGGTGCAACCGGGCAATGGTGCAGTGCAACACAAAATATCTATCGAGCTGTAATATTTGTGTGAGTTAGTGCTAAAAATGGGTATGATTTGCGAGTGCGTTGCGTCGCTGAGGGTTTTTCACGTCCGCAATGCTGCATGAGCAGTAGTACCATGTTAGAAAGGCACGGTTTAATTACACAACTATAATCCGGAGTGTCTGATATAGGTCAAAATTGACGAAGATTATTCTAAGATAGTGGTTTTGTATCTTATAAATTATGCTTGTATTGTCGGGTTCTCTAGGCTGTCGATCTTGCGCGATGCAGCATAGTCGATGGTCAAGCGTCTGACGACGCAATCCTGTGGCGGCGGCCATATGGCGCATGTCGACGAGGCAGACAGGAAGTGCCGGTGTTGGCGTAGGGAGTGACGTGCATTAGCCTTGCACCTGCCGTCACGCTTGCGTCGGATGGAGAACTGGTGCCGCTTAGGTGACTCGAACACCTGACCCCATCATTACGAATGATGTGCTCTACCAACTGAGCTAAAGCGGCCCAGGAAGCGCGAAGCCTCCAGGATCGGCTGGGTGATAGACTCAACCGGCCGCTAATTCAAGATGGGCAACCGTGATTTCAAGGCTGGATCCGGCAATTCGTCCCGTCATTTTCCATTGGCGCGGAATAAGCCATCGCCTTGTTTGCTTTTTCGATTACGCGGAGACGTCGCGCCGGACTGCGCGCAAATCGCCCGGCAAGGCGGCAAACGGACTGATTTTATTGCTAAAAGGCATCGAAATGGGCGTTGAACAGGCCTGTAAGGCAGAATGCGGGCGCTCGCCCGTTGATTGATTGGTCGCCTGCGGCTAACGATCATGGCAATGTAAGCGAACGGACAGGGGAATTCGCTTGGACGCGATCGAAAAAGCGATCCGCAACGCCTTCGAGAAAGGCAACGCCGAGGACCGGGCATTTCGCGAGCGGGTCTATCGGTCGGCTTTCGCGGCGCTCGACCGCGTGCTCCAGGCCAATCCCGGCGTGACGGTGGAAGCCGCCATCAAGCGCCGCAAGGCGGTCCAGGAAAAGATCGCCGAGATCGAATCCGAATTCCTGCCCGCGGTCCCCGATGTCGCCGCGCCCACGCAGAGCGCCGCGCCGACGCAGAGCGCTGCGCAGACACAAGATACCGCGCTGCCGCAACGCGTTGCGCAGCCGCAAGACGCCGTACAGGGCGCCGCCGAAGCGCCCGCGGTCGATGCCCCGACAGGTGTCGCGGCCGGACCGTCGCCGGCGATCGTCGTTGATGAACCGGTTCAGCCCGAGGCATCCGACGCGCCGCGTTCGCGCGTGCTGCCGGTCGTCCCCGACATCATGCCTGACGCCACGCTGCCCGGCGCCCCGGCGATCGATATGGCCGATTCCGCGCCGGCCGAGGCCGCGGCGGAAGTGGCGCCTGATCGCGATGAAAGGCGGATAAGGGGCCGCCGCCTGCCGCTGACGGCGATCTTCTTTGGCGTGACGTTGCTCGCCGCCGCCGGCATCGGCCTCTATTTCGCCGTGCAGACCGGGGTGTTCAAGACGCCGGCGCAGCTCGACACGGCGCCGCCCGAAGCGCCGCCGACCGTCGACGATGACGACTTCACGCCGCCTGCCGGTACAACTGAGCCGCAGCAGCCTGGCGCGCCGCAGCAGCCTGGTGTCGCCGAACAGACGCGCGACTGGATCAACGTGTTTACACCCACCGATCCAACGCATGTGGCGACCCCGTCCGACGCCAAGGCCGATGTCGTGCAGGACGACACCGGCTCCTTCCTGCGCATCCGCTCCGGTGCTTCCGGCTCGGCCATCAGCTTCGATGTCGGGCAGGGCGTGCTGGAGAAGCTTGCCGGCAAACATGCCGTGTTCGACATCGTCGCCCGCGCCGAGGACGGCAAGGACACGCAGATCTCCGTCGACTGCAATTTCGGCGATCTCGGCGATTGCGGCCGCAAGCGCTATGCGGTCGGCCAGCAGCGTAACGAATATCTGTTCGACGTGAAATTCCCCGACAAGCCCCCGGGCGCCGCCGGGAGCATCGCCATCAACTCCGACTTCGACAAGCAGGGCAAGGCGGTCGACATCTACGAGATCCGCGTCTCGATCGAACCGTAGGTCCCGGTGCCCGGTGGTCACAGCCTGGATTTGCGGGCGCGGCTCCTGCCAGCTAAATCATCGCTTTGGGGCTGTGCAGGACGCCCCAGGCCGGGGCGGAGTCCAGCGCGCCGAAGTCGCCTGCCGCAATCTCCCGGCAGATGGTCAGCAGCGCTCCGCCGGCAGCGCGGGCGAGCGATCCACCGACGCTGATCCGCCGCACACCGGCTTGCGCAATCTGGTCGAGGGTCAACCCGGAGACACCCTGGCCGATCACATGATTGACGGGAGTTTTGACTGAGCGGCAAAGCTTTTCGAGGGACGCCAGGTCCGGCACACCCGGCGCATAGAGAACCTCAACGCCGACAGCCTCGAATGTCCTGAGGCGGCGAATGGCCTCTTCGAGATCATAAGCGCCTTTGCCGAGGCCGTCGGCGCGGGCAGTCAGCACGATGTTGTATTTTCGCGCGGCCTCTGCGGCGGCGGCTATCCGCGCCACCGCGTCGTCAAAATCGCGTATCGGCAGATCGGAATTCGGCTGCCGATCCTCGATGGACAGCCCCGCCAGTCCAGCCTCGGCCGCCAGCCGAACGGTCTCGGGAACACCCTCGGGCGTGTCTTCGTACCCGTCCTCGAGATCGGCGGTAACGGGAACATCGGTCGAGGCGGCGATATCGGCGGCATAGGCCAGGCTCTCGGCGCGGCTGACGTCCAGCGCTCCGTCTTTCCTGCCTTTCGAGAATGCGTAGCCCGACGATGTCGTCGCCAGCGCCTTGAAGCCGAGACCCGTCATCATCCGCGCGCCGGCTATGTCCCACGGATTGGGGATCACGAAGCAGCCGGATTTGTGAAGAGCACGAAACCGTTCAACCTTGTCGGATCGGGAAATCATCTACGCTCCTGCCTGGGTTGGTACTCCCGGTTCGGAATTAAGTCTAGCGATCCAGCAGCGCCTGCAGCGTCTCGATGCGGTCGGCTTCGGCGGTCGGCTTGTCCCAGCGCAGCCGTGAGATGCGGGGAAATCGCATCGCAACGCCGGATTTGTGGCGAGTCGAACGGTTGAGACCTTCGAACGCCACCTCCAGCACCAGGCCTTGGCTGCGGTCGGCGCGCACCGAGCGCACCGGGCCGAAACGCTCGACCGTATTGTCGCGGACAAATTTGTCGATCTGCTTCAACTCCTCGTCGGTGAAGCCGAAATAGGCCTTGCCGACCGGCACCAATTCCTCCGCGCCTTCCGGCCCCGACCAGACGCCGAACGTATAGTCGGAATAAAAGCTCGACCGCTTGCCATGGCCGCGCTGCGCATACATCAGCACAGCATCGACCGTGTGCGGATCGCGCTTCCACTTGAACCACGGCCCTTTCGGCCGTCCCGCGAGATAGGGCGAATCCCAGCGCTTCAGCATCACGCCTTCGATAATCGGGTGCGGCGGCGCGCGGCGCAGTTCCTCCAGCGTTTGCCAATCCCGGAATTCGACGAATGGCGACAGATCGAAACGGTGCGGGTCCAGCGTTGTGATGAAGGCCTCAAGACGGGCCCGCCGCTCGCGGAAAGGTAGCGCGCGCAAATCTTCGCCGTTGATCTGCAGCGCATCGTAGCAGCGCATGAAGGCCGGGTATTGCTGCTGTATCTTCGGGGCCACGCTCTTGCGATTGAGCCGCTGTTGCAGGTCCGAAAACGTGCCGGTCGCCGCGGGCTCGCCGACCAGCAATTCGCCGTCGAGCGCGGCGGAAAAATTCATCGCCTGGGCGAGATCGGGGAATGCGCCGGACACATCGTCGCCGGTGCGCGAATAGAGCCGGCGCACGCCGCCCTCGCACACCGCCTGAACGCGGATGCCGTCCCATTTCCATTCCGCGCCATAGGCGGCCGGATCGAGCTTTTCGAGGTCGCCGTCGCCGACCGGGTTCGACAGCATCACCGGACTGAACAGGGCAAGTGCGGTCCGCTTCGGCTTCTCGGCCTTGCCTTCCAGCCACGCGAACAGCGAGATATAGGGCGGCGTCAGCCCGTGCCACAGCTCCTCGATCTCGGCGACATCGACCTTGCCGAAATCGGCCAGCGCCTGTTTGGCCAGCCGCGCCGAAACGCCGATGCGCAAGCCGCCGGTGACCAGCTTGATGATGGCAAAGCGCGCCGAAATGCCGGCGCTGTCGAGCAGCCCGGCCAGCACCTTGGGTCCGTCGGAGCGGCTCGCCGCCTGCAGCGTCGCCACGACATCGCCAAGCGTCGGCTCCCGGTTGGGGATATGTCCCGGCGTTTGCGGCCAAACCAGCGAGACGGTTTCGGCAAGGTCGCCGACATAGTCGTAGGAATAGCCGAACAGCACCGGATCCATGCGCTCGGTGACCAGCGTGCGCAGCATCGCCGGCTTGACCGCCGCAATGTTGAGGTCGCCAGTGATAGCCGCCAGCGCCAGCCCGCGGTCGGGGTCCTCGACGCTGCGGAAATAATCAACGAGCAGTGTCAGCTTGCCATTGCGCGACGGCGTCAGCACCAGGCGGTCGAGGAGTTCGGCAAAGCGGTTCATGGATGCAAGGACCGCGTTGACGGCAGAGGTTTGCGCTCTGGCACACCCCCCTCTGTCCTGCTGGACATCTCCCCCGCAAGGGGGGAGATTGGCAGCCTTGATCTTGCCGCCCATCTTGCGAGGTTGGCGATTGGCGAAAGCGGAGGTGACATCTGATCTCCCCCCTTGCGGGGGAGATGGCCGGCAGGCCAGAGGGGGGTGGGAAGGATCGCCGCGCCGGCGATTTCTGGATCAAAAATCACCATCAATCGCCCTCGTCCTCATAGCCCACAAGGTGCAGTGGCGTGGCGGCGATGCCTTCCAGCTCGCACCAGCGCACCAGCGCTTCCTCGCGGCCGTGCGTCACCCAGATTTCGCCGGCGCCCGTCTCCTTGACGGTAGCGGTCAGTTCATCCCAGTCGGCATGGTCGGAAATGATCAGCGGCAGTTCGACGCCGCCTTGCTTGGCGCGCTGGCGGATGCGCATCCAGCCCGAGGCGAAGCATGAGATCGGGTCGGGAAAGCGCCGCGCCCAGCGGTCGGCGAAGGCCGATGGCGGGCCGACAACGATGGCCCCAGTGAAATCCTGCTTGCCGCCGCTGTCGACGGTTGCCGGCTCCAGCGTGCCGAGGTCGATGCCCTGGCTCTGGTAATATTCGCTGAGCTTGGCCAGCGCGCCGTGGATATAGATCGGCCTGTCATAACCGGCATCGCGCAGCAGCCGCATCACCCGCTGTGCCTTGCCCAGCGCATAGGCGCCGACCAGATGCGATCGCTCGGGAAACTGCGCCGCCGATTTGAGCAGCCGGGCGATCTCCTCCGTGTCGGGCGGATGGTGAAACACCGGCAGGCCGAAGGTCGCCTCGGTGATGAAGACGTCGCATTGGACCGGTTCGAACGGTGCGCAGGTCGCGTCCTTCTGGCGCTTGTAGTCGCCGGAGGCGACGATGCGCCTGCCCTTGTGCTCGACCGCGATCTGCGCCGAGCCCAGCACATGGCCGGCCGGATGGAAGGTGACGCTGACATCGCTCAGCGCCATCGCTTCGCCAAGCACGGCCGCTTGCGTTGTCCCGGCAAAATCCTCGCCATAACGCAACCCCATAATGTCGAGCGTCTGCTGCGTCGCCAGCACCGAACGATGGCCGGATCGGGCATGGTCGGAATGGCCATGCGTGATCAACGCTCGGTTGACTGGCCGCACCGGGTCGATGAAGAAATCGCCGCATGGGCAATAAAGGCCTTCAGGCCGGGGATGGAGCAGGTCGCTGGCGCGCATCCAGTCAAGATAGTGGCTAATTCCAGCGCGGGAAGCCTGTTGCAAGAGACTGCTGACTCGGCCTACAGCCAGCCACCGGCCGCATCAGCCGGCGGGGCCATCGCCATGCAACCGCTGAAAATCTCGTCCGGCGACCTGACCGCCGACCGTCGCGCCGACTATGCCGAGATGCTTTTCGGCTCGGGCGAGCACGCGGCAGCGGCGGAGCTGCTGCTCGGCGCGCTGGAACTGGCGCCGCAATGGGCGGCGGGCTGGTTCCGTCTTGGCGAGATGCAGGAGACGGCCGAGCGGCTCGACGTGGCGGCTCAAGCCTGGGCGACGGCGCTGAAACTCGACCCGGCCGATCGCCTTGGCGCTGCGCTGAAGCTGCAACTCATCGGCAAGGCGCCGGCTGCCGCGGCGCCACCCAGCGCCTTCGTCGAAACGCTGTTCGACCACTATGCCGAAACTTTCGAGGATTCGCTGGTCGGCAAGCTCGGCTACCGGCTGCCGGAGTTTCTCGATCGCGCCATTCGAGCGGCAAGGGCGGGCCGCTTTTCGCTGGCGCTCGACCTTGGTTGCGGCACCGGTCTGATGGGCGAGAAACTGCGGCCGGTCGCCGAACGGCTGGAGGGCTACGACATCTCCGCCGCCATGCTGAAAAAGGCCCGCGCCAAAGGCGTCTACGATCTGCTCGCCAAGGCCGATCTGCAGGATTTCGCCTATGCCGGACCGAAAGCCGATCTGGTGGTGGCGGCCGACGTGTTCATCTACGTCGGCGCGCTCGATCGCGTGATGAAGACGGTCGCGGGCATTCTGGCCACCAATGGCCTGTTTGCCTTTTCCGTCGAAAAGCCAGCCAAGGGCGGGGCGGGCGGCGACGCCGGTTTCGCGCTGCAGGCGTCTCGTCGCTACGCCCATTCTCAAGCCTATGTCGAGCGGGTGCTTGCCGCAAACTGCCTGTCGGTGCTGTCGATGCAGCCGACCGTGATCCGCTGGGATCGCCGCCAGCCGGTCGACGGGCTTGCCGCGCTGGCGGTGCCCTCGTCCAAGGGTTGATGTCTCGTCTTGTTCGAAAACGTGAATAGGATTTTTGCGGCTGGCGCGGCATCAGGTAGGATACAAGCCGGGAAAAGCCCGCGGCAGGCATTGAGGAGGAACACATGCGCTGGAACATGATGGTCTTGGTGTCTTGCCTGGCAATGACCGGCTGCATGGGCAGTTCGATGTCGGAGCGGCAGGACCAGGACGTGCAATCGTCGCTGCAATATGACAACGTGCCTTGCGACCAGTTGCTGGCGCAACGCAACGAACTGGCGCAGCAATACCATCTGTCGATGGACGCCAAGCCGAGCTTCTCCAATCCGGCGATGGGCTTCGGCCCGTTCACGCCGGATATGCGCTCCAAAAGCAAGCGCGATACTGATCTGGCAAGTGGCAAGATCGACGCCATGAACCGCTCGATCGTCCGCCGCGACTGCGGCAAGCCCAACAAACAGAAGAAGTTCACCCTGCCGAGCTGAACCTGAACTTCCTCAGTACCCCGCCTTGCGGTCGACCACGTTATCAAGCTTTTCGCCGCGCTCGAAGGCATCCATCTGCCGCAACATGCTCGGCGCCAGGTGGACAGGGTCGGAGGTCGCCGCCGCGTGCGGCGTCACGAACACTTTCGGGTGACTCCAAAGCGGACTGGTCTTCGGCAGCGGCTCGACCTCGAACACGTCGAGGCTCGCCTCCTTCAGCGTGCCGTCGTCCAGCGCTCGCAAGATGTCGACGTCCTTCTGCAGCCGGCCGCGCCCGGCATTGATCAGCACCGAGCCGCCGAGGCCGTTGCGCTTGCGCAATTCCTTCAGCACGCCGTAATTGATGATGCCGTGCGTGTCCGGCGTCAGCGGCAACAGCACCACCAGTATGTCGGTGGCGTTGAGGAAGGGGATCAGCCCGGCCTCTCCGGCATAGGTCGCAACGCCTTTCATGGCCTTGTCGCTCCGCGACCAGCCATTGACGGCAAAGCCGAGCGACAACAGCACCGATGCCGCCGCGCGGCCGAGATTGCCGAGCCCCATAATGCCGACCGAGATGTCACCCGCCGGCCGCTGCGGCGGTTCGTGCCAGGTCTTCTTCGGCTGCTGCGCACGATAGAGCATGCCCTGCCGGTGATGGTCGAGCACGCGCCAGACGACATATTCGGTCATGTACTGCGTCAGGTTGTCGGCGACCACCTTGACGATCGGCACATCGGGCAGGCCGGGATCGGCGAAGATGTGGTCGACGCCGGCGCCGATCGAGAAGATTGCGCGCAGATTGGGCAGCGATTTCAGTAGGTTCGGCTTCTGCTTCCACACCACCGCATAGGTGATCGATGGATCAGACGCACCGTCCGGCTCCAGCACCACTTCGCGCTCGGCCGACAGCAGCTCGCGCCAGCGCTGCGGATGAAAGCCGGTGACGGCAAGCAGGATTTTGCCTTTTTCCATTTGCGGATTGTATTCCCTGTTATTCGCTGACGATACCGACCGGCGCCGTCTCGATCTTGAACGCGGCCGAGATCAGCGCCTTCGTATAGTCGGTCTGCGGCCGCTCGAAAATCTGTTCGGAAGGGCCGGCTTCGACGATCTTGCCATTGCGCATGACGATGACGTCATTGGCAAGGGCGCGAATGACTTTCAGATCGTGGCTGATGAACAGATAGGCAAGGTCGTGCCTGGCCTGCAGATTGCGTAAGAGGTCGACCACTTGCGCCTGCACGCTCATGTCGAGCGCCGAGGTCGGTTCGTCCAGCATGACGAAGCGTGGATTGAGCACCATGGCGCGCGCAATGGCGACGCGCTGGCGCTGGCCGCCGGAGAATTCATGCGGATAGCGGTTCCTGGTCGCCGGATCGAGCCCGACCTCCTTCAGCACGGCGACGACCTTGTCGTCGCGTTGGTCGGGCGACAGCTTCGGCTCGTGGATCTTCAAGCCTTCCTCGATGATCTCCGAGACCGACATGCGCGGGCTGAGTGAGCCGAACGGGTCCTGGAAAACGATCTGCAACTCGCGGCGCAGCGGCCGCATGGCGTTGAAGGAAAGCTGGTTGATGTCGCTGCCATTGAACTGGATGGTGCCGGTCGATGAGATCATCCGCGCCAGCGCCAGCCCGAGCGTCGTCTTGCCGGAGCCGGATTCGCCGACGACGCCGAGGGTCTGGCCGGCGCGCACGGTGACGTCGATGCCGTCAACTGCCTTCACATTGTCGACGGTGGTGCGAAAGAAACCCTTCTTGATCGGGAACCAAACCTTGATGTCCTTGCCTGTCATCACCGGCTTGGCGGCATCGTTGGCGGCCGGCGGCTTGCCCTTCGGCTCGGCGGCCAGGAGGTGCTTGGTATAAGCGTGCTGCGGGTTGGCGAAGATGTCCCTGGTCGGCCCGGTCTCGACGATCTTGCCTTTGGTCATCACGCAGACGCGGTCGGCGATCTTTTTGACAATGCCGAGATCATGGGTGATGAACAGCATTGACATGCCCTTGCGGCTCTTCAGCCCCGCCAGCAATTCGAGGATCTGCGCCTGCACGGTGACGTCGAGCGCCGTCGTCGGCTCGTCGGCGATCAGCAGTTCAGGCTCGTTGGCCAGCGCCATGGCGATCATGACGCGCTGGCGTTGGCCGCCGGACAATTGGTGCGGATAGGCGTCGAGCCGCTTTTCCGGTTCGCGAATGCCGACCTCGTTGAGCAGCGCCAGCGTGCGCGCCTTGGCCTGGCGGTCGCCCATGCCCTGATGCAGCGCCAGGATCTCGACGATCTGCTGCTCGATCGTGTGCAGCGGATTGAGCGAGGTCATCGGCTCCTGGAAGATCATGGTGATCTTGTTGCCGCGCACGCTGCGCAACTGCTTTTCGTTCATCGCCAAAAGGTCGGCGCCCTGGAACAGGATCTTGCCCGAGGGATGGCTGGCCGTCGGGTAGGGCAGAAGCTTCAGCACCGACAGCGCCGAGACCGATTTGCCGGAACCGGATTCGCCCACAAGCGCCACCGTCTCGCCCTTGGCGAGATCGAAGGAGATGTGGTCGACGGCGGTCGACTGGTTGCCGCCTTGGGTGAAGGCAACGCTGAGATCGCGGACGGAGAGCAGGAGTTCGCTGCTCATCGGAACGCCTTGCGCGGGTCGAAAGCATCGCGCGTTGCTTCACCGATGAACACCAACAGCGACAGCATCAGCGAGATGACGATGAAGCCCGATATACCGAGCCAGGGGGCATTGAGGTTACTCTGCGCCTGTTTTAGCAGTTCGCCGAGCGACGCGGTGCCGGGCGGCAGGCCGAAGCCGAGATAGTCGAGCGAGGTCAGTGTCGAGATCGAGGCGCTGACCAGAAAAGGCATGAAGGTCAGCGTCGCCACCATGGCATTGGGCAGAAGATGGCGCAGCATGATGGTGCGGTTGGACACACCAAGCGCGCGGGCCGCGTTGACATATTCGAAGTTGCGCGCGCGCAGGAATTCGGCGCGCACCACGCTGACAAGCGACGTCCAGGAGAAGAGCAGCATCAGCCCGAGCAGGATGAAGAAGCCCGGCGGCAGGATGGCGGCGACGATCAGCAGCAGATACAGCAGCGGTATCGCCGACCAGATTTCTATGAAGCGTTGAAAGAGAAGGTCGGTCCAGCCGCCGAAATACCCTTGCAGCGCGCCGGCGGCGACGCCGATAACCGACGAACCCGCAGTCAGGATCAACCCGAACAGCACGGAAATCCTAAACCCGTAGATGATGCGCGCCAGCACGTCGCGCGCCTGGTCATCGGTACCCAGCCAGTTCCAGTTGCCGACAATGCAGTCAGGATCGGCAGCGCCTTGCGGATATTGGCTGCATCGCCTCTGCGCGTCGTATTCCCATGACGGTTTTGCGGGAGCGGCGTCGGGGATCGCATTGTTGACGGTGCGGTAGGAATAGCGGATTGGCGGCCAGATCATCCAGCCATTGGCGTTGATCTCGTCGCGGATGACCGGGTCGCGATAGTCGGTGACGGCGTAGAAGCCGCCGAATTTTTCCTCGGGGTAGGCGACCGCCACCGGGAACAGGATCTCGCCTTTGTAGTAGGCGACGATCGGCCTGTCGTTGGCGATCAGTTCGGCAAACAGCGACAGCACGAACAGAGCGAGGAATATCCACAACGACCAGTAGCCGCGCCGGTTGGCCTTGAAGTTCTGCCAGCGCCGCTTGTTGAGCGGCGACAGCCAGGGGCGGGCGATCCTTGTCGGTGTGATCTCGGCTGCAGCCTGCGTCATCAGACGTCTCTCCGCTCGAAATCGATGCGCGGATCGACCCATGTGTAGATCAGGTCGGACAACAGCGTCACGAACAAACCAAGCAGCGAAAATATATAGAGGTTGGCGAACACGACCGGATAGTCGCGCGCCAACACGGACCTGAAACCGAGCAGCCCGAGACCGTCGAGGGAAAAGATGTTCTCGATCAAAAGCGAGCCGGTGAAGAAGGCCGAGATGAAGGCCGCTGGAAAGCCGGCAATGACGATCAGCATTGCGTTGCGGAACACATGTCCGTAAAGCACCCGCCGCTCCGACAGGCCCTTGGCACGGGCCGTCACCACATACTGTTTGCGTATCTCTTCCAGGAAGGAGTTCTTGGTCAGCAGCGTCGTCGTCGCGAAGGCCGACAGCACCAGCGCCGTCAGCGGCAAGGTCATGTGCCAGAAATAATCGACGATCTTGTCGGGCCACGACAATTGGTCCCAATTGTCGGAGACGATGCCGCGCAGTGGGAACCAGTCCCAGAAGGAGCCGCCCGCGAACAGCACCATCAGCAATATGCCGAACAGGAAGGCCGGTATGGCATAGCCGACGATGATCACGCCGCTGGTCCAGACGTCGAAGGCGGAGCCGTCCTTGACCGCTTTGCGGATGCCAAGGGGGATCGAGATCAGATAGGACAACAGCGTGATCCACAGCCCAAGCGAGATCGACACCGGCATCTTCTCCAGGATCAGGTCAAGAACCGAGATGTCACGGAAATAGCTGTCGCCGAAATCGAAGCGGGCATAGTTCCACAGCATCATGCCGAAGCGTTCGAGCGGCGGTTTGTCGAAGCCGAATTGCTTTTCCAGCTTCTTGATGAATTCCGGATCGAGCCCTTGCGCGCCGCGATACTTCGAGCCGACGTCACCGGCCACATCGAAATTGCCGCCGCCTCCTGCATCGCCGCCGCCGCTGCCGAGGCGGTCGCTGCCGCCCTGGTTGGTCAGGCTGGCGATGACCTGCTCGACCGGTCCACCCGGTGCGAATTGAGTGACGACGAAAGCAACCGCCATGATGCCGAACAGGGTCGGTATCATCAGCAGGATACGGCGCAGTATGTAGGCGCCCATCAGCTTTCACCCTCCCCCTTGTGGGGAGGGTCGATCCGCGAAGCGGAGCGGGGTGGGGGTAGTCTCGATCCGGCGTACGCCGTCACACCCCCACCCCGGTTCGCCATTCGCGCTGCGCACGAAGTGCTCACCGACCCTCCCCACGAGGGGGAGGGTAAAGTGCCGCGCAACAGCCTACCCTTTGCCAATTTTTGCCGCCTTGCCCTTGTCGACCCACCACAGCGCTTCGACCGGGAAGTCGAAATCGGGTTTCCGCTCGGGAAAACCGAACATGTCCCAATAGGCGCTTCGATGATTCGCCAGGAACCAACTTGGAATCCAATCCCTCCGTGCACGCAAGACCCGGTCGAGCGCGCGCATGGCAATTGTCAGGCTTTCGCGACCCTCGGCGGCACCTGCGGCGTCAACCAGGGCGTCGATGGCCGGGCTCGACGTTCCCGGCAGATTGCGAGAGCCCGATACGGTAGCTGCTCGCGAATGGAAAATGGTTTCGAGGTCGTCACGGGTTGGCGTCGCCGGAAACGAGGCCGCGACCGAGACGAGGTCGTAGTCGAACGAATTCTGCCGCAGCTGATATTGCGCGGCATCCACCAGCCGGATCGAGGCATCGATGCCGACCGCCTTCATGTTTTCGACCCAGGGCGAGTAGACCTGTTCGAAGACTTCGTCGTCGACAAGAAACTCTGCGGACAACCGACCACCCTTGTCGTTCACGACGAAATTGCCGGACCGTTTCCAGCCGGCCTCGGCCAGAAGCTTGGCCGCCTTGCCAAGCAACTGCCGGTCGCGGCCGGAGCCGTTCGACGCGTCCTGGATCACGGCTTCGCCAAAAGCCTCGGCGGGAATCTGCTCACGCAGCGGCTCAAGAAGAGCCAATTCTTGTGGCGACGGTCTGCCCTCGGCGCGAAATTCGGATTTCTCGAAGCAGGATTGCGAGCGCTCATAGGAACCGTAGAAGAAATTGCGCCGCGTCCATTCGAAGTCGAAGCAGAGCCCGATCGCCTGCCGCACGCGCGAGTCGCGAAACTGCTCGCGCCGCTGGTTGACGGCGGTGCCCTGCATCGAAGGCACCGTTTCGGCCGGGAATTCGTGCTTCACCACCTTGCCGGCAGTGAACGCTGGGAAGTCGTAGCCGGTCGCCCAGACGCGCGAGGTGAATTCCTCCCTGTAGAGGATTTCTCCCTTCTTGAACGCTTCGAAGGCAACGCTACGGTCCTGATAGAACTCAACGCGGATCCGCTGAAAATTGTTCTGGCCGCGATTGACCGGCAGGTCGTTGCCCCAATAATCAGCCACACGCTCATATTCGATCCAGGCCCCTGCCGACCAGCGACCGACCTTGTAGGCGGCTGACCCCAACGGCGGGTTCATCTGCGAGGAATCGAACGGGTTGGCCGTGTAGAACGCCTTCGACAGGACCGGGAACTCGACGACGTTGAGGATGGTGCGGCTTGTCTGCTTGCCGGAAAACCTAAGCTGCAGCGTGTGGGCATCCACGGCAATCGCGTCATCCAGATGCGTTAGCGGCAGGGAATAGTACGGGTGCCCCTTGTCCTTGAGCAGCTTGAAGGTGAAGGCGGCATCCTCTGCCGTCAATGGCGTGCTGTCATGGAAGCGGGCCTGCGGGCGCAGCGAGAAGGTGAAGTCGTTGCGGTCGTCGGAAATCGTCACGCTGTCAGCGATCAGCCCGTAAACGGCGTCAGGTTCGTCGTACGCTCTCACCATCAGTGAATCGAAGCACATCTCCGTGCGCTGGGGCGAATCGCCTTTGGGAACGAACGAATTCAGCGTGTTGAAGGTCAGCGGCGTCTGGTTGGCAAGCCAGTTGCGCGGCAGGAAGTTGAAGACGCCACCTTGCGGCGCATCGACATTGACATAGTCGAAATGAGTGAAGTCCGGCTTGTATTTGAGGTCGCCGAAAGCCGACAGTCCATGCAGTTTCACGCCGGTTGGGCTGGCGGCGAAAGCCTTGCCCGGCAGCAGCGCAGCAACGGCCGCGGCGCCACTGAGGGCCAGGAAATCGCGGCGAGGGAGCCCCGCCATCAATTGCTGCCCTTGTACTTGGCGGCCAGGGCCTTTTCCTTGTCCGCATCGATCCACCAGGAATCGATATCGGCGCCACGGTAGCCGGGCTGCTTTTCCGGGATGCCGAACTTGTTCCAGTAAGCCAGCCACACAACGGCGCGATAGTATTGCGGCACCACATAGTAATTCCACAGCAGCACGCGATCGAGCGCATGGGTGGTGGCGACGAGGTCATCGCGATCCGTGGCAAAAATGATGCGGTCGACAAGGGCGTCAACGACCGGGTTCTTGATGCCGGAATAATTGCGCGATGCCGGTGTGTCGGCGGCCTTGGAGCTCCAGAAATCGCGCTGCTCGTTGCCGGGCGATTCCGACTGTTGGAGCTGTCCTGTGATGACGTCGTAATCGAAGTTTCTGACGCGGTTGGTGTACTGGCTCGGGTCGACGATGCGCAGTGTTGCATCGACGCCGATCTTGCGCAGATTGGCGATCCAGGGGCTGGAAATGACCTGGTCGGTTTCATTCGAGCCTAGGATTTCAAACTTGAATGGCTCGCCGGTCTTGGCGTTGACCATCTTGCCGCCCTTGATCACCCAGCCGGCCTGGGCGAACAGGTCGACCGCCTGCTTCAGATATTTGCGCTCCGCCTGCGGCGAATCGTAGACCGGCAACTTGAATTCCTGGGTGAATACTTCCGGCGGCAGCTTGTCGCGGTACTTCTCCAGGATCTCCAATTCCTTGCCTTGCGGCAAGCCGCTGGAGGCTAGGTCCGTGCCCTGGAAATAGCTGTGGGTGCGAGTGTTGAAACCGAAGAACAGCGTGCGGTTCATCGATTCGAAATCGAACGGGTAGGTGAGCGCGGCCCTGACCAGACGATCGGCAAACAACCTATGTCTCTGGTTGAGCATGAAAGCCTGCATCGGCTCGGGCGAGGTGGTCTTGAACTCCTGCTTGATCACATCGCCGGCCTTGATCGCCGCGAAATCATAAAATGTCGCCCAGCGCTTCGAGCTGTTTTCCGGCTTGATATCGTCGAGGCCACCTTTCTTGAACGCCTCCCAGGAGGCGTTGTCGTCAAGAATGTAGGTGAAGTGCTGCGTGTCGAAATTCTCCCGGCCGATCTTCACAGCCAGCTTGGCGCCCCAATAGTCGGGGACGCGCTGCCAGACGATTTCCGACCCCGCCTTGAAGCTGGCGATCTTGTATGCAGCCGAGCCCAGCGGCGGCTCCAGCGTCCCCTTGGTGATGTCGCGCTTCTTGCCATTGTCGTCGGTGCCTTCCCACCAATGCTTGGGCAGCACGACAAGGTCGCCGAGGATCTTGGGCAGTTCGCGATTGCCCTTCTGGTCGAAGTGGAACTCGACCTCACGGTCCGAGACAGCGACGGCGTCGGTGACGTTTTCGAAATAGCGGCTGTACATCGGGCTGTTGGCCTTCAGCACCTGGAACGACCAGATCACGTCGTCAGTGGTGATCGGCTGTCCGTCATGCCATTTCGCCCGTGGGTCGAGCCGGTAGGTGGCCGAGGAATAGTCGGTAGGGTACTTGTAGGCATCGGCGATGAGCGGGTGGCTGACGCTGCCTTCGTCAGTCGCTTGATCCATGAGCGTGTCGTAGAGCAGGCCGCCGCCAAATGGCTGCAGGCCGGCCGCCGGCGAGCCCTGCACGACGTAGGGATTGAAGCTGTCGAACGTGCCGGAAACGACCGAATTGTAGGTACCGCCCTTCGGTGCATCCGGATTCACATAATCGTAGCGCTGGAAGTTCTCGCCATATTTGGAGGGGCCGATCAGCGAAGAGGTGGTGTGCCATTCCTGGGGGAAGGATGCCTGCAGGCCGCCTGCGAGGGCGCCCACAACCAGAAAGGACCTCAGAAGCGTTCGGCCAACCGTCATGCGTTCTCCTCGTCGCGATGCCCGGCAATCCTAAATGATTTGACGCCGGTGAAAACCGCCATGCGGCGGCTTTGTCGCCGCATATGCGATTTTCCTAACAAAAAGCCGGGCTGAACCCGGCTTTTTTGAGGTCATGGAGATGACAATTCGGTTATTTGGCGGGCGCCGGTGCCGGCGTCGCAGGGGCTGGAGCTGCACCTTCAGCCGGCTTGGCCGGAGCGGCACCCTCGGCCGGCTTGGCCGGCGCCGTTGCATCGGCGGCGGCACCTGGCGTCGGCAGCGGCTTCGGGCTATCCGACAGCGTGCGCAGATAGGCAATGACGTTGGCGCGGTCCTCGTCCTTCGGCAGGCCGGCAAAGCCCATCGCCGTGCCCTTCACGAATTTCTTCGGCGAGGTGATGAAGTGGTTGAGATTGTCATAGGTCCACTTCTCGGCGCCGCCCTTGGAAAACTCCTTCATGCCGGCCGAATAGGCAAAGCCCTCATGCTCGGCGACGGGGCGGTCGACGATGTCCCAGAGATCCGGGCCGACCTTGTTGGGGCCGCCTTTTTCGCCGGAATGGCAGGCCTGGCATTTCTTAAAGACGGCCGCACCTTGCTCGACATTGGCGGTGGCCAAAAGGTCGGCGATCGGCTTCGCCTCTGCTGCGGGTCCGGCGGCGCCGCCTTCGGCAGGCTCCGTCGCCTCGATGGCAAAGCCGGGTTTTTCCGGCGCCGGCGAGGCAAACAGGGCGTCGGACACCAAACCGACCGAGAAGACGACGAAACAGGTTCCAAGCAACCCGGCGAGCAGTTTGTTGACTTCGTTGGAATCCATACGCCCCAGGGCTCCCTTTTCCGGCGGACCTCTCCGTCCACTCCGTCCGTCGGTATCGTGACCCACCCCGTCGAGCCGGTCAAATCGGGCGGAAACTAGGTCTTTTGCTTGGGCGTTGCAACACCTATAAGGGCGCTTCCAGTGAGACCTTTTGCCACTTTCCCCATCCTCTTTCGAACGCCTTGCAACCTCGATGTCCACGCTCATCCTGATCCCGGCCCGCATGGCCTCGACGCGCCTGCCGGGCAAGCCGCTGGCCGACATAGCCGGCGCGCCGATGATCGTCCATGTCGCCCGCCGCGCCGCTGAGGCTGGGCTTGGCCGGGTAGTGGTGGCAACCGACACGCGCAACGTGGCCGAAGCGGTGCGCGCGCACGGTTTCGAGGCGGTGATGACGCGCACCGACCACGAATCCGGTTCCGACCGTATCTTCGAGGCGCTGACCGCCCTCGACCCCGATCGCAAGGTCGAAACCATCGTCAATGTGCAGGGCGACCTGCCGACCATCGATCCCAAGATCATCGGTGCGGCGCTGAAACCGTTCGAGGACGCTGCGGTCGACATCGCCACGCTCGGCGTCGAGATCGTCCGCGACGAGGAAAAGGCCAACCCCAACGTCGTCAAGATCGTCGGTTCGCCGTTGTCGGCGACGCGGCTGAAGGCGCTCTATTTCACCCGCGCCACCGCGCCCTGGGGCGAGGGGCCGCTCTATCACCATGTCGGCCTCTACGCCTATCGGCGCTCAGCCCTCGAACGCTTCGTCGCGCTAAAACCTTCGCCGCTCGAACGGCGCGAGCGGCTGGAGCAGTTGCGGGCGGTGGAGGCCGGTATGCGCATCGATGCCGAGATCGTGCAATCGCTGCCGCTGGGCGTCGACACGCCGGAAGACCTCGAACGCGCCCGACAAATTCTTTCCTGAGACCTTCAACC
Source organism: Mesorhizobium sp. L103C105A0 (assembly GCF_000502215.1). Taxonomy (NCBI): domain Bacteria; kingdom Pseudomonadati; phylum Pseudomonadota; class Alphaproteobacteria; order Hyphomicrobiales; family Phyllobacteriaceae; genus Mesorhizobium; species Mesorhizobium sp. L103C105A0. The sequence continues at coordinate 184,439 of NZ_AYXF01000004.1, read as the reverse complement.
TGAGATATCGGCATGCCTGACAAGACCAACAGAATAGCCTTCCAAGGCGAACCGGGCGCCAATTCCGACACCGCCAGCCGCAACATGTTCCCTTCGATGGAGCCGTTGCCGTGCCCCACCTTCGAGGATGCCTTCAACGCGGTCGAGACCAACAAGGCCGACCTCGCCATGATCCCGATCGAAAACACCATCGCCGGCCGCGTCGCCGACATTCATCATCTCTTGCCGGAATCGAAACTCCACATCGTCGGCGAGTATTTTCTGCCGATCCACTTCCAGCTGATGGTGCTGCCAGGCGTCAAACGCGAAGAGATCAAGACCGTGCACAGCCATATCCATGCGCTGGGACAGTGCCGCAAATACATCCGCAAGAACGGTTGGAAGCCGGTGATCGCCGGCGACACGGCGGGCTCTGCGAAGCTGGTCTCGGAGCTCAAGGACCGCACCATGGCCTCGCTCGCCCCGGCGCTAGCCGCAGAACTCTACGGCCTCGACATCATCGAGAAGAACGTCGAGGACACGGATTCGAATGTCACCCGCTTTGTCGTGCTGACCAAGGACAAGCGATTGGCCGAACGGCCCTCGGCCGACACCAAGATGATGACGACCTTCATGTTCCGTGTCCGCAACGTGCCGGCTGCGCTCTACAAGGCAATGGGCGGTTTCGCCACCAACGGCGTCAACATGACGAAGCTGGAGAGCTATCAGTTGGGCGCCTTCACCGCGACGCTGTTCTACGCCGATATCGAGGGCCATCCCGACGATCCACTGGTCAAGCTGGCGCTGGACGAACTGCGCTTCTTCTCGCGCGAAGTGCGCATTTTGGGTGTCTATCCCGCCAGCGAGTCGCGCGAGCAGTGGAAGGTCGCGGACTAAGGTTCCCTAAACCAGCAGGGTCAGCGGCACATAGTCGATTTCCATGAAGGTTTCGACTTCCGGGATCCAGCGGTCGCGCACGAAGGCAACGTGGTCGGGATGCTCGTTATATCTGGTGTAGGCGGCCTGATCGACGAACTCCATCGAGAAGCCGAAGTGATAGTCGTTTTTCGGGCTGACTTGCCGCAGCGGCTCGAAATGGGTGACGCCCTTGATTGCGCTGAGAATGCGCTTGGCATCGGAGAGGAACCGCTTTTCCTCCAGCGAGTACTGCGGGTGCTTCAGGGTGAAAACCACGGTGTGACGGATCATTTTTTGCTCCCGTTAAGCAATTCCAGGAAAAGTGTGAAGCGGTTTTCCGTCCGGAATTGCGTAAAATAACAAGTCTTATTCGCTGTCGACCCAGGCGCGGATCAGATGATGCGCGATCGCGCCTTTCGGCGGCGTGACCAGATTGTCCTTGTGCGTCCTCTCCAGCATGGAACGCACCTCGTCGCGAAAAAACCAGCGGCAATCTTCCAACTCGTTGAGATCGGCCTGGATGTCGTCATTGAGCGGTTCGCCGAAACAGCCGATCATCAGCGAATAGGGGAACGGCCAGGGTTGGCTGGCATGGTAGACGACGCGGCCGAGCCGGATGCCGGCTTCCTCCAGCGTTTCGCGGCGCACCGCCGCCTCGATCGTCTCGCCCGGCTCGATGAAGCCGGCAAGCGCCGAGTACATGCCGGGCCCGAAATGTCGGCCGCGGCCGAGCAGGCATTTTTCCCGCGTCGCCGTCAGCATAATCGCCACCGGATCGGTGCGTGGAAAGTGCTCGGTGCCGCAATTTGGGCAATGGCGCTTGTAGCCGCCGGCCCGCATTTGCGATTCATGGCCGCATTTGCTGCAGAAGCGATGGGTGGCATGCCAGGCAAGCAGGGCGGCGCCTTGCGCCAGCGCGCCCGCTGCCGCCTCGTCGATCAGCCCCTGCATATAGACCGAGCGATAATCGATCGCCTTCATGGTCTCCGGCAGCTGTTCGGGATCGAGGCCGACCGGCACGGCAAGGACCGGGCCGCTCTCGGCAAAGCCAAGCAGCACGCCTTGTGCGAGTGATGGCTGCAGCTTCTGGCCCTCAGCCAGATCGAACCAAGGGTCGAAGCTGCCATCGTGCAATTTCAGATACAGCCGTCCGCCATGCATCGGCAGAAGACGTGCCGAGGGATCGGCCAACGCCCTTTCGACGGAATCGTCGGCGCGGTTCTCGGATTGCCGATCAATCGTGTTTCCGGCGAAGCCGACGAACTGGCTCGGTTCGCGCAAGGGCGCGTCAAAAAGGCGAAAGGTCATGGAAGCTCGAACGTCTAGGGATGGACACAGGCGGCTTATAGCGCCGCCTTGATCTGTTGCGCAAACTGGCGGATGCCTGAACGCTCATAGGGCTCGCGCATGCCGTGCCCCCACACCGGCCCCGGCCAGCCCGGATCGCCTTCCGAGCGGGCGATGACGTGGACATGCAATTGCCGAACGATGTTGCCGAGCGCGCCGGTGTTGATCTTGGTGCAGCCCGTGGTTCTTTTCAGCGCCTGCGCCACCATGTTGGTTTCGAACGTCAACATCGCCTGGTCGAGCGGCGTCATGTCGTGGATTTCTTCGGCCCCCGGCCGCTGCGGCACCAGGACCAGCCATGGCCAGCGGCTATCGTTCATCACCCTGAGCTCGCACAGGCCGAGCCACATCAGCTGCTCGCTATCCGCCTCCAGCCTGGAGTCGAGCGTGAATCCGGCCTTGAGGCCCGGTAGCATTGGCGTTTCCCTTGCGCTTCTCGCATTATTCCCAAACTCATGACGCTAGAGCGGCTGCACGGGGGCTGCAAGCGATTCATTGAGCGGCGGAGTTCACGGGCATCCGATTCTCAATGCACCCTTGCATTTGATCGATGAATTGCCGATATGGAACGCGGGAGGTTGGTGGTGGACGATCCACTCGCCAACCGGGTCAGGTCCGGAAGGAAGCAGCCCTAACGAGCCCGGAACGGGTCATTGTTCCAGCCTCCCACCTCATCGGCCCCTCTCGCGACATTGACGACGCATTGCAGCGCAGGCGAGACTATTGGAGCAATTCCAGGGAAAGTGTGAGCGGTTTCCCGTCCGGAATTGCGTTAAAGCAAAGGGTAGAGCGGTTTGCCGTTTCAGAAAACGGTGAAACGATCTAGCAGGAATCGGCTACGCTGAGACGCGGCCTTTTGGAGCTTTACGGGCGAATGAGCGAAGCCGGAAATTCGGACCCCGAAAACCTGGAGAAGCAAAAGGCCGTCGCCTATCGCGTGCTGGCGCGCAAATATCGTCCGTCGAATTTCTCCGAACTGATCGGCCAGGAGCCGATGGTCCGCACTTTGACCAACGCTTTCTCCACAGGCCGCATCGCCCAGGCCTGGATGCTGACCGGCGTGCGCGGCGTCGGTAAGACCACGACGGCGCGCATCCTGGCGCGGGCGCTCAACTACAAGACGCCGACGGTCGACCATCCCTCGGTCGACCTCGCCCTCCTGGGCGAGCACTGCCAGGCGATCATGGAAGGCCGCCATGTCGACGTCATCGAGATGGACGCCGCGTCGCATACCGGCATCGACGACATCAGGGACATTATCGAGCGCGTGCGCTATGCCCCGGTGTCGGCGCGCTACAAAGTCTACATCATCGACGAAGTGCACATGCTCTCCACCCAGGCCTTCAACGGCCTGTTGAAGACGCTGGAAGAGCCGCCCCCGCACGTCAAATTCATCTTTGCCACCACCGAAATCCGCAAGGTGCCGATCACCGTGCTGTCGCGCTGCCAGCGTTTCGACCTGAGACGCATCGATGCCGGCGCACTGGTCGCGCATCTCGCCTCCATTGCCGGCAAGGAAGGCATATCGGTAGACGACGACGCGCTGGCGATGATCGCGCGCGCCGCCGAAGGCTCGGCCCGCGATTCGCTCTCCATTCTCGACCAGGCAATCGCCCATGGCGGCGGCGCCGTCAGCGCCGAAGCGGTGCGCGCCATGCTGGGTCTCGCCGACCGCGCCCGCATCGTCGACCTGTTCGAACATGTCATGAAGGGCGATGTGGCGGCCGCCCTTGCCGAATTCCGCAACCAGTACGACACCGGCGCCGATCCGGCTGCCGTGCTGACCGATCTGGCCGAATTCAACCACCTCGTCACCCGGCTGCGCTTCGTGCCGACGGCTGCCGACGACGCTTCCCTGTCCGAGGATGAGCGCCGCCGCGGCGCCGACTTCGCCAGCACGCTGTCGGTCAAGGTTCTGTCGCGAACCTGGCAGATGCTCTTGAAAGGCATTCCCGAGGTGCAGTCGTCCAACCGACCGGTCAGCGCCGGCGAGATGGTGCTGATCCGGCTGGCGCATGCCGCCGACCTGCCGACGCTGGACGAGGCGTTGAAATCTCTGGAGAGCGGCGCTCCGGCGTCCGGTGGTGCGTCACGCCCGAATGGTGCGCCGGTAAATGCCGGCAATGGCGGCGGCGCCAGCGCGGTAGCGCAGACCCGGATGCCGTCCGGGCCAGCCGGTGCGCAAACCATGCGATTGGTCGACGCGCCCCCGGTCGCCTTTGTCGCGCCTCCGCAGCCGGTCGTCGAGCCGCAATCGCCGCCGCTGAAATCGCTGGCCGATATTGTCGCTCTTGCCGACGCGCAGCGTGACATCGCCTTCAAGGTGCTGGTCAAGAGCTGTATTCGCCTGGTGCGCATCGAGCCCGGCCGTATCGACGTCGGCCTGACCGCCGATGCGCCCAAGATGCTGCTCAACGACTTGACGACGAAGCTGCGCGCCTGGACCGGCCGCAACTGGCTGGTGTCATTGTCGAAGGAAGAGGGCGGCCAAACGCTGGCCGAGATGGAATCGACCAGGCGCGAGACTGCTTTCTCCGACGCGAAAAGCGATCCGGCTGTGGCCGCCATCCTGGCGCGCTTTCCCGGCGCCAAGATCATCGACGTGCGCATTCCCGACGCGCCGGAAGTCGACACCGACAAGGCCGAAGCGCCGGTCGAGCCGCCGCCGGACGACGACGAAACCTGACCATAGCCACGAATCCGCAAAGGACCCGACCATGAAAGATCTTCTCGGCCTGATGGGCAAGGCGAAGGAAATGCAGGCCAAGTTCCAGGCCATGCAGGACGAGATCGCCACGATAGAAGCAAGCGGGCAGGCCGGAGGCGGGCTGGTCAATGTCACGCTGACCGGCAAGTTCGAGATGAAGTCGCTGAAGATCGATCCGTCGCTGTTCAAGGAGGACGAGGTCGAGATCCTCGAAGACCTGCTGCTTGCCGCTCACAATGACGCCAAAAATAAGGTCGAGCAGATTATGCAGGAGAAGACCAAGGCGCTGACGGCAGGCTTGCCGATCCCGCCCGGAATGAAATTGCCGTTCTGAGCCGGCTCCAACCAGTTAATTGATTATGAAGGGAAATCGGCTGCGGAGGCTGTCGTTAAGACTTTCTCCGGCTTTGCTCACGCGGACATATCCGGCCATTTATAAAGTTTTACCTATGCTGCACGAAAGCTAATCCTTTAGCCATCTTTTTGCCTTTAAGAGTCTCATTCTTGCCACATCTCGGGGCGGGCTGGCATCTGGACAATGAGGCATTTTTGTTGATCGCGACGCGATGGAAGACGCCGCTTCTGCTCGGCATCATCTTCTCCCCTATGTTCCTGGCGGGTTGCAGCCAGACCACGTCTTCGCATGGCCTGTCGGTCGCCAGCCTGACCGACGCCATCACGCCCAGCTTCCTTTCGACGCGCGCCTACCGCAACACGCCGAAGGAGAAGGAATGCCTGGAGCGGGCGATGTTCTTCGAGTCCAACCGCTCGAGCCGTGACGGCATGATCGCCGTCGGCACGGTGGTGATGAACCGGCTGCGCTCCGGCAATCATGGCAGCACCATTTGCCAAGTGGTTGGCGAACCGGGCCAGTTCGCGCCCGGCGTGATGACGCGGGCGATGAATTCGAAAGCGATGCCCGATGTCGAGGAGGCCGCCGATGCGGTGCTCAAGGGCGAGCGCAAGGCCAAGCTGAAGAACACGATGTACTTCCACACCGCCGGACTGAGGTTCCCCTACAAGAACATGCATTACACCATGGTTGCCGGCGGCAACGCCTTCTACGAGAAGCGCGGTCGCAACTGGCAGCCGCTGCCGGATGAATCCACGACCATGGTTGCCTCGGCGCAGCCGCGCGCGCCTGTGCCTGAAGCGCCGGTGCAGGTTGCCTACGCCGAGCCGGTGGTGAAGACCATTGTCCGTCCAGATCCTGCCAAGCAGGCCGCGGCGGTTCGCGCAGCCAAGGCGACACGTGCCCCGGCCGAGCAGACCTATGTGACGGCTTCCGCGGCGCCCGCCAAGAGCGTCCGCATCGCCGCCAAGCAGACGGAGGTGGCGATGCAGGAGCCGATGGCCGAGCCCGATGCCTCGCGTTTCGGCGGCACGCTGAACGCCCGCTACATCACCTCGGTTCCATCGGCAACGCAGGAAGCGTCGATGGGCTTCCAGTCGACGCCTGAGAACACCGACGCTATCGGCGCGATGATTATCGACCAGACCCGGCCAGCGTCAGCTTACTGACGCCTAAAACAGTTTCCAAGCCCGCCATGGCAGCATGGCGGGCTCGGTGCGTATGCGGCATGTTTCAAAGCGCGCGGAAAAATCCTAGATCAGTGCGATGTCGAAGCGAATCGCCGGTCCCGAGATCGAACGCCTGATCCAGCTCCTGGCCAAGGTGCCGGGACTAGGGCCGCGTTCGGCCAGGCGTGCGGCACTGCACCTCATCAAGAAGAAGGAGCAGCTTTTGTCGCCGCTCGCCGCCGCCATGGCTGAAGCCGCCGACAAGGTGCGCATCTGCACGATCTGCGGCAATGTCGATACCTCCGACCCTTGCATGATCTGCACCGATCCGCGCCGCGATGCCTCGACGCTGATCGTCGTCGAGGATGTCTCCGACCTCTGGGCGCTGGAGCGGGCGGCGGCCATGAATGTGCGCTACCACGTGCTCGGCGGCACGCTATCGCCGCTCGACGGCATCGGCCCCGACCAGCTCAACGTGCGCTCGCTGGTCGACCGCGTCGCCGGCGGCGAGGTGAAGGAGGTGATCCTCGCCGTCAACGCCACGGTCGAGGGCCAGACGACGGCGCATTATCTCACCGACCAGCTCTCGGGTTTCGAGATCAAGGTCACCAGACTTGCCCATGGCGTGCCGGTTGGCGGCGAGCTTGATTATCTGGATGAGGGTACGCTGGCAGCCGCGTTGCGATCGCGGACGGCGTTTTGACGCAATTGGCGGGCAGGATGTGCGACATGAAAGCTTCGCATTCTTCGAGGTTTGCGCCAAACACCCCCCTCTGTCCTGCCGGACATCTCCCCCTCAAGGGGGGAGATCAGCAGCTTCTCGGGCGGCATTCTTCTTTCAACGCTGGTGGTTGGCGAAAACCGAAGCGACAGCCAATCTCTCCCCTTGTGGGGGAGATGTCCGGCAGGACAGAGGGGGGCGCGACAGAAAGCGGACCTTTCCGATTGGCGCTCGTTGCGCTTCTCGCATCCCTTGTTGCCCTGCTTTTTGTAGCCCCCGCCTCCGCCGCCAAAATCGACGACCAGTTCCGCGCCTGGCTGCAAACCGATCTCTGGCCGGAAGCCCAGACCAAAGGCATCTCCAAATCCACCTTCGACGCCGCTTTCGACGGCGTGAAGCCGAACCTCAAACTGCCCGACCTCGTTCTGCCCGGCGAAAAGCCCAACACGCCGCAGAAGCAGCATCAGGCGGAGTTCGGTTCGCCCGGCGCCTATTTCGCCGAAAAGACGGTGCGCGCCGTCACGTCAGGTGGGCGCACGCGCGAGGCGGCCAACGCCAAGACGCTGGCTGCGATCGAAAAGCGCTACGGTGTCCCGGGCGAGATACTGTTGGCGATCTGGGGCCGCGAGACCGGCTTCGGCGCGGCGAAAATGCCCTACGACGCTTTCGAGGTGCTCGGCACCAAGGCCTTCATGTCGACCAAGAAAGACTTCTTCCGCACCGAGGTGCTGGCGGCGCTCGAGATCGTCGAGCATGGGTTGGCGCCGGTCGGCGCCATGAAATCGTCCTGGGCCGGCGCGCTCGGCCAGCCGCAATTCATGCCGACCTCGTTCCTGAAGCACGCCGTCGACTACGACGGCGACGGCCACCCCGACATCTGGAATTCGACGCCTGATGTGCTGGCCTCGATCGCCAACTATCTCGTCCACTATGGCTGGGGGAAGGGGCGTGGCTGGGGCTTCGAGGTGACGGTTCCGGAAAGCGTTTCCTGCTCGCTCGAAGGTCCCGACCAGGGCAAGAAGATCTCAGCCTGGGCGGCGATGGGAATCAGCCGTGTCGGCGGCAAAGCCTTTCCGGCCAACGAACTGAAGGCGGAAGGGTTCCTTTTGATGCCGGCCGGACGCAGCGGTCCGGCCTTCATCGCCACGCCGAATTTTTACGTGTTGAAGCAATACAACACCAGCGACCTCTACGCCCTGTTCATCGGCCATGGCGCTGACCGCATCGCCCATGGCGATGCTGATTTCGTCGGCAGCTGGGGTGCGGTCGGCGGCCTGCATCGTTCCGACATCGCCGCGCTTCAACAGGCGCTGGAGGCCAAGGGCTACGATGTCGGCAGCGCCGACGGCCTGCCCGGCTTCAAGACCCGCCGCTCGATCGGCAGCTGGCAGGAAAAGAACGGCCGCCCCGCCACCTGCTTCCCCGACGCCGATCTGGTTGCTGCCATCAAGTAGCACCGAAAAGAGCAGATTTTTCCCCATCGGCGGCTGCAATTGGCTCGCCCATGCTTCGACGCGCACAGCATATTCCGGTCCAGTATGCCGGCTCGCAAAAATGCCCGTTGCCGGTTGGAGGGCTGCCGGATAGGGTGTTGACCAACTGGAAAAAAATCAACACGGTATTGGGTCTAACGGTCGTCCTCCGGCCGCGAAAAAGATTACTGCAGCCTGAGCCGGGAACTCGGGGTCAACAATCAACAAAACAGGGAACAATCATCATGATGATGGAAAAGTTTGCTCTACGTTCGCGCGTCTGGCTCGCAGGTGCTGCCATGTCCGCTCTGCTCATAGGCGTTGCGCCCGCCTTCGCCGTGACGCCCGCCGACACGCTGGTCGAAGGTTTCGCCATCGACGACATCATCTCCATGGATCCGGGCGAGGCATTCGAACTGTCGACCGCCGAAGTCACCGGCAACACCTATGATCTACTGGTCCGCCTCGACCTCAGCGACACCTCCAAGGTCAAGGGCGACCTTGCCGAGAGCTGGACCGTTTCCGACGACGGTCTGGTCTATACGTTCAAGCTCAAGCCCGGCCTAAAGTTCGCTTCGGGCAATCCACTGACCGCCGCCGATGTCGCCTATTCCTTCGAGCGCGCCATCAAGCTGGACAAGCCGCCGGCATTCATCATCAACCAGTTCGGCATCAGCGGCGACAATGTTGCCGACAAGGCCAAGGCCGTCGACGATACCACCTTCCAGTTCACCGTCGACAAGGCCTATGCGCCGAGCTTCGTGTTAAACTGCCTGTCGGCAACGGTCGCTTCGGTCGTCGACGCAAAGCTGGTGAAGGAACATGTCGCCGCGGTGACGCCGAGTGCCGACTACAAATGGGACAACGATTTCGGCAACGCCTTCCTGAAGACCGGTTATGCCGGCTCCGGCGCCTACAAGCTGCGCGAATGGCGGGCCAATGAGGTCGTCGTGCTCGAGCGCAACGACAATTACAATGGCGAGAAGGCCAAGCTCGCGCGCGTCATCTACCGCAACATGAAGGAGAGCTCGGCGCAGCGCCTGGCGCTCGAAGCAGGCGACATCGACGTTGCCCGCAACCTCGAGCCGAACGATCTCGACGCCATCGCCAAGAATGCCGATCTCACCACGACCAGCGCGCCGAAGGGCACGGTCTTTTACATCAGTCTCAACCAGAAGAATCCGAACCTCGCCAAGCCCGAGGTTCGCCAGGCGTTCAAATATCTGGTCGACTACGATGCGCTGAGCACGACCATCCTCAAGGGCATTGGCGAGATCCACCAGACCTTCCTGCCCAAGGGCGTGCTGGGCGAACTGGACGAAAATCCGTTCAAGTTCGACGTCGCCAAGGCCAAGGAACTGCTGACCAAGGCCGGCCTGGCCGACGGCTTCAGCGTAACCATGGATGTACGCACGGGACAGCCGACAACGGGCATGGCGGAATCGATCCAGCAGACGCTTGGCCAGGCCGGCATCAAGCTGGAAATTATCCCGGGCGACGGCAAGCAGACGCTGACCAAATACCGCGCCCGTAATCATGACATCTATATCGGCCAGTGGGGCCAGGACTATTTCGATCCGAACTCCAACGCCCAGACCTTTGCCTCAAACCCGGACAATTCGGATGAAGGCAAGACCAAGACGCTGGCCTGGCGCAATGCCTGGGACATCCCGGACCTGACAAAGCAGACCGAAGCAGCCTTGCTGGAGAAGGATGCCGGCAAGCGCGCCGATATGTACAAGAGCCTTGAAAAGACGATCCTCGACACCAGCCCCTTCGTCATCATCCACCAGCAATTGGAAGTGGCAGGCCTGCGCAAAAACCTGAAAGGCTTTGCGCTCGGTCCGAGCTTCGACACCAACTTCGTCGGCCCGGTCTCCAAGGAATAGCGCCGGCGGACGCGCCCTGATGAGCGCGATTGAAAACCAGGCGACGGCGGGGCAGGGAAGCGCCCGCGCCGTCGCTATCTTGTTGGCGATCGGCCGCTTCCTGGTCATCGCCGTCACCACCTATCTCGGCCTGCTCGCGGTGACCTTTTTCATCGGCCGCGTCATCCCGATCGATCCGGTGCTGGCGGTGCTCGGCGACCGCGCACCGGCCAATGTCGTCGAGCGCACCCGCCGCGAGATGGGGCTCGACCTGCCGTTGATCGAGCAATTCTATATCTATCTCAAGCATGCGCTGAACGGTGATTTCGGCACCTCTGTGCTGACCACCAATCCTGTGATGACCGACATCCGCCGTGCCTTTCCGGCAACGATCGAACTGGCGACTTTGGGCACTTTGATAGGCTCGTTGATCGGCGTGCCGCTCGGCGTGCTGGCAGCGGTAAAACGCGGCAGTCTCATCGACCAGATCGTTCGCATTGTCGGCCTGATCGGCTATTCCGTGCCTATCTTCTGGATCGGGCTTTTGGGGCTTGTCCTGTTCTACGCCAAGCTCCAATGGGTGGCTTTTCCCGGCCGCCTCGACATCGTCTACGAGTACACATTCACACCGATCACCGGCTTCTACCTGCTCGACGCCGCGCTGCAGGGCCAGTGGGATGTCTTCTACGACGCTTACCGCCACATCATCCTGCCGGCAGGGCTGCTGGGCTATTTCTCGCTCGCCTATATCAGCCGGATGACGCGCTCCTTCATGCTGAACGAGCTGTCGCAGGAATACATCGTCGCCGCGCGCGCCAAGGGCCTGTCTGAAACGCGAATCATCTGGGGCCATGCGCTGCGCAACGCCGCGGTGCCGATGGTCACGGTGATCGCGCTGTCCTATGCCGGGCTGCTCGAAGGTTCGGTGCTGACCGAGACGGTGTTCTCCTGGCCCGGCATCGGCCTCTACATCACCAATTCGCTGCAGAACGCCGACATGAACGCCGTGCTCGGCGGCACCATCGTCATCGGTTCGGTGTTCATCGGCATCAATCTCCTGTCCGATGTTCTCTACAAGGTGCTCGATCCGAGGACGAAGACAGGATGAGCGCCGAAGCAATCCAAACGCGCCGCGATTGGCTGCTCAGCGATCGGCCGGCCTCGCGCATGCAGGCAAGGCTCGGCCGCGCCTACGTCGCTTGGCGGCGCTTTTCCGCCAACCGGCTGGCGTTTCTCGGCCTGCTCATCATCACCGCGCTGCTGCTGGTCGCCGCCTTTGCCGATGTGCTGGCGCCCTATTCGCCGACCATCGGCGATCTCAAGAACGCGCGGCTTTTGGCGCCGAGTGCGGCGCATTGGTTCGGCACCGACGATCTCGGCCGCGATATCTATTCGCGCATTCTTTTCGGCTCGCGCTGGACGCTCTACGTCGTCATTCTTGTCGCCGTCATCGCAGCCCCCATCGGCCTTTTGGTCGGCACCGTCGCCGGCTATGCCGGCGGCTGGACCGATGCCATTCTGATGCGCATTACCGACATCTTCCTCGCCTTCCCCAAGCTGATCCTGGCACTGGCCTTTGTCGCCGCCCTTGGCCCCGGGATCGAAAACGCGGTGTTGGCCATCGCCATCACCTCGTGGCCGCCTTACGCGCGAATTGCGCGGGCCGAGACGATGACCGTGCGCAATTCCGATTACATCAAGGCGGTGCAATTGATGGGCGCCTCGCCGTTCCGCATCGTGCTGCGCCACATCATGCCGCTCTGCATCTCTTCGCTGATCATCCGGGTGACGCTCGATATGGCCGGCATCATCCTCACCGCCGCCGGCCTCGGTTTCCTTGGCCTCGGCGCCCAGCCGCCGCTGCCGGAATGGGGCACCATGATCGCGTCCGGCCGTCGCTTCGTGCTCGACCAATGGTGGGTGGCCGGCGCGCCCGGCTTCGCCATCCTCATCGTCAGTCTCGGCTTCAACCTGCTGGGCGACGGCCTGCGCGATGCGCTCGATCCCCGGAGTGGCGACCAATGAGTGGTGACCAATGAGCGGTGCACTTCTCGATGTCGACGACCTGCGCGTCACCTTCCCGACTCGGACCGGCCTCATCCAGGCGGTGCGCGGCGTCACCTTCTCGCTCGGCCGAGAGCGGCTGGGCATTGTCGGCGAAAGCGGCTCCGGCAAGTCGCAGACCGGCCGCGCCATCATGGGGCTGACGCCGCCGCAGGCTCTGGTTTCGGCCAAGAAGCTCGCCTTGGACGGCATCGATCTTTTGGACATACCCGCCCGCCAGCGCCGGGCGCTGCGCGGCAAACGCATCGCCATGATCCTGCAGGATCCGAAATATTCGCTCGACCCGGTGATGAGCATCGGCCGCCAGATCGTCGAGACGCTGCGCACGCATGAAAAGGTCTCCAAGGCCGAAGCGCGCGAGCGGGCGCTGGCCATGCTGGAAGCTGTGCAGATCCGCGATCCCTCGCGTGTCTTCGACCTGCATCCGCACGAGGTGTCCGGCGGGATGGGCCAGCGCGCCATGATCGCAATGATGCTGATCGCCGGACCGGAACTGATGATCGCCGACGAGCCGACCTCGGCGCTCGACGTCACCGTTCAGCTCGATGTGCTCGGCATCCTCGACCGCTTGGTCAGTGAGCGCGGCATGGGTCTGATCTTCATCTCGCACGATCTGCGGCTGGTCGCCTCCTTCTGCGACCGCGTCATCGTCATGTATGCCGGCAAGGTGGTCGAGCAGCTCAAGGCGTCGGAGCTGCGCGACGCCCAGCATCCCTACACGCGCGGCCTGCTCAACTGCATGCCCAGGATCGGTTACGAACGCCACCCGCTGCCGGTGCTCGACCGCAAGCCGGAGTGGGCGGCATGACGCCAGCCATTTCGATTGAAGGGCTGGAGGTGGTGTTCGACCGTTTTCGCGCGCTGAAAGGGGCGAACCTCGAGGTGAAGTCCGGCGAATCCTTCGGCCTGGTCGGCGAGAGCGGTTCCGGCAAGTCGACGCTGCTCAAAGCCATTGCCGGCCTGGTGCCTGTCGCATCCGGTACTATCACGGTCAACGGCAAGACGCTGGGAGCGCGCCGCGACAAGGCTTTTTATCGCGAAGTGCAGATGGTCTTCCAGGACCCCTATGGTTCGCTGCACCCGCGTCAGACCGTCGACCGCCTGCTACAGGAGCCGCTCGCCATTCACGGCTTTGCCGATGGCGAGCAACGCATCCAGCGCGCCCTCGACGAGGTCGGATTAGGCAACGGTTTCCGTTTCCGCTACGCGCACCAGCTCTCCGGCGGTCAGCGTCAGCGCGTGGCGATCGCGCGGGCGCTCATCCTCGAACCGTCGATCCTGCTGCTCGACGAACCAACCTCGGCGCTCGACGCTTCGGTGCAGGCGGAAGTGCTCAACCTGCTGGAAGAGGTTCGCCGTCGGCGCAAGCTGACCTTCCTGATGGTCAGCCACGACCTCGCCATCATCACCCATATGTGCGAGCGCCTGATGGTGATGCAGAATGGCGAAGCGGTGGAGAACCTGACGGCGGGCCAGCTGATCGGGCACCGCGTGGAGAAGGATTACACACGCAATTTGCTTAGGGCGAGCGAGGGGTTTGTTCGGACGGCGTGAACTAGTTTCTTCCGCAGAATAATCGCTTGGGGAATTCCATGGAAGAATGGAAGTTTGCAGATCCGCCCAATGTCGCGGTGCTATCGGACAAGAGCATATTCAAACGGGGCGACTGGATCGCATACGTTGTGCATGAAGCTGACGATGACGAGAACTACAACGATGAAGGGGGCAGTTGGCAATTCTATAGCAGCGACTCTCGAGATTGGGATGAACGCGAGATAATGCTCGTTGGCCTGCAAGAGGTGGTGCAGCAGGATGAAAGCATCCTGGCATTGGCCGACTTGCCAAAAGGCTGGCATGCTTGGCGGACGTCAAAATCATCGCCATGGCAGCGAGCGAAATCGCGCCCCGAACCCTCTAACGATAACGAATGATCCGGCAAAGCCTTAAGCGGGGTCTTGCGCCAGTTCGCCGTTCTCCGGAACAGATGGTTCGTCCCCCTGCTTAGGCTCCTTGATCCTGAACCACGTCACATAAAGCGCCGGCAGGAACAGCAGCGTGATCGCCGTGCCGGCGATGATGCCGCCCATCATGGCGTAGGCCATCGGGCCCCAGAACACTTCGCGCGCGATCGGGATCAGCGCTAGGCTGGCGGCCGCGGCCGTCAGCGCGATCGGCCGCATGCGGTGCTCGGTCGCTTCGATCACGGCTTCCCAGCGGTCTTGGCCCTCGGCCACCAGATCCTCGATCTGCACGATCAGGATCACCTGAGTTGCGGATCAGGATGCCGATCAGCGCCAGGACGCCCAGAATGGCGACGAAGCCGAGCGGTGCGCCGCTCGGCACCAGGGCCGCGACCACGCCGATCAGGCCGAGCGGCGCCACCGCCACGACCAGGAACAGGCGCTGAAAACTTTGCAACTGGATCATCAGGATGGTCGCCATCACGAACAGCATCAGCGGCACCACCGCTGCGATCGGTCCCTGGCTTTTGGCGCTTTCCTCGACCGAGCCGGCGGTTGCAACGGAATAGCCGGGCGGCAGTTTGGCGATGAAGGCGTTGACCGACGGCTTCAATTCGTTGACGACGGTGGCCGGCAGCACGTCGCCAACGAGGCCTGCGCGAACGGTGATCATCGGGATGCGGTTGCGCCGCCACACCGTCGGCTGTTCGAGGTCGTAGCGGAAGTTCGCCACCGCGGCGAGCGGGATCGCTTCGCCGTTCCCGGTGACGGGTGAGCTGTCACGGACTGCCCCTTACGTGTATCGGTCGGCTGGTTAAGACCGGTCTGTCGAAGTGGCCCGCATCGACGACAGGCCCAATCGCCCGGCGGCGGTGCCAACTTGAGGAAAACGTGAAATAAGGTCAGAAGAGGCCTTGGCATTCATCTAACGAGAACGGGCGTCGGCCCGATGAGGGACGAAATGAAGAACGCAGCCATTTCTGAGCGCAAGAACCAGTCGATCTCGCGCGGCGTCGGCATGACGACGCAGATCTATGCCGACCGCGCCGAGAATTCGGAGATCTGGGATGTAGAAGGCCGCCGATACATCGATTTCTCCTCCGGTATCGCCGTCGTCAACACCGGCCACCGCCATCCCAGGGTGATCGAGGCGGTCAAGGCACAGCTCGACCGCTTCACCCATACCTGCCACCAGGTCGTGCCCTATGAGAGCTATGTCAGGCTGGCCGAACGGCTGAACGGCATGCTGCCCGGCAAGTTCGAGAAGAAGACCATCTTCGTCACTACGGGTGCTGAAGCGGTCGAGAACGCCATCAAGATCGCCCGCAACGCCACTGGCCGCCAAGCCGTCATCGCCTTTGCCGGCGGCTTCCACGGCCGCACCTTCATGGGCATGGCGCTGACCGGCAAGGTCGTGCCCTACAAGGTCGGCTTCGGCGCCATGCCGGGCGACGTCTACCACGCGCCGTTTCCGGTGCCGCTGCACGGCGTGTCTACAGCCGATTCGCTGGTCGCACTCGACAAACTGTTCAAGGCCGATGTCGATCCGGCTCGCGTTGCCGCCATCATCATCGAGCCGGTCCAGGGCGAGGGCGGCTTCTACGACGCGCCGCGCGAATTCCTGACGGCGCTGCGCAAGCTCTGCGACCAGCACGGCATGCTGCTGATCGCCGATGAGGTGCAGACCGGCTTTGCCCGCACCGGCAAGATGTTCGCCATGGATCATCATGAGGTCGCGGCCGACATTACCACCATGGCGAAAAGCCTGGCCGGCGGCTTCCCGCTGGCGGCGGTCACCGGCCGCGCCGAGATCATGGATGCGCCCGGTCCTGGCGGGCTCGGCGGCACCTATGGCGGCAGCCCGATCGGTGTCGCCGCAGCACACGCCGTGCTCGACGTAATCGAGGACGAAAAGCTGTGCGACCGCGCCAATACGCTGGGCGCCCGGCTGAAACAGCGGCTGCAGTCGATCCGCGACGATGTGCCCGAGATTGTCGACATCAGGGGTCTCGGCTTCATGAACGCGGTCGAGCTCAACGACGTCAAGAGGGGCCTGCCGTCGGCCGAGATCGCCAATGCGATCCGGCTGAAGGCGCTCGACAAGGGGCTGATCCTGCTGACCTGCGGCGTCTACGGCAACGTCATCCGTTTCCTGGCTCCGATCACCATCCAGGACAATGTCATGAACGAGGCGCTCGACATTCTGGAAAGCTCGATCCGCGAAGTCTGCGCTGCCTAGCGCAAAACCCTACCTCCCCCTTGTGGGGAGGTCGGACCGCAGGTCCGGGTGGGGGGCCTCGCGCCGACCCCAACCCCGCTGCTTCGCAGCGACCCTCCCCACAAGGGGGAGGGTAAGTGCGTCTAGCCCGCAGCCCGTGCCGGCTCATCCTGCTGGAACGCTGCCAGTGCAGCCTTCAGCCCGTCAGGTCCCTCAGCAATCGTCTGCGCCATCGGCGAAAACCCGGCCCCGAGCATCTTGCGGCCCAGCATATGGTCGCCCGGCCTGTTGACGGATTCGATGCCGAGCAGCCGGCTTCCAGCATAGTGGTAGATCGAGAACTTGTTCTCAGCGAGGTCGCCCAGCACGACATGGCTGTCGCCGCCCGAGGTCAGCCCGACCATCTGCAGTTTCATGTCGCCGATGTCAGACCAGAACCACGGCACCGCCGCATAGGCGTCCGTATGGCCGGTGATCGTGCGTGCGGCAAGCCGCGCCTGGTCGGTGGCGTTCTGCACCGATTCCAGCCGCACGTCGCCGCCGGTCGACCAGTGGCGGTAGAAAGCGGCGTCGCCGATGGCCAGAATATCAGGCACTGAGGTGCGCATCTGTTGGTCGACGCGGATGCCATTGGCGACAGTCAGTCCGGCAGCCTGCGCAAGTTCGACATTCGGCACGGCGCCGATGCCGACGATGACCATGCGCGCGGGCAGCCTTTCGCCGGTGGAGGTGATGGCAGCGCAGACATGGCGGTTTTCCCCTTCCAGCCTGGCAATGGTGGTGCCGGTGAGGATACGCACGCCGATCGCCTCCAGCCGTTGGCGGACATGGCTCGCCACCACCGGCGCCACGGCGCGGCCAAGCAGCCGGTCGACAGCCTCGACCAGGGTGACGTTGCGGCCGGCGGCCCTCAGCGTTGCCGCGATCTCCAGCCCGATGAAGCCGCCGCCGAGGATGACCACGTCTTCGCTTTGGGCGCTGAGCGCGCGGATCAGCCGCGCATCGGCGATCGAGCGCAGCGACAGCACGCCCGAGAGGTCGGCGCCCGGCAGCGGCAGAAGCCGCGGCCGCGAACCGGTGGCCAGGATGAGCCGGTCGAACGGCAGCACGCCGCCGCCCGCTATGTCCAGCTTGCGGCCTGCCGTATCGATGCTGTCGATTCGGACGCCCGGCCTGAAGTCGATGGCGCTGCCGGTGTAAAAGGCCTCGCCGCGCAAGGGTTGCGGCTTGGCATCGGCGTCCTTGATGAAGGTCTTCGACAGCGGCGGCTTGTGATAGGGCAGATCGGTTTCGTCGCCGATCAGTATGACAGGCCCGTCATAGCCTTCCTCGCGCAGGCTGGCGGCCGCTTGCACGCCCGCATGACCCGCACCGACAATGACGACCCCGTTCTTCATCGCAACCCGAATTCCTGTTTCAAATCTGGAGCATGATGCCGAAAAGTGTGAAGCGGTTTTCGGACGACATCATGCTTTGATTGTGAGCCGTTCCGCCAGATGGCGATTGTCTGCCGCCGTCGCAAGAGCCCCGGTCCGGGTCGCACCCGGAACGGTCGCTTGTCAATCGCGGCGTCTCTCACCTTGGCTGCTGGCTACGATTTAAAGTTGATAGTGCTAGTTTAGAATAATTCT
The DNA here is from genome assembly GCF_000502215.1 of Mesorhizobium sp. L103C105A0. Lineage (NCBI taxonomy): Bacteria > Pseudomonadati > Pseudomonadota > Alphaproteobacteria > Hyphomicrobiales > Phyllobacteriaceae > Mesorhizobium > Mesorhizobium sp. L103C105A0. Next base: position 166,032 of record NZ_AYXF01000004.1, on the reverse strand, counting down.
AAACTGTTGTTTCAATTGAATTTTCTAGGGTTCACCAGTTGACTTCCGGCCTCGCCATCGTTTTATGGAGGCTCGCGCGTCAGCGCATCCCTTTGATGTTTGGGCCTTGAACCCGTTCGATTGGAGGCATTTGGTGTCTTTCTCCCGTGAGCCGCAGAGCGGCGCGGCATCTGTGGTGTCCTACGGCATGCCTATGTCCCGGCACCGTTTGGCACGCGCGCCTTTTACCGAATCCCCTTTGAACTGGAGACTGATGATGACAGCGCGATATGGCGGCAGACTGGCTGCGATCGGTGCCACGGCTATGTTGACGGCGGCGGTTTTCATCCTGCCGGCCAAGGCGGCGGAGATCGATGCCAAGGCGGTCATCAAGACCTATTCCGACATCGCGCTGGCCAAGTACGAGGATTCGCTGACCACGGCGCAGGCGCTCGACAAGGCTGTCGACGCGCTGCTTGCCAACCCGTCGGCGGACACGCTGAATGCCGCCCGCGATGCCTGGAAGGCGTCGCGCGTGCCCTACCAGCAGACCGAGGTCTACCGCTTCGGCAACAAGATCGTCGACGACTGGGAAGGCAAGGTGAACTCCTGGCCGCTCGACGAAGGCCTGATCGACTACGTCGCCAAGAGCTACGGCACCGAGTCCGACGCCAACGCGCTCTACACCGCCAATGTCATCGCCAACAAGGACATCGAGATCGACGGCAAGAAGGTCGACGCCTCGAAGCTTTCGCCGGAGTTCCTCGCCGGCACGCTGCAGGAGGCCGGCGGCATCGAGGCCAATGTCGCCACCGGTTATCACGCCATCGAATTCCTGCTCTGGGGCCAGGATTTGCACGGCACCGGCCCGGGCGCCGGCGAGCGTCCGTACACCGACTACGACCTCAAGAACTGCACCGGCGGCAATTGCGATCGCCGGGCCGAGTATCTGAAGTCGGCCAGCGATCTTCTGGTCTCCGACCTGCAGGAGATGGTCGGCAACTGGAAGGAAGACGGCGCCGCCCGCAAGAACCTCGTCGATGGCCAGCCGAACACCGCTATCTCGGTGATCTTCAACGGCATGGGCTCGCTGTCCTACGGCGAACTGGCCGGGGAGCGCATGAAACTCGGCCTGCTGCTGCACGATCCCGAAGAGGAGCACGACTGCTTCTCGGATAATACCTACAACTCGCATCTCTATGACGCCATCGGCATCCGCGCCGCCTATCTCGCCAGCTACACGCGCATCGACGGCACCGTCGTTTCAGGCCCGTCGGTGCACGATATGGTCAAGGCGGCCGATCCGGCGATCGACAAGGAACTGTCCGACAAGCTCGATGTCTCGGTCGCCAAGATGGAGGCGATCAAGGCGCGGGGAGTGGCCGGCGATGCCTACGACCAGCAGATCGCCGAGGGCAACACCGAAGGCAATGCTACCGTGCAGGCGGCAATCGACGCGCTGGTCGACCAGACCAAGTCGATCGAACGCGCCGTCGGCGCGCTGAAGCTGAACAACATAGCCTTCGAGGGGTCCGACAGCCTCGACGCACCGGACAAGGTGTTCAAGTAGCACCCCAACCAACCACCAGCCAAACGGCGCGGAGGGGCGCCGTCAGCCAGAGCCAATCCATGCTGATCTGCCATTGCAACATCATCACCGAAAAGGAGATTGAGCAGACGATCGTCGATCTGCTGGATCAGGACCCCTGGCAACTGATGGTGCCGGCGAAGGTCTATCACACGATGCAAAAGCGCGGTCGCTGTTGCGGCTGCTTCCCAAATGTGGTCGAAACGATCATTCGGGTCACCGAAAATTACCACGCCCGTTCGGAGGCGAGCGGCGTGGACATCGTTTCACACCTGGATCGCGTCAGAGGCCTGCGCGTCCAATATGGGAGCAGAATCCATGAAAGGCGAACCGCAGATCATCGAGCGGCTTAACGAGGCTCTGTTCCTGGAGCTTGGCGCCGTCAATCAATACTGGGTGCATTTCCGCCTGCTCGAAGATTGGGGATATGCCAAGCTGGCAAAGAAGGAACGCGCCGAATCGATCGAGGAGATGCACCATGCCGACCGGCTGGTGGCCCGTATCATCTTCCTCGAAGGGCATCCCAATTTGCAGTCCGTGGCGCCGTTGCGCATCGGCCAGAACGTCAAGGAAGTGCTCGAATCCGATCTCGCCGGCGAATATGACGCACGCACCGCCTACAAGCGTTCGCGCGAGATCTGCAACGAAGCCGGCGACTACGTGACGATGAAGCTGTTCGAGGAATTGCTGGCGGATGAGGAAGGTCACATCGACTTCCTCGAGACGCAGCTCGACCTCCTTGCCTCGATCGGCGAGGAAAAATACGGCCAGCTCAACGCCGCATCGGCGGACGAGGCGGAATAGGACCATGCAGGAATGCGGCGCCCCCTAGATATTCTGCGCCGCTTGCGGCGGGCCGCCGGCCCGCTGCTCCTCAAAAACCCGCGATATCAGGCCTTTCGCGGGCTTTCGGTTGTAACCCTGGCGGCAATTTTGGCCCCGGCCCTGGCCGGATCGTCGGAACCGGTCGGCCTCGCCACGAGCCGCACCGACCTGACGCCGAAGGACCGGTCCCGCGTCCTTGCCGTTACCAGGCCAACCCAGGATTTCTCCAAGCCCGAATCCTTCGAAACGATGCAAGGCGGCGCCGGCACGTCGCGCAAGCAGGTCAACCGCGACGCCTTCTCGCAACCCTCTGAAAACATCACCTTCGAGGAACAGGGCAATTTCAAGCTCGGCAATGCGCTTTTCCGCAAGAACTGGGTGTCGTCGCCATCCTCGACCCAGGCCTCGGATGGTCTCGGACCGCTGTTCAACGAGCGCGCCTGCCAGAATTGCCATTTGAAGGATGGCCGCGGCCGACCGCCGGCCGCCGACCGCCGCACCACGTCGATGTTCCTGCGGCTGGCGCGCGATGCGAGCACGGCCGAGGAAAAAGCCGAGATTGCCGTGCACAAGGTGCTGAACTTCCCCGATCCGGTCTACGGCGCGCAGTTGCAGGGACTGGCGGTGCCCGGCCTCAAGGGCGAAGGCCGCATGTATGTCGACTATCGCGAGGAAAAGGTCACGCTCGGCGACGGCAGCCTGGTTTGGCTGCGCAAGCCGAGCTATTCGGTCGACGGGCTTGGCTACGGCCCGCTTGACCCGCGCACCACGCTGTCGCCGCGCCTGACGCCGCCAATGATCGGCCTTGGCCTGATCGAGCAGATCGCGCCGGCCGACCTCCTTGCCCATGCCGATCCCGACGACCGCGACGGCATTTCCGGCAAGCCCAACATGGTGCGTGACCTCAGCAGTGGGCAACTGACGCTTGGCCGCTTCGGTTGGAAGGCCCAGACCGCGTCGATCCGCCAGCAGGCGGCGGACGCCTTTGCCGGCGACATCGGCATTTCGACGCCGGAAGAGCCCAGTCACTGGGGCGATTGCACCGCAGCCGAAGAGGCCTGTTTGGCCATGCCCAATGGCGTGCAGAAGCGGCTCGGCCCGGTCGAGGCGCCACCACCGGTGATGGACCTCGTCACCTTCTATTCGCAGAACCTTGCGGTGCCGGCGCGGCGCGATGTCGGCGCACCCGCCGTGCTCGCCGGCAAGAAGCTGTTCTACGAGATGGGCTGCATTGCCTGTCATACGCCGAAATTCGTCACCATGCGCGGGAACAAGGCGCAGGCGTTCCAACTGATCTGGCCCTATTCCGACTTTCTGCTGCACGACATGGGGCCTGGCCTTGCCGACGGCCAGGCGGTGGGCGATGCCACGGGCAGTGAATGGCGCACCCCGCCGCTATGGGGCATCGGCCTGACAAAGACCGTCAACGGCAACGCTTTCTTCCTGCATGACGGGCGTGCGCGCACGCTTGCCGAAGCGATCCTGTGGCATGATGGCGAGGGGCAGAAAGCGCGCGATCGCTTCGCCGCCGCCAATACGGCCGACCGCGATGCTCTCATCAAATTCCTGGAGTCATTCTGATGCTCAAGCGGGTTTTGCCTGTTCTACTCCTCCCATTGGCTCTGTTCGGTGCGTCCCCGGCATCGGCCTCGGTGAAAGCCTCCGACGTGATCCAAAGAGCGATCGACGGCTTTGTCCGCCCCGCCTATGCCAGCCTGCATGGCCATGCCGGCACCTTGGCGAAGGCCATGGACGCGCTCTGCCAGGCGCCGTCGCAGGGTAACCTCGATGCCGCGCATGCCGGATTCTCGGCCACGGTCGCAGCCTGGTCGTCGGCTGAAATCATCGGCTTCGGGCCAATCAAGGAGAACAACCGGCTGGAGCGCATGCTCTACTGGCCGGACCGAAAGAGCATCGGCCTGAAGCAGGTGCAGGCGGCGCTGGCCGGCAAGGATCCGACCGCCACCGATCCGGCGCAGCTGGCGGGCAAGAGTGTCGCGATGCAGGGATTAGGGGCGCTTGAGTTCGTGCTTTACGGCGACGGCGCCGAGACGCTCGTCGGCAAGGACGAGCCCTATCGCTGCGCCTATGGCGCGGCGATCGCCAAGAATATCGAGACCATGGCGGCCGATGTCGACGCCGCCTGGAAAAAACCGGACGGTTTTGCAGGCCTGTGGGCCAATCCCGGACCCGACAATGCGCTTTACCGCGACGGCACTGAAGCGGTGACCGAATTGGTCGGCGTGTTCATCAATGAACTCGAAATGGTGCGCGACGTGCGCCTCAAAGGTTTTCTCGGCGCCAAACCGCAGGGTGACAAGCCGACGCAAGCGATCTACTGGCGCTCGCAAAACACCGGCCTTTCATTAGCCGGCAACCTCTCCGGCATTGATGCGCTGTTCCAGGCCTCGAAGCTCGGCGACGCGCTGCCCGAGGATAGCAGATGGATGGCGGAATCCATCCATATCCAGCTCATCAATGGCGTTGCCACTGCCAAATCCATCCAGGGTCGGATCGACAAGACGCTCGCCGATCCCGCGGAGCGCGGAAAACTCGAACATTTCGCGCTGATCACCTCCAGCCTGTCGGGCTTGATCGGCACCCGGCTAACCGCCGAGTTCGGCCTGACCGCCGGCTTTTCGTCACTGGACGGGGACTGACCAATGGTTGCGACACGCACGCCGCTGATGGACCGCCGCGATTTTCTCAGAGCTGCCGGCGCCGGCTTCGTCGCGTCAATGGCGCCGCGGGCCTGGGCGGACACGCTTGCCGCCGATGCCGTCTTTGCCACCGCCTTCGTCAAGCGCGACGGCAGCTTTGGCGCCGCTGTGTTGTCGGAAGCCGGAAAAGTATTGCATGCGATCGACCTGCCCGACCGTGGCCACGACGTCACCTTCGATCCGGTCTCGAAGCGCTCCGTGGTCTTCGCCCGGCAACCCGGCACCTTCGCCGTGGTCTTCGACCATGCCGGCCGCGAGCCGCCGCTGACCATCGCCAGCATCACCGGTCGGCATTTCTTCGGCCACGGTGTGTTTTCCACCGACGGCGCGCTGCTTTACGTCACCGAAAACAATTTCGACAATGCCGCCGGCGTCGTCGGGATCTACGACGCACGGGCCAAGTTCAGCCGCATCGGCGAGTTTCCGACCTATGGCATGGGGCCGCATGAGCTCTTGCTGCTCGGAGACGGCCGGACGATCGCCATCGCCAATGGCGGCATCGAGACCCATCCCGACTATGGCCGCGCCGAGCTCAACATCGCCACCATGAAGCCGTCCTATGTGCTGGTCGATCGCACAACCGGCGATCTCATCGAAAAGCACGAACTGCCGCCGGCTCTGCACCAGCTGTCGATTCGCCACATGGATGCCGACCCCACAGGCACCATCTGGTTCGGCTGCCAGTACCGCGGGCCGGGCACCGAGCGGCCACCGCTGGTCGGCCGCGCCACGCGCGGCAAGGGGCTGCAGCTGCTCGACATGCCGCAGGACGTGCTATCCGGCTTCCGGAATTACATCGGCTCGGTCGCCGCCAACCCGATTGCCGGCACGGTCGCGGTGTCTTCGCCGGAAGGCAATTCGCTGGCCGTCATCGACGCCGCCAGCGGCAAGATCGTCGCCACCAAGGCGCTGGTCGAGGTCTGCGGCCTGGCGCCTGACGGCCCAGGCTTCATGGCAACCACGGGTGCCGGCGAAATCATCGAAGGCAGCGGCGCGACGCGCTCCGAGCCCGACTATGTCTGGGACAACCACATGCTGCGCATCGCGCCGGCGGCGTAAGCCGTCCGGCCTGCACCGAAGCGAAGCCGCTTAACAATTTACGCGCTGGCTCTTGCGGCGGCGCGCCGTGGCGGGCAGAGGGAGACTGTTTTTCGAACCGGTCGCCCATGAAACTGCTCGCCCTCGACTGTGCCGCCAATCTCTGCGCCGCTTGCGTCTATGACGCATCGGGCGGCAGAGAGCTCGGCCGCTCGGTACTCGATCTAGGCAAAGGCCACGCCGAACACTTGATGGCTGTCATTGACGAAGCGTTGAAAGCGGACGGCACCGATTATGCCGGCCTTGGCGCCGTTGCGGTCTCCATCGGTCCGGGTTCCTTCACCGGCCTGCGGGTGGGCGTCTCGGCGGCGCGCGGCCTGGCGCTGGCGCTGAAGATCCCGGCGATCGGGGTAACGACACTGGAGGCGCTGGCGGCCGAGGCGAGGGCGGCATTTCCCGGCCGCCCGATCCTGGCCGCTCTCGATGCAGGCCGCGAGGAGATCCATGCCGCGTTTTACGATGCGGAAGCGATTTTGCGCTATGGTCCGGCGGTGACCACACTTGCGCAAGCCGCGGGAATGGCGGCGGACAATCGTCCGGTGCTTGCCGGCACGGCCGCCGTGCAGATCGCAGCCGCGGCCGGTCGCGATTTCGATATCGGCCCGACGGCTGCCACCGCCGACATTGCCGTCTACGCCCGGCTCGCCGCTGCAAAAGGTGAGGGCGACAAGCCGAAGCCACTCTATCTGCGCGGCGCCGATGCCAAGGCGCAGGCCGGGTTCATCCTGTTGAGGCAGGAAAAGTGATGCGCATCCCTTTCCTCCAGCCGCGCCGCAGGGACTATGCGCTCGAGCCGCTGACCATCGCCGACAGCCCGGCAGCGTCGGTGCTGCATCGCGAGGATTTCGTCCGGCCCTGGACCGATGGCGAGTTCGCCGCGTTGCTCGAACAGGAAACCGTGTTCGGCTATGCCGCGCGCGAAATCGGCCAGGGCGCCAAGCCGCCGGTCGGCTTCGTGCTGGCCAGGCTTGCAGCCGGCGAGGGCGAGATTCTGACCGTGGCGGTGGCGCGCTCGCATCGCCGCCAGGGGCTCGGCTGGCAATTGATGGACGCCGTGCTGCGCGAATTGCATGCGCAGCGCGCCGAGGCGCTGTTCCTTGAGGTCGACGAGACCAATGTCGCTGCCATCGCCCTCTACCGGCGGCTGGGCTTCCGCCAGGTCGGCCACCGCGCCAATTATTACCGCTCGACCGAACATGGTCCTACCGGCGCGCTTGTCATGCGCCGCGATCTTCGCTAGCCAAAGTTTTGGGGCAGGGCCAAGCTGCATGATCGGAAAAATCAGGATTTTCCTGGCGCTGAGCCTCGTTGTCATCGGTTCGCTGGTCCTTGTGCCTTTGCAGCTGCTGTCGATGAAGACTGGAATCTGGCGTGAGACGGTCATTCTGAAGGCCTGGCACAGCCTCATCGTCCGGACGCTCGGCCTGCGCATCCATGTCAAAGGCGCACTGTCCAGCCAGCGCCCGCTGCTGGTCGCCTCGAACCATATCTCCTGGACCGACATCATGGTGCTGGGCTCCTTTGCCGATGTGACCTTCATCGCCAGGGCGGACATGGAGGGATGGCCGCTGATCGGCTGGCTGTCGAAACTGCAGCGTACGGTCTTCATCGAACGCGAGCGTAAGCGGACAGCTGGCGACCAGGCCAGCGAGATCGCCAGCCGCATGGCCAAGGGCGACGCCATGGTGCTGTTTGCCGAGGGCTCTACCGGCGACGGCAACACCATCCTGCCGTTCAAGAGCACCTTGTTCGGCGCCGCCTCGATGGCGATTTCGGAAGGCGCGGCCGAGCAGGTCTTCATCCAGCCTCTGGCGATTGCCTACACGCGGGTGCACGGCGTGCCTCTCGGCCGTCGCCACCGGCCGCTCGCTGCCTGGATCGGCGATCAGGACCTGATGCCGCATCTCAAGGTGCTGATGGCCGAAGGCGCCATTGACGTCGAGGTGCATTTCGGCGAGCCCATCGCCTTTTCCAAGGGCTCGAACCGCAAGGAAACGTCGAGGATGATGGAAAGCAAGGTGCGCGCCATGATGCAGGCCGCGCTCGCCGATCCCCGACCGAGCCGCTAGCGCAGGCCGAGCGCCTACAGGCCGATGCCCGAGAATCGTCTGTTTTTTGTCACGGAAAGGCGTTAGAAGCCGCCGGATGGATTTGAACACGATAGAGCGGAACGAAACCGACAGCGCCTCGCAAAGCGCTGCTGCGGCGTCCGCCCCGGCCAAAAAGGTCTTCGTCAAGACCTATGGCTGCCAGATGAATGTCTATGACTCACAGCGCATGACCGATGCGCTGGCCGCCGACGGCTACACCGCGACCGATGTCATCGCCGACGCCGACCTGGTGCTGCTCAACACCTGCCATATCAGGGAGAAGGCGGCGGAAAAGGTCTATTCTGAGCTCGGCCGCATCCGCGACATGAAGGCTGAACGCGCAGCAGTTGGGCGCGAAATGCTGATCGGCGTCGCCGGTTGCGTCGCGCAGGCCGAAGGCGCGGAAATCATCCGCCGTTCGCCTGCTGTCGATCTGGTCATCGGCCCGCAGACCTATCACCGGCTGCCCGATGTGCTGGCCCGGGTGCGTGGCGGCGAGAAGATCGTCGAGACCGAATACGCCATCGAGGACAAGTTCGAGCATCTGCCGAAGCCGAAGCGTGCCGAAATGATCAAGCGCGGCGTCACCGCCTTCCTCACGGTACAGGAAGGCTGCGACAAATTCTGCACCTTCTGCGTCGTGCCCTATACCAGGGGCTCGGAAGTGTCGCGGCCGGTGGCGCAGATCGTCGCCGAAGCCGAGCGGCTGGCCGATGCCGGTGTGCGCGAGGTGACGCTGCTGGGGCAGAACGTCAATGCATGGCACGGCAAGGGTGAGGATGGCATGGAATGGGGGCTTGGTCGCCTGCTGTTCCGGCTGGCCGAAATTCCTGGCCTGGCGCGGCTGCGCTACACCACCAGCCATCCGCGCGACATGGACGACGAATTGATCGCTGCCCATCGCGATCTCCCGGCTTTGATGCCTTATCTGCACCTGCCGGTGCAATCCGGGTCAGACCGCATCCTCAAGGCGATGAACCGCAGGCACACGGCCAAGGACTATCTGGCGCTGCTCGAGCGCATCCGCGCTGCACGCGGCGACATCGCGCTGTCCGGTGACTTCATCGTCGGCTTCCCCGGTGAAACCGAGGCGGATTTCGAGGCCACGATGGGTCTGGTGCGCCAGGTGAACTACGCCTCGGCCTTCTCGTTCAAATATTCGCCGCGTCCCGGCACGCCGGGCGCCGATATGCCCGATCACGTGCCGGAAGCGGTCAAGGATGAACGTTTGCAACAGCTGCAGGCATTGTTGCTCAAGCAGCAGCAGGATTTCGGCCTGGGCCTGGTCGGCAGCACCATCGACACGCTGATCGAGAAGCCCGGCCGTCAGGCCGGCCAGAAGGTCGGCCGCTCGCCCTGGCTGCAGCCGGTTATTGTTGATGAAAAGGCCGGCGAAATCGGTGACATTATCCGGGTGCGAATCACGAAGACGGGCTACAATAGCCTGTTCGCCGAGTTGGCTTGATGGCCTCGGCAGATGAGGAGAGACGGTTGAGCGCTGCTGAAGTGAAGACTCTGCCCCAGAACCAGACATCCGGGGCCTCTGACATGGCGCACATCGTTCTGACTTTCGACAACAACAAGCTTGCCAGCGCCCTGTACGGCCAGTTCGACGAGAATTTGGCCCGGCTTGAGCAGAAGCTCGGCGTCGACATCCGCTCGCGCGGCAACCAGTTGACCATCAAGGGCTCGGCCTCGGCGGCCGAACAGGCGCGCCGCGCACTCGACAATCTCTACGGCATTCTCCAGAAGGGCACCGACATTGGCCAGTCCGACGTCGATGGCGCCGTGCGCATGGCGATTGCCGCCGACGACCAGCTGACGCTGCCGACGCTTGAACGCAAGGGCAAGGTTTCGGCCGCCCAGATCTCCACCCGCAAGAAGACGATCTATGCCCGTTCGCTCAACCAGGACGCCTATATGCGGGCACTGGAGCGTTCGGAACTTGTCTTCGGCATTGGCCCGGCCGGCACCGGCAAGACCTATCTGGCGGTGGCGCATGCGGCGATGCTGCTCGAACGCGGCATGGTCGAGCGCATCATCCTGTCACGGCCGGCGGTCGAGGCCGGCGAGCGGCTGGGTTTTCTGCCCGGCGATATGAAGGAAAAGGTCGATCCGTATCTGCGGCCGCTCTATGACGCGCTTTACGACATGATGCCGGCCGACAAGGTCGAGCGCGCCATTGCCGCCGAGGTCATCGAGATCGCGCCGCTGGCCTTCATGCGCGGCCGCACGCTGGCGCATGCCGCCGTCATCCTCGACGAGGCGCAGAACACCACGCCGATGCAGATGAAGATGTTTTTGACCCGCCTCGGCGAGAATTCGCGCATGATCGTCACCGGCGATCCGACGCAGATCGATCTGCCTCCAAGCACCAAGTCGGGCCTCGTCGAAGCCTTGCGTGTCCTTGACGGCGTGGCCGGCGCGGTAACCGTGCGCTTCAACGATGTCGACGTTGTGCGCCACCCGCTGGTGGCCGAAATCGTCAGGGCCTATGACCGCGACGCCAAGCTGGCGCGCGGCCTCGGCGCCGAGAGCTGATGTGACGATGCGGGCTCATGCCTGAAGACATAAGACCTGGCGGCGGGGACAGTTCGGTTCCCGTCGAGATCGATATGTCGGTCGAGGCCGGCGACTGGCCCGATGAGGCGGCGCTGACGCGTCTGGTCGATCGCGCCGTGTCGGCTGCCTTTGCCGAAACCGCTGCTGCCGGTCCTTCCGAACTCAGCATCGTCTTTTCCAACGATGCCCATATCCGTACCCTCAATGCCGGCTGGCGCGGCAAGGACAAGGCGACCAACGTCTTGTCTTTCCCGGCTTTTCCGTTCCCCAGGGGTGGCAAGCTGCCGCCGATGCTGGGTGACATCGTGCTCGCCGCCGAGACGGTGGCGCGCGAAGCAGCCCTGGAAGACAAGCCCTTCGAGAACCATATCACCCATCTCGTCATCCACGGCCTGCTGCATTTGCTGGGCTACGATCACGAGACCGATGCAGAGGCCGAGGAGATGGAAGCCATCGAGCGCTCAGCGCTCGCAAGGCTTGCCATTCCCGATCCCTACACGTAATGACAAAAGACCAATTGACCGGACGACGATGAACGACAAACCAGAAACTGCCGCCCGCCCCGAGGCTGGCAGTGCGACAAAGCCTTCCGATACGACGGAAGAGGGATCGAGTCCGAGTCCCAGTTCCGGCAGCCCCGCTTCTGGTAGTATTGCCAGCGAGCCATCGCCTGCCGGTCCGTCCCTGTTCGACCGCGTCTTGGGCCTTTTCAGGCAGCGGAACGGCACCAGCCTGCGCGAGGAAATCGCCGGCGCGCTTGCCGAAACGACCAGCGATGCCGGGTCTTTCTCGCCCGGCGAACGCGCCATGCTCAACAACATATTGCGCCTGCGCGAGGTACGCGTCGAGGACGTCATGGTGCCGCGCGCCGATATTGAGGCCGTCGAGATCACCACGACGTTGGGCGATCTGCTCGGTCTGTTCGAGCAGTCCGGCCATTCCCGCATGCCGGTCTATTCCGAGACGCTCGACGATCCGCGCGGCATGGTTCACATCCGCGACGTGCTGGCCCACATCACCAAGGTCGCCCGGGTCAAGAAGGGCAGAACATCCAGGAAGACGCCGGCAACGACGCTTCTCGACCTCGCCCAGGTCGATCTCGGCCGCACCATCGGCGACCTCAATCTGATCCGCCCGGTGCTTTTCGTGCCGCCCTCGATGCTTGCCTCCGACCTGATGGGCCATATGCAGACGACGCGAACCCAGATGGCGCTGGTCATCGACGAATATGGCGGCACCGATGGTCTCGCCTCGCTGGAAGACATCGTCGAGATGGTCGTCGGCGATATCGAGGACGAGCATGACGAGGACGAGCCGCTGATCACCCAGACCGGCGAGGGCGTGTTCGTCGTCGACGGCAAGGCCGAGATCGACGAGGTCGCCAAGATGATCGGCGAGGACTTTACCGCCGGTGAGCATGGTGAATATGTCGACACGATCGGCGGCATGATTTTCAACACGCTCGGTCGCGTGCCCGCGCGTGGTGAGGTTGTGCAAGCCATCCCCGGCTTCGAATTCCACGTGCTCGACGCCGATCCGCGCCGCGTCAAGCGGGTGCGCATCGTCCAGAACCAGAAGGGCGAGCGTCGCCGCCGCGTGACCGCCCCCCGCACCGAGCAGGCCTAGGACAGAACGTCGCCCGGCCGATGACGATCGACGATCCCTTCAAGCACTCAACCTTTGGCTCGGGTGTGTTCTACAAGGACCCGGAGCCGCATTGAAATGGCTCGAAACGGCCTTCGGCTTCGAGCCGAGCATGGTGGTCAGCGACGCCGACGGACGGCTGGTCCATGCCGAAATGCGTTTTGGCGACGGCTACATCATCGTCGATTCCGAATGGGCCGATCATATTGCCAGTCCGGTAAGCGTCGGCGGCAAGAACACTCAGTCGGTCTGTGTGCGTCTGAAAGACGGCCTGGACGTGCATTGTGAGCGGGCAATGGCGGCTGGAGCCCAAATCGTCGAGGAGCCTGCCGCCCATTTCTACGGCGAACGGCAGTATCGGGCACGCGACCCCGAAGGCCATGTCTGGACCTTCACCCAGACCGTGCGCACCGTGCCGCGCGAGGAGGCCGAGCACCTGAGCGGGCTCACCATCGAGGGATGGCACCGATAGCGCAGCGATCGGCCGGTTCGCGTTTCAATAAATCTGATAAATCTTGGCTCCTGATTCGCGCGACTTGGGAAGTCTGTATGGAGCGCCTTGCCGGCCGGATAATTCTGCTTTGGGGCTGGCGGCGCGCGCTGGTGGCGTTTCTTGCCGGGGCGCTGGCGGTGCTCGCCCAGGCGCCTTACGATTTCTTCGCCGTCTGTTTCGTCTCGTTTCCACTGCTGGTCTGGCTGCTCGACGGCGCCACCGGCGAGGCTTCCGACGGCTGGCTCAGGCGCCTGCGGCCGACTTTTGCCATCGGCTGGTGGTTCGGCTTCGGCTATTTCCTCGCCGGCCTATGGTGGATCGGCGAGGCGCTTCTGGTCGAGGCCGACAGTTTCGCCTGGGCCTTACCCTTCGCGGTCGTAGGCATTCCTTTGGCGCTGGCATTTTTCTACGGCTTCGCCACCGTCGTCGCGCGGCTGTTATGGACCAACGATATTGGCCGCGTTGCCGCCCTTGCCTTTGCTTTTGGCCTGACGGAATGGCTGCGCGGCTTCCTGTTCACCGGCTTTCCCTGGAATGCCGTCGGCTATGCGGCGATGCCCGTGCCGCTGTTGATGCAAAGCGTGTCGGTGACCGGCATGGTCGGCATGAACGCGCTGGCGGTCTTTGTCTTCGCCATGCCGGCCTTGCTTGCAGCACGCCGGCATGTCCGTCTCGGTGTGGTCCTGCTTGCCATTCTCGTCGCCGCCGATGCTGGCTTCGGCTATTTCAGGCTCGCGACCCCCGACAAGCCGACAACCCGCACTCTCGATGTCCGTATCGTGCAACCGGATGTCGACCTCAGCGAAAAATGGGACGCCTCGGTGCGCGACCGCATCTTCGCCACGATGATGGGCCTGTCGGCCGCAGCGCCCGATCCCGGCCATAACAAACCGCAGTTGATCCTGTGGCCGGAGACCTCGGTACCCTTCCTGTTCACCGAGCGTCCGGAAGCGCTGACCGCGCTAGGCGACATGCTGCAGCCTGGTCAGATGCTGATTGCCGGCGTCGTGCGCGAGGAGCGCGGATCCGGGGCGGATGCCGACAGCCGCTACTACAATTCGGTGGTGGCGATCGATGACAAGGGCGAAATCGCTGATGCCGTCGACAAGGTCCATCTGGTGCCGTTCGGCGAGTATCTGCCGTTTTCCGGTCTGCTCAGCCGCTTCGGCATCGGACAGCTCGTCGCCGGGCCGATGAACTTCGCCGCCGGCAACGAGCGCCATCCGATCGCTCTGCCCGGCGGCATCAGCGCCTTGCCGTTTATTTGCTACGAGGTGATCTTTCCTGATCTTGTGGCTGTTGACGCAACGTCATCCCAGCTTATTGTAAACGTCACCAACGACGCATGGTTCGGCGACACGCCTGGGCCGTACCAGCATTTCAGGCAGGCTCAGATTCGCGCGGTGGAAAACGGATTGCCGTTGTTGCGCGCCGCCAACAACGGCATTTCCGCCGTTGTCGATACGCGGGGACGCATCGTCGACGCATTGGCGGTCGATGCACGTGGCGCCATCGACGTGCGGGTGCCGATCTCCGGCCAAGCCTTCATCTCCGCCGCGGGGCGGCGCATTAACGGAATGCTGATCATGTTGGTGTTTGCCGCAATCGCCCTCAGCTTGAACGTAAGGCAACGGCTACGGGTGAATTGACAGTCGACACATTAGAAACTCATACTGTTACCGCCTAATTTTCTCGAAGTCGGTTGGTGTTTCTGTTGGGGCAGTTGGCTCCGGCTTCGTTTGGGCGAGAAAAATAGAAAAGGCCGGAAAAATTCGGCGAGGAAAAAATGACAGAAGAAAACAAGAAGAAACCGAATCCGATCGACATCCATGTCGGAAGTCGCGTCCGCCTTCGGCGCAATATGCTTGGAATGAGCCAGGAAAAGCTTGGTGAAAATCTCGGTATTACGTTTCAGCAGATCCAAAAATATGAAAAAGGAACGAACCGCGTCGGCGCCAGCCGTCTGCAGGCAATAGCCTCGATACTCAGCGTGCCTGTCGCCTTCTTTTTCGAGGATGCGCCAGGGCAGGAGCCGGTGGGTAATAGAGGATTTGCCGAGGACACTTCGATGGCTTTCGCCGTCGAATTCTGCGGCAGTCCGGAAGGGCTTCAGCTCAACCGCGCGTTCGTCAAGATCGCGGATGTGAAGGTGCGCCGCCGGATTATCGACCTTGTGAAGTCCCTTTCTGCCGAAGATGCCGAGTGATTCGGTGGGTCGATTGACCCATTGGCCCCAGTAATCCCCCGGGCCCGAGTAGCCCAGAGGCTCGACTGCCGGCGGTGCCAGCCGCCGGTGGTACAAGATATATTGCTGCGGCACTCATGCCAGAACCGCGGCACCGCTTGACGAGCGGCGCCCGGCACCGTTAACACGTGGCGCGCCAAAATCGGCAGCCCTGCCGATCGTTTTTTCAAGAGGGGACACCCGTGACGCGGCAGAACTACTTCTTCACCTCGGAATCCGTGGCCGAGGGTCATCCCGATAAAGTCTGTGACCGCATCTCGGACGAGATCGTCGATCTGGTCTATCGCGAGGCCAAGAAGACCGGCATGGACCCGTGGAAAGTCCGCGTCGCCTGCGAGACGCTCGCCACCACCAACCGCGTCGTCATCGCCGGCGAAGTAAGGGTTCCCGATACTCTGCTGAAGCGGGACAAAGCCGGCAACATCCTCAAGGACGCCGCCGGGCATTCGGTCGTCAACCCGGCCAAGTTCAAGTCGGTCGCCCGCAAGGCGATCCGCGAAATCGGCTACGAGCAGGCCGGCTTCCACTGGAAGACGGCAAAGATCGAGGTTCTGCTGCACGGCCAGTCGCCCGACATCGGCCAGGGCGTCGACAACGCCGCCGACCGCCAGGGCGAAGAGGGTGCCGGCGACCAGGGCATCATGTTCGGCTATGCCTGCCGCGAGACCCCGGACCTGATGCCGGCGCCGATCTATTACAGCCACAAGATTCTCGAACTGCTCGCCGCTGCCCGTCACGAAAACAACGGCGAAGCCGGCAAGCTCGGACCCGACGCCAAGAGCCAGGTCACCGTTCGCTATGTCGATGGCAAAGCCGCCGAAGCGACGCAGATCGTGCTGTCGACGCAGCATCTCGACGCGACCTGGGATTCCAAGAAGGTCCGCAAGGTCGTTGAGCCTTACATCCGTGAGGCGCTCGGCGACCTCAAGATCGCCGACGATTGCATGTGGTACATCAACCCGACGGGCAAGTTCGTCATCGGTGGACCGGACGGCGACGCCGGCCTGACCGGCCGCAAGATCATCGTCGACACCTACGGTGGTGCTGCCCCGCACGGCGGCGGCGCCTTCTCCGGCAAGGACACCACCAAGGTCGACCGCTCCGCCGCCTATGCGGCGCGCTATCTCGCCAAAAATGTAGTGGCGGCCAAGCTCGCCGACCGCTGCACCATCCAGCTGTCCTACGCCATCGGCGTTGCCCAGCCGCTGTCGGTCTATGTCGACCTGCACGGCACCGGCAAGGTCGACGAGGCCAAGCTCGAGGAAGCGCTGCGCACGGTGATGGATTTGTCGCCATCCGGCATCCGCAGGCATCTCGACCTCAACAAGCCGATCTACGCAAAGACCTCGTCCTACGGCCATTTCGGCCGCAAGGCCGGCCGAGACGGGTCCTTCTCCTGGGAAAAGACCGATCTGGCCAAGGCGCTCAAGGACGCGATCGCTGCTTAGGCATGATTCCAAAAAGTGGTACCGGTTTTTTGGAAAAGATCATGCTCCAACAAAGGATTAGATTGAGATGAGATTTCAGCCAAATCTCATCTCAATCCCAAATCTCATCTCAATCTAAGCGCGGCGCGCGACCAGGCCATGGATCCACAGGACAGGCGGAGCCGCGCGACCGAAGGGTTCTTCGGCCGCCGGCACGGCAAGACCATTCGCCCGCAGCAGGCCGCGGCGCTGGAAAGCGGTCTTGGAGCGTATGGCCTCGACCTCTCCGTCCAGGCACCGGCAGAATTGCGCGCGCTATTCTCAGCGGATGTTTCAACGGTTCGGCTGGAAATCGGCTTCGGCGGCGGTGAGCATCTGCTGCACCGTGCCAGGGAGGCACCGGCGACCGGCTTCATCGGTGTCGAGCCGTTCGTCAACGGCATGGCCAAGTTGATGATGGCGGTGCGGGAAAAGCCGCTTGCCAATCTTCGCGTTTATGACGACGACGCCACGCGCCTGCTCGATTGGTTGCCGCAGGCGTCGCTCGACGGCATCGATCTGCTCTACCCCGATCCCTGGCCGAAGAAAAAGCATTGGAAGCGGCGCTTTGTCAGCCCGCTCAACCTCGATCGGTTCGCGCGCGTGCTGAAGCCGGGCGGAAAATTCCGCTTCGCATCCGACATCGACACCTATGTGAACTGGACCTTGTTGCACTGTCGGGCGCATGGCGCGCTCCTTTGGCAGGTGCAAGATGGGGCCGACTGGCATCGGCCCTATGAAGGCTGGCCGGGCACACGCTACGAGGCAAAAGCCATTCGCGAGGGCCGACGGCCGGCCTATCTCACCTTCATCAGAAAATAGTTCGATGGGAAAGTGTCCCGCATCGACAGCCGGTCTGGCTTCAGAAACGGCCGATCTTGCCGAAAGCGGTCGGGTCCATGCCGAGCCGGCGCAGATCGTTGGCGCGCGGCTTGCGGCCGGCTTCGACGGCCCGCGAGGCGGCAACGGCGCTGCCGAAAAGGGCAAAGGCGTCGCCTATGGCGGAAAACACGGTACGGTTGCTCATTGTCTTGACCTTTCGCGCGCCACCGCGCGCTCATCTTAATTTGTGCAGTGCAGCATAGATAGCGAAGTGACATCCGGGATCACAGGGCCGTTACCGCATAGCCGGCATGCGCCCCGCGCAATCCTGCCAGCCGTCGCCGGCTGCAGCTCTGCCCGGCCCGTTAACAGACTTGAAACACTGGCCGGGATCGTTTATATCAGCCTCAAATTCTTGGTCGGTATGACGAAGAGTGGGTCCACCCGGTCCCGCTCTTTTTTATTACCTGCCGGTCAGCCATCAGCAAAGAGATGGTTCGGGACGACGATCATCCTGATCCGGAGAACGACAGGAACCGCATGACTGCAAGGGCAAGCGAAGCCGACGACCGCATCATCCGCGAAAGCGGTATCGATGCGCGCATCGCGCTGATCGTTCAGCCGGTGTTGCGAGGCATTGGCTTCCGCCTCGTGCGGGTGCATCTGTCGGGCCAGAACGGCCTGACGCTGCAGATCATGGCCGAACGCGAGGACGGCACCATGACCGTCGAGGATTGCGAAGAGGTCAGCCGCGCTGTGTCGCCGGCGCTCGACGTCGATGACCCGATCGAGAAGGCCTATCATCTCGAAGTGTCGTCGCCGGGCATCGACCGGCCGCTGGTACGCAAGTCGGATTTCGTCACCTGGACCGGCCATCTGGTGAAGATGGAAACCTCGGTGCCGGTCGCCGACCGCAAGCGCTTCAAGGGCAAGATCGCCGAAGCCGGCGAAGACGACATGCTGCTCGAGCGCGACAAGGCCGCCTACGGCGAAGAGCCGACGGTTCGCATTCCTTATGACGCGATCGCCGATGTGCGGCTGATCCTCACCGACGACCTTATTCGCGATGCCCTTTCGAAGGACAACCGGGAACGCAAGGAAGCCAAGAAACGCCGCGGCGAAGCTGATGATGCACCCGAAGGTGCTGAAGGCGGCGCGGAAGACGAAATCGAACAGGAACTATGATGAGCGGCCGGGCCTAAAAGCTCGGCAACAAGCTCGGGAGAAATAAGATGGTTGTAAGCGCCAACAGACTTGAACTGCTGCAGATCGCCGACGCGGTGGCGCGTGAAAAGTCGATCGACAAGTCGATCGTCATTGCCGCCATGGCTGATGCGATCCAGAAGGCCGCGCGCTCGCGCTACGGCCAGGAAACCAACATCCGCGCCGACATCAACGCCAACACCGGCGAGATGAAGCTGCAGCGGCTGATGGAAGTGGTCGAGAAGGTCGACGACTACGCCACCCAGATCGCCATTTCCTCGGCCCGCGAGCGCAATCCGGACGCCCAGCTTGGCGACTTCATCGCCGAACAGCTGCCGCCAATGGATTTCGGCCGCATCGCCGCCCAGTCAGCCAAGCAGGTCATCGTGCAGAAAGTGCGCGAGGCCGAGCGCGACCGCCAGTATGACGAATACAAGGACCGCATCGGCGAGATCGTCAACGGCACCGTCAAGCGCGTCGAATATGGCAACGTCATCGTCGATCTCGGCCGTGGCGAGGCGATTATCCGCCGCGACGAGCTGATCCCGCGTGAAAACTACAAGTACGGCGACCGCGTCCGCGCCTATGTCTACGACGTGCGCCGCGAACAGCGCGGCCCGCAGATATTCCTGTCGCGCACCCATCCGCAGTTCATGGCCAAGCTCTTCACCATGGAAGTGCCGGAAATCTATGACGGCATCATCGAGATCAAGTCGGTCGCCCGCGACCCAGGCTCGCGCGCTAAGATCGCCGTCATTTCGCGTGACTCGTCGATCGATCCGGTCGGCGCCTGCGTCGGTATGCGCGGCAGCCGCGTCCAGGCCGTGGTCGGCGAATTGCAGGGCGAAAAGATCGACATCATTCCGTGGTCGCCTTCGGCCGCCTCCTTCATCGTCAACGCGCTGCAGCCGGCGGAAGTCGCCAAGGTGGTGCTCGACGAGGATGCCGAGCGCATCGAAGTGGTGGTTCCCGACGACCAGCTGTCGCTGGCCATCGGCCGTCGCGGCCAGAACGTGCGTCTTGCCTCGCAGCTCACCGGCTGGGACATCGACATCCTGACCGAGGCCGAGGAGTCTGAGCGCCGCCAGAAGGAATTCGTCGAACGCTCGTCGCTGTTCATGGAAGCCCTTGATGTCGACGAGATGGTCGGCCAGGTGTTGGCCTCCGAAGGCTTCACCAGCGTCGAGGAAGTTGCCTACGTCGATTCGGGCGAGATCGCCTCGATCGACGGTTTCGACGAAGACACCGCTTCGGAGATCCAGACCCGCGCCCGCGAATATCTGGAGAAGATCGAAGCCGAGCATGACGACAAGCGCAAGGCGCTGGGCGTCACCGACGAACTGCGCGAGATCCCTGGCGTCACCACCGCCATGATGGTGACGCTCGGCGAGGATGGCGTGAAGACGATCGAGGATTTCGCCGGCTATGCCGCCGACGACCTGACCGGCTGGAAGGAACGCAAGGACGGCGAGACCAAGGTATTCCCGGGTGTGCTCGCCAATCACGGCGTGTCGCGCGCCGACGCCGAGCAGATGGTTCTGGCAGCCCGCCTCAAGGCCGGCTGGATCACCGAAGACGAGCTTGCAGCCGAACAGGTCCCGGCTGACGAAGCCGTTGGTGCGTGAGGTGAAACCGCATCGCACACAACCCGCCCCAGGACGAGATGAACGATCGCACCTGCATCGTCACGCGCAAGCAAGCCGAGCCGGATGAGCTGATCCGTTTCGTCGTCGGCCCGGATTCGGCCGTCGTTCCTGACCTAAAGAGAAATCTGCCCGGCCGTGGTTGTTGGGTGAGCGCCGACCGCCTACATATCGACAAGGCGGCGGCGAAGAACCTGTTTGCCCGCGCCTTCAAGGCGCAGGTCGTCGTGCCGCCCGATCTCGGCGGCATGGTCGACGGACTGCTTGCACGATCCGCTTTGGGTATGCTCGGCCTTGCCCGCAAGGCTGGCTCGATCGCACTCGGCGCAACCAAGGTCGAGAGCGCGGTGCGCTCGGGGTTGGCGCTTTTCGTGCTCCACGCGACCGAGGCATCCGACGATGGCGTGCGCAAGATCAGTCAGGCGCGGCGGGCAACTGTCCACCTCGGCGGGCCGGCAGTCCTTGCCTACAAACTTTTCTCCGAGGCCGAGTTGAGCTTGGCATTGGGGGGTACAAATGTGATACATGCTGCCGTTCTCGCGGGAGACGCGGGCAAGGCGGTTGAGAGGCGCATGGTTGCGCTCGACCGATATCGGGGCGGAACCCCCGACGATCTGGCAATGCTTGCGGCCGTTGCTGACGAAGATGATGCTGCAGAGGATATGGAATGAGCGATACGAAATCGGGCGACGATAAGACGTTGAGTGTTACACCGAAGAAGACCTTGACGCTGAAGCGCCCCGGTACCGAGCAGAGCGTCGTGCGACAGAATTTCTCGCATGGCCGCACCAAGCAGGTCCAGGTCGAGATCAAGAAGCGCAAATTCTCCATGCCCGGCGACAAGCCGGAGCCGGTGGCTGCACCCGTATTTACGCCCAAGCCCGCGGTAGTGGCAGCCCCCGTCGTGCAGGAAGCGCCCAAGGCGCCGCCTCCGCCGCCCCCGGCCGAACGCGGCGGCATGGTGCTGAACGAACTGTCGCGCAATGAAATGGAAGCGCGCCGCAGGGCGCTCGAAGGCTCCAAGGTTCGCGACGTCGAGGACCGCCAACGCGCCATCGAAGAGGCCAAGCGCCGCAACGAGGATGAGGAACGCCGCAAGCGCGAGCGCGAGGAATCCGCGCGCCGTCAGGCCGAGGAAGAAGCCCGCCTGCAGACCGAGGCCGAGTCCCGCCGCCGCGCCGAGGAAGAAGCGCGCCGCCGCGCGCCGCAGGCTGCCGAGCTTGTGGCGTCGGACGATGAGGAAGAGGTCAAGCCGAAGCGCACCGCCGCCGGTGCCCCGGTACGCCGTCCGGTTACGCCCGAAGTGGCGCGCCCGGCCAAGCCGACCAAGGCCGAGGAAGACCGTCGTCGCGGCAAGCTGACCCTCAACACGGCTCTTTCCGACGAGGACGCGCGCGCCCGCTCGCTGTCGTCGATGCGTCGCCGCCAGGAAAAATTCAAGCGCGCGATGCATAATGAGCCGCGCGAGAAGGTTATGCGCGAAGTGATCCTGCCTGAAACCATCACCATCCAGGAACTGGCGCAGCGCATGTCCGAGCGCGCTGTCGATGTGGTCAAGTACTTCATGAAGCAGGGCCAGATCCTGAAGCCGGGCGACATCATCGACGCCGACACGGCCGAGCTGGTCGCCACAGAATTCGGCCACACGGTCCGCCGCGTCGCCGAGTCCGACATCGAGGAAGGCCTGTTCAACATTGCCGACAATGCCGAGGACCTGGTGTCGCGGCCGCCTGTCGTGACCATCATGGGCCATGTCGACCACGGCAAGACCTCGCTGCTCGACGCCATCCGCAATGCCAATGTCGTCTCCGGCGAAGCCGGCGGCATCACCCAGCATATCGGCGCCTACCAGGTCGAGAAGAACGGTCAGAAGATCACCTTCATCGACACGCCCGGTCACGCCGCCTTCACGGCGATGCGCGCCCGCGGCGCTCAGGCGACCGACATCGCCATCCTGGTGGTGGCGGCCGACGACAGCGTCATGCCGCAGACCATCGAATCGATCAGCCATGCCAAGGCGGCCGGCGTTCCGATCATCGTGGCGATCAACAAGATCGACAAGCATGATGCCGATCCGCAGAAGGTTCGGTCGGAACTGCTGCGCCATGAGGTGTTCGTCGAATCGATGGGCGGTGAAGTGCTGGACGTCGAAGTGTCGGCGACCAAGGGCACCAACCTCGACAAGCTGTTGGAAGCGATCCTGCTGCAGGCCGAAATCCTCGACCTCAAGGCCAATCCGGACCGTACCGCCGAAGGCGTGGTCATCGAAGCCCAGCTCGACAAGGGCCGTGGCCCCGTCGCCACCGTACTGGTGCAGACCGGCACTTTGATGCCGGGCGACATCCTCGTCGCCGGCAACGAATGGGGCCGGGTGCGCGCGCTGGTCAATGACCGTGGCGAGCAGATCAAGGAGGCTCCGCCGGCAATGCCGGTCGAGGTGCTTGGCCTGCAGGGCACGCCGCAAGCCGGCGACCGCTTCGCTGTCGTCAACAACGAGGCCCGCGCCCGTGAGATCACCGAATATCGCCAGCGTCTGGCGCGCGAGAAGGCAGTGGCTCGCCATGCCGGCCAGCGCGGCTCGCTCGAACAGATGATGTCGCAGCTGCAGACGAGCGGGTTGAAGGAATTCCCGCTGGTCATCAAGGGCGACGTGCAGGGTTCGATCGAGGCGATCAACGCCGCTCTCGACAAGCTTGGCACCGACGAGGTGCGTGCGCGCATCGTTCATGCCGGCGCCGGCGCCATCACCGAAAGCGACGTGTCGCTGGCGGAGACCTCGGGGGCCGCGATCATCGGCTTCAACGTCCGTGCCAACGTGCAGGCACGTGCGGCCGCGGCGGCCGCGGGCATCGAAATCCGCTACTACTCGATCATCTACAACCTCGTCGACGATGTGAAGGCAGCACTTTCCGGCCTGCTGTCGCCGGAACGCCGCGAGACCTTCATCGGTAATGCCGAGATCCTCGAGATCTTTGACATCACCAAGGTCGGCAAGATCGCCGGCTGCCGTGTCACCGAAGGCAAGGTCGAACGTGGAGCGGGCGTGCGCCTGATCCGCGACAACGTCGTCATCCACGAAGGTACGCTGAAGACCCTCAAGCGCTTCAAGGATGAAGTCGCGGAAGTTCCGGGCGGCCAGGAGTGCGGCATGGCTTTCCAGAACTACGAGGACATGCGCGTCGGCGACATCATCGAGTGCTTCCGCGTCGAGATGGTGACCCGGACGCTCTGAGTTCGTATACTGTGGATACGACCGGGCGGTGGTCGAAAGACCGCCGCCCTAACTTTAATGCCTGTCGCCCAAAAGTGCGGGATAAACGACATGCATAGAACAAATATGAGACATGGCGGCACGGTCCCATCCCGCGCCTCACGCTTTCCGGATTGAGAAAAATGCCCCGTCCAACCGCCTCCAGCCCATCCCAGCGCATGCTTCGCGTCGCCGAACAGGTGCGCCATGCGCTGTCGGAAACCTTGCAGCGCGGCGAGATTATCGACCCGCTGATCGAGAACACCGTGGTTTCGGTCTCGGAAGTGCGCATGTCCACTGATCTGAGGGTCGCAACGGCCTTCGTTTCGCCGCTCGGCGCCAAGGACACGGGTGCGGTCATCGACGCGCTCAACAAGCACGCGAAGTTCGTGCGTGGCCGCGTCTCCGGCGCGCTCCGCCAGATGAAGTTCATGCCGGAGTTCCGCTTCAAGCTCGATACGTCCTTCGACAATTTCGCCAGGATCAACGATTTGCTGAAATCGCCGGAAGTCGCGCGAGACTTGGGTACCGATGGCGAAGACAACGACAAGGACGAGAAATAGTGGGGCGCCGCGGCAAGAAGAAGGGCCGGCCGATCTCCGGCTGGGTGGTGCTGGACAAGCCGGTTGGCATGGGTTCGACCGAAGCCGTCTCCAAGATCAAATGGCTTTTCCAGGCCGAAAAGGCCGGCCATGCCGGCACGCTCGACCCGCTGGCCTCTGGCATGCTGCCGATCGCGCTGGGCGAGGCAACCAAGACCGTGCCTTATGTGCAGGACGGCGCCAAAATCTACCGGTTCACCGTCGCTTGGGGCGAGGAGCGTTCGACCGACGATCTCGAAGGCCCGGTGACGCAAAGTTCCGACCGCCGTCCGGCGGAAGAAGATGTCAGGGCGCTGCTGCCGAACTACACCGGCGTCATCATGCAGACACCGCCGCAATTCTCGGCCATCAAGATATCAGGCGAACGCGCCTACGATCTCGCCCGTGGGGGCGAGACAGTCGACATCCCCGCGCGCGAGATCGAGATCGGCCGTCTGGACATCGTCGAGCACGCTGCCGACCACACTTCGTTCGAGGTCGAATGCGGCAAAGGCACCTATGTGCGCTCGCTGGCCCGCGACATGGGCCGCGACCTCGGCTGCTTCGGCCACATCGCCGAATTGCGCAGGGTCGAGGTCGAGCCGTTCACCCAGGAGGATTTCGTCACCGTCGCCGAACTGGAAGCCGCCCGTTTCGGCGAACAGCGCGAAGCTGACGAAGAGGGCGACGCCGATGTTGCCGACGCGCCGATCGACTTTGGCGCAATCGATGCGCTGCTCGTCGACACGGCCGCCGCGCTCGACTGCCTGCCGCAGATTGCCATCAGCGACGAAGCGGCGACCAAGATCCGCCTTGGCAATCCCGTCATCATCCGCGGCCGCGACGCGCCCGTGGAAGCCGAGGAAGCCTGCGCCACCGCGCGCGGCAAGCTTGTCGCCATCGGCGCCATCGAGCAAGGCATGTTCAAGCCGAAGCGGGTCTTTGCCGGCTGACCACTCCCGTCTAGTTTTACGTCGACGTCACATCCGAGGGGCACATGGCAAAGGCTGAGGCGGTGAAGAAGCGGGCGCCGGTGACAACGCGCCGGCCGCCGGTTGGAGCCTCGCCCGGCACGCTGATCGCCGATCCGGCGGCGCGACGGTCCGAGCTGCGGCTGACGCTGATTTCGCCTGAAAAATTCAAGACCATCAACGATGCCAGCATCGACGATCTCAACACCCATTGCGACAACTGGCCGGTCGTCTGGTTGGACTGCACCGGTCTCGCCAACATCCAGCTGATCGAGGAGATCGGCCGGATCTTCAACCTGCATCCACTGGCTCTGGAAGATGTCGTCAACACCGGCCAGCGGCCGAAGGTCGACTTCTTCGAGGACCACGCTTTCGTCGTCATGCGCATGATCGACGACGTCAAGGTGCATCGCTATGAGCAGATCGCGGTGTTCTTCGGCAAGAAATTCGTCGTCACCTTCCAGGAGCGCGAAGGCGATCCGTTCGACCCCGTGCGCAAGCGCATCGCCGCAGCGTTGCCCAACCGCTTGCGGATGCGCGGCGCCGACTATCTGGCCTATGCGCTCATCGATTCCATCGTCGACAGCTATTTCCCGCCGATTGAGGCCGCTAGCGAGGAGGTCGATGGCATCGAGGACGAGATGCTCAACACGCCTCACAAGCATCAGATGCGCCAGCTGCACGAATTGCGGCGCGACGCCAATGTGCTCAAGGGCGTGCTGTGGCCGATGCGCGACACGCTGGCGACGCTGATCCGCAACGACGTGCCCTATGTGAAGCCGGAGACGAAAATCTTCTTCAACGACACGCTCGACCACGCATTGCGGCTGATCGAGCTGGTCGAGAACCAGCGTGATATGCTGACCGGCTTGATCGAAATGCATTTGTCGCTGAGCCAGGCGCGCACCAACGATGTGATCTCTTATCTCACCATCGTCTCGGTGATTTTCATGCCGCTAACCTTCCTGGTCGGTATCTGGGGGATGAATTTCGATCCCGAGAGCTCGCCGTGGAACATGCCGGAACTGAAAGCCTACTATGGCTACCCGGCTTCGCTGCTGTTCATGCTGGCCGTTGCTGTCGGGCTGATCGTCTTCTTCAAAAGCAAGAAGTGGCTGTAAGCTTCAGGTATCAGGGGGATCCTGGATTCCTGAGCAAAGGGCTGCGACGAGCCGGCTTTATGAATGGGCTGGTGTTTTCCAGGGAATTGCCTTATATGCGCCGCAGCATCGCGCCATGTCGCTTTGCTTGCACCGGCCCCTGCTGGACGACATCCCGGCTGAGGGCGACCCGTTTCCTCAAACAGATAAGGAAAAACACGATGTCGATTACTGCCGAGCGCAAACAGGAATTGATGGGTGAATTCGCAACCGCCAAGGGCGATACCGGGTCTCCGGAAGTCCAGGTGGCCATCCTTTCCGAGCGCATCAAGAACCTGACCGACCACTTCAAGGACCACAAGAAGGATAACCATTCCCGCCGTGGTCTGCTCGCTCTCGTCTCCCAGCGCCGCAGCCTGCTTGATTATCTCAAGCGCAAGGATGACGCGCGCTATCAGACGTTGATCGAGAAGCTCGGTCTGCGCCGTTGACGAATTGACCGGCGGGCTTTCGAAGGAGAGCCCGCCGGTCGCGCATTCTGCCAGTCGCATCGATTGGCCAGACCCGGTTTCGAGCGCGCAGAGGCCACTCGAAACCGCCCATGGACGGTCATGGGGCAGGATTGCAGGACGCTCGTGCGCTAACCAGCGCCGAAATCTACCCGAGCTTCCCGTTGTCTTGCCCGTGGCTGCCCGAGAAAGGAAGCCAGGGAAAGGGCATCCGCGCACCGTGAAACGGCGCGGCCCTTTCCGCTTATTAAGGACAAGATATGTTCAACTACCACAAAGTGGAAATCGAATGGGGCGGCCGTCCGCTCATCCTGGAAACCGGCAAGATCGCACGTCAGGCTGACGGCGCGGTGCTTGCGACCTACGGCGAAACCAAGGTTCTCGCCACCGTCGTTTCGATGAAGGAGCCGAAGCCAGGCCTCGATTTCTTCCCGCTGACCGTCAACTACCAGGAAAAGACCTACGCCGCCGGCAAGATCCCCGGCGGCTACTTCAAGCGCGAGGGACGTCCGAGCGAAAAGGAAACGCTGGTTTCCCGCCTGATCGACCGCCCGATCCGCCCTCTCTTCGCCGACGGCTACAAGAACGACACCCAGATCGTCGTCACCGTCGTCCAGCATGACCTCGAGAACGATCCCGACATCCTGTCGATCGTCGCCACCTCGGCCGCTTTGACGCTCTCGGGCGTTCCCTTCATGGGCCCGATCGGCGGCGCCCGCGTCGGCTACATCAACGGCGAATACGTGCTGAACCCGCATGTCGATGAGATGCAGGAATCCAGGCTGGACCTCATTGTCGCCGGCACCGCCGACGCCGTGCTGATGGTCGAGTCCGAAGCCAAGGAACTCGGCGAAGAGCTGATGCTCGGCGCCGTCATGTTCGGCCACAGGGGCTTCCAGCCGGTCATCGACGCCATCATCAAGCTGGCCGAAGTTGCCGCCAAGGAGCCGCGCGATTTCACGGCGCCGGACTACTCCGCGCTTGAAGCCGAAATGCTGAAGATCGTCGGCGACGAGCTCAGCAATGCCTACAAGAACGTCGACAAGCAGAAGCGTTACGCCGCCGTCGACGCCGTCAAGGCGAAGGTCAAGGCAGCGTTCGCTTCGGCCGAAGGCGAAGACGCCAAGTACACCTCCGAGCAGATCGGTTCGGTGTTCAAGGAACTCCAGGCCAAGGTCGTGCGCTGGAACATCCTCGACACCGGTTCGCGCATCGATGGCCGTGACCTCAAGACGGTCCGCAAGATCGACTCGGAAGTCGGCGTCTTGCCGCGCACGCACGGTTCGGCGCTGTTCACCCGCGGCGAGACCCAGGCGCTTGTGGTTGCCACATTGGGCACCGGCGAGGACGAGCAGTATGTCGATTCGCTGACCGGCATGTACAAGGAGAAGTTCCTCCTTCACTACAACTTCCCTCCCTACTCCGTCGGTGAGACCGGCCGCATGGGTTCGCCGGGCCGCCGCGAAATCGGCCACGGCAAGCTCGCCTGGCGCGCCATCCGTCCGATGCTGCCGAGCGCTGACCAGTTCCCCTACACGCTGCGCGTCGTCTCGGAGATCACCGAGTCCAACGGTTCGTCGTCGATGGCCACCGTCTGCGGCACATCGCTGGCGCTGATGGATGCCGGCGTTCCGCTGGCCAAGCCGGTTGCTGGTATCGCGATGGGCCTGATCAAGGAAGGCGAGCGCTTCGCGGTTCTGTCCGACATCCTGGGTGACGAAGATCACCTCGGCGACATGGACTTCAAGGTCGCCGGTACCGAAGGCGGCATCACCTCGCTGCAGATGGACATCAAGATCGAGGGCATCACCGAGGAGATCATGAAGATCGCGCTGGACCAGGCCAAGGACGGCCGCCAGCATATCCTCAGCGAGATGGCGCATGCTCTGACCGGCGCCCGCCCCGAACTCGGTGAGTTCGCACCGCGCATCGAGGTCATGCACATCCCGACCGACAAGATCCGCGACGTGATCGGCTCCGGCGGCAAGGTTATCCGCGAGATCGTCGAGAAGACCGGCGCCAAGATCAACATCGAGGACGACGGCACGGTCAAGATCGCTTCGTCGAACGCCAAGGAGATCGAGGCGGCCAAGAAGTGGATCCATACCATCGTCGCCGAGCCGGAAGTCGGCGAGATCTACGAAGGCACGGTCGTCAAGACCGCCGACTTCGGCGCTTTCGTCAACTTCTTCGGTCCGCGTGACGGCCTCGTCCACATCTCGCAGCTTGCCAACGACCGGGTCGCCAAGACCTCGGACGTCGTCAAGGAAGGCGACAAGGTCTGGGTCAAGCTGATGGGCTTCGACGAGCGCGGCAAGGTCCGCCTGTCGATGAAGGTCGTCGACCAGGCCACCGGCAAGGAAATCGCCCCCGACAAGAAGGCCGAAGGCGAAGAAAACGCCGCCTGAGTGGTCTGACAATAGAGTTGAACGGGCGCGGCTTATGTCGCGCCCGTTTTCGTTTAATACCCGTCTACGACATGAGAATCGAAGAATGGCCGCTGAGCCGCTGAAGACACTGTTCCATCCCTTCGAGGCCGAGGGGCTCCCTCTGCCGCAAAAGGGCGAGCGTGTGTTGTTCCTGGGTGCGGAGCCCGGCTTCCGCTTGCCGGAAGGCTTCGAGGCAGAGCTCCATCTTGCACAGGGTTTCCGGCCGCATCTCCGAGCGCTGGAGCGTGCCGGTCACAAGGTAACGCCGCGCGCGGAAGGCGATGCATTCGATGCAGCGCTCGTGCTTGCCGGCCGCCATCGTGGGCTAAACGAGATGCGTATTGCCGAGGCGATCGAACGCGTCACGCCGGGCGGTCTGATCATTGTCGCCGGCGGCAAGGACGAAGGCATCGCCAGCCTGCGCAAGCGCATCGACGAGCTTGTCCCCATCGAAGGGCATCTGCCGAAATATCACGGCATCGCCTTCTGGCTTCGCCGTCCGGCCGATCTGGCGCCTGCGGAAAAACTGCGCGTCGCCAATCCCGCCTTGGTCGTAGAGGACCGCTTCCGTACCGCGCCTGGCATGTTCTCCTTCGACCGGATCGACGTCGGCTCGAAACTTCTGGTCGACAACCTGCCCAAAGACCTGCGCGGCAACATTGCTGATTTCTGCGCCGGCTGGGGTTATGTCGCCGCCGAGGTCGCGGCACGTTCATCCGGCATAACGGGGCTCGACCTTTACGAAGCGGATTTCGACGCGCTTGAGGCGGCCAGGGGCAATATCGGCCAGACAGGCTTCGAGCCCGGCTTCTTCTGGACCGATCTGCTGAGCGAGCCGGTCGAGCGGCGCTATGATGCCATCGTCATGAACCCGCCCTTCCATCGCAGCCGGGCGGCNTCTGCTGAGCGAGCCGGTCGAGCGGCGCTATGATGCCATCGTCATGAACCCGCCCTTCCATCGCAGCCGGGCGGCCGAGCCGGAAATCGGCGCCGGCATGATCCAGGCGGCGGGCAAGGCGCTGAAGCCGGGCGGGCGGCTGTTCATGGTGGCGAACCGTCAGCTGCCTTACGAACCGGTTCTGAAGGCCGTCTTCTCCAGCCATGCCGAGCTCGCCCGCGACGGCATGTTCAAGGTTTTCTCCGCGCGCCGATAGGACGGTGCCGGTCACCTCAATGCATGCTGACGATGCGCGCCGGCTCGTGGACGGGAATGGTCGGTCTGATGTCGCCAGGCTTGATCTTGAGCGGCGCCGGCCTGCCGAACAGATAGCCTTGCACCATCTCGCAGCCGGCCGCCCGCAAGAGCGTCGCCTGGTTCTCGGTCTCGACGCCTTCGGCGATGATGCCGACGCCGAGCGCCCGCGACAGGCCAACGATGGTAGAGACGACGGCGCCCGAATTGGAATCGGTGTCGATGCGGCTGACGAACGAGCGGTCGATCTTCAGCTTGCCGAAGGCGAAGTCGATCAGGTAGCTCAGATTGGAATAGCCGGTGCCGAAATCGTCGACCGCCACCGAGATGCCCATGTCGGCAAGCTGCTGCAGGATGATGGCGGCGCGGTCACGGTCCTGCATCATCGCCGTCTCGGTCAGTTCGAGCTCCAGGCGCGACGGCTTGATGCCGGTGCTGGCCATCGTGTCGCGCACGATGCCGACGAAATCCTTGGTCATGAACTGGACCGGCGAGATGTTGACGGCAACGAAGCAGTCCTCGGGCAAATGACGGGCATCGCTGCAGGCCTTGTTCAGCACCCAATTGCCGATCGGGTGGATCATGCCGGTCTCTTCGGCGATCGGAATGAATTCCATCGGCGGGATCATGCCGCGTTCCGGGTGCTTCCAGCGGATCAGCGCCTCGTAGCCGACGACACGGCCGGTCGGCAGGTCGAGCTGCGGCTGGTAATGAAGGTCGAAATCGCCACGGTCGAAGGCGATGTGCAGTTCGGATTCGATCCAGTGGCGGTAGTCGGCGACCTGGCCCATGTCGGAATGGAAGACCGACCAGTTGCCCACGCCGCCGGCGCGGGCATTCTGCAGCGCCAGGTTGGAGCGGCGCAGGATGAGGACCGGATCGACGCCATCCTTTGGCATCGCCACGATGCCGACCGACAGGCCGACCGACTGCAGGTGAGAATCGAGCTGGTACGGCTTCAGCATCTCCTCGATCATGGTTTCGACGGTGCTTTCCATCGAGCTTTGGAGTTGGTGTTCCCAGACAAGGATAGCGAACTCGCCGGCGCCGATGCGCCCCATCACCGCGCCTTCGGGCATGCAGGCCTTCAACCGCTTGGTGAAGCCGCGGATCAGTTCGTCGCCATGGCTGTAGCCGATGGCGTCGTTGATCTGCTTGAAGCGGTCGATGTCGATGTCGATGAGGAACACCGGCTCACCGGTCCTGATCGTCGCGGACGCCGCGTCGGCAATCCTGCCGACCATCGCCGGCCGCGCCAAAAGCCCGGTCAGCTTGTCGAAATGGGTTTCGTTGAAAACGTAGTCCACCGATTCATCGACGCCGGCGAAGAAGGACAAGGCAGCACCGGCGGCGGCCAGCGCGCATAGCGCCGACGCGATGCCGATCATGGTTTCCGCCTGCATGCCGGCAAAGCCGTCCCCGAAACCATGCCGGAGGCCCCAAAGCCCAAGGATGAAACTGCCAAGGCCCGAACTGGCGACGGTGAGCAGCCGGAACACAGGTGTTCGCTTCGGGTTGCTGACAGCAGGCATTGCTCAGTCCCTGTCGCATGATCCCGAAATCAACTCGACTTTCGGGAAATATCACGCGCAAATTCATAAAGGCTAAAGCATCCTTTGCGCCCAGCAAGAACGCGCAGAGCCCAAGCCCATAGGACTTCTAGCGGATATCTCCTTAAAATGAGTTTCCGCCGATGCATCTAATTTTTCTGGTGAATTAATCGCGTACGCTGTCGGTCTGCTTCAACTCATCCAGGGTTGGCATCGACACGATGTGATAGCCGGAATCCACATAGTGGATTTCGCCGGTGACGCCTGACGAGAGGTCGGACAAA
Organism: Mesorhizobium sp. L103C105A0; assembly: GCF_000502215.1. Taxonomy (NCBI): domain Bacteria; kingdom Pseudomonadati; phylum Pseudomonadota; class Alphaproteobacteria; order Hyphomicrobiales; family Phyllobacteriaceae; genus Mesorhizobium; species Mesorhizobium sp. L103C105A0. The sequence continues at coordinate 133,788 of NZ_AYXF01000004.1, read as the reverse complement.
AGATAGAGCGCCGAGCCGCCGACCTCGTCGATGGTCACCGTGCGGCGCAGCGGCGAGTTGCGCTGCTGGTAGGAGTACATGTGGCGGGCGTCCGAGATTCCGGCGCCGGCCAAAGTACGCACCGGTCCCGCCGATATGCCGTTCACCCGGATGCCGCGCGGGCCATAATCGTTGGCGAGATAGCGCACGCTGGCTTCCAGCCCGGCCTTGGCGACGCCCATGACGTTGTAGTTCGGCATGACGCGGACAGAGCCGGCATAGGTCAGCGTGATCATCGCGCCGCCTTCGCTCATCAGCGGGGCGGCATGGCGGGCGACCTCGGTGAAGGAGTAGCAGGAGATGACCATGGTGCGGACGAAATTGTCGCGGCTGGTGTCGGCGTAGAGCCCTTTGAGCTCGTTCTTGTCGGAAAAGCCGATGGCGTGGACGACGAAGTCGAGCCCGCCCCATTCCTTGCCGAGCGTCTCGAAGGTAGCGGCGACCGATGCGCTGTCCTCGACGTCGCACGGCACCACCAGTGACGCCCCAAGTTTCTCGGCAAGCGGCTTGACGCGGCGCCCGAAGGCGTCGCCCTGATAGGTGAAGGCAAGCTCCGCCCCGTGTTCGGACAATTTCCTGGCGATGCCCCAGGCGATCGAATGATCGTTGGCGACGCCCATGACAAGCCCGCGCTTGCCCTTCATCAGTCCGTCCATGGCCGGCAATCCCCCTACAATAAAACGCTGGCCTTATGCGGAATAGCGCTGGAAAATCAACGTTGCGTTGGTGCCACCGAAGCCGAACGAATTGGACAAAACCGTGTCGATCCTGGCGTCGTCGATGCGCTTGCGCACGATCGGCATGCCCTCGAATTCGGGATCGAGGTTTTCGATGTGGGCGCTCTCGCCGATGAAGCCGCCTTGCATCATCAGGATCGAGTAGATCGATTCCTGGACGCCGGCGGCACCCAGCGAATGGCCGGTCAGCGACTTTGTCGAGGTGATGAACGGCATCGTGTCGCCGAACACCTCTCGGATGGCGCCCATTTCCCGGGAATCGCCAACCGGCGTCGAGGTGCCGTGGGTGTTGATGTAGTCGACCGGCGTGGACACCGTCGCCAGAGCCTGGCGCATGCAGCGCACCGCGCCTTCGCCCGACGGCGCCACCATGTCGTAACCGTCCGACGTCGCGCCATAGCCGACGATCTCAGCGTAGATCTTGGCGCCGCGCGCCTTGGCGTGTTCGAGCTCCTCCAGGATGAGGACGCCCGCGCCGCCCGCGATGACGAAGCCATCGCGATTGGCGTCATACGCGCGGGAAGCTGTCGGCGCACGATCGTTATACTTCGACGACATCGCGCCCATGGCATCGAACAGGTCCGACATCGTCCAGTCGAGGTCTTCATGGCCGCCGGCAAACATCACATCCTGCTTGCCCCACTGGATCAGTTCGTAGGCGTTGCCGATGCAATGCGCCGAGGTCGAGCAGGCCGACGAGATCGAATAGTTGACGCCGTGGATCTTGAACCAGGTGGCGAGCGTCGCCGACGCGGTCGACGACATCGCCTTCGGCACCGCGAACGGACCGATGCGCTTGGGGCTGTTGTTCTTGAGCGTGGTCTCGGCCGCCTCGACGATGGTGCGGGTCGAGGGGCCGCCCGAGCCCATGACGATGCCGGTGCGCTCATTGGTGATGTCGCTTTCGCCAAGCCCGGCGTCGGCGATCGCCTGGTCCATCGCGACATGGTTCCAGGCCGCGCCCTGGCTCAGGAAGCGCATGGCACGCCGGTCGATCATAGGGGTCGGGTCGAGCGTCGGCGCGCCCCAGACCTGGCAGCGGAAGCCGTGTTCGGCGAAGGAATCGGAGAAGCTGATGCCTGATTTGGCATCGTGGAGCGAGGATTGCACCTCGTTGGCGTTGTTGCCGATCGACGATACGATGCCGAGGCCTGTGACGACGACCCTTCTCATTCGCAACTCCTTCCAGCGGATGATCCCGAAACCCTAGTCGGTTTTCGCCGGCGATCATACGCAAAATCAAAATGCCGCAGCGTCGTTGCGCGTCCGGGAACGCCCTGCTGCAGTGGCGCCGGTCAGGCGGCCGATTGCTTGGACAGCCCCACCTTGAGGTCTGTCGCAGCGTATATGGGTTCGCCGTCGGCCTTAAGCCAGCCATCGGCGATACCGAGCACCAGGCGTCCACGCATGACGCGCTTGAAATCGATGCCGTATTCCACCTTCTTGACCGAAGGCGTCACCATGCCCTTGAACTTCACTTCGCCGGTCGACAGCGCCATGCCCTTGCCCGGCTCGCCGAGCCAGCCGAGGTAGAACCCCGTCAATTGCCACATGGCATCGAGGCCCAGGCACCCAGGCATGATCGGATTGCCGATGAAATGGCAGGCGAAGAACCACAGGTCCGGCTTGATGTCGAATTCGGCGCGGATGAAGCCCTTGTCGTGGGCGCCGCCGGTCTCGCTGATCTCGGTGATGCGGTCGAACATCAGCATGGGCGGGTAGGGTAGCTGGGCGTTGCCGGGCCCGAACAGTTCGCCGCGGGCGCAGGCAAGCAATTCCTCATAACCGTAGTTGGATTTCGAACCCGCCATATGTCTCGTCCCCATAATGTCCCGGGCGGTGGGGCGCCCTTGTCGTTGGTTTCCTAACACAATCCCTTTCGGGCCGGAAACCGGCGTTTGCGCTTAACCCGCCCGTCTGCCCGGGTCAATGCGCGCTCTCGCATCGGCCCGAAATCGATTTCGATTCCGGAAAGCACGATGTGACGCCAAAAAAGCAATAGAGCGCACTTAGTGCGTCCAACTGGACGCACGTCGCTCTATTGATCGTATTCCGCCAACAGAATATATGTCGGGAGGTATCCAGTTTCGGTTGATGACGTTTTTTCGCCACTCTGGGCGTGTCTTGAGGCAGAACTGTGGGCTTGGACGGATAGATGGATCTGGGCGGCCGGAAGGAAAATGTCGCTGTGGACAAGCGGGTTCGCGAAGCCGGCCTTAGGCCGACACGCCAACGCATTGCGCTGGCCGATCTGCTGTTTGCCAAGGGCGACCGCCACCTTTCGGCCGAGGAACTGCATGAAGAGGCGGTCGCCGCCGGCGTGCCGGTCTCGCTCGCCACCGTCTACAACGCGCTTCACCAGTTCACCCAGGCCGGCCTGCTGCGCATCCTGGCGGTCGAGGGGTCCAAGACCTATTTCGACACCAACACCTCCGATCACCATCATTTTTACATCGAAGGCGAAAACAGGATCTTCGATATAGAAAGCGGTCCGGTGACCGTCTCCAACCTGCCGGAGCCACCCGCAGGCATGGAGATCGCCAATGTCGACATCGTGGTGAGGCTGCGCCCGAAGCGCAGCGTTTAAGCCCCAACCCGTGAAACCTGTCGATTTTGCAATCCGGCTCGAATGGGTTGCGGTCGCGGTCGTGGCTATAGTCGCCTATGCCGCGTCAGGCGTTTCCTGGTGGCTGTTCGCCCTGCTTATTCTGGCGCCCGACCTGTCGATGCTGGGCTATCTCGCCGGGGCACGGATCGGCGCTGTCGCTTACAACGCGTTGCACATCCTGATCGTCCCGCTGTTGCTGGCCCTCGCCGGATATGTTCTGGCCAATTCGACGGCGACCGCGATTGGTCTGATCTGGATCATCCACATCGCCGTCGACCGCGCGCTCGGCTACGGTCTCAAACTGTCGACCGGTTTTCAGGACACCCATCTCGGCCGTATCGGCCGTTAGGCCTCCAGCAATCTCAATTCTTGACGTGCTCGCCGGGATAGGCGCCCCACACCTGCGACTGGGCGATCCAGCCGGTGTGGCCGTCGAAGGTCATTTCGCACCACTGGCCATCGCAGGTTTTGATCGTGCCCGTAACGCCCGGCTCGATGATGGCGATGACGCTGGCGTCCTTATCGGCATCGTCGAGCAGATTGATTCGGCCACCTTTGGTGCGTTGCCAAGGGGCGACGATCGCGGTCCGGCGGCCGGACAGCAGCGACTGGTTGATCCAACCCTCCGAGCCATCGGCATCGCGCACCCGCCGCCAGGTATCGAATTCCTGGATGATTTCCATCGGCAGGCCGGCCTTTGTGTACATCCAGTCGACGGAATAGTTGGCGCCGGGGCCAACGCGCGAGTTGACGCGAGCCGATTTCAGGCTGACGAAACGCGGCAGCGGCAGGCCGCTCGGCCCGAGCGTGACCGTCTGCACAGGTGCGGCGGCACCTTGCGCCGCGGCTTGCGGGGAATGCAGGAGAGCGCCGAGAAGCGCTGCGCTGAGGATCAGGCGAAGCGACGCGAAACCAGACACTTTCATTCCTTTCGGCGCGTGCCCTTTGGTCCGGGCGCCCCTTTTTCTTTGTCTTCGGCGGCACCGCTTGTTACAGGAGTGGCAGGCACCGCGACCGGTATTCAGTTTCGCCTGTCTTGGTTAAAGAGGTCTCAACGAGATCGGGTTCGAGGAAACAATGGCAGGCAAAAAACGGCCTCTCGTCGTCATCACGCGCAAGCTGCCCGATCCGGTCGAGACCCGCATGCGCGAACTCTTCGACGCCAGGCTGAATGTCGAGGACCGCCCGATGACGCAGCCGGAGCTGGTCGCGGCGATCAAGGAAGCCGATGTGCTGGTGCCGACCATCACCGACCAGATCGATGCGGCGCTGATTGCCCAGGCCGGCGACAATCTCAAGCTGATCGCCAATTTCGGCAATGGCGTCGACAAGATCGATGTGGCGGCGGCGGCCAAGAAAGGCATTACCGTCACCAACACGCCGAACGTGCTGACCGAAGATACGGCCGACATGACCATGGCGCTGATGCTGGCCGGGCCGCGGCGGCTGGCCGAAGGCGCCAATGTGCTCACCAGCGACAAGAAATGGGCCGGTTGGTCGCCGACCTGGATGCTCGGCCGGCGCATCTGGGGCAAGCGCCTCGGTATCGTCGGCATGGGCCGCATCGGCACTGCGGTTGCGAGGCGCGCCAAGGCTTTCGGCCTGTCGATCCACTACCATAACCGCCATCGCGTGCTGCCGGCGGTCGAGGAAGGGCTGGAGGCGACCTATTGGGAAAGCCTCGACCAGATGCTTGCCCGCATGGACATCATCTCGATCAACTGCCCGTCGACGCCGGCGACCTTTCATCTGCTTTCGGCGCGGCGCCTAGCTCTGCTTCAGCCCACCGCCTATGTGGTCAACACCGCGCGCGGCGACATCATCGACGAGGAAGCGCTGGTCAAGCTGATCCAGGACGGCAAGATCGCCGGCGCCGGCCTCGACGTCTACGAGCACGAACCGGCGCTGAACTCGAAACTGCTGAAGCTTGCCGCCAAGAACAAAGTCGTGCTTTTGCCGCATATGGGTTCTGCGACGATCGAGGGCCGCATCGACATGGGCGAGAAGGTGATCATCAACATCCGCGCCTTCTTCGACGGCCACCGGCCGCCGGACCGCGTGCTGCCGCTACGGACTTGAAGCGGGCCGCGTTCAGGATGCGGTTGTGAGGGCGCCATCCGCCGCGACACTCACACGCTTGCCGCGATAGGCCTCAAAAGCGTCGCGCCTGAGCCTGAGCGCTACCGGCGTCGGCCAGCCCATTTCCCTGGCCACAATCAAGCCAAGCAGCAGGATCGCGTCCGGCTCGTGCAGCACGAGTGCCGTCGGCGCATGGCCATTGTGGACGAGTTCCATCAGCACGGCTGACGCTGAGGACGAGCCGATCGTGCCGGGCAGGAACAGCACACGCCCGGAAATGGTCTCGCCATGCTGCGGGTGACGGACATCGGCGATGCGGCCGCTCTTCGGATCGACGCCGCCCCAGAAGCTGATCGGCGCCGTCAGCACCAAGGCCAGCCCTTCGCCTCCGCTGCCCGGCACCAGGATTTCAGCGACGGCGCTCATGCGGCGATATCCGTAAACCTGGGCTTACCGGCAACCGCGCTTTCCACGCAGTCGGCCAGCGAGCCGTAAAGCACGGCGTAACCGGTATTGCCCGGCGCGTAGTGCGCGAATTTTCCCGAATTGGTCATCAGCACGCCGCCGGCCAGATTCGGCAGGATCGGCGTCACCACCACGCAGGTGTCGGCGACGATGATGACGCCGCTGGCTTCGAGCATCTTGCGCTTGCCGTTCTGCTCCAGCCTGGTGAGCACGTGGCGGCCGGTGCAGGCGTAAATCGGCACGCTGAGCCGCCGCCCGCCAATCAGCCGCTCAAGTGCATCGAATTCGGCCAAAGACAGATGCGGACTGCCGATCGCCACGGCATCGATGGCGGTCTGCGTGGCTGCGGTGGACAGGCCGGCGCGGGCCTTCATGGCCATCTCCGGCGTTACGCGGATCATCGTTTCCGGCCTGCCGCCCACCAGGATGGTCTCGGCGTCGGGCGCTTCTGGCGTTACCCCAGCGATATGGAACAGGCCGACGGCGCCCGACGATGCCGCCGCCGCGCCGAAGGCCTTCAGCGCATCCTCGCCGGGATGGCTGGATATGCCGGTGACGACGCCGACCGCGTTGCCGACCTCACGGCCGTAGAGGTTGCCCAGCACCGGCCAGGCGATCTCCGAACCAAGGAACGAGGCGGAGAGGCCGGACACATCGAACACCAGCCGTGCCTGCCGGTTCTCGGGGCGATGCAGGCCGTAATCCGGCGCGCGGCCCGATATGGCGCAGGCGATGTCGAGGAAGTCGCCATAGCGGTTGGTGCGTGCCCCCAGCACCGAATTGCAGAACACCACCGCGTTGGATTCACCCCAGGCGACATCGCTGCCAAGCGCTGGCCTGTGGCCGGCCTGATAGGGCGCGCAGGTCCAGCTCTGCTCGCAGCCCAGTTTGCGGTAGGCCTCCATCATTCGTCGCGCCATGCCGCGCGCCGGCTCTTCGAGGCGCACGCGCGAGCAGCCCATCAGGTCGAGCGCGCCGACATTGAGCGTCGAGCGCACCGCGACCCTGGCGCCGCCATCGACCAGCCTTTCGGCAAACAGCGTGCCGGAATCGCCGTGATAGAGCGCGCCGTCTATATGCGTCGAGGCGATCGGGATCAGTCGCGGCGCGCCGAGCAGCGCAGCGCTTTCGGCAACGATGCGCATCGCCATCGCCGCCCCGTCATGGCCGGAGGCGATTGTCTGCTCCTGTGCGCTGAGGGCGAGGCTCACGCGAACTCCTTGCGCATGGTGATCGAGGTCGGCCGGTCATAACCGTCATGCGCCGTGCGCGCGGTTTCGCGGAAGCCGAGACGCGCAAAGGTTGCGTGATTTGCCGTGAGCTCGACCCGCGTCTGCAGTTCGATGGCGGGTTTGTTGCGGTTGCGGGCAAGGTCCTCGACAGCCTGCATCAATCGTCTGCCGATGCCTTGGCCCTGAAGCCCGAGTTCGACGGCGAACTTGCCGATATAGAAATCATCGGGTCTCTCCAGCGCAAAAACGCAGCCTGCGATCTGGCCGCCCTGCAGAGCCACGAACACCGTTTCCCGCCCAGCCTTGTCCCTCAGGCTTTCGACGCACAGCAGATGCGCAGAGGAGGGCGGGTCGATGACGCCGTCCATCGGTGCAAAGGCGCGCATGATCAGGCTGAGCAGTTCGTCCCAGCGGTCGAAGCCGGGGGCGAACTGCGTGACCAAAACACTGGCAGGCTGATCCATGCGGTCAGCTTCTCTTGTAGCGGATCGTGTCGAAGCGCGCCGACAGCGCATCGTAGAGCAGCAGCCGGCCGACCAGTGGTTCGCCGATACCGGTGATCAGCTTGATGGCTTCCATTGCCTGCAAGGTGCCGATGACGCCGGTCAGCGCACCGACGACCCCGGCCACCGCGCAGGACGGCACCAGTCCTTCCGGCGGCGCTTCAGGAAAGAGGTCGCGATATCCAGGGTTCGGTCTGCCGTCGGCGCCGGTCCCGAACGGCATCAACACCGTCACCGAGCCGTCGAAGCGGCCGACGGCGGCATGCACGAGCGGCCGCTTTTCCGCCGCGCAGGCATCCGCCACCACATAGCGCGTCTCGAAATTGTCGGAGCCGTCGACGACCACGTCGTAGCGCGCGACGAGAACGGCAGCATTGTCGGCCGTCAGCCTGAAATCGTGCAATTCCACCGCGACATGGGGATTGATCCGGGCGATCGCTGCTTTGGCGCTCTCGGTCTTCGCCGTGCCGACCGTATGGGTGGCGTGGATCACTTGCCGCTGCAGATTGGACAGCGAGACAATATCGTCGTCGACGATTCCAAGCGTGCCGACGCCGGCGGCAGCGAGATATTCCAGCACCGGCGCGCCGAGGCCGCCGGCGCCGATCACCAGTACCCGCGCCCGCTTCAGCCTCTGCTGGCCGGCGCCGCCGATCTCGGGCAGCACGATGTGGCGGGCATAGCGTTCGAGCTCTTCGTCGGTGAGGGCGGCAGGGGTCATTGCCGGACCATATAGCGGAGCAAAAAGCTTGTCAGGTCTCTTCGGTTGGCCCAACCGTGCCGTGGTCGACGGTGAGGAACTGCGCGCGTCCCCTCAGGCTGGAAAACAGCGCGGCGTCGGTTCCGGTCATGAAGGCCTGGCAGCTCAGCTCTTCCAGGATCGAGAACAGCGCGGCGCGCCGGCCGGCATCGAGATGCGCGGCAATCTCGTCGAGCAACAGGATCGGCGTCATCCCCGACATCTCGCCGGTCAGCCTTGCGTGCGACAACACGATGCCGACCAGCAGCGCCTTCTGCTCTCCGGTCGAGCAGAGTTCGGCCGGCATCGCCTTGGGGCGGTGGCGCACCAGCAGATCCGAACGGTGCGGGCCATCGAACGTGCGTCCGGCGGCGCGGTCGCGCTCGCGGCCGTCGGCAAGGGCGGCGCGATAGCGTTCCTCGACGTCCACGGCGGGTGCTGTGGCGACGTCGCTTTCAAGGTCGCCGGAGAGGCTGATGTCGGCCTGCGGAAACGGCCCGCTGGAAGGCAGCCTGTCGATCATGGCGGTAAGCAGGCGTACCAGTTCGGCGCGCGCAGCCGCGATCGCCACGCCGGTTTCGGCCATCTGCATCTCGATGGCGTCGAACCAGGCGCCATCGCGCGAGCCTTCCGTAAGCAAGCGGTTACGTCCGCGCATCGCCTTCTCGTAATCGAGCGCACGCTGGCCGTGGCCGGGATCGACAGCCAAAACCAGCCGGTCGAGAAAGCGCCGCCGGTCGGCGGCAGGTCCGGGGAACAGGCCGTCCATGGCCGGCGTCAGCCAGACGACGCGCAGCCATTCCAGCATGGCGTCTGCCGACCGTGCCGGCGCGCCATTGATGCGCACCTTGCGACCGCCCTCGCCGGCCGCTTCACCCCCGGTGATGCCGGTGCCGATCTCGACCTGTCCCTCCGGCCCGTCGAGCCTTGCGTGGAGCGCAAAGCCGCCATCGCCGCCTTCGCGGGCCACGTCGACATAGGGCGCACGGCGCAGGCCGCGGCCCGGCGTCAGCAGGGAGATGGCTTCCAGAAGATTGGTCTTGCCGGCGCCATTGTCGCCGGAAAACACCACAGGGCCGGGGGAAAAGCCGATCGACAGCGCCGCATAGTTGCGGAAATTCGTAAGTGTTAGCTTCCTTATGTGACTTTGTTCCGGCAACCGCTATCCGCCTGTAGAAGTCGCCGCAATCAATTATGCTGCGGTGTGCCGCAGTGCGGCTGCTACACCCGCATCGGCATCAGCACGTAGAGCGCGGTCTCATCGGCCATGTCGTGGATCAGCGTCGGCGAACCGGCATCGGCCAGCATGAACTTGGCTTCCGTGCCGGTCAGTTGAGCAGCGACGTCGAGCAGATATTTGGCGTTGAAGCCGATCTCGATCGGGTCTGAGGAGTAATCAGCGGCCAGTTCCTCGGTTGCGCTGCCCGAATCCGGATTGTTGACGGCAAGCGTCACCTGGCCTTCGGTGATCGAAAGCTTCACCGCGCGGCCGCGCTCGGAGGAAATGGTCGAGACGCGATCGACGGCGGCGGCGAAGCTCTGGCGGTCGATGATCAGCTTCTTGTCGTTGCCGGTCGGAATGACGCGCTGGTAGTCCGGGAAAGTGCCGTCGATCAGCTTCGAGGTCAGAACCACGCTGCCGATGGTGAAGCGGATCTTGGTGTCGGACAATTCGGTGGTCACCGCGACATCGGGATCGTCGACCAGCTTCTGCAACTCGCTGACCGTCTTGCGCGGAATGATGATGCCCGGCATGCCTTCGGACCCGGCCGGAGCGTCGATCTCGGCGCGCGCCAGGCGGTGGCCGTCGGTCGCCACCGAACGCAGCTTCAGCTTGCCGCCAGTTTCATGCGTGTGCAGGTAGATGCCGTTGAGATAGTAGCGCGTCTCTTCGGTGGAGATGGCGAACTGGGTCTTTTCGATAAGGCCTCTCAGGGCGACGGAATCGAGCCGGAAGATGTGTGAGAAGGATCCCGCCGAAAGCTCCGGGAAATCGGACTGCGGCAGGCATTGCAGGCGAAAGCTCGAGCGGCCCGACGTTACCGTCATGGCGTTGCCGTCCTCGTCGGTCTTCAGCATCACTTCGGCGCCGTCGGCCAGCTTGCGCACGATGTCGTAGAGCAGGTGCGCCGGAACCGTCGTCGCCCCGCCGCGCTCGACCTTTGCCGGCGTCGCTTCGGTCACTTCGAGGTCGAGGTCGGTGGCTTTCATTTCAAGGCTGGCGCCCTCGGCGCTGAGCAGCACGTTCGACAGGATCGGTATGGTATTGCGCCGCTCGACCACGCGATGAACGTGGTTGAGCGACTTCAGGAGATTGGACCGTTCCAGGATAACACGCATGACGAAACAGGCTCGCTTGAATGAATGGACGGGTCACCAGTGGGCGGCGCCCCGCGAAAGGTCTGAACAGGCTCAGAATCTATGCAAACTGACAGGAAAAAGCCAGCAAACGCAAGTCCGGGCCACCGGTTCGCGCCGGTTAAGCGGGCTTTCTGGGGATAAAGCGGACGTTGGCCGGCAACCGATGCATGTCGCCGAAAACTGCGCAGCGGTTTTGGGACAACGACATGCATCAAAACAAGAAAATTTAAAGCGCGACGACCGTTTGCCGCGCCGATCAGGCTTGGTCGTTGATCAGCCTGCGCAACAGTTCCAGTTCCTGCGCCAGCGTGTTGTCGACGCCGGAAAGGTCCTCGATCTTGCGCACCGCATGCAGCACCGTGGTGTGGTCGCGCCCGCCGAACCGCCGGCCGATCTCCGGCAGCGAGCGCGGCGTCAATACCTTCGACAGGTACATGGCGACCTGCCTGGGCTTCACGATGGTGCGCGTGCGCCGGTTGGACAGCAACTCGGTCTTCGACACATTGTAGTGGCGCGCCACGATGCGCTGGATGTCCTCGATGCGCACCCGCTTCGGCTCGCCAGAGCGATAGATGTGCCCCAGGATCTCGTCGATGCGGTCGATGGTGATCGCCGGCTCGAACGACTGACGAAACAGCAGTTGGTTGAACGCGCCTTCCAGCTCACGCCCGCTGCCGGTGACGGTACGGGCGACATGGTTGAGGATCTCCTCCGAAATATTGAGCGACGCATCGTCGACCTTGGCCGTGGCAAGCCGCAGCTTGAGCATGCCGATGCGCATGGCGAAGTCCGGCGCCGACATTTCCAGCGCGACACCGCCATTGAGGCGCGAGCGCACCCGCGGTTCCAGCGATTCCAGTTCCGACGGCGGCCTGTCGGCGGCAACCACCACTTGCTTGGCGCTGTCGAGCAGCATGTTGATGAGATGGCAGAATTCGTGCTGGATCGACTTGCCCTGCAGGAACTGCATGTCGTCGATGATCAAGAGGTCGATGTCGCGCAGCTGTTCCTTCAGCGTCAGCGCATTGTTGTCGCGGATCGCGGTGGCGAAGCGCCACATGAAATATTCGGCCGTCAGATAGACGACGCGCGATTTCGGGTTCTGTTTCAGGGATTCGGCCGCAATCGCCTGCAAAAGGTGCGTCTTGCCGAGCCCGACGGTTGCATGAAGGAACAGCGGGTTGAAGCGCACCGCGCTCGACTGCGATTCCGCCACGGCTTTGGCTGCGGCGAAAGCCACCCGGTTCGACGGGCCTTCGATGAAGGAGCCGAACGTGTAGCGCGGGTCGAGCGGCGACCCCAGCACATTGTGCCGGAATTCGCTCTCGATCGGCGTGCCGGGACGAGGGGCGGGCGCCCGCTCCATCCTGCCGGGGCCGACCGTGCCGGCCGCCAATGCGGTCTGCGTATGCTTGGTCATCTTGCGCGCCGGCACGACCTCGGGTTCGACGCCATTGCGGGCCGGACGGGTCGCGGTGCGCACGACCATCTCAATCTTGAGGATTTCGGGATCCTCGTGCTTCCACAGATCGGCGATGAGATCGAGATAATGGCCATTGATCCACGAGCGCAGGAAGGCCGTGGGCACCGAGATGCGTACAATGCCCCGGGAAGCCTCAGCCACCTTCATACGGCCGAACCAGCTCGAATAGACCTCGGTTCCCAGGCGCGCCTTCAATTGGGCCTTGACCCGGTCGAACTTCTGTTCCGCGTCGTTGGAAGCCGCCATATCGTGCGCTCCGACCAATGTTCCGGGAAATGGCAGGTCGCCCGTAAGCTCCCGCTCGATGCCGCTCTGCATGATTGTGCGTCCCTTTTCCTTTGTACCTTTTTTCCGCCGGGAGTGCGCCTCCTGCACCCATGTTTCCGGCGACCGTATCTTCGCTACAACACCACCGCCGCCGCCGGCGGATGACGTTGCCTCGTCAAAAAGGGATGGGTCCCGGCTGCTTAAAGCCAGTCCGTCTGACATGTTCGGGCAAAGCGGTGCTACCCGGCGAAAACGCCGGTGCGCCATCAAGCTGCCATGTACAATTACGCCAGTCCCCTATCGTATCGAAAAGGCAAGCCATACCCGTTCGCGGAATTGATCCACGTCATGAATTCTGCCACTGTTAGCTGGCCGATTCAGGCTGGGTTAAGGGCTAATGGCCCGTCCCTTTCGATAGACCGACATTACCGAAATCGCTGTGGATAGGGCAAGGCCACCTCTAACGGATTTTTAAGGAATCTGGTTAGTGAACAACGGTTCGGGCTCCGTGCTGGAAGCGCATATTTTGACAAAGCCATTGGGATTCAAACCCTTTTGCCGCGAATATGAAAATGGCTGTGCGGTTTGAAATTTTCTGAAATAATTCGCTTGACACCAACTTGCTGCCTGTCGCCCACAGGCTATGTGAACAAGCTGTGGATCACTTCCAGCAAGCCACTGAAAAATATCAGCAATTTGTGACAGCCAAATTTATTGGCGTGGGCCGTTTCGGCGGATTGGAATATCAGTGGGAGTGTATGTGCCGGCAAAGCATTCCGGACTCTGGAATGCGGCTCGGGCGTGTTTTGCGGTCGTTCTTTTAAGTGCTTGCCGGCAAACGAAAAACCCGGCGCGATTGGCCGGGTTTGAAAGAACGACAGTTCAGGAACGGTCGATCAGGCCGACAGCACCTTGAGGCGGTGAGCCAGACGCGACACCTTGCGCGATGCCGTATTCTTATGGATCACGCCCTTGGTCGCGGCGCGCATCAATTCCGGCTCTGCGGTCTTGAAGGCTTCCAGCGCGGCTGCCTTGTCGCCGGCAGCCAGTGCCTCTTCGACCTGGCGGACATATGTACGCACGCGCGAGCGGCGGTTCTTGTTGATCGCTGCGCGGCGGGCGATCTTGCGCGTTGCCTTTTTGGCCGAGGAGGTATTGGCCATGATGCCTCTCTTCTGATCTGGTGGGCGCATGCGGGATGCCGCAGGGCGCAAAAAACAAACGGGCAGCCAACGGCCGCCTCGGTTGGAGCGGCTTATAGTTCAGCTTTTCCGGCGCGTCAACGCCGCTTTGGCTTCTTTTTGGTCCTCGCCGCCGCCACTCTAGCGATTGGTGAAATTCGGCTTCCGCTTCTCGGCAAAGGCTGCCATCCCTTCCTTCTGGTCGTCGAGCGCAAACAGCGAGTGGAACAGCCGGCGTTCGAAGCGCAGTCCCTCCGCCAGCGTCGTCTCGTAGGCGCGGTTGACTGCCTCCTTGGCCATCATCACCGATGGCAGTGAAAACTCTGATATCCTGGCCGCGGCCTTCATCGCCTCCTCGATCAACTCGCCGGCCGACACGACGCGCGAGGCCAGGCCGCTGCGCTCGGCTTCGGCGGCATCCATCATCCGACCGGTCAGGCACATGTCCATGGCCTTCGACTTGCCGACAAAGCGGGTCAGCCGTTGCGACCCGCCCATGCCGGGAATGACGCCGAGCGTGATTTCGGGCTGGCCGAATTTCGCCGTGTCGGCGGCAATGATGAAATCGCACATCATCGCCAGTTCGCAGCCGCCGCCCAGTGCATAGCCGGCGACCGCCGCGATCATCGGCTTGCGGGTGCGGGTAAACTGTTCCCAGCCGACGAAGAAATCCTGCACATAGGCCTCGGCGTAGGTGACGGCCTGCATTTCCTTGATGTCGGCGCCCGCCGCAAAAGCCTTCTCGGAACCGGTGATGACCATGGCGCCGATGCCGGGATCGGCGTCGAACCCCTTTGCCGCCGTCAGCAAATCCGCCAGCACCTGCGCGTTCAGCGCGTTGAGCGCCTTGGGCCGGTTCAGCGTGATCAGGCCGACCTTGCCGCGCGTCTCGACGATGATGGTTTCATAGCTCATGGGCTGACCTCCTGGTTGCGGCACTGAAGGACCGATCCAGCTTACCGCTGGCAGGTCCGGCAATAAAAGGTCGAGCGGCCGCTTTGCACGATGCGCTCGATGTGGCCGCGACAGCCGGGCGTCGGACAGGGCTCGCCTTCGCGATCGTAGACCGCGAAGGAATGCTGGAAATAGCCCAGCGACCCGTCTGTGTGCACATAGTCGCGCAGCGAAGACCCACCGGCGGCGATCGCATCGGCGATCACCGAACGGATTGCCCCGGCCAGTCGTTCGCTCTGTTCCTTGGCCTTCTTGCCGGTCCCGGCGATGGTGCCTGCCTCGCGCAATGGCGAAAGGCCGGCGCGCCACAGCGCTTCCGACACATAGATATTGCCGAGCCCGGCTATCAGCTTCTGGTCGAGCAGCGCCGCCTTCAACGGCGATCTGCGGCCCTTCAGCAGAGAGGCGAGCAGGGCGCCTTCCAGCGCATTGCCGGTCGGCTCGACGCCCAGTCCCGCCAGCATCGGATGCGCCTCGGCCAGGCCTTCCGCAAACAGCATGAAGCCGAAGCGACGCGGGTCGTTGAAGACCACGCGAGACTGGAGGCCGACAGGCGACACGACATGGAACACCACATGGTCGTGCTTGGCATTCTTCGAGCGCTCTTGATGGAACGTGCCGGGCGTCTCTTTGTCATCAGCGGCCTCGATGCGGAACGAGCCCGACATGCCGAGATGGCAGATCAGCACCGGGCCATCGTCCAGGTGTATGGTGAGATATTTGGCGCGGCGGCCAAGCGCGATGACGGTCTTGCCGGTCAGCCGCTGCGCAAATCTCGCCGGAAACGGAAATCGGAGATCGGGCCGGCGCGCCTCGACGCGCACGATCCGCGCGCATTCCAGAACCGGCTGCAGGCCGCGCCGGACGGTTTCGACCTCGGGCAGTTCAGGCATGGCCGCCTATCGCCGCATGGAAGGAAGCGCCGTGGCGGCCGCGCGCCAGCTTGAGGTGTTCGGCGACCGTCTCGCCGATATCGGCGAAGGTGGTCCTGAGCCCGATGTCGCCGCCCGTGAGACCTGGTGCGGTGCCGATGACCGGGACGCGTTCGCGCGTGTGGTCGGTGCCACGCCATGTCGGATCGTTGCCATGGTCGGCGGTGAGGATGAGCAGATCGCCCGGCTTCAGCTTTGCCAGTGCCTCGGGCAGCCGGCGGTCGAAGGCTTCGAGCGCTGCAGCATAGCCGGCGACGTCGCGGCGATGGCCGAACTCGGTGTCGAAGTCGACGAAATTGGCGAACACCAGGTCGCCGTCGCCGGCATCGTCCATCGCGCCCAGCGCCTTGTCGAACATTGCCATGTTGCCGGGCGCCTTGCGTACTTCCGAGATACCGCGGTGGGCGAAGATGTCGCCGATCTTGCCGACCGCGATCACCCGGCTGCCGCGCCCGGTCAAGCGGTCGAGCAGCGTCGGCTCAGGCGGCGGCACGGCGTAGTCATGGCGGTTGTAGGTGCGCTCGAAGGTGGCCGATGTTTCGCCCAGGAAAGGCCGTGCGATCACCCGTCCGATCTTCAGCGGATCGACCAGCCGGCGTACCGTCTTGCAGAACTCGTAGAGCCGCTCCAGGCCGAAATGAACTTCGTGCGCTGCTATCTGCAGGACGGAATCGACCGAGGTGTAGCAGATCGGCTGGCCAGTGCGGATATGCTCCTCGCCGAAGCGCTCGATGATCTCCGTGCCGGGCGCATGGCAGTTGCCGAGAATGCCCGGCACCTTACCCTCGCGGATCATCGCTTCGGTCAGTTCGGCAGGGAAGGCGGGCACCTTATCGGGGAAATAGCCCCAGTCGAACCGCACGGGCAGCCCGGCGATTTCCCAGTGACCCGACGGCGTATCCTTGCCGCTCGAAATCTCCTGCGCGGCGCCGTGGAAAGCGGAGGCTGAAACAGCGGCTTTGCTGTCGAATTGGAAGCCGGTTGCGGTTTCTGCTGCGCGGCCGAGACCGAGCGAAACCATGGTGGGCACCTTCAGCGGTCCCTCGCGCAGGCCCTCGCGATCGGCGCGGGCTTCCGCGCAGGCCAGCGCGATATGTCCGAATGTGTTCGAGCCGGCGTCGCCATAGGGTTCGGCATCGGCGGCGCCGCCAATGCCGAAAGAATCGAGAACGAAGAGGAAAGCGCGTGCCATCGGTGCCGTCATTGCCAGTCTGGTTGACCAGACATAAGGTCCCGTCGCGGCATTGGCAAATCGTAAACCAGGCGGCAACGGCCTGACGCGATGGTCGCGAAGTCGGGCAGGCGCGCTGTACGCATCCTTGAGACATGCGATGCGCTTCAAGGAACGGCGTGCGGGGCATGGATCGATGAGACGGGCTGACCTGGGTTGGAGTGCACTGGCGACCACTGTAGCGCTGCTGGCCTCGCAGCTCGCCGCGCACGCCGACTGGCGCGACCAGATCGGCACGTTTCGGATCGGCATCGTTGCCGAGCCGGGCGCCGGCAACACGGTTCCGGGTCTGGCCATGCTGACTGACGCCTACGGCAGGGCGCTCGGCATGAAGGTGGAATTCGTCGTCGCGCATGACTATGCGGCGCTGATAGAGGCACAGGCCATTGGCCGGATTCAGTACGCGGTCTATTCGGCGACCGCCTACGCCACCGCCTCGGAGCGCTGCGGCTGCGTCGAACCTCTTGTGGCGCCGGTCGATGCCGACGGTGCCACGGGCATCCGCTCCGTGCTTTTGACGCGCGACGGCAGGCTTTCCGATCTCGCGGCCCTGGAAACGCACCGCATCGCCATGGCGCCTTCCGACAATGTCGGCGGTTCGCTTCTACCGCTCGCCGGGCTGGCGGCCGACGGCATCAAGATCAGCCAGGATGCGCCATTCCTCGCTCATGCCGGCTCGGCTGCCGCCGCAGAAGCGATGCTGGTCGATGGCCAGGCCGATGCCTTGTTCGGCTGGGAGCGGGCCACGGCGGAAAACCGGACGGCGATTGCTGGCGATCAGCCGGCTGATCCGGACGGCACGGCGGCGCGACTGGAGGCGGCGGGCATTCCAGAAGCCGCGCTCCAGATCATCTGGACCTCCGGCGTGCTCAGATACGGCCCTCACGCCGTCCGCAGCGATCTCGACCCCGAAGCCAAACGCCGACTGACCGTCTTCCTCACCAATCTCAGATCGCAGTCGCCGGAAGTCTACGATTTCGTGGAATCGAAACATTCGGGAGGGTTCACGCTCGCCGCTGCGAGTGACTATGCGATGGCCGATTCCATCGTGCGCCTGGTGTCGGGCAGCACCGACAGCGGCGCGCAATAAAGCCGGGGTCGGATGGGCCAGAGCTGCTTCAGCAATCGCTGCAGGGGATCGACGTGGTCCGGCGCGGCCTGAGATAGTAGGTTTCGCTCATCGTTATCTTGCCTTCGTTGAAGGCCGAGATAAATCCGAGCGGCTTTTCGGAGCCTTCCGACCAGGAGATGATCGGTTGGTATGCTAGAGTGGTTTTGACACGAATGAGGAAAGTCCCCGCAACATTGAGCGTCGCCGGAACGGTGGTGGAAGTTGTCGGGTTGGAGTCGCGGCCAGTCTTCCCATCCAGCACGCTCCAGGACCACGCCACCTTTGCTTGCGGTATCGGATTGTTCGGGTCGGTTCTGATGTCGATTGCCGTAATGGAGATATTGGCGACCGAGCGGTTGTAAGGCTGAAGGCTGGAGTTGCCGATCTTCATGATGTCGGTGAGATCTGCGTTGACCACCGACGTTTGCTGCGTGACGAGGTCGGCAACCATGGAGCTGATGCGGCTGACCTTCTTGCTGGCCTCGATGGCTTGCGAGGCCTCCATCGTAATGAAATACATGATCAGCAAGACAGGCACGATGAGGGCAAACTCGACGGCCGCTATGCCGCGCCGATCGGAAAAAAACCGCGCCGCTCTCTTCCAGCTAACCGACATCCCCGGATGTGCCCCCGCACGAAACATGCACTTTTCCTTTTGCTTACACGTGCAATTTCAGTTGTCGAATGGCTCGTTTTGCCACGTTGTCGTCGCGTAATGCAGAGTCTTGCCGCCATCCATATTCGACATGTATTGAGCCATGAAATCGGTCATGACCGGCCAAGGGTAAAAGACCCGCAGCATGTTCTTTGATTCTGCCGGACCTATTGTAGGGGTCCCGAAAGCCGGGTCCTTGCCTGTATCCGGATCCTTGCCCGTCAGCGTGATGGTCGAGCCGGAAATCGTGAAACCCGCACTGGCTGCCCCGGCAAAGGTCTTGAACGGGCGCAGATCCACCAGCAAACCGGGGCAACCCTTCGCGACAATGATCTCGAGTCTGGCGCAGACCAAGCCCTTCAGCTTCTCTTCCGTCACATCGGCTTGCCTCAACTGGCCAGTACGCAACTGACGGGCGATATCATCGGTGATGTTGGCCATCACCTCCTGTCCGGCAAATGAAACGCAGCTCTCGAGGATGGCGAAGACGAGAGCCGCAAACGGTAGCGCAAGCATCGCGAATTCTATCGCCGTGCTGCCGCGCCGATCACGAAGGAAACGACGGGCAAACGTCACGCGCCCTGCCTTGGCCTTGCAGATCTCGCGTTCTGAATCCTCGTCCAAAACGTCGCCCATATCCCGTTCCTGCGATCCTGATGCGGTACCGTCAGCACCACTATCAAGAACCCATTTAGCTCCGGTTTGAATGACCGTTAAATTCGACCAGGCGACATTAACCGGCCGCTAACCGACGCGGCTTTCCCGAGACAATCGAGCCAACTGAGGCGCTTACTGCCCAGCGCTCATCTCGGCTTCGGACGACTTTTCCGAGTCGCTCTTGTACGAGCTTTCGCAATAGGGCGTGCAGGACATGGTCTGTACCGAGGCGCGCCTGTAGATACGCACGGACGACGCGTCCTGGCGCACCACGGTCACCTGCTCGTCGACGATCGGGCTGCCATCGTGGTCGAGGACAACCAGATTGGTGACGCCGAACCCCTTGCCAGTCAGTACGATCGTCGATGCATCCTGGACGGAGGCGTCGGCAATCGCCGGATTGCCGACGACTATGGTGTCGGCGGGGCGTGTCAGTTTGACGATCTTGGCCTGATTCATCGTCACTTCGATGCCGGCTCCGGCCTTGGCCGGCAGCACAAAAGCCGGGACGGCGAGAAGCGCGACAAGCAGGAATGACGATTTCATGGCAGTCATCAAGGCGCTCCACAGCGGCAAAACTTGTTCAAAGAAACATGAAGGAGATTGGTGAACCAACGGTTAAACCCTTGACCGGCGCCGGGGTATTCGCACCAATCCTGCTGCCAGCTAATGTAACAATGCATCCTGCCGATAGCCGTGAAATTACAGCTCTTCACGGGCAGGCGAGCTACTGTCCAGCGTTTAGTTTACGGTTAACCACGCAAGCTGTTCGAAGCGGGAAAGGAATCGGTAAGGCTGTTTATTAAGCCGATTGAAAGAGCTTCTCCGTAGATTGGCAGCATCCGATCAACCACCACAGAAGTTGACGGAAGTGCTGTAACACGTGGAGTAGGAGCTCTCGAATGTCTAATCTCATCGCACGTTTCGCGAAGGACGAATCCGGCGCGACCGCTATCGAATACGGTCTGATCGCCGCTCTCATCGCGCTTGCCATCATGGTTGGCGCTGGTCAGCTCGGCAATGCCCTGAACGCCAAGTTCATCGCCATCGCCGGTAAGGTGAGTGGTTCGTAATACACTGGTTGCCTTAGAGATAGGGGCCGCCTGACTGGCGGCCCTTATTTCATCGCGTCGGGTGGTTTTGAGTAACCCAGTCTCATCGATCGTTAATCATATATGTCTAGGCTGAGGCTGGATACAGTTGGCAACAGGGTGTCGCGCCCATGCTCGAAGCGTTGATCTTCGTCATCTTTCCTTTTTGCATGCTCTTCGCCGCGATCTCCGACATGCTGTCGATGACGATCGCCAACCGCGTACCGGTGCTGCTGCTGGCGGTGTTTGCGCTGGTTGCGCCGCTGACGGCCATGGACTGGGCAACCTATGGCTGGCATTTCGCCGCCGGCGGCCTGGTGCTGGCCGTGACGTTCGGTCTGTTTGCACTCGGCGGCATGGGTGGCGGCGACGCCAAGCTGCTCGCCGGCACCGCCGTCTGGATGGGGTTCAACATTCACCTTGTCGAGTATCTCGTGATATCGACGTTCATCGGCGGACTGCTGACGCTCGCCATCCTTCTCTACCGGAAATCGCCGCTGGCGATTTACACCAGCCACAATCTATTCCTGCGCCATTTCGCCGACGACACGACTGGCGTTCCCTACGGCATTGCACTCGGCATTGGCGGGCTGCTGACCTATCCGGATTCACCCCTGATGGTTTGGGCACTGGCAAAGCTGGCGAACTGAAACAGCAAGCAACCTTTGCCGCTCCGACATCGGTCTGAAAAGAGGCCGCTGTTCGCCCTTTCTGTCGTCGGAGCACGGGTCCGTCCAATTTATGTAAACCTTAAATTAATCACGATCGTAAGCATTGCATTAACCTTGTTTTGACGATTGCCGCTGCAAAGTCCGGCCTGGCTAGGTGGTTGCCTAAAGGCGAGGGTTCGGACAGATGCCAGCATCCCGACTGATTATTCTGGGCGTGGCGGTGGCTGCGGCGGGTGGTGCAGGTTATGTTGCCAAGAATATGGTGGCGGTCCCGCCCCAGCAGGTCGTCGCCGATGCCCCGCAGGCGCCGGCCATTGCCTTGCAGGATGTGCTCGTGCTTTCCGGCGACGTGCCGATGGGCAGCCCACTTGAGAACAATCTCAGCTGGGAGTCCTGGCCGTCCGATGGCATCAATGCGAATTTCATCACCCGTGCCGCCGAACCCGAAGCGCGGGAGAAACTGAAGGGCTCCGTCGCCCGCATGGCGATGTACACCGGTGAGCCGCTGCGGCGCTCCAAGCTGATCGGCGAGGGGCAAAGCTTCATGTCTTCGATCCTGCCCACCGGCATGCGTGCCGTCGCCACCGCGATCTCGGCTGACACGTCGGCAGGCGGGTTCATCCTGCCCAACGATTTTGTCGACGTCATCATGACCCGCAGATCCGACACCGGCAACGGCGGCAGCGGATTCACCACCGAGACCATCCTCAAGAACATCCGCGTCCTGGCGATCGATCAGACCATCCAGGAGGACGAGGAAGGCAAGAAGACCAGGGTCGGACAGACGGCGACGCTGGAGCTGACGCCGCAGCAGGCCGAGATCATAACCGTCGCCCAGCAGATGGCCGATCGCCTGACGCTGGCGCTGCGCTCGATCACCGACAACAAGGAAAAGGGTACCGATGAAGCCGACTACCTCGTTTCCGGCAGTGGGCGGCGCGGAACGGTGCGGTTGATCAAATCGGGCGAAGTTTCCGAAGTAGGGGCAAGGAAATGAGGTTAGTCGCTAAACTGCCGGTCACCATGGCTGCAGCCGTCGGCCTGCTTTTCCTCGGAGCCCATGCAAGTGGCCTCGGCGACGCCAAGGCCGCCGGAAAGAGCGTCGGGGTCACGGCCTCGACCGCCACGCAACGTGTCAAGCTCGGCCTCAACAAATCGGTCGTCATCGATCTGCCGAGCGACGCCTACGACATCCTTGTCGCCAATCCCGCGGTCGCCGATGCGGTGACCCGCACCGCAAGGCGCATCTATCTGTTCGGCAAGTCGGTGGGCGAAACCAACATCTTCGTCTTCGGTCCCAATGGCGAGCAGATTGCCAGCCTGGATCTGGCCGTCGAACGCGACGTCGCCGGATTGGAAGACTACCTCAAGCGCTTCCTTCCGAATGCCGAGATCAAGGTCGAATTGCTGAACGACAACGTCGTCCTGACCGGGACGGTGGATACGCCGCTCGATGCCAAGCGCGCCGTCGATCTGGCAACCATCTTCGTGTCCGGCGGTGAAGCGACGACGGGCCAGTATTCGCAGACCGCGGCCGGCGGTAATGCCAATGGCGGCGTCGACATCAACAACCCGGATGCCGAACGCCGGGTCTCGAAGATCGTCAACCTGCTACAGATCATCGGCGACGACCAAGTGACGCTGAAGGTGACCGTGGCCGAAGTCAGCCGCTCGGTGATGAAGCAGCTCGGCGTCAACATGGTTGGCAGCGGCAGCATGGACGGCATCGCCTACGGTGCGCTGAGTTCGCCCAACTACGGTTTGGGAAAGCCGCTTTCGCAGAATTCAGGCTTTAACTTGGGCGGCAGTGGCCTCAAAGCCTACATCAATGCCATGGAGCAAAGCGGCGTCATGAAGACGCTTGCAGAACCGACCCTCACCGCGGTTTCGGGCGAGAAGGCAACGTTCAGGGTCGGCGGCGAATTCAATCTCATCACGGCACGTACGAACAACGTTTCGACCGACAACCAGACCGGCCAGGTCACCTACACCAACGAAAAGCTGGAATACGGCATAGGCCTCGAGTTCCAGCCCGTTGTGCTGTCGGCGGGTCGGATCAGCCTCAAGGTCAGAACATCGGTTTCGGAGCCGACCTCGGAAGGTGCTACCACCCTGGAAGGCGGCGGCAGCTTGCCCGGCCTGACGCTTCTGTCGATCCGCAAGAGACTTGCCGACACCACCGTCGAATTGCCGTCGGGCGGTTCGATGATGATTGCCGGCCTCGTTCGCGACGACGTCCGCCAGGCTGTATCGGGCTTGCCCGGCCTGACCAAGATCCCGGTGCTCGGCACGCTATTCCGCAGCCGCGATTTCGTCCGCAATGAAACTGAACTGGTCATCATCATCACGCCTTATCTGGCTCGGCCGGTGGCGCGCAACGACCTGGCTAAGCCGGACGACAATTTCAATGCCGCCGGCGATGGTCCGGCCATGTTCCTTGGCCGCGTCAACCGCGTCTACGGCACCATGCAGACCGACAAGCCCAACGGCCGCTACCACGGCGTTGTCGGCTTCATCTACAAGTAAGCGGGGAAGCGGACATGTCTCAGTCAGCATCAAAGGTACTGGCGATTGCCGCAAAGGCATGGTCTGGCCGTGGCCGGATCCGCCGATCGGCAATGCCGATCCTGGCGGTCGCGATCGCCGCCTCGCTTGCCGGTTGCGCTAAGCGCGACAGCATCACGGTTGGGGCGATTCCCGATGATTATCGCACCACGCATCCGATCGTAATTGCTGAGAAGAACCAGAAGCTCGACCTCCCGGTCGGCGCCGGCGATCGCGGCATGACCGGCTCGCAGCGCGACACGCTTCTGGGCTTCCTCGACGGTTACGACAAGAGCGCTGCCCCGGCGCTGACGATCGCAACCCCGATCGGCTCGGCTAATGAGGTCGCGGCGACTGCCGCGGCGCGCGATTTCGCAAGGCTGGCGGTTGCCAGCGGCATCAAGCTAAACCGGATCGTGGTGACCTCCTACCAGTCGGTTTCCCCGGAAGCGTCGGCGCCTATCCGCGTTTCCTATATTTCGGTGAGAGCCCAGACCGACAAATGCGGGCGCTGGCCCGAAGACATCCTCGAAACCTCCGAAAACAAGCACTACGCCGATTACGGCTGCTCGTCTCAAAACAACCTCGCCGCGCAACTCGCCAATCCGACCGATCTGCTCGGGCCAAGAAAGTCGTCCGACATCGACGCCGAGAACCGCGGCGCGGTGATCGACGTCTA
Organism: Mesorhizobium sp. L103C105A0; assembly: GCF_000502215.1. Classification (NCBI taxonomy): domain Bacteria; kingdom Pseudomonadati; phylum Pseudomonadota; class Alphaproteobacteria; order Hyphomicrobiales; family Phyllobacteriaceae; genus Mesorhizobium; species Mesorhizobium sp. L103C105A0. The sequence continues at coordinate 109,569 of NZ_AYXF01000004.1, read as the reverse complement.
CCGCGGCAGAGGTATTTCGGACGAGTTCCTCGGCAATTCGGAAGTGACGTACTAGGAGCGCCGGTCCCGCGTAGAGACCGGAAGAGAAGTCACGGAAAAGAGCATGACAATGAGCAATCTTGCCTACGATACGCCCGTAGACGGCGGCGACAGCTCGCAATTGGATATTGCCGCGATGCAGGCGCTGCGGCCGGTTCCGCGTATTTCCATCCAGGCATTTTGCGAGACGGAAGGTGTCGCGCATCCGGTGGAGCGGGCCGGCGAGGATCGCCGCATGGCCAAGGCGCATCTGAAAGTGCATATGGGCGGCATCGCCACGGCGATCGAATTCTACCAATCCGCGCCGACGCCGAACCTCATCCTTCTGGAGTCGCGCAGCGAACCGAAGCAGTTGCTGGAGCAGCTTGCCCAGCTTTCAGAATATTGCGATCCCTCCTCTAAAGTCGTGGTGATCGGCCACTACAACGATGTCGGTCTTTACCGCGAACTCATCCGCTTCGGTATTTCCGAATACGTCATCGCGCCCGTGTCGATGGCCGATATTGTCTCGGTGGTTTCGTCGATCTTCGTCGATCCGGAAGCCGAGCCGATCGGCCGCTCGATCGCCTTCGTCGGCGCCAAGGGTGGCGTCGGCTCCTCGACCATCGCCCACAATGTGGCGTGGGCGATGTCATCGCTGTTCAAGTCGGAAGTGGTCGTCGCCGATCTCGACCTGGCTTTCGGGACGGCCAACATAAACTTCGACCAGGACCCTGCGCAAGGCATCGCCGAGGCCGTGTTTTCGCCCGAACGCGTCGACGAGGTTTATCTCGACCGTCTGCTTGCCCAGTGCGCCGAACATCTGTCGCTGCTCGCCGCGCCCTCCACCCTCGAACGTGTCTATGATTTCGATCCCGATGCCTTCACGCAACTCATCGATACCGCCCAGCGCAGCGTGCCGCTGCTGGTGCTCGACGTCCCCCATATCTGGACGGGCTGGACCAAGAACACACTGATCAAGGCCGACGAGATCGTCATCACTGCGACGCCGGAATTGGCCAATCTGCGCAACACCAAGAATCTGGTCGATATGCTGACGCGTCTTCGCCCGAACGATCCGCCGCCGAAACTGATCATCAATCAGGCCGGCGTGCCGAAACGGCCCGAGATTTCCGCTTCCGACTTCGCCGAGCCGCTCAGCCTCACGCCGATGTCGGTCATCGCCTTCGACCCGTTGTTGTTTGGAAATGCCGCGAACAACGGCCGCATGCTGGGCGAGATGGATCCCAAGAGCCCGGTCGTCGGCATGATCAACGAAATCGCGCACGTGCTGACCGGTCGCAGCGAAATCAAGGCCAGGAAGAAGGCAGGCCTTGGCGGCCTCCTCGGCAAGCTCTCGCGTAACAAGAAATGACGCTTCTCAAGCGAAATTGGTAGTCGATCATGTTTGGAAAAAGAGGCTCCGACGACGGCGGCCGGTTCACCCCGGAGTTCCGTCAGCCAGCGTCAGCGGCGCCGGCTGCTGCAACGCCTGCGGAGATGGGGGTACTTGCCCGACCCCCGGCAGCGCCGCCGCCGGGAGCGCTGGCAACGCCGCCAACTCGCCGTGCCGTTGAGGCGCCGTCGATGGCGCCGGAGCCGCCAAAAAAGATCCAGCGCGAAAAAAGCGAAACCTACTACGACACCAAGAGCCAGGTCTTCTCCGCGCTCATCGACACCATTGACCTGTCGCAACTTGCGAAACTCGATCCCGAGAGCGCGCGCGAGGAAATCCGCGATATCGTCAACGACATCATCGCCATCAAAAATTTCGCAATGTCGATCGCCGAGCAGGAAGAGTTGCTCGACGACATCTGCAACGATGTGCTAGGCTACGGGCCGCTGGAACCGCTGCTCGCCCGCGACGATATCGCCGACATCATGGTCAACGGCTCCAAGAACGTCTACATCGAAGTCAACGGCAAGGTCGAACAGACCGGCATCCGCTTCCGCGACAATCAGCAGCTGCTCAACATCTGCCAGCGCATCGTCAGCCAAGTTGGCCGCCGCGTCGACGAATCGAGCCCGATCTGTGACGCCCGTCTTCCTGACGGGTCTCGCGTCAACGTGATCGCGCCGCCGCTCTCCATCGACGGCACCGCGCTCACCATCCGCAAGTTCAAGAAGGACAAGCTGACGCTCGATCAGCTGGTCAAGTTCGGCGCCATCTCGCCGCAGGGCGCCGAGATACTCAAGATTATCGGCCGCGTCCGCTGCAACATCGTCATCTCCGGCGGTACCGGCTCCGGCAAGACGACGCTGCTCAACTGCTTGACCAACTATATCGACCGCGAGGAACGCGTCATCACCTGCGAAGACTCGGCCGAACTGCAACTGCAGCAGCCGCACGTGGTGCGTCTCGAAACCCGCCCGCCCAATCTCGAGGGCGAAGGCGAGGTGACAATGCGCGACCTGGTCAAGAACTGCCTGCGCATGCGGCCCGAACGCATCATCGTCGGCGAAGTGCGCGGACCGGAGGTTTTCGACCTGCTGCAGGCGATGAACACCGGCCATGATGGGTCGATGGGAACGATCCACTCCAACAGCCCGCGCGAATGCCTGAACCGTATCGAATCGATGATCGCCATGGGCGGCTATTCGCTGCCGCAGAAGACCGTGCGTGAAATCGTCGTCGGCTCCATCGATGTCATCATCCAGGCAGCACGCCTTCGCGACGGCTCGCGCCGCATCACCCACATCACCGAGGTGATCGGCATGGAAGGCGACGTCATCATCACGCAGGATATCGTGCTCTACAACATCAAGGGCGAGGACTCGAATGGAAGGCTGCTTGGCGAGCACGTGTCGACCGGCATCGGCCGTCCGCACTTCTGGGATCGCGCCCGCTACTATGGCGAGGAACAGCGCCTCGCCAATGCGCTGGAATCGATGGAGAAACGCGCTGACTGACGCATATCGAGGTTGGAAGCAATTCCAGAAAAAGTGTGAAGCGGTTTTCCCGGGAAAAGCGCGTAGTGCTTTCCCTTGGGAATTGCGTCAAAACAAAGCGATAGCGCATATCGCCGTTTCCTTGAAACGGCGATATGCGCTGGGGACCGAGGTCGATGTTCGGAATTGACACCACCGTACTGGCGTTCATCGTGCTCGCCGGCTTCAGCGCCGGTGCGGTCGCCTATGCCTTCCTGTTCACCAAGATGAGCAACGAGAAGCAGGCCGGCAAGCGGCTCGAGACGATCAAGGCCGCCGAGACCGATCGTTCGGTCGTCAAGGCTTCGCGCGACCGTGTCGCGGAGGCGGTCAAGCGGCGTAAATCTGTCCAGGACACGCTGAAACAGCTCGACGAAAAGCAGAAAACCAACGAACTCGCCGTCAAGAAGCCGCCGTTAAAGGCCCAGATTCGTCAGGCCGGCATGCAGGTCTCGATCGAGCGTTTCTATATCTACTCCGTCATTTGCGGCATCGCGCTGACGGTGCTTGCCTATCTCGCCGGCGCGCCGCTTCTGGTCCTGCCGGGCGCGCTGCTGGCGGGGGCGCTCGGCCTGCCGCGCTGGTTCGTCTCGTTTCGCCGCGCGCGCCGGGTCAAGGCGTTCCTCAACGAATTTCCCAACGCCCTCGACATCATCGTGCGCGCCGTCAAATCCGGCCTGCCGCTCAACGACGCCATTCGCCTGATCGCCAGTGAATCGCCGGAGCCGGTCAAGACCGAGTTCCGCCGGATCGTCGATTCACAGCAGATTGGCATGTCCATCCCCGATGCCACCTTGCGCATGGCTGAAACCATGCCGTGCAGCGAGGCAAGCTTCTTCGGCATCGTTATTCAGATCCAGTCACAGGCCGGCGGTAATCTCTCCGAGGCGCTTGGCAACCTGTCGCGCGTGCTTCGCGATCGCAAGAAGATGAAGGCCAAGGTCCAGGCGCTTTCCATGGAAGCCAAGGCGTCGGCCGTCATCATCGGCGCGCTGCCTTTTGTCGTCGCCCTTCTCGTCTATCTGTCGAGCCCGAACTACATCATGCCGCTGTTCACCACCAGCACCGGCAATCTGATCCTCGGCTGTTCCGGCGTCTGGATGTCGATCGGCATTCTGGTGATGCGCAAGATGATGAACTTTGAAGTTTAGGCCGACCTTGGAAAGCTCGAAACGAAAAGACTGAAAACGAATGACCGACCAAGTCGTAAAATCGCTGACCGATCCTGCCTTCCTGATAGCGTTGCTGGTTGGCATTGCGGTGTTCGCGACCGTCTTCACGGTGCTGCCGGCCCTTGGTGGCAATCAGCTCAAGACTCGCATGAGATCGGTGGCGCTGGAGCGTGACGAATTGCGCGCCAAGCAGCGCGCGCGGCTTGCCAATGAAGCCGATCGTCGCCGCAAGGGGCTGCGCGAAGAGCAGTCGATCGGCATGCGCAACATCGTCGACAGGCTGGACCTGCGGCGTGCGTTGGCCGATGAAGGCACGTTGCAGAAGCTCAAGGTGGCGGGCTTTCGTGGCCAGAACCCGCTGACCCGCTTCCTGTTCTTCCGCCTGATCCTGCCTTTTGTCGGTTTCGCGCTGGCAGCGATCTATCTGTTCGTGCTCGGCGGACTGCCTGACCGGCCGGCCTTCGTGAAACTGTTCGTCTGCATCCTTGTCGCCTACGCCGGTTTCTACGCGCCGATCCTTTACGTCAACAATCGTGCCGCCAAGCGCAAGCAGTCGATCCAGGCGGCGTGGCCGGATGCGCTCGACCTGATGCTGATCTGCGTCGAATCGGGCATGTCGGTCGAGGCCGCCTTGCGCAAGGTCTCCGAGGAGATCGGTTCGCAGTCGGTGGCGCTGGCGGAGGAATTCGTGCTGACCAACGCCGAACTCTCTTATCTGCAGGAGCGCAAGCAGGCTTATGAAAACCTCTCGGCTCGTACCGGCCTGGAGTCGGTGAAGTCAGTGTCCCAGGCGCTGGTCCAGGCCGAACGCTACGGCACACCCGTGGCGCACGCATTGCGCGTGCTGGCCTCGGAAAGCCGTGACATGCGCATGAATGCCGCCGAGAAGAAGGCCGCCGCCCTGCCGCCGAAGCTTACCGTGCCGATGATCCTGTTCTTCCTGCCGGTTTTGTTCGCCATCATTCTAGGCCCAGCCGGCATTCAGGTCAGTCAGCGCGGCATCTTCGGCGACCAGCACAATTCCTCAAGCCAGTAGGCCTCGGTTGCAGCCGTACAAAAGAGCCGCACTGCCAATGCAGTGCGGCTCTTGGTTTTCAGCGTTGATGCGTGGACGGATTTGCGCTGTGCGGAGCCGGCGCCCATGCGGCGCTCAGTTGGTCGCCGGCTTTGCCTTGTCCTGATCCTTGAGCTGACTCCAGGCGTTCTGCTGGGCAAGCATCTGGCGAAGATAGGCTACATTGGCTTGCGCCTGTTCGGGTGAAAGCTCCTGCGACGCGATCTTCTCGGCCTCGTCGAAGCGGCCCTGCAGTCCCACGACCAGCGCAAGGTTCTGGCGCACCCGGCTGTCGGCATTCGGTTGCTGGGCTGCCGAGCGCATATAGGTCTCGGCGGTGCGCAGATCGCCTTCCAGCACATAGGACATACCGAGATTGGAAAGGATCGAGGGTTCGTTCGGCTTTAGGTCCAGCGCCTTGCGGTAGTTCTGGCGCGCTTCATCCTTCTGGCCAAGCTGGTCGAGAATGGCGGCCTCGGCCGACATCAGCCGCCAGTCCGGATATTCCGGCGTCTGCGCCCGGCGCACGGCGTCGAGCGCCGGCTCGAACTGGCCGTTGGCGGCCAGCGCCTTGCCGTAGGCGGCAAGCACGTCGCGATCCTTGGGGTAGGCGATCGCCAGCTTGCGCATCACGGCAAGCGACTGGTCGGCATCGCCGTCCATCTGGAGCGCCGCCGCAAAATTTGTCGCCAGCCGCTTGTCGTTGGGGTTCTTTGCGTAGGATTCGCCCAGCCGCCCGGTCGCCCCGTGCAACTCGCTGGCCGACATGGTTTCCAGCGGTTTGCCGCTGGTGCGCCCGATCGAGCCGGTCGTGAGCTTGCTGGTTCCGCACCCGGCAACACCGGCCGCCAGCGCCATCAGCAGTGCCGTGGTGACCAACCGTTTGCCCGTGACGTTCATCCTGCGGTTGGTGGGCATCGGCACGGGGCTCTCCATTCCTGCGCGTGGCCATTCACGTGGCCATCTTCATCCCCGCAGAAATATTCTGTTAACCCTAACGGACAGTTAAAAAGTGAGCCGTCGGATCGGTGAACGGCCCGCCGGAAGCCTTTGGCCTGGCAGTCCCATGCCGGCCCCTGTGCATAGATGTTGAAATCATCCGACGTCCCTGTCACTTGACTGAGGACGACCTGCAAGCCTCCCGGAGACCATCGAATGCCCGTCGAACTCATCGAGACACTAAACACTGCCCTGCCGGTCCATCTGGTCGCGAGCGATGGACTGGAGGCCTTGGGGCTTTCGCCTTCCATGACCGCATGGGCGGCCGCCAACGGCTTTTCCGGCGAAGCCGGCAGGACGCTCGCCGTCCCCGGCGACAACGGTTCCCTTGCCGGCGCCTTGTTCGGCGTCGGTGATGGCGAGGGCGCGCTGGCCGTCGGCATGCTGGCGAGAGCCTTGCCGGAAGGCGACTGGCATTTTGCCGCCGCTCCAGCCGAGCCGGAACTCGCGGCCATAGGCTTGGTGCTCGGCGGTTACGTCTTCACTCGCTACGGAAAGAAATCAGGCAAGACGCTGCGTTTTGCGCTGCCGCTCGGCGTAGATGCAGGACGTGTCCGGCGCATCGCCGACGGCGTCTTCCTGGCGCGCGACCTCGTCAACACGCCGACCAGCGACATGGGACCGGACGAGTTGGAGAAGGCCGTGCGGACCCTGGCGGCCACTCACGAGGCCGAGGTATCGGTGATCAAGGGCGATGATCTCCTGAAGCAGAATTTCCCGATGATCCATGCGGTCGGCCGGGCCTCGGTCGGAGCGCCGCGCCTGATCGACATGGTTTGGGGACCGGAAGGCGCGCCGAAGGTGACGCTGGTCGGCAAGGGTGTCTGTTTCGACACTGGCGGCCTCGACATCAAGCCGTCCTCGGGCATGCTCTTGATGAAGAAGGATATGGGCGGCGCCGCCAATGTGCTGGGCCTGGCCTCGATGATCATGGCTGCCGGGCTGAAGGTGCGGCTGCGCGTCCTGATCCCGGCGGTCGAGAATTCGATTGCCGGCAACGCTTTCCGGCCTGGAGATGTACTGACCAGCCGCAAGGGCATTACCGTCGAGATCGGCAACACCGACGCCGAAGGGCGGTTGGTGCTGGCCGACGCGCTGGCGCTGGCCGATGACGAGGAGCCGGAACTGCTGATCGACATGGCGACGCTGACCGGGGCAGCGCGTGTCGCGCTCGGGCCCGATCTGCCGCCTTTCTACACTGGCGACGAAGCGCTGGCGTCCGAACTGGCTGCGGCCTCCATGGCCGTCGAGGATCCGTTGTGGCGCATGCCGTTGTGGCGGCCCTATGACGCCAGGCTGGCGTCGAAGATCGCCGACATCAACAACGTCACCACCGACGGCTTCGCCGGTTCGGTCACCGCGGCGCTTTTCCTCAAGCGCTTTGTCGAACGGACAACGGGCTGGGCGCACTTCGACATCTTCGCCTGGAACCCGTCCGATCGCCCCTACGGACCCGCCGGCGGCGAGGCGCAAGGCATCCGTGCACTGGAGCGGGTCATTTCGAGGCGCTATGCCTGACGCCCTGAGACGGCCACCAAAACTGAAACGGAACCGAAACAATTTGCCGTCATGCTCGGGCGATGTCGATTTCGATGCGTCCGAGCCAGGCGATGCGGCTGTGGCAGCAGGTGATGCTGTCGCAGGTGCGCGCCGGCGCGCCAGATCTCACCATGCGCCAGACGGCGATCCTGTTCACCATCTATCTCGACCCGCCGCCGCACACGGTGCGCGGTCTAGCCGCCCGCCTCAATGTTACCAAGCCGGTTATCACCCGCGCCCTCGACACGATGGGTGCGCTGAAACTGGTGTCACGCCATCGCGACGAGCTCGACAAGCGCAATGTGCTGATCCGGCGCACGGTCGAAGGCGCGCTCTTTGTCGAGCGCTTCGGGGATGGTATCGTTGCCAGGGCTCATGAACTGCCCATCTGATCAATCCATGAATTAGAACGAGTACCGATTTGACTGCCAGGGATGCCCGCCTCCACGCCTTCCGTTCCGACCTCGCCGATGCAAGGCTGAAAGGGGAGGTTTCGGCCGATCGCTTCGTCACCGGCCGTCGGGCTCGGATCACGGCCTCCGTGGCTGACGTGCGCAAGGCACCGCGCCCGGATGCCGGCGTCAACACGCAGGTACTGTTCGGCGACGATGTGCTTGTCTTCGAGGAAGCCGAGGGATGGGCCTGGGTCCAGGCCGAACGTGACGGCTATGTCGGCTACGTCGGCGCCACCATGCTGGGCGCACCCGAGCATGCGCCAACCCACATCGTCACGGCGCCGCGCACTTTTCTCTATCCAGGCCCGGATCTGCGCTTTCCGATCAGCGGGCAATTGTCGATGGGCTCGACGGTGACGGTGAGGGGCGCTGCCGAAACGCGCGGCACGCACTATGCGCTGTTGCCTTCCGGCGAGGCGCTGATCGCCGGCCATGTGCGCCCGGTCAGCGATATCGCCGCCGACTATGTCTCGGTCGCCGAGATGTTTATCGGCACGCCCTATCTCTGGGGCGGCACCTCCGGCTTCGGCATCGACTGTTCTGGCCTCGTGCAACTGGCCATGCGCATGGCCGGCCGCAATGTGCTTCGAGATTCCGACATGCAGGCGGCAGGCCTGGGCGAGCCGCTCGATCCGGGATCCGATTATGCCGGGCTAAAACGCGGTGACCTCGTGTTCTGGAAGGGGCATGTCGCCGTTATGGCCGACGCCGAGACCATGATCCACGCCAACGGCCACACCATGCTGGTCTCGCGCGAAGGGCTGAAGGATGCGGTTGATCGGATTGGGTATCTCTATGGCGGGCCGACTGGGTTTCGGCGGCCTTAGCGCCTCTTCCTTCGCCCCGTTCACGGGGAGAAGGTGCCCGAAGGGCGGATGAGGGGCGGCGCCAGCGATTGAAAGCTCGCGCTGTCCCTCACGTGCCTGCCGGCATCCTCTCCCCGTACGGGGTGAGGGCAACTCACCCGATCACCTTTTGTTCCGATTTTCCTTGGCGATCGCGCGACGTCGCGCTACCTCTTTCGCGTGACCGAGCAGCCGCGCCTTGCCAAACAAAATGCCGCCGTCCTTCTGCCCGAGCCATTCATCAGATGGTTTGGCGAAAAAGGCTGGTCGCCGCGCGCTCACCAGATCGAGCTGCTGGCGAAGGCTCAAGCCGGGCAATCGGTGCTCTTGATCGCACCGACCGGCGCCGGCAAGACACTGGCCGGCTTCTTGCCATCGTTGACCGAACTGGCCAACCGCCCCAGACGCAAAGCCGGTATGGCACGGCGCGGCATCCATACGCTCTACATCTCGCCGCTGAAGGCGCTGGCCGTCGACATCGAGCGCAACCTCGGCAAGCCGGTGGAGGAGATCGGCCTGCCCGTCACCATCGAGACGCGCACCGGCGACACGCCTTCCCACAAGCGGCAGCGCCAGAAGCTGGCGCCGCCCGATATCCTGCTCACCACGCCCGAGCAATTGGCGCTGCTGATTGCGGCCGGCGATGCCGGGCGCTTCTTCGAGGATCTGCGCTATGTCGTGCTCGACGAGTTGCATTCGCTGGTGACATCGAAACGCGGCCATCTGCTGGCGCTCGGGCTGGCGCGGCTGCGCAGCATCGTGCCCGGCCTGCAGACGATCGGTCTGTCGGCAACGGTGGCCGAGCCCGACGAGTTGCGGCGCTGGCTGGTGAGCCAGAATCCGCCCAAAGGCCTGGCAAGTCCCGATATGTCTGAGCTCATCGTCGTAACCGGCGGCGCGAAGCCCGAAATCTCGATCCTCGATTCGGAAGAGCGCGTGCCATGGGCCGGCCATTCGGCGCGCTATGCGACGCCGGAAATCTACCGCGAGATCAAGCGCCACAAGACCACCCTGCTGTTCGTCAACACCCGCAGCCAGGCCGAGCTGCTGTTTCAGGAATTGTGGCGGGTCAACGAGGATACCTTGCCGATCGCGCTGCATCACGGCTCGCTCGATGTCACCCAGCGCCGCCGCGTCGAGAAGGCGATGGGAGACAATGCCTTACGTGCCATCGTTGCCACCTCGACGCTCGATCTCGGCATCGATTGGGGCGACGTCGATCTGGTCGTGCATGTCGGGGCGCCCAAGGGCGCCAGCCGGCTGGCGCAGCGCATCGGCCGTGCCAACCACCGCATGGACGAGCCGTCGAAGGCGATCCTCATCCCGGCCAATCGTTTCGAGGTGCTGGAGTGCCGGGCAGCGCTGGACGCCAACTATCTGGGCGCCCAGGATACGCCGCCGCTGGTCAATGGCGGGCTCGATGTGCTGGCCCAGCATGTGCTGGGCTGCGCCTGCGGAGCGCCGTTTCGCGCCGACGATCTCTACGAGGAAGTGCTGACAGCAGCGCCCTATGCCAGCCTCGACCGGCCGACATTCGACCGCGTCATCGATTTCGTCGCCACCGGCGGCTACGCACTGAAGAACTACGAGCGCTACGCCCGCATCCGCCTCAACAAGGACGGCATGTGGCGGGTCTCCAATCCCCGCGTCGCGCAGCAATATCGGCTGAACGTCGGCACCATCATCGAGGTGCCGGCGCTCAATGTGCGTTACGTCAAGGCCGGCAGCAAAGGCTCGGCTTCGCACGGCGGCCGGGCTCTGGGCAAGATCGAGGAGGCCTTCCTCGAAACGCTGACGCATGGCGACACCTTCATGTTTGCCGGCAAAGTGCTGCGCTTCGAAGGCATCCGCGAGAACGAATGCTTCGTCTCGAATGCGCCGGGAAGCGACGCCAAGGTTCCTTATTATGGCGGCGGCAAATTTCCGCTTTCGACTTACCTCGCCGAGCAGGTGCGCGCCATGCTGGACGACCCGCAGCGCTGGAAGAAGCTGCCCGAGCAGGTATCGGACTGGCTGCGGTTCCAGGCCGACAAATCGGAATTGCCCAAACGCGACGACCTCTTGATCGAGACCTTTCCGCGCGGCAACCGTCACTATCTCGTCGCTTATCCTTTCGAGGGCAGGCTGGCGCACCAGACGCTCGGCATGCTGCTCACCCGCCGGCTGGACAGGGCCGGCGCCAGGCCGCTTGGCTTCGTCGCCACCGACTACGCATTGGCCATCTGGTCGCTGGGCGATATGGGCGCGATGTTCAAATCGCGGAAACCTTCGCTTGGCGCTCTGTTCGACCAGGACATGCTGGGCGACGACCTCGAGGCTTGGCTGGCCGACAGCTGGCTGCTCAAGCGCACCTTCCGCAACTGCGCGCTGATTTCAGGCCTGATCGAGAAACGTCACCCCGGCCAGGAGAAAAGCGGCCGCCAGGTCACCGTCTCGACCGATCTGATCTATGACGTGCTGCGCAGCCATGAGCCCGACCACATCCTGCTGCAGGCGACGCGCGCCGACGCGGCGACCGGTCTGCTCGATGTCAGCAGACTTGCCGACATGCTCTCGCGTATCCAGGGTCGAATCGTGCATAAGGCACTCGAACAGATATCGCCGCTGGCCGTGCCGATCATGCTCGAAATCGGCAAGATGCCGGTGAACGGCGAGGCCGACGAAACGCTGCTGATGGATGCCGCGACTTTGGTCGAGGAAGCCATGGGTCCTGGGATGGTTGAGGAATGAATTTTTCGCTGGCGCGGGCATCGCTGATCGCCGAGGCCGACTTTGTCGGCATCGCGGGCGAGCGCGCGGTCTGTGATTCGCGCGGCGTGCTCTATTTCCCCGATCTGAGGCTGCTCGCGGTCTCCGACCTGCATCTGGAAAAGGGCTCGTCCTTCGCCAGGCGCGGCGCACTGATCCCGCCCTACGATACCGGCGCCACTCTGCTCCGGCTGCAGGCGGTAATCGCGGACTATCAGCCGGCCATCGTCATCAGCCTGGGCGACTCCTTCCACGACGGCGGCGGCGCCGAGCGCATGCATCAAACCTTCCGCGATCGGCTGGAAGCATTGATGGCCGGCCGCGACTGGTTCTGGGTCGCCGGCAACCATGACCCGGAAGCGCCGGCGGATTTGCCCGGCGAGACGGTGCGCGAACTCGCCATCGGCTCGCTGCTGTTCCGCCACGAGCCGTCGAAGATAAGAACCGAGGGCGAAGTTGCCGGCCATCTTCACCCTTGCGCCCGCATCGTCCAGCAGGGCCGCTCGGTGCGGCGGCGCTGCTTTGCCGGCGATGGCGGCCGCATGATCATGCCGGCCTTCGGCGCTTATACCGGCTCGCTCAACGTGCTCGACCGCGCCTATGCCGGCCTGTTCCGCCGCGAGACGTTGATAGCTTATATGATGGGCGCCGCGCGCATCTTCGCCATTTCCGGTTCGATGCTGCGGCCGGGCTGAGTTTCTACGGTATAAGCACGGTTGCGCCTGTCGTCTGCCGTGCTTCGAGCCGGCGGTGCGCCTCCGCCACTTCGGCAAGCGGCATGCTTGTGTGCACCGGGATTTTCACTGCGCCGCTGAGGACGACGCTGAACAGATCCTCGCTCATGGCGACGACGTCCTCACGCCTGGCGAGATGATGGAACAGCAACTGCCAGGTGGCGAACAGCGAACCCTTTTGCATCAAAAGCATGATGTCGAATGGCGGGATCGACCCCGACGCTGTGCCGTAGCTGACGAAGGTGCCGAACGGCCGCAGGCAGTCGAGCGAGGCGGGGAAGGTCGCGTTGCCGACGCCGTCATAGACGACGTGGCAGCCTTCGCCGTTGGTGACCTCTTTCACCCGTGCGGCGAAATTCTCTTTGCTGTAGTCGATGACATGGTCGCAGCCATTGGCGCGCGCAAGTTCGGCCTTTTCGGGTGAACCGACCGTGCCGATGACGGTCGCGCCGAGATGTTTGGCCCATTGCGTCAGGATGAGGCCGACGCCGCCCGCCGCGGCATGCACCAGGATGGTATGGCCCGCCTCGACGCGAAACGTGCGGCGCAGCAGATATTGCGCCGTCAGCCCTTTCAGCATCATCGCCGCACCTGTCTCGAAATCGATGGCGTCGGGCAGATGCACGACGAAATGCGCGGGCACGATGCGTTCTTCGGCATAGGCGCCGAGCGTCTCGACATAGGCGACTCGGTCGCCAGGCGCGAAGCCGCTGACGCCTTCACCGACGGCGACGATTTCGCCGGCGCCTTCATTGCCGGGAATGAATGGCAGAGCGGGCGGCGCGTATTCGCCGGTGCGAAAATAGATGTCGACGAAGTTGAGGCCGACCGCCCGGTTGCGCACGCGCACGTCGCCCGGTCCGGGCTGGCCGATGTCGACATCTTCGTAGGCGAGCATATCTGGCCCGCCATGGCGGTGAACACGGATCGCTTTCATGGTTTTCTTCCCTGCGCTGTTCTCTTGAGTGTGAGATAGCGCGTGGCGAGATATCATTGTAGACTGATACCTATGACATCAGAGTTCAAACAAAATGATATCTGAGCAGATCGGCCTCGACCTTCTCCGCACCTATGTCGCGGTCTGCCGGCAAGGTAGCCTGAGCAGGGTCGCCGCGCAGACCGGCAAGACCCAATCGGCGATGAGCATGCAGATGCGCCGGCTGGAGGGCCTGCTCCAACGGCACTTGTTCCAGCGCACCGGCCGCGGTGTCGTACCGACTGCGGCGGGAGAGCTCTTTCTGGGATACGCGACCCGCATCCTCGCTCTCGGCGACGAAGCGGTGGCGCGTCTGCAGCAGGCTAGCATTGGCGGCGGCGTGCGTATTGGTCTTGCCGAAGAGGTCACCACGGCCGCGCTTTCGGCCGCGCTTGGGCGGCTGCATCGCACCTATCCCGACATCAGCCTCGACGCGATGGTCGAGCACAGCGTCGCGCTGGGACGGCTGTGGAGCGAGGATGCGCTGGATGTCATGATTGCCCCGACATCCGTCGTCGCGGCCGATGCCGTGACGACATGGAACGTCGAACTGCAGTGGGTCTGCGCCCAGGACTATGTGCTGGACCATGACCGGCCACTCGATCTCGCCGCCTTCGGCGCAACCTGCCCTTGGCGCAGGCGGATGATCGAGGCGCTGGTCGCCGCCGGCCGGGAGCACCGGATCGTCCTGTCGTGCCAGAGCGTCACCGGCCTTCAGGCCGCGATCGAGAACGGACTGGGCGTTGGACTGCTTCCGCCCGAATCCGTGCGCACTGCTTCGATGCGGGTGCTGAAGACGTCAGCCGGCCTGCCCGAGCCGCTCACGGTCCAATACGGCCTTTACGCGCACGACCGCAGGACAGCTGTAATCGATGCCGCGATCGAAATCCTGCTTAAGGATTTGCCGGCGGCGCCACGAGCACGGGCCGCCTGACGGCGGGACGCTCTACCGGCCGTAATAGAGGGTGACGGTGTGCTTGGCCTCGGCGAAGAACAGCCAGCGCTCGACCAGCATGCCGGCGAACTGGACGGTTGCCGCAAGCACCGACAGCACCGCTGCGAATGGCCAGGGCAAAGCGAATAAGACAGAAAGCAGCAGCAGGGCAGGCAAGGCGAAAGCCAGCAACTGCGTGATCAGCCGCAGCTTTGCACCGTGCTTGCGGGCGATGCGAAAGCCCATTTCCTTGAGCAGGTAGTTCTCCTCGGTGTGCGGCCATTCCAGCGAGCGCACCGTCCCTCCGGCGAGGCCTGTCGCCGTGTTGGCGGTGGTCGCGATCTCCAGCGCGTCATTGTATCGCCACGTCGCCAGCTTCCAGCCCCAGCCGAGCAAGGTCAGCAGCAGGGCGGCTACCGCAACGGCGGTCGGGCTGATGGCGAAAGCCTGCAGCAGCGCGTTCAACAGCACGCTGCCGGTCATCGCCGAAAAGATGAGATAGCCCGGCAGCGTATACGGGCTATGCCACTGCGCGATCGGCTTCAGCGAGGCATAGATCATGCCGGTGGTGCAGACGGTGACGATTGCGCCGATAGTTGCGAGAAACCCGGCGATGGCCATCCAGCCTCCGGTGCGGCCAAAAAACACCCAGCCGATGCCGAACAGCCCGGCGGGAATGAAGGTCGCGACCGACGATACACCCTCGCGTGACAGCCAGGAGCTACGCCATTGCGAAAAGGCGCGCCAGGCGCGTTCGGGCCGGCCAAGATGGCCGGTCGACGACAAAAGGCCGGCAGCAATCAGGCCAAGCGCCAGCCCCATGCCGATAAGGCCGGGCCAGAAATGGGCCGGGATAAAACCCAGTCCGCCAAGCACGCCAAGCAGCGCCAGCAGTCCGTAGCCCGCTCCTGTGGCAGTTGTGAAGAAGACGACGGAAAAGGCTGGATGCATTGGTCAGTTCGAAAGCATGCGGTCGATCCAGCCGAGAAAACCGCCTTCGGCCGTGACTGGCTCGAGCCTTGGCGCCGGCACCGATGCGGCGCGCTGGGCGCGCGGCGGCAGATATTTGTTGGTCGGTTTGTAGCCCATCTCCGGCATCAGGTCGACGCCGCGACGCTCCGCCACCAGTTGCGAGACAGCCGACGAGGGATCGCCGAGATCGCCGAAATGCCGGGCGCTGGTCGGGCAGGCGGCAACGCAGGCCGGCACGCGGTCTTCCTCGGCCAGATTGTCATTGTAGATGCGATCGACGCAAAGCGTGCATTTCTTCATCACGCCGACATCGGTGTCGAATTCGCGCGCGCCATAGGGGCACGCCCAGCTGCACAGTTTGCAGCCGATGCATTTGCTTTCGTCGATCAGCACGATGCCGTCCGACGCCCGCTTGTAGGACGCGCCGGTCGGGCAGACAGTGACGCAGGCAGGCGTCTCGCAATGCAGACAGGAGCGCGGAAAGTTGACCGTGCGCCCGCCCGCCTCGGTCGTGTGCTCGTAGCTGTGCACGCGGTTGAACCAGACGCCGTCGACATGGCCGCCATAGGGGTCGATGTCGGTCAGTGGCGCCATGTGGCCGCCGGTGTTCCACTCCTTGCAGGCGGTGACGCAGGCCTGGCAGCCGACGCAGGTGTCGAGGTCGATGACCAGGCCAAGCTTCTTGTCTGTATGGGCGGGAAGGCAGGTCATTCCACAGCTTCCCTATGGACGCGGAACTCGGCGCCGAAGCGAAGGATGTCGGGCGATGGCTCGACATTTGGCGGCTGGCTGAAGCGCTCGAATTGCGGCTCGGTGAAGCCGGCTTCTTCGGAGGCGCATTTGACGATGCGAACCCTGAGATCGAACCACGCCGCCTGGCCGGTGACCGGATCGGAATTAGAATAGCGTTTACCGTTCGCATCGGCCGAGGTCTGGTCGCCGATGATGTGGTTGAGCAGGAAGCCGCGATTGCTCTCGGCGGCGTTGTCCTTCAGCCCCCAGGCGCCGCGCCTTTTGCCGATGGCGTTCCATGTCCAGACCGTATCCGCATTGACGCCGTCGACCAGCTTGATCTGCCCCTTCACCCGGCCGTTGATGCTTTCGATCCACACCCAGTCGTCGTCGGCCAGGTCGAGAACTGCCGCGGTCTTGTGGTGCACGAACAGGCGGTTCTGGCTGGTGATTTGCCGCAGCCACGCATTCTGCGAGCCCCAGGAATGATACATGTGCATAGGCCGCTGCGTCAGCGCATGCAGCGGGTATTTCTGCGGATCGACCGCGGCCTCTCCGAACGGCGTAAACCAGAACGGCAGCGGATCCATATAGGTCTCGATGCGCTGGCGTTCGCTCTCGGGCGGCTGGACGCGACCATGACCGCGCGCGGCGAGGCGAAAGCGCTGCATCGGTTCGCAATAGAGCTGGAACACGATCGGCTCGGCCTTGGGGATGAACCCCATCTGCTCCGCGAAGTCGAGATAGGAGCGGTTGGCCATCTTGTAATAGCGCTGGTCCTCAGCAAAGTCCTGGTGCCAGAAGCCGCCATTGTCGATGTAGCGCTGCAGCTGGTTTGGGTTGACCTCGCCCTTGCCTGCAGACGTGCCGTCCTTGCCGCGCCAGCCTGCGAGCGGGCCGATGCCTGGCGTGCGCTCGTGATTGACGATGTAGTCGGCATAGTCGCGGTATTTCGCCACCCCATCGTCGTTGACGAAGCAGGGCAGGCCGAGCCGGGCGCCGAGTTCGATCAATACTGACTGGAACGGCCTGACGTCGCGGTTGGGTTCGACGACGGGATGGCGGATGGCATCGCCTGGTCCGTCGGCATGGCTGATAGGCCGGTCGAGCAGGCTGATGCAGTCGTGACGTTCGAGATAGGTGGTGTCGGGCAGCACCAGATCGGCGAACGGCACTGTCTCGGAATAATAGGCGTCGGAATAGATGATGAAGGGGATCTTGTAGTTACCCGCTTCGTCATGGTCGGTGAGCATGGCAATGGTCTCGACGGTGTTCATCGAGGAATTCCAAGCCATGTTCGACATGTACATCATCAGCGTGTCGATCGGGTACGGGTCACCGGCCCACGCATTTCGGATGACCGTATGCATCAGCCCATGCGCGGCGAGCGGCGCATCCCAGGAATAAGCCTTGTCGATGCGCAAAGGCGTGCCGGCCTCGTCGACCAGGAGATCGTCCGGCCCGCAGACGAAGCCGAGCGGCATGCCGTCGAGCGGCGTCATCGGCCTGACCACCTTGCCGGCCGGCTTCGGTCCCGGCGGCGCCGAGCGCGGGTAGGGGGGCTTGAAACGGAAGCCACCGGGCACGTCCACCGTGCCGAGCAGCACCTGCAGCAGGTGGATGGCACGGCAGGAGTGAAAGCCGTTGGAGTGGGCCGAGATGCCGCGCATGGCATGCATCGACACCGGCCGTCCCTTGATCGTCTCGTGCCGCCGTCCGGCCCAGTCGGTCCACGCAACCGGCAGTTCGATCGTCTGTTCGAAGGCGACGTGGGCGAGTTCGGCAGCGATCCGGCGGATGGTGTCGGCCGGAATGCCGCATCGTGCCGCGACCGCATCGGGTGCGTAGCTGTCGTCCATGTAGCGGTCGGCGATAAGCCGGAACACCGGCACGCAACGGCGGCCGGCGAACGTGAAGCTGCCGGTCAGCGCCGGTTTCGCATCCGCATCGGCTGCGTTGACGGTTGTCTTCGCCACTCTGTCCCAGGCGAGAAGATTGTTGTCGCTGTCGCGCAGGAACAGCCCGTCGTCCGCCGCACCCGGCTCCTGGACGACCAGCACATGGGCGTTGGTGTAGCGCAGCAAATAATCGAGATCGACGCGGCCTGCCTTCAGCAGTTCATGGATTAGGGCGAAGACGAAGAGGCCGTCGGTGCCGGGCCGGATCCCGATCCAGTCGTCGGCAATGGCGTTGTAGCCGGTGCGACAGGGGTTGATCGACACCACCTTGGCGCCGCGCGCCTTGAGTTTACCCAAGCCGATCTTGATCGGGTTGGAATCATGGTCCTCGGCGACGCCGAACAGCATGAAGTATTTCGTATTGTCCCAGTCCGGCTCGCCGAACTCCCAGAACGAGCCGCCGATCGTGTAGAGCCCGCCGGCCGCCATGTTGACCGAGCAGAAGCCGCCATGGGCGGCGAAGTTCGGCGTGCCGAACTGGCTCGCCCACCAGCCGGTCAGCGACTGCGACTGGTCGCGCCCGGTGAAGAAGGCGAGCTTTTTCGGATCGGTCCGGCGGATATGCGATAGCCGCCCGGTCGCAATCGAAAACGCTTCCTCCCACTCGATCTCGCGGAATTCGCCCGAGCCGCGCAGGCCGCTGCGCAACAGCGGCTTCTTCAGCCGCGCCGGGCTGTAGTGCTGCATGATGCCGGAGCTGCCCTTGCCGCAGATCACGCCGCGGTTAACCGGATGGGCCTTGTTGCCGTTGATGTAGCGCACCTTGCCGTCCTTGATGTGGACGTCGATGCCGCACCGGCAGGCGCACATATAACAGGTGGTCTTGGCGATGCTGTCGGAGATAGCGGGCGAGGTGTCGACGCCGTCGCCTTCATCAGGCGCGCGTGTATCGCCAAGCGGCCGTTGCGACGGTGCGGAATTGGCTCCGCGCGGCGCAGCTGGGTTCATGATGCCGGCGTGCTTTTGCTACCTGCGAATTTGGCCCGCGTCTTCGGTCCGGGGCCACGCATATAGTGTTCTTCAGGATGATATCGATCGCCGGCCAGCCGCCGCCTGAGGCCACGGGTCCAATGCGCAAACAGGGATCTGAACCGCCCGATCATTTTGTTGGCCGCGATTTGTTGGCGAATTCTTTCTAACTTCGACTGAAAAAGTAGAATAAAGCTATCGATCCGTCTAATCAGTTGTTCTTGTAAATTCGATCGGAATTGGTTCTTAATGCACACATGACGCTGGACCAGTTGCGCATTTTCGTTGCCGTTGCCGAACGCGGCCATATGACCAAGGCGGCGGAGCTTTTGGGCATCTCCCAGTCGGCGGCGTCGGCGGCCATCCGCGCTTTGGAAGAGCAGCATGGCGTTCATCTGTTCAACCGTGTCGGCCGCAACATCGAGCTGGCTCAGACCGGCCACCGTTTCCTGCCCGAGGCCAAGGCGGTGCTGGAACGCGCCGCCGCCGCCCGAAATGTGCTGGAGCATGTCTCGCAGACGGTCGCCGGCAGCCTGTCGATCGCCGCCAGCCTGACCATCGCCAGCTACTGGCTGCCGCGCAGGCTGGCCTCTTTCCATGAAGCCTACCCGGCGGTGCGCTTAAGCGTCAGCATCGGCAACACCAGGCAGGTCGAGGCCAATGTGCTCGACGGCACCGCCGATCTCGGTCTGGTCGAGGGGCGCACCGAGTCAGACATCCTCCGCCGCACCAAGGTCGACGTCGACAGGTTGATGCTGGTCGTCGCCGCCTCGCATCCCGAAATCGCCGAGATCGCGCCGGGCCGCCCGGATATCAGAGGGCTGCGCTGGATCATCCGTGAGGGTGGTTCGGGCACGCGCGAGGTGCTGGAGGACCTGGCCCGCCGCGAGGGGATATCGCTTGGCGACCTGCAGATATTTCTGGTGCTGCCGAGCAACGAGGCGGTTCGCCAGGCGGTCGAGGCCGGCGCCGGCGCCACCATCATCTCGGACCTCGTCGTCGGACGCGCCGTCGCCGAGGGCAGTCTCCGGTCGGTGCCGCTCGAACTGCCGAAGCGCGACTTCGCCATGATCACCCATCGCGACCGCCAGGCAAGCCTCGCCCAGATGGCGCTCAAGGCGCATCTCGGCGCTGAGGCCGTCAGCAATCCGGCGTAAGCGATCAGGCGAACTTCCGCTGTGCATCCAGCGCCAGGCCAAGGCCGACCGAACCGAACATGTCGCCCTCGATAACGGCGGCTTGCGGCACCAGCGACAGGATTTCGCGCCGTGCCAGCGGGATGGCGGTCGAGCCGCCGGTGAGGAACACGGCGGTGATGTCGGACGCTTTCACGCCAGCATCGGCAATCGTCTGCCGCACCGTAGCGGACACCCGCTCGATGTCGGCGGCGATGGTCTCTTCCAGGCCGGTCCGCGAGATCTCGGCGGCGAAATGCGCGCCAGGCAGCGCCACCGTTACATCGGCCGAAGCCTGATCCGTCAGCGCGATCTTGGCTCGTTCGACGAGGCCGGCCAGCGCATGGCCGTAACGGTGCTCGACAATATGGATGAAGCGGTCGACAAGGTCGGCGCGGACGGCCTCGAAGCGGATTTGCCTCAGATGCGTCATCGCCTTGGCAGTATAGACGAGGTTGATGCGCTGCCACGTCGCGAGATCAATGAAATAGCTCGCCGGCAGGTTGCGCTTGCCGTCTTTTGTGGGCGAGAGATAGCCGAGCTTGGGCATGACATGGGCGATGCTGAGCAGCCGGTCGAAATCGGTGCCGCCAATATGGATGCCGCGGTTGGCCAGGATATCGTCCTTGCGGTCGCGTGAGCGTGCGCGTTGCGGCGAAACGCGCACGATCGAGAAGTCGGACGTGCCGCCGCCCATGTCGACGATCAACGCCAGTTCCTCGCGCTTCACGTCCTGCTCATAGTCGAGTGCTGCCGCAATCGGTTCGAACTGGAAGGCGATGTGCTTGAAGCCTTGCGCGCGCGCCGCTTTTTCAAGCTCGCTTTGCGCCTTGGCATCGGCTTCCACATCGTCGTCGACAAATTGCACCGGCCGGCCGAGCACAACGTTCTCCACCGGAGCGCCGGCATCTTCCTCAAGCCGCTTCTTCAAATGGCCGACGAACATGCCGACAATGTCGATGAAACCGATCTGCCGGGCCTTGATCCGCGTCTTCTCATGCGCCAGCGAACTGCCGAGCACGCTCTTCAGCGACCGCATCAGCCGGCCTTCGATGGCATCGGTGTAGTCGGCAATGGCGCGGCGGCCGAAATAGGTGTGACCGTCCTCGAAGTTGAAGAAAACCGCGCTTGGCAATGTCGGCTGTCCGCCTTCCAGCGCCACCAGCCGTGCCTGGCCGTTGCGGATCACGCCCACCGTAGAATTGGACGTGCCGAAATCGATGCCGCCAAATGCCTGGTGCATTGCAGCCTCCTGTCATTGGGTCGTCGCTGTGGCAGGCGTCCGCAAGGCGCGCGCCGTCCAGAGGCCTGACCGTTCTGCCGAATGATTGTGCGTGTTACCCGAGGGTTGGGAGGCGGCGGTCTATCGCAAGACTGAGAAAAGGGGAACCCCTTTTCCCCGGAAATGGGTCCTGCGCGTCAATCCCTGCGGAAAATCAGCCTGCCGAGCCATCCCGTGATCATGGCCAGCGACACGGAGAAGACGCCGTAGAGAAAGGAGTAATCATGCGCGACGCGGAAGATCGACTGTTCGAAACCCGATTTGCGGATTTCGAGCTGGGCCGAGCTTTCCTTGAGGAACAGGCCGCTCTTGAACAGGAACGCGCGGGCTTTATGCGTTCCAACCGGGACGTTGGGCGCCAGCCGCACCGTGGCGCGAAACAGGTTCTGCGACAGGAACTGCACGCCGCCGACATTCTCGCTGTAGAGGCCGGTCGCCGCCTTGCGCTCGCGCAGCGCCACGGTGAATTCCCCGATCGTCGCCGGACTGTCGGTTACGTCGGCCGGTTGCATGTAAAGGTTGGAGGCGCCGAGCGACAGCTGCTTGTAGCTGTTGGGTTCGGTGATGTCCTGCAGCGGCCGCGTCGTGGCGACGGAGTAGGATACCGGCACGTTCTCGAAGGTCTCGGATTCCAGGTTGACCCAGACGCCGAGCACGCGGTCCTTGCGGCGCACCACCACCGGCCGCGGCGGGCCTTCGAGCACGACGATGACGTCGTAGCGCCCCTGCCGCGCGACCAGCGGGTCGGGGTTTTCCAGCGAACCGAAAATGGTCAGGTCGGCGCCGGAAAAGCCGGCGGTGATCGACACCGCGTCGGTGGAGAGACCGATCTGGATGCCTTCCGGCAAGGGGTTCGGCGATTGCGCTGCGGCCGGCAGAGCGACGGCGATAAGCAAAGCGGCGGCCGAAAAAATCCCCCACCGCGGCATCAGTTCAGGCCCGCGGCGGTCAGCGAATAGAGGTTTGGCGGCGTGACGAAGAGATCGATGGCAAGCCGGATGGCAACCGCCAGCACCAGCAGCGCCAGCAGTGCCCTGAGCTGTTCGCCGCGCAGCTTCTGTCCTGCCTTGGCGCCATATTGCGCGCCGGCGACGCCGCCCGCCATCAGCAGGAAGGCAAGCATGACGTCGACTGTCTGGTTGGTGGTGGCGTGGACCAGCGTGGTGTAGGCCGAGGTGAAAATGATCTGGAACAGCGAGGTGCCGATAACGACGTTGGTCGGCACTTTCAGGAGGTAGATCAGCGCCGGCACCATGATGAAGCCACCGCCGACACCCATGATCGACGACAGGAAGCCGATGCCGGCGCCGAGCCCCAGCACCGGAATGACGCTGACGAACAGCTTCGAGGCCCTGAAGCGCATCTTCAGCGGCAGCCGGTGGATCCAGTTGTGCTGGCCGGATTTCTTCAAGACCGGCGCCGCACCGCTGCGCGTCGCGCGCAGCGCATTGACGCTCTCGACCAGCATCAGCCCGCCGACGGTGCCAAGCAGCACGACGTAAAGCAGTGAGATAAACAAATCGAGCTGGCCGAGCCGACGCAGGAAGGCAAAGACGAAGATACCGCCGGTCGAGCCGACGATGCCGCCGGCCAGCAGCACCCCGCCGAGCTTGAAGTCGAGCGTGCCGCGCTTCATGTGCGACAGCGCGCCGGAGAAGGAGGAGGCGATAACCTGGTTGGCGCCAGTGGCAACGGCGATTGCCGGCGGGATGTTGTAGAAGATCAAGAGCGGCGTGATCAGAAAGCCGCCACCGACCCCGAACATGCCCGACAGGAAACCCACCGCCGCGCCCATTGCCAGCAGCACGAAGACGTTGACGGAAATTTCCGCGATCGGGAGATAGATGCCCACCCGTCAGTCTCGATCAGTTTGCCTGTCGGCGATTGCAGCCATTCCAGGGCATTGTCGCACCGAAAAGCCAATTCTTTCTTGCACCGCCGGGGCAGTGGGATCAAACCCCGCCGCCCTACCGAAACAAAAAACATCTCAAGCAGTTAACAGGCAAATGTATGGCAAGGGCGTCGCGTTAGCGACGCATCTGCCGTTATTTGTGCGCCAGCAGCGCCTTCACCAGCTTTTCGTCGATTTCGCCGGTCGCCTGCATCTTGTTGTCGGTCTGGAAAGCCATGATTGCGGTCTTGGTCTTGCCGCCCATCACGCCATCGGCGCCGCCGGCATCGTAGCCGTTCTTGTTGAGGATGAGCTGGATGTTCTTGACCGCCTTCTTCATGTCAACGCTGGCGGTGGTCTGCGGCGTGCCTTCCTGCCAGGATTCAGGAATGTCGGCCGAGTTGGACGCAGGGTCGAGCGGCTTCGGCTTCCACAGTTCCGTGGCGGCGCGCGCCCGCTCCAGCTGTTCGGGGCGCAGCGCAGTGGCGACTTCGTCGCGCTTTGCAGCCGCATCCTTGTCGCCGGTCTTGGCGACGAGCGCGAACCATTTGTAGGATTCCTCCAGGCTCTGCTTCATGCCGACGCCCTTTGCCGCCAGGATGCCGAGATTGAACTGGCTGTCCTTGACGCCGACATCGGCCGCCGCCTGAAACCAGTGCGCGGCCGATTCATTGTCGGTCACGCCGTCGGCGGCCATGGCAAACAGAACGGCCAGATTGTGCATGGCGCTGGCATTACCCTGCGCGGCGGCGAGCTGGTAGAAGGTCTTTGCCTTCTTGACGTCGCGCGTGACGCCGATGCCCTTCTCGTAGAAATTGCCGATGCGGTATTCCGCCGGTGCGAAGCCGAGCTCGGCCGACTTTTCGTACCATTTGGCCGCTGCCGCCATGTCTTCCTTGACGCCGCGCGATTCAGCATAGCGCGAACCGAGCTCGAACAGCGCCTTGGCGTCACCGCCGGCAGCCGCGTCGCGCAAGGCTTGCGGGCCTGCATCGGCCGGAACGTCTATCTTGGCCACGACAGGTGCTACCGCAGCATCAGCCGGCGGAACGGCGCCGGTAGTATCCGAGGCCGTCGTATCCGAGGGCGCCATGACGGCGGCCGCAGGCTGCGCGTCGGCAGCCGCCGGTTCCGCAGTGGCGGTGGTCGGCAGCATTGCATTTGGCGTGGGGGCCGGATCGGCCAAAGCCATCGGCGCTGGCGCGGGCTCCACCGCCGGCACTTCGGGCCCAGCGACCGAGGCCGCATTCATTGGCGCATCGTTGCCAGCTGCCGGTTCCGTGGGCTCCGCCTGCCTGACGATCCGGGCCGGCACGTCCTGCACGGCCACCTGCTGTTCTGCCTTGGGTTGGCTGGCAGCGTTGACCGAGGCAGTCTCGACCGGCTGCGAGGCGACGATCGGCGCTGTATCGTTGCTTGCGACCTCGACCGGGTCGGCGAAGAAGGCCTTGCCCAACTGGAGGCCGGCAAGCGCCAGCATGATCGCGACCGCTCCCATCAGAATCGGCTTGCGCCGCGCCTTGAGCAGGTCGCCGATACGAAGCGCCTTGACCGGGCCCTTCATGGTGGACTGGCGTTTCAGCGCGTCGGCCTCGGCGGCCGCGGCCTGCGCCGCGCGCCTGGCCGCGGCAATGAAGTCGGATTTCGACGCATCGCCGGAGTTTTGGCGCACCGGCGGGCCGCGCTCGTCGCGCACGCGCTTCATGATGGCGTTGAGGTCGGGCGCGCCGGAGCCCGGCTCCAACGGTCGGTTGGCGAGCTTCGGATCGAGCGGCTCGTCGAGATCGACGCTCGGCATGTCGACATTAGGCCCCGAGCCGGCAAGCGGCGGCATGTCAGCCGACTTCTTGCCCCTGAAGGCGCGCGCCAATCCTCCGAACAGCGACTTCTTGGCCGTGCCTTCGCCTTTCTCGGCAATCCTGTCGGAACCGAGCGCTGCCTGGGCAGCGGCCGCGGCAGCTTCGGCTGGCGAGCGCCGCACTGGTTCGCTGCCCATGACCGGGTCGCTACGCGTACCCAGGTCGCTACGCGTACCCGGGTCGCTGCGCATATCCGGCTCGCTGCGCATGATGGCGGCGGCGCGACCGTCGAGATCGGCCATGTCTCCGGTCAGCGGCAGCGGCTGGTCGATATCCATCGACGGCGCGTCCTGCACCGAAATCTTGGAGGCGCGTGCAGCGCGGGCCCGCCGCGCCGGCTCGGCCTGGGCATCCAGAAGCTCGCTCACCGCCTCGGCCGGTTCGCTGGTCTCCAGCGAGCCCAGACGATCGACGATCTTGAGCAGCGTGTCGTGGATCGCCTCGAATGTCCGTGAATTGCGCTCGTCCGAACGGCGCGTCAGCGCTTCCAGCGTCTTCAGATCCTGGGCAAGGCCGGTAACGGCCGCGGTGTTGGCGTTCGAATCTGCCAGCGAGCGCACGGCGCTCTCGGCTGCTTCGCGTGCCGCGCCCATGATGGATTCGCGGGTTCCGGCCAGCGACTTCTCGATTTCGTTGAGGCGCGGGCTGATGTCCTCGAATTCCGGCAGCGGCGTGCCGGGCTTCGACAGATGCGCCGATAGGCCGGAGACCTGCGCCTCGAGGCTGCGGATCAGTGCCGGATCGATGCCGGCGACCTGCGCGGCCGACGATTCCAGCCGGCTTGAAATGTCTTCGAGCCGGCTTTCCAGGCCGCGGATCGCCGCCTCGTTGGCAGGATCGGGAATGCGCGTCTCCATGCGTTGGGCGAGCGCGGTGAAGCGTGCGTCGATGGCGTCCATGATGCCGGCGCTGTCAGCCTGCGGCTGGCGCTGGTCCAGCCGGTCGGCAACCTCGTCCAGCCGCCGCTCGAGATCGCGAAACAGCATGTTGCCCTGTTCGATGGCGTCGCCCTGCCGGCGTTCCATCATGCCCGACAGCACGTCGAAGCGCTGTTCCAGACCCTGGAAGATATAGTCGGCGTCGGGCATGGCCGGGGCGCGGTCGATCTTGTCGGCGATCATCGCGATCTGCTTGCCGAGGCGCTCCATCGCCTGTTCCGGCAGATTGGCGCGGCCGGCAAGCTCGTCGACCCTGTTCGACAGCGTGCTGAGACGGTCGAGAACCTCGCCGCTCGGACGAACCTGCACGACTTCCTCGATCTGCTGCGCCAGCGAGGCGATCCGCTTCTCGATGCGTTCAAAGGGTTCGGGGTCGAAGGAATTGGCCTGTGCGGCGACGGTCGAGGCGACGATGGCGCGCGAAATCTCGTCGAGCCGTTCGTCGATCAGGCCAAGCGTGTCGCCGCCGCGGTTGCTCTGCTGGCTGACGAAATGATCGACGGCGCCGGCAAGCGTGCGGACCTTTTCTTCCATCGAGCGCAGCGACAGCGATTCCGGCAGATTGTGGACCGCATTGCTGATCTGTTCGAGCCGGTCGGTCAGGGCCGAAAATCCGGGGCCGTCGGCGCGGTTGCGCTGGTCGGCGTCGACACGGTCCTCGAACGCGCTCCAGCGGCGGTCGAAATCGTCCCAGCGGCGGTCGACCTTCAGCACGCTTTCCTCGCGCGCCAATGTGTCGAGCGCCGTCTTTACCTGCTCGAGCTCGAGCCGCAGCATGTTGACGCTTCGGTCGTCGCTCTTCTCGGCCAGCGTCTGGATGGCGCCGGACAGCCGCTCGAATTCGACGCCGAGTTCGGCGCTGCCCTTGCCGGGCAAGCCGCCTGCCTGACCACCCGATTGGTTGCTCGCCTGGAAGGCCCGTTCGATGTCCTTGCGCAACGCGGCGAATTCGCGCTGCAGGCCGGCCGTCATCTGATGGCGCAGTTCCTCGCGCAGGCCACGCAATTCGCCGGCGATCTTGCCGACCACGGCGACGCTGTCTTCCTGGCCGCGCACGCGGTCGATGTCGCGCGCGATCGCCTGATAGTTCTGGTCGAAGCCGGCCGGCCCGGCGCCTTTCGGCCGCGGCGTGGGCTGCGGGTCCTCGTACCAGCGCGGCGGGGCGTAGGGCTGGGCGCTTGCGTAGCGCGGCTCTGCCGGCGGCCGGCGCGGATCGAAGCGCTCGGCGGCGTCCTCGCGCTTGCGCTCCAGCCGCTGCTCCAGCGTTTCCAGCGAGCGGTTCAATTCATCAAGTGTGGTGTTCGGCCTGCGCGGCCTGCCGGCGTTGAGTGTATCGAGATAGGACCGCTTGCTGTTCATCGATGCGTCCGTTTTTCAGAATGGCCGGCTTGCTGCCAGTTTCCCAAGTCCTTGTCGGGAACGAAGGCGGCCGCGCGGCACTGCTGCGGCGGAAGACGAGCTTCCCGGGCCAGGCCCGCTCTCCGAAAACCGTGAAAAATTCGCTACAGGATAAACACGGGTGACCGACATCCGCACATTTCACCCATCGTGGTAAACAAGGTGTTAACCAAGCTTAAGAAGTTACGGCATTGCTGAAATACAGGCGGTGCCCGTTCGGACCCGGCGCCGGGGGTGCGGCATAAGGTTTCGCAATCCCAGAACGCCCTTGCGTCATGCGGCGGCTATCGATATAGAATTGACGTAAACGTAAGAGGGGCGCCGTTCGTGCCTTTTGCGATGAATTAGTTGAAACCACGACTGGAAGCATGCCCCCGCTTCCACTCAGGCGTTGCAAGGTCCGAGACCGCGATGCCACGACAGGGGAAAGCCAGTGACTATGAAACTTGTTTCGCCCGGCGAAGCCGCGGCCAACACCAACAATATGTCTGCCGAAGCCAGTGAGGAGCTCGTGCGCATCGGCGAGATGGCCAAGAAATACGGCGTGACGCTGCGCACGCTGCGTTTCTATGAAGACAAGGGCCTGCTCAATCCAAAGCGCGATGGGGCGACGCGGCTATACACGCGTCGCGACAAGGCGCGGCTGAAGCTGATCCTCCTCGGCCGCAAGGTCGGGTTCTCGCTGCGCGACGTCAAGCAGATGATGGATCTCTACGATCCGACGGGATCCAACACCAAGCAATTGCGGCTGGCTCTCGACAAGTCGGAGAAGCAGCTTGCCCGCCTGCAGAAGCAGCGCGCGCTGATCGACGACGCCATCAACGAGTTGAGCGGCTCGATGTCGGCCGTGCGCCAGATGCTGTCCGAGCGTTCGGCCCCGGCCAGCGCCGCCAGCTGATTTCGCTCCGCAGCTCCCGGCGAAAGCTTTGAACGGAAGAGCCGCGCGGCCCGCCCGCGTGGCTCTTTTTGTTTGACCACCCTCGCTTTGCGCAAAGCCCTGCACCGCTCGTGCGACAGGCTGGCATAAGTAAATTTTGTCGCGGCGACTAAATTGACGTTTACGCAAACGTCAATTTTTGCTATCCCGCTTTCAACATTGGCCCGCATGCCGCCCCAACCTCATGTTTCGGGGCTGATCTCGCGGCCAAGACCCGCATGGTGGAGGAAACACATGCCGATCTACAGGGCACCGGTCCAGGACACGCTGTTCGTGCTCAACGAGGTGCTGGGCTATCAGCGCTACTCCAACCTTCCCGGATTTGCCGACGCGACGCCCGACGTTGTCGAGGCGATCCTCGCCGAAGGCGCCAAGCTCGCCGAAAACGTTATGCATCCTCTGAACCGCGTCGGTGACATGGAAGGCTGCGTGCGCCATGAGGACGGCTCGGTGACGACGCCGAAGGGCTTCAAGGAAGCTTACGACCAGTATCGCGAAGGCGGCTGGATGGGACTGGCGGCGCCCGTCGAGTTCGGCGGCCAGGGGCTGCCCTATGCCGTGCACACCGCGGTTGCCGAATACATGGTTTCGGCCAACATGGCGCTGATGATGTATCCCGGCCTGACGCAAGGCGCGATCGCGGCGATCATCACCCACGGCACCGACGAGCAGAAGGCGACATGGCTTCCGAAGCTGGTCGAGGGGTCCTGGACCGGCACCATGAACCTGACCGAGCCGCATTGCGGCACCGATCTCGGTCTGCTGCGCACCAAGGCGGTGCCGAACGGCAACGGCACCTACAAGATATCCGGCCAGAAGATCTTCATCTCGGCCGGCGAGCACGACATGTCGGAAAACATCGTTCATCTCGTGTTGGCCCGCATCGAAGGCGCGCCGGCAGGCGTGAAGGGCATCTCGCTGTTCATCGTGCCAAAGCTGAAGCTCGATGCCTCGGGCAATCCGGGCGAGAAGAACACGCTCTCCTGCGGGTCGATCGAGGAGAAGATGGGCATCCACGGCAATTCGACTTGCGTCATGAATTATGACGAGGCCGAAGGCACGCTGCTCGGCGAGGCCAATGGCGGCCTGAAGGCGATGTTCACGATGATGAATGAAGCCCGCCTCGGCGTCGGCCTGCAGGGCCTGTCGCTGTCCGAGATCGCTTACCAGAACGCGGTCTCCTACGCCAAGGACCGGCTGCAGGGCCGCTCGCTGTCGGGCGCCAAGGCGCCGGACAGACAAGCCGACCCGATCATCGTCCATCCCGACATCCGCCGCTCGCTGATGACCATGAGGGCCTTCAACGAGGCCGGCCGCGCGCTGGCGCTGTGGACGGCGATCAAGTCCGACATCGCCCACCGCTCCGCCGACGACAAGGATCGCCAGGCGGCCGACGACTATACCGGCCTGCTGACGCCGGTGATCAAGGGCGTGCTCACCGACAAGGGTTTTGACCATGCCGTCATGGCGCAGCAGGTGTTCGGCGGCCACGGCTACATCGAAGAGCACGGCATGAGCCAGTTCGTGCGCGATGCCCGCATCGCCATGATCTATGAAGGCGCCAACGGTATCCAGGCGCTCGACCTCGTCGGCCGCAAGCTTGGCCTGAATGGCGGCCGCGCCGTGCAGGCCTTCTTCAAGGACGTCGGCGAGTTCTGCGAGGAGAACCGCGCCGACGAGAAGCTGGCGCCTTTCACGAAGGCGCTGAAGAAGGGCCTCAATGATCTGCAGGCGGCGACCATGTGGCTGGTGCAGAACGGCATGGCCAAGCCCGACAATGCCGGCGCCGCGTCGACCGATTACATGCATCTCTTCGGCCTGGTGGCGCTGGGCTACATGTGGGCGCAGATGGCCAAGGCCGCGCTCCGCAAGACCGGCGCCAATGGTTCGCAGTCGTTCTACGACAACAAGGTGGTGACGGCGCGCTTCTTCATGGAGCGGATCATGCCCGAGACGTCGGCACATCTGGCCCGCATTTCCAGTGGTGCGGACACGCTAATGGCGCTGCCTGCGGAAGCGTTCTAGAAATGGCCAGCGTCCCCCTCCCCCTTGAGGGGAGGGTGGCCCGAAGGGCCGGGAGGGGTCCTGCGTGCAGTGCGCCGGCTGGTTGGCGCTTTGGTAGGAGATGATCGCAATGCCCCAAACCCGCGTCAATTCCGAAGATAAGGTCGAGCACGTCATCGGCGACCCCACCCGACCGCTTCGCGGCCACCCTCCCCTCAAGGGGGAGGNGCTCTACGACATGGCGCATCGCTTCATGTCGGAAGAGATCGCGCCGCGCTACGACGAGTTCGAGAAGAACGAGATGGTCGACCGCGAGAGCTGGCGCAAGGCAGGTTCCGCCGGCCTGCTCTGCGCCTCTATGCCGGAGGAATATGGCGGCTCCGGCGGCACCTTCGCGCATGAGAGCGCCATCATCGAGGCGATCGGCCACGTCGGCGTCGACGGTTTCGGCATCGGTCTCCACAACGCGATCGTTGCTCCTTACATCCTTCACTACGGCTCGGAAGAGCAGAAGAAGAAATGGCTGCCGAAACTGGCGACCGGCGAACTGATCGGCGCCATCGCCATGACCGAGCCGGGCGCCGGCTCCGACCTGCAAGGCGTCAAGACGCGCGCCGAGAAGGACGGCAACCAGTACAAGATCAACGGTTCGAAAACCTTCATCACCAATGGCCAACTGGCCAATTTCATCATCGTCGTCACCAAGACCGATCCGGCCAAAGGCGCCAAGGGCACCTCGCTGATCGTCGTCGAGGCCGACGAGGCCGAAGGCTTCGAACGCGGCCGCAACCTCGACAAGATCGGCCTGAAGGCCAACGACACGTCGGAGCTGTTCTTCAATGATATGCGCGTGCCGACCTCGAACCTGCTTGGCCACGAAGAGGGACAGGGCTTCATCCAGCTGATGCAGCAATTGCCGCAGGAGCGCCTGCAGATCGGCACCGGCGCCATCGCCATGATCGAGCGCGCCCTGGCGCTGACCATCGACTACGTCAAGGACCGCAAGGCCTTCGGCAAAGCGATCATCGAGTTCCAGAACACCCAGTTCAAGCTCGCCGAACTGAAGACCGAGGCGACCATCGGTCGGGTCTTCTACAATGATTGCGTCACCCGCCACATCAATGGCGGCCTCGATCCGGTGACGGCGTCGATGGCGAAATACTGGCTCTCGGACCTGCAGGGAAAAGTCGTCGACGAATGCCTTCAATTGCATGGCGGCTATGGCTACATGAATGAATATCCGATCGCCCGCATGTTCCGCGACGCCCGCGTCCAGCGCATCTACGGCGGCACCAACGAGATCATGAAATTGCTGATCGGCCGCTCTCTCTGAGAGCGACGTCGGCAAAGCAAGGAGCAAGCAAATGGCTGAAGCTTATGTCTATGACGCCGTGCGCACACCGCGCGGCAAGGGCAAGAAGGATGGCTCGCTGCACGAGGTGCCGGCGGTGCGGCTTGCGGCCAGGACGCTTGAAGCGTTGCGCGACCGCAACGGCCTCGACACTGCAAACGTCGACGACATCATCTTCGGGTGCGTCGATCCGGTCGGCGAAGCCGGCTCCGTCATTCCGCGTGCCGCCGCCTTCGAGGCCGGCTACGACAACAAGGCGCCGGGCATGCAGATCTCGCGCTTCTGCGCCTCAGGCCTCGACGCCGTCAATTTCGGCGCCGCCAAGATCGCTCAAGGCGCCGACGAGATCGTCATTGCAGGCGGCGTGGAATCGATGTCGCGCGTCGGCATGGGCGCCTCGGGCGGCGCCTGGTTCATGGACCCGTCCGTCGGCCTGCCCGGCTGGTTCGTGCCGCAAGGCATATCGGCCGATTTGATCGCCACCAAATATGGTTTTTCGCGCGACGACGTCGATGCCTATGCGGTCGAGAGCCAGAAGCGCGCCGGCAAGGCCTGGGCCGATGGCCGTTTCAAGAACTCCGTCATACCGATCAAGGACCAGAACGGCCTCACCATCCTCGATCATGACGAGCATATGCGGCCGTCGACCGACATGCAGTCGCTGGCCTCGCTCAACCCGTCCTTCGTCATGCCTGGCGAAATGGGCGGCTTCGACGCGGTCGCCGTGCAGAAGCATCCGGAAGTCGAAGAGGTCAATCACGTCCACCATGCCGGCAATTCGTCGGGCATCGTCGACGGTGCCGCCGCAGTGCTGCTCGGCTCCAAGAAGGCCGGCAAAACGATGGGCTTGAAGCCACGCGCGCGTATCCGCGCCTTCGCGAATATCGGTTCCGAGCCGGTGCTGATGCTGACCGGCCCGGTCGATGTCACCGAAAAGCTGTTGAAGCGCGCCAAGATGAAGCTGTCGGATATCGACCTGTTCGAGCTTAACGAGGCCTTCGCCTCGGTGGTGCTGCGCTACATGCAGGCCTTCGACATCCCGCACGACAAGATCAACGTTAATGGCGGCGCCATCGCCATGGGCCATCCGCTCGGTGCCACCGGCGCGATGATCCTGGGCACGGTGCTGGACGAGCTCGAGCGCCGCGATTTGAACACCGCTTTGGTGACGCTCTGCATCGGCGCCGGCATGGGCACCGCAACGATCATCGAACGCGTCTGATTTCGGCCGGAAGGAGAGAGACATGACTTACACAAACTTCACGGTCGACACCGACGCAGACGGCATCGCGCTGGTCACCTGGAACATGCCGGACCGCTCGATGAACGTCTTCACCGAAGAGGTGATGAACGAGCTCGACAAGATCATCGACCAGGTGGTGGCCGACGCCGCCATCAAGGGCGCGGTGATCACCTCGGGAAAGGACAGCTTCTCCGGCGGCGCCGACCTGACCATGCTGCAGAAGATGCTGGCCGTATTTGCCAAGGAGAAGACCAAGGACCCGGAGAAGGCGGCACAGCTTTTGTTCGACAATGCCGGCCGCATGGGTGGCTTGTGGC
The DNA here is from genome assembly GCF_000502215.1 of Mesorhizobium sp. L103C105A0. Taxonomy (NCBI): domain Bacteria; kingdom Pseudomonadati; phylum Pseudomonadota; class Alphaproteobacteria; order Hyphomicrobiales; family Phyllobacteriaceae; genus Mesorhizobium; species Mesorhizobium sp. L103C105A0. Next base: position 76,141 of record NZ_AYXF01000004.1, on the reverse strand, counting down.
GCAAGCTCGAAACGTCGGGCAAACCTTGGGTCTCGGCGATCAACGGTACCTGCATGGGCGGCGCGTTCGAGCTGTCGCTGGCCTGTCATGGCCGCGTTGCCGCTGACTCCGAAAAGGTCAAGATGGCCTTGCCGGAAGTCAAGGTCGGCATCTTCCCCGGCGCCGGTGGCACCCAACGCGTGCCGCGCCTGACCGACCAGCAGCAGGCGTTGCAGATGCTGACCACCGGCCAGACGCTGTCGCCGCAGAAAGCCAAGGCGATGGGGCTGATCCACGAGATCGCCGAACCCGGCAAGCTGATCGAGACCGCCAAGGCGATGATCAGGAACGGCCTGAAAGCCGTCCAACCCTGGGACGAGAAGGGCTTCAAGCTGCCTGGCGGCCAAATCTATACGCCGGCCGGCTTCAATCTGTGGCCGCCGGCCATCGCCATCCTGCGCCGCGAGACCTACGGCAATTATCCGGCCGCCGCGGCGATCCTGAAATGCGTCTATGAAGGCCTGCTGGTGCCGTTCGACACCGGTCTGCGGATCGAACAGCGCTATTTCACCGAAATCATGCAGTCGAAGGAAGCAGCAGCGATGATCCGCTCGCTGTTCGTCTCGCTGCAGGAGCTCAACAAGGGCGCCCGCCGTCCGGCCGGCGTGCCGGAGACCAAGTTCAAGAAGATCGGTATTCTCGGCGCCGGCTTCATGGGTGCCGGCATCGCCTTTGTCACCGCCAAGGCCGGCATCCCGGTCGTCCTGCTCGACCGCGACATGGCGTCGGCCGAAAAGGGCAAGGCGCATTCCGACAGCCTGATCTCCGATCAGGTCAAGAAGGGCCGCGCCAAGCCCGAGGAGAAGGACAGACTTCTGTCGCTGATCACGCCGACGGCCGACTATGCCGATCTCGCCGGCTGCGATCTGGTGGTCGAGGCGGTGTTCGAGGATTCGGCCGTCAAGAAGGCTGCCACCGAGCAGGCCGAAGCCGTGCTGAAATCGTCAGCGGTCTTCGCCTCCAACACTTCGACCATCCCGATCACCGCGCTGGCCAAGAATTCGGCGCGGCCGAAGAATTTCGTCGGCATCCACTTCTTCTCGCCGGTCGACAAGATGATGCTGGTCGAGATCATTTTGGGCAAGAAGACCGGCGACAAGGCGCTGGCCACCGCGATCGATTTCGTGCGCGCCATCAAGAAGACGCCGATCGTCGTCAACGACACGCGCGGCTTCTACGTCAACCGCTGCGTGCTGCGCTACATGTCGGAAGCCTACAAGATGCTGATCGAAGGCGTTCCGGCGCCGATGATCGAGAATGCCGCCAAGGCCGCCGGCATGCCGGTCGGCCCGCTGGCGCTGACCGACGAGACGGCGATCGACCTTGCTCAGAAGATCATGAAGCAGACCATCAGGGACCTCGGCGACAAGGCCGTCGACCCCAGGCAGATGGCGTTGATCAACACGCTGGTCGACACCCATGGCCGCTTCGGCCGCAAGAACGGCAAGGGTTTTTACGACTATCCCGCCAAGCCCGCCAGGAAGAAGCTGTGGCCGGGCCTGAAGGATCTCTATCCGCAGCTGGAGGCCGAGAAGGTCGACTATGAGGAACTGCAGCAGCGCCTGCTGGTAACCATTGCGCTGGAAGCCGCGCGGGTGATGGAAGAGGGCATCGTCACCGATCCGCGCGAGGCCGATGTCGGCTCGATCCTCGCCTTTGGTTTCGCGCCATTCACCGGCGGCGCGCTGTCCTATATCGACGGCATCGGCGCCGGGGAGTTCGTCAGAATAGCCAAGGGCCTGCAGAAGAAATACGGCGCCGAGTTCAAGGCGCCCAAGCTGCTGCTCGACCTGGCGGAGAAGGGCGAGACCTTCTACCAGCGCTTCGATCCCTATGCGAAAGGCGAGGTGCAGAAGGCCGCTTGAGCTAGCGCCCCATGTACGTCTGGGGGCGCCTTGCGCGCATGATGGCCACGGCAAGGCGCCGTGGCCTTACAAAGTCGGCAGCGAAAGCCGACTGGCTTTTCGCTGCCTGCCGACCGACATCGACTTCAACCTCCATCTCAACAACGCCCGCTACATGATGCTCGCTGACCTCGCGCATGACCCCGAAAATCGGAATCGATTTTCGGGGTCATGCGCCAAATCAAAATGCTACAGCGTCCTTGGCGCGTCCAATAGGACGCTTGCCCGCTCCGTTCAACCGCGACCGCCGACCGAGGCCGAGCGGGGTTGCATGACCTCCCACCAGGGATTGCGCAGCCTGCCCAAGGCAGTTTGAGGCATCCATGACGACTTCGCCGCACGCAGCTTTTTGAGAGATCGGGCCGCGCGCCGGTGGACAATCGGATAACCGCGCGTTAGAAGGAAAAGGTATTTTTTCCTGTTTTGAGGAGAGCGAATTGCTCTCGCATGACCGAGTTTGGGCAGCCATCGACGCTCTCGCCGAGCGCTATTCGTTGTCGGCCTCCGGCCTGGCCCGGCGAGCCGGTCTGGACTCCACCGCTTTCAACAAATCGAAGCGGCTGTCCTCGGATGGGCGACCGCGCTGGCCCTCGACCGAATCGCTGGCCAAGATCATCGAGGCGACAGGCGCTTCGCTCGACGAATTCACCGGACTGGTCGAAGGCCGCGCCAAGACAGCTTCGGGCTCGTTAGCCCCGCAGCGTTCAGCGGTGCCGCTGCTCGGCTTCGCCCAGGCCGGCGCCGGCGGCTTCTTCGATGATGCCGGCTATCCCTCAGGCCAGGGCTGGGACCTTGTCGAGCTTCCGGCACGGGCGACCGAAACCTCCTATGCGTTGAAGGTGCAGGGCGATTCCATGCTGCCGCTCTACCGCAATGGCGATGTGCTGATCGTCGAGCCGGGCGCCGCTACCCGCAAGGGCGACCGCGTCGTCGTCAAGACCAATGCCGGCGAAGTCATGGCCAAGGTGCTCGACCGCCAGACGACGAAATCGATCGTGCTGATTTCGCTCAACCCCGACCATCCGGACCGCGACATCGCGATGCGCGATGTCGAATGGGTGGCGCGGATCGTCTGGGCAAGCCAGTAGGTCTCGCGGTGCGTCTGCTTCAAATCCTCATAGCCCTCCTGGCGATCCCGGTGATGGTCGCCATTGTCGTCGCCGGCGGTCGCGCGCTGCATCGCGACGGCCCCGCCATTACTGTCGACCAGATCGACCCGGACACCGAGGCCGTGCCCGAGGAGCCGGCGACGTCGGCGATCCCCGAGGTCCAGCCCGTCAAGCCTCCGATGCACTCGCCTCCGGTGCATTCGAGGGCGATCGATCCCGAGGCCATCGCTCCGCCGCCGCTGCCGGCAGAAGAACTTGAACGGGTCGAGCCACGCGCGCCGCTGAGCGACCTGGCGCTGGCCGGACCGCCCAAGCCGCGTGGGCGCAGAGCGGTCGACGACTGGGGAGGAACAAAACTGTTCCAGCCGGTCGCGGCCGCCGCCGGCCTGATCGAAGCCAATGGTTATTCCGTGACGGTCTCCGGCATCGACATCGTCAGGCAAGACGAGACCTGCACCGAGGGCGGCAAGTCCTGGGCTTGCGGTATCAGGGCGCGCACCGCGTTCCGGTCTTTCCTGCGCGGCCGGGCCGTTGCCTGCAAGGTGCCGCCGGAGGCCGACCGTGCGTTGATCGCCGCCGAATGCCGCATCGGCAAGCTGGATGTCGGCCAGTGGCTGGTCGAAAACGGCTGGGCGCGCGCCACGGCAGGCGGCCCCTATGTCGAAGCGGGCGACAAGGCGCGCGCCGCCAAGAAGGGCGTCTTCGGCGCCGCGCCCGATCTTGGCGGCCTGCCACCGGCGCCAACGCCTGTTGCGGCACCGACGGCGTCGCAACCGATCCTCGATGCCCCGGCGATAGACACGCCGCCGGCCGGGACGGAAATTATGCCGCCAGCTGACCAGCCAGCGCCCGCTCAATGAGCGCGCGGGTTTCGGCGATGCCGTAGAGGGCTGCGAACGAACCGAAGCGCGGTCCGCGTTCCTGGCCGATCAGCACCTGGTAGATCATCTGGAAGAAAGCGCCCGAGACACCAGGGCCGCCGTCCGGGCTCTTCTTCGAATGGTCCTGATAGCGTTCGATCTTGCGCGCGACGTTGAGCGAAGCGTTCTGGATCGCTTCGCCGTCGGCGCCGGCCGGCAGGCCAGCAAGCGCGTTGCCAAGCGCTTCCAGCGCCACGCGTTCGACATCGTCGGCCGGCCGGAAGGTCTTCGTCGGCTTCACGAAATCGTCGAAGTAGCGGATGGCGAAACCGACCAGCTGGTCGAGTTCGGGATGCGTCGCCGGCGTCACGCCAGATGCATGGCGCGAGATGAAGCCCCACAGCACATCCTTGTTTTGCGCGTTGGAGGCGCTGACCAGGTTGAGCAGCAGCGAGAACGGCACCGGCATGTCGATGGAAGGCGGCTTGCCGTCATGCATGTGCCAGACCGGATTGCCCAGCCGNCCCAGCCGCTCCTTCCAGTCCTGGCGCGGATAGGCGTTGAGGAAGGTGTAGTACTCGTCGACGGCGCGTGGGATGACGTCGAAATAGAGCTTTTTCGCCTGCCTTGGCCGCTGATACATATAGAGGCCGAGGCTTTCGGTCGGCGCGTAGCGCAGCCATTCGTCGATGGTCAGCCCGTTGCCCTTCGACTTCGAGATCTTCTGGCCGTTCTCGTCCAGGAACAGCTCGTAGACGAAATGCTCGGGCGCGCGCCCGCCGAGAATGTTGCAGATGCGGTCGTAGATCACCGCGTTCGTCTGGTGGTCCTTGCCGAACATTTCGAAATCGACGCCGAGCGCTGCCCAGCGCATGCCGAAATCCGGCTTCCACTGCAGCTTGACCTTCCCGCCGGTCACCGAAAGCGTGGTCTCGGTGCCCTCATCGTCGAAGGTGATGTTGCCGGCCTTGGCGTCGACATGCTTCATCGGCACGTAGAGCACGCGCCCGCTCTTCGGCGAGATCGGCAGGAACGGGCTGTAGGTTGCCTGCCGCTCCGGCCCCAGCGTCGGCAGCATCACCGCCATGATCTGCTCATAGCGCTCGGCGGCGCGCACCAGCATCGCATCGAAGCGGCCGGCCTTGTAGTACTGCGTGGCGCTGGCGAATTCGTAGTCGAAGCCGAACGTGTCGAGGAAGCGGCACAGCATCGCGTTGTTGTGGTCGCCAAAGCTCGGATAGTCGCCGCCGAACGGATTGGGCACCGCCGACAGCGGCATATGCAGATAGGGCTCGAGCGCTGCGCGATCCGGCACATTGTCGGGGATTTTGCGCATGCCGTCCATATCGTCGGAGAAGCAGAGCAGCTTGGTATTGACCTTGTTCCCGGTCAGCATGTGAAAGGCATGGCGCACCATCGAGGTGCGCGCGACCTCGCCGAACGTGCCGATATGCGGCAGGCCCGACGGGCCGTAGCCGGTCTCGAACAGGACGATCTCCGGGAAGTCGCCGCCCTTGTAGCGCTCGATGATCTTTTTGGCTTCCTCGAACGGCCAGGCCTTGCTTTCGGCGGCTGCCGCAAGCATTTCGGGGTTGAGATCGGCGATGTTTGATCCCGTCATGTCAAAGTTCCAGTCATGGCCGGCTTTCGCGGCTGGTAAGATTTTTCAACCGGGTCTCTAGGCGCGACAGGGCGGAGCGTCAACGATATCAGGCGTTTTCGTTGCGACGGCGCCGTGGCGTCCCTACCTTCGACCCTCACTATCAAGGAGTTTTGAATGCCGTTGCCGTCCACCCATGAAGCCCTGATCTACCTGATGGTCATCACCTCGGCTTCCGATCGCGACATGACCGATATCGAACTGGCGCGCATCGGCGACGTCGTCCGCAGCTGGCCGGTGTTCGAGGATTTCAAGCAGGACAGGCTGATCGCCATTGCGCAGGACTGCCAGAAGATGCTGCATGAAAAGGATGGGTTGGAAGGCGTGCTCGAGCGTGTCGCCGAGACTTTGCCCGAACGGCTGCACGACACCGCCTATGCCGCGGCCTTCGAGGTTGCCGCCGTCGATCTAGAAATGCGCATGGAGGAATTGCGGGTGCTGCAGTTGATCCGGCGTGAGCTCGATCTCGACACGCTGACCGCCGCAGCCATCGCGCGCGGGGCGAAGGCCCGCCTGCGCACGCTGACCTGATCCAGCCCCTAGAGGAAGCTGACCGGGACCGGATCAGAAAAAGCTGACCGGGAAATAGCGCAGGTAGAATTCGGCGAAGGTGCCTTTCACCGATATCTCCTGCAGCGCGTAGTCCATGGCTGCGGCCAGCGCTGGGTCGCTGGCCCGGGTGGCAATGGTCATGCCGGACCCCAGATATTCCGGCGCCAGGTAGGGTCCACCGGCGAAGCGGCAGCAACCGGCGGCGTCCGTGCCGCCCAGCCAGAAGGAAAAGCGCATGCCGTCGCCGAAGGCGGCATCGATCTTGGCGCTCTTCAAGTCGCTGTAGAGGTCTTCCGGCCGTTGAAAGCGGATGATCTGCACGGTGCCGAAATAATCGCGCAGCATCTTTTCATGCGCCGAGCCGGCCAGCACGCCGACCCGCTTCGAGCGCAATTTGTCGAGGATCGGCTCGGCGAAGGCCTTGGTCTTCGGCATGATGAAGCGCGCCGGAAACTGTAGATAGGAGCGCGAAAAGCTGTACTTCGCCCGCGTCTCCGGCGTTGCGGCGATGCCGGCGATGATCGCCTCGCCTTCGCCCTTCTGCAACGCGTCGTCGAGTTCGGCCCAGGGCAGCGCCTGGATCTGGCATTTGTCGGCGATGTCGAGTTCGGCGCAAATCGCCCGCGCCAGGTCGATGTGGAAGCCGGACAGTCGGCCCGTGCCGTCGAGAAAATTGAAGGGCGGGAAATCGGTTGTGGTGAGGAACCTGAGCCTCGGCAGCGCCGCAAGGTCCGGCTTCGGCAGCCGCTCCTTGGCATCCCAAAGCACCGGCACCTGCGGTTCCGCTGCCCGCACAGCGCCGGCAAACGGCTGCACTCCGATCAGCATCGACAGCAAGGCGATGGTTATCCAGCGTGATGTCACAAAAAACTCCGCCCGTCTTGGCCGTTGGCTTGTGATACGAAAACGGCGCAGGCACAATTGTTTTTGATTTCAAAGGGCAAATTTCGGGTTATGCTTTGGCGAGGTTGCAAATAGCCGCACAGAGTCGGCCCGGGGTTGGCGGTCGCTGGCGTTAGAAAAGCTAAGGATGTGGCTTTGCAATCCGGGGTTGATGGCTAAGTGCGGGGCAGGCACGTAGCATCGGTCTCAAGAGCGGTAGGCAACATGGGGTAGATGTTGCGATGGGTTATTTTGACCGGACACTTGAATATATTGACCGGGTGCAGCGTGCCGACACGTCGGCTGCGGTGTGCGAGCAGCTACTTAGTGTCACCTCGAATTTCGGATTGACGGCCCTGATAGCCGCAACGGTGCCGCAGCCCGGTACACCAAGCAGCCAGACGAAGGACCATGTGCTGCTCTGCGATTGGCCTAGCGAATGGCTGGAGCGTTACTTATCGCGCAACTACGTCGACCACGATCCGGTCGTCAGCCATTTGAAGCAGTTTCGGGCGCCATTCCAATGGCGCGATGCCGTTCAAAGCATGCCCGCCGACAAGAGCAGCGCCGAGGTAATGCGCGACGCCCGCCAGTTCAAGCTGCGTGACGGCCTCGCCTTCCCGCTGATCACGCTCGAAGGCCAGATCGCGCTGGTCTCGCTGGGCGGTGAGGCGGTCGAACTGTCCGAAGCCGAATTCGCAATGGTCTCGCTGGCCTCCACCTATGCCATCGGCCGCGCCATGCAGCTTCAAACGACGGCCGGCAAATCTATCGATCACATTGAATTGACGCCGCGCGAGCGCGAATGCCTGCAATGGGCGGCGGTCGGAAAATCCGAGTGGGAGATTTCGCAGATCCTCGGCATCTCGGAGCATACCTCTGAGAAACACCTTCTCAACGCCAAGAGCAAACTAGGCGCCGCCAACCGTGTGCAGGCAGTCGCCGAAGCAGTCAGGCACGGCTATATCAGCTAGGCCGGTTCTGGCGGCCCGAAATTTATGGCCGCATTGTTGGCGTCATATCTTCAGAAAAGACCGGCCCCTGTCGTCCTCTTGAGACGGCTAATGCTTTCTTAACGCCAAAAGCAGACTCGGCGCCGCCAACAGGGTGCACGCCATCGCGGAGGCGTTTAGGCGCAGCTATATTAGCCATGTCGGCTGTGGCAGCCTGGAAATCCTTGCCAACACCTTCGCGCAATTTTTTCGGGAAAGCCCGGCCGTATCTTCCTCTTAAGCCCAGGAGACGGCTAATGCTATTTTCCCTTACCACTCAACAACTGATGGAACGTCCCGACCTATGGGAGGCCGTCCATCGCCTGCGTTACAAGGTCTTCGTCGATGAGATGCGGTGGACCGATCTCGATCGCCCGGACGGCCTCGAAATCGATCAATTCGACCATGATGAGGCCGAACACCACCTTGTCATACGCAATGGCGAGCTTGCAGGCTATCATCGGATGCTGCCGACCACACGGCCGCATCTCCTTAGCGATGTGATGCCGGAACTCTGCGAGGGAAAGCGCCCTTCGGGACCGAATGTCTGGGAGCTAACCCGTTACGCGGTGGCGCCAGGCTTTCGCGATGGTAAGCGCGGCGTGTCTACGGTCGGCACCGAACTGATCGCCGGCTTCGTCGAATGGGGCCTTGCTCGCAATGTCGATCAGGTCATTATCGAGGTCGAGCCGGTGTGGGTGCTGCGGACGCTGCAGTTGCACTTCCTGGCGACGCCGCTCGGTTACCAGCGCACCTATGGCAACCAGCAGGTCGTCGCCACACTGCTGACCTTCAACGAGCATACGCTGGATGTCGTGCGTTCGCGCCGCAACCATCACGCCCCGGTGTTGGCCAGGGGCACCCCCCACATGCTCGGCATGCGGCAGGCGTCGTGAGACTGTCTTCACCCGACGCGCTTTAATGCATGTCGCTCAAAGTGGCCCCGGTTTTGAGAGAACGACATGCATGAAACAAAGACCTAAAGCGCGTCGCGTGAATCCGTTCAAATGCGATGCGCTTTAGACAATGGCCACAGAGCCCACCTCCGTGTGGGGGTGGGCTCTGTAATTTCAGCCTCTGCCTATCGAGGCCAGTCTCTACTTCTCGAGAAACGACGGCCCTTCGCCGACGATCTTTTTGTCTTCCTTGCCGATGGCGTCGAGATCGCGCCCATCATAGGGCAGTGACAACAGGATGCGCCGCATGACGGCCAGCCGCGAGCGTCGCTTGTCATTGGCCCGCACGATGATCCAGGGCGCGAACTGCTTGTGCGTGCGCTCGACCATCTGGTCGCGCGCCTTGGTGTAGTCGTCCCATTTGGTGATGCCGGCAATATCGATCGGCGAGAACTTCCAGTTCTTCAGCGGCGACCAGCGGCGGTCGTGAAACCGTTCGAGCTGGGTCTCGCGGCCGATGTTGAGCCAGAATTTGAAGAAATAGATGCCCTCATTTGAGATCATCCGCTCGAAATGCGGCGTCTCGTCGAGGAATTTTGCATGCTGTTCCGGTGTGCAGAAGCCCATCACCGGCTCGACGCCGCCGCGGTTGTACCAGGACCGGTCGAAGGTGACGAATTCGCCCGATGTCGGGAAATGGGCGACGTAGCGCTGGTAGTACCATTGCCCGACTTCGGTTGGGGTCGGCTTGGTCAGCGCCACGTTGCGCGCGGTTCGAGGATTGAGATACTGGCGCAGCACCGATATGGTGCCGCCCTTGCCGGCGGCATCGCGCCCCTCGAACAGCGACATCACTCTGCTGCCGGTCGCCTGCAGCCAGGCCTGCGCCTTGACCAGTTCGATCTGCAGCCGCTCCAGCGTCTCGTCATACTCCTCGCTCTTCATTTTCTTGTCGTAGGGGTAGTCGCCTGCGGTCAGTTTGTGGTCCTCGATCCAGCTGGGAAGCTCGGGGTTTTCGATGTCGAACTCCTGCTCCTTGCCGTCCACCTTGATCTTCAGCGGCCCCTTTGCCGGCTCTGCGGCGGGACTTTCCTTGGCTTTTTTCATCGAGACGAACCTTTCCAGCTTGCGGACTCATGCTATGGGGGGCCTCAAACCCGGTCCAGCGGAAGTTTCGGCGGGACCGGCGCAGAAGCACGGAAAGCACGAATGGCTGACACCGGCGCAGAGCGGACAACCACGGGGCAGGCCGTCGCCGGCCGGCTGTGGAACAGCCGATGGCTGCTTGCCGCCGGTGCGATCGCCATCATGGCCGTTTATGGGTTTGCCGGTATCTCCGCCTATGTCGTCCTGGCTGCGTTGACGGTGCTGCTGGCCGCCGCGCTTCTGCCAACCGGTGGCGCCAGCCGGTCTGCGGAGACCATTACCACGGTCGAGGCGAGCGGGCTGCAGCGGCTTTCCGGCGAATATCTTGCGGCTGCCGTTGCCGATCCGCTGATCATCTTCGACCGCACCGCCACCATCGTCCACGCCAATGCCGCCGCCTATGCCGCCTTTGGCGGCATCGCGCCCGGCCTGTCGCTGTCGCTGAAATTCCGCGCCCCGGAAATGCAGGCATTGCTGGACGGCGTACTGTCGGGAACCGCCGCCTCCGATGCCGTCGACTACACCGAGAAGCTGCCGGTGGAACGCGCCTACCGGGTCAGCGCATCCTCGGTCGGCCACGCCACAGATCTCTATGTGCTGGTGTTCAAGGACCAGAGCGAGACGCGCCGCATCGATCGCATGCGCGCTGACTTCATAGCCAATGCCAGCCACGAGCTGCGCACCCCGCTTGCTTCGATCTCGGGCTTCATCGAGACGTTGCGCGGCCCGGCCCGCAACGATCCGGCGGCCCGCGAGCAGTTCCTGCAGATCATGCAGAACCAGACCGGCCGCATGGCGCGCCTGATCGACGATCTCCTGTCGCTGTCGCGGCTTGAAATGAAGCCTTACCTGAGGCCGGGAACCGAGGTCGATCTGCGCCAGACCATCGACAGCGTCATCGATTCACTAGGCCCGCTCGCCAGCGAGAACGGCGTCGTCATCGAACGCGACTACGCCGAGGGGCCGCTCGACGTGCCCGGAGACCGCGACGAGCTGTTCCAGGTGTTCGAGAATCTCTTGGAAAACGCCTGCAAATACGGCCAGCCTGGCGGACGCGTCACGGTGTCGATCGCGCGGGGCGAGGCCGGCCCGGAACCGGGCATCGATGTAACCATCAGGGACTACGGCCCGGGCATCCCGGAAGAGCACATACCGCGCATTACCGAGCGCTTCTATCGCGTCGACGTGGAGAGCAGCCGCACGCAGAAAGGCACCGGTCTTGGCCTGTCCATCGTCAAGCATATTCTGACGCGCCACAACGCCCGGCTTTCGATCAAGTCGGAGGTTGGCAAGGGCGCGGCGTTCACGGTCCATTTGCCGGCAGGCTGAGGCGGTACTATCTGCTAACTGCCTGTTTCTTCTTTCTGTCATCCGGCTAGCGTATCAGCACAGGGGTCGAGGAAACGACTCAAAAGGCCAAAGATTTAAGGAAGGCATTTCGCCCATGCAGTCCGTACACATTGTCAGCGCCTATGACGAAGAGCTGAAATACCTGGCGAAGCGCATCGCTGCGATGGGCGGCCATGCCGAGCGCATGGTCGAGCAGGCGATCCAGGCGCTGGTCAATGCCGATCCCGGCCTCGCCCAGAAGGTCATTCGTGACGACATCGTGCTTGACGATGGCCAGCGCGAAATCGACGACAAAGCCATCGTCATCATCGCCAAGCGCCAGCCCATGGCGACGGATCTGCGTGAGATCGTCGGCGCCATCCGCATTTCGGCCGACCTCGAACGGGTCGGCGACCTCGCCAAGAACGTCGCCAAGCGTGTGGTCAGCGTCATTGACGGCCGCCAGCCGACCAGCCTGTTTCGCGGCCTCGAGGCGCTTGCCGAACTCGCTTTGACCCAGCTCAAGGAAGTGCTCGACGTCTATGCCTCGCGCTCGGTCGAGAAAATAGGCTTCGTTCGCGACCGCGACGACCAGATCGACGCCATGTACACCTCGCTGTTTCGCGAGCTTTTGACCTACATGATGGAAGATCCGCGCAACATCACGCCGTGCACGCATCTGCTGTTTTGCGCCAAGAACATCGAGCGCATCGGCGACCACGCCACCAACATTGCCGAGACGATCTACTACATCGTCACCGGCGAGCAGTTGCCGGCCGAGCGTCCAAAGGGCGACAAGACCGACAAGGTTGCCCTTCCGGCGCTGCCAGTGAAGTGATCGCGCTCCCCTCGAACGCTTAATCATATTGCGCTAAACTACCTGGATGTTAGCGTCTCGGTTCCTGGCCAAGGCCAGGCGCTCAGGAGGCTGCGATGGAATATGTCCGAGAGTTCAAGCCGGCGCCGGCATCGTCCGGCATCATTGCGTCGAGCGTCTACACCGCCGGCAAGCGCATCGCCGACATTCCGATCGAAGAAGCCGGCGAATGGGCCAAGAAGTCGGGCCATGTCGTCTGGATCGGGCTGCTCGAACCCGACCGCGAGCTTCTGCTGCGCGTCAAGGCGCAATTCCATTTGCATGAGCTGGCGATTGAAGACGCCGAACATCCGCACCAGCGGCCGAAGATCGAGCAATATGGCGATGCGCTGTTCATCGTTGCCCGCACTGCACAGCTGATCGACGGACGCGTCACCTTCGGCGAGACGCATCTGTTCGTCGGCTCAGGCTATATCGTCAGCGTCAGGCATGGTCCCTCGACCTCATACGCCGCCGTGCGCCAGCACTGGGAAAGCTGTCCGCACTCACTGGCCAAGGGCGAGGATTTCGTCCTCTACGCCATCCTCGACTTCATCGTCGACAACTACATGCCGGTGCTAGAGCAGATCGAGGACGAGGTCGAGGCGATCGAGGACAGGGTGCTGCTGAAGCCGATGACCGGTCCCGACATCGAGCGGCTCTATATGCTGCGCCGCGATCTGTTGCGCCTGCGCAATGCGGCGCTGCCGCTGGTCGAGGTCTGCCGCCGGCTGACCAGCGCCGAACTGCCGCAGATCCATACCGCAATGCATCCGCTGTTTCGCGATGTCACCGACCATATCCGCACCGTGCAGGAAAAGATCGACAGCCTGCGCGAGGTTCTGGCGTTCGCTTTCGAAGCCAGCCTGCTGGTCGGCCAGAGCCAGGAAACCGCGAACACCAAGAAGCTGGCCTCATGGGCGGCGATCCTGGCGGTGCCGACGGCGCTCGCCGGCATTTACGGCATGAATTTCGACGACATGCCGGAACTGAAGATGCAATACGGCTATCCCGTCGTATTGGTCTCGATCGCGCTGATCTGCTCGTTTTTGTATTGGCGATTTCGGAAGAGTGGGTGGCTGTGATGGTAGGCAGTAGGCAGTAGTAGGCAGTAGGCAGTAGGCAGTAGGCAGTAGGCAGTAGGCAGTAGGCAGTAGGCAGAATAAGGTAGCGCCTCACGAGCGCTACCCCATTCCCTACTGCCCAGTCCCCAATCCCTATTCCTAACTACCGGCTCCTGCGCCGCTCTGAAGCCGGCTGGAACGCCACCCTTGCGTGGTACTTGCAGTAAGGTCCGGTTTCAGCCGCCTCGTTGCCGCAGAAGTTGAAGTCTTCCGACAGCGGATCGCCATTCGGCCATTTGCAGGTGCGCTCGGTGAGATCGGTGAGCTGCAGATGCCGCGAGATCGGCACGACGACGTTTTCGACCGGGCGGATGTAGTGGCGCGCCACTGGCTCGGCGTCGAACTGCGCCTGCAGCGCGTTCGCCCCGATCGAAGTCGTGACATGGCGCTGCGCGGTTGCGGCGCGCGGCACCGATTTCTGGATCGAAGATCCCTGCGTTGTCTTCTTCTGACGCGCCGGCGTCGCGGTCGAGCGTCCGCGGCCCGACAGCTTCAGCCGGTGCACCTTGCCGATGACCGCGTTGCGGCTGACCCCGCCGAGTTGGGCGGCGATCTGGCTTGCGCTCAAGCCCTCCGACCACAGTTTCCTGAGAAGTTCGACCCGCTCGTCAGTCCAGTTCATGAGACCGCGCTCCTGCTAAGTGTGCGGCAGCCGGAATCCGTTCCCGACCCGGCAATCTTTGCCGGGGCAGACACCACATATATTAGGTGATTAGGTCCGCCGCACGAAATCTAGTTATTTCCCGACTACAATTACCTCATGTGTTGACTCGGTGACAAGAGTCCCAGGTGCAACACGAATCGGTTTTTTAGGTTTTCCCCAACTTGCCCGGTCGCTTATGAGCCAGCGTCTCGTCGGGAGCTTGCCGCGCGCCTCTGCACGACGTTTTCGTTGACTTCATGGCCGAAAAACACGATAAGCCGCAAAGGCCGCCGCTTTGGCGGCTTTTTTGATTTTTCCGGTACCGGAGACGCATATAATGAGCGGTTCGGCGCTTTACGAGACCTTTGCCCGCGCCCCTTTGGCCTTCGACCATGGCGAAGGCACCTGGCTGGTTACCGACAAGGGCGAGCGATATCTCGATTTCGCTGGCGGCATCGCGGTCAATTCGTTGGGCCACAGCCATCCGCATCTGGTCTCGGCGCTGACCGAACAGGCGGCCAAGCTCTGGCACGTCTCCAATCTCTACGAGATCCCGGGGCAGGCCCGGCTCGGCGAGCGGCTGGCTGACGCCACCTTCGCCGACAAGGTGTTCTTCACCAATTCCGGCGCCGAGGCGCTCGAATGCGCGATCAAGACGGCGCGGCGCTACCAGTTCGTCAAGGGCCATCCCGAGCGCTTCCGGGTCATTACCTTCGAAGGCGCCTTCCACGGCCGCACGCTGGCGACCATCGCCGCCGGCGGCCAGTACAAATATCTCGAAGGCTTCGGCCCCAAGGTCGAAGGCTTCGACCAGGTCGGCTTCGACGACATCGACGCCGCCGAGAAGGCGATCACACCAGAGACCGCCGCGATCCTGATCGAACCGGTACAGGGCGAGGGCGGCATCCGCCCGGTGCCGACGCAATCCTTGAAGCGGCTGCGGCAGCTCTGCGACCAGCATGGCCTGCTGCTGATCTTCGATGAGGTCCAGTGCGGTATCGGTCGCACCGGAAAGCTGTTCGCGCATGAATGGACCGGCGTGACGCCCGACATCATGGCGATTGCCAAGGGCATTGGCGGCGGCTTTCCGATGGGCGCGTGCCTCGCCACCGACGACGCTGTCGTCGGCATGACGGCAGGCGTGCATGGCACCACTTTCGGCGGCAATCCGCTGGCCATGGCGGTCGGCAACGCTGTGCTCGACGTCGTGCTGGAAGACGGCTTCCTCGAAGACGTCCAGCGCAAGGCATTGCTGATGAAGCAGGGCCTGGCGGCGGTCGCCGACGAATTTCCCGATGTCATCGAAGGCATCAGGGGCAGCGGCCTGATGCTTGGCCTGAAATGCGCCATGCCCAACACCAAGGTCAACATGGCGCTGCGCGACCAGCATCTGCTGGCGGTGCCGGCCGGCGACAACGTCATTCGTCTGCTGCCGCCGCTGACCGTCACCGACGCCGAGATTGGCGAAGCGCTCGATCGCATCCGCGCCGGCGCCAAGGGCCTGACCGACGCCATCGCCGCGGCCGCCGCGAAGTAATCCCGAGAACCATTCCCGATGAGCCTTCGCCATTTCACCGATCTTTCCGCCGTTTCCGAAGGCGATCTGCGCCTGATGCTGGACGATGCGGTGGTGCGCAAGGCGCGCCTCAAGGCCGGCGAACGGACCAAACCGCTCGAAGGCAAGGTGCTGGCCATGATCTTCGACAAGCCGTCGACGCGCACGCGCGTGTCCTTCGACGTTGGCATGCGACAGCTCGGCGGCGAGACCATCATGCTGACCGGCACCGAAATGCAGCTCGGCCGCTCCGAGACCATTGCCGACACCGCCAAGGTGCTGTCGCGCTATGTCGACGCCATCATGATCCGCACCACGTCGCATGAGCGGCTGCTCGAGCTGACCGAGAATGCCACGATTCCGGTCATCAACGGGCTGACCGACGACACCCATCCCTGTCAGCTGATGGCCGACATCATGACCTTCGAGGAGCATCGCGGTCCGGTTGCCGGCAAGACCATCGCCTGGACCGGCGACGGCAACAACGTGCTGCATTCGCTGCTCGAGGCCTCGGCGCGGTTCCGCTTCAACCTGAACGTCGCAGTGCCGGAAGGCAGCGAGCCGGCGCAGAAGCACATCGACTGGTCGAAGACCAATGGCGGCAAGCTGCACTTCACCCGCTCGCCCGAAGAGGCCGTCGACCAGGCCGACTGCATCGTCACCGACTGCTGGGTGTCGATGGGCCAGGAACACCGCGCCCGCGGCCATAATGTCTTCTCGCCCTATCAGGTCAATGCGGCGCTGATGGCCAGGGCCAAGCCCGACGCCCTGTTCATGCACTGCCTGCCGGCGCACCGCGGCGAGGAAGTGACCGACGAGGTCATCGACGGTCCGCATTCGGTGGTCTTCGACGAAGCCGAGAACCGGCTTCACGCCCAGAAGGCGGTTTTGGCCTGGTGTCTGGGCGCTTGATCTCCAGGCGCTTGATCTCCAAGCGCTTGATCCGGGGCGGCGTGATGCCTATTTGCGCCGCATCACGCAAATCAAGCGCGTTTGGACGCATGCACCCCTCCGGGCCGCATGGCCGCGCCCTGGAGCTTTGTCATGTTGGAAACGCATCAAGTGACTGAACATCACCCCAAACTCGGCGAGTTCGGCTATGCCGGCGACGATCATGTCGTACCCTTCGAGGTCGGCCCGCTCGACGTGCGCGGCCGCACCGTGCAACTCGGGCCGATGCTCGACGCCATCCTCAACCGTCACGACTATCCCGAGCCGGTCGCCCGCCTGCTCGCGGAAGCCTGTGTGCTGACGGTGCTGCTCGGCACCTCGCTCAAATTCGAAGGCAAGTTCATCCTGCAGACCCGCACCGACGGGCCGGTCGACATGCTGGTCGCGGATTTCTCCACGCCTTCGTCATTGCGCGCCTATGCGCGTTTCGACGCCGACCGGCTGGAGGCCCTGGTGGCCGCAGGCCAGACCTCGCAGCAGACGCTGCTGGGCAGCGGCGTTTTGGCGCTGACCATCGACCAGGGCGCGCACACGCAGCGCTATCAGGGCATCGTCCAGCTCGACGGCGAGACGCTGGAAGACGCCGCGCGCACCTATTTCCGCCAGTCGGAGCAGATCCCGACCGACCTCAGGCTGTCGGTGGCCAAGCTGCTGACGCCCGGCCCCGGCGGTGCGCGCGAGCAGTGGCGCGCCGGCGGTATCCTGGCGCAGTTCCTGCCGCAGTCGCCCGAGCGCATGCGCGTGCCCGACATTTCGGGCGGCGACGGCGATCCGCGTGACGTGACGCAGGAGCCGGCCGACAATTCGTGGCGCGAGCTGGTGGCGCTGCTCGGCACCATCGAGCCGACCGAGCTGATCGACCCGACCATCGGCGCCGAGCGGCTGCTCTACAGGCTGTTCCACGAACATGGCGTGCGCGTCTTCGGCGGCGTGCCGGTCGCCGACCAATGTTCCTGCTCAAGGGACAAGATACGCGGCATCCTCGAGGGGTTTTCCGCGCAGGAGATCAAGGACAGCACCGAAGATGGCGGCATCCACGTCGCCTGCGAGTTCTGCTCGAAGCAGTACGACTTCGACCCGGCGGAGTTTGCAGCTCAGTAGCATCTCTTCCTTCTCCCCGTTCACGGGGAGAAGGTGCCCGAAGGGCGGATGAGGGGCAGCGCGAACTTTGGTGAATGGCCGCGCATAGCCTACGTCATGTGCGTGGAAGATAACCTCATGAGTCCGCGGCGCCTCATTGCCCTGCCGGGCATTTCTCCCCGTATAGAGATGGGGAGAAAACCCCTAATTCACCGTCCGCCGCGTCCCCGGCAGATCCAGCGAAAACGCGGGAATAGCGACGTCGAACGTCTCGCCCTTTTTGTTGCGCATGGTGTAGTGGCCGACCATGAAGCCGGACGGCGTCGAGAGCGGGCAGCCTGACGTGTATTGATAGCTGTCGCCGGGATTGAGCTCAGGCTGGTCGCCGACCACGCCGGCGCCACGCACTTCCTCGACCCGGCCGCTGCCGTCGGTGATGTGCCAGTAACGCGCCATAAGCTGCACGAAATCGTCCGACTGGTTGTCGATCGTCACCTGGTAGCCCCAGACATAGCGGTTCTCCGCCGGGTCCGAGCGGTCCTCCAGGTAGAACGGTCTGACCTGCACTTCGATGTTGCGCGTGACGGCGCGGTACATGGGCTGCTCCGGTTGCGCGGCAGGGAACATTTGTCGCGCCATGCGGTTTGATACGCGCAGAGCGGCATGTCCTGCCAGCCTCAAAGCGCAGGTGCCGACAAACAATGTCATTTAAGTGACACATGACAATGTTGGTGTGCGCAAACCTTGCCGGCGACTCAAGGCCCATCTGTCGACTGACAAAGCAGCCGCGAGCGGCCTTTCCGGAGTGACCAGATCTCGATGGAACCAGCTCTCACAGCCGCCTTCGCTTCCTCCGCTTTGCTTCTTTCCAATCTCGCCAGCATCCTGCTTGCATCGTCGAAGCTGAAAGCGCGCCGTCTCATCCCTCCGCCGTCCAACGAGCAGCCGCCGGTGTCGATCGTCGTGCCGTCGCGCGGCGTGGAGCCGTTCACACAAGAGACGCTGCAGCGAGCCTTCTCGCTCGACTGGCCGCGCTACGAACTGATCTTCTGCGTCGCTGACGCCGACGATCCCGTCGTCAAACTGATAAACAGGGCGATCGTCCTGTTTCCCAACGTGCCGGCCCGGCTGCTGATCGGCGACGACCGCGTCAGCAGCAACCCGAAGCTCAACAACTGCGTCAAGGGCTGGGAAGCGGCGCGCTATCATTGGGTTATTCTGGCGGATTCCAACGTGCTGATGCCAAGGGATTACGTCCAGCACCTGATGGCGGCCTGGCGGACCAATACCGGGCTTATCTGCTCGACGCCGATCGGCTCTCGGCCGCATGGCTTTTGGGCCGAGGTCGAATGCGCGTTCCTCAACACGCTGCAGGCGCGCTGGCAATATGCCGGCGAGGCGCTCGGTCTCGGCTTTGCCCAAGGCAAGAGCATGCTGTGGAACAAGCCGATGCTCGATACCAGTGGCGGTATCCGCGCGCTGGCCGCCGAGATCGCCGAGGATGCTGCTGCAACCAAGCTGGTCAACGGACTGGGCCTGCGCGTCAATCTCGTTGCCTCGCCTTTCGAGCAACCACTGGGGCAGCGCCGACTTGCCGACATCTGGTCGCGCCAGGCGCGCTGGGCGCGGTTGCGCCGCGTCACTTTCCCGCTGTTTTTCGCACCCGAGATCCTGACCGGCGTCGCCGTGCCGTTGGCGTTGGCGCTGGTGGCGGCCGCAAGTGCCGGCATCAGCCTGCCGGCCACGGTGTTGGCCGTGCTGACGGCGGCCTACATTCCCGAATGCGCGCTGGCCGCGGCCAAGGGCTGGCACCTGTCGCTGCGCATGGTCCCGGCGATGATGGTGCGCGACATGATGCTTCCCGCCATCTGGGCGCGCGGCTGGCTGAGCGGCGCCGTCGACTGGCGCGGCAACATCATGACCATCGGCACCAAGACGGCCGAACTGGAAGAGGTTTCGTCGGGAGCGTGACGCCTCGCGGCCTATCCGGCGGCCTTCAGCGCCTGCGCAACGTCCTCCAGCAGATCGTCCGTATCCTCAAGACCGACCGACAGCCTGAGCGTTCCCGGCCCGATGCCAAGCTCGGCGCGAGCTTCGTCGCTGAGGTTCTTGTGCGTGGTGGTCGCCGGATGGGTGATCAGGCTCTTGGCGTCGCCGAGATTGTTGGAGATCAGCACGATGTCGAGCGCGTTCTGCAAGGCGAAGGCCGCCTGCTTGCCGCCCTTAACGTCGAGGCAGATCAGCGTCGATCCGCCCGTCATCTGCTTCTTGACGATGTCGGCCTGCGGGTGGTCGGCGCGGCCGGGATAGATGACGCGGGCGATTTCCGGCCGTCCTGCCAGGAAATCCGCGATCTTGGCCGCGCTTTCCGTCTGCTGGCGCACCCGAACCGGCAGCGTCTCCAGGCCCTTGAGCAGCGTCCAGGCGTTGAACGGCGACAGGCTCGGGCCGGTGTGGCGGAAATAGTCGTGCAAATTCTCGTCGATCCATTTCTTGTCCGACAGGATGATGCCGCCGAGACAGCGTCCCTGGCCGTCAATGTGCTTGGTCGCGGAGTAGACAACGATATGGGCGCCGAGCTGCAAGGGCTTCTGCTGCAAGGGCGTGGCAAAGACATTGTCGACGATCAGCCTGGCGCCGATCGAGGTGGCGAGCGCCGCCACCGCTGCGATGTCGACCACTTCCAGCGTCGGATTGGTCGGGCTTTCCAGGAAGAACAGTTTCGTGTTCGGCCGCACCGCCTTTTCCCAGTTGGCGATGTCGGTGCCGTCGACCAGCGTTGCCTCGATGCCGTATTTCGGCGCCAGCGTCTCCACCACCCAGCGGCAGGAGCCGAACAGCGCGCGCGCCGCAACGATATGGTCGCCGGCCTTGGCGCTGCACAGGAGCGCTGCCGTCACCGCCGCCATGCCGGACGCCGTGGCGCGCGCATCTTCGGCACCCTCCAGCGCGCACATGCGCTTTTCGAACATGTCGACGGTAGGGTTGGCATAGCGCGAATAGATGAAGCCCGGCTCCTCGCCCTTGAAACGGGCCTCGGCAGCCTGCGCCGTCTCGTAGACATAGCCTTGGGTGAGGTACATCGCTTCGGACGTCTCGCCGAACTGGGAACGCAGCGTTCCCCCGTGCACGAGTGCGGTCTGAGGTTTCCAGTTACGCTTCTTGGTGCTCATCGCTTTTGTTCCAGACACAAAAAAACCGGCCGCGAAAGTCGCAACCGGTCCATATGGCCTTGCGGCCCGACGGTCCTTTAGCGACTTGTTTAACGTGGCTGCAAGCCGACCGGCCAAATCACCACGGGATAACGACCCTTTAGACCTCACCTGCGCTTGCGTCAATTGCCGGCTTCATTAAGAGGTTTGTACCAGGCAGGTTCCGCAATAATATCCAGCGGTTTTGCGGCAAGAACCTGCCACAAAGAGACCGACCTTGGAGCGGAGCCAGCCTTTTGCGGCAGACAGGCATTCTTCCCGATCAGGACATTTCCGCGCTGTTTCAGTCCGGCGCGCTCAAGTCGCCGCGCGCGCTCGATGTCGACCAGGTGCAGCCGGCGAGCCTCGATCTCAGGCTCGGCGACAAGGCTTTTCGCGTGCGCGCCTCCTTCCTGCCGGGTCCCGATCATCTGGTGGCCGACAAGCTTCACCGGCTGAAATTGCATGAGTTCAGTCTCGCCGAGGGCGCGGTGCTGGAAACCGGCTGCGTCTACATCGTGCCGCTGCTCGAAAGCCTGGCGCTGCCCGCAAACGTGTCGGCCTCGGCCAACCCGAAGAGCTCGACCGGCCGGCTCGACATCTTCACCCGGGTGATGACCGATCGCGGCCATGAGTTCGACAAGATCGCCCCCGGCTATCACGGGCCGCTTTATCTCGAAGTCAGTCCGCGCACCTTCCCGATCGTCGTACGCGCCGGATCGAGGCTGTCGCAGATCCGCTTTCGCACCGGCAACGCGCTGTTGTCGGAGGCAGAACTGAACGAATTGCACCGCGCCGAGATGCTGGTGGCGACCGAGCCGCCCAACATTTCCGGCGGCGGCATTGCGCTGTCGATCGATCTCGACGGCGACCAGAACGGCCTGGTCGGCTATCGCGGCAAGCATCACACCGGCTTGGTCGATGTCGACAAGCGCGCCGCCCAGGATGCCGTCGATTTCTGGGAGCCGCTCTATAAGAGCGGCGCCGGCGAACTGGTGCTCGACCCGGACGAGTTCTACATCCTGGTCAGCCGCGAAGCCGTGCACGTGCCGCCGCTCTACGCCGCCGAGATGACGCCCTTCGATCCGCTGGTTGGCGAATTCCGTGTTCACTATGCCGGCTTCTTCGATCCGGGCTTCGGCCATTCGGCCTCAGGCGGCACCGGCAGCCGGGCGGTGCTCGAAGTGCGCAGCCACGAAGTGCCGTTCATCCTCGACCACGGCCAGATCGTCGGCCGGCTGGTCTACGAACACATGCTGAAGCGGCCGCAGGCGCTTTACGGCACCGATCTCGGCTCGAATTACCAGGCGCAAGGCCTCAAGCTCTCCAAGCATTTCCGCCCCGCCGGCTGAACCTTCGATCACCGTCAGGCAAAATACTTGCCTGCGCTGCCTCACCATGCTTGGCTGCCTTTCGGTGGCCGGCAAGAGAACGGCGCGCAAGGGGAACCAAAATGCAGATTTCAAGATGGATCATATCGGCAGCGGGCGCTGCCATGCTGGTGATATCGGCCGGCTCGCTGGCTGAGGCGCAGGAGAAATTGAAGATCGGCACCGAGGGCGCCTATCCGCCCTTCAACACCATTACCGCGGACGGCAAGATCGAGGGCTTCGACATCGACATTGCCAATGCGCTGTGTGCGCAGATGAAGGTCGAGTGCGAGATCGTCACCCAGGACTGGGACGGCATCATCCCGGCGCTGCAGGCGAAAAAGTTCGACGCCATCATCGCCTCGATGAGCATCACCGAGGAGCGCAAGAAACAGGTCGCCTTCACCAACAAATACTACACGACGCCGCTGGCGCTGGTGGCGCCGAAGGACAGCGACCTCACTTCCACCGAACCGGCAGCCCTTGCCGGCAAGACGGTGGGCGCGCAGGCCTCGACCACCCAGGCCGACTATGCGCAGGACGCCTATGGCAAGGCCGGCGCCGAGGCGAAACTCTACCCCACCCAGGAAGAGGCGATCACCGACCTGCAGAACGGCCGTCTCGACGCCGTCATCTCCGACAAATTCGTGCTGATGGACTGGCTGAAGAAGGCGAGCGAAGGCTGCTGCAAGCTTGTCGGCGACGTCAAGGGCACCGAGACGCAAGCCGGCATCGCTGTCCGCCTGGAGGACACGGCGCTGCGCGACAAGCTGAATGCGGCGATAGACGCCATCGTCGCCGACGGCACTTACAAGAAGATCCAGGCCAAGTATTTCGATTTCGATATTTATTGAGTCCCGTCCGCCGGCGTCAGCCGCGAAAGAGATACTCTTTCGCGGCGCCAAGGCAGGCATGAAAATGGCCGATAAACAGCAGTTCGCGTGCGGCCAAACGTTTCCTGCCCCAAAAGCCTTCGGTCAGTTTGACCTCGTCGAGCGAAGCGTTTGAGCCGCGCTTCAACGGGAACAACTGCTTGTCGAGGCAACCGAGAACATGGGCCTTGGCGGAGTCGATGCCGCAGACCTTGCCATTGTTGTTCAGCCTGTCGCTGCGAAGCGCTGATGTCATGTGATCCGTGTTGCGCATCAGAAAGCTCACCTGGGCTTTCGAATAGCCGGTTGCCAGAAGACGGCTCGTCATCGCCAAACGGGCTTCACGATAGGACTTCGGGCTGCACTGGCCGGCGCTAAAGGCCACCGACGGTTGGGTCAGGAACAGGGCCACGCCCGTGAACACAATGACAAGCCGCATTCCGTTCATTTCCGGCTCCCAAATTGTGATGCTGCCTCAAAGCGCCTTCACCGCCACCTTAACCGGCTGCTCAATCTCCAGCGGGTTGCGCAGCGGCAGGCCGAAATCCGCGGCCTCGATCTCGAACACGTCGCCGGCCTGAGTCTTGATGCCGTCGGCAAAGGACAGCGTCGCCGTGCCGAACATGTGCACATGCACGTCGCCCGGCTGGCGGAAGGCCGAATATTTGAAGTGATGATGTTCGAGATTGGCGATTGTGTGCGACATGTTCGCTTCGCCCGACAGGAACGGCTTTTCCCACAGCAAGTTGCTGTCGCGATAGATTCGCGATGAGCCCCTGACGTCGGCCGGCAGGTCGCCGATCAGGATTTCCGGCCCGAACGAGGCGTTGCGCAGTTTGGAATGTGCCAGGAACAGATAGTTCACCCGCTCGGTAACATGATCGGAAAACTCGTTCGACAGCGTGAAGCCGACGCGGAACGGCGCGCCGTCGTCGCCGATGACATAGATGCCGGCGATTTCCGGCTCCTCGCCGGCGTCCTGCGCGAAGGCCGGCGACATCAGTGCGGCGCCCGGCGCCACCGCCATGGTGCCGTTGCCCTTGTAGAACCATTCCGGCTGCACGCCGGTCTGGCCCTTGGCCGGCTTGCCGCCTTCGAGCCCCATGCGGAACATCTTCATGGAATCGGTAAGCTGCTCCTCGCCGCCATCGCTGAGCTTCTTGTGCATGGAATCGCGCGTCGCCGCCGAGCCGAGATGGGTCAGGCCGGTGCCGGTCAGATGCAGATGCGCGGGATCGGGATGGTTGATCGGGGACACCAGCCGGCCCTTCTTGTAGACGGCGTCGAGGTCTATCGCTTCACCGAACCCCTTGCGCTCGATCAGCGCGGCGAGGCCCGTGCCGGTGCGCGCGGCTTCCATGGCCAGCGAATAGACGCTGCGGGCGCCATTGATGATCCTGGTCTTGCCGCCGCCATTGCGGGCGACGACGCGGATGGTCTCGGCGTCGTCGAGGATCTGGGAGATCAGCATGATTAAATCCTCTCTCATGTGCTTGGCCTTGGATGCCTCTTGGCAAACCTTGACCTGCGCGGCTCGGACCTAGCCGCGCCACGGGTTGAACTCTTCGTCCGGATTGCGCTCGCGAACTTGATCCCTCGGGGGACTTCTTATGCCGACAACTTGCCGGCTGCGCCGCGATCGTATGCCTCCTGCTTGCCTCGCCTGAAGCTTGTCAGGCCTTGTTCTTGTTGTAGACGTCGAAGATCACGGCGCCGAGCAGCACCAGGCCTTTGACCACCTGCTGCCAGTCGACATTGACGCCCATGATCGACATGCCGTTGTTCATCACGCCCATGATGAAGCCGCCGACGACCGCCCCGATGACCTGGCCGACGCCGCCCATCGCCGAGGCGCCGCCGATGAACACTGCGGCGATGACGTCGAGCTCCGAGCCGAGACCCGCCGCCGGCACCGCCTGGCCGAGACGAGCCGCGATGATCAGGCCGCCAAGCGCCGACAGCACGCCCATATTGATGAACACCATCAGCGTCAGCCGCTCGGTGTTGATGCCCGACAGCTGCGCCGCCTTGGGATTGCCGCCCATGGCGTAGATGCGCCTCCCGATGGTCATGCGCTTGGTGACGAAGACGAACAGCGTGATCAGCACGCCCATGACCAGCAGCACCACGGGCAGGCCGCGGTAGCTGGCAAACTCATAGACCAGGAACAGCGCCAGCGCGCTGGCGACCAGCGTCTTGACCACGAACAGGGTGAAGGGCTCGGCCTCATAACCATGGCGTTCTCGTTTGCGCCGGGTGCGGACCCCGAAATAGGCATAGGCGAGCACGGCGATCAGCCCCAGCACGACCGTCGTCATGTGCAGGGTCACGCCGCTGCCCATGATGGTCTTGCCGGCTGCGTTCACGACCGGCGGGACGAGCGTCAGTGGGCCGATCACATCCGGGATGAAGCCGGAGCTGAGCATCTTGAAGTCGTCGGGAAGCGGACCCACCGACGAGCCGCCGCCAAGCAACGCCTGGCAAATGCCGCGGAAGATCAGCATGCCGGCCAGCGTGACGATGAAGCTCGGTATCCGGTGATAGGCGATCCAATACCCTTGCGCGGCGCCGATCAGGCCACCCGCGACCAGGCAGACGATCGAAACCACCAGCGGATTGCTCAGCGGTCCGAGCTGCCAGATAACCATCATGTTTGCCGCCAGCGCACCGATGAAACCGGCGACCGATCCGACGCTGAGGTCGATATAGCCCGATACGATCACCAGCAGCATGCCCAGCGCCATCACGATGATGAAGGAGTTCTGCTGCACCAGATTGCTGAGATTGACCGGCTTGAACAACGTTCCCGACGTGGTGAACTGGAAGAACAGCATGATGACGATCAGCGCTATGATCAGCCCGTATTCGCGCAAATTCGTCGCCAGCGCCGAGACGGCGATGCGCGGGCGCTGTTCGTCGGCGACGTTGCCCTGCGGGGCGGGGGCGCTTTCGGTGCTCATGCTGCTTTTCCTTCTCCCCGGACGATGGCGCGCATTATCTTTTCCTGGCTTGCTTCCGCCGCCGGCATTTCGCCCACCATGCGCCCTTCGTTCATGACGTAGATGCGGTCGGTAATCCCTAGCAATTCCGGCATTTCCGACGAGATGACCACGATCGCCTTACCCTCCGAGGCAAGGCGCGCGATGATCGTGTAGATTTCATACTTGGCGCCGACATCGATGCCGCGTGTCGGCTCGTCGAGGATCAGCACGTCAGGGTCGGCAAACAACCATTTCGACAGCACCACCTTCTGCTGGTTGCCGCCGGAAAGATTGCCGGTCATCTGATAGACGCTGGACGCACGGATATTGGTCTTCTTGCGATAGTCGTTGGCGACCGCAAGTTCGCGCATGTCGTCGATCACGCTGTGGCGCGACACGCCGTCGAGATTGGCCAGCGTAATGTTATGCTTGATATGGTCGATGAGGTTCAGGCCGTAGGTCTTGCGGTCCTCGGTGACATAGGCGATGCCGTGTTGGACCGCCTTGCTTACCGAGGAGACATCGACCGGCTTGCCCTTGAGCAGCACTTCGCCGGTGATGCGGCGGCCATAGGAGCGGCCGAACAGGCTCATGGCGAATTCGGTGCGGCCGGCGCCCATCAGCCCGGCGATGCCGACCACCTCGCCCTTGCGCACATTGATGTCGATGCCCTTGATCACCTGCCGCTCGGCATGGAGCGGGTGATAGACCGACCAGTTTTTCACCTCGAACACGACTTCGCCGATCTTGGGCTCGCGCGGCGGATAGCGGTCGTCGAGCGAACGGCCGACCATCGAGGTGATGATGCGGTCTTCGGAGATATCCTTCTTGGCCAGTGTCTCGATGGTGCGCCCGTCACGGATGACGGTTACCTTGTCGGCGACCCGGTTGATCTCGTTGAGCTTGTGCGAGATCAGGATCGAGGTCATGCCTTGTCGCTTGAATTCGAGCAGAAGATCGAGCAGCGCCTGGCTGTCTTTCTCGCTGAGCGACGCGGTCGGCTCATCGAGGATCAAAAGCTTGACGTCCTTGCTCAGCGCCTTGGCGATCTCGACCAGCTGCTGCTTGCCGACGCCGATATTGGTGATCAGTGTCTTGGGGTCCTCCTTGAGGCCCACCTTCTTCAACAGGGCAGCGGTGCGCGCCTCGTTGGCATCCCAGTCGATGACGCCGTATCGGGCGTTTTCGTTGCCGAGGAAGATATTTTCGGTGATCGACAGCATCGGCACCAGCGCTAGCTCCTGGTGGATGATGACGATGCCCTTGTGTTCGCTGTCATGGATACCTTTGAACTGGCATTCCTGACCCTGAAAAATGATCTGGCCGTCATATGTGCCGGCGGGATAGACGCCCGACAGAACCTTCATCAGCGTCGACTTGCCGGCGCCGTTCTCGCCAACCACGGCGTGGATCTCGCCTTCTTCGACGCTGAGGTTGACGTTCGACAGCGCCTTCACGCCGGGGAACGTCTTGGTGATGTCGCGCATCTCCAAAATCGTCGTCATCAGGGCAAGCTCCTCCTGTTGCATGTCGCTCAAAAGTGCTTGCGGTTTGAGACAACGACATGCACGGAAATAAAGTCCGGTAGAAACAATACCGGGGTCGCTTGTGAACGGAAAGGGGTCCTGCGTCGCGCAGGACCCCTGTCTTTATAAACGGATTACTTCAGTTCGTCGGCCTTGATGTAGCCGGAGTCGACGACCAGTGCCTGGTAGTTCGACTTGTCGACCTCATGCGGCGTCAAAAGGATCGAGGGAACGACCTTGACGTCGTTATTGTAGGTCTTTTCATCGAGGCCGTCCGGCTTGCCGCCCGAGAGCACCTTGTCGACGAGTTCGACGGTGGCCTTGGCCAGTTCGCGGGTGTCCTTGAACACGGTCGAGTATTGCTCGCCCGTGATGATCAGCTTGACCGAAGCAGTCTCGGCGTCCTGGCCGGTCACGATCGGCCACGGCTGGGCGTCGGTGCCGTAACCGACGGCGCGCAGCGAAGCGGTGATGCCGCGCGACAGGCCGTCATAGGGCGAAAGAACGCCATCGACGCGGCTGCCGTCCGAGTAGTTGGCCGACAGCAGGTTGTCCATGCGCGCCTGGGCGGTGGCGGCGAGCCAGCGCAGCGTGCCGACCTTGTCCATGCCGGTCTGGCCGGACTTGATCTTGATCGAGCCGTCATCGATCAGCGGCTGCAGCACCGAGATTGCGCCGTTGTAGAAGAAGAAGGCGTTGTTGTCGTCCGGCGAGCCGCCGAACAGTTCGACGTTCCACGGCTTGGTGTTCGGGAAGCGCTCCTTGAGGCCCTTGACCAGCGAGTTCGCCTGGATCACGCCGACGCCGAAATTGTCGAAGGTGGTGTAGTAATCGACATTGGCGGTCTTCTTGATCAGGCGGTCATAGGCGACGACGACGACGCCGGCGTCAGCGGCCTTCTGCAGCGCGTCCGACAGGGTCGTGCCGTCGATCGAAGCGATGATCAGCGCCTTCGGGCCCTTGGTGATTTCGTTTTCCAGTTGGCTGAGCTGGTTGGGGATGTCGTCCTGCGCGTACTGCAGGTCGACCGTGTAGCCGAGAGCTTCGAGCTGGGACTTGACGGCATCGCCGTCATTGATCCAGCGCTGCGAGGTCTTGGTCGGCATCAGCACGCCGACAAGACCCTTGTCGGCTGCGTGCGCCGAGTAGGTCATGGCAGCGATGCCAAGGGCCGCGACGGCGGCCAGTGTCTTGATGATTTTCACGTAAAACTCTCCCTGGTTGATGGACGCGACACCTCGGGGCTTCGCGGGCCGCGCAGTCGGGCGGATGCGCCAAAGCGCCGCCGCCGTCATAATCGATCTCCGGTATCCTCCCAATCGGCCCTCAGTCTTGATTTAAATCGATACGATTTTGCTCGTCATCGACCGTCAAGTCTTGAGGACGCGCGAAAGTGTGACCCTTTGCCATAACTGTCAAATGCGATCTTCGGTGGTTGCTATACCAAAACCGGTATATGACTAAACCGGGCTGGAACAGTGGCGGAAGCGGGAAAAGGCATGGCGGCTTTACGAGGTCCTCAGGGAATTTCAAGCGGTTACGATGAATTGCCGGGCGATGGCGAGACACTTCTGCGTAGCGGCTTGAGCCTGCGTCACATGCGCATGATCGCAGCACTCGACGATCACGGTCGGGTGAGTGCTGCCGCCCAGGTGATGAACATCTCGCAGCCGGCGGCCTCGCGCATGATTTCCGAGATGGAAGCGGTGCTCGAGGTGAAGCTCTGCGAAAGGCTGCCGCGCGGCATCACACTCACCCCTTACGGCAAGGCGCTGGCCCGGCGCGCGCGCTCGATCCTGCTCGAAATGCGCGAGGCCGACCGCGAAATATCGGAGCTCAAGGCCGGCAAGGGCGGCTCGGTGTTCCTTGGCGCGGTGACGGCGCCGGCGATCGAACTGGCGGTCCCGGCGATCCGCGAGATACGCCGCCTCTATCCGCGCATCGAGATTACCATGCAGGTCGAGACGTCGAATGTGCTGGCGCGCGAACTGATCGCCACGCGCCATGATTTCATCATCGCCCGTGTCCCCGAAGACCTCAATCCGCGCCTGTTCGAATCGCGCGTCATCGGCGTCGAGAAGGCCTGCCTGATCGTGCGCCGAGGCCACCCGCTGAGCAACGGCCATCCTCTAAACAATGGGAAGGCGGTGAGGCTGGAGGACACCGCCGCCTTCGACTGGGTGTTCCAGTCGGGCGGGTCGCCGCTGCGCCAGGCGATGGAGAGCAATTTCCTGAACCGCAACATCGCCCTGCCGGACCGCATCCTCAACACCTCGTCGCTGCTGCTCACACTGGTCATGGTGGCGCAGTCCGACGCCATCGCCCCGGTGTCGATCCAGGTGGCAAAATTCATCCAGAACCCCGACGGTCTCGCCGGCGCCATCGATGTCGTCCAGACCGAGTTCGACATCGAGGTCCGCCCCTACAGCCTGATCACGGTGAAGAACCGCGTGCTGTCGCCGGCAGCCAAGATGCTGCACGATTTTATCTTGCGGGAAGTGGGATAGGAACTGGAGCGGGTAGAGGGAATCGAACCCTCGCGTTCAGCTTGGGAAGCTGACAAGCTACCATTACATCATACCCGCGTCGGCCTCTCGATATCATGATGGGCGTGCTTCGGGCAATCGCCCTTGGACAGCTGTTCGGAAACGGCTGTTGGAAACCCGACCGATTGCGCCGTCCGCCCGCCTTGATGCGGGCGCAGCAAGTGCGTATTCGTGGGTTTGTACCCCGAATCCGGGCACACCAATCTGGAGGCAGGCCCCTTGTCCACAGTGACGCGCTTTCTCGGTGACTCGCCCGTCAGGGTGATCGTCAAGCTGCTGGTCGTGTCGTTCCTGGTCGGCCTGGTCATGAATGCGTTCGGCTGGACGCCGATGGACGTCTTCTACCGCATCCAGGGTTTCTTCATCGATCTTTGGAACCTCGGCTTCAACGCGGTCTATCGCTTCTTGGGCTATATCCTGCTCGGCGCCGCGATCGTCGTGCCGGTGTTCATCCTGCTCAGGCTCGCGAACTACCGGAAGTGAAGCGGACCACGATCCCGAAAAGTGGAAACCGGTTTTCGGAAAAGATTGTGCTCAAACCAAAGGCCACTCAGGCAAAGTCCGACGCCACCTCGAACAGGATGGCGTGGCGCGCCGCGAGCGCTGCGACATCGGTCGAATAGCCGCCGCCGATGACACCGCAGACCGGGATGCCCAGCGCGCGGAAATGACCGATCACCATGGCGTCGCGGGCACGCACGCCGTCATCGCTGAGCGATAGCCGGCCGAGCCGGTCCTCGGCATGCACGTCGACACCGGCATTGTAGAAGACGATGTCCCAGTGCGCCTTGGCCGAGAGCTCCGGCAGGAGGACACCCAGCCGTTCGAGATAGGCGCCATCGCCGGTGCCGTCCGGCAGGGCAACGTCGAGATCGGAGGCAATCTTGCGCACCGGATAATTGCGCTCGCCATGCATGGAAAAGGTGAACGCGCGTGGCTCGTCTTTCAGGATGTCCGCGGTGCCGTCGCCCTGATGCACATCGAGATCGACGATCAGGATGTTTTTCACCGCGTCTTCGGCTAGCAGCACCAGCGAAGCGACGGCAACATCGTTGAAGGTGCAGAAGCCCGCGCCTTGCGCGCGCCGCGCATGGTGGCTGCCGCCGGCGCTGTTGCAGGCAATGCCATCGATAAGCGCCAGTCGCGCCGCCAGCACCGTGCCGCCGGCGGCGAGTTGCGCCCTGAGCGAAACGCGCGGTCCCACGGGAAAGCCGATCTCGCGCTCGATCTTTTCAGGCACTGAACACGTGATGACCTGGTCGACATAATCAGCCGCATGGGCGAGCTTCAGCCAGGAGGCCGGCGCCGGCTCGGGCATCGACAGCGCCCCCGCATGGATCAGACCCCTGATATGCAAGGCCTGCATCAGCACCGGATATTTGCTCATCGGAAAGCGATGATTGACGGCGAAGCCGGCATCGTAGTCGGGATGATGGACGATCTGCAGGGGCATGGCTAAAGCAATTCCAGGAAAAGTGTGCAGCGGTTTTCCCGGGAGAAGCGCGTAGCGCTTCCCCTTGGGAATTGCTTAAAACCAGTACTCGGATCCGGCGGGCTCGCGCCAGAAGAACATTTCGGTTGGCCGTCACGGCAAGAGTGATTGCGCGGTGGCCGGAAAATGGGGCACATCGGCTGTTCGATCAAGCCGCAATCAGCAAGGCAGCAGTCCCCTGGACACGGGTGCAATCCCAGCCGACGCGAGACCCTTCGCCGTCACCAACCGTTCGGTGCTCGCCATCGCCGTGCCGATGACGCTCGCCTATCTGACGACGCCGCTGCTCGGCATCGTCGACACGGCGGTGGTCGGGCAGTTCGGCGATGCCGCCCTGCTCGGCGGCCTGGCGGCCGGGGCGCTGGTCTTCGACGTGGTCTTCAGCACCTTCAATTTCCTGCGCTCCGGTACCACCGGCCTCGTCGCCCAGGCGTTTGGGCGCGGCGACGAACTGGAGGAGCAGGCGGTGTTCTGGCGCGCCGTGCTGATCGCGGTCGCCGCCGGCATCGTGCTTGTCGTCCTTGCGCCGCTGATTGCCATCGCCGGCCAGAAATTCATCGGCGGCGAAGCGCGCGTCGGCGAGGCGATGGGCGTCTATATCCACATCAGAATGCTCGCCGCCCCCTTCACGCTGATCAACTACGCCATCCTCGGCTATGTCCTTGGACGCGGCGAGGGCGGGCTTGGGCTGATGCTGCAGGCGGTGCTCAACGGCATCAACATCGTGCTTTGCATCCTGCTCGGCCTGAAGCTTGGCTGGGGCGTCGCCGG
The DNA here is from genome assembly GCF_000502215.1 of Mesorhizobium sp. L103C105A0. Classification (NCBI taxonomy): domain Bacteria; kingdom Pseudomonadati; phylum Pseudomonadota; class Alphaproteobacteria; order Hyphomicrobiales; family Phyllobacteriaceae; genus Mesorhizobium; species Mesorhizobium sp. L103C105A0. The sequence goes on along the minus strand of NZ_AYXF01000004.1, from coordinate 43,814 downwards.
CGTGGCCTGGGCGACCGTCACCGGCGAATGTCTGGCCATGCTGCTGGGTCTCGCCATCGTTGTCTGGCGCTTCCGGGCCGCACCCCGCCTGCCGCGGCATCGCCTGCTCGACATGCCCGCTTTCCTGCGCATGCTGTCGCTCAACCGCGATATCATGATCCGCTCGTTCTCGCTGCTCGCCGCTTTCGCGCTGTTCACCCGCCAGGGCGCGCAGTTCGGCACGCTGACGCTGGCCGCCAATGCCGTGCTGATGAACTTCTTCCTCGTCGCCGGCTATTTTCTCGACGGTTTCGCCACCGCGGCCGAACAGTTGGCGGGACGCGCGATCGGCGCACGTGCCGAGACGGCGTTCCGCCGGGCGGTACGTCTGACCTTATTCTGGGGGTTCGGCCTCGCCGGAACCGCCACGCTGATCTTCTGGCTCGGCGGCGCCGGCCTGATTTCGTTGATCACCACGTCGCCGGATGTTCGTGCTGTTGCCGACATCTATCTGCCGTGGGCGGCACTGACACCGCTGAGCGGCGTGCTGGCCTTCCAGATGGACGGCGTCTTCATCGGCGCTACCTGGTCGCGCGACATGCGCAACATGATGCTGGTGTCGTTCCTGGCCTTCAGCGCCGCATTGTTCAGCTTGGCGCCGTCTCTCGGCAATCACGGCCTGTGGGCGGCGCTGCACGTTTTCCTGCTGGTGCGCGGCTTCAGCCTGCTGGCCATCCTGCGGCTCCGGTTGCGCACGGCGTTTTAGAGCGGCCTGGCAGCCCACTGATCGAGCCGGCTGTCGCGCAGTTCGCGCAATGATTTCAGCCGCTCCTTGTCGGCAAATCGCACCATCCCGGCAAGGATGCGCCCCGGCAGCGCCGGCCCGGCATAGATCATGCCGGTGTAGAGCTGGACGAGATCGGCGCCGGCGCGGATTTTCTCCAGCGCGTTCTCGGCCGAATCGACGCCGCCGACGCCGATAATGGCGCGCTCCGGCCCGAGCAATTTGCGCATCTTGGCCAGCACGATGGTCGAACGCTCGAACAGCGGTTTGCCGGAGAGCCCGCCGGTCTCGCTGGTGGCGCTACGCAATCCGGTTCGCGCCAGCGTCGTGTTGGAGACGATGACGCCGTCAATCTGCTTCTCGCTGACTTCGGCGGCGATGTCTTCAAGCTCGGCCTCGACCAGATCGGGCGCGATCTTGAGGAAGAGGGGCGGCTGCGCCGAAGCTGCTGCACGCACCGACATGACCCGAGACAACAGTTCGCCGAGCTGTTCGCGCGCCTGCATGGTGCGCAGGCCGGGCGTGTTGGGCGACGAGATGTTGACGGTGAGATAGCTGGCGTATTTCGCAAAACGGGAAACGCCCAACTCATAGTCACGGACACGATCGGCGCTGTCCTTGTTGGCGCCGATGTTGACGCCGACAATGCCGCCGCGTCCCTGGCGCGCGGCAAGGCGTTTTTCCGCCGCCTCGTGGCCCTCATTGTTGAAGCCCAGGCGGTTGATCACCGCATCATCCTCAGTCAGCCGGAAAATGCGCGGCTTCGGATTGCCGGCCTGCGGCAGCGGCGTCACGGTGCCGACTTCGGCAAAGCCGAAGCCGAGGCCAAGCAGCGCGTCGGGCACCTCGGCGTTCTTGTCGTAGCCTGCGGCCATGCCGAGCGGATTGGGGAAGGCGATGCCACAGAGGCTGAGCTTCAACCTGTCGTCGCGCACCGTCCGCGCGCCGACCGGCAGACCGCATCGCAGCGCCGCGATCGACATGCCATGCGCCGTTTCCGGATCGAAGGTGAACAGCAGTTTCTGGCCGATGCGATCGAACACGATCATTCGGCCTCCAGCGCCGGGAATTGATGGGCGCCGTCGGCCCCGAGCGGCAGTGGCCGCACCCACAGCACGGCGCTCATATCGAGCACGCCATAGAGATGCGGGAACAGCGCGCCGCCCCGCGAGACCTCGTATTTCAGCGCGTCACCGAGCAGCGCCCCGTCGATGGCGATCAGCAGCAAATCCATCTGGCCGGCGAAATGCTTCGCCGCCGTCTCCCTGACCTGATCAGCGGTGGAGAAATGGATGAAGCCGTCGGCGATATCGATCGGAGCGCCGGTGAAACGGCCGTTTTTCTCGGCCTCGCGCCAAAGCGCTTCGGGCGCGATCTTGTAGATAATCTGAGACATGGTTGCGCTATAATCCGAACCGATCATGCGGGGAAGGGCAACTCGTCCGCATTTACGGCGCAAAGCTGTGATAGGTTGCGCATACTGGCTCGTGGAGGATGGAACATGCGTCTGCAGCACATACTGATCCCCGCCGCACTGGTCTCGCTGGTTGCGGCATCGGCCTGGTCCGAAGAGACCGACCGCTACCGGCTGGAAAAATCGGCCAACGGCTATGTCCGCATGGACACCCGGACCGGCGCCATGTCGATCTGCGAGGAGCGCTCCGGCCAGCTCGTCTGCAAGATCGCGGCCGACGAACGCGCTGCCTTCCAGGACGAGGTCGATCGTTTGCAGTCCTCGATGAAGGCCATGGACGAACGCGTCACCAGGTTGGAGAATTCGCTGTCGGCCCGTCTCGAATCGAAATTGCCGAGCGAAGAGGATTTCGACAAGACGATGAGCTATATGGAGCGCATGCTGCGCGGCTTCATGGGCATCGTCAAGGAGATGGACAAGGATAATGGCGACGGCGCCAAACTCAACTCGCAAAAGACCTGAACTGCCCGGCGGGGAAATGCCCCGTCCGGCCATTGCCGCTTGAAACAAAGCGCTTCGCCGCATAATCGTCCGGTCCCGTAAAAGCCGATAATCGATAAGGGATTTGGGAGGAAGATTTGCCGTCGGGTTACACCTTCGTCATTGCCGACGACCATCCGCTGTTCCGCGGCGCCTTGAAAGAGGCGCTTGCCGGCGTCGGCGATGTCGCCGCCATTCACGAGGCCGGCGATTTCGAAAGCGCCAAGGCCCTGGTCGTGGCCAATGAGGATGTCGACCTGGTGCTGCTCGACCTGTCGATGCCGGGCGCCAGCGGCCTGTCCGGTCTGATCGCGTTGCGCGGCATCCACCCGGCGGTGCCGCTGGTGGTGGTATCGGCCCACGACGACCCGGTGACCATCCGGCGCGCGCTCGATCTCGGCGCATCCGGCTTCATCTCCAAATCGGCCAGCATGGAGGAAATCCGCAGCGCTGTGCAATCGGTGCTGGCAGGCGATATCGCAGCCCCCGTCGGCATCGACCTCGGCGTCGAGCGCGACCCGGAAATATCCGACCTGATCAAGCGGCTGCAGGCGCTGACACCGCAGCAGACGCGTGTCCTCGGCATGCTGGCCGAAGGCCTGCTCAACAAGCAGATCGCCTACGAGCTCAGCGTCTCCGAAGCGACGGTCAAGGCGCATGTTTCGGCCATCCTGCAGAAGCTCGGCGTCGACAGCCGCACCCAGGCGGTGATCCAGCTGTCCAAGATCGGCAGCGATCCGTTGCAGCCAGCAGGCTAAAGCGCATCGCGCTGAACGGATTCATGCGACCCGCTTTAGCTCTTGTTCGATGCATGTCGTGGTCCCAGAACCGGGGCACACTTCTGGGCGACATGCATTGAACCCTACTCGGCCGCCGATGCCAGCGGCCTGACCCTTGCCATCATGGAACGCAGCACGGCCGGCTTCAGCGGCTTGTTGATCACCGGCACGTCCAGGGCGGCGGCAGCGGCACGGACCTCGGTGGAGCGGTCGGCGGTGACCAGCACGGCCGGCAGGTCCGAACCATGGATGTCACGCAGGCGGGCGATGATGTCGAGGCCGCTTCTGCCATCGAGATGATAGTCGGCAAGCACGATGTCGGGACGATCGGCCCTGCCAAAATCCTCCGAACCCGAAAACGTGCCGATGCTGCAGCCCCAGCCCTCGAGCAGAAGCCGCATGCCGTCGAGGATGCGGGCGTCGTTGTCGATGCACATGACGCGCAGGCCGGCCAGCGAATTCGCGGTGCGGGCAGGCGCCTTCGGCTCGACCTCGCGCCGCGGCGCCTCAACCGCCGCAACCGGCAGGATAACGGAAAAGCGCGTACCCTTGCCCGGGTTGGAAAAGATCTGGATCTCGAGCCGCAGCACCCGCGCGATGCGGTCGACGATGGACAGGCCAAGGCCGAGACCTTCGGCCTCGCGCACGCCTTCGTCCAGCCGGGTGAACTCGTTGAAGACCGTGTTCAGCTTGTCGCCGGCAATGCCGATGCCAGTGTCGATCACCTGGATTTCGGCGAGTTCGCCGCGCCGTCGCACGCCGACCAGGATGCGGCCATGGGGGGTGTATTTGATGGCGTTGGAGACCAGATTCTGGATCAGCCGGCGCAGCAGGTTGCGGTCCGTCAACACGCTGAGCGACGAGGCTATGATCGTCAGATCGAGTTTCTTTTCGGCGGCGAGCGGCTGAAAATCATTGCCGATCTGGCGCAGCAGCCCGTCCAGGCGGAAGGCGCTGTCGTCCGGCTTCATTGCGCCGGCGTCGAGGCGCGAAATGTCGAGCACGGCGCCCAGGATCGTCTCGACCGATTCGAGCGAGGATTCGATGTTGACGGCAGCCTTGCCCGCCGGCCCCTTGCCGGCTTTTTCGATCAGCGACGAGCAGTAGAGACGGGCGGCGTTCAAAGGCTGCAGGATGTCGTGGCCGGCGGCGGCGAGGAAGCGCGTCTTGCCCAGATTAGCCTCCTCGGCCAGCATCTGCGCCTGCGCCAGCTCCTCATTGACCCGGGTCAACTCCTCGTTGACTCTAGTCAGTTCGATGGTGCGCGTCTTGACCCGCTGCTCCAGCGATTCATTGGCCCGCTTCAGCGCCAAATCCTGTTCGACGCGTCCTGATATGTCGGCATAGGTGGCGACGATTCCGCCGTCCGGCATCGGGTTTGAGCGCAGTTCGAGGATGCGGCCGCTGGTCTTCAACTCCATCTGCCACGGGCTGACGAAACTGGTCAGCCGGTTGAGCATCGCCACGCGCTGGTCGGCCGGAATATCGCCGCGCTCGGCGAGGTGGCGCAGGATGCGGTCGAGCGAGACGCCGACCTGGCCCATCTCGTCGGGCAGGTCGAACAGCGCGCGATATTGTCTGTTCCAGCAGATCAGACGAAAATCGCGGTCGAATACGGTGATGCCCTGCTCCATCTGGTCGAGCGCGATCTGCAGCAGGTCGCGATTGTGCTGCAGCGCTTCGGTGGCGTCGTCGAGCAGGCGAAAGGCGTCCTTGGACTCGCGGTCGTTGCGGCGAAACAGCAGCGACAGGATCAGCCGCGCCGAAGACGAGCCGACCGCGCTCGCCAGCAGCTGCTCGGAAAAGCGGATGACATCCATGCTGGCCTGCTCATTGCCGTGCAGCGAGACGCCATTGCTTTTCTCGAAGGATTGGAAGGAGCGCTCGGTGCGCTCGACGCCGAGGTAGCGCGAGATGGTGTCCTTCAGCACGTTGACGGTGATGGCGGTGCGGAAGCGGCGCAGGCTGGGCATCGGGCCGGATTCGCGCGGCACGAAGATCGACGCCTGGATCCGCTCCAGCGGCACTGACGCGCGCGACAGCGAGCCGAGCACGAAGAACAGCGTGTTGACCGACAGGCTCCAGAGCACGCCGTGGTTCAACGGTTCGGCGACGGTGCCGAACAGAGCCTGCGGCCGCAGCGCCTCGAAACCGAACAACCCCTGCACGACGATGTCCGCGTCGGCTGCCGAGAGCGACGGCAAAAGCAGCGTATAGCCCCAGACGAGGATGCCGGCGACCATGCCAAGGGCCGCGCCGCGGCCATTGGCGCCGCGCCAGATCAGCCCGCCGATCAGCGCCGGCGCGAATTGGGCGATTGCCGCGAACGACATCAGGCCGATCGACGACAGCCGCGCCGAGTTGGTGCTTTCGCGGTAGTAGAGGAAGGCAATGAACAACAGGATGAAGATGGCGCCGCGCCGCACGTTGAGGATCAGCGTCGACCAATCCTCATTCTCCGAGGTCGTGGTCTTGAGCAGGCGGCGCACGAACAGCGGGATGACGAGGTCGTTGGAGATCATGATCGACAGCGCCACGCTTTCGACGATCACCATGGCGGTCGCCGCCGACAGCCCACCGATGAAGGCGGCCATGGCGAGGAAGTCATGGCCGCCGAACAAGGGCAGTGCCAGCACATAGAGGTCACTGGTGGTTTTGGTGCCGACCAGCGCCAGGCCGGCGAAGGCGATCGGCAGCACGAACAGGTTTATCGCTACGAGATAGAGCGGGAACACCCAGGTCGCGGTGCGCAGTTCGGCCTCGCCGCGGTTCTCGACGATGGTGACGTAGAACTGGCGCGGCAGCATGATGATGGCAAAGCCGCTCAGGCAAGTCAGCACCAGCCAGGTGGCGAGCGAGGTGTCGTAGCCCATGGCCTGCCGCACCTGGCTGTTTTCGGCCAGCTTGTCGATCATGTCGCCCGGGCCGCCGAAGATCAGGAAGGTGACCATCAGGCCGATCGCCAGGAAGGCGGCGAGCTTGACCACGGTTTCGACCGCCACCGCCAGCACCAGCCCGTCCTGGTGCTCGGTGGCGTCGGCATGGCGGGTGCCGAACAGCACCGCAAACAGCGCCAAGAGCATGGCCACCACCAGCGAGATGTCGCTGACGAAGGGATCGAAGGAGGGCGGCGATCCCGTATAATGCTCGACCATCAGGCCGACCGAACCGGAGATCGCCTTCAATTGCAGTGCGATATAGGGCACCGCGCCGATGGTGGCGATCAGCGTGGCGATCGCCGAGACGGCAAAGCTCTTGCCATAGCGGGCGCCCAGGAAGTCGGCGATCGAGGTGATCTTCTCGCTCTTGGCCAGCCGCACGATGCGATTGAGCAGCGGAAAGCCGAACACGAACACCAGCACCGGCCCGGTGTAGATGCCCAAAAATTCGAGGCCGCGCTCGGACGACAGGCCGACCGAGCCGAAGAAGGTCCAGGAGGTGCAGTAGATGGCGAGGCTGAGCGCATAGATGAAGGGCCGGGCGCGGCCGGGTCCCAGCGCCGTTGAACGCCGGTCGCCGAGGCTGGCGATGACGAACAGCAGCGTTACATAGGCGACCGCAATGATGACGATGAACCAGCCCTGCACGGCCCGAAAATCCTCCTCGGCCAGCTTTCACCCCGGCCTGCCCAGAGGCAATCACAGCTCTAAGGTCAAGTCCATCGCGGCTTTCCGGCGCATGGCCGCGACGCGGCCCTGTCGAACCGTGACCCAAGGTAAGGAGAAAGCGGTGTTTTCCAGCTTTTGCTTCTGTTGCAACCGCAGGTTTTTGTTATGGTGCGCACGGGCCGACGCCGGAGGGACAGCGGCAGCGCGGTCCGTCATGACAAGGAGGGTCGAATGCTGAAAGAATTCCAGGAATTCATTTCCAAAGGAAATGTGATGGACCTTGCGGTCGGCGTCATCATCGGCGCGGCCTTCAGCAAGATCGTCGATTCTCTTGTCAATGACATCATCATGCCTTTCATCGGCGCACTTGGTGGCGTCGACTTTTCCAACTACTTCATAGGCCTCTCATCAACAGTGCATTCGACCAATCTTGCCGACGCGCGTAAGGAAGGCGCGGTGTTCGCCTACGGCAATTTTATCACCGTGGCGCTGAATTTCGTCATCCTGGCTTTCATCATCTTCCTTATGGTCAAGGCCGTGAACAACATGCGCAAGCGGCTCGAGCGCGAGAAGCCGGCCGCACCTGCGGCTCCGCCGCCGGCTGACGTCGCACTGCTCACCGAAATTCGCGATCTCCTCGCCAGGAAATAGACAAGGCCAGATTTCTGGACCAAAACCCCGGTCGTTCGCGGCCGGGGTTTTCTGTTGCCGCATCTGCTAAGAGCATCCGCCAATGCATGTCGCCCATAAGTGCGCAGCGGTTCTGGATAATGACATGCATCAAAGCGGACATCAAAACGGACCTGTCATGACCCTGATCGATAGCTTGCGCGCCGAAGCGGTGGCCGCCCCCGAAAGCGGCATTGTCGCCGTCGTCAATTACGGCCGTACGCGCGAGGGCATGATCCCGCTCTGGGCCGGTGAAGGCGATTTGCCGACGCCTGCCTTCATTTCGGAAGCCGCCGCCAAGGGGCTAGCCAATGGCGAGACCTTCTATACCTGGCAGAAAGGCATTCCGGAGCTGAGGCAAGCGCTTTCTCGCTACTATGCCAGGCATTTCGGCAAGAGCTTCGCCGAAGAGGAATTCATCGCCACCGGTTCCGGCATGCATGCCATTCAGTTGGCATTAGCCGCGGTCGCCGGCAGCGGCGACGAGGTGGTCTATCTCTCCCCGGCGTGGCCGAATTTCGCCGCCGCCGCCGGTATTTCCGGCGCTACCCCGGTTGCGGTCACGCTCGACCAGTCGGGCAATGGCTGGTCCTGCGATATCGACAAAATTGCGGCTGCGGTGACGCCGCGCACCAAGGCGCTGTTCGTCAACACGCCATCGAACCCCACCGGCTGGACGGCCGATAAGGAAACGCTGCAGGCGATCCTGAATCTCGCCCGCCAAAATGGCCTGTGGATCATCGCCGACGAGATCTATTCGCTGTTCCACTACGGCCACGGCCGTGCGCCGTCCTTCCTCGACATTTCGACCGCGGAAGACCGCATCCTGTTCGTCAACTCCTTTTCCAAGAACTGGGCGATGACCGGCTGGCGCGTCGGCTGGATCAAGACCCATCCCGAGCTGCAGCAGGTGTTCGAGAACCTGATCCAGTATTCGACCTCAGGCGTCGCCCAGTTCATGCAGCGCGGCGCCGTCGCGGCGCTGGACCACGGTGATGCCTTCATCGTCGAGCAGGTGGAGCGCGCCAGGAAAGCGCGCGACCTGGTCTGCGATATTCTCGGCGCAACCGGCAAAGCGCGCTTCACCGTGCCGCAAGGCGCGTTCTATTTGTTTTTCACGGTCGACGGCATCACCGATCCGCGCCGGGCTGCTTTCGACATCGTCGACAAGGCCAATGTCGGCCTGGCGCCGGGCACCGCCTTCGGCCCTGGCGGAGAGGCGTTTTTGCGCCTGTGCTTCCACCGCCGCCTCGACCAACTCGAGGAAGCGGCACACCGGCTGGCGGGATGGATGAGGACGGTTTGAGGTGAATGGGCGGCGGCTTCAGCCGCCCGACTTCGGCACAAGCAGCGGCACAATCCGGTCGCTCTTGGCGACAGTGGGCCGTCCGGCGGAGCCGTAGGGAATGCCCAGCGCATCCCATGTCTCGACCAGCGCGTCCTGCAGTCCCGCAATCAGGGTATCGNGCTGCAGACAGAACCTCCTTGGTCCGCGACGCTTGGCGCTGTTGCGCATCGCGCTCGGCTTGCGACCGCTTGAGGTGGCGGATGGACGTGGTGGCGGCGGCGGCGATCGCCGGCGGCAGCGCCGTGGTGAAGATGAAGCCCGGCGCATAGGAGCGCACCGCGTCGATGACGGCGCTGTTGCCGGCGATATAGCCGCCCAGCGTGCCGAACGCCTTGGCCAGCGTGCCTTCGATGATGTCGATGCGGTCGGCCAGCCCCTCGCGCTCGGTGATGCCGCCGCCGCGCGGTCCGTACATGCCGACGGCATGGACCTCGTCAATATAGGTCATGGCGTTGTAGCGTTCGGCCAGTTCGACGATCTGCTTGATCGGCGCGATGTCGCCATCCATCGAATAGACGCTCTCGAACACGATCAGCTTGGCGCGTTCGCGGCCCGCCACCTGCAGCAGGCTTTCGAGATGCGCGACGTCGTTGTGGCGGAAAATCTTCTTTTCGGCGCCCGAGCGCCGTACGCCTTCGATCATCGAGGCATGGTTGAGCTCGTCCGAAATGATCAGGCAATTGGGCAAAAGCCGCGCAATGGTCGAGATCGAGGCCTCGTTGGAGACGAAGCCGGAGGTGAAGACGAGCGCGGCTTCCTTGTCGTGCAGGTCGGCCAGTTCCAGCTCGAGTTCGACCAACGGGTTCGAGGTGCCGGAAATGTTGCGGGTGCCGCCGGCGCCCGAACCCATCTTGCCGGCCGCGTTCTGGAAAGCGGCAATGACATCGGGGTTCTGGCCCATGCCGAGATAGTCGTTGGAGCACCAGACGGTGATTTCCTCGGCGCGGCCGTTGGAACGCCAAATGGCGCGCGGAAACTTGCCGACAATGCGCTCGAGATCGGCGAAAACCCGGTAGCGCCGCTCGGCGTGGAGCTGGTCGATCGCTTGTCGGCGATGAAATCATCCTCGACCNATGGCGCGCGGAAACTTGCCGACAATGCGCTCGAGATCGGCGAAAACCCGGTAGCGCCGCTCGGCGTGGAGCTGGTCGATCGCTTCCTCGAAGAACCGCTGATAGTTCATGTCGCCTTCCCAGTTTTGCGCGGGATCATAATCGTTGGCCCATTCGTCGTCCACCGGGCCGTTTTGGTCAAAATGCCACGCCCCAAGCCTGTTCCTAACGACCCCGGATCGTGGCCTATTCCCTTGATGTGGATCAATTTTGTTTCCGTACGATGCCGCAGGCCGGTGAGACTGTTACGGATTTAACATTCAGGCGTTTCTAATGGCCTTGCCGCAGGCTTTCCAGTAAGGCGGTGATTGAGACAGTTTCCGATAAATCATGAGTAAAAGAGGACGCGGATGACGGTTTTGGTAACGGGCGGCGCCGGTTATATCGGCAGCCACATGGTCTGGGAACTGCTGGATGCCGGCGAGAGCGTCGTCGTTCTCGACCGCCTTTCCACCGGCTTCGAATGGGCGGTAGCGCCGGAAGCCAAGCTTGTCGTCGGCGATGTCGCCGATAGGGAATTGGTCGGCCAGATCATCCGGGATAACGAGGTCGACGCGATCATCCACTTCGCCGGTTCCATCGTGGTGCCGGAGTCGGTTGCCGACCCGCTCGCCTATTACGAGAACAACACCTCCAAGACCCGCACGCTGATCGAAACCGCGGTGCGCGAGGGCGTGCCGCATTTCATCTTTTCCTCGACCGCCGCCGTCTATGGCGGCGCCGGCCTGGAGCCGGTGCGCGAGGATGCCCGCCTGGCGCCGGAATCGCCCTACGGCCTGTCCAAGCTGATGAGCGAATGGATGCTGCGCGATGCAGCGCTTGCGCATCCCTTGCGCTACACGGCCCTGCGCTACTTCAACGTCGCCGGCGCCGACCCCAGGGGCCGGACGGGTCAGTCGACGCCTGGCGCCACGCATCTGATCAAGGTCGCCTGCGAGACCGCGCTCGGCAAACGCCCCTTCATGCAGGTGTTCGGCACCGATTATCCGACGCCGGACGGCACCTGCATGCGCGATTATATCCATGTCAGCGACCTGGCCGCGGCCCACCGGCTGGCGCTGCAGCGCCTGCGCGCCGGCGGCGGCAGCCTCGTCGCCAATTGCGGCTACAGCCACGGCTATTCGGTGCTCGAGGTCATCGACAGCGTGCGGCGCGCCTTCGGCCGGGATTTCGAGGTCAAGACGGGCGACCGGCGCCCCGGCGACGCCGCCGCCGTGGTTGCCAATTCGGACCTTGCACGCGCCGAACTCGGCTGGACCCCGCAACGCGACGACCTTGACCAGATCGTCGCCGATGCGCTCGCCTGGGAGCGCATCCTCACCGGCAAGAACTCCGCGCGAGGCTGAGCCGGGCACTTCCGAGGGCTCGCAAGGCGCGCGGCGAAGCGCTATTGAAGGCATTGGCGATGCGGCGTGGAGGCGCTGCGCCGCGAAGAGGGGGTGGCATGAAGATAACGGTGCTTGGAGCCGGTGTTGTCGGTACCGCGGCCGCGTATTATCTGGCCGCCGACGGCCATGAGGTCACCGTTATCGAGCGCCATCCGGCGCCGGCGCGCGGCACCAGCCAGTCCAATGCCGGTCTGGTGTCGCCGGGCGACGCCACCGCCTGGGCCTCCCCGGCGGCGCTGAAGACCTTCCTGCGCGCGCTCTGGAACCATGATCTCGGCATCAAGGTCAGGCTGCGCTTCGATCCCTATTTCCTCGCCTGGAGCCTGCGCTTCCTGCGCCAGTGCACGGTGGCGCGCCTGCGCGCCAACAGCCAGGTCAAACTGCGCCTGGCGCTCTATTCGCGCGACTGCATCAACGCGCTCTCCGACGCCACCGGCATCCACTATGACGAGCGCAAGAAGGGCATTCTTTATTTCTTCCGCTCGCAGCACAGTCTCGACACCGGCACCGACAACTACCAGTTTCTGGCGAAGCATGGCCTGCAGATCGAGATCGTCGGCCGCGACCGGCTGGTCGAACTTGAGCCCGGGCTCGCCGGAGTGAAGGAAAAGATCGCCGGCGGCGTTTATTCGCCAATCGACCAGACCGGCGATTCCAGGATATTCGTCGATGGGCTGGCCGCCTATGCCGCCGAAAAGCTCGGCGTCAGATTCCTGTTCGACACCACGGTCGAGGGGCTCGACATAGAAGGCGATCGGGTGCGTGCGGTCATGACATCGGCCGGCCCGGTGACGGGCGACGCCGTCGTCATCGCCATGGGCCCCGAGAGCGGCCTGATCGGCCGCCGCTACGGTATCGACCTGCCCGTCTATCCGGTTAAAGGCTATAGCGCGACCATCCCGCTGGAGGACGAGAGCAAGGGACCGACCATGGGCGGCGCCGACGAGGACCGGCTGGTTGGTTACTCCAGGCTCGGAAACCGCCTGCGCATGTCCTCGACAGCCGAGTTCACCGGCTTCGACCGCAGCTTCAAGCTCAGCGACTTCAAGTCCATGCTGAGCACCGGCAAAGACCTTTTCCCCGGCGCTTTCGACGAGAAGAAGGCGCTGTTGTGGGCAGGTCTGCGACCGATGATGCCCAACTCGGTGCCGGTCATCGGCAAGGCGAAATACAAGAACCTTTACCTCGACACCGGCCACGGCCATGTCGGCTGGACCATGGCCTGCGGCTCGGGCAAGTTCCTGGCCGACCTCGTCGCCGGCCGCAAGCCGGAGATCGACCCGCAAGGGCTGGTCTACGGGAACTGAGGGAGCTCTAGTCGTCGTGTTGGCATCGAGTCCATTCGTCGTGCACCCATTCGGCAAGCCATCCGCGCTCAAGCTGGCCAATCTGTGCCAAGTTTTCCTGCCTGGCGGTCAAATGGCCGAGACCGATAACTTCGAAACCTCCGCAGTCCGCGGGGTGATCATGTTCGCCGCAGGTCAGTTGCCACTCACCATCGAAATGATGAACGACCAGCGTCACCGGCCTCTCCGATCGAAAGACGTGCCCACATACAATTGCTCTGGTTTCCAACATTGAGACCGTCACTGCGCAAAGTTTGACAAATATCGTACGACGATCTGGAAGATGCATCCGACTGACAGATTCTACAAACCCTGAGTGACGAAATGTCGGGACCGCAAGTCGCTATCGACCTTGGCCGCATCGAGCGCAACGCCCGCACCATCGTCGAACGCTGCGCATTGTCTGATATCAAGGTATTCGGTGTCACCAAGGGCACATGCGGCATGCCGCAGGTGGCGCGGGCCATGCTGCGCGGCGGTGTTGCCGGCATCGCGGAATCGCGTTTTGAGAACATTCGGCGGCTGCGCGACAGCGGCATCAATGCGCCGGTCATGCTGCTGCGCAGCCCGCCCATGGCGCGCGTCGAGGAGGTCGTGCGCACCGTCGACATCAGCCTGCAGTCGGAACTGACCACCATCCGCGAGATATCGCGCATTGCCGAGCGCATGGGCCGCGTCCACGACATCATGCTGATGATCGATCTCGGCGATCTCCGCGAAGGCATCTGGCCAAGCGACCTGATCCCCACCGTCGAGCAGATCCTGGAATTCAAGGGCGTGCGCATCGCCGGCATCGGCACCAATCTCGGCTGCTTCGGCGCCATAATGCCGACCCCGGAGAACCTTGGCCAACTCGTCGCCCATGCCTACAAGACTGAGCGCCTGTCCGGCAAAAGCCTCGACTTCATTTCCGGCGGCGCCTCGTCATCGCTGACGCTGCTGCTCGAAGGCAAGCTGCCGCCCGGCATCAACAATCTGCGCGTGGGCGAGGCGATCCTGCAAGGCGGTGTCGAAACCTTTCGCGACGTGCCGTGGCCCGAACTCGAACCCGATGCCTGCCGGCTGACCAGCGACATCATCGAGGTCAAACTCAAGCCTTCGCGGCCGATCGGCACATCCGGCTACGACGCCTTCGGCAACCAGCCGGTCTTTGCCGACGAGGGCGACCGGCTGCGCGCCATCGCCAATATAGGCCGCGAGGACGTGCTGGTGGAAGGGCTGACGCCGATCGCCAAAGGGGTGAGGGTGCTCGGCGCTTCCAGCGACCATCTGCTGCTCGATGTGCAGGATGCCGATCCGCGACCCACCGTCGGCGACCGCGTCGCCTTCCGCATGAATTATGGCGCCATGCTTCTGGCGATGACCTCGGAATATGTCGAGAAGGCGCCGATGCACGACGTCGCGGATTTCTCCGGCCGCAAGATGGTGTCGATCTCGGCCGAACCGGAAGCCGGCGGGATTATCGCCCGCGAGGGAACCGGCGCGCGGCTGGAGGCGATGAATTTCGACGTGGTCGAACTCGCCGACGTCGAGCGGCCGCCCTCGGGCCTCGTCCGTCTCGCCGCCGGCGCAGATCGCCGTATCGCCCACAAGGCGCTGACCGCAACGGCGCGGGCGACGCATTCCTTTGGCCTGATCTGGATCGATTCCCTCGCCGCCCTGATGCCCGAGGACGAGGAGGCCGAAGACATGCCTGAAGTCTCGGTGCTGGCCCGCGCGCTCGGTCTCGATCACAAGCCCGGCGCGCTGCAGCCGCAGCTGTCGCCGGAAAATGTCGTCATCGTGGGCCTGCGCCATGCCGATCCGGCGGAGGCAAGGGTGCTCAAGGATTCGCGTGTCTCGGCCTTCACCATGACCGACATCGACGCCATGGGCATGCGCGACCTCATGCATGAGGCGATCCGCATCGCGACGTCGGGCACGCAGGGCTTTCACGTCAGCTATTCGCCGACGGCGACCGAATTTACCGGCTGGGCTGCGGGCTCGGGCGGGCTGACGGTGCGCGAGACGCATCAGGCAATGGAGGCGATCTCGCTGTCCGGCGGTCTGCTGTCGATGGATGTTTCCGGGCTGACCGCCGGTCTGGAGCCGCGGATCGGCGCCGACGCCGTCAACTTCGTCATGTCGGCCTTTGGGAAGCGGATTTTGTGATCAGCCTTGCGCGTCGACTGCCGCGCGCCACGCGGTGACATAGGCCGCCCAGACCGGGTCGGTCTGCGGCTCAATTCTTTCGCCCTTGCCGTGCGTCACTGGCTGATCGGATGCGAGCAGTGCCGCGCCGATGCTGGTGCCGGTGGCCGCCTCGGAGGCGATGACGATGCGCGCGGTCGCTGCCGCCAGCATGCCGACAAAGAGCCGGTTGCGAGCAAACGGTCCTTCCACGGTGGTCGGGCCGTCGGCGCCGATCAGCTCGAGGCAGGTCGCCGTCATCAGTGCCAGATAGAAGGAAATGGCGGCGAACCGCTCGCCTTTGCTGATGCCGTCGGCATCAAGCCATTCCGCGGCATGGTGCGGGAACGGTCCCGATCCCTGCTGCGTAGAAGGTAAAAGCAGCATTTTTCCGGTCAGAACGGCCAGCACCTCGCTGCCGCTGCAGTCCTGCGGCTTGTCCTTGGTCAGCTGGGAAAACTCGCGGCCACCCATGAACCGCGCCGAGGGCACGGGAGCGCCAAGCGCGCTGACATTGACCAGCGTGTCGCGCGCAGCATCGAGCGCAATCTCTCTGCCGCCGACCGCCATCGATACCACCCAGGTGCCGGTCGAGACGACCGAGAAGGGCGGCTCGTCGGACAGAAGATGCGGCAATAGGGAGGCGTTGGAATCGTGCAGGCCACAGAATACCGGGGTCTGCGGATCGAGCCCGGTGCGCGCGGCAAGCGCCGGCAGGATCGGGCCGAGCTGGTCCCTGGCCGGCCGCACCGGCGCCATCAGCCTGCGCCAATCCAGCCTGTCGACCATCGAGGAAAAGTCCGCCTCCCAAGGGCTCCACAGATCGGTGTGGCAGCCGAGCGAGGTCACCTCGTTGGCGGCAACGCCGGTCAGGCGCAGCGCCCAGTATTGCGGATACATCAGCATCGCGGCGGCCTTGGCGAATTCGGTGGGGAAACGCTTCTCAAGCCAGAAGAATTGCGCGCCGAGATTGAGACCGACCGGCAGGCGCGGTGTACCGGTTTCGGCGAAGGGCGGATGAACAGCATCATACTCCGCCGCCAACCTGTCGGGGCCATCGAACTCATAGTCTAGGACAGGCAGCACCAGCTCGCCCGAGGCGTCGACCAGCACGCCGGTCGCACCATGCGTGGTGATCGAAATCGCGTCGATACGCTGTTCGCGGTCGAGGCTGGCAAGGCTGTTGAGGATAAACGTCCACAGCGCCTCGACATCGTGATGCGGATAGGGCGCTTGTCGCAGCGGCGCGTTCGCCATGCGGCGCAACCCCACCTCGCTCAGCGTGACGAGATCGACCAGCGCCACCTTGGCGTTGGTCTTGCCGATGTCGATGACGGCGATGTGGCGCAGCGCACTCATGCCATATGGAACATTGTTTCCAGGGGGATGGCCACCGGTTGGTTGTCCGGCCTGGTCTCCATGATGTCGGCCATGTGCGCCCACCAGCGCTGCATCACCGGATGCTTCGGCAGGTCGGCCATGCCATGGTCGTCGCGCCGCCACAGCACGCCGAACAGGATGTTGGTGTCTTCATCGAGATGGATCGAATAATCGGCGACGCCGGCCTCTCTCAGCAGCGCCACCAGCGACGGCCAGATCTCATCGTGGCGCTTTTTGTACTCGGCTTTCATGCCGGGTTTGAGCTGCATCTTGAAGGCGTATTTCTCAGGCATCAGCTGTTACCACGCAGCTGTCGCCAGACGATCGGCAGCGCGATGACGAAGATCAAGAGCAGGCCGATGAAGATCGACATGACGATGCCGGGCACGTTGAGCAGGCCGAGGCCGAAGGTCACCAGCCCCATGATAAAGGCGGCGAGCACGACGCCAACAATGCTGCCGGAGCCACCCAGAATGCTGACGCCGCCCAGCACCACCATGGTGATGACCTCAAGCTCGTAACCCTGCGCGATGGACGGTCGCGTCGAGCCGAGCCGCGAGGTGATCAGCACCGAGGCGATGCCGGCCATCAGCCCTGTCAGGCAAAACAGGATGAATTTGATGCGGCCGACGCGAACGCCGGAAAACTGTGCCGCGACCGGATTGTTGCCGATGGCAAAGACACGGCGGCCGAAGCTGGTGCGATGCAGCAGGAACCAGTAGGCGACGGCCGCGATGAGGAAGAGCACCAGTTCGAACGACACCACCCACCAGACATAGCCCTGGCCGAAGAAAGCAAAACTCTCGGGATAGCCCTTGTAGGCCTGGTCACCGAGGATGATGAAGGCAATGCCGCGAAACAGGCTCATCGTGCCGATGGTAACGACGATGGACGGCAGGCCGAGCCTCGTCACCAACAGGCCGTTGAAGGCGCCGCAACCGAGCCCGACGACGATGCCGATAGCCACCAGCACCGGCGTGTCGGCGCCGGCCTGTACCGCCATGCCCATCATGGTCGAGGCGAGCGCGATGATGGCGGCGACCGACAGGTCGATCTCGCCCGAAATAATCAGCAGCGCCATGGCGAAGGCGATCAGGCCTTTCTCGGTGAAATTGAAGGTCAGGTCCGACAGCGAATAGGCATCGAGGAAATAGGGCGATGCGAAGCTGTTGATGGCGAAGATGGCGACCGCCACGACGACCAGCAGCGCTTCCCAGGAAAAGATCGCTGAAGAGAGCGGCTTGTCGAGCCGGTCGGGAATGTGGCGCGGGGCGGGGGTGTCGGTCATGCCGCCTCCGCCTTCCTCAGAATGATCCGCCCCTGCTGGCGTTCGCCGCGCGCGTTGAGCACGACGGCCAGGATGATGGCGCTGCCTGAAATCGCCATCTGCCAGAAGGGCGAGATGTTGATCACCGGCAGTGCGTTGGAGATGATGCCGAGGAACAGCGCCCCTAACACCGCGCCCCCGACCGAGCCGATGCCGCCGGCAATCGAAATGCCGCCGATGACGCAGGCGGCGATGATATTGAGTTCATAGCCATTGGCGACCTCGACCGAGGCGATGACATAACGAGAAATCCAGAGATAACCGGCGAGCCCGCCGATCATGCCGGAAATGCAGAAGACGATGAATTTGGTTCGGCCGACATCGATGCCGGCATAGACCGACGCCGTCGGGTTGACGCCGATGGCATAGATCGAACGGCCAAGCGCGGTTCGCGTCATCACCACGAAGAACAGCGCGATGACCAGTATGGCGATCCAGGACAGAACCGGAATGCCCAGGAAAGCTCCGCGCTGGAAGCCGATGAAGTCCGGGCTCATCTTGTCGGCATTGACCCAGGCGCCGCCGGAGAGGACGAAGGTGGCGCCGCGATAGATGGTGAGCGTGCCCAATGTCACCACGATCGAAGGGATGTTCAGCCGCCACACCAGCAGGCCGTTGATGGCCCCGAGCACCAGTCCGACGGCCAGCGCAATGACGATCAGCAGCGGGATCGGGATCGCCGGATGCGCGGCGTTCAGCATCGCCACCACCATGCCGGTGAAGCACAGGTTGGAGGCCATCGACAGGTCGATCGAGCGGGTCAGGATGACGACCATCTGTCCCAGCGCCAGGATCATCAGGATCGAGGTGTCGTTGAACACCTGTGCGAGATTGCCGGGGTCGGCAAAGGCCGGGAAGCGCGTCGAGATCAGAGCAATCAAAACGACGATCGCCGCTGCCAGCCAGATCTCGCGGAATTTCAGGAGAGCCTTCATGCCGCGATACCCGCTGCCGTCCGGACCAGCGTTTCGGCGTCCAGCCCTTTATTATCGTAGACCGCCGCAACCAGCCCTTCGCGCATGACGACGACGCGGTCGGACATGCCCAGAATCTCCGGCAGTTCCGACGACACCATGATCACCGACAGGCCCTGCGCGACGAGCTCCGCCATGAAGCCGTGCACGGCGGCCTTGGAGCCGATGTCGATGCCCTTGGTCGGCTCGTCCAGGATGATCACCTTGGGCGCTGTCGCCAGCCATTTGGCGATGACGATCTTCTGCTGGTTGCCGCCCGACAGCGTGCCGACATCCTGGCTCAGCGACGAGGCGCGCAGGTCTAGCCGCTCGGTGTAGGAGCGGGCGAGCGCGAATTCGTCCGACAATCGCAGCAGGCCGGATTTGGAGGTGCGCTTGAGCGAGGGAAGCGAGACGTTTTGGAAGATCGGCAGGCCGATCACCACGCCCTGCTTGCCGCGTTCCTCCGGCACGTAGACGATGCCGGCTTCGATGGAATCCGCCGCCGATTTCGGCGTGATCACCTTACCTTCCAGCGTTATCGTGCCGCCCGATATGCGGGTGATGCCTGAAATCGCCTGCATCACCTCTGACCGCCCGGCGCCGACCAGGCCATAGAAACCGAGGATCTCGCCCTTGTGCAGTTCGAAGCCGATGTCGTTGAATTCGGTCGGGTGCGACAGGCCGGATACAGACAGCACCGGCGCGCCGATCTCGGCCTTGCGCTGAGGAAAAATGTGGTCGACCGAGCGGCCGACCATCATGCGCACGATCTGGCTCTGGCCGGCGTCCTTGATAAGGCCCTCGCCAACCATCTCGCCGTCGCGGAACACGGTGTAGCGATCGGCGATCCGATAGATCTCGTCGAACTTGTGGCTGATGAACAGGATCGCCTTGCCTTCCTCCTTGAGGAATTCGATCAGCAGGAAAAGCTCCTCGATCTCCTTCATTGAAAGGGCTGCGGTCGGCTCATCCATGATGACGATCTGCGCATCGATCGACATCGCGCGAGCAACCGCTACCAGATGCTTGTTGGCGATGCCGAGGTCTTTCAGCCGCGCATCGGCGTCGATATGGCCGGCATGCATGGTGTCGAGCACTTCGCGCGCGTGTTTTCGCATGGTGCGCCAGTCGATGGTGCCTAGCCGCGTGCGCGGCGCATGGCCGAGAAAAATGTTTTCGGCGACGCTCAGATCGTCGAACAGCACGGTTTCCTGATGAATGGCAGTGACGCCGTGGCCGAAGGCGGCATGCGCGCTGGGCAGGGTGACGGCCTGGCCGTCAATGCTGATCGTGCCGGCGTCCGGCTGGTAGATGCCGGTCATGATCTTGACCAGCGTCGACTTGCCGGCGCCGTTTTCACCGATCAGCGCCGTAACCTGGCCGGGGTAAAGCGACAGGCTGACATTGTGCAGCGCGCGCACGCCGGGAAAGCTTTTGGAGACGCCGGACAGCGTCAGGCGCGGGGCAGGACCCGTGGGCTCCTCCTTCGCAATGCCGTGCTGGGCTGTCGTGTCCATATCCGTATCAAGCCCTGAAACAAGGTCCGTTTAAAGTCGCGGCGGGATTTTGGTCCCGCCGCGCTTGGTCCGAGACGTCCGAGATCAATAGATCTTGGAGAACTTTTCGATGTTGGACTTGTCGAACTGGAAGGGCGGAGCCATCGCAGCCGAGTTGCTGTCATCGAGCGTGACCTTGCCGACGCGGCCGATCGACAGCGTTGCGCCCGGCTTTGCCTCTTCCTTCTTCACCGCCAGATCATGAGCGAGGTAGACGGCGGAGTAGCCGAGGTCGATCGGATTCCAGAGGGCAACCGCCTGGCTGGAACCGTTGTCGATGAACTTCTTGAACTCCGACGGCAGCGCCAGACCCGTGACATTGACCTTGCCGATCAGGTTCGCGTCGGTGACGACCTGGGCAGCGGCAACGACGCCGACGGTGGTCGGCGCGATGATCGCCTTGAGGTTCGGATAGGATTTCAGCAGGCCCTTGGCTTCGTCGGTGCTCTTGGCCGAATCGTCATCGCCGTAGACGGTGGCGACGAGTTTGATCTTGGGGAATTTCTCCGGCAGGATCTTCTTGGCCGCGTCGATCCAGGCGTTCTGGTTGGTCGCGGTCGACGAAGCCGACAGAATGGCGACTTCGCCGCCTTCCGGCAGATAGTCGGCGGCCAGCTTGATGATGGTCTCGCCGATCAGGCCGGTGTCGGACGGGTTGAGATGCAGCTGGCGGCCTTCCTTGGCGACGCCCGAATCCCACGAGATGACGGTGATGCCGCGCTCCATGGCCTTCTTCAGCACCGGCACCAGCGCGTCGGCGTCATTGGCCGAAATCGCAATGGCGTTGACCTTCTGCGCGATCAGCGAATTGACCACTTCGATCTGCGCTTCGGCGGTCGCCTTGGTCGGGCCGGTGTAGATGATGTCGACATCGCCGAGTTCCTTGGCCGCCTCTTCGGCGCCCTTGTTGGCGGCGTCGAAGAAGCCGTTGCCGAGCGACTTCACCACCAGCGCGATCTTGACGTTCTCGGCATAGGCGGCATTCACGAACATGGCGGCCGAGAACGCGGCCGTCACCATCAATTTCTTCAGAAAGCTCATCGTATTTCCTCCCTTGAGCGTTGCATTCCATCGTCGCTGCGGTTGGCCTCAGGCCTGCAGCGAGGATTCTTCCTTTGCCGACTTGCGGGCGACGATCAGCGTCACACCCGCGGCCTCCAGCATGTTGGCTTCGCGATCCTCGATGCCGTCATCGGTGATGACGGTGGCGATGCGCTTCAGCCCGCACAGGATCAGGCTCGAGCGCTGGCGGAATTTCGATGAGTCGACCAGCACCACCAGTTCGTCGGCCTGGTCGATCAGTTTCTGCTCCGCCTGGATCAGCAGCGGGTCGCCTTCCATCAGGCCAAGCGGCCCGAGCCCTTGAGCGCCCATGAACATGCGGCGCGCGTAGAAATTACGCGTCACGTCATTGTCGAAGGGCGAGAGGATGATGTTCTGCTCGCGGTAGATGGTGCCGCCCGACAGCATGACGGTGTTCTTCGAATGCTTGAGCAGGTGCTCGGCGATGGGGAACGAATTGGTGAAGATCGGCATGCGGCGTCCGGTCAGGAAATGCACCATCTGGAAGGTGGTGGTGCCGCCATTGATGATGATCGGTTCGCCGTCCTTGCACAGCTCCACCGCTTCGCGCGCAATCGCGCGCTTCTGCGAAGCGTTAAGCGTTTCGTTGACGGAAAAGGGCCGGCCGGCGAGGCCGATGAACTGCGGTGGCGAGATCGCCTCGGCGCCGCCACGCACGCGACGCAGGCGCTTTTGCACATGAAGAGCCGCGATATCGCGCCGGATCGTCGCCTCGGAGGAGTCCGTCAGGTCGACCATCTCCTGCACCGTCACCACAGGCTTTTCCTGGACGGCGGACAGAATGATCCTGTGGCGCTCTTTTTCGTGCATGGTTCCTCCCTGCATGGTCATGAGGCACTAGAAAACCACCAGTGTCAATCATTTCCGCTCATATAATTTCATTGTGCAGTGCAATATGATCGATCTTGATCGTTTATGATTGACAACCGAGATGCTTGCGTAGACATTTCCGGCAAAATGGACCGCGCCTTTTGCGTCCCAGGGAGGATAATCATGCTCGACAAGCGCTCCGGCTCGCGCCTTGCCAACCTTTGGGACGATGCGAAAGCCAAGGGGCTGAGCGAGCCTGAGCTTCTGGTCTATCGCTCCAACACGCTCGGCTCCGACAAGCGTGTCACCAATTATGGCGGCGGCAACACCTCGTCCAAGATCCGGCAGAAGGACCCGCTCTCCGGCGCCGAAGTCGAAGTGCTATGGGTCAAGGGCTCGGGCGGCGACAGCGCCTCGATCAAGCTGGACGGTTTCGCCACGCTCTACATGGACAAACTGCAGGCGCTGAAAGGCCTCTATCGTGGCGTCGCGCATGAGGACGAGATGGTGGGCTATCTTCCCCACTGCACCTTCAACCTCAACCCGCGCGCGGCCTCGATCGACACGCCGCTGCACGCCTATGTGCCGAAGCCGTTCGTCGATCACATGCATCCCGATGCCATTATCGCGATTGCCGCGGCCAAGGATTCCAAGGCGTTGACCAAGGAGATATTCGGTGACGCCATCGGCTGGCTGCCGTGGAAGCGGCCGGGCTTCGAACTTGGCCTCTGGCTGGAGAAATTCTGCGTCGAACACCCCGAGGCCAAGGGCGTCATCCTCGAAAGCCACGGCTTGTTCACCTGGGGCGACATACCCAAGGAGTGCTACGAGACGACGATCTCGGTCATCAACCAGGCGATCGAATGGTTCGAGCGCCGCTCCGAGGGTCTCGCCATCTTCGGCGGCGAAGTCGTCAAATCGCTAGACGCCGCTGAGCGCCGCGCCATCGCGGCGAGACTGATGCCGAGAATCCGCGGCCTGATTTCGGAGAAGAGCCACAAGCTCGGCCATTTCGACGATTCCGCCGCCGTGCTCGAATTCGTCAACTCCAGGGATTTGCGCCCGCTGGCGGCGCTCGGCACCTCATGCCCGGATCATTTCCTGCGCACAAAAATCCGCCCGCTGGTTATCGAGTTCGACCCAGCGAAGCCCGACGTCGAAGCCGTGATTGCGCGCCTCGCCGACGATATTGCTGAGTACCGTGTCGGCTACCAGGCCTATTACGACAGCTGCAAGCATCCGGACTCGCCCCCGATCCGTGACCCCAACGCCGTGGTCTACCTGATGCCCGGCGTCGGCATGTTCACCTTCGCCGGCGACAAGGCCACCGCCCGCATCTCTGGCGAATTCTACGTCAACGCCATCAATGTCATGCGCGGGGCCTCGACCGTTTCGTCCTATGTCGGCCTGCCGGCGCAGGAGGCCTTCGACATCGAATACTGGCTGCTCGAGGATTTGAAGCTGCAGCGCATGCCGAAGCCGAAGTCGCTCGCCGGCCAAATCGCGCTGGTCACCGGCGGCGCCGGCGGCATCGGCCGCGCCACCGCCAATCGCCTGCTGCGCGAAGGCGCCTGCGTCGTGCTGGCCGATATCGACGAGACCGCACTTGCCAACGCCAACGACGAACTGGCGAAAGCCTATGGCAAGGACTTCGTCCGGCCGGTGCTGATCAACGTCACCGCGGAGGAGCAGGTGATTTCCGGCTTCGCCCAGACAGCCGTCGAGTTCGGCGGCATTGATATTCTCGTCTCCAACGCAGGCCTCGCCTCCTCGGCGCCGATCGAGGAGACGACGCTGGCGCTGTGGAACAAGAACATGGACATATTGTCGACCGGCTATTTCCTGGTCTCGCGCGAAGCCTTCCGGCTGTTCCGGGCCCAGAAGATCGGCGGCAATGTCGTCTTCGTCGCCTCCAAGAACGGTCTTGCCGCGTCACCCAATGCCGCCGCCTATTGCACCGCCAAGGCGGCCGAAATCCATCTCGCCCGCTGCCTGGCGCTGGAAGGCGCGGAAGCCCAGATCCGGGTCAACGTCGTCAATCCGGACGCCGTGCTGCGCGGTTCGAAGATCTGGACCGGCGAGTGGAAGGAACAGCGCGCCGCCGCCTACAAGATGTCGACCGACGATCTGGAAGAACACTACCGCTCGCGCTCGATGCTGAAGCGCTCGGTGTTTCCCGAAGACATCGCCGAAGCGATCTATTTCCTGGCGTCCGACATGTCGGCCAAATCCACCGGCAACATCATCAACGTCGACGCCGGCAACGCGCAGAGCTTTACGCGCTGAGTTAAGGGCGGAGCGCTTCTCTTCTCCCCGTCACTATACGGGGAGAAGGTGGCCCGAAGGGCCGGATGAAGGGCAGCGCTGACTGAACGCATTGGGAGGAATAGCACTTGTCCGAAACCATCATCGCCGCCGATCTCGTCTCCAGCCACAACGCCCAGCGCAAACCCGACCTCGAGCGCGACTACGCGTCGCTCGGCGAACGCCTCGACCGCCGCGGCATCGCCATCGATGCCATCCGCGACAAGGTCGAGAAATTCGCCGTCGCCATTCCGTCCTGGGGCGTCGGCACAGGCGGCACGCGGTTTGCCCGCTTTCCCGGCGCCGGCGAGCCGCGCGACATTTTCGACAAGATCGAGGACTGCGCCGTCATCAGCCAACTGACACAGGCGACGCCGACCGTCTCGCTGCATATACCGTGGGACAAGGCCGATCCGAACCGGCTGAAGCAGGCGGCCTCGCGCTTCGGCCTCGGCTTCGACGCCATGAATTCCAACACCTTCTCGGATGCCAGGGACCAAAAACTGTCCTACAAGTTCGGGTCGCTGTCGCATGCCGATGCCGGCACGCGCCGGCAGGCAGTCGAGCACAATCTGGAATGCATCGAGATCGGCAAGACGCTTGGTTCCAAAGCGCTGACGGTGTGGATCGGCGACGGCTCGAATTTCCCCGGCCAAGTCAATTTCGCCAAAGTCTTCGAGCGCTATCTCGACGCGATGAAGGAGATCTATGCCGGACTGCCCGCCGACTGGAAGCTGTTCACCGAACACAAAATGTACGAGCCGGCCTTCTATTCGACGGTCGTGCAGGACTGGGGCACTAACTACCTCATATCCAAGGAGCTGGGCAACAAGGCCTACTGCCTGGTCGACCTCGGCCACCATGCGCCCAACGTCAACATCGAGATGATCGTGTCGCGGCTGATCCAGTTCAAGAAACTTGGCGGCTTCCACTTCAACGATTCCAAATATGGCGACGACGACCTCGATGCCGGCTCGATCGATCCCTACCGGCTGTTCCTGGTCTTCAACGAACTGGTCGATGCCGAGCTGTCCGGCGCCGAGGGTTTCGATCCCGCCCACATGCTCGACCAGAGCCACAACGTCACCGACCCGATCGAAAGCCTGATGCTGTCGGCAGTCGAGGTGCAGCGCGCCTATGCGCAGGCGCTGCTGGTCGACCGCAAGGCGCTCGAAGGTTTTCAGGACGGCAATGATGCGCTGATGGCGACGCAGACGCTGAAAGCTGCCTACCGCACCGATGTCGAGCCGATCCTGGCCATGGCGCGGCTGAACACAGGCGGCGCCATCGATCCAGTCGCCGCATATCGCGCGGCGGGCTACCGGGCGAAGGTCGCGGCGGAACGGCCGGCGGTTGTGGCCGGTTCAGGCGGGATTGTTTGAGATTGGCTAGTCTCCACCACAGGGGGGAGATCAGCTTGCCTCCGCCAGCAGGCGAACACCAATATATGTTCGCTCATATTGATGATGGACTCGGCCGCTCCATGTAGGTCTTCTAGGCACACTGCACTTGGAGCACCGCCATGCCCTTGACCCGCCGGACGCTGATTGGCGTCACCCTTTCGCTCGCAATTGCGCTCGCGCCATCCGGCGCGCTCCATGCCGCCTCGCCTCAACCGGCGAAGGGCGAGCACGGCATGGTCGTCACCGCCCAGCATCTGGCGTCGGAAGTCGGCGTCGAGGTGCTGAAGAAGGGCGGCAACGCTGTCGATGCGGCGGTCGCGGTCGGCTATGCGCTCGCCGTCGTCTACCCTAATGCCGGCAATATCGGCGGTGGCGGGTTCATGACCATCCGCTCCAAGGACGGCAAATCGACCTTCCTCGATTTCCGCGAGCGCGCGCCGCTGGCGGCAACCAAGACCATGTATCTCGACAAGGACGGCAATCCGGTGAAGGGCGCCAGCCTTGATGGCTACCTTGCGGTCGGCGTACCGGGTTCCGTGGCAGGGTTCGAGATGGCTCGTGAAAAATATGGCACGCTGCCACGCCAGGATTTGATGGCGCCGGCAATTGCCTATGCCAAGGATGGCTTCATCCTCGACCAGGGCGACGCTGCTTCATTCGCAAGCAATGCCGCACGGCTGGCGAAGGACCCTGCCGCCGCCGCCATCTTCCTGAAGCCGGACGGCAAACCCTATGGCGCCGGCGAGCGTCTCCTCCAGCCCGATCTTGCAGCCTCGCTCGCCGCCATCTCCGAAAAAGGCGCCGACGCCTTCTACAAAGGCGCCATCGCCGACGCCATCGTCAAGGCGAGCGGCGCCAAGGGCGGCATTCTGGCCAACTCAGACTTCGAGCAATATAAGGTACGCGAGTTGCAACCGGTGAGCTGCACCTATCGGGGCTATGAGATCACGTCCTCGCCGCCGCCAAGCTCCGGCGGCGTCATCATCTGCGAAATCCTCAACGTGCTGGAGGGCTACCCGCTGTCTTATCTCGGCGCCCGCTCGGCCGAGACGGTGCATGTCATGGTCGAGGCGATGCGTTACGCCTATGTGGACCGCAACTCGGCGCTCGGCGATCCCGATTTCGTCGACAATCCGGTCTCGAAACTGCTCGACAAGGGTTACGCCAAGGAGACCCGCGACAAGATCGACCCGTTCCGCGCCGGCGTCTCGCAGGATTTGATGCCGAAGGGCTTCGGCGAGTCGAAGGAAACGACGCACTATTCGATCATCGACGATGACGGCAATGCGGTCGCGGTCACCTATACGCTGAACGGTTCGTTCGGCGCCGGCGTGGTCGCCGACGGCACCGGCATCCTGCTCAACAACGAGATGGATGATTTCACCCAGAAGCCCGGCGTGCCCAACCTCTACGGTCTCGTGCAGGGAGAGGCCAATGCTATCCAGCCGAAGAAGACGCCGCTGTCATCGATGAGCCCGACCATCGTCGCCAAGGACGGCAAGCCGTTCATGGTTATCGGCAGCCCCGGCGGCTCGCGCATCATCACCATCACGCTGGAAGCCATCGTCAACGTCATCGACCACGGCATGAACATCCAGGAGGCGATCGACGCATCGCGCATCCACCATCAATGGCTGCCCGACACGATCTATGTCGAACCCTTCGGCCTGTCGCCCGACACTGAAAAACTGCTGGCCGGCATGGGCTACCACCTCGATCTCGCGGATTCTACCTGGGGTCAGGCGGCCGGCATTCTTGTCGGCGGCAAGAGCCTGGCGGAAATCGAGAAGGGCGGCGGCGCCCGCTACAACGGCGCCATCGACAGCCGCGCCGCATCCGGCGAGGCGATTGGCTACTGATCAAAACAAGAGATTGATCAGAGGACGAGCGTAAGCGTCGACCCGACGAGCATCAGCGCCGCGATCACGACGAACGCCGCGTAGATGCGGGGACGGTCGAGGAGCAGCGCATTGCCCGATATCCAGGCCGCGGTTGCGCCGCCAAGCGCAAACAGGAAGCCGTTCCGGTGACCAAAGGTCATGGAAGCGGCCATCAGCCCGCCAATGATCAGCGCGCCGAAGACGATGATCACGGCAACGGCGTATTTCTCGAAGTCGTTGCCGCCGCCCATGGCCGGGCCGATCGCGTTCAAATTCGTCAGATCGTCCGGATCGAACGGGTTGGTCGATCCATATTCATCTTGACCGACAGGTTCTCGCATCATTCATTCTCCGCTGACCGGCAACAAATCATCAACATCTGCCGAGCGCAACCGGATCGCGCCGTGCCGAAGGCCGCCGATGCGGTCTTCAACACTTTCTGATGCCGACTTGCCACGGTTTTTTTGCGCCGGTTCACAAAATCTACCCTGCTTTCGGGTCCACACGCCTGAATTGCCTGGAAAATGAATTACCTGGAAAAATCGCTGCGCACGATGCCGTGCCGCTGCAGCTTGTCGTAGAAGGTCTTGCGCGGAATGCCGAGCGCTTCGATCGTGCGCCGGACATCGCCGTCATTGCGGCCAAGCGCCTCGCGGATGACATTGGCTTCATAGCGTTCCAGCCGTTCCGGCAGTGAGCTGGCGTCATCCGGCTCCGCCGGGGCGGAAGGTGGCGCTTGCGCCGCTTCCTCGAGTCCCAGCACGAAACGCTCGGCGAAATGCGCGAGTTCACGCACATTGCCCGGCCAGTCGTGCTGGCTCAGATGGCGGTGCACTGAGGCAGGCACGGCTGGCATTTGCCGGCGGAAGCGGGCGGCTGCACGCTCTGCGAAGTAGAAGAACAGCAGGGCGACGTCGTCGCGGCGTTCGCGCAGCGGCGGGATCGAGATCGTCACCACATTGAGCCGGTAGTAGAGATCCTCGCGGAAGGCGCCGCGCCGGCTGGCATCGCCGAGATCGACCTTGGCGGCGGCGACGACGCGCAGGTCGACCGGCCGGATTTCATTGGTGCCGAGCGGCGTCACCTCGCGCATTTCCAGCACCCGCAGCATCTGCACCTGGGTCGAGGCCGGCATGCTTTCGATCTCGTCGAGAAACAGCGTGCCGCCGCTCGAATGCTCGATGCGGCCGATGCGCTTCTTCTGTGCGCCGGTGAACGCGCCGGCCTCATGGCCGAACAGTTCGCTTTCGATCACCGTATCCGGCAGCGTGCCGCAATTCAGCGCCACGAAATTGCCCTTGGCGCGGCGGCTCCAGCGGTGCAGCAGGCTCGCCGCCACCTCCTTGCCGGAGCCGGTCTCGCCAGTCACCAGCACGTCGACATCGGTGTCGGCGATCTGCCGCAGCGTGCGGCGCAGCCGCTCCATCGCCGGCGTCTGGCCGATCAGCGGCAGGCCGTCCTGCGCCTGTTCGGCGCTTTCGCGCAGCGCGCGGTTCTCCATCACCAGTCGGCGTTTTTCCGCCGCCCGCGCCACACTTTGCGCCAGCCGGTCGGCGGCGAACGGCTTGGTGATGAAGTCGTAGGCGCCATCCTTGATCGCCTTGACCGCAACCGCGATGTCGCCATGTCCGGTGACCAGGATTACCGGAATGTCGGCATCAAGCTGCAAGACGCGGTCGAAGAGCTGCAGGCCGTCAATGCCGGGCATGCGGATGTCGGACACCACCACGCCGGGAAAATTGGCGTCGAGCCCGGCCAGCGCCTCGGCCGCCACCGCAAAGGCCGAGACGGAAAAACCAGCGAGTTCCAGCGTCTGCCGCGTGGCCCTCAGCAATTCGCTGTCGTCGTCGATCAATACGACCGGTGCGGTGTCCATCATGCTGCCCTGGCGAGGTGAATGGTAAAGCGCGTGCCGGCCTGGCCGCTCGCCACCTCGATGCGTCCGCCATAGTCGGCGACGATGTCCTGCGAGATGACGAGGCCGAGCCCGAGGCCTTTTTCCTTCGAGGTGTTGAACGGCGTGAACAATGACTTGAGGATGGCAGGCGAAATGCCCGGCCCATTGTCGGCGACGGCAAGCGCCACGCCGTCGGCCGTCTCCTGGGCCGACACCTGCACCCTGGCGCCGTCGCGCCCGTCCAGCGCTTCCAGCGCATTCTGGAACAGGTTGATCAGCACCTGTTCGAGCCGCAGCCTGTTGCCCATCACCTTGAGCGTTACCGGCGGCAGCGTGATATCGAGCGCGTCCAGCCGGCCGGCAAAGCGGCTTCTGAGCAGCACCACGGCGCCCTCGATGACGCCGCGCAGTTCGACCGGTTCGGCTGCCGTGCGCCCCTTGCGGGCAAAGACCTTCAACTCTTCGGTGATGCCGCCGATGCGCTCGGTCAGCGCGGCAATCGCTCCAAGGTTCTCCTCGGCCGAGGCGGTCTGCTTGCGCTCCAGGAACACACGCGCATTGTCGGCATAGGCGCGGATGGTCGCCACCGGCTGGTTGATCTCATGCGCGACGCCGGCGGCAACCTGGCCGAGGGTAGCAAGACGGTTGGCCTGCACCAATTCCTGCTGCATGACCTGCAGCTTGGCTTCGGTGCTGCGGTGATCGGTGATCTCGGCCTGCAGCCGGTCGCGAGCCAGGCTGAGGTCATGCGTACGCTCGACGACGCGGCGCTCGAGCTCGATGCGCGCTGCCTGTTCGGCGGCGATGCGCATCTGCGCCGACTGACGGCGCCACAGGAGGTAGCCGGCCAGCGCCAGCAACGGCACCACGACGCCCAGCGCCAGCAGCCGCATCTCACGCACCGCAGCCGCGATCGGCGCTTCGACCGGCACGAGATAATCGAGCCGCCATGGCGTCGATTGGACCAGTGTCGAAAGCCTGAGATATTCGGCATCGCTGCCGCCCGGTGTTATCGCATGCACCATCGACACGTCAGGGCTCAATGCCTCGGGGCGTGTGATCGGCAAGGGGATCAGCGGCGCGTTGCCGAATTGCTGGCTGCTCCGGATGGCGGCAGCCACCGGGCCGGCCAGCGGCGCGGTGGTCATGAAGCGCCAGGACGGCACGCTGGTGATCAGCACGACGCCGTGGTCGTCGCTGACATAGGCCGGCCGGTTGGCCTCATGCCAGTCGGCTTCAAGCTGGTCGAATTCCATCTTGACGACGACGACGCCGAGCGGTGCCGCCGCATTGCCGACGCGACGCGAAATGTAGAGGCCGGGGCGCTTGCTGGTGTTGCCCAGCGCAAAATATTCGGCCGTTCCCGATTGCATGGCGCCGGAGAAATAGGCGCGGAAGCCATAGTCGTTGCCGACGAAGCTGGTTGTTTCGCGCCAGTTGCTGGAGGCGATCGCAAACCCGTCGACGCCGGTGACGTAAAGCACCGAAGCCTTGGTGCCGGAGACCAGCCCTTCGAGCTTGCGGTTGAGCACGTCGATCGTGACAGCGCCCTTGTTCTGCAGGGCGTCGTGCACCTGCTGGTCCTCGGACAAGAGCAGCGGCAGCGCCCGCGGGCTTTCCAGCACGGCGCGCAGCAACGCTACCTTCAGATTGGCATCGGTGCGGCCTTGCGCCGCCAGTGCCGCGACCTCGGCGCGGCGCGCGTAGAAGCCGGCGCCGGTGAGCGCCGTGGCAACGATCACCAGCGCGATCGCCGCAAACAGGAGCCAGGCGCGACGCGCGCTTTTGCCGAGTTGCTCGGACGTCGGCGACAGGACCGCGGCAGGGCGTTGCAGCATTCCCTATTTGTGCATAATTTCGCACAAAGCACAATTCAATCATGCGGATGTCCGCACTTGCGGTTGAGCGGCATCAGCCTCCATCGGTCGAATACCCAACAAAATCAATGGCTGCGGTAATGCCGCACAGTCTGGCACGGCAGTTGCAATCACCGATACAGCAGTCGCAAGGCTGCGGAAACAACTGCCCCGGGAGGTCGAGCTTTCGATCGGGGCGCCATGGAGGACGTCATGCAGCCAGCATTCGCTGCCGCCGAACCGCGCGGCAAGCTACCCTTTTACCGTCATCTCTACGTGCAGGTCCTGACGGCGATCGCCGCCGGCGTGCTGCTCGGTCATTTCTATCCCGAACTCGGTGCTTCGCTGAAGCCGCTCGGCGATGCCTTCATCAAGCTGGTCAAGATGGTGATCGCGCCGGTCATCTTCCTGACGGTGACCACCGGCATTGCCGGCGTCTCCGACCTGAAAAAGGTTGGCCGCGTCGCCGGCAAGGCGATGATCTATTTCCTGGTCTTTTCGACCCTGGCGCTGGTCGTCGGCATGGTCGTCTCCAACGTCGTCCAACCGGGCGCCGGCATGCACATCAATGCGGCGACGCTCGACCCCTCGAAGGTCGCCACCTTCACAGAGAAGGCGCATGACACGACCATCGTCGGCTTCCTGCTCAACATCATCCCCGACACCATCACTGGCGCCTTCGCGCAAGGCGACATTCTGCAAGTGCTGTTCTTCTCGGTACTGTTCGGCATCTCTCTCGCTCTGGTCGGCGAGCGCGGCCGCCCGGTCGTCGATTTCCTGCAGGCGCTGACCTCGCCTATCTTCCGCCTGGTCGCCATCCTGATGAAGGCCGCCCCCATCGGCGCCTTCGGCGCCATGGCCTTCACCGTCGGCAAATACGGCATCGGCGCGATTGCCAACCTCGCCTTTCTGATCGGCACCTTCTACCTGACGTCGCTGCTCTTCGTGCTGGTCGTGCTCGGCGCTGTCGCTTGGTACAACGGCTTCTCGATCCTCGCCTTGATCCGCTACATCAAGGAAGAGCTGCTGCTGGTGCTCGGCATCCTCGTCCTTCGGCTTCTCCGGCGCCGGCACCAGGCGCTCGGNATGACGCTGGCGGCGCTGTTCATCGCCCAGGCGACCGATACGCCGCTCACCTATGGCGACCAGATTCTGCTGCTGCTGGTTGCCATGCTGAGCTCCAAGGGTGCCGCCGGCATCACCGGCGCCGGCTTTATCACGCTGGCCGCCACGCTCTCTGTCGTGCCTACGGTACCCGTTGCCGGCATGGCGCTGATCCTAGGGGTCGACCGCTTCATGTCGGAATGCCGGGCGCTGACCAACTTCGTCGGCAATGCAGTGGCTACGATCGTTGTGGCGCGCTGGGAAGGCGAACTCGACCAGACCAAGTTCGCCGCCGCCATGGCCGGCACATTGTCCGAGGAAGCCGACCTGGCGCTGTCGGGCGATCTGCAGCCCGCCTGACCGCTCCGGGCACTGACGTTTGAGCACAAGGCCGCAGCCGATTCGGTTGCGGCCTTTCCTTTTCCGCCTGCACGTGGCTGGCGCTGGCCGGGCCCTCCCGGGTAGGGTGCGGACGTAAAACCGAAAGGCCGGCGCATGAGCAATCCGTACCCCGAAATCTACCTCGTCCGTCACGGCGAGACGGAGTGGAGCGCTTCGGGAAAACACACCGGCCGCACCGACATACCGTTGACGGCAAAGGGCGAGGCGGCAGCTCGCGGCGTGGCGGACCGGCTCAAGGATCTGTCCTTCCAGGCGGTGTGGTCGAGCCCGTCGCAGCGAGCCTTCAGCACCTGCACGCTTGCCGGCTTCGGCGCTGCTGCCGTCAAGAAGGACGACCTGCAGGAATGGGACTATGGCGCCTATGAGGGCGTTAAGACCAAGGAGATTCTTGTGCAGCGCCCCGGCTGGCAATTGTTCCGTGACGGCTGTCCCGACGGCGAGTCGGTAGCGGATGTCGGCGCCAGGGCCGACAGGATCATCGCCGGGCTGCGGGCAATCGAGGGCAATGTGCTGGTGTTTTCAAGCTCGCATTTCCTGCGCGTGCTGGCCGCGCGCTGGCTCGGTCTGCCACCCGAAGGCGGTGCGCACTTCGTGCTTGATACCGCGAGCCTCAGCATCCTCGGTTATGAGCACGATCTGAGCGAGCCGGTGATACGCAGGTGGAACCAGAAGTAGTGTTTCTCAGCAAGCCTGCCTCTTAACGCGCGAGCACCGCCAATTCCTCCGATGTCAGATGCCGCGCCTTGCCCTTGGCGAGCTCGCCGAGCTGCAAACCGCCGATCGCCACCCGAACCAGCCTCAGCATCTCGATATCGAATGCCCCGAGCAGGCGGCGGATCTGGCGGTTGCGGCCCTCGTCGAGCACGATTTCCAGCCAGGCAGTGCGGCCGCCGCTGCGCAGCAGTTCGATCGAACTTGCGGTCAGCAGTTCGCCGTCGACGATCGCTCCGTCGCGAAAGCGCGCCAGCATCGCTTCGTCGGGCGCGGTGCCGATCTGGACATGATAGGTCTTGGCGACATGCGAGGCCGGATCGAGCAGGCGGTTGGCCCAGCGCGTGTCGTTGGTCATCAGCAACAGGCCTTCGCTGGCCTTGTCGAGGCGGCCGACCGGCGACACGAAAGGCAACTCCAGTTCCACCAGGCAGTCATAGACGGTGCCACGATCCTGCGGGTCATCGCGCGTGGTGACCTGTCCGCGCGGCTTATTGATCATCAGGTAGACTTTTGCCTCGCCGACGATCTGCTCGCCGTCGACAGCGATGCGGTCGCGGCCGAGATCGACACGCAGCGACGGATCGCGCACCACCTTGCCGCCAACCCGCACGCGCCCTTCGGCTATCAGCAGCTCGGCCTGCTTGCGCGAACACAGGCCGAGTTTGGAAAGCGCCCGGTTCAGGCTAACGCCTGCCTTGGCGGCCTGGTGTCGGGCGATGTCTGGTGGCCGTGCCATGTCCTGCTTGCCATCCCAATGATCGGCATCGACAAATGCCACGCCCCGCATTGGCTTCGCAACCTGCCGCGGCATCAACATCACGGGTCGCGGGAGCGGGGCTGTTCTCAAATACGATGTGTCAGGGGGTCGGGCTCAACAGCCCGCCATGGAACGCTGCCCCGCGACGGACGTTGTTGCCGACGAGCGATTTGTCGCGAAAGGCACCGCCATGAAGAAAATCTACCAAAAGCCGACGCTCGTGAAGCGAGGCAGGCTCACCAGCCTGACGGCTCAGATCGTCGCTTCTGGGGTCATTCTGGGGGAATGATCCCCCAGATAACGGAAGGGATAAATCGATGAGCGAGCGCGGCGTTGATTTCCTGCAGGGCTGGATCCACGAGCACCTGCCGGGCGAACTGCCTGCCGACAAGGCAACGGCTCGAACCCTAACCACGCGAGCTGCCCTGGATGCTCGGCATTTAGGCCTTGAGGTCAGCGAGATCGAAGAGGATCTCGGTCCGCTGGAACGGGTGATTTTCGAGGCGCTGGATCAGCCCGATATCTGAGCCCCCGATATGAGCCCATTGCAGGCGATATTGGCCCATCGCCATCCTGGCGGGGGCTTTTCCGTGATGGCATCCGTGGGTGCGCAGCCCTAGGCAGCCCGCGCAGCTGACGCTCCCCGTGCCGGCGGCAATTCGAACACAGTGGCGCCGTTCTCTCGGCCGCGTTCGACATAACCGATGACACGGAACCATTTGCCGACGTCGGCCCGCTGCAGCCAGCTGCGCGAGTGGATGGGAAGGTTGCCGGCCAGCGCCTGAATGTGGCGGATGTGGCGCCTGCAGAAGCGGACCGTCGCGGCGCTGAAGAAACCCTCCTGCGCGGCAAACAGCGTGTCGGCGGCGTCGCTGTTCTCGTGCCAGGCGACGATCGCCACCGTCTTGTCGCCCTCGACCAGCGCGTGCGCTCGGCCTTCCTTCAAATTCATCATCAGATTGTCGTAGGCGACCTTGCTGTCCTTGCCGGCGGCCACATACTCGTCCGACATCCGCGTGGACAGATCACGGAAGACACTTTCGAGATCGCCGATCGTAGCTGCGCGTGCTCGCATTTCTCCTCCTGCAGCCCCGGCAGGCAGTTTGCCCTAGGTGGAGGGGATCACCAAGCAAAGCGAATCCGCCATTTGGCCGATGGGCGCAAAGTGATTTCATTGGGCGGGTTTATTGCGTTGGCAAATCGCTCCCGTGGAACCGAACTTGCCTCCCCCGAATTGACTCGCGATCGCGTTCGGGAGGGGAAGCATGCAAGATCAGCATTTCGATGAGCCGGTTCGCGTGGCGCTTGGCAGGTCCAGAAACACGATCTACAAGGTGGAGCGTGTCGCGCAGGCCGCTGACATCCTCATGAACCGATGGCCCGTGAAGACAGGCGGCTATCACGTCGCCGCCCGTAAAGCCTGCCTTGGCGTTCTGGAAGGCCTTCAAGAGGCGCGCTATGCCCGCGCCGCCTTCGTCAACGCGGCGATCGAGCCCGATATACTGCTCGAGCGCGACCGCGAGGGTTGAGCGGTCCATCGCCTCTTTGTTTGGCGTGAGGTAAACTGGCAGACCGGTCGGGAGCCTTCCATGTGCAACGACTATGAGCAGCATATTCTCTGGGCTGAATATTGCCGGATGCTGGAGTCGCTGGCACTCGAGATCCCGACCCATCAGACCGAACTTGAACTGCCGCGGGTTGATGACATCCATATCAACGATCCAGCCCCGATCATGCGCGCCGCCGGCGACACTGGCGTTGTTGAACTGACGTCGATGACGTTTGGATTTCCGCCGGCCGGCCCGAAAGGCGGACCAGTGTTCAACTTCCGCTCCGAAGGCCGGCAATTCGCCGGCAGCAAACGCTGCCTCGTGCCGGCATCCGCCTTCTTCGAGTTCACGGGCACGAAGTATCCGAAGGCAAAGCATCGCTTCACGCTCAACGGCTCGCCGTTCATGGCCATCGCAGGGCTTTGGCGTGAAGCTGCCGGCAACAAGCCGCCAACCTTCACCATGCTGACAACCGAGCCTGGACCGGATATTGCGCCCTATCACAGTCGGCAGGTCGTG
The DNA here is from genome assembly GCF_000502215.1 of Mesorhizobium sp. L103C105A0. NCBI lineage: Bacteria > Pseudomonadati > Pseudomonadota > Alphaproteobacteria > Hyphomicrobiales > Phyllobacteriaceae > Mesorhizobium > Mesorhizobium sp. L103C105A0. The sequence goes on along the minus strand of NZ_AYXF01000004.1, from coordinate 7,180 downwards.
GTGCTTCGGCCCGGCGATTGGGCGGCTTGGCTCAGTCTGACCAAGCCGGAAGCCGAACTGCTGCAGCCGCTTCCAGCCGGCTCGCTGCGCGTGGAGACCGTGCGCCCCGAAAGTTCATAACTCGGTTGCGCAGGCTTGCCGGCACAGCCGGCAGGCCGAAATCAGGAATCCGTCGGTGCGGCGCCAGGAAGTCAAGCCCTTGATGTTCAGAGAAAACTGGTGCCCAGAGGCGGAATTCAAGTGAAGAAAATCCCGTTTTGCTTTCAGATACTTAGGGCAATGTTAGCCGCATCTGCTACCAACATAAATACCAACAAAATATTCCTGTGGATTGGTTCGGTTCCTGCTATTTCTCTCAATGCCTTGCACCTGCACCTTGTCTCTTCCGGTTTAGTCTACATCCTTCTTGGTCATACCTCATCATGCGGGGTCGAGTGAAGACCACGGCTGGCCAAGACGACTTAATCAGAACGGATGGCCATTGCCCCAAATATCGGGATCGCTTTAGGCGGTTTCTGAAAGCCGACATCGTGCGAAGAACAGGTGGCTATTTACGGGTCCTGAGACCTTGGCCCATACACCGCTTTGTAGGGTGGACGCGGCGCAGCGAAAAGCGCGGCCAGCCGTTCCTCATGTTGCTTGACCAGTGAGGCAGCAATAACAGGTAACTCTGCGGCGGACCGGTGTAGTCGTCGAGGTCGATCGGATTAGACTTCATAGGTGCTCCGTCGATGCGTAGTAGACGGTCTCGTCCTACCAGCAGCCCAGCTTGGCCCGGTGCATTCTGGCTTTGCAGGCGCATGGCGGCAGAAATGATCTCGCGCCAGTGCCTGATACCGCCCTTGGCGATTTGGCCCTTGGTGAAGGCGAACTCCAATTCAACGCAGCCGAGAGACAGGATGTCGATTTGATGTCGGTCAATTGCGTAGCAGGCCATGGCATCGACCAACGCTGTCAAATAACTGGCATAGTAGGATCGGCGCCTCGGAGGTGCCGGGCCACATCCACCCGCTTGGGCCGTCCCCAAGTCTGATATCTGTCAGGAGAGCCACAACTCGCTCCGGCTCACGATCGAAAGTCGCAATCGCTTGAAGGCCCTTTAAGCCGGCGACTACCTCGAACCCGGCCTCCCGGAGAGAGTTCTCGACGTCTCCACGATCAGCACGGAACCCGATGACATTGAAAGCCTGCTTCGTGCGCCCCAACAGTTGAACGGCTGCGAACTCTTAAGGTTCCTGGCGCGCAATAGCACTCGTTAATCCGGTGGAAAGCAGGTTGTGATCCAGCCGTTTCGAACAGGTTGCGGCAGGCGAAAAGGATTGAGGACAGCTGAACTTTGCGCGCATCATCGACGCACTGACCATTGGCCTTCGTCTCCTCTAGGCAGCGGGAACATTAGCGCCAACTAAAAGTTGGGAGCATACACGAACAGGTTCTTGATGGCACATGATCATTCTTTCAAAATGTTGATCCGCAAGCTCCAAGCCATCTCGGAACTCGCAGAATCAGACATTGCGACCTTGGGGAACATCTCGATTCAGGAGAAGAGATATCAGGCCAACGAAGACATTCTGCGCGAGGGCGATAAGCCGAGCCTTTCGTTCGTCGTTCTTGAAGGCTTAATAGGGTCGATCAAACTAACCGGGGAGGGGAAGCGTCAAATCTCCTCCTTTTTTGTTCCGGGCGACATTCCCGACCTGCATGGTTTGCATTTGTCGGTCATGGATTGCACTTTCACCCCTCTCATGCCCGCTAGGGTGGGCTTCATGCGGCACGACGAACTTCGCGCCGTTTGCGACCAGCACTCTTCGATAACGAGAGTGTTTTGGCGCTCGACGGTGATCGATGCGGCGATCTATCGAGAGTGGGTCACCAACGTCGGTAGGCGCGACGCCTACTCGCGTATGGCCCACATTCTTTGCGAACTCATTGTTCGCCTTCGCTCGGTAGGCCGCATTGAAGATCATGTGGCCTATCTCCCCATAACGCAGGCTGCACTTGGCGACGCACTTGGCCTCTCTACCGTGCACGTGAACCGAGTGCTTCAGGACCTTAGACGCGACGGTCTGATATCCACCGTTGGCTCGCGTTTTCATGCGACCGACTGGGCAGGGCTCGTTCGCGCCGCAGATTTTGACTCTACCTATCTTCATCAAAGGGCTGCGCAGACGGGTGCCGGTTTCTGATCCTGCTGGGCCGCTCATGATCCGTTGAGCCCTCGCGATCCTCAAAACCGAATCTCCTGTAGAACCCGCACTCCAACAGGAATGTCGATCACCGCTTGAGAACTGGACCGCAGACTTACCTAGCGACGGCATGGCTTCTCAAAGATACGACCTCAGGAGGGACTCGACGAAACCTGAGCGGTGTTTGACGCGTTCACTGGCCAACCAGCCGAGGCGTGGGGCGCTCCGGCTAAATATCTGGACGAGGAATATTCCCGCGATTTTGTAAGCCTTCTGACCGTGTCGACCTGAAGCGAAGTTTCGCCGGGGGGTAATCTCTAAAGTGCGACTGCCATGGAACACGTGCCGAGCGCCGGAGAGTGTCCAATTCCCCGGTCTGTGCATCCCGGGCACAAGCTCAGCCATAGTGGAGACGCGGCTTTGGCAACGTTCCTATAAATTGAACCCCAATTCGGTCGTTCCTGCGCCACCGCAGGACTGCCTGGTAGGCAACGCCGTCGGTCGGCACGTAAACCACGAACCGCTCAGGGACACGCGATTCCACCGGGACTTTGAGCTCAGCTCCGCCACTGTTTTGGTTCCGAATGGTGCAACTGATCTCGGAGTTTGTGATTCCGCTGATGATTGAGGCGCCTTTCAGCACCCGCTGCCTCCGTTCGCGGCGATGCTCTTCATCAACCATGTGACCTCCATCGGTCACCCGCGGCCCTATATGGTACGCGCACCGGCGAATAACTGTCCATCTAGGTCGTCGCTCGTTAGTGTCTCACTTTAAAGTTTGACGACGGAGACGGACAGCATAAATGCCCGTTGCGCCGGTGAATTCGCAACGCGAACAGACCCGAATGGGCTCGTCGTATAGCGTTGTTAATCCGGCAGCAGCATCTCCTCTTCATCGGCCGCGGCTTCGAACAGCAGCCGGAAGTCATTACCCGGCATTTTGCCATCCATCGCAGATAGGCAAGCTTCGGCCGCCAGCCGCCACTTGGGGCCACGACTGGACCACTTTAGGAGCTCCTCGGCGGCGGCATCAACCCGGTTGACACCAAGGCGAAGCCCCGGGCGCTCAGTCTTCACATAAACCGGAGGGTTGAACCAACGGTGGGGCATCACGCCTCTCGAACGTCAAAGGCGATGAACAGTCCCCAAACGGAGGCTGATTTGACGATCATTTCGACTAACTGGCAGTCAGTTTCGAGAAGATCGCCGCCGCGCTCACGGACCGCTACAATGGTCGCTTTGACGGAAATAATGTCGCCGGGTTGAGAGCCCAACAGGACCTCGCGGACCAGCTCCTTGGCCGTTTGCTGCGTAGGCCGAACAGGTGCTTGAATGTCCATCCCATCCTCCCAGAGAGATAGAACCTCAATCAGCTATTCTGTGGGTCACTTTCCGAAAAAGGCAAGAATCGGAAACGTACAAAGTAGGTTCCCGCAAACACCGCCCTACGATGGCTAAATCCCGCGACAGGCGCTGATTTGCACCTCACCGTGTCAGCTGCCAGAGGCGGCCATACGGAGAGAGGACCGGCCTCCTCGCCCAAGTTCTCACGGACGAACGCGGACAACCGTCTTTCCTGCGCGTCGGTCCGTTGAGTTGAAGGTGCCGATGGCATCATCCAAGCTCGAAACCTTGCCAATGTTCGTCCGCAGTCGTCCATCGCGGATCCGCTGCACTATCTCAGAGAGCTGAGGGCGATCAGCCTCGACGACGAAGTCAACGGTCAGGCCATCGGCAGCTCGAATGTCCGTTGGTCCAACGACTGTGACAAGGATACCTCCGGCGCGGACGAGCGTTGCGGATCGCTTCTGGATATCGCCGCCGATGACATCGAACACCAGATCGACGCTGCCTACATCTTCAAGGGTGTCTTTTGCGAGGTCGAGGAATTCATTTGCACCGAAGTCGAGCGCTTTCTGGCGGTCGGCGGCCCGCCCGGTGCCGATCACATAGGCTCCGGCCTCCCTTGCAAGCTGCGCCACCATCGAACCGACGGCACCGGCAGCGCCATGCGCGAGAACGCTCTGCCCGGCCTTGATGCGGCCATGCTGAAACAGCCCCTGCCATGCGGTTAGGCCGGAGATCGGCAGGCTAGCGCCCACCGTAAAGTCGACATCGCCGGGCAGCGGCGCGAGGTTACGGGCCTCCATGGCAACATACTCGGCGAGGGTGCCGTCGCGATGCCAGTCCGCGAGGCCGAACACCCGCTGACCGATAGAAAGCCCTCTGGTGCCGTAGCCGAGCGCAGTGACCACACCAGCCAGTTCGTGGCCCAGGATCGAAGAGGTCCGGTCACGGAAGGCTCGGTCGGCCCACGTCGAGGGCCACTCCAGTTCGGTGTTGACGAATCCTGCCGCATGAACCTGTACGACCACGTCGTTAATTGCCGCCTGAGGCTCGGGCAGCTCCACCAACTTCATCCCGGCCGTTCCTGCAGTCTGGTCCGTCGCTACGATTGCTTTCATGGGGATTGTCTCCTCACCGTTGGGGTAAATTGCGGGCGCGGAGGATCTTTCGATGTCTCGCGCAGAGTTGGCGTCGGGTTCATCGTTGGCGACCGCGAGCGGAAGCTAAGCAATCTCGTCGGATTCTTCCAGCACGGGTAAACTTGCAGTTGTGAACACCTATGCCCTCGCAATTTCACACACTTCAAGCATGTGGAACAAAAGCAGATCAAATACGTTGTGCCGTTCCCAACACGGAGAGCGTCATGCAAACTTCACCCCGAGCCAAAAGCGAAACTATCAGCAAGGATCCTGACGAATGGACGACGGGAGACGAGCCAATGACTCCGTCGCAAGCTTCCTACTTGAAAACATTATGTGAGCAGGCGGGCGACGACAGAAGCTACGCCGAAGATCTAAGCAAAGCCGAGGCCTCGAAGCGAATCGACGCGCTAAGGACTGAGCTCAAGCTCTAAAGGCGCTGGGAGACCTACGACAGGTTGGCCAGTTTTGCGGTATTTGGCCTCTGATCTGGACGGTCGTATTAGTGAAGGTGGTAGAGTTTGCTAAGGATCTTCATTTCTCCTGCGATTTTGAGCAGAGAAAGATAGTCGGTGAACCTTGTGGTTCCAAATTCGTCCTCGACCTTCGCAGTGGCTGCATCGCCCGTAATGTCGAGCGATGCGACTGCCCAGTTGGGGCTGGTGTTCGGCGGCAAGGCCGCACTCATCACCTCGCCGACATAGGCATCGACACTCAGCCATGGAGCTCGAAGAGATCGCGGCTATCTACCCGCTCCATCAGCAAACCGGGTATGGGCGGAAAGTGGGCGTAGGCCGACCATGTGGTTGTCGACGCCGAGATGCGCAGTGCTGGTATCGGCGCCAAACTGATGGGGCGATCGAGAAGGAAGCAGCGCGTTTCGGCTGCGACATCACCCGCATCTCGATACGAGCGCACACACAAATTCTACAGCCTAAACGGTTAGGCCGATGATGCGCTCGTTCTGGTCAGCCACTGAGTGCGTGGGCCGAGGCAGAGTTCCCACAATATGCTGCGCACAAAATAGCGACAGAGCGGGCCTAGAAGCGACATAGCGCCGGGTGTGAACGCGAACGCAGCCGGCGCCCGAATGCGTTCAGCGAGCGCCGTCGCGTCCACCTTGCCTTTCTTTGACGGCCCTGATGTTCAGCTTCCCACGGCAGCGCGTGGAAGTCGGGCTGGTGCCCCGCTTCACGGTAGCCAGCCTGAGTGAGTAACTTGCTTTGTCCCGCTCCACAACGCAAACAAACGGCGGATTCCCCAAGCACCTGTAAACGCCTACAGCTTTTTCCATGCGACAGGTGTGCTGCGGGTGCTCGAAGATGTCGTCCTTCATTGCGATGACAGAACAGGGAGCGAGGACAACTCTTTTTTTGATTGCAGAGAGAGTCTGAGCGGGCTTACTAGTGAGGGCTTTGCCATCGCTTTGAGGGAGGCTGCGATGGTTGCAACGCCCATAGATATCGCTCAAGCGGCCACTACGGCCACCTTGCTGATGCGCCTTCGTCAACGTCATCGCGATGACGTGGCGCGAGGCTGGGAAGATGCCGACCCTTCTACTGTTGCCGTCTCCCGTGCGCCTGAGTGTCAATGGCGCGATTTAGCCAAGGCCCTGGTGCACGATTGGTTCGAGCTGATCGAAACTGGCTTGGTGGATTGGATCGTCAGCAAGTAGCCGCTGCCCGCCAGCGGCCCAGCAGCCGTCTGCGGGACTTTGCAGCGGACGCGCTGGGCCTGACCGGTGGGGCGGTGTGGTATCCGCCGGCTGGCGAACATATGCGCCTCCTCNCTGCCCGCCAGCGGCCCAGCAGCCGTCTGCGGGACTTTGCAGCGGACGCGCTGGGCCTGACCGGTGGGGCGGTGTGGTATCCGCCGGCTGGCGAACATATGCGCCTCCTCCCAACGCCAGCGAAACATCCAAACGAACGAGGCGATCTAACAGCGATCTCCCCATCCAGCCAACACATAGGCCTATAGCAAGGGGTCTATAATCGCTGAGAGAGCGAAAATGGCCGACGCCATGGTTGGGGAACCCGGGTGGGTAGGCGCCGGCCACAAGCGGAACAGGCCCGCCGCGCCACACACATGGCTGATTTGTCATCACGTGGTTATGGTGTGATCGCGTAGGGCTAGACCAGCGGAACTTAGTAAACGCCGCTTGGTAAGCGATCCTCGACGCGATCGTTCATCGCCACGACGACTTGGGAAACTTGACGGTTGCAGCCTTCTGCCATGTCAAGCTCAAGTCATTAACAGCGGCCGCCCGGTCATGAGCAGGCATGCGCCCATCCTAGCATGTCGCGCTGCCGGTATCGCAAGGCGCCGGCAGCAAGGGGAGGCGACCAGAGCCGATGTGAAGGGACTAGGCAGCTAATATTCGCTTGCGCTAATTTAAAAGTGCCGTTACGTCATGCTCAGCCTTTTGCGGAGGCGCAACGGTGGGGAAGTATGATGAGAGTTGCTGCGTTTTGTGCGGCGATCGTGATCGCTGGGACTGGTGTCGCTGTT
>NZ_AYXF01000003.1:0-648282 GCF_000502215.1 Mesorhizobium sp. L103C105A0 | reverse complement strand
GGGGGAGATGTCCGGCAGGACAGAGGGGGGTGTGAAGGATCACGGCGGAGCAGATTCTTTATTCACCCAACGCTCCCTCCAGCGCCGCCACGCCGCTCACAATCGCTGTCCGCTCCTCTGTGCTCAGCCTCTCCAGCAACTCCCGTTCAAACGCCTTCGCCAGCGGCACCATTTCGCCATAGGCCGCCAGCCCCGCCTTTGTCAGCGCCAGATGCTCCACGCGCCGATCATTCTCGTCAGTTGTGCGTACCAGCCAGCGCCTTCGCTCCAGTTCCCCCACCGCGCGCGACACCTTTGTCTTGTGCATGGCCGACTGCTCGCCAAGCGCTGTCGCCGTCATGGTGCCGCGCTGTCCGAGCCCTGACAGCGTGCGCCATTCCGGCCGCGTCAGGCCGTGGCGGTCGCGGTAGATTTTTGAAAATTCGCGGCTGACGGCGTCGGCCAGCCGGTAGAGCCGATAGGGCAGGAAATTTTCGAGTTCGAGGGTTTCCATATGCGCACCGTGGATGCGGCATCAGCCGTTGATAGTTACATTTTCGATGGTTACAAATGAAACCAGTTTGGTCAACATCGCCGGCAGGCCGCGCTTCGCGGCGGTCGGGATCAGGGAGGATCGGATGGAATTTTCCTACATGCCGGGCTTCGGCAATGATTTTGAGACCGAAACGCTGCCCGGCTCGCTGCCGCAAGGGCGCAATTCCCCGCAGCGGCCGGCTTACGGACTTTATGCCGAGCAGCTCTCGGGCTCGCCCTTCACCGCCCCGCGCGGCACCAATGAGCGCTCCTGGCTCTACCGCATCCGGCCGAGCGTCAAACACACCGGCCGCTTCAAGGCGGCGAGCTATCCCCTGTGGAAGACCGCTCCCAATGTCGGCGACCACGAGCTGGCGCTCGGCCAGTACCGCTGGAACCCGGTGCCGATGCCGAAGGAGCCGACCGATTTCATTCAAGGGATGCGCACCATCACCACCGCCGGCGACGTGCTGGGCCAAAGCGGCATGGCGGCGCATGTCTATGTCGCCAACCGCTCGATGGTCGACGACCATTTCTTCAACGCCGACGGCGAGTTACTGATTGTCCCCCAGGTCGGTGCCTTGCGCTTTGTCACCGAGATGGGCGTCATCGAGCTTCGGCCCGGCGAGATCGCCGTGCTGCCGCGCGGTCTGGTGTTCAAGGTCGAGCTCGCCGACAAGGAAGTGCGCGGCTATGTCTGCGAGAATTACGGCGCCAAGCTGACGCTGCCCGACCGCGGCCCGATTGGCGCCAACTGCCTGGCCAACCCACGCGACTTCAAGACGCCCAGCGCCTGGTTCGAGGAGAAGGAGACGCCGTGCCGGCTGACGGTGAAATGGTGCGGCAATTTCAACGTCACCGAGATCGGCCATTCGCCGCTCGACGTCGTCGCCTGGCACGGCAACTATGCGCCCTACAAATATGATCTGGCGACGTTTTCGCCGGTCGGCGCCATCCTGTTCGACCATCCCGATCCGTCGATCTTCACCGTGCTGACGGCGCCGAGCGGCGAGGAAGGCACCGCCAACATCGACTTCGTCATCTTCCCGCCGCGCTGGCTGGTGGCGGAAGATACGTTCCGGCCGCCCTGGTACCACCGCAACATCATGAGCGAGTTCATGGGCCTGATCCAAGGCCAGTACGACGCCAAGGAGGAAGGTTTTGTCCCGGGCGGCATCAGCCTGCACAATCTGATGCTGGCCCACGGCCCCGACGCGCCTGGCTTCGAAAAGGCCTCGCGCTCCGAGCTGAAACCGGTCAAGCTCGACAATACGATGGCGTTCATGTTCGAGACCCGATTCCCGCAAATGCTGACCCGCTACGGCGCCGAGCTTGAAACAAGGCAGGACAATTACATCGACTGCTGGTCCGATCTGAAGAAGCGCTTCAACGGCACTGTGGAGGGCGACTGGTCTTGAGATCAGCCCGATGAGCGACCGGCTGCTGCTTCTCGGCTCGAAAGGCGGCCCGGCATTGCGGCCGGGCGGGCCGTGGCCGAGTTCGTCGCTGCTGGAACTGGGCGGGCGAACCATTGTCGTCGATTGCGGGCTCGGCGTCACGCGCGGTCTGGTCGATTCCGCCGTCAGCCTGAAGGCGCTCGACCTGGTCTTCATCACCCATCTGCATTCCGACCATGTGCTGGAACTGGGCCCGTTGCTCCACACCGCCTGGACCGCCGGGCTCGCCAGCCCGGTGACGCTGTTCGGACCGCCCGGCACCGACCAATACTGGCGCCGTTTCTGCCAGGCGATGGAGTTCGACATCGAAATTCGCATCGTCGATGAGGGCAGGCCGGACATTCGCGATCTGGTTTCGATCGTCGAATTCGGCGAGGGCGAGATTCTCTCGAAGGGCGGCCTGAAGGTCTCGGCACTGCGCGTCGACCATCCGCCGGTGACCGACTGTTTCGCGCTGCGCTTCGAGCATGGTGCGAATAGCGTCGTGTTCTCGGCCGACACAGCCTTCTTTCCGCCGCTCGCAGGCTTTGCCCGAAATGCCGACATTCTCGTCCATGAGGCCATGCTACAAGAAGGCATCGAGGGGCTGGTCGCCAGGACCGGCAATGGCGCGCGGCTGAAAGAGCATCTGCTTGCCAGCCACTCATTTGCCGAGCAGGCAGGTCGCATCGCCAGCGATGCCGGGGTGAAGAGGCTGGTGCTCAACCACCTCATTCCGGCCGACGATGCCGAGATCGGCGAGGCCGACTGGGAGGCCGCCGTCAGGAAATCGTGGGCGGGTGACTTGACGATTGCCCGCGACGGCCTTGTTGTGAACTTAGACGGCGCCAAAGCCGCATCAGGAGAGGAAACCGCATGAAGCTTGCCACATTGAGGGACGGGACGCGCGACGGAAAGCTTGTCGTCGTCTCGCGCGACCTGACGCGCTTCACCGACGCCTCGTTCCTGGCGCGAACGCTGCAGGCCGCGCTCGACGACTGGCAGCGGGTTTCGCCGCATCTGGCAACCATCGCGGAATCGCTGGAAAACAATGCGGTGCCGTCGGCGCGCTTCCATGAGCATGACGCCCATTCGCCGCTGCCGCGCGCCTATCAATGGGCCGACGGTTCGGCCTATGTGAACCATGTCGAACTGGTGCGCAAAGCGCGCGGGGCCGATATGCCGGCAAGTTTCTGGACCGATCCGCTGATCTATCAGGGCGGCTCGGATTCCTTCATCGCGCCGCGTGAGCCGATCCGCATGGCCGGGGAAGCCTATGGCATCGACATGGAGGCAGAGGTCGCCGTCATTGTCGACGACGTGCCGATGGGCGCCAGTATCGACCAGGCGCGCGCCGCCATCCGGCTGGTCATGCTGGTCAATGATGTGACGCTGCGCGCGCTCACCGGACCCGAGCTCGCCAAGGGGTTTGGCTTCTTCCAGTCGAAGCCGTCCTCGGCTTTTTCGCCGGTGGCGGTGACGCCGGACGAACTCGGCGACGCCTGGGATGGCGGCAAGGTCAACCTGCCTCTGCTCGCCGACGTCAACGGCAAGCCGTTCGGCCGTGCCAATGCCGGCGTCGACATGACCTTCGACTTCCCGGCGCTGATTGCCCATGCCGCAAAGACACGGCCGCTGGTTGCCGGCACCATCATCGGTTCCGGCACCGTCTCCAACAAGCTGGATGGCGGGCCGGGCAAACCGGTGGCGGCCGGCGGCGCCGGCTATTCCTGCATCGCTGAACTGCGCATGATCGAGACCATTGAGTCTGGCGAGCCCAAGACGCCGTTCCTGCGCTTTGGCGATACGGTGCGTATCGAGATGAAGAATAAAAGCGGAAACTCGATCTTCGGCGCCATCGAGCAGAAGGTCGAGAAGTCCCAGGCATAAGAGGGGGCAATAGTGACGGGAGAGGCGTTCTACCTGCTGGCCGGCGTCTGGGCGCTGGCCATTCTGGTGGTCTTCATCCAGGCGATCCGGCTGAGCTACCGCATCGAGGCGCGCTCGCCCGATCTGACCAACCGCAGTGGCTACCCGCGCAAGGCGATGATGTTCCACACCATCACCAACACCAATGTGGCGCGGGACGAGGAGACGCAGGCGATGCGGCGGCGCATGAACCGCCTGTTGCTGATCGTTGTCGCGGGCTTCGCGGTGATGGCGGCAGGCTTGTATCTGATGCGATCGACGGGAGCGTGAATGGCAGATGGCCTATACCGCTTCTTATCTTTGGTTTCTTGGGCTTTGCAGCGTCGCAACCGGCTGGCTTTTGATTTCCGCAATTCGGCTCTGCCGGCAGGTCGAGGATCGGTCTGAAAGGCTGCGTAATTTCAGCAGCGAGGCGCGCCTGCCGAGGCTTGTGTACGTCGCTTTGAACCGGGAAGTCGCAAGCGATGCAGGAACGCAAGAACTGCGCCGCGGTATGAACGCTCGTCTTCTGGGGATAGCTGCCATACTCGTCATTCTGAAGTTGGTGGACTTGGTCGGTTGGCCAAGCGCATAACATGGATATTCTCACCCACTTCAGCCGCATGGCCGGCAACAATCTCTGGTCGAATGACCGGCTCTACCGCGCTGTGCTTGCGCTGAAGCCCGGCGAATTCGAAGCCGAACGCACCAGCTTCTTCCCGTCGATCAAGGCAACGCTCAACCACATCCTTGCGGTCGATCATCTCTATCTCGATTTTCTCGAAGAAGGCGGCGTCGGTGCGGCCGCCTATGACGACTACGTGCCGTTCGATGTGCCGCAGGCGCTGTTTGCCGCCCAGGTCGCAGCAGATCGACGCCTGATCGCCTTTTGCGAGAAGCTGTCGGAGGCGGATCTCGACCGTCAGGTCATCACCGACCGGCGCGAGGATGGCATGATCCGCGAAAAAATCGGCGACATTCTCGCCCATGTCTTCCTGCACGACATCCACCATCGCGGCCAGGTTCACGCGATGCTCTCGGGCAGCTCGGTCGCGCCGCCGCAACTGGACGAGTTCTTGCTCGATTATGATTTGAAGGTGAGGAGGGAAGAGGTCGTGCGGCTGGGCCTCTGACCTTTATCTGGTGTACTCGTTCCATTCAGGGCCGAGTTTGTCGAAATCGTCAGAAATCCAAATCTTGCCCTTCAGGGCACCTATGCGCGACAACAAGTCTTCTCGAACTGGTGGCACGAGCCGCGCCGCGATCTTGCCGTGATGAGTGATGACTATCTCCTCGCCGGCCTCCGCGCGGCCGACGAGTTCCGTTAGTTTGGCCTTTGCTTCGGTTATGGAGACGTTCACGGTTCACGCCGCCTTGCCATCGACCTTGATCACGCCGCGCTTGATCTGGTCCTGCTCGATCGACTCGAACAGCGCGCGGAAATTGCCTTCGCCAAAACCTTCGTCGCCCTTCCTCTGGATGAATTCGAAGAAGATCGGGCCGATCACGGTTTTGGAGAATATCTGCAGCAGGATCTTGGTCATGCCGCCGTCGACCACGCCTTCGCCGTCGATCAGGATGCCGTGCTTCTTCATCCGCTCGATCGGCTCGTCATGCCCGTTCACCCTGTTGTACGACATGTCGTAGTAGGTCTCCGGCGGACCGGGCATGAACTTCAGCCCGTTGTCGGCAAGCTTGTCGGTGGCGGCGTAGATGTCGTCGGTGCCGACGGCGATATGCTGGATGCCTTCGCCATTGTACTTCTTCAGGTATTCGGCGATCTGGCTGGTGTCGTCCTTGGATTCATTTAGCGGAATGCGGATCTTGCCGCAGGGCGAGGTGATGGCGCGGCTGACCAGGCCGGTGATCTTGCCGTCGATGTCGAAGAAATGGATCTGCTTGAAGCCGAACAGCTCGCGATAAAAGTCCCACCATTTGTCCATCTGGCCGCGATAGACATTGTGGGTGAGGTGGTCGAGGAAATAGAAGCCGACGCCTTGCGGCCGCGGGTCGCGTTCGCCCAGCCACTCGAACTCGGCATCATAGGCCGAGCCCTTCTTGCCATAGGCTTCGATGAAATAGAGCAGCGAGCCGCCAATGCCGACAATGGCCGGCACGTCGAGCGCCTTGTCGTTGCCGTCGTAGGGCGTGGCGCCTTTCGATACCGCATGCTCGAATGCGTGCTTGGCATCGACAACACGCCAGGCCATCGAGGCGGCGCAAGGGCCGTGTTTGTCGACGAACTTCATCGCATGCGAGCCCGGTTCGGCATTGACGACATAGTTGATATCGCCCTGGCGCCAGACGGTGATGTCCTTCGTGCGGTGCTTGGCCACCGCGACATAGCCCATGCGGGTGAACAGTTCTGCTAGCTTCTGCGGCTCCGCATGCGCGAACTCGACGAACTCGAAACCGTCGGTGCCGGCGGGGTTTTCCTTGCTGATCTTTGCGGGCGGGGCGTCGTGCGGGAAGGGACCCATGGCATTCCTCCAAACGGATGGTGGCCGCATCGGACCACGAGATGACGCATGATAGTGCGAAGTGACCGCACGGTGCTTGCATTCAAACGCTTGAAATGATCATCTCGTGCGTAATTCATGCATGATTGGAGATGAATCGATGAATGAAGCGCGCATCGATCAATTTGACCGCAAGATAATGGCTCTCTTGCAGGGCGACGCGCGGCTCACCAACAACGATCTCTCGGAGCGCGTGAACCTGTCGGCATCGCAATGCTCACGCCGCCGCCAGCGGCTGGAGGAAGACGGCTACATCAAGGGCTATCGCGCCGTGCTCGACCGCGACAAGCTCGGCTTCTCGCTGGTCAACGTCATCTCGGTGACGCTCGCCACCCATAACCGCGACAATGCCAGGCGCTTCGGCGAGCTGCTGGCGCGGCTGCCGGAGGTGCAGGAGGCGCACGCGCTGACCGGCGAGATGGATTATATCTTGAAGGTGGTGACGCCCGATCTGAAATCATTGTCGGAATTCGTCAACGGTGTGCTCCTGCCGCACGAATCCGTGCAGCATGTGAAGACGGCGATCGTGTTGGAGACGCTGAAGGAGACCGGCGCGCTGCCGATCTAGTTTGAGAGAGTTTCAGTTGATACGTCTGCGGGACAGCACCCCTCTCTGGCCTGCCGGCCATCTCCCCCGCAAGGAGGAGATCAGCAGCTTTGTCGATAGCGCTCATCCTGCAACGTCGGCGATTGGCGAAGAGCGAAGGCGACATCCGATCTCCCCCCGGGGGAGATGTCCGGCAGGACAGAGGGGGGTGTGAGGGATCGCCAGCGCCTCAGGATGCTCACCCCTTGGACTGCTGAATCAGCCCGTAGAGATTGGTGCAGCGCGCGCCGGAGCGGCAATAAGCAAATACCGGGCCTTCGAGCGCGTCGAGCGCTTCGGCCTGATCTTCGACGTTCTCGGCTGTGATCTGGCCGCTGATTACCGGGATGTAGCGGAAGGCCAGCCCCGCGGCTTCGACCGCCGCCTTGACGCTGTCGGCCGAAGGCTGGTCGGGCTGCTCGTCATCCGGCCGGTTGCAGATCACGCTCTTGAAACCGGCTTCCTTGATGGCGGCGGCATCTTCGGGCTGGATCTGGCCCGAGACCGAATAGTCCTCGCTGATTTCGCGATATTCCATGGCTCTCATCCTCGCAATCTGGTTTGGCGCGAAGTCTTGCCACTCTCACACGAGGTCGGCAATCCGCGCCGGAAAGAAATCCCTCGGCGCAGATAGACATTTGCGGCCCAAGATCCAACCCAGGCTCAAGAGGTTTCGCGCTGTTGACCTTGCCCGGAGGCGGCAGCGACTCTAAACAGGCGCACCGACAAACGAAGGAACCATCCAATGAGCATTCGTCGCATCGATGTTGGCCCGCGCATGAGCCAGATCGTCATCCACGGCAACACCGTCTATCTCGCCGGCCAGGTCGGAACGCCCGGCGCCAGCGTTGGCGAACAGACCAGGTCGATCCTCGCATCTATCGACGAACTGCTGGCCAAGGCCGGCACCGACAAGACCAAGATCCTGCAGGCGATCATCTGGCTGGCCGATATGGGCACCTTCGCCGAGATGAACAAGGAATGGGACAAGTGGGTCCCGCAAGGCAACACGCCCGCCCGCGCCACGGGTGAGGCCAAGCTTGCAGGGCCGGAATACACCGTCGAGATTATCGTTACGGCGGCGATTTAAAGTGCAGCCTTCTACCTCCCCCTTGTGGGGAGGTCGGACCGAAGGTCCGGGCGGGGGGCTGGCGCCGACCCCCACCCCGCTGCTTCGCAGCGACCCTCCCCACAAGGGGGAGGGTAAAGGAGCTACCCCTGCGAAGGCTTGAACCTCGCCACCAACGTGTGGCTCTCCGCGGCGTAGGTGAACCTCACCTGCGTCACCGGGTGCTCGGCGCTCCAGGTTCGGCGCTCGACCACCAGGCAGGGCGCGCCGGTTGCGATGTCGAGCGCTTCGGCAATATGTCTGTCGGCCGCGACCGCGCGGATACGGTGCTCTGCCTCGCTCCATGGCACGCGGCCGATCAGCCAAGGGCCGGGGGCGATGTCGAGAAACTCCTCCTCGGCGGCTTCCGCGACGGCGGCGAGATTGATCAGCCGCTGTTCGTGCGCGAATGGCCGCTTGCCGGCGAAATGCCGGCATTCAAGCGCCAGCACCTGTCCGGCTGCGTCCAGTTCCAGCAAGGCGCGATCCTCGGCGCTGCTGCGCCTTTTCTGCCGCGCCAAGCGCTCGTAACGATAAGCTAGGCCAAGCGACTCAACCTCGATCCTGATGTCGTGGATTTCCAGCACCGCGGCCTGCGACTGCGGCTGGCGGACAAAGCTGCCCGAACGGCGGCGGCGCTCTATCAGCCCGGCCTTGGCCAGTTGCGACAGCGCCTTGTTCACTGTCATGCGCGAGCAATTGTATTCGGCCGTCAACTCGTGCTCGAACGGGATGCGGTGACCCGGCGCCCAGGCGCCGGACATTATTTTCTCGCTGATGTCGGACAGGATGCGCTGGTGCAGCGAACCGCCGCCTTCCACCGCCGCTGTCTCTGATATGCTCATGCCGAAAGCGCCGTCATCACATGGCGAAAGCGCTCGGCGATCGTCTCACGCGCTGCATGCCGGCCGCCGCTGACTTGTTTTTTTCCGTGCACCCAGACGCAATCGACCTTGCCGCCATTGGCAAAGATCCAGGCGTCGAGGATCGCATCGCCACTTTTTCCGGCCAGCGAAGGATGGTTTTCGTCGAGTGAGACGAAATCGGCTGCGGCACCGGCGGCGATCCGCGACGGGCCGGCGCCGAGTGCAGTGCTGCCGCCATCGCGGGCCGCGTCGAACAGAGCCCGCCCGGTCGAGCCGCCGGCCACCGCCAGCACATTGCGGGCGCGGTGTGCGAGGCGCTGCGAATATTCGAGCTGGCGCAATTCATCCGGCAGGCCGATCAGCACGTTGGAATCCGAGCCGACGCCGAAGCGGCCGCCATGTTCGATGAACAGAGGTGCTGAAAAGGTGCCGTCGCCGAGATTGGCCTCGGTGATCGGGCAAAGCCCGGCAATGGCGCCGCTTCTGGCCATGCCGGTTGTCTCATCCTCGGTCATGTGGGTGGCGTGGATCAGGCACCAACGCTTGTCGATCCCGGCATTGGCGAGCAGCCATTCGACCGGTCGCGCACCCGACCACGCCAGGCAATCCTCGACCTCCTTCACCTGCTCGGCGACGTGGATGTGGATCGGTCCGTCCGGCGCAATGGCGGCAACAGCGCTGAGTTCCTCCGGCGTCGCGGCGCGCAGGCTGTGCGGGGCGACGCCAACGACAGCCTGATTCAACGCACGAACCGATTCGCGGCTTTTCTCAAGCAAGCGTTCGAACCGATTCACATTATTGATGAATCGCCGCTGGCCTTCGTTGGGCGCAGCGCCGCTGAAGGACGAATGGGCATAAAACACCGGCAGCAGCGTCAGGCCGATCCCGGTTTCGCCGGCGGCCGCGGCAATACGTTCGGCCATCTCGGCAAGGTTGGCATAGGGTTTTCCGTCGCGATCGTGGTGGAGATAATGAAATTCGCCGACGCGCGAGAATCCCGCCTCCAGCATTTCGACATAAAGCTGGGCGGCGACCGCCTCGACCTGGTCCGGCGTCATCGACAGCGCGAAGCGGTACATCACCTCGCGCCAGCTCCAGAAGCTGTCGGCGGAGGGACCGCGCAGTTCGGCAAGCCCGGCCATGCCGCGCTGGAAGGCGTGGCTGTGCAGGTTCGGCATGCCGGGCACCAGAATGGCGTGGCGTTCGTCACCGCTCCGCGGTGAAGAACCTGGCTCCACCTTCGCGATCTGACCGCCGCTCAGCGAGATCCGCACCTTGTCATGCCAGCCATCGGCCAGCAGCACCTGTTCCGCAAAGATCGCCGTCACGTTTTTCTCCGCATTCCATCAACAATGCACTTGCAGCGCGTTTCAATATGTATATACATAATCGCCATCCAAGCAACGGAAAAAGATGATGGCGGCACAAGACAAAAGCCGGGCAGGGGGCCTTCAGCTTTGGCGTAATGCGCGCCTGGCGACCATGGCCGAAGGCGTTGCCGGACTGGGCATTGTCGACAAGGGCGCGATCATCGCCCGTGACGGCGTCATCGTCTATGCCGGTCCGGAAGCCGAGATGCCGTCAGCGTTGGCTCAGGGCGGCGAGACTACCGATTGCGAAGGCCGCTGGATTACGCCCGGCCTGATCGACTGCCACACCCATCTCATCCATGCCGGCAACCGTGCCAACGAGTTCGAGATGCGGCTGGCCGGCGCCAGCTATGAGGAAGTCGCCCGTGCCGGCGGCGGCATCGTCTCCTCGGTCAAATCCCTGCGTGCCGCGAGCGAAGACGAACTGGTTGCGCAGACTCTCCCGCGCCTTGACGCGCTGATGGCCGAGGGCGTCACCACGGTAGAGGTAAAGTCGGGTTACGGGCTCGATCTCGGAAATGAACGGAAGTCGCTTCGCGCCGCGCGGCAACTGGACAAGCAACGCCGGGTCACGGTCCGCACCACCTTCCTCGGCGCGCATGCGCTGCCGCCGGAAGCAAAAGGCGACAAGGACGCTTTTGTCGATCTCGTCGCCAACACCATCCTCCCCGCAATCGCCGCCGAGGGCCTGGCTGACGCCGTAGACGGCTTTTGCGAGGGCATTGCCTTTTCGCCGGAACAGATTGCCCGCGTCTTCGACAAGGCCAAGGCGCTTGGCCTGCCGGTCAAACTCCATGCCGACCAGCTGTCCAATTTGCATGGCGCCGAACTCGCCGCCCGTTATGGTGCGCTGTCGGCAGACCATCTCGAATACACCGATGAAGCAGGTGCCGCAGCCATGGCCAAGGCCGGCACCGTGGCGACGATCCTACCCGGCGCCTACTATTTCATCCGCGAAACCAGGAAGCCGCCGATCGGCCTGTTTCGCCAGCACGGCGTCAAGATGGCGGTCGCCACCGACAACAATCCCGGGACGTCGCCGCTGACCTCGCTGCTTCTGACCATGAACATGGCCGCGACGCTTTTCGACCTGACCGTCGAGGAGTGCCTGGCCGGCACCACTCGCGAGGCTGCCCGTGCGCTGGGATTGCTCGGCCAGACCGGCACGCTTGAAGCAGGGAAATCCGCCGACCTGGCGATCTGGGACATCGAGCGTCCGGCCGAACTCGTCTACCGCATGGGCTTCAACCCGCTCCATGCCCGCATCTGGAGAGGACAATGACCGAACTTAACCTGAAGCCCGGCAATGCATCGCTGGCCGACTGGCGCACCATCTATCGTGGCGCCGTGCCGAAGCTCGACGCTGCCTGCCGTCCGAAGATCAAGGCCAGCGCCGAGGCTGTCGCCCGTATTGTCGCCAAGGGTGAGCCGGTCTATGGCATCAACACCGGCTTCGGCAAACTGGCCAGCGTCCGCATTCCGGCCGCCGATTTGGAAACCCTGCAACGCAACATCGTTTTGTCGCATGCCGCCGGCGTCGGCGAGCCGATGCCGGTCGCTGTGGTTCGGTTGATGATGGCGCTGAAGCTGGCCAGCCTGGCGCAGGGCGCGTCGGGCGTGCGGCCGCAAACCATCGAATTGCTGGAAGCGATGCTGGTCAACGACGTCATCCCCGTCGTGCCGGCGCAGGGCTCGGTCGGCGCCTCCGGAGATCTCGCGCCGCTGTCGCACATGACGGCGGTGATGATCGGCGTCGGCGAATGCTTTACACCGCATGGCCGCTTCCCGGCCAAGGTCGCTTTCGTCTCGCACGGCCTGGAGCCGGTGACGCTTGGCGCCAAGGAAGGCCTGGCGCTGCTCAACGGCACGCAGTTCTCCACCGCCTATGCGTTGGCCGCTCTCTTCGAGGCCGAAGTGCTTTACCAGTCGGCGCTGGTCGCCGGGGCGCTGTCGACCGACGCCGCCAAGGGCTCGGATGCACCCTTCGATCCGCGCATCCATCTCCTCAGAAAACACCCGGGCCAGATCGAGACGGCGGCAGCGCTGCGCAATCTGATGTCCGGCAGCGCCATCCGTGAATCGCACCGCGTCGGCGATGAGCGCGTGCAGGATCCGTACTGCCTGCGCTGCCAGCCGCAGGTGATGGGTGCTGCACTCAGCGTGCTGCGCCAGGCTGCCGATACGCTCGGCACCGAGGCCAATGGCGTCACCGACAATCCGCTGATCTTCGCCGAGGACGATACTGCGCTTTCAGGCGGCAATTTCCACGCCGAGCCGGTGGCTTTCGCCGCCGACATGATCGCGCTCGCCGTCTGCGAGATCGGCTCGCTGTCGGAACGCCGCATCGCCATGCTGGTGGACCCGGCGCTGTCCGGCATGCCGGCATTCCTGACGCCGAAGCCCGGCCTGAACTCCGGCTTCATGATCCCGCAGGTGACGGCGGCGGCACTCGTTTCCGAAAACAAGCAGAAGGCCTATCCCGCGAGCGTCGATTCCATCCCGACCTCGGCCAACCAGGAAGACCACGTCTCGATGGCCGCACATGGCGCGCGCCGGCTGATCGGCATGGTCGAGAATGCGACAGCCGTCATCGGCATCGAACTCTTGGCCGCCGCGCAGGGCTGCGATTTCCATGCACCGCTGGCGTCGAGCGCGGCCCTTGAAGCCGTGCGCAAACTGGTCCGCGCAGAAGTGCCGCATCTCGACAACGACCGACATTTCCATCCCGATATGGAAAAGGCCATCGCCATGGTGCGCAGCGGCGCTGCCATCAAGGCTGCCGGCGCGGTGACACTGCCTTCGATTTCGGGAGTCTGACATGGCCGACTGGCTGACAGTGACGGAAGGCACGGCACCCCTGTTGGTGTCCATCCCGCACACGGGTATCGATCTCGCCGGCATCGACAATCGGCTGGTCTCGCCCTGGCTCGGCCGCCGCGATTGCGACTGGTGGATCGACAATCTCTACGATTTTGCCGCCGGCCTTGGCGCGACTGTCGTGCACACGTCGATCTCGCGCACCGTCATCGACGTCAACCGCGATCCTTCCGGCGCCTCGCTCTATCCCGGGCAGACGACAACGACGCTATGCCCGACCGAGACCTTCGACGGCGATCCGCTGTATTTGCCCGGCGCGGAACCGACGCCGTCGGAGATCGATCAACGCCGCATAGCGTATTTCGTGCCCTACCATGAAATGCTGGCGGCTCAGTCCGTCAGGCTGCGCGGCCTGCATGAGAAGGTCGTCATTTACGATTGCCACTCGATCCGGTCGGTGCTGCCGCGCCTGTTCTACGGCACGCTGCCGGTGTTCAATCTCGGCACCAATGACGGCCAGACCGCGGATCCTACGCTGCAGGCGCTGGTTGGCCAGATCATGGCCGAGAGCGGTGAAAGCAATGTCATCAACGGCCGTTTCAAGGGTGGCTGGATCACCCGCTATTTCGGCAATCCGCAAGGCGGCTACCATGCGCTGCAGATGGAACTTGCCGATCGCGGCTATTTGCGCGAGCCCGAGGGCAAGGGCGAACCGGACAATTGGCCGGTGCCTTATGATGCCGAGTTCGCCGCGCCGATGCGCGCCACACTGACGAAAATCCTCCAATCCGCCATTGACTGGGCCGGGCGCTGAGACGCCGCCTTACTCCAAAGGGACAATGATGAACAATCCTCGCCACAACATCCGCGAAGTGCGCGCGCCCCGCGGCGACAAGCTCAACGCCAAATACTGGACGACCGAAGCGCCGCTGCGCATGCTGATGAACAACCTCGATCCCGATGTCGCCGAAAACCCCAATGAGCTCGTTGTCTATGGCGGCATCGGCCGGGCCGCGCGCACCTGGAACGATTTCGACAGCATCGTCGCCTCGTTGAAGACCCTCAATGAAGACGAGACGCTGCTGGTCCAGTCCGGCAAGCCGGTCGGCGTCTTCCGGACGCACACCGATGCGCCGCGCGTGCTGATCGCCAACTCCAACATCGTGCCGCATTGGGCGACCTGGGATAAATTCAACGAGCTCGATAAAAAAGGCCTGATGATGTACGGCCAGATGACGGCCGGCTCCTGGATCTATATCGGCACGCAAGGCATCGTGCAGGGCACTTACGAGACCTTCGTCGAAGCCGGCCGCCAGCACTACAATGGCAACCTTACGGGCAAATGGATCCTGACCGGCGGCCTCGGCGGCATGGGCGGCGCCCAGCCGCTTGCCGCCGTCATGGCCGGCGCCTGCTGCCTCGCCATCGAATGCAATCCGGACTCGATCGATTTCCGGCTGCGCACCCGCTATGTCGACGAGAAGGCCGAGACGCTCGATGAAGCGATGGAAATGATCGGGCGCTGGACCAAGGCCGGCGAGGCGAAGTCGGTCGGCCTGCTCGGCAATGCGGCCGACATCGTGCCGGAAATGTTCAAGCGGGGCATCCGCCCCGACATGGTCACCGACCAGACCTCGGCGCATGACCCGATTAACGGCTATCTGCCCAAGGGCTGGACGATGGCTGAGTGGCGCGAGAAGCGCGTCTCCGATCCCAAGGCTGTCGAGAAGGCCGCCCGCGCCTCAATGCGCGAGCATGTCGAGGCGATGGTCGCGTTCTGGAATGCCGGCGTGCCGACGCTCGACTATGGCAACAACATCCGCCAGGTCGCCAAGGACGAAGGCTTCGAGAACGCCTTTGCTTTCCCGGGTTTCGTGCCGGCCTATATAAGGCCGCTGTTCTGCCGTGGCATCGGCCCGTTCCGCTGGGCTGCTCTTTCGGGCGATCCCGAGGATATCTACAAGACGGACGCCAAGGTGCGCGAACTCACCCCCGGCAACACCCATCTGCACAACTGGCTGGACATGGCACGTGAGCGCATCGCCTTCCAGGGCCTGCCGGCGCGCATCTGCTGGGTCGGCCTCGGCGACCGCCACAGGCTGGGCCTCGCCTTCAACGAGATGGTGGCCAGGGGCGAACTCAAGGCGCCCGTCGTCATCGGCCGCGACCACCTCGATTCCGGCTCGGTGGCTTCGCCCAACCGCGAGACGGAAGCGATGAAGGACGGCTCCGACGCCGTCTCCGACTGGCCGCTGCTCAATGCGTTGCTCAACACCGCGTCGGGCGCAACCTGGGTGTCGCTGCATCATGGCGGTGGCGTCGGCATGGGCTTCTCGCAGCATGCCGGCATGGTCATCGTCGCCGACGGCACGCCGGACGCCGCAAGGCGCCTGCAGCGCGTGTTGTGGAACGATCCGGCGACCGGCGTCATGCGCCACGCCGATGCTGGCTACGACATCGCCATCGAGTGCGCGAAGGAGCACCAGCTCAATCTGCCCGGTATTTTAGGCTGATTGGCTTAAATGATGCGCATCCTACGGGCCGCCGACTACCGCGTCATGCCGTGGAAGAATGGCGGCGGCACGACCACCGAGATCGCCGTCTCGCCGGACGGCGTCGGGCTGGACGATTTCGACTGGCGCGTTTCGATGGCGCGAGTCGAGGGCAGCGGCCCGTTCTCGGGCTTTGCCGGCGTCGACCGCACGCTTGCCGTGCTGGAAGGCGAGGGTATCGTGCTTGATATTGCCGGCCGTCCGCCGGCCGAAGTGACGGCGGCTTCCGCCCCGCTGTCCTTCCCGGCCGATGTGCCGACCACGGCCGCGCTGATCTCCGGTGCGATCACCGACCTCAACGTCATGACCCGCCGCGGGCGGGCAACGCACTCGGTCCAGCGTCTGATGGTTTCGGTTCCGACCGATATCCGGCCGACCAGCGCTATGACCCTGATCCTGCCGTTCGACGGTGAGGTCGGCGTGACCGGCGCGACATCGTCGCGCCTTGGACCTCGCGACACGCTGTTGCTCGGACCGCAGGCCGCGAAACTGCGGCTTGAACCGGTGCGGCCGACGACCGTGTTCGTCATCCGGATAGCCAGCCTGGGCTAGCCGCACCGCCAGCACAACGATTAACGCCTGTTGCCAAACATGATCGCACGCCGGAGAAATCTGGCGTAAGCTGTTGTCTGGATCACGAAAAAGCCCGAATCCTTCCGTCGTTCCAAGGCGGACGGAGGGCAGGGGTGCTCGTCCTTGAGTTGTCGAAAGCCCCGCTTAAAATGTCGAAGGGATAACGCCTCTGGCGTGGTGCGAAGCAAAACTTTCGGCCAGTGTAATCATGCAACCAATTGCATTTGAATCGGTTTTAGGGACATTGCCGTGGCGGTGGCGCCGCATCGCGTCCCCCATGCGGAATTTTCAATGAATATCCAGACAAATCCTGCCCAAATCGAAAAGTCCAGCGCCGGCTTCCCGGTCATCACCGAAGAGCCGATACGCTCCAATTTCCTGCCCGAAGAGCGGCTGCGCGCGCTGGGCGAAAGCCTCGCCAACGGCGACATCAAGGACCTGTTCGGCCTGACGCCGTTCGATTTCCAGGCCCGCATCCGCGACAGCGCCAAGAAAATCCTCGAAGTCTACCGCTCGACCAATGCCGCCCAGGCCAAGGGCGAAACCATCACGCCTGCCGCGCAATGGCTGCTCGACAACAATTATCTCGTCGAGGAGACCATTTTTCAGGTGAAGCGCGACCTGCCGCGCCGTTTCTACCGGCAGTTGCCGACCCTGGAAGTGGCCAACCGCGCCGCGGTGCCGCGCGCGCTGGCCCTGGCCTGGAGCTATGTCGCCCATTCCGACAGTTCGGTTTCGGCGACCATGTTCAAATCCATCGTCGAGGGTTTTCAGTCGGTCGAGCCGCTCAAGATCGGCGAATTGTGGGCGCTGCCGTCGCTGCTGCGCTTCGTTTTGATCGAGAATCTGCGCCGCATCGCCGTGCGCGTCGACCGCACCAGGCAGATGCGCCATATCGCCAACGAGGTCGCCGACCGCGTGCTGGCGACCGACGACAATGCAGACCGCCGGAAGATCCTGTCGGGCTACGGCGCGCATGCGCAGGACACCACCTTCGCCACCCAGTTGCTCTACCGCCTGCGCGACGGCTCGCAGAATGCCGGCAGGGCGCTGGAATGGCTGGAGGTCGAGCTCGAGAAAACCGGCTCCGACGCCGAGGAAATCATCATTTCCGAGCATCGCACGCTGTCCAGCGGCAATGTCACCACCGGCAACATCATCCGCGGCCTGCGCCTCATCAACGACGTCGACTGGACGGTGTGGTTCGAGGGCGTCAGCCGCATCGACACGCTGTTGCGCGAGCGCACCGATTTCGCCGCGCTCGATTTCTTTTCGCGCGACCAGTACCGCACGTCGATCGAGCAACTGGCGCGCCGCTCCGACCTGTCCGAATTCCGTGTCGCCGAAAAGGCCATCGATCTGGCCAGCCATGTTCCCGGGGTCACCGATGCCTCCGGCGTGCCGGATGCATCAGCCGATCCGGCCATGCATACCGATGTCGGCTTCTTCCTGGTCGGCCCGCGCCGGCCGGATCTGGAAAAGGCGATCGGCTATCGGCCGCCCTTCCATGTGACCTTCAAGCGCGCCTTCACCGCCACGGGCTGGCTCGGCATCGTTGTGCCGGTCTTCCTGCTGACGGTGCTACTGCTGGTTGTCTCCGGCAATGCGCTTGCCCATCTCGGCCTGTCGGTGGAATCCATCACGCTGATGCTGGCGCTGTTTGCGGTGCCTGCCAGCGAAGGCGCGCTCGCCTTCTTCAACACCGTTGTTTCACTGTTCCTGAAGCCGACGCGGCTCGTCGGCTATGACTACAAGCACGGCATTCCGGCGGCATCACGCACCTTGGTCGTGGTGCCGTCGCTGATCGGCTCGCGCGATGATGTCGAGGAAAACATCCGCAACATCGAGGTGCATCACCTCGCCAACACGGCCGAAGAAATCCATTTCGCGCTGCTGTCCGACTGGCCGGATTCCAAGACCGAGATCGACGCCGCCGACATCGAGATCCTGCAATATGCGCGCGACGAGATCGCCAGGCTCAATGCCCGTTATCCCTCGGAAGGCGCGCCGCGTTTCTATATCCTGCATCGCCGCCGGCTCTACAACCAGGCGCAGGGCGCCTGGATGGGCTGGGAGCGCAAGCGCGGCAAGCTGCATGAGCTGAACCTTCTCTTGCGCGGCGACAGCGACACCACCTTCCTGCCGCTCGACGTGCCGCTGCCGGAAAAGGTCGTCTATGTCATGACGCTCGACGCCGACACGCGCACCACGCGCGACGCCGTGTCGTCACTGGTCGGCAAGCTCGCCCATCCGCTCAACCGCCCGCATTTCGACGCGACAAAGCGCGTCGTTACCGCCGGCTACACCATTCTGCAGCCGCGCATCACAGCCTCGCTCACCAGCGGCGACGACGCTTCTTTCTTCCAGCGCGTCTTCTCGTCCAACAGCGGTCTCGATCCTTACGTCTTTGCCGTCTCAGATCTCTACCAGGACGTCTTCAGCGACGGCTCCTTCACCGGCAAGGGCCTTTATCACGTCGACGCTTTCGAGGCGGCGCTGCAGGGCCGCATCGAGGAAAACACCGTCCTCAGCCACGATCTGCTCGAAGGTGCGTTGGCGCGCGCAGCACTTGTCACCGACGTCGAACTGGTCGAGGACTATCCTACCCGCTACTCGGTCGACGCCTCGCGCCACCACCGCTGGGCGCGCGGCGACTGGCAGCTGCTGCGCTTCATCTTCTCGCCGCGTTCCGGCGTGCCGGCGCTGTCGCGCTGGAAGATGGTCGACAATCTGCGCCGCTCGCTGACCCCGATCTTCTGGGTGATGGCGGCGATCGCCGGCTGGACGCTGCTGCCCTTCACACAGGCCGCGCAGTGGCAGGCGCTGCTGATCCTGTCGCTGTTCATGGCGCCGACCTTCGATGTCGTCAACGCGATCCTGCCCAAGAGCGGCGACCAGACGCCGCGCGGCCATTTCTCCGCACTGGCGCACGACACCGTCTTCGGCACGGCGCTTGTGGCGCTGAAAGTGCTGTTGATGGCGCACAATGCCTGGATGATGGGCGACGCCATCGTGCGCACGCTCTACCGCCTGTTCGTCAGCCGCCAGAACCTGCTGGAATGGCGCACCGCGTCGCAGGCGCACAAGGGCGGCGACAACGATATCGGCTCCTATTACAGCATGATGTATGGCGCCGTGATCATCGGCGCCGTCGGTCTCGCTATCCCTGTGCTGGCCGATTCCACCGGTGCCTTCGTCGCCTTCTTCTTCGCTCTGTTCTGGATCGGTTCGCCGGCGGTTGCCTGCTGGATCAGCCGCTCGGCCGAGACCGAGGACCGCCTGCGCATATCGCAGGCCGACATCCACGCGCTGCGCACCGTGGCGCGCCGCACCTGGCATTATTTCGAAACCTTCGTCACGGCCGAGCACCACAATCTGCCGCCCGACAATTTCCAGGAAAGCCCGGCGCCGGTTGTGGCGCCGCGGACGTCGCCGACCAATATCGGCGTCTACCTGCTGTCGGTGGTGTCGGCACGCGATTTCGGCTGGATTGCGCTCTCCGACGCCATCACCCGGATCGACGCCACGATGACGACCATCGAGAGCATGCCGCGCAACCGCGGCCACCTCTTCAACTGGTACGACACCACGACGCTCAAACCGCTCTATCCGCTCTACATCTCCGCCGTCGACAGCGGCAATCTCGCCGGACATCTGGTCGCGGTGGCGGCTGCCTGCGCCGAATGGGCGGAAGCCCCGTCCGTTCACCTGCAGGGCGATTTCGAAGGCGTCCTCGACACGGTGAGCATCCTCGACGAGAGCCTCGAGGAATTGCCTGACGACCGCCGGCAACTGCGGCCGTTGCGCCAGCGTCTGGCCGATCGCCTCGATGGCATGCGGCGCGCCGTCATGACCATCAAGGCGCAGCCGGAGATGGCCTCGATCCGCACCATTAACCTGGCCGTGCTTGCCGGTGAGATCCGCAAGCTCGCCACCGCCATCCACACCGAGGCCGGATCGCAGCGCAGCGACATTATCGCCGACTGGGCGGCACGGCTGGAAGCGACCTGCGAGGCGCATGTGCATGACTCGCACAGCGACGAAAACGCCGTCGAAGCCTTGCGCGCCAAGCTGCTGGCGCTGCGCGAACGCTGCCGCCGCTATGCCTTCGAGATGGATTTCTCTTTCCTGATGCGTCAGGAGCGCAAACTGCTCTCGATCGGCTACCGGGTCGAGGAGCACCAGCTCGATGAGAGCTGCTACGATCTGCTCGCCTCCGAGGCGCGGCTGACCAGCCTGTTCGCCATCGCCAAGGGTGACCTGCCGACGGAGCATTGGTTCCGGCTTGGAAGGCCGATCGTCGAGATCGGCTTCCAGGGTGCGCTGATGTCCTGGTCGGGCTCGATGTTCGAGTATCTGATGCCGCCTTTGGTGATGAAGGAGCCGCAGGGCTCGATCCTCAACCAGACCAGCAAGCTGATCATCAAGCGCCAGATCCAGTACGCGCGTTCGAAGAACGTGCCCTGGGGCATTTCGGAAGCGGCCTACAACGCCCGCGACCGCGAACTGACCTACCAGTATACCAATTTCGGCGTGCCCGGACTTGGTCTCAAGCGCGGCCTTGGCCAGAACACGGTGATCGCGCCTTACGCCACGATCCTCGCGGCGCAGTTCACACCGCGCGAATCCGTCCAGAATCTGGCCAGGCTGCGCTCCATCGGCGCTCTCGGCCGGCATGGCTTTTATGACGCCGTCGACTTCACGCCGCAGCGCGTGCCGGAAGGCACCGACCATGCCGTTGTCCTGAACTACATGGCGCATCACTCCGGCATGTCGATCGCCGCCGTTGCCGACGCCATCTTCGAGGGCAGGCTGCGCGACCGCTTCCACAGCGATCCGGTGATCGAGTCTGCCGAACTCCTGCTGCAGGAGAGGGCGCCGCGCGACATCCCGACCGCCACGGTCAGGACCGAAGCCGACGAGCGCTCGAAGGACGAGACCGAGGTCGAGAGCCCGGATTCGCGCATCGTCCTCGACCCGCTGAGGGCGTTGCGCGCCACCAGCGTCATGTCCAATGGCCGCTACTCCGTCATGGTCTCGGCCACCGGTTCCGGTTACAGCCGCTGGGGCGAACTCGCCGTCACCCGTTGGCAGCCCGATCCGACCGAAGACCGGCTCGGCTCCTACATCTTCCTGCGCGACGCCGGCAGCGGCGACTGGTGGTCGGCCACCGCAGAGCCGAAGCAGGCGACCGGCGAGAGAGTGCAGACGCTGTTTTCCGACGACAAGGCGAGCTTCGTCAAAACAGTGGGCTCGCTGCGTTCGGAGGTCGAATGCATCGTCATCTCGGAAGGCAATGGCGAGGGACGGCGCGTCACGCTCTACAACGACGGCGCCACTGACCGGCATATCGAGGTGACCTCCTTTGCCGAGCTGGTGCTGGGTAACGAAGCCTCCGACAATGCCCATCCTGCGTTCTCGAAAATGTTTATCGAGACCGAGATCGCTGCCAACAACGGTGCCATCTTTGCCACCAGGCACAAGCGCGACAAGCACGAGCCTGACGTCACCATGGTGCATTTCGTCACCGATCCGTCCGGGTCGGCGCGCGATGCCGAGGCCGAAACCGACCGCCGTGCCTTCATCGGCCGTGGCCGTACCATCGCGGAAGCGGCGGCCTTCGATCCCGGCGCCAAGCTTGGCGGTCACCACGGCTTCACCCTCGATCCGGTAGCGGCCCTGCGCCGCCAGGTGCGGGTGCCGGCCAACAAGAAGATATCGCTGACCTTCTGGACCGCCGTCGGCGCCAACCGCGCCGAACTTGACGAGGCCATCGCCAGGCTCGACCATCCCGAAAGTTTTGCCCGCCAGGCGATGCTTGCCTGGACGCGTTCGCAGGTGCAGACCCGCCATCTTGGTCTCAGCCTGACCGACGCCGCCAATGTGCAGAAGCTGGCGCGTTTCCTGATCTATCCCGATCCGTTCCTGCGCCTGCCCGGCGAATCCATCGCTTCGGGGCTGGGCAAGCAGTCCAGCCTGTGGCCGACCAGCATTTCGGGCGATTTCCCGATCTTCCTGGTCCGCATCGGCGACGTGGCCGACCTCGAAATTGTCGCCCAGGCGCTGCGCTTCCAGGAGTATATGCGCGCCCGCGGCATGATGATCGACTTCGTGGTCGTCAACGAGCAGGCATCGTCCTATGTCCAGGACCTGCAGCGCGCGGTCGAGACGCTGTGCGAAAACAGCCGCCTGCGCGGCAAGGAACTCGGGCCGCGCCAGCACATCTTCGCCGTGCGCCGCGACCTGATGGACGAGGCGACGTACAAGACGCTGCTGGCGGTTGCCCGCGTGGTTCTGCACACCCGCAACGGCACCATCTTCGACCAGATCGAACGCGCCGAGGCGGCAGCCTTGCAAGCACGCGATGCCCTGCAGCCGGTGGCCCCCGCGTCGCTGCGCGAGCCGTCTCTGCCGGTGCCGGCGGCGCCTGCATACCATGCCGCGTCCGACAGCAGCGCCGACGGCAGCGGCCTCAGCCAATGGAACGGCTTTGGCGGTTTCGAGGGCGACGGCCGCCACTATGTCACCCGCCTTGCCGGGCGGCGCTCGACGCCGCAGCCCTGGATCAACGTCGTCTCGAACGCCTCGTTCGGATTCCATGTCTCGGCCGAAGGCGCTGCCTTCACCTGGAGCCGCAACAGCCGCGATTACCAGCTGACGCCATGGTCGAATGATCCGGTCACCAACCGGCCGGGCGAGGGCATCTACATCTACGATCAGGCCAGCGGCAAGGCATTCTCGCCGCTGGCTGCCGTGGTCCGCGATCCCTCGATGACCTATGAGACATGGCACGGCCAGGGCTTCTCCACCTTCCGGTCCAAACGCGGCCCGCTGTCGATGGATCTGACGCACGTCGTCGATCCCGTCGATCCAGTGAAGATCACGCGGCTGCGCATCCAGAACTCAGGCTCGGGGCCGGCGCGGCTGCGCGTCTATGCCTATGCCGAATGGGTTCTCGGCAGCCATCGCTCGAGCACTGCTGCGACCATCATCCCGTCCAGGGATCCAGCGACCGGCGCGCTTCTGGCGCAAAACCCCTACGGTCTCGATTTCGGCGACCGGGTGGCCTTCCTGGCCGCCACCGGTCCGGTGCATTCGGTGACAGCCGATCGTGGCGAGTTCATCGGCAGGCACGGCACCAGCGCCTTCCCGCACACTGTCGTCAGCGGCGCCGGCCTGTCGGGCCGCGTCGAGGCCGGCGACGATCCGTGCGCAGCTGTCGCCAGCGACATCGACATCCCTGCCGGCGGCGACGTCACGCTGGTCTGGCTGCTTGGCGACGCCGCTACATCAGCCGAAGCGAGCGCGTTGGTGCAGACCCATTCGGGCAAGGATTTCGACCAGCGGCTGGCCGATAATGAACGCGTCTGGCGCGGCTTCCTCGACACCATCCAGGTCGAGACGCCCGACAAGGCGCTCGACGCCATGGTCAATCACTGGCTGCCCTATCAGAGCCTGGCCTGCCGCATCCGCGCCCGCTCGGCCTTTTATCAGGCAAGCGGCGCCTTCGGCTTCCGCGACCAGCTGCAGGACACGCTGGCCCTGCTTGCGCATGATCCGAAACTGGCGCGCGACCAGATCCTCAATGCGGCGCGCCGGCAGTTCCCCGAAGGCGACGTCCAGCATTGGTGGTTGCCGCGCACCGACGCCGGCGTGCGCACCATGATCTCCGACGATGTGGTCTGGCTGGCGCATGCCACCAATCGCTACATCGAGGTGACCGGCGATACAGGGATCCTGAAGGAGCAGCTGCCTTTCATCGACGGGCAGGTGTTGGGCGAGGGCGAGCACGACGCCTTCTTCACGCCGGAAATCTCCAAGACGAACGCTTCGCTTTACGACCATTGCGCGCGCGCGCTCGACCTTGCGATCAAGCGCAGCAGCCCGGCCGGGCTGCCGCTGATCCTCGGCGGCGACTGGAACGACGGCATGAACCGCGTCGGCGAAGCCGGCAAGGGGGAGAGTGTCTGGCTCGGCTGGTTCCTTTTGAAGACGCTGGGCGACTTTACCACCGTGGCCAAGGGGCAGGGCGACACCAAGCGGGCGCAGGCCTGGACAAAACACGCCGATGTGCTGAAGCGGGCGCTGGAAAGCACCGCCTGGGACGGCCAGTGGTATCGCCGCGGCAGCTACGATGACGGCACGCCGCTTGGCTCGCACAATTCGGACGAGTGCAAGATCGACTCCATCGCGCAGTCGTGGAGCGTGCTCTCCGGCGAGGGCGACCCCGCGCGCTCGACCACGGCGATGCAGCAGGCGACGAACCTGCTGGTCGACGACAAGCTCAAGATCGTCAAACTGTTTACCCCGGCCTTCCAGAACACGAGAAAGGACCCTGGTTACATCAAGAGTTATCCGCCGGGCGTGCGCGAGAACGGCGGCCAGTACACCCATGCGGCGACCTGGTTCGTGATCGCGCTCGCCGAAATGGGCCGCTCCGACGATGCCTATCGCTGCTTCTCGATGCTGAACCCGGTCAACCATGCGCTCGACGATGCATCGGCCGAGCATTATCGCGTCGAGCCGTACGTCGTCGCCGCCGACATCTATTCCGGTGAGGACAAGGGCGGTCGCGGCGGCTGGACCTGGTATACGGGCTCAGCGGGATGGCTCTACCGTGCTGCGGTCGAAGGAATTCTGGGCATTGAGCGGCGGGGCAAGCAGATCACGTTCCGGCCGAAACTGCCCAGCCATTGGGACGGCTATTCTGCCACGCTGAAGATGCTGGGGTCGGAGATCAAGGTTCGCGTCATCCGCGACAAAAAGGCCAAATCCATCTCGCTCGAAGTCAATGGAACCAAGACAAAGTCTTCCGGTTTTCAGCCGAAAGCCGGCGACAAGACCGAGGTGGTCGTCAAGATACCCGCGTAAAATCAAAGGCTTCAGGTTATTGACGCGCGCCTTTCGAGGCGCGCGTTTTCTACTTCGGCATGCTCCTGGCGAAGAACGGCGTGCCTTCCCGGATACCGGCGGTCCAAGCGTGCAGTGACTAAAAATGTGGCAGCGCCAGATGCTGCCATGATTTTGCCGCAAGACTGACATTTCACCTTTTATCTCAAACCGTTAGGTGATCACGGCAGATTTCGCAACGTCGTCATCTTTTGTTCGCAGAATGGGAACGGAAGAGGTAGACGGGCATTGTTTTGCGACCCGTTAACCGGTACGTGTCAAGAAATGGTGCGGTGCACAATAATGTTTTGGGCGGAGTAGCTGAAGTGTCACTTCTGCAAATCTACTGGAGAGCGCTGGGTTATCTCGCAGCCGACAGGAAGCGCGTTGCGTTTATCTGCGGTGCGAATGTCGCGCTCGCCATTATCGCCATCCTCGAGCCGATCATGTTCGGCCGGGTAATCGACGCCATCTCCGATAAGGGTTCGGTGTTTTCGACGCTGGCGCTGTGGGCCGGTCTCGGCGCCTTTAACATCGTCGCCTTCGTGCTGGTGGCGCGCGGCGCCGACCGTTTTGCCCACAAGCGGCGCAGCGAGGTGCTGTGCCAGTCGTTCGAGCGCGTGATCACCATGCCGCTCGCCTGGCACCACCAGCGCGGCACCTCCAACGCGCTGCACACGCTGCTGCGCGCCGTCGAGACGCTGTTCAGCCTGTGGCTTGAATTCATGCGCCAGCATCTGTCGACGGCGGTTGCGCTGGCTCTGCTGATTCCGACCGCGATAAGCATGGATCTTCGCATGTCGCTGGTGCTAATGGCGCTGGGCGTTCTCTATGTCGGCATCGGCCGGCTTGTGATGAAGCGCACCAAGGCGGGCCAGGCCGCGGTCGAGCGCCACTACCATCAGGTCTTCGCGCATGTGACCGACTCGGTCAGCAATGTCGCCGTGCTGCAGAGCTACAACCGTCTCGGCCACGAGGCCGATACGCTGCGCCGCTATGTCAAGAACCTGCTCGACGCGCAGAACCCGGTGCTCGACTGGTGGGCGATGGCCAATGCGTTGCACCGCCTGTCGTCGACCATATCGATGATGGTTGTGCTTTTGATCGGCGCCTATCTGGTCACCCATGGCCAGCTCAAGATCGGCGACGTCATCGCCTTCACCGGCTTTGCCACGCTGCTGATTGCCCGCCTCGACCAGATGTCGGCTTTCGCCAACCAGATTTCGGAAGCCCGCGCCAAGCTCGAGGACTTCTATCACCTCGAGGATTCGGCCGCCGACTCCGCCGAGCCGGACGGCTTGCGCGACCTCACCAACGTCACCGGCCACGTCCGCTTCGAGAATGTCGGCTTCGAGTTTGCCAATTCGAGGCAGGGCGTCGACGACGTCTCCTTCGAAGTCCAGGCCGGGCAGACGGTTGCCATCGTCGGCCCGACCGGCGCCGGCAAGACGACGCTGATCAACCTCTTGCAGCGCGTCTTCTCGCCGTCTCATGGCCGTATCCTGATCGACGGCATCGACACCCGCACGGTGACCCGCAAGTCGCTGCGTCATTCGATCGCCACCGTCTTCCAGGATGCCGGCCTGCTCAACCGCTCGATCGAGGACAACATCCGCGTCGGTCGTGCCGAGGCGACTTATGACGAGGTTCACGCCGCCGCCAATGCGGCTGCCGCGCAGGATTTCATCCTTGCCAAGAGCGCCGGCTATGACACCGTCGTTGGCGAGCGCGGCGGCCAGCTTTCAGGCGGCGAGCGTCAGCGCATCGCCATTGCCCGCGCCGTGCTCAAGGACGCACCGATCCTGGTGCTCGACGAGGCAACGAGCGCGCTCGATGTCGAGACCGAGGACCGCGTCAAGGAAGCCATCGACGAACTGAGGCGCAACCGCACCACCTTCATCATCGCCCACCGCCTGACCACCGTCCGCGACGCCGACCTGGTCGTGTTCATGGACAAGGGCAAGGTGGTCGAGATGGGCGGCTTCGCCGAACTGTCGCTGCGCAATGGCCGTTTCGCCAGCCTGCTGCGCGCCGGCGGCCTGCTCAACGACGAGGAAGTCCGCCGCCTCAGCCGCACCGTGAATATCGAAGCGGCGTAGCTTTTTTACCTCCCCCTTGTGGGGAGGTCGGACCCGTAGGGTCCGGGTGGGGGTAGTGCCCCCNCCCCCCCCCACCCCGCTGCTTCGCAGCGACCCTCCCCACGAGGGGGAGGGTAAATAAGACTGCGACACTCCCTCGATTGCCCCGAACGCGCCGCCGGTCTATCTAGACCTTATGAGCGATACCTCCTCACGCCTCGCCGGCTGGACCGACCTCGCCAACCCCACGCGCTTTGTCGGGCTGGCCGATAGGCTGGTGCCGTGGCTGGCGTCGATCGCCGCGATCCTGCTCGCCATCGGTCTCTATATGAGCTTTGCCGCGCCTGAGGATTTCCAGCAGGGCATCACGGTGCGCATCATGTATATCCACGTGCCTTTCGCCTGGCTCGCCATGATGTGCTACACGGTGATGGCCGTCGCCGCGCTCGGCACGCTGGTCTGGCGCCATCCCTTGGCCGATGTCGCGCTGAAGTCGGCAGCCCCGATCGGCGCCACCTTCACCGCGCTTGCGCTGGTCACCGGCTCGATCTGGGGCAAGCCGATGTGGGGCACCTGGTGGGTCTGGGACGCCCGCCTGACCTCGGTCTTCATCCTGTTCCTGATGTATCTCGGCATCATCGCGCTGACGCGTGCGCTGGATGACGCCAGCCGCGCCGCCTGGGCCGCCGCCATCATCACGCTCGTCGGCTTCATCAACATCCCGATCATCAAATTCTCGGTCGACTGGTGGAACACGCTGCACCAGCCGGCCTCGGTGTTCCGGCTCGGCGGACCGACGATCGATCCCAGCCTGCTATGGCCACTGCTGGTGATGGCGCTCGGCTTCACCGTGCTGTTCTTCGCGCTGCATTTGACGGCGATGCGCACCGAAATCCGCCGCCGGCGGGTGATCGCCATGCGCAGGGTGGCGGCACGGCAGGCCGACTAGCGCGATTTTCAAAACCGAAGCCATACGCCTGCCGCCAAACATTAGCCTGTGCTGTTATGTTGCGGTGCAGCAACAAGAATTCTCAAAAGATTGTTCCCGACTTCGCTTGGCTCCTTGATCTCGTTTGCTTTCTTGACAGCTCAGCCGCGAAGCAAGAGTGATACCAGTCACTAGTTGTAGCGAGGGAATCGGCGATGAAACTGCGCTTGTTGGCTGGCGTCTCGACATTTGCATTGGCGCTTGGTTGGAGTTCGGCCTACGCCGCCGACGCGATTGTCGACGTTCCGAGGGCGGAGGATCTCTGGTACGTCACGCTCTTCGGCGGCGCCAGTTTCCCGAACCATGTGAAAACGGACTACAATGGTACTGGCTATTCAGTCGATCTTGATACCGGGTTCGTAATCGGCGGCGCTGTCGGTCGGCACATCAACGATGTGTTTCGTGTCGAAGGCGAACTGTCCTACGCGCGCTACAAGGCAAGCGAATACAGCTACACGGGCGTCGGCAACTATCCGGCTTCCGGCAATCTGTCGGCCACCTATCTTCTCGCCAACGTCTGGGCCGATGTTGCGCATTTTGGTGATGCCAAACTCTATGTCGGCGGCGGTCTCGGCGCGGCCTATGTTACCGCCGATACTCACTTTGATGGCCACGCCTTTGGATACGGGCCTGGCGGCTGGGGTTTCGCCGGCCAAGTGGGCGCCGGTGTTACCTACGCGGTAACGCAGAATGTCGACCTCGATTTCGGTTACCGCTTTAAGGCCGTGACAAGCGTGGATCTAGACGACAATGATGGCGGCGGCACATACGAGAACGCCAAATTGTACTCCCACAATCTCCAGCTTGGCGTAACCCTGAAGTTCTGATTGGTTCGTCGCAGGCCGCGACCGGGATTTGACGGATGCCGCTCTTGCCACGCCGGCAACCCCTGGGTCCGCCGGCAATGATCCCAGCTTCGCTGCCGACCGCCGGTGAGTCGGCGGAAAAGACATTGCAGCGCGGCATCGACCTGCAACGGCGCAAGCGTTTTCGCGAGGCCGAGTTCTGCTACCAGACGGTGCTTCGCACGCAGCCCAAAAATGCCATGGCGCTGAACCTGATGGGCACGCTGGCCATCGAGGCCGAGCATCATGCCGCCGCCATTGCCTATATGGAAAGGGCGGTCAAGCTCGAACCGGACAACGCCATCTTCCGCAACAATCTCGGCAATGCCTACAATGTCACCGGCAACGTCGACAAGGCGCGCAGACATCTGAGAAAGGCGATCGAGCTCGACGGAGGGCTCATCGAAGCGCTGTGCAATCTCGGCCGCTCCTACCGCAGCCAGCTCGAGGGCGACATTGCCGAAGGGTTCTATCGCCAGGCGCTGGCTATCGACGGCCAGTCGGTGATGGCACTTGCCGGTATGGGCGATTTGCTCACCGACATTGGCCGGCCGGCCGAGGCGGTCGAATGCTTCAGCAAGGCCCTTGCCATCGACCCGGGCCATGTCGAGGCGCTGGCTGGAATGGCGCTTGCGCGCCAGGCGGTCAAGGACGATCCGACGTTGCCTTTGGTGCTGAAACGCCTGGAATTGCCGACAACCACCGATCGCGAGCGGGTAGTGCTGCACCACGCCGCCGGCAAGATGCTCAACGATCAGCGCGAGTATAGCCCGGCCATCCGCCATTTCGCGAGGGCCAAGGCGATTTCCGGCAATGATTTCGACATCGACCGGCACACCCAGCTTTACGACAGCTTCATCGAGACCTTCGACGCTGGCTTCTTCAAGACGCGAGCCAGTTTGGGAAATCCATCCAGGCGCCCGGTCTTCATCGTCGGCATGCCCCGGTCGGGAACGACGCTGACCGAGCAGATATGCGCCAGCCATCGCGATATCCATGGCGCCGGCGAGTTGTCGACCATTCGGTCACTTGCCGGCGAACTTGGGTTCGACAAGCTCGACCCAGCCATTTTCACCAAGGGCATGGCGGCGCTCACTGCGGCCAAGGCCAAGGAGCTTGGATCGAAGTATCTCGACGATCTCAACAGACGCAACAGCAAGGCGCGGCTTGTCGTCGACAAGATGCCGCATAATTTCGAGCTGCTGGCCTTCATCAGCCTGATCTTGCCGAATGCCCGCATCATCCATTGCCGGCGTGACCCGATGGACAATTGCGCGTCCTGTTTCATGCATAACTTTTCCGAGGCGCACGGCTATAATGCCGATCTGACCAAGCTTGGGCAGTATTACCGGCAGTATGACCGCCTAATGCGCCATTGGGCCAAGGTCATCCCGCTGGATATCCACGACATACCCTACGAAGAAACGGTCGCCGATTTCGAAAATCGCGCCCGTGTATTGATCGGATTCCTCGGCGTCGAGTGGGACGATGCCTGCCTGCGTTTCAACGAAACCGAGCGCACGGTGCGGACGCCGAGCCGCTGGCAGGTGCGCCAGCCGATCTATTCATCCTCGGTCGAGCGCTGGAAGCTGTATGGCGACGCGCTGGATCCGCTGAAGGCGGCGCTGGGTCCGGTTTATCAGTCCTGATTTCAGTTGGCCCGAACAACCTCGCGCTCGACGCGCGCTGGCGTAGATTAGACATGAGTTGCATCGTGCTTTGGGGCCAAATGAAAGCCGAATGCTTTCATGACCGCCAGTGTGGTTTCCAGCGTAGGATTGCCGTTTTCGCTGAGCGAGGTATAAAGATGCTCGCGAGCCAAGCCGGTCTTTCTGGCAATGTTGCTCATCCCCTTGGCGCGGGCAACGACACCGAGGGCGGACGCGACGAATTTGGCGTCTCCGGTTTCCATTGCCTCTGCCAGAAACGCCTCGATTGCCGTATCGGAATCGAGCATTTCGGCGGGATCGAAATCATAGATTTTTTCAACCATTGTCGTCACTCCATTCTACGGCCAGGCGCTTTGCTGTCCGTATGTCGGTTTCTTGTGAACTTTTATCCCCGCCGCACAGGAGCAGGATGACCGTTTCACCGCGCTTGTGAAATAAACGCGATAGCCGGGCCCATAGTGAATGCGCAATTCACTGATGCCTTCACCCACTGGGGCCACGTCGCCGGGATTTCCTACAATCAAACGTTGCAGCCGAACGGCAATTGCCGCCTTGGCTCTTCCGTCTTTCAGCTTTTGGTGCCACCTCCGAAAGGTGGCTGTCTGCTTCAGGATTGCCATGGTGATTAGTAAGTTATAAATTACAATTCGTCAATGTCGAAAGAGGGCGAGCCTCCAAAACGAAAAGCCTCACTCCATCCGCCCACG
The DNA here is from genome assembly GCF_000502215.1 of Mesorhizobium sp. L103C105A0. Lineage (NCBI taxonomy): Bacteria > Pseudomonadati > Pseudomonadota > Alphaproteobacteria > Hyphomicrobiales > Phyllobacteriaceae > Mesorhizobium > Mesorhizobium sp. L103C105A0. Next base: position 616,857 of record NZ_AYXF01000003.1, on the reverse strand, counting down.
CGCTTCCACCTTCAGCGTTTCCAACACCTTGTCACCGTCGATCAGATGCACCTGGTCGAACAGGTTGGTCACGACGCAGCAATGATCAGGCACCACGCGAACGCGTTCGCCGATGCGCAGGCTCGCGCCATTCGCAAGCGTGACCGTGCCATGTTCCTCGCTCAAGCTGGTGACGCGGGCGCCGGGCATGCCGAGCAGCTCGCCAAAATCGGCGAGCCCCAGCGTGTCGCTGGACAGCGCCTTGCTGCCGCTGTCGAGGATGGCGCGGGCCGGCGTCGGATGGCTGACCACGGTGGCGAGCACCGTCAGCGCACAATCGTCGAGCGTGCCGACGCCTTTGGCGACCTGATACCGGTCGAGGTAGATGTAGGTGCCGGGGCGGTATTCGGTCACCACGCTGTCCTCGCCCGAGCGCCACATGTCAGGCGTGCCGCCGCTGGAGATGCGATCGCAGGCGAGACCCGAGGCCGCGAGCGTTTGTTTGGCGCCGGCCAGCCAGGATTCAGCCTCGGCGGCGCGGCCGGCCGCGGGGTAGGTCATCAGCCCGCCGAAGGTGAGCCCCTTGGCTTGGTCGATCAACTTCGCCAGTGCCAGCGCCTCGGCGGCGCTTTGCACACCACAACGGCCCATGCCGGTGTCGCATTCGACCAGGACGGGCAGGGGGTGCTCTGCATCGGTGAAGGTGGCGGCGAGCCCTTCCAGCGTTTCGCGGCTGTCGGCCGTCACTGACAGTGTCACACGGCCATGCAGCGCCTTGAGGCGCTCCAGCTTGGCGCGGCCAAGGATGTTGTAGGGCAGAAAAATATCGGTCAGCCCGGCATCGGCCATCACCTCGGCTTCGCCGATCTTCTGGCAGGTGATGCCGACCGCACCTGCCGCCACCTGCTTCTTCGCCCAATAGGTCAGCTTGTGCGTCTTGATGTGCGGCCTGAGTTCTAGCCCGCGGCGGTCGGCATGCGCCTGCGCTCGTGCGATGTTGGCTTCGGCGCGGGCCGCGTCGATGAGGATCGCCGGCGTGTCGAGGTCGTCTATGCCTTGCATGAATGTCACCCTTGGAAATCTGGCTGGACTTATGGCCCCGATCCGCACGGATGTCATGGGGCCAGCATGCAGTTTGCGTCGACACCGCAGCGCTGTTCGGCTATGCGCTTCAGATAACTCCAGGGAACGCGACGCGAAGGGATCACGATCATGAAACGCTCCACCGTCAACGACATCATCCGCGATGCAGACGCCTTCATCCGCTCGTTCGGCTACATCATGCCGCCCTTCGCCTACTGGAGCCCGGAAGAGATGAAGGCGCGCAGGGCCGACTCCGCCGCCATTTTCACCTCGCGGCTCGGTTGGGACATCACCGATTACGGCCAGGAAAAATTCGACGAACTCGGCCTGTTCCTGTTCACCGTTCGCAACGGCGTCTATGCCGACATGAAGAAGGGCATGGGCATGCTTTATGCCGAGAAGATCATGATCTCGCGCAAGGATCAGTTGTCGCCGATGCACCGCCACAACATCAAGGCCGAGGACATCATCAACCGCGGCGGCGGTAAGCTCGTGCTTGAACTGTTCATGCACGATCGCGACGGCGGCATCGATCCGAAGGCCGAAGTGACGGTGCCGGTCGACGGCACCATCCACAGGCTGCCGGCAGGCGGGCTGTTGAAGCTCGACCCGGGCCAGAGCGTGACCCTGCTGCCCGGCGTCTGGCACGCCTTCTGGGCCGAGGGCAAGGACGTGCTGATCGGCGAGGTTTCCACCGTCAATGACGATCTCACCGACAACGTCTTCCGCGAACCGATCGGCCGCTTCTCCAACATCCACGAGGACGTTGCGCCGGTGCACCTGCTGGTGTCCGACTATGAAAAGTGGGTGGGGTAGGCGGCCTCGCCGCTTTTACTTCGTTTGATTGAGAAGTGCGCCCAGCCTGCGCACTTCGGCGATCAGGCGAGGCATGTCCTGCCGCGCCGCAGCCATGAAATCCTGGTCTTCGGCCGTGGCGCTGGCCATTTCGATATCGTCGCCGCGATCCGCGCCTTCGTCGGTTTGAATGAAATTCGATCCGCTCAGACCCTCGACCCATGAACTCCATGGGCCGGGCTGAGCTGCGGCAGCACGCGCGCCTCCATTTCCTGGAGTTCGAGCTCGGATGGAGAGGTGTTCATGGTGACCGATTACTCGACGCTGTTAACGACAAAGCGAAATGCACTCTCGAACAGCACGCCCGAGATCCTCTGGCGTATCTGTTGAAGACAAGATCGTGTCCAGCGGCACGGCACTCTCTCTGTTGACTTTGGCATAGGGGGTAAGTGTGAATTTGTCGTCCCTTCCCTGGTCGACCGACATCTGACGGGATTTCCGAAGGAGGGAGTTGTACGACTTGAAGCCGAACCGCGAAGCCGAGCTGTCAAGAAGAACCGTGTGTACGATGTCGTCGGGCACATCGCTGGCATAAGCACCAAGCGCGTTGAGTGTTGCTAGACCGATCTCTTTGTCGGAGACCGAAGGTAGCTCGCCAATCAAAATGACGGGACCTGCGAACTTCTCCCAGCCGTCGCGGGTGGTAGCCATCGGAATTGCAAACACACTTTTATCAACTATGTTCAGGAAGCAATGTCTCATGTATCGACTCCCATCTGAGGCACAGCTCACCGCTGATACTTATCCGCCTTGCGGTTGCCCAACAGCAGCTTGCGTTCGAGCTGTGCCCGCAGCTCTCCGTAATAGGCGGTGAGGAAGGCCCCGGAATCGACGGCATCGACCATCATGCCGATCTTGCGCCCGATCGTCTCGGCCACCGCTTTCAGCGCGAAATAGTCGTCGCGGCGCAGCACCTCTTCCAGCTTGTGCAGTTCGGCAATGCCATAGGCGTCAAGCTGCGCCTGGGTGAAGCGGAAGGCGCGAGCGTTCTGGCGTTGCGACAGGTCCTCGACCAGCGCCAGTTTCGGCGCCTCGACCACCCAGGTTCCGGCCAGCAGGTCGCCGATCCGCATACGGTCGCGGTTGAACAGCGGGAAGAGCGCAAACAGCAGCGTCCAGACCAGCCCGAAGATCGTCGACAACGTGTCGGCGAGCCCCATCTCGCTGCGGCCGAGGATGATCGACAGCGGCAGGAAGATCTCGATCTCGCGCATCAGATTGCGGGCGATGACCTGATCGACCGATAGGCCGGCGCCGCTGCGCGATGCCACCCGGATGCCGAGCATCCGCTTGCCGGGCGTGGCGGCGCGGCGGCCGGCCTCGAAGACGATGAAATAGGCGTTGCGCAGGAAGAAGATCAGGATGATCCAGACGACAAACAGCGGCTGCGCTTCCTCGCCGCCGAGGCCGCCCACGCCCAGCAGCGCGACGATCGTGATCACGATTGCGGCGACGACGATGATGACAAAGTCGAGCAGGAAGGCGGCGGCGCGGGTGCCGGCATCGGCGAGCTTTATCCGGAGATCGACGCCTTCGGGCGTGATCAGCGGCCGTATCGTCGAGACGGCGGCGCGCCTAACGGTCGCCATGCCGCACCACCCTGAACAAATAGAAATAACAGAGCCACAGCGTCAGCATGCCGCCGCCAATGGCATAGCGTGTGACGTCGCTGGTGATCACCTGCCTGCCGATGCCTTCGAGCAGGCCGGCGAACAAAAGCATGATCGTCACCCCGACCATGGTGGTTGCCGCCACGCGCCCGGCATGGGCTGCGGCCGTCATCCGCGTCAGTTCACCGGGGAAGGCAATACGCGTGCCGATACGCATGCCAGCGGCGCCCGCCAAGGCGATCGCGAACATCTCGGTGGTGCCGTGGATGGACAGCCATCCGCCCAGTTCGATGCCAAGCCCCTTGGCGACATAGATTTGGAACATCGCGCCGAGCAGGCAGCCATTCATCAGGATCAGGAGCACGCTCGGCACCGCGAAGGCAAAGCCGAGCGCGAAGGCCAGGATCGCCACCTGGACATTGTGCGTGAACAGATAGGCGGCGAAGCCCGACAGGAAATTGCTGTCGGCGCCGTCATAAAGCACCTGCCGCAGCACTTCCGCCGATGCATCCGGGTTGCGCCCGCCGGCCAGGCTCGGCGGAATGATGGCGTCGAACCAGCCCTTGTCCTTCGCCACCAGCCAGTAGCCGGCGCCGAGACCGACAAACGTCAGGACGACCGACAGCAAGGTCTCGCGCCACAAATCGCGAATGGCATGCGGCCAGTCATGCAGGAAGAAATCGCCGATGCGCTGCCGCAACCCTCGGCGTGCGCCATAGAGGTAGAAATAGCCGCGCAGGCACAGCGCCTCGAGATAGCCGACCAAGGCATTGTCGAGCGAGGTCGCCCGCGCCACCGAGAGCGAGGACAGCGCCGAGCGGTAGAGCAGCGGCAGCGACAGCAACTCGTCTTCCGAGAGCGTGCGCGGCGCGCGTTTCTCGACCCGGGCGAGCAGCGCCTCGAACGCCTTCCAGTCGGCCTCTCGCTCCGAACGGAAGCTCGCCAGCGACTGGCGCACGGCATCCTTGCCGACCAGCGCGTTCACAACAGATCCTCCCGCTTGAACTCGAGATAGCGCTCGACCAGCGCCGGTCCGAGCCTCTGGTGGTCGGCTTCGATGACGTGCGCGCCGAGCAGCCTGAGCCTGCCGATGACGACCTGCCTTTCGCGCAGCAGCCCGCCGGCGACGACGGAGCGCGCCACATCCTCCGGCGTGTCCGGCGGCATGTCGGCCAGTGTCTCCAGCTCGACATCCTTCATCATCATGAACAGCACCAGATGCCGTTCGGTGAGCCGGCCTACGGTGCGCAGCATCAGTTCGGCGCTGATCGGATCGACAAAATCGGTGAAGATGATCACCAGCGAGCGCCGGTCGAGCCGCGCCGCCAGCGTCGTCAGCGCCAGGGTGAAATTGGTCTCTTCGGTAGAATAGTCGATCTCCGCCGCCCGCTTCTGGATCATGGCGAAGCTGGCCGAGCCGCGCACGGCGCCGCTGGAAACGCGCGGTCGCGCGTCGAAGCCGAACAGGCTGACCATGTCGCCGCCCTTCAGCGCAATGAACGCCGACAGCAAAGCGGCGGTGACGGCGCGGTCGACCTTCGGCACGCCGTCGACGGGCTCGCACATCAAGCGGCCGCTATCGATGGCCAGCACGATGTTGTTGTTCTCCTCGATGCGGAATTCGCGCGCCAGAAGCCTGCCGTGGCGGGCGCTGCGCTTCCAGTCGATCATGCGCCGGCCCATGCCGGGCTGGTAATCCTTGAGCGCCTCGAATTCGCGGCCCTGGCCGGCTCGGCGCTGCGCATGGCCGTCGGGCAGCGCCTGTCGCTGCAAAAGCGTGATCGCCTCGTCGCGGGCGCTGCTGACGTCGGGCAGCACCGCCACCTTGCTGTCCATCGGCAGCACGACCTGGTTCCAGACCAGCCCGAACGGCCCGCGCCAGCGCACCCACAGGCGGTCGAACCTGGCCATGCCGCGCCGCAGCGCCTGGAATTTGAGGTCGAGCGATGCGCTGCCGGCCTCAGCAGTCAATGCCCCGCCGGTGCCGCCCAGCGGCTCTAGCCGCGCATCATGGCCGAGACGCGCCTGCACCGCGCGCGGACGCCCGCCAAGCCTGGCCGTGACGTGGACGGTGAACTGGCTGCCGACGCTGACCTGCGGCGGTGCATGGATGCTGGCGTTCAGAGAAGCCCGACCGCGCCCGGCGGCCGCGTCCACGGCCAGGAAAGCAAGCAGCACGCAAATCCACAAAAGACCGAGATACCACAGAGACGGCAGCGCGAGCGCGATCAGGAAGGCCGGTATTGCACCGGCCGCACCTGCCCAGACTGCCCGGCCGCTCGGATAGATCAACGTGGCGCTTCCGTCTGGTCGACGAGGTCGGTGACGATCTGCTCGACCAGGCGGCCGTCGATCTGCGCCGCAGGCGACAGGATCACCCGGTGGCGCAGCGCCGGCACCGCAAGCGCCTTGACGTCGTCGGGGATGACATAGGCGCGTCCGTCGAGCGCCGCCCGGGCGCGCGCGGCTCTCGCCAGCATGGCGCCCGCGCGCGGGCTGGCGCCGACTTCCAGATCGGGGCTTTCGCGCGTAGCCCGCACCAGCCTTGCGATATAGTCGACGACATCGTCGACCAGCGTGACCTCGCCGACGGTCGCCAGCGCCTTTTCCAGCGTCTTGCGGTCGGCCTGGGCGGTGATGCCGTACTGCTTGATGTCGTGCGAGGCGGTGCCGCCGCCATGGTGGATGATGATCGCCTTTTCCTCTTCCGCGCCGGGGTAGCTCACCCGGTGCTTGAACAGGAAACGGTCGAGCTGCGCCTCGGGCAGAGGATAGACACCCTGATGTTCGATAGGGTTCTGCGTCGCCACCACCATGAAGTTCGGGCCGAGCGCATGAGTGGTGCCGTCGAAGGTGACGGCATGCTCCTGCATCGCCTCCAAAAGGGCAGCCTGGGTCTTGGGCGGCGTGCGGTTGATCTCGTCGGCGAGCAAAAGGTCGCAGAAGATCGGGCCGCGCGTCAGCGTGAATTGCCCGGTCTGGAAATTGTAGATGTTGGAACCGACGATATCGCCGGGCATCAGGTCGGGTGTGAACTGGATGCGGCCATAGGCGACGCCCAGCGCCTGGGCAAAGCAGCGCGCCGTCATCGTCTTGGCCGTGCCCGGCGGTCCTTCGAGCAATATATGCCCGCCGGCGAACAATGCCGTGAGCATCAGATCGACCGTATCGTGTTGCCCGGTGATGGCCTTGGCCACCTCTTCCCTGATCTGTGTCGCCAGGGCCTTCACATCATCGACGTTCACCGAGCCTCCTTGCCGTCCAGTCGTGCAGCTTTTCGGCTGCATCATGCATTTGTGTCAGGGTCTTTGCCGCGTTCGCAGCTTGCAGGCGGGTCGTGAAACCGCCGGCTTCGTCCTTGTCGCGGGAATCGAGCCAGCGGTCGAGCGCTTCGCCCTGCAAACCGTGCGGCGCGCCGAGCAGCGCGCCGGCGCGCACGCGTGCCAGTGCTCCATAGCGGTCGCCCAGTTCCTCCAGCCGGCCGGCGCGGCGCAACAGCATCGCCGTGGTGTCGACCAGCGCGCGTTTGCCGAAGGCGATGGCGCGCTGATCGGCCCGTGGCGGCCCGAACCGGCCAAGACCATGCAGGAAGGCAAGTGCCGCGGCCGCCAGGATGGTCAGCGTCAGCGCCAGGAAAGGCGGTTCGACCAGAAGCTTGGCGAGGTCGTATTTTCGCCCCGCGCCATGCAGCGTCAGGTCGAACATGACGGCACGCTCTTCGGGCTGCAGGAGCTCGATCAGCTTGAGCGCCGCCGCCGCCTTGTCGGGATCTTTCAAGCCAGCGTTATTGATGAGATCGGGGTCCGTCAGAATGTAGAACCGCTCGTCTTCGATCTCGGTCAGCANTTTCAAGCCAGCGTTATTGATGAGATCGGGGTCCGTCAGAATGTAGAACCGCTCGTCTTCGATCTCGGTCAGCACGGCCTTGCCGTTGCCGGCGGCAATCAGCGGGTGTTCGTCGGCCACCCATTGCAACTGGCCGGGAACGCTGACCATTTGCCCTGAGACGTCGAGTTGCTTGACCGTGGTCTCACCTTCGCCGAGCTTGGCCTTGGCGATGCGGCCGAGCCAGTCGTTGACCACCACATCCGGCAGCCGCTGGATCTTCATCTCCCAGCCTTCGTGCAAGGCCAGCGGCAAGGTCGCCCATTTGGGCAGCACGAACAGCGTATCCAGGCCCTTGCGAAGCTTGATGATGTTGGCAAGCGCATCCGGGTCGCTGTCGGGCGAAATGGTGACGATCAGGAGGTTCGTGTCGATCTGAAGATCGCTGTCGGACCGCGCCATGTCGGGCGCTTCGCCGGTCAGCTCCAGCCATTCCGCCAAGCCGGCATAGCCGATGCCGCTCTTCGACAGCGGGGTTGCGCCACCGACGCTCGGCTGGCGAAAGTCGGGCGCATAGGTGGACAACAGGAAGAAGCCTGCGGCCGCGAGCAGGCTGGCGAAAATGCCCCAGAACAGCGTCCTGCGGCTGAACGGCTCCTGCTGGGCGATGTCGGCTGTCGCGTCACTCACGTCCAGGCATCCCTGAAGACGAATCGCTCATAGGCGCTGCGCGCCTCCTGCCAGCCCTCGGGCCCGACCGGCCGGCGCGCGAACAACGCCGCCTCGACGATGCGCGCGATCTGGGTAAAGGCGCCACGCGCCCGCGTTGGCAGCGACGCCGCTCCCGCGATATCGCGCGCGGTCAGCGACGGGCGCAGGAAGTCGGGCAGGCGGCCGGCAATGTCGGCAACGCTGCGGCGCAGCAGGAGATGCACCGCCTCGTCATACTCGCCCCGGGCGGCGAGCGCATCGGCTTCCGACAGCAGGACCTGCGCGGCGCCAACGTCGGGGTGCCATGTCGCTTCCGCCTCGGTCACGCTCTTTTTGCGCCACCAGGGCAGGCGCCAGGCGACGCCTTTCACCTCAAGGAAAATCAGCATGAGGATGATGGCGGCACCTGTGATCACCGCTCCCCAGAACAGGTAGATCATATAGGGGCCGAGCCACTTGAGGAACTCGCCCAGCGGCTTCAGCCACTCCGGCGTCTCCGGCGGCCTGAAGGCCGGCAGGTCGAACTGGATCGAATCGTCCGACAGCAACTGCTTGTGCAGTTTGGCCAGCCATTCGGCTTGCGCAGCGTCCGGCTGTGCAGCAGTCACCTTCTCGCCCCCATGAACCTGCGGTTCCCGAGCCGACACTGGCAATGCAGCGTAACTTTTGCAAGTGGGCTAGACGCCAGTCGTTAATCTTGGCAAATTTACTACTGCGACTGCCGGACAATATTCGGCGGTGGAACAGGGGGCGCATCATGACTTCGGCAACATTTGCACGGCCTGAGAAATTTCAGATCGGCAGGGTCTTCAACAACAGCTTCTCCGTCATCGGCCGCAACGTCGTACTTTTCGTGGGGCTTTCGGTGCTGTTTGCGGGGGTGCCGGCAGTTATTCTTCGGCTATGGACCGAATCGCGCATGCAGGCGCTCCTGACGGCCAATCCCGGCGCTGCGGCCGACCCCGCCCTGGTGTTTAGCAACATTTGGGTGACGCTCCCGGCCAGTTTCATTGCCTCCCTTTTCGTACTGGTGCTGCAGTCGGCGCTCGTGCGAGCCACAATCGAGGATTTGAACGGCAAGCGGCCGACCTTGGGCGATTGCCTGCAGATAGCCATCCGATATTTTCTGCCGACATTGGCGATCGGCCTGCTCGTCGGCCTGGGCGCAGGCCTAGCCGCGCTTGCGTTGCTGGTGCCCGGCATCATCTTGTGGCTGGGCTGGTCGGTTGCGATACCGGTTCAGATCCAGGAGCGGCTCGGCGTGTTCGGCTCGATGTCGCGCAGCCGCGCCCTGACCAAGGGCAGCCGCTGGTCGCTCTTCGGCTTGTTCCTTGTCCTGATCATCATCGGCATGGTCATCCAGGGCGCGGTGGGCGTGTTTGTCTACCTGTTTCACGACATTGTCGCTACTGTCGTGGCGGCACTGGTGCAGAGCGTGATGTCGATGTTGCTGTCGGTCGCCGCCGCGGTCAGCTATGTCGAGCTGCGCCAGGTCAAGGAAGGCACCAGCGTCGACGAACTGGCCGAGATCTTCTCGTAAGCCGACGGGTTTGCACCGCCTTGACCCGGTCAGGTCAAGGCGGGTGCCAGGGCAGGAGGCATCGTGACGTCACTGGCGCAGGACCGACCGGAAAAATTCCGCATCGGCAGGGTTTTCAGCAACAGCTTCGCGGTCATCGGCCGCAATCTGGGTTTCCTTGCTGTGGTCGTCGGACTTTTCTCAACCCTGCCCGCACTGCTGTACAACCTCTGGAACCTGTCCCGGGTCGCTACATTGGTGAACGTCGACAGCGCCGGGAACGCCGCCGCTTTCGAAACGTCGGCCATGGGAGACTACTCGGGCTTATCGATAGTCGCTTCCTTGATCATTTTCGTTCTGGCCTTGCTGGTGCAAGCGGCGCTTGTCAGGGCGGCAATCGAGGATTTGAACGGCAAGCGGCCGGTCATCGGCGACTGCATCCAGATAGCATTGCGCAGCTTCTTGCCCACGCTGGGCATAGGCATTCTGATCATTGTCACTCTGGTGGTGGCTGTTTTTGTGATGGTTTTCATCGCCTGGGTCATTCCCCCTATCGGGTGGCTGATCGGGCTTGCCCTGGCGTTTATTCCCGCTTTCATGTGGCTGATTTCCGTATCGGTTTCCGTGCCCATTGCGGTTCAGGAGCGGCTTGGCGTGTTCGGCTCGATATCGCGCAGCCGTGCCCTGACCAAAGGCAGCCGCTGGTCGATATTCTGGCTGCTGCTGATCATTGGCGTGGCGGCGATGCTCATCCAGGCGGTGTTCTCGTTGTTTTTCGGACTGGCGCTCGCCACCGCCGGCGGCGTCACCGGTGTCGGTGTCCTGGTCGGAGCGATTGGCAGCACTCTGGTGTCGACGATCTTTTCGACGATGCTGTCGGTGACCATTGCCGTCACCTATGTCGAACTGCGCCAGGTCAAGGAAGGCACCAGCGTCGACGAACTGGCGCAGATTTTTTCGTAACGGCACATCGACCGGGGTAGGGCAATCGTGACGTCGATGACGCCGGAGCAGCCAGGCAAATTTCGCATCGGCAGGGTTCTCCGCGATACGTTCGCGATTATCCGGCGCAATCCGGTGCTGTGCTTGGGAGTGGCGTTGTTCGTATACGCCTTGCCGGAGTTTGGATTTTCCTACTGGTTCTGGGTATCCGTTGGGTCGGTAGAGCCCGAATACTCGATGCGACGGTTGACGATCACGGCAATCTTCATGTTGGGCTTTTTTGTGCTGGGGGCTTTCATGCAGGCGGCATTGACGCGAGCGGCCCTGATGGATCTGCGCGGCGAACGGCCGTCGGCACGCGATTGCATCAGAACAGCCTGTGCGCTTCTGCTACCGGCAAGCGCCGCCTCGATCCTGATCACATTCGCCTTCTGGCTGGGCCTGGTACTCATCATCGTTCCCGGACTGTTGCTGCTGGCGCGCTGGTCGGTCACGACGCCGGTAATTGTCGGTGAAGGGCGTGGCGTGTTCGCCAGCATGCAACGCAGCCGCGACCTGACCAAAGGCAGCCGCTGGCCGTTGCTGTGCATCTGGCTTGTCGTGCTCGTGCCTTCAATCACCGTGGATATTTGGGCGAACGCCTTCTTTTTCTCATTTGGTCTGACACTGGGCTTTTTGCTCAACGCCCTGGTCGATACAGCCCAAGGCTTGGTGGTATCGATCGCCATCGTCGTCATGTATGTGGAGTTGCGACAGCTCAAGGAAGGCACCAGCATCGACGATCTGGCTGAGATTTTCTCGTGAGCGAACGTCGCCGATTTCGGTCGGTTGGCTGCCCTCTCAACGACAGCAGCTACGGTCCGCCTGCGGTCTCGTCCGGCACAGGCATGACGACGTGATCGCCACATTAGCCTTGGCCAGTGCTACGTCGAGCTTCTCCTGCACCCCCGGCAGTTCCACGCTCTCGCCGCGCCGCTTCAGACATTCCACCAACCCGTGCAGCGACCAGACATTGTCGGGGTGCTGGGCGCAGCGCTGGACCTTGCCGCTCAGGCCGAGGTCGTCGCGATAGACCTGCTCGGCCTCGTCAGTGTGGCCCTGGTCGAGGACCAGTGCCGCCAGCGCATGGCGCGGCGGTGCATCCAGGCCCAGGGCTCGGTGTAGGACAGATTGTCGTCGAGTTCGACGGATTGGCGCAGATGGGCGTAAGAGTCGTCATGCTGCCCCTGGTGGTAGGCCAACTCGCCATCGAGCAAGGCGGCGCCGACGGCTAGCGAGGCCCGTGCCGGGTTGCTGAGGAAGCGCCGCTCGGGCGCAATGCTCTCGACATGCCTGCGGAAATTTTCGCGCTCACGCTCGGCTGCCGCGAATTGCTTGAGCGTCGCATGGGCGACGCCCTTGGCGTAGTGCTGCATGGCGGCGGCCAGCACATAAAGTGCCGGCTCGTCCACCATCGGCTCATCGATGATCTCCTGCCAGCGGCCGAAGCGCACCTGCACATGCGATTTTATCGCATGATAGCCCTCCACTGTTTGCGTCAGCTTTGGCCGGTCCTGGATGGCGACCACGTCGCGCGTGACCAGGCTGCGCACCTTGTCAGCCGCCCACAGTGCCGGCTGGTACTGGCCAAGGAACATGCAGGTGAACATCATCAGATGCAAATCGTGGCAGCAGCCGAGCAGATAGTAGGTCGTCTCACCGGCATAGGCGAGGTAGAGGTCGTTGGCGCGCACCGCCTTTTCGCTGGCCAGCTTTGCCTTCTCGTACTCGCCGCACAGCACATGGATATGGCCCGGCATATGGTTCATGTGGCCGGCATCGGGGCACATGGTGCCGAGCCGGTCCGCCGAGCGCATGCCGCGTTCCGGCTGCGTCGACATCTCGAGCAGATGGATATGCAGGTGCAGGATCGCCGGATGCGGCGCAGTGCCGGCTTCGTCCGACAGCCGGATCGATCGCTCGCAGACCTCCAGCGCCTCCAGCACATCTAGTTCGGCGCCGGCTTGCCGGTTTTCAAATCCCACAGCCGCCGCACGGTGCGCATCATCAGCGCCTCGACGGTGAGAGCCATCACGTCATGGTCGTCGGGAAAGTCACAATAGACCTACCGCATCGCGGCGGCAGCGTAAGCATTGTCCCATTGTTCGAATTCCGCCGGCGTCACGCCATGCGGCTGCTGGAAGCGTGCGGCCAGCGCCTCGATCAGCCGCTGCTCGACGGGGCTTGCGCCCGCAGAACCAGCCCGCGCAAGCTGGACATGATCAAAGCAGCGTCGCGCGGCGCGGTTAGCCTCGTCCTTGCCGTGCTCCTTCCAGGTGAGGTTGTAAAAAGGCTCGGCGGCATAGGCGATGCCCCAATACACGAAGGCGCAATCAGGATCGGTCTCCAGCGCCTTTTCGAAGCACTTTATGCCTTCCTCATGGTTGAAGCCGTAGCACCAGTTCAGCCCGATATCGAACCAGCGCTGTGTTTCAGCCGAAGAGGTGGAGATGGGGCGGCGGTAGGTGCCGAGGTCGAAATGATCCATGCGTACATTTCTCACACATTGAAGTGCCATGGGACTAGCTGATGCTGGATATCACCGACGAGTCGCCGATAGGTGCAACACGTCGAAGTGTGTATAACCTCAGGCGGAATGCCGAGCCGCCAACGACAGCGCTGCAGAATCGTGCTAGAAACCTTGCTTAATGTTCTCTATATGTTCTCATTCGTTCTGACCTTGGGGCATCTAAGCGAATGATCACTTTTCTTGAAAGCAGCGTATTTGAATCTCCCGCGCAGACGCTGGTGAACACCGTCAACACGGTGGGTGTCATGGGTAAGGGAATCGCCAGGGAGTTCAAAAGCAGGTACCCGCGAATGTTTCGGGAGTATCGCGATCTTTGCGAGGCGCGCGCCCTTCGGATTGGCAATCTCCATCTGTGGCGATCCGACACGCGGTGGGTGTTGAATTTTCCAACTAAAACCACTTGGAAACTGCCATCGAAGATAGAGTACATCGAGCACGGTCTGCAGAAGTTCGTCGCGGCTTATAAGGACTTAGGGATCACCTCGGTTTCTTTTCCGCCTCTGGGATGCGGCAACGGCAACTTGAATTGGGAAGACGTTCGTCCTTTGATGGAACGCTATCTGGCTCGAGTAAGTATCCCCGTTTACATCCACGACATACAGGTTCCTTCGGATTTTGTAGCAGAGCACAAAGAGCGAGTAAGAATCCCGGAAGATTTTGCGGAGTTCTCTGAGGATCTAAGGAAGCTTGCCAAAGGTCACGTGTTCGCAACTTCCAAAGAGTCTCAATTCACGGTGCAGATGCAAACAGACAACTCTCTTGTTGTGGAGCATCAGTCGGGGAAGAAAGAGCGAATTGATGGGGAGTTGCTCCAAGCCTCATGGGTCAGGCTGCGAGAGAGGATACTCTCAATAGATAGTTTCTCAGACGCAAAATCACAGCGCCTAAAGAGTTACCTTTTTCCGATCCTGTCCGAGCTTCCTTATATCTGTTCGGTGAAGTCTCGAACAGGTGCTTCAACCGCATCTCGGGCAGAAGCGCTTTTCTTAGATCGCGATCAATACACTCCCTACACTGTGGCGAAACCGACGCAAGGATGGCTATTTCAATAGCGAGGGCCGATCAGCATATCGCGACCTTGGGACCTCGCCTTGATCGTTTTGCATCAAGGACGGGTTGGGGTCGGTCTCTCTATCACGCATGCCAAATCGAAGTTGCCGCAGAAATCTTGCGGGGTGGCGAGATTATATGCCGCAATGGAGTGCCCGCTTTGCTATGTGACGTCGCCAATCAGGGTGCTTTGAACAACAATCCAGCCGCTCATAACTATGTACGGTTATATTTCAGGCCCAAGAACAGATTCCATTTAAAGACCGAAGGTATAAAGGCTCGGAGTGACCCCAATAGGGCGGATCCTCATATGTGCATTCCTGTGATGTTAGTGTTTGACCTAATATCGGTGCTCACCCTAGCGTCTAGCCGTTTTGTTGCCGGAAACTTTGCTAATTCTAATCAGATACCGAGAGACGGAGACAATCAATTTGACCAACTCAAATTTGAACATATATATCATGACTCAGCAGTCTCTCAGGACGAAATGCAACACATTCACAATATGAGAATGTCTGAGGTTGTCGTCCCCCAAAGACTGAGTCTCGCAACCCTGAATTACGTTGTGTGCAGGACGATCCATGAAGAGCGCTATCTGAAGCGGCTGCTTGGACCGGGAGCATGGAATTACAATTTCGCGGTAGAGAAAGGCGGATCAGTCTTTTTTCGTCGTGGTATGTTTATCAGTGAATTGTATACCGAAAACGGGGAATTGCATTTCGAGTTCAGATCACCTGTTTCTGCATCGAAACCCCAGTATGAGGTCAAGGTGACCTGCGGCGATCAGCATTTCCGATATGAGATAGCTCCAAGCAGATGGCGCATTCCGGCCATCGTAAATCCGAACCCCAATGCCATCTGGAAGATCGAGATAGAAGGGTGCACAGCATACGAAGGAGTAGTTCCAGCTGCTGGGCCAGTCGTCGCCTAGCTCTAATTCTGTCTTATCTACCCCGACCGGGCGACACCAATTGAATCAGCCCTCCAGCCACACCTTCTCGAAGTGCTGCTCCAGCGACTGGTGCTGTTCGCAGCCTTGCACGCCCTTGCGATAGGTGCGGTAGACCGAGCGCCAGTAGGGCTGGATGATGATGCCGGCATCGCGCAGATTCTGTTCGATCTTGGCCATGATCTCCTTGCGCTGGGCGGCGTCCGGCGTTGCCAGCGCCTTGTCGAGAAGCGTGTCGAATTCCTTGTCGGCATAGGCGCTTTCGTTCCAGGCGGCGCCCGATTTGTACGCGAGCGCCAGCACCTGGACGCCGAGCGGGCGGCCCAGCCATTCGGTTGTGGAGAAGGGGTATTTGCTCCAGTCGTTCCAGAAGGTCGCCGCCGGCAACACGGTGCGTTTGATCTTCAGGCCAGCCTCGCGCATCTGCGCGGCGATCGCGTCGCCGGTGCTCTTTTGCCATTCGATGTCGACCGAGATCAGCTCGAATTCGTGGTCGGCCTTGCCGGCTTCAGTGAGCAGTTTCTTGGCCTGATCCATGTCGCGCTTGGCCGGGCCGATATCGGCAAATTCCGGATGCATCGGGCCGACATGGTGGTTGTCGGCCGGCTTGCCGCGGCCGCCGAGGCCGAGCGCCAGCACGGCGGAATTGTCGACGGCAAGCTGGGCGGCGCGGCGCACCTTGACGTCGTCATAGGGTGCGTTGCCGACATTGAAACGGGCAACGATGGTCGATCCGGTGGCGATCTCGGAATTCAGCAAGCCCATCTGCTCGGTCTGCGACACGGCGTCGGACGCGGTTTCGTGGTCGGTGTCGATCTCACCGGATTCGAACGCCGACAGCATGGCGTTGGGGTCGGAGCCGTAATCGACCCATTTGATGCCATCGAGATGGAAGTCGCCTTTCCACCAGGGCTTGTCCTTGCGCTTCACCTCAGCACTTGTCTCGGCATTCCAGCTGACCAGTTCGCAGGGTCCGGTGGTGATCGCCAGCGCCTTCATCGGATCGTCGCCGCCCTCATAGGAGCGGTGCATGATCAAAGCCGGATAGTCGGCCATACCGGCGATCAGGGAAATGTCGGGCTTCGGCAGATTGAGTTTGACGGTGAAGTCGTCGACCTTCTCGATGCCGCCGTCGACCGGTTTCCTGGTGTCGGCATTAATCAGCGCACCCATGCGCGCGGCGACCGAGTTGCCGGCGACGGAAGCATCGCACCAGCGGGTGAGATTGTGGATGACGTCGTCGGCGTTGAAGGTGTCGCCATTCGACCAGGCGATGCCCTTGCGCACATGCAGCGTCAGCGTCCTGGCGTCGTCGCTGGTTTCCCAGCTTTCGAGCAGCCACGGCTCGAAGGTGAAGTCGCGGTTCCAGCGCACCAGATATTCGTTGCAATGGCGCGCCACATTGGACATCTCGACACCGTCGAAGGTGCGCGGATCCTTGAAACCCTTGACGTTCATGGCGACGCGCAAGGTGCCGCCGCGCTTCGGCTCTTCGGCCCGGGCAGGTGACGCGCTGAGGCCGCCCAGCGCCAGCGCGCCGGCAGCACTGACGCCAAAGCCGGCCATGATGGCGAGATATTCGCGCCGGTTGACGCCGCCTTTCCTGAAATCATCGGCAACGGGCTTCGCCTGCGGGTGCAAATTACGGTCGGTCAGCATGAATTTCATCGTCGTTCCCTTTTTTGTTGGGCGCCCCGACGGTCCGCTTCCGCTGGGGGCGGATGCGATCGCCGAGGCGCCGTTGCCTGAGCAGGTGATGATAAAGCGGGCCGACACCGGGAAATGTTCGCTTTTCCGCAATTCTTGTGCACTGCTCCGCAGTGGTAGATGGCCAATCTCCCCCCTTGTGGGGGAGATGTCCGGCAGGACAGAGGGGGGCGCTGTCCCGCCATCCCGTCTGCCGACTGGAGTATCTTCACAGATAATCGTTGCGTTGATTTAGGATACTGAAGGGCCGCGATCCTTCGCGCCCCCCTCTGGCCTGCCGGCTTTCGTCGTTCGGAAAGCCAAGCAATTGGCTTTCCATCCGCTACGCGGACCACTCCTCAACCCCCATGAGGGGGAGATCAGCGCTTCGCCGCCTCAATATGGCCAGTCGTTCTTGCCGAGCACGGCGACGGCGGCGATGGCTGCAAGCGTGCACACGAACGCCTCGCCGGCGCGCTGAAAACTTTTGCGGGCGCGCAGAAAACTGTGCACCAGCCGCGGCTCCTCATACCACCAGGCGCGGCCGCCGGCGGCAACGATGCGGTCGCGATAGGTCTCGCCGTCCGACGACAGCGGATCGCACTGGGCAGTGATGATGACAGTCGGCGGCAGGCCGGAGAAGTCGTTGTCTTTCAGCGGAGAAAAAGTCGGGTCGTCGGGCGACTGTGCCGGGGCAGCGCGAATGGTGCGGTAGAACGCGATGTCGCGCAGCGTCAGCAACGGTGCCTCGGCATGTTCGACATAGGAGCCGGCACTCTCGTCGCCGCCGAGGCCGGGATAGATCAGCACCTGGCCGGCCGCCCGGCGCAGGTGGCGGCGAGACGCGTGCGCGACCGCGGCGGCAAGGTTGCCGCCGGCGCTTTCGCCGACGAGCACGATCGGCAAGTCCGTTGTCACCGCCGCCCATTCGAACACGGTCAGCGCGTCGTCGAAGGCGGCCGGGTGGGGATGTTCCGGCGCCAACCGGTAGTCGGCCGAGACAACGTCGAAACCGGTGCCGGCGCAGATCTCGGCGCAGATGTCGTCATGGCTGTCGAGCCCGCCAAGCACAAAGCCGCCGCCATGATAGTAGACGATGACGGCGCGCACGGGCTTGCCCGCCATCCGATAGTAGCGGATCGGGATGGCGTGCCCTGCATCGGCGGCGATGATGCCGCCGCTGGCCGAAACCCCTTTGGGATAACCCTGATGGAAGGCGCGGCACATCGCATCATAGACCGACCTTTGCTCGGCGATCGGAAGTTCGGCGATTTCTGGCGGGAACCAGTCATTGACCAGGTCGATATACTCCCACAGCGCCGGATCGAGCAGGGTGGCGTATTTCCCCCGCCTGGCGGTCTTGAGCTTGTGGACCGTGCCCATCTCTCAGAGCTCGCCGTAGAGCCGTTCGGCGTTTTCAAACGTGAAGCGCAGCGGTACCGAGCCTTCGACCTGCCATGCATCGATGGTGTCGCCCGCCATCAGCCGGCACGCGTCTATCGTGTTGGTGACGGCGCCGCCATAGAGCCGGTTGGCAAGGTTGAGGATGGCGGTCTGGTGCATGGCGGCACTGCCGCTGCCGCAGGCATCCTTGACCAGAAGCACGCGAAAGCCGGATGCCACCGCGTCCTTCACGGTGGCGTCGATGCAGGCCTCGGTCCAGACGCCGGCGACGATCAGCCATTCGATGCCGCGCGCCTTGAGTTCGGTTGCGCCAGGTCCGGCGCCGAAGGCGCTGGCCTGCGTCTTGACCAGCATCGTCTCGCCGGCCGCGGGCGCCACCTCATGGCAAATCTCCGTCAGCGGATCGGTCTTGTCGGAAAAGGCGGACTTGCCGTCGGCGTCGAGCGGATGGAACGGACGCGCCTTGGCGGTATCGACGATATAGGCCCAGTGATACAGCGGCACGAAGTTGCGCCGCGCCGCCGCCTGCAGGCGCTGGACGTTGGCAAGCACCTCGCCAAAACCTTCGACCAGATAGCGCTTGTCCTGCCGATGCTCTTCCTGGAGGTCGATGAACGCCGCGGCGACCGTGCCGCGTTTGATCGAGATGGGGCTTTTCATGTGGACGGGCCTGGGTTCGCGACCGCCGCCGCCGTTCTTCTCGCAAGGGCAGCGCAAGCGATGAAGATTGGTCGGCGTCCTCCGAACTTCGTCATCCCAGGGCGAAGCAGCCGCGCAGCGGCGTCGCGGAGACCCGAGGATCCATGCCGTGACGCTGGTCGGAGAGTGCGGCGGAGCAGAACTTGCACCGTTGGGGCGCGGATGAGTCCCGGCATGGATCCTAGGGTCTGCGCCGCGTCGCTGCGCTCCTTGCTTCGCCCTAGGATGACGAAGGCATAGCTGCCGCGACTATTCCCGAAGGTTTGCGATACCGCGCTGACGTTAGTGAGGGACGCTGCGATCAAACCTGCTTCTCCAGAAATTCATCCTCGTAGGGAAAGCGCGACAGAAGCTCGGTGCCGGTGTCGGTTATCAGGATTTCGTCCTCTAGCTTGACGCCCTCGCGGCCGCCTTTCTCGCCGATATAGCTTTCCACGCTCACCACCATGCCGGGCACGACAACACCGTCGCGGCCATAGGTCTCATAGTCCATGGCATGCGCGATGAACGGCGTCTCGCCATGCATGCCCACGCCATGCATCACCGAGGTATAGCGCTGGTCGACGAAACGGTCCGGGATTTTCCACGCTCTTTCGGCGATCTCGCGAAACGCCATGCCAGGTTTGACAATCGAAATGTTGTGCTGAACCTGGTCGTGCGCCATGCGGTAGAGCGATTTCTGATAGTCGGTCGGCTTGCCAGGCCCGCAGCGGAAGGTGCGCGAAAAATCGGAATAATAGCCATAGCAGCCGATCGTGTCGGTATCGAGCGCCAGAAGCTCGCCCGGCCGGATCTTGCGGCCGCTGGCCTCGTTGAACCACGGATTGGTGCGCTGTCCCGAGGTGAGCAACCGCGTCTCGATAAACTCGCCGCCCTGGCGGATCACCTCGCCATACATGATGGCGAACAGCTCGTTTTCGGAGACGCCGGGCTTGATCGCCTCGCGCACGGCATAAACAGCGGCTTCCGCGCCAGCCATCGATACCTGCAGGCATTTGACTTCCTCGGGTGTTTTCACCGCGCGCACCGCCAGGATTTCGCCCTGACAATCCCTGACGTCGCAGCCGCGCTTTTCCAGCGCCAGCGCCTGCAAATGGCTGCAGCGGTCGAGCCCGAGCTTCATCGAGCCGCCGCCATGTTTCTTCAAAAGCTCGGCGATCTCGTCGGCGAAGGGGCCCGCGGTTTCGTCGTCGCGGCCCGACACCGAAGACCATACCAGCTTGGACGGGCGCGCCTCGTCGATCGTGTCGAGCACCATCGAGACATGGTAGCTCTGCGGGTATTCGAACAGAACGATCGGCCCGTCGGTCGGGATGAAGAAATACCGCGTCGAGTTGCGCAGGAAATAGCCGAACATGTTGCGCGAGCCGGTGGCATAGCGCTGGTTGTAGGGGTCGAACAAAACGACGCCCCCATAGCCCGCCTCGCGCATCCAGCCGCGCAGTTTCGCCAGCCGCCCTTTGCGCAAGGCGTCGGCATCGATGAAGGACGGCTCGGTGTCCGACAGCCACATGCCGCCGGCGGAGTCAGCCGCGACCGGGTGGCGCATGCGGTCCTTGAAATCCACATCCTCGGTGCTGTCGGGGTCGAAAACGACGATGCTCATGGTGCGCCTCCTGAAGGGCTAGACCATAGCCATGCGCCGAAAAATGTCTGTGCGAGAATCCGCAGATGTCGTGCGAAATGCCGCAAGAAGGGCATGGATACAAAGGGCAATGTTGCGATCCTTCGCGCCCCCTCTGTCCTGCCGGACATCTCCCCCACAAGGAGGGAGATTAGCAGCTTTCGCGTCCCGCTCGCCCTGCAACGTTGGTGATTGGCGAAAGCCGAGGCGACATCTGATCTCCCCCCGTGTGGGGGAGATGTCCGGCAGGACAGAGGGGGGCGCTGTCCCGCCAGCATCTCACCGCGTTAGCGCGCAGCGCCCTCTAATGCCGCCGCATCGCCTTCGGCGCGTGGCCATGCTCTTCGCGAAAAGCCCTGGCAAAACTCGACATCGACGCGAAGCCGCAGGCCAGCGCCACGTCTCGCACCATCAGCGTCGAATGGGCCAACAGGTCGGCGGCGCGCCGCAGCCGGAGCCGCCGGTAATATGCATTGGGCGAAATGCTGAGCTGGGCGCGGAAATTGCGCTCCAACTTGTCGGAGGAGACACCGAGCCTTGCCGCCAGCTCCGTCATGCCGAGCCNGCCGAGCCGCTCTTCCACCGCATCCTCCATGATGGCGATGGCCGACAGCACCAGTTCGTTCTGGACGCCGGTGCGCAGCCTGAGCGGCATCAGCTTGCGGTCGACGCTCGAACGCAAGGGGCTGTGCACGAACCATTCGGCAACGCCCGCCGCGAGCTCGCCGCCATAATCGTTGGTGATGATCTCCAGCATCATGTCGAGGCTGCCGACGCCACCGGCCGAGGTGAAGCGCTTGCGGTCGATGACGTAGAGATCTCGCCGGAGCTCGATATCCGGGAAGGCCTCGGTGAATGCCGCCTGGCTGGTCCAGTGCAAGGTGCAGGCATGGCCGTCGAGCAGGCCGGCCCTGGCGAGGAAGAAGGCGGCGTCGGCCACTGCGCCTATGTGAGCGCCGGCGCGCAGGCTCTTGCGCATCCAGGCAACCGCATCGTCGGCGACGACAAGGTCGGCATTGCCGCCCGAGCAGACGACGATCCGGTCGACCTTCGGTGCGCTGGAGGCTGCGAATCCCGGTTGTATGACAACCCCATTGGATGCCTCGACCGTGCCCTGGTCGGCGCCGACGATCACCCAGCGGTAACAATCGCGTTTGGCCAGCACGTTGGCGGCGCGCAATGGCTCGATCACCGAACTGAACGCCATCATCGGAAAGCCGGGAAAGACCAGCACGGCGAAGGTGAGGGGACCTTCGCTCGCTGCGGGTTGCGCCCGGTCGTGTGTTTGGCTGGCACGGTCGGTATTCACAATTGTGTATTTCCCGGGAGCGTCATTGGTGGCAGACAGGAAATGTAGCGGGCTTTTTGGCCCGCCGGCAATGGAGACGACGCCATGTTTGCGGCCCAGAGCATCGACAGCACCAACAAGCCAGCCTTCTACCGCGAACTGGCCACCCAGTTGAAGGCGCTGCTGGAAGGCGAGAGCGACTCCGTCGCCAACGCCGCCAACACATCGGCGCTGATCTTCCAGATGGTGCCCGATCTCAACTGGGCCGGCTTCTATTTCCTGGCGTCCGACGAGGAGCTGGTGCTTGGACCGTTCCAGGGCAAGCCGGCCTGCGTGCGCATCGCCGTCGGCAAGGGCGTGTGCGGCACCGCGATCGATCTCGAAATGTCGATGCTGGTCAAGGATGTGCACGAGTTTGCCGGCCACATCGCCTGCGACGCCGACTCGCGCTCGGAACTCGTCGTGCTGCTGAGGGACAGTGACGGCGTCTTCGGCCTGATCGACCTCGACAGCCCGACGCCCAGCCGCTTCGACAAGGACGACCAGGCCGGCATCGAGGCGCTTGCCGCGATCTATGTCGCGGCGAGTTCGTTCGAGGACTAAGCGAACTTCACCAGCATCAGACTGAAGCCGCCGATGAACAGGAAGGCGCAGAAGGCGAGCGCCAGCGGGCGAAGGCCGCGCGAGCGCAGTTGCGAAATGTTGGCCTGCAGACCCATGGCGGCGAGCCCCATGGTCAGCATGATGGTGGTGGCGAACGCCATGGCCGACTTCACTTCGGCCGGCACGGCAACCAGGCTGTTCAGCGCCACGACGGCGATGAAAGCGGCGACGAACCACGGCATCGGCGGCCGCGCACCGGATTGGTCGCTTGGGCGATCGCCATTGCTCTTGCGGCGCGCCATCAGGCCGAGCGCGACGACCATCGGCGCCAGCATGGCGACGCGGGTCAGCTTGGCGACGGTGGCAATCTCGCCGGACTGGGCGCCGTTCTGGAAGCCGGCGCCGATGACCTGCGCCACCTCATGGATCGAGGCGCCGGCCCACAGGCCGAATGCGTGCTGGTCGAGGCCGAGCACCGGCGCCAGCAGCGGAAAGCCGAGCATGGCGACGGTGACGAACAGCGTTATCGAGGCGACGGCATAAGTGACGTCCTCGTCGCGCGCATCGGTGACGATGTTGGTGGCAACGATCGCCGAAGCGCCGCAGATCGAGGTGCCTGCGGCAATCAGCTGCGCCAGCTTGGCGTCGACGCCGAGCAGCCGGCCAAGCGTGATGGTGAAGACGAAGGTGGCGCCAAGGGTGGCTGCCACGATGCCGACGCCGCCCGCGCCGATGGAGGCGACCTGGCCAAGCGTCAGCTGGAAGCCGAGCAGCACGACGGCAAAGCGCAGCAGGCGCTTCTGCGAGAAGGCAATGCCGGCCTTGGCGTGGGCGGGGGTGCCGAGCACGTTGGAATAGATCATGCCGGCGACGACGGCGAGGATCATCGGGCTGAACAGCGCGAAGCCGGAGACATTATGGGCCGAGACCCCGTGATCATCGCCACCAGCACGGTCCCGGGGATGACGCCATTCCACATGGAATCGAGCCGCTTCCGGCCCACGGCCAGGTCGGCGGAAATCATGCTGATCGGAATATCGTTCGCTAGCTGGGCGGCGGAAGACAATGCAATTCTCCAAGCAAGTACCTCAGGAGAATGTCATTCCAGAATCGATCTTTCCAACGAATTGTTCTTGTTGGAATGATCGATTTTTGCGAACAGTCGGCAATGCCTTCAATCTTGCCTGTGCCATGCAAACGTAATGACTGGCTCGGTTATGCAGCTTGACGCTCTGCGTCTTGCACTCCAGCGTGGCGTCATGTCCATTTTCTCGCTCGCCATCGCCCAGCGACGTCGCCTCTGCACAGTGCGGAGCGGCAAGGCGCGACGACAAAGACCGGCACACTAAATCGGTTCGTTCGTTCCAGCCCCGCCCGCGACGTCTGCCGGCGGGGTTTTCATGTCTGGAGCCTTTGCCATGTCCAATTCTTCCATCCTGTTTCGGCCGGCCCAACCGGCGGACGGTGCCGCCATCAGGGACATTGTGCGTGCCGCCTATGCCAAATGGGTGCCTCTGATCGGCCGCGAGCCGCTGCCGATGCGCGCCGACTATGACAAGGCGGTCGCCGAACATCCGTTCGATCTCGCCATCGAAAATGGCCGCATCGTCGGCATGATCGAGACCATCCTGGCCGACGATCATCTCTGGATCGAGAATGTCTGCGTCGCGCCACAGGCGCAGGGCAGGGGCATCGGCCGGCTGTTGCTGGAACGGGCGGAGCAGAAGGCGCTGGAGGCCAGCTGCTTCGAGCTGCGCCTGCTGACCAACGGCGCCTTCATGGCCAATGTGTTGTTGTACAAACGGCATGGCTATACGATCGACCGGGAGGAGCCGTTCATGAACGGCATGACGGTCTATATGAGCAAGAAACTGGGTGATGGCCGATAACAGGGAGGATCGGATGGCAGTCAGGGTCCGGTTGAAGCCGCTCACGGGGCGGTATGCGGTTTCGCGCCTCGAAGCAAAAGACAGCATTCCCGGCTGGGCGGACGGGCCGGGCTTCGTCAGCATCACCAGGACAGAGGACGAGCTTTCGGTCGTCTGCCTGCAGGATCGGGTGCCGGACGGGGTGAAGCATGACAGGGACTGGGTCGCCCTGAAACTCCAAGGTCCCTTTGCCTTCGACGAAACCGGCATCGTCCTGTCGGTGATAAAGCCATTGTCGGAAAGCGAACTCGGCATTTTTCTGGTATCCACCTTCGATGGTGACCATCTGCTCGTCAAAGCCAAGGATGAAGCCGCGGCAAGGGGGCTTCTGGTCGCGGCGGGGCACACGCTTCTGTAGCCGTAGGCTCAATCGCCCGCCCTTGCGTTTGACATCGCTCTTGCCCCATCGTTATCCCTGAACCGATACGACGATCTGGCGATCGCCCCCATCAATTCAGAATCCCCCGAGGAGAAGCCCGTGTCACACAATCTGCAGTTCTATATCGACGGCGTGTGGGTCGATCCTGTCGTGCCCAGCACACTCGACGTCATCGACCCGTCAAACGAAGATGCTTTCGCGCAGATTTCGCTCGGCTCAAAGGCCGATGTCGACAAGGCGGTTGCGGCCGCCAAGCGCGCCTTCGAGACATTCGGCTTCACTTCGGTCGAGGAGCGCCTCGATATCCTCAACCGCATAATCGAGGTCTACAAGAAGCGCAGCGCCGATCTGGCGCTGGCCGTATCGCGCGAGATGGGCGCGCCGCGCCAGATGGCACTCGACAGCCAGGTCGGCATTGGCCTGGCACATCTGCAGAAGATGGCCGAGGTGCTGAAGTCGTTCGAATTCCGCCACGTCAAGGGCTCGTCGCTCATCGTCAAGGAGCCGATCGGGGTCGTCGGCCTGATCACGCCGTGGAACTGGCCGCTGAACCAGATCACCTGCAAGGTCGGTCCTGCGCTCGCCGCCGGCTGCACCATGGTGCTGAAGCCCTCGGAAATCGCGCCGCTCGACGCCATCATCTTTGCCGAAATCATCGACGAGGCCGGCGTTCCCAAGGGCGTCTTCAACCTCGTCAATGGCGACGGCCCGGGCGTCGGCCAGGCGCTATCCAGCCATCCCGATGTCGACATGATGTCGTTCACCGGTTCGACCCGCGCCGGCATCCTGGTCGCCAAGGCGGCCGCCGACACGGTCAAGCGCGTGCATCAGGAGCTTGGCGGCAAGTCGGCCAACATCCTGTTTCCCGATGTCGATCTCGAAAAGGCCGTCAGCAAGGGCGTCGCCGGCTGCTTCAGCAACTCGGGCCAGTCCTGCAATGCGCCGACTCGTATGTTCGTGCCGCGCGACCGCCATGACGAGGCGACCGGCTACGCCAAGACGGCGGCCGAAAAATTGACCGTCGGCCCGGCCGATGCGGCCGGCACCAAGCTCGGCCCGGTGGTCAGCCAGATCCAGTTCGACAAGATCCAGGACCTGATCCAGGCCGGCATAGATGAAGGCGCCACGCTGGTCGCGGGTGGACCGGGCCGCCCGGCAGAACTCAACCGCGGCTACTATGTCCGCCCGACCGTGTTCGCCGACGTCACATCAGACATGCGCATCGCGCGCGAGGAAATCTTCGGGCCGGTGCTGGCGATCATGCCTTACGACACAGTGGAAGAGGCGATCGGCACCGCCAACGACACTGTCTATGGGCTGGCGTCCTACATCCAGGCCAAGGACATTCAGAAGGCCCGCGAAGTCGCCGCCCGCATGCGCACCGGCACTGTCTACATCAACTATCCGCAATGGGACGCCGGCCTGCCATTCGGCGGCTACAAGCAATCCGGCAACGGCCGCGAATACGCCGAATACGGGCTGGAGGATTTCCTCGAGATCAAGGGCATCGCGGGGTATAAGGCAGCGGAGTAGGGGCTACCCCTTGGGGACCGGCAACCAGCCGGTCCCGAGGCTTCAGCTCTCAAAGGTGCGGCTTCACTCCTCCCGGAAAGCTTTCTGGATCTGATCCGACAGCGGCTTCACCAGATAGGAAAGCATCGTCCGGTCGCCCGTCGGGAAGAACACTTCGGCCGGCATGCCTGGCGCCAGCGCCAGCCCGCGCAGCTTGGCGACCTCGGTTTTGGGCAGCGTCACCCGCGCCACATAGAAGGCTGCTCCGGTGCGCTCTTCGATGGTGAGATCCGCCGAGATCCGCGACAGCGTCCCGGTCAGCTCCGGCGTGGTTTGCCGATTGAAGGCCGACAGGCGCAAAATCGCATTCTGGCCCATCGTCACCTGGTCGATATCCTGCGGTGCGATATGCGCTTCAACGGTCAGGTCGTCCGTCACCGGTACGATCTGCATCACCTGTTCGCCGGGGGTGATGACCCCGCCGATCGTATGCACCGCCAACTGCAGCACCACGCCATCCTGCGGGCTGCGCAGATCGATGCGCTTCAACTGGTCCTCGGCCGCCACCTTGCGTTCGACGAACTCGGAGATCTTTCCCTGGGTATCGCGTAAGTCGGTCGCGACCTCGCTGCGAAGATCCTGGTCGATCTGGATGATCTGCAGTTCGATCTCGGACGCCTTGCCTTTCACCTGGGCAATTCCCGCGGTCAACTGGCCATGCTCGCCTTCGAGCCGCACCGCGTCCCGTTCCAGCGACGTCATGCGGTCGATTCCTATCAGCTTGCGATGCCAGAGCGACCGCACACCTTCCAGCTCGATCTGGATCAGCTCGATCTCGCGGCGTTTCGCCTGCAGCTGCTCGGTCAGGCCGGCACTCTCCTGCTTCAACTGCGCGATCCGTTCGCGCAATTGCGATCGCTGGCCAGACCGCGCCTGGTGCCGGAAATCGAACAGCGATTGTTCTCCGGCCATCGATGCGGCGACACCGGCTTCGTCGCGCCGCGATGTCAAAACGTCCGGAAAGCTGATCGTGTCCTTGCCGTCACGCTCCGCCTCCAGGCGCGCCAACCGTGCATAAAACTCATCCAGACCTTTTGAGACGATCGCCAGATTGGCGCGTGTTGTCGTTTCATCCAGCCGCACCAGAATATCGCCCGCCTTGACCCGGTCGCCTTCACGCACCCTGATCTCGCCGACCACGCCGCCCGTCGGATGCTGAACTTTCTTTACATTGGAATCGACCACCAGCCGGCCAGCTGCGATCACCGCACCCGACATCTTGGTCACTGCCGCCAGGCCGCCAACACCTCCGACAAGCAGCAGACAGGTAGCAACGCCAGCCACGAGATAGCGGCGGACCTGCCGATGATGCAAAGCGGATCTGTCCTCGCTCATGCAGGAACGCCTCTCTCCGTGGCGGCAACGACCTTGAGCGGTGCCGCCGATCGGAAGACCTTGTTCAGCACCTCATCCTTCGGACCGAAGGCCTGCACATGGCCATTGGCCATCACCAGCACGGTGTCGACATTGGCCAGCACACTGGATCGGTGCGCGACGACGATAACGATGCCGCCGCGGTCCCTGATGCCCTGGATGGCGGCGGACAAGGCCACTTCACCCTCTGAGTCGAGATTGGAATTCGGCTCGTCCAGGATGACTAGGAAGGGATCGCCATAAAGAGAGCGGGCAAGGGCGACACGCTGGCGTTGCCCCGCCGACAGCGAGGCGCCGGCTTCGCCAACCTTTGTGTCGTAACCGTCGGCCAGATGCACGACGAGATCATGCACGCCGGCGGCCTTGGCTGCCGCAAGCACCATATCGGACGACGCATCCGGGTCGAAGCGGGCGATGTTCTGCGCAATCGTGCCGTCGAACAACTGCACATCCTGCGGCAGATAGCCGATATGTTTACCCAGCTCGTCGGCCGGCCACTGGTCAAGCGTCGCGCCGTCCAGCCGCACGGCGCCGCGCGCCGGAAGCCAGACACCTGCAAGCGTACGCACCAGCGATGATTTGCCGGAAGCACTCGGGCCGATGACCCCCAGGCCTGCTCCCCTGGCCAGTGAAAAACTTGCATCCCACACCACCGGCGTGCGTTCGCCCGGCGGGGCGACACTGACATTCTCGACCGCCAGCGCGCTGACAGGCGCGGGCAGGGTCACGCCGGTTGCGCCTTCCGGCAGCGCGGACAGAAGCTGCTTCAGGCGTGCCCAGCTTTGCCGCGCTGAAATGAAGCCCTTCCAATGCGCTATCGCCAGTTCGATCGGAGCCAGCGCCCTGCCCATCATGATCGAGCTTGCGATCATGATGCCGCCGGTCGCCTCTTGCTGGATGACCAGATAAGCGCCGATCGCCAGCATTGCCGATTGCAGCATCAACCGCAGGATCTTGGAAATCGTGCCAAGCGTTCCCGCGACATCGCTGGCCGCCGCATGGGCGTTCAGGTACTCGGCATTGACGGCAGACCACCGCTCGGCGATACGCCCGCCAAAACCCATGGCCTGCATGGCTTCGGCATTGCGCCTTGTCGCCTCGGCCAACGTGCTGCGAACGGCCGCGTGCTGTCCGGCGATCCTTGTCGGGCCGCGGGTCCGGAATTCGGCCAGAAGCGTCAGTGCAAACAGGACAACGGCGCCGGCAAGCGCGGTAACGCCGATCCAGAAATGAAAAATGAAACAGATGCCGATATAGAGCGGCATCCATGGCAGGTCGAACAAAGCGGTCGGTCCGGCACTGCCGATAAAGGAGCGGACCTGATCGAGATCCCGTAGGGGTTGCAGCCCGTCGCCGGAAGGCTTGGCGCGCAGCGGCAGGCGCATCAGCGCCGAATAGACCGACGGGCTCAGCTTTGCGTCCAACCCCTGTCCCAGCCGCACCATGAGGCGAGAGCGGATCAGCTCCAGCACTCCCTGAAACACGAACAATGTTCCCGCAAGCACCGCCAGGCCGACCAGCGTCGGCACGCTGCGACCCGGAACGACGCGGTCATAGACTTGCAACATGAAGAACGAGCCGGTCAGGGTCAGCACGTTGACGACCCCGCTCATCAGGACGATGCCCGAAAACGCACGTCGAAAGGACGCCAGGATTCCGACCAGCGTAAGCGGCGTCGATGGCGTCAGCTGCATGCAGGCTCGCAATCAGGATATGGCATCTCGTCCCTTCAATAGATAACTGCCTTGAGTGTGACATGGACGGGCAAGCCGGCCTGGAACTGCGCGCTGCCCCGCGCCACCAGCCAGCCGTCCGCACGCTCCAGGCGCGCAACGACCTGCAGCGTTGGTGAAGCGGTCGAGCTTGCGGGCAGGGGCAAGGAAAATTCTATGGTCTTTGAGCCGCCCTCGCTCTTGAGGCTGGTTTTGGCGGCGCGGCGTCGCCCACTGTCCTGAATGGCGGGATCCTCAAGATAGATCTCGAGATGACCTTCCGGGATAGCCTTGCCGCCCACAAAGGTGACGGCGCCGCGAATATCTGTTGCGCGAATATCTGGCGCGCGAATATCTGGCGATTGCGCTGCCGCTGCCCCGGTGGCCGCGGCGACTGCCGCAACTCCGGCGGCCATTAACACTGTGCGGCGGTCGGTCATCGCGTCCTCTCCCTTTTCACTGCGCTGGGGTATGCGGGAGGGGAGCCTGACGGCACCCCTCCCGGCAACGCGTTAGATGACGATGAAGTCTGCAGCCGAAAGATCCAGATTTGTGTTCAGGTGTGCAAACTGAACGGCTGCTCCCTGTCCGGAACCATCGGCGTCGTAAGACAATATTCCACTGTCGGTGTCGTAGATGATGCGGTCGTCGGCATCATGAGCAGCACCGGCTGCGCTCTTGTAGAATGAGCCCAAAGCGAGGGCGCCGTCGCCGCCAACGCTGGCAAAGATGAGGTTGTCCAGCAGGATCGTATCGTCGGCGACCTTGAAGTCCTTGATCCAGTCGATATTGCCGTTCCCGAGTTCTGTCGAGAAGCGGAAATAGTCGTCGCCGGCGCCGCCGGTCAGCGTATCGGCAGCCAGCCCGCCATCCAAAAGGTCGCTGCCGCCGCCGCCGTTGAGCGTATCGGCGCCCGCAACGCCCGGCTGAGCTGGTGCCGGCGGGAATTCGACCGACACGTTCAGCTTGTAAGTCGAGCCCTCCGGCACGGATTCGACCCAGCCATCGCCAGGAGCCGAGTCCGACCATTCGCCCTCCACAATATAGTAGGTTCCGGTTTCCTGAACGATGAAGCTGGTGCTCGAATCGCGGCCGTTGTTGGAGCCGGGGTCGTTGCCGCCATCGTCGTTCTGGGCGACGATATTGCCATCGCTGTCCAGCACCCTGACGATGCTGTCATGGACATTGGGGTCGGCAATGCCATCGATGTCGATGGTGATGATCGTGCCGGCCGCCAGGTTGATGCTGTAATATCCGCCCAAGCCGTTTCCGGTGGCATTGACGGTGGTGTGAAGGGTGGTCGTCGAATCGAAGATGTCGGGGTCGGCGGTCAGCGAGAAGTTGTTCGAGATGTCGAAGGCGGTCGAGACCGAATTGTTGGTCGCGTCCGGTCCGAGCGTGGCGTAGCCGGTGCCCATGCCCGGGCGTGGCGGAGCATCGCCCTGATAGGCGAAATCGCCGAGCAGGGTGTCATCGCCGCCGCCGCCGTCGATCTTGTCGGCGCCGCCCTGGCCGGTCAGCACATTGGCCGCGCCATCGCCG
Organism: Mesorhizobium sp. L103C105A0; assembly: GCF_000502215.1. Taxonomy (NCBI): domain Bacteria; kingdom Pseudomonadati; phylum Pseudomonadota; class Alphaproteobacteria; order Hyphomicrobiales; family Phyllobacteriaceae; genus Mesorhizobium; species Mesorhizobium sp. L103C105A0. The sequence goes on along the minus strand of NZ_AYXF01000003.1, from coordinate 585,954 downwards.
GTCAGGTGATCGTTGAAGCCCGAGCCAGCCAGATTTTCGATCGAGATATAGGTGTCGCCGCCGGATTTGCCGCCACCCAGTTTGAGGTTTTGCCCGCTGGCCGCGTCGGCGTAGTCCGCCGTGTCGCTGCCGGCGCCGCCATTCAATATATCGGCGCCGCCACCGCCGGTCAGCGTGTCGTTGCCGGCGCCGCCGGAAAGTTTGTTGGCCTGGGCGTTGCCGATGAGATGGTCGTCAAAGAACGACCCGACGGCGTTTTCGAAGCCGACCAGGATGTCGTGCCGGATAACGGTGCCGCGCCCGACGATCTGCACCGGGCCATCGCCGTCGCCGCCATTGGCCGTGCCATTGGCGAGGTCGATCGTCACGCCGGCGGAACTGCCTTCGTAGACGACCGTATCAATGCCGGCGCCGCCATCCAGATAGTCCTGGCCGGCGCCGCCGATGATCGTGTCGTTGCCGGCTTCACCGTACAGGATGTCGCCGTCATTGCCGCCATCCAGTATGTCGTTGCCGCCGCCGCCGTTGAAATAGTCGCCGCCGCCCCGGCCCCAGAAATGATTTGCCGCCGACGTACCGATGAAACGGTCGATGCGGTCATCGGAGCCGATCAGGTTTTCGATGCTGTAGAAGGTGTCGCCGGTGGCGGTGCCGCCATTGGCAACGTTCGTCTCGAGGTTGACGAGCAGTTGGAAGGGGCTCTCCTTGCTGAAGTCTACCGTGTCGACGCCGGCGCCGCCCCTGAATATATCGACGCCATCCTGGCCGCTCAGCGTATCGTCGCCGTCGCCGCCGTCGAGGATGTCGTTGCCTTGGCCGCCGAGGATCGTATCGTTGCCGCGGCCGCCATAGAGCGTGTCATTGCCGTCGTCGCTCTCGGTCTGGTCTGGAAGGTCGGCGACATCGATGGTGTTGTTGATGTCGCGGCTGGCGAGCGAGTCGCGGCCGCCGATGATGAGGTCATCGCCGCCCTGGCCGAAGATCGTGTCGTCGCCGGCGCCGCCGTCGAGCGTATTGTTGCCATTGTCGCCGAAGATGACGCTGGTCATCGTGTTGTCGCCGATGGTCGGTGCGGTTTCGGTGCCGCCGTCTCCAGGCTGGAGTGTCGACTCGTCGGCGTAGATGATGTGTTCGACGTTGGCGATTTTCCGGATATTCAAGTTCCGGTTCAGCAGAACGACCGTGTCATTCCCGCCATTCGCTTCCTCGCGCACGATGTCGTCGAGGGAATCGACGAAGTAGGTGTCGTCGCCGCCATTGCCGGCCATGCGGTCGCCGCCGCCGCGGCCATCCAGCACGTTGGCTCCGTCATTGCCAATCAGGACGTCGTCATAGCTGCTGCCGATGCCGTTCTCGATGTAATAGTCGGTGCCATCGGCGTTGTGCCCGGCAAAGATCGACACATTGTTGCTGTGGCCGTTGACGCTGGAGAACTGTCCGGCGCGCAGATCGAGGATCGTGCCGGCCGTCGAGCCGGAGAAGTCGATCGTGTCGGTTCCGCCGGTGTCATGGATGACAAAACCGATATCGTGCTGCATGCCCGAGGAGGTCAGCCGGTAGCCGTCCACGGCACTGCCGAAGCCGTAGACGTTGTCGCCCATGTTGAGATCGATATGCTGATAGGTGCGCACGCCGTTCTCGTCGACGGTGGAGAAAAAGCGGCGGATGACAGCCTCGATGTCGGCCATCATCGGCGTTGACGCCGACCAGCGGCTGGTTTCACCGACATCGATCCCGTCGAAATAGGACATGACGCTGTATTGCTGACGGTCGTAGGTCCAGGTCGCATTGTTCAGATAATTGATCTGTACGCCGCCTGGGCCGCTGTAATTGTAGAGCCCGGGGTGGTTCAGCCCGAACTCATGACCGAATTCATGGATGAAGGAATCGAAGACATAGCCGCCAATATCCGTCTTGTTGACCTCGGTGTCGTGGAAACGCTGGCCGATGCTGACATAGCGGTCGTTGGAATAGGCGCTGCCGTCGTCCTCTTCGCCCAGTTCGGGGCTGACAACCTGCATCCAGTCCGTTGCGCTGTTGTATGGTGCATTGTCGACGATTTCGAACTTCAACGGGGTGACACTGGCCCACATCTGCAAGGCGCCGATCGCGGCGGCCTTGTATTCGGGATGGTCATTGAGCTCGGAGACATTTATCCTCAGCGTTCCCGCCGCGATCGCCGGCGTTATCGACCGGTCCAGCGCTCCAAGGTAGGTGAGGAAGGCCCCGTAATCTTCGCTTTTGCCGTACGGGTTGTCCGGCGTCTGGTCGTTGACCCACCATTGATCGCTGGTTTGGCTTGAGTTCGGCATCCTTGGGACTCCTTGGTCTCGCAGCCGTGGCAATTACGGCTGTACGGTTTAGCAGTTGCCAACCACCGACAAGCATCGTTTGCGTTTGCCGGTCGAGCCCCGTCCCAGTGCCAACAATGCTATTGGAATCTTCACTTGTCTAGCCTCAGTTCGCGCTCGGTACATATGAAGGTTCTTGGGCGCGCTTGTACCGGCGGGTTTTGAGATACTGGTTTGGTGTTAATTGAGCTATCGCTAATCTATGGTCGTACTCGCCCGTAGGCACGAGGGGCTGAATGCGCAAGCGTGCTTCAGGAACCCGTCCGGCGCGCGAAATGTTCATATGTCACGCGCCAGGGGTCGCTCTCCGCTCGTCTCTCCTCACCGATCCAGTGAAAGCTGCCGGCGGTGATCTCGGTGAACCGCCACCGAGCCTGCAGGCCGCGCGAGTCGGCGCCCATCTGGACGATGTCCTTGCCTTCGGCCCGCCCGATCTGGCGCGAGTAATCCTGGTTGAGCGGATCGCTCCAGATGATGTGCCAGCCACCCATCCCGGGATCGAAGACGCGCAAGGTCGTGCCATACATGGTGGACGGGGCAGGGCGCCTGGGCCTGATCCAGATGTCCTGAATGGCGCGGCCTTCGAGCACCCAGCCAAAGTGACACTCGCCATCCCATTTCTGAATTGTGCCGTCGTTGCGGTGGTGGAGCGTCTCCAAGTCCCAACTGCCGATCAACCATCCATACAGGTCCATGTCTTTCGCCCGGTCGGCTGGCGGACCTTCGGATGAAACGTCGCCATGATTGTCTCCAGGCAAGCCGCGCCGAAACGCTGGGCGTTCCAACCCTTGCACCGTTGCGGGTTCCTGGTCTTGGGAAAAATTGCGGTAATGCTGCTGTGAAGGCAGCCGGCCTTCCGCGTTCGCGCCATACCAAATCTATGCGTGAATGCTAATGTAGCGTCGGCGGGTACCCCAATGCCCGCCTGGCCGGCGCCTCCTCAGGCAATCTCTTGATGAGCGGCGCCGGCCGCTGGCTTCGGCGGCAAACTCCTGCCGGAGGATATCAGGCTTGGCACGCGGTTATTGCAGGGCAGTTTTGGCAGGCTTCCGATCTCGGTCTGTATCCCCAGAACGTCCGCTGCCCAATCGCAGTTCCGGAGAAGCATCGCTCGATTTCATGATCATTGGAACCCAATCAATTCTCGGGTGGCGCTTCATCTTCCCAGCCGGCCAGCTCCGGCAGGTCGTCAAGCCAGCTTTTCTCTGTGATCGAGGCTTCGCCGGCCTGCGGCACAGCCTCAGTCGCGTTTTGAATGAGCCAGTCCATCCACTTGCGATAGGCAGGCGGGGCCAATTCCGGCGGAAGCACCTTGGCCTTGGCCAGCATGCGTTTGCGGAAACTGAGTTGCCGGCGCAGTTTCGTCGTCGTGAATTTTATCGCCTTGCCCTGATATTCCACCGTCCAGCGCCCATCGCCGTGGCTGGTCAGCCTGTCGATGGCAAAACCGGCATCGACCGGCCTGTCGCGCCAGGGAAGCTCGATGGCATTCCGCCTGAGATCGAGTGCCCATCGCCGGTAATCGGCCCCGGCACGCTGCGGCGGCAGAACGCCAGCCTGTTCGAGGATTTTCCTGCGAAAGGTAGGCTGCTTCTTGATCTGGCCGGTTGTCAGCTCGATGCGATGCCCACGGAACTCGACATGCCAGCGGATTCTCCCGTTGCCGACATATTTTGCCAGCCTGTCGATGGCGAACTCGTCGTCGGACAACTCCACGCATCCCTGGCGGATGCGTTCGAGGATGTACTGGCTGTCAGTGGGCATGACGTGCCTTGGCTGGGGAACCTGGATTCGAACCAGGACTAACGGAGTCAGAGTCCGTGGGTCTACCGTTAACCTATTCCCCAGCAGGCGCTGTCGCGCTGGTGGGCCGCCGAAGCAGCCGCGCGTGCCTTGTAGCCGCCGCCGGAAAATAGTCAAGCCTAAGCTGCGTTTCAATCACAGCGTTTCATAGGGGCAATTACGCCCGGGTGGCGCGCCGCACCCAATCATCCTCAGCTCTCCGTCCGGCTGTATTGCGAATGCTCGAAGAACAGCACCACGCCGAGCGCGATCAGCAGCGGGATGATCAGGTAGAACAGGCGAAACACCAAAAGTGCCGCCAGCACGCCGACCGGGTCCATCTGCGACAGGCCGGCGAGGAACACGACCTCGAACACGCCAAGCCCGCCGGGCGCATGCGAGATCTGCGCAACCGAGAACGACACCAGGAACACGCCGAGGATAACGAAATAGCCGGGATTGCCGGCCACGGGCAGGGCAAAGAAGATGATCGCGGCTGCCGCCAGCAGCTCGATCGGGCCGATCAGCAATTGCCGTGCCACGATCGGCAGCGCCGGGTAATGCAACTGGAAACCGGCGATCTTGAGCGGCTTCAGATGCAGCCAGCTGCCGAAGATATAGGCGCCGACCAGAATGAGCAAAGCGATGCCGGCGGCGATCGCCAGCCCATGGTGGGGCGCGCCGGAGAAGCGGCCGATGATCTGCGGCTCGAACACCAGCACCAGGCCGCCGACCAGCAGGCTGGAGAGCACGAAAGTGATCCAGCAGATCGCCACCAATATGCCGACATCCTGGCCGGTGAGCCCCCTGGTGCCATAAGCGCGGTAGCGGATCACCGCGCCCGAAAGCACCGAGCCGCCAATGTTGTGCGACAGCGCATAGGTGGTGAAGGAGCAGAAGGTGACGAACAGCCACGACACCTTCTTGCCGATATGTAGAAGGGCAATGTGGTCGTAGCCGGCAAGCGAGGCGTAGGCGACCACCGAGCTCAGCGCCGCCAGCACCCAGCCGCGCGTCGGGATGGCTGATATGCCGTCCCAGACATCGTCGATCGAGATGCCGCGCAACTCATGCCACAGCAACAACAGCGACCCGATGACCGCCGCGACACCGATGACCGGCCACAGATAGCGCTTCCAATTCGTGCCCCCCCAATTCATGGAGTTGTCGTCATGTGTTGCTGCCCATCGCCCAGGCGGGCGTTAAAACGTCCGCGATTCACCAATTCCCCCTCATTTCAGAAATGCCTCATTGAAGCCGGCTATTCAACCGGCAAGGGTGAGCAGCCGGTTCGCCAACGGCGAATTCGTCGTGCCAGTGGCAAGATGAAAAGGCTAGCGAACGCCGGGACGCTGCAAAGCAGCGGGGACGTGGCAGGACGCAGCCGGCAAAATTTGGCCCCTTGCTCTTGGTGATCCGGTCCGGCGCTGCTACTCTGGCGGCAACTTAAAATTTTTAAGCGCCTGCTGCGTCCGGTTTTCCGGTTCGCGCGGCGCCGGAAGGAACTGAAGTGGAAGACCACGACACCGGCGCTGGCGCGCCGGAAGTGGGCGTGTCCAGGGCTTCGCCGCCGTCAGGCGGGCCAAGCCCATCCGCCGGGTGGCCCCGCCAGGCGGGGCCTCAGTCCGGCAACGGACAGGCCGGCGAAGCCCAGCATCAGCGAGGCAAGGCGAGAAAGCGGCGCAAGCGCCGGCGTGGGCGCAAGGTTTTTGCGCGCGACGACAGCCCTCTCGCAACGGCCGCAGCGGTTGGTGCGCCGGCCTCCGTCGGCCCGGCCGCTCCAGCGCCGGTGCCTTTGCCCTCGGCGCCACAATCCCGACCGGAACAGCCAATGCATCGTCCGCCGATGCAGGAACTGCCGGTGTTTGCCGCGCTCGATCTCGGCACCAACAATTGCCGGCTCTTGGTCGCGGTGCCGCAGCGCCATGGCCAGTTCCGCGTCATCGACGCCTTCTCGCGCATCGTCAGGCTGGGCGAGGGGCTGACGGCGAATGGGCACCTGAGCCAGGCGGCGATGGACCGCGCCGTCGAGGCGCTGAAGATCTGCGGCGACAAATTGCGCAACCGCAAGATCCGCAAGGCACGGCTGATCGCCACCGAGGCCTGCCGCACCGCCGACAATGGCGTGGAATTTTTGCAGCGCGTCGAACGAGAGGCGGGGTTGAAGCTGGAAATCATCGATCGCCAGACCGAGGCGCGTCTGGCTGTATCCGGCTGCGGCTCGCTGATCGAGCGCGACACGCAAGGCGTGGTGCTGTTCGACATTGGCGGTGGCTCGTCCGAAATCGCGCTGATCGACCTCACCGGCCAGCGCTCGCCGCGGCTGGCCAACCACATCGTGTCGTGGACCTCGCTGCCGGTCGGCGTCGTCTCTCTGGCCGAACGCTTTGGCGGCCGCACGGTGACGCGCGAGATCTTTGCCGCCATGGTCGACGACGTCGCGGTGCGGCTGAAAGCCTTCGACGGCCGCGACCGGCTGAGCCATGTGCTGGCCAGTCCGAAATTCCATCTGCTGGGCACATCCGGCACGGTGACGACGCTGGCCGGCGTCCATCTCGATCTCGAACGCTACGACCGCCGCCGCGTCGATGGGCTGTGGATGGACCGCGACAGCGTCGACCGCATGGTCGAAAAACTGGTCGGCTGGGACTTCCAGCAGCGCTGCGCCAACCCTTGCATCGGCGCCGACCGTGCCGATCTTGTGCTGGCCGGCTGTGCTATCCTGGAAGCCATCCGTGCGGTGTGGCCGTCGGAGCGGCTGCGCGTCGCCGACCGGGGCTTACGCGAAGGCATTTTGAGCGAGCTGATGGCCGATGACGGCGTCTGGCGCAACAGTGGGCGGGGCCGAGCATGATCCGCATTGCTTTGGTGAACGGTCGACCCCCACTCCGTCGAGCTTCGCTCGACACCTCTCCCCCGATCGACGGGGTAGAGGAAGGGCGCGAACTTATGCAGACCAGCGCCTTTCCTCTCCCTCCGGAGGGGGGAGAGGTGGCGCCGCGAAGCGGCGACGGAGTGGGGGAAGCCCTTCGCGAAACGCGAAGCCGCCGAAAAACGGCGGCAACTCGGCGAGTGCAAAAACTCAAACAAGAAAAAAAGTCATGACCAAGAAGCCGGAAAAGCCGGGCTCCGCCAGCATTCGTGTCCTCAAAACGCGGATCAAGAAGAAGAGCGGCCTGAAGGAATCGTCGCGCCGCTGGCTGCAGCGCCACATCAATGATCCCTATGTCCAGCGCTCCAAGGCCGACGGCTATCGCTCGCGCGCTGCCTACAAGCTGATCGAGATCGATGACAAGCATCATCTGCTGAAACCCGGCATGAAGGTCATCGATCTCGGTGCGGCCCCCGGCGGCTGGTGCCAGGTGGCGGCCGCGAGGACGAAATCGACGGCTGATAATCCACATGTCATCGGCATCGACTATCTCGAAATGGATGCGGTGCCGGGTGCGCCGGTGCTGCTGATGGATTTCCTCGACCCGGAAGCGCCGCAAAAGCTCGCCGAGGCGCTGGGCGGCGACCCCGATATCGTGTTGTCCGACATGGCCGCGCCGACCACCGGCCACAAGCGAACCGACCACATCCGCACCATGCATCTGTGCGAGGTGGCCGCCGATTTCGCGCTGTCGGTGCTGAAGCCGGGCGGGCACTTTTTGGCCAAGACGTTTCAAGGCGGCGCCGAAAACGAGCTGCTGTCGATGCTCAAGAAGAACTTCCGCTCGGTGCACCACGTGAAGCCGCCGGCGTCGCGGGATGAGTCGGTGGAGTTGTATTTGCTGGCGAAGGATTTTAAGGGCAGAGACGGCACGGCGTGAAAGACGCTTCGTAGCGCTCCGTCCCTCTGTCCTGCCGGACATCTCGCCCGCAAGGGGGGAGATTGGCAGCTGCGACCGCCTCGCCATTCCTTCAAAGTTGCAAGATTGGCGAAAGCCGCGTGATATCCGATCTCCCCCCTTGCGGGGGAGATGGCCGGCAGGCCAGAGGGGGGGTGTGAAGGATCGCCGACGTCGACGATTTTCGTCGCGCCGCCCCTTACTTCCCAGCCGTGCTCACCGGCTCCAGCGTCTTCGGCGTCGTCAGCCGGCCATGTCCCGATACGGCATTGCCGGCATCCGGCGCCAGCCGCATGAATGACACGGACGCTGCCGCCGACACCGCCGCCACGATGAAGAAGGCGATGTGGAAATCGCCGAGCGCCAGCGGTCCGCCACGGATCGAGGTCGAGACTTCCAGGATGCCGCCGGCCAGCGCCACGGCGAGCGCGATCGACAACTGCTGGAACACCGCCGTGATCGGCGTTGCCTTGCTGGTGTCTTCAGCCGTCACCTCGGCATAGGAGAGCGCGTTGACGCCGGTGAAGAACATCGAGCGGATAAACCCGCCGACCAGCAATATCGCCAGCATCAGCGCGTAAGGCGTCTCCGGCGTGAACAGGCCGTAGATGGCGATCGATGCGGCGGCGATCAGCGAGCCCCAGATCAGCACCCGGCGGAAGCCGGCGAGCCGGAAGATCAGCGCGGTGACGAACTTCATGCCAATGGCGCCGATGGCCGAGACGAAGGTGATCATGCCCGACTGGAACGGCGTCAGCCCGAAGCCGATCTGGAACATCAGGGGCAACAGGAACGGCACCGCGCCGATGCCGATGCGAAACAGCGAGCCGCCGAGCACCGAGGAGCGGAACACCTGGTTGCGGAACAGTTCCAGCGCCAGTAGGGGATTCTTGGCGCGCCGCGCATGCAGCAGATAGAGCACGCCGGAAATCAGCCCGACCGCCACGGTGATGAGGCCGGTCGCCGGCGGCAGATAGGGCAGGCTGACCACCGACAGGCCAAAGACGACGCCGGAGGCCGCCAGCCCGCTCAGCACGAAACCGACGAAATCGAGCGGCGGCGTCTCCATCGAGTCGGTTTGCGGCAGGAAGCGCGTCGCCAGCCAGATGCCGATCAGGCCGATCGGCACGTTGATCAGAAAGATCCAGTGCCAGGTGAAATAAGTGGTGATGAAGCCGCCGATCGGTGGTCCGACGAGCGGTCCGACCAGCGCCGGCACCGTCAGCCACGACATGGCGGCAACCAGCTCGCTCTTCGGCGTCGCGCGCACCAGGACCAGCCGGCCGACCGGCGTCATCATGGCGCCGCCTATGCCTTGCAGGAAGCGCGAGACGACAAAGGCCGGCAGCGAGTTGGAGACGGCGCAGCAGACCGAGCCGACGATGAACACGCCGATCGCGGCGCGAAAAATGGTCTTGGCGCCGAACCGGTCGGCCATCCAGCCGCTGATCGGAATGAAGATGGCCAGCGACACCAGATAGGCGGTCAGCGCCAGCTTGAGCGCGATCGGGCTGGTGTGGATGTCGACGGCGATCGCCGGCAGCGATGTCGCAATGACGGTCGAATCCATGTTTTCCATGAACAAGGCGACCGCCAGAATGAGCGGAATGATGCGGTTCAACGAACGCGTCCGAACTGGTCTAAATGTGCCTGCCGGCCAATCCAGGCAATGAAAAGGCGGGCAAGCCGATACAAACGGGCGGTTATCACGCCTCAGGCGCGATGTCGCATTAATTTGCTGTCATTTTTGTGCGACCGTGGGCGGACAAGAGGCATCGCTGCGTTTCGCCACATTGAATGAACTTGCGAAAATTGACCGGGTTCACTATGCTGTAGCGAATATAACTACTATCTGGACAATGTCATGGAAGAAGCCGTTTCCGCAGCCGACGCCAACCGCAAATTCTCGCTCCTCCTGCGCGGTGTCCGCGAAGGACAGAGCTATGTCGTGACCAGCCATGGGCGCCCCGTGGCGCGGATCGTGCCTGCAGGGCAGCCCGACCCTGCGGCGTCTCGTTCGCGCACAGCGCTGCTGTCGCGCCTCGAACGCCAGCCTGTTGTAGAAGCCGGGCGCTGGAGCCGCGACGAGCTTTACGAGGACGAGCGGTGAAGGTCGCGCTCGATACCAACATCCTTGTTTATGCCGAGGGGATCAACGGAGCCGAGAAGCGCGACATCGTTTTCGGCCTGCTGCACGACATTGCGCAAGAGGCAGCCGTCATTCCAGTCCAAGTGCTCGGCGAATTGTTCACCGTTCTCACACGCAAGGCCGGACGATCACGTGCACAAGCGCGCGACGCCCTGTTGAGCTGGCGCGACGCGTTTCCGGTTGTCGGCACGACGCCGGAGGTGATGACGGTCGCGGCTGATCTTGCGACCGATCACCATTTCGGCATCTGGGATGCGACCATCCTGTCTGTTGCCTCGCAAACCGGTTGCCGGCTGCTGCTGTCGGAAGATCTGCAGGACGGCTTCACCTGGGGCGGCGTAACGGTCGTCAATCCTTTCGCGTCACCGCGCCATGTCTTGCTCGATGCCCTGTTGGGCAAGTCCGCCGAATAGGCCACGACCGGCTTTTCATCGGCGCCGCGACGTGTTACCAGCCAGCGCCAATCCTGAAAGGGAAGAAACGAGTCGGCGCTGTCCATTTCGGTCCAGCGCTTTTTTGTATTCTCCCAGCGCTTTTCGTATCCGAGGACTGGCCATGGCAAAAATCATCGAAACGTCCACCGGCGCGCTGGCGCTGACCTTTGACGACGTGCTGTTGCAGCCCGGTCATTCCGAGGTCATGCCCGGTGAGACCGACATCCGCACCCGCATCGCCACCGACATCGACCTCAACGTGCCGATCCTGTCGGCCGCCATGGACACCGTCACCGAGGCGCGGCTCGCCATCGCCATGGCGCAGGCCGGCGGCATCGGCGTCATCCACCGCAATTTCTCGCCGGCCGAACAGGCCGAGCAGGTTCGCCAGGTCAAGAAGTTCGAATCGGGCATGGTCATCAATCCGGTCACCATCGGCCCCGACGCCACGCTCGCCGACGCGCTGGCGCTGATGCGCACCTATTCCATCTCGGGCATTCCGGTTGTCGAGAATGGCGGCACCGGCGGCCAGAAGATCGGCCGCCTGGTTGGTATCCTGACCAACCGCGACGTGCGCTTCGCCTCCGATCCGGGGCAGAAAGTCTACGAATTGATGACCCGTGAGAACCTGATCACGGTCAACGAGAATGTCGACCAGGACGAGGCCAAGCGGCTGCTGCACCAGCACCGCATCGAAAAGCTCGTCGTCGTGGACAAGCAAGGCAATTGCGTCGGCCTGATCACCGTCAAGGACATCGAGAAGTCGCAACTCAACCCGCACGCCACCAAGGATGCGCAGGGGCGCCTGCGGGCGGCGGCAGCCACCAGCGTCGGCGATGACGGCTTCGAGCGCGCCGAGCGGTTGATCGATGCCGGTGTCGACCTCCTGGTCATCGACACCGCGCATGGCCATTCGCAGCGCGTGCTCGATGCGGTGACGCGGGCCAAGAAGCTTTCCAATTCCGTCCGCATCCTGGCCGGCAACGTCGCCACCGCCGAAGGCACGCAGGCGCTGATCGACGCCGGCGCCGATGCCGTCAAGGTCGGCATCGGCCCGGGCTCGATCTGCACCACGCGCATCGTCGCCGGTGTCGGCGTGCCGCAGCTTTCGGCGATCATGTCGGCGGTGGAGACGGCGCATAGATCAGGCGTGTCGGTCATCGCCGACGGCGGCATCAAATATTCGGGCGATCTGGCCAAGGCGCTTGCCGCCGGCGCCAGTGCGGCCATGATCGGTTCGCTGCTGGCCGGCACCGACGAAAGCCCGGGCGAGGTCTATCTGCATCAGGGCCGCTCCTTCAAGGCCTATCGCGGCATGGGCTCTGTCGGCGCCATGGCGCGCGGCTCGGCCGATCGCTACTTCCAGGCCGAGGTTCGCGACACGCTGAAACTGGTCCCGGAAGGCATTGAAGGGCAGGTGCCCTACAAGGGACCTGTGTCTGGCGTGCTGCACCAGCTTGCGGGCGGGCTAAAAGCCGCTATGGGTTATGTCGGTGGCCGCGACCTTGCCGATTTTCGCGAACGCGCCACCTTTGTGCGCATATCCAACGCCGGACTTCGTGAAAGCCACGCCCATGACGTCACGATTACCCGCGAAAGCCCGAACTATCCTGGCGGAGCCTGACCGGCAGCCAGAGCGGTACATGCTCTGGCGCCACCAGGCGACGATCGTGCTGCGGCTGGCGCGCCATGCCGGCGCGCTGTGCTTTGCCGCCGCGGCGGTTTTCATCATCATGACGCTGCTGGAATTCTTCTATTTCCGCCGGCTGAGCGGTGGCCTGCCGTCGCTCGACGTGCGCCTTGGCGGGTTCACGCCCGACGAGGGCATGGCCTGGCTGACGGCACTCGGCCGACGCGGCAGCGAGATCATCCTGGTCTGGCACTATTTGACTTTCGACCTTCTCTTCCCGGCGCTGCTGTCGCTGACCATGGTCAGCCTGATCCTGGCAACCGGGCGGCGGCTGAAGAATTTTCGTGCCATGCCGGTGCAGCTTCAGGCGCTGTTCGCGCTGGTCATCGTGCTGCCCTACACGTGCGCCGACTACGCCCAGAACATTGCGGTGGCGCGGCTTCTGTCCGATGCGCTGTCGGCCAACCCGGATTCTCTGTCTTTCGCCTCGTCGCTGATCGTCACCAAATTCGCGCTGCTGGCGATCCCCGTCATCGTCATCGCGTTTTTGATCCTTGCCGCCCAGCGGCGTCCACAGGCATGAACGACAGAGCAGGGGCAACGCCATGAGCCAGACCGCGATTTTCTGGCCGATGCTGGCGCAGGTGTTGCTCGTCTATATCGTCTATGTCGTGATGGGCCGGCGCCGCTACGGCGCGGTCAAATCGGGCGAGGCCAAGGTCGGTCAATACAAGGTGCGCACGACCGAGCCCGGGTCGAGCGTCACGGTTGCCAACAATCTCATCAACCAGTTCGAACTGCCGGTGCTGTTCTATGTGCTGTGCCTGGCGCTGCACGCGACCAATGGCGTCAATTATCTGACCCTGGCGTTGATGTGGATTTTCGTGATTTCCCGCTATGGCCACGCCTGGGTCCACCTCACCAGCAACAATCTGCGGTTTCGCAGCCGCGCCTTCTACGTCGGCGCGATCATTCTCTTGTTGGCATGGATCTGGTTCGCGCTACACCTGCTCGGAGCGGTGTAGGGCAGTCGTTTACCCTCCCCCTTGTGGGGAGGGTCGCTCCGCGCAGCGGAGCGGGGTGGGGGTCTACAAATCGAACACCGCGATCTTGCGCTTGTCGAACTTGATGCCGATTTCGCCGCGCACCAGCTTCAGTGCGGCTTCGCCGAACACGGCGCGTCGCCAGCCCTGCAGGGCCGGCACGTCGGCATCCTCGCCCTCGGCGGCGATGCGGTCGATGTCGTCGCTGGACGCCAGCACTTTCGAGGCGACGCCTTCCTTCTCGGCGACGATCCGCAACAGCACTTTCAACAGCTCGGAGGCGGCATTGGAGCCCTCGGGCGGCTGAAAGCTCTTGGGCAGCTTCGGCATTTCTTCGCGGGGCAAAGCGAGCGCCGTGTTGACCGCGCCGAGCAGCGCCGTTGCCGTCGATGACCGTTCCCAGCCTTTCGGCGTGGTGCGCAGCTTGCCAAGTGCTGCCGCATCGCGCGGCGCCTGCTGGGCGACCTCGTATATGGCGTCGTCCTTGAGCACCCGGCCGCGCGGCACGTCACGCTCGCGCGCCTCGCGTTCGCGCCATGCCGCCACCGTCTGCACGATCGCCAGCTCCTGCGGCTTGCGCAGCCGCATCTTCAGCCGCTTCCAGGCGTCTTCGGGGTGCGGATCGTAGGTCTCGCGCGAAGTCAGCACCTCCATTTCCTCGTTTAGCCAATGGGCGCGGTTTTCCCGCTCCAGTTCGGCGCTGAGATGCTTGTAGACGTCGATCAGATGGGTGACGTCGGCCAAGGCATAGTCGAGCTGCTTGTCCGACAGCGGCCGGTGGCGCCAGTCGGTGAAACGCGAGGATTTGTCGAGCCGTGCGCCGGTGATGCGCTGCACCAGCTGATCGTAGGAGACGCTGTCGCCGAAGCCGCAGACCATGGCCGCGACCTGGGTGTCGAACACCGGATGCGGCACCAGATCGCCGAGATGGACGATGATTTCAATGTCCTGGCGCGCGGCATGGAAAACCTTGACCACCGCTTCATTGGCCATCAGCCGGAAGAATGGGGCGAGGTTGATGTCGGGCGCCAGCGGGTCGACCAGCGCGGTGACGCCTGGCGCCGCCATCTGGATCAGGCACAGAATCGGCCAGAATGTCGTTTCGCGGATGAATTCGGTGTCGACGGTGACGAAATCCGACTTTTCAAAAGCGGCGAGAACGGACTCGAGCTCATTTTGGGTGGTGATGACGTGCATCAAATCGCTTTTTAGTAACGGGTAAGGTTCTCTTTCAATTTCAGCCATGGGCGCTTTCGTCAAGCCGCCCTTCGGTCAAGTATCAGCCGATCCGTCGGAATCGCCATTCCTGCGCGCCAGCCGCGCGAAGACGNCGAAGACGGTTGATGTGCGCAGCAGCGCCGTGAAGCGGCTGCGCTTGCCCGCCGGCACGCTGCCGCGCACCTGCATGCGGTAGAGAATGACGGCGATGAGGGTGGCGTAGACGACTGCGCTGAAGACAAACAGGGCGCCCGGTCCGAAATGTTGCATCACTGCGGACGCCGCGAAGGGGCCACCAATGGCGCCGAAGGAATAGAACAGCATCAAGGCGGCGTTGATCAGCACGAACTCGCCCTTGTCGGCGCGGTCGTTGGAATGCGCCGCCGACAGCGAATAGAGCGGCATGGCGAAGCTGCCGAAGATGAAGACGATGATCAAATTGAGGGTCGGATCGGCGCCGGCGACGAAGACCAGCGCCAGCGCGGCGAACATGGCGCCGCATGTCGTGGCCAAAAGCACCGCGCGCCGATCCCAGCGGTCGGAGAGGTAGCCCAGCGGATACTGGATGAGGGCGCCGCCGAAGATGCCGACGCTGACGAAGGTGACGACATCGGCCACCGACATGCCGATCTGTTCGGCATAGACTGGCGACAGCGTGCGGAACGCGCTGTTGGTGACGCCGACGCAGATGCAGCCGAAGCAGCCGAGCGGCGAAATCCGCCAGACGCGGGCGAGATCGAGCTTGACGTCTTCCGGCGGCGTCGGGTTGGAGCGGTCGCCGAGCGACACCGGAACCAGCGACAGCGTGATCATCATCGACATGATGGCGAAGATGGCAAAGCCGCCGGGGCCGAAGATCGGGATCAGGAACTGTGCGCCGGTCACCGAGCCGATATCGACCATGCGGTAGATGGCCAGCACGCGCGCACGATCCTTGTTTTCGACGCCGGAGTTCAGCCAGGCTTCCATGACGGTGAACAGGCCGGCAAAGCAGAAACCGCCGGCAAAGCGCACCGCGCACCACATCACCGGATCGATCACCAGCACCAGGAGCAGCGTACTGGCCGCGGCGATGGCGGCCAGTGCTGAAAACGTCCGGACATGGCCGACTGCCTTGAGGATACGGGTGACGGCCAGGCACCCCAACAGGAAGCCGGCGAAATAGAACGTGCCCATCAGGCCGATGTCGGAGGCCGAAAATCCTTCCTGCGCGCCGCGCAGCGCGATCAGCGTGCCCTGCAGCCCGTTGCCGCCAAGCAGGATGCCGGCGGCGATGAGGAGCGGGATCAGCGGGCGGATGGAGGACATACGGAACCGTTGCTTAGGTGGCTCCACAGTTCTGAACCATCGGTGTGGCCAATGCCAGTGGCTTGTCCCGCCGCCAACAGGTGTGTGGCTTCAAGTGCGGCCGTTCAAGCTCCGTCGGCCCTCGCCAAAGCTTCGCTCGCCGGCGCAGGCTTGCCCCGGGCAGCCCTTCGGCCAAGCGAGCCGGCGGTCAGCAGGCTGAGCATGATGAACGGGATGCCGATACCGAAGGCCGAGCGGATGCCCCAATGGTCGGAGACGAAACCGAGCAGCGGCGGGCCGAGCAGGAAGGCGACGAAGGAAATCTGCGACAGCGCCGCGACATTGATCGTCGCGGAGCGGTCCGTCCGCTGGGCTGCCGCCGAGATCGCCAGCGGAAAGAGCACGCTGCTGCCAATGCCAAGTAGCGCAAAGCCCAGCATCGATACGAGCGGGGCAGGCGAGAAGAAGACGAGCAGCACGCCCACCGCCATCGTCGCCAGCAGCACCCGCGCCACGACGCTCGGCGAGTGGCGGTCGACAAAGGAGTCGGCAAAGAAGCGCGTGCTCGCTTGCGAGAATGCAAACAGCGCCACGGTGAAGCCGGCGACGAAAGGGCCCGCATCGAACACGGTGCGCATGTAGATTGCCGACCAGTCGATGCTGGCGCCTTCCATCAGCATCGCCGACAGTGTCACCGCGACGAGGACGAGGATCGGCAGCGTCGGCCGCGCCAGCCTTGGCGCCGTCTCGTCATTGCCGGCGAAGCGGCTCGGCGCCGGTTCGTAACCGCCGAGAAACAGCGCGATTCCTGTCGCCACCATCGGTACGACAATCGCCAGGTGCAGTTGCGGCGAAATGCCGAGATGCGCAAGCGCGGCGCCGAACAGGCCGGCGCCGAAAAAGCCGATGCTCCAGAACGAATGCGCCCGGTTCATGATCCGGCGCTTGAGCAGGAATTCGGTTCTATCGGCCTCGACATTGAGAATGATCTCGACGCTGCCGATCATCAGGCCGACCGGAAACAGCATCAGGAACAGCGCAAGCGGCCCAGGCGCATGCACGGCAATGGCAAAGACAACCGACAAAAGCGGCACCAGCCCGAGCAGCGCGCGGCGGAAGCCGATGCGCTCCAGGATCGGCGCCGCCAGCGTCAGCGCGGTCAAGGTGCCGATCGGCGTCCCGATCAGGCTTAGCCCGAGCGTGCCGTCCCCGATGCCCATGGCGTGCTTGATGTCGGGCAGCCGCGGGAAGATTTGGCCCATGGCGAACGAATAGATCGCAAAGCCGGCGTAGACCCGGTGTTGCGGAGCGAGGCGGAGGCCAAAGGTCATGACGATGCTTTCGGGGAAGAGAGTCGACGGTTGTCACTGTTTGATATGCCTACATCTTGCACAAACATGCAAATCGTGCAAGAACGTGCATGGAAAAAAACAGGATCATGCAATGCTGACCGATGAGCGGCATCAAATTATTCGCGATCGCCTGGCCGTCGAGGGAAGGGTGCTGGCCGGCGAGCTGGCAGGCCGCTTCGGCGTTTCGGAAGACACGGTTCGGCGCGACCTCAGGGAGTTGGCCAAGGCCGGGCAGTGCCGCCGCGTCTATGGCGGCGCGGTCGCGGCCGCACCCTTCGCGGCCACGCCGGTCGGCCTGCGCGCCGGCCATGCGGTCGAAGAAAAGACGCGGCTGGCCCGCGCGACCGTGGCACTGCTTTCGCGCGGACAGACCCTGTTCATCGACAGCGGCTCGACCAATGCCGCGATCGCCAGGGCCATCCCGCGCGACATCGATCTGACCGTCGCCACCAATTCGCTCGAAATTGCCTCCGTCCTGTCAGACCACGCTTTGGTCGAACTGATTGTGCTGGGCGGGCGGTTCGACCGCCATCTCGGCGCCTGCGTCGGCGCCGACACGCTTGCCGCTGTCGCGCAACTTGGCGCGGACCTGTTTGTTCTCGGCTCCTGCGGTCTCGATGCGTCGCGCGGCGTCACGGCCTTCGATTCGGCTGAGGCCGAGGTAAAGCGGGCCATGGCCAAGAACAGCGCAGGCATCGTCATCGCTGTAACCAACGACAAGCTGGCCACAGCCGCACCCTACCGGGTTGCCAGGCCAGAGGCGATCCGCCACCTCGTGGTCGAAAAGACCGCGCCGGCCGCAATCCTCGCCGACTTCGAACGCCAGGGCGCCGAAATCCATTTGGCTTAAACGGAGCTCGGCGCGCGGGCAGTCCGGGACGCAGCATGGGCGACGAACACTTCGACATCTTCCTTTGAATAGCCGAGAAGGGCTCCTTCAAGCCTCGCCAGATCATTCGATGTGAAGATGTCAAAGGCCTCTCCGCTGCGGCACATTCTGGAGATCAACAAGCTCAGTTTGCAGCGCCATTCTTCTGTCGGCAGGCAGTAGCAGCGCTCTTCCACTGAGGTTTTAGGAACAATCTGGGTGAACTTCAGGATGCGACCTTCGTCGACAAACGGTGCAAAACCTGCATCGCCAATATCGTCGGCGTCCATACCCGGTTCCGCCGCGAACAAGGCCATTGATTTGTCGCCCTGAAGCATCAGCTCCAATTCGCGGCCATTATGTGGCCCGACACCCGGCGGGACTGTGGGTTCTGGCATGAAGTATCTCCAGATCATTCGATGACTGCACTGTCGCGAGAAACACTTCTGGCGGCAATGCGCCAAGCCTGGCAAAGACTTCAACACTGACTAGCGGATAGAGAGACGACCCAAACCCGGCTTGCCTTGACAAATCGGGCCTCCCATGCGCTTTTCGCGCAAATTTTGGACCGGGCTTTGATGCTCGACCCACAACCCAGCACCCCGGAATTTTGACATGACAATGCATCGTTACCGCAGCCACACCTGTGCCCAGTTGAGAAAGAGCGATGTCGGCTCTTCGGTTCGCCTGTCGGGCTGGGTGCATCGCGTGCGCGACCATGGCGGCCTGCTGTTCATCGATCTGCGCGACCATTACGGCCTGACCCAGATCGTCGCCGATCCGGATTCGCCCGCCTTCAAGGTGGCCGAGACGCTGCGTGGCGAATGGGTGATCCGCGTCGACGGCGAGGTCAAGGCGCGCCTGCCGGACACCACCAACGCCAACCTGCCGACCGGCGAGATCGAGATCTTTGCCCGCGAGATCGAGGTGCTGTCGGCAGCCAAGGAATTGCCGCTGCCGGTGTTCGGCGAGCCCGACTATCCCGAAGACATCCGCCTGAAGTACCGTTTTCTCGACCTGCGCCGCGAGACGCTGCACAGGAACATCGTGGCGCGCACGAAAATCATCGCCGAGATGCGCAAGCGTATGACCGATGTCGGCTTCACCGAATTCTCGACGCCGATCCTGACGGCCTCGTCGCCGGAAGGCGCGCGCGACTTCCTGGTGCCGTCGCGCATCCATCCCGGCACCTTTTACGCGCTGCCGCAGGCGCCGCAGCAGTACAAGCAACTGATCATGGTTTCGGGCTTCGACCGCTATTTCCAGATCGCGCCCTGCTTCCGCGACGAGGACCCGCGCGCCGACCGTCTGCCCGGCGAATTCTACCAGCTCGACCTCGAAATGAGCTTCGTCGAGCAGGACGACGTGCTGTCGACCATGGAACCGGTGATGCGCGGCGTCTTCGAGACCTTCGCCAACGGCAAGCCGGTGACGCAGACATTCCAGCGCATTCCTTACGATGTCGCCATGCGCAAATATGGCTCCGACAAGCCGGACCTGCGCAACCCGATCGAGATGCAGGCCGTCTCCGACCATTTTCGCGATTCCGGCTTCAAGGTCTTCGCCAACATCCTGGCCAACGATCCGAAGGCCGAAGTGTGGGGCATTCCGGCCAAGACCGGCGGCAGCCGCGCCTTCTGCGACCGCATGAACTCGTGGGCGCAGGGCGAGGGCCAGCCGGGACTGGGTTACATCTTCTGGCGCAAGGAAGGCGACAAGCTTGAAGGCGCCGGTCCGCTGGCCAAGAACATCGGCGAGGAGCGCACCGAGGCGATCCGCCAGCAGCTCGGCCTTGCCGATGGCGACGCCGCCTTCTTCGTCGCCGGCGATCCGAAGAAGTTCGTTACCTTCGCCGGTGCCGCGCGTACGCGTGCCGGCGAAGAACTGAACCTTGTCGACCGCGAGCGCTTCGAATTGTGCTGGATCGTCGACTTCCCGTTCTTCGAATGGAGCGAGGAGGAGAAGAAGATCGACTTCGCCCACAACCCGTTCTCGATGCCGCAAGGCGGTATCGACGCGCTCAACGGCGACGACCTGCTCGGCATCAAGGCCTTCCAGTACGACATGGTCTGCAACGGCTTCGAGATCGCCTCTGGCGGTATCCGCAACCATTTGCCGGAAACCATGGTCAAGGCGTTCGAGACGGTTGGCCTCGACCGCGCCACGGTGGAAGAACGCTTTGGTGGCCTCTACCGCGCCTTCCAGTATGGCGCCCCGCCGCATGGCGGCATGGCGGCCGGCGTCGACCGTGTCGTCATGCTGCTGGTCGGCGCCAAGAACCTGCGAGAGATCACCATGTTCCCGATGAACCAGCAGGCCTACGATTTGTTGATGAACGCGCCTTCGGAAGCCTCGCCGCAGCAGTTGCGTGATCTGTCGCTGCGTGTCGCGGCAGTGAAGAAGGACTGACGGCAGCGTTGCAGCTGCCATTTCTCCCCGTCTCTATACGGGGAGAAATGTCCGGCAGGACAATGAGGGGCAGCACGCATGCAGGCGATTGGCGAACGGCCTTAGCAGTTGGCGCCTTCTGACAATCGGTTCAGCATCGAACTACAATTTGCACGCGTTGGCGCCGCCCCTCATCTGCCTGCCGGCACCTTCTCCCCGTATAGTGACGGGGAGAAGGGAGCGAACTTCGATCAGTCTTCGTTGGCCTTGACGTGGACGCCCAGCGTCTTGGTCAGGTCGGCCGGGTTGGACATGCCGCCGGCCATGATCAGCGCGAACGGCACCGCTGCCGGCGGCTCGGCCGAAATCTCGAGGCTCTTCGGATCGTCGAGGTACTTGCTCACCGCGGCCGTCACTTCGGCGGTCAGTTCGGGATTGTTGAGCTGCGCCATGCCGAACGGCACGATCGCCTTGGCCTGGTTGGCGATGTCCTTGCCCGACATGCCCTGCTGCTTGCCGACATATTCAAGCACCTTGCCGGTCAGCGAATCGTCGTCGAAGCGGATCGAGGCGCTGTTGAAGGAAAGCTGCTGCAAAAGGCCGAGCAGGGCCATGCCTTGCGCCGAATTGTCGGCGCCTTCGGGCTGCGCCGCCATCTTTTTCTGCATCTCCTGCAGCGACTTGACGAAGTCGACCGTGTAGCCGCCGAGGCCGAAGGTCATGCCGAGCGTGCCGGCATTCTCGACCGAGATATCGTATTTCGACAGGTCCATCTTGCCGTCGCTCGGCTGCCAGGTGCCGCCGATCTCGATATTGCCCGTTATGTTCTGGTAGCCGAGGGCCTCGATGGCTTCCTTGGACTTCGCATCGTCGACCAGGGTCAGGTCGGCGTTGAACTTTTCCGTGGTGGCGGAAAACTCCATCGCCTTGCCGTCGGCCGGCGGCGTGATCTGGACAGCAAGCCCATCCACCGAGAAGGCGGTCTTGTCGGCAACCTTGACCGTCAGGTTTTCGAGTTCGGCCGACTTGTAGATCATCATCGAGCCGAGCGGGCCTGTAGCGCCCTCGGCCGGGATGTTGGCGTCGTGGATGACGAAGGGGGTGAGGTTGAGCGTGACGCCGTCCTTGCTGTGCTCGAAGGCCGAAGTCGTGATGGTGGCGACATCGAAGCCGCCATTGGCTTCGGTCACGCCCTCGAGCTTGACGTCGCCGATCGGCAGCGCCTCCTTTTCGGCCGCCGGTTTGACCGACACGCCCTGCAGCACCATGCTGGAATTGTCGCCGGTAACGCCGGTCCAGGTGATATCGACGCCCTGGACGGCAAGTGCGGCCTTCAGTCGGTCGGCAACCGCCGTGTCTTGCGCAAAGGCGGCATTCAGCGGCAGCGTCAGCAAAAAGGTCGAAAAAGCAAGTTTCTTGAGTGTCGAACGTTGGATTGTCATCGCGAGTTCCCTGAGAGAGTCCTGAAAAAGTGTTTTCTCAATTCTACGCCATCACTATTCCGTGACGAACTGGACGGGAAAAAGGCGCTTTCCCGCAGAGTTGTCGAAAATCACGGCGAAAGGCAAATCGGAGCGGGAGCCTTCGCTCGATGCGGTGAATATGTCATGAAGGTCGGGCTCCCCTGCGTACCGTCTCCTGCCTTAGAGAGGGCGTGTAACAGATTGATGTTGGTTGGCAACAGCGCTGCTACCGGTGCTGTTGCACAGGGACGGCAAGCTGGAACATGAAGTTCGTCACATCCATCGTCGGACCTTGAGCCGCCCTCGTAAGCCAAAGGCTGCAAAGTGCGGATTTCCGCAGCCCCGCCTTGCCGCGAATCACCCGCTCGGCTAGTCCAGCCGCATGGGAAAAAGGATTTTGCCGCCTGAAAATGGCGGCGGTGACCACATCGAACCGGTGGATCTGAAGAAGGCGCTGGAAGAGCGCTATCTCGCCTATGCGCTGTCGACCATCATGCACCGGGCGCTGCCTGACGTGCGCGACGGGCTGAAGCCTGTGCATCGTCGCATCATGCATGCCATGCGACTGCTCAGGCTCAACCCCGACCAGGGCTTTGCCAAATGCGCCCGCATTGTCGGCGACGTGATGGGCAAGTTCCATCCGCACGGCGACCAGTCGATCTACGACGCGCTGGTGCGCCTGGCGCAGGATTTCTCCATGCGCTATCCCCTCGTCGACGGGCAGGGCAATTTCGGCAATATCGACGGCGATAACGCCGCCGCCATGCGCTATACCGAGGCGCGCATGACCGAGGTGGCGAGCGATTTGATTGCCGGCATCACCGAGGACGCCGTCGATTTCCGGCCAACCTACAATGAGGAGGACGAGGAGCCCGTAGTGCTTCCCGGCGCCTTCCCGAATCTGCTCGCCAACGGTTCCTCCGGCATTGCGGTCGGCATGGCCACGTCCATCCCGCCGCACAATGCCGCCGAGCTTTGCAACGCAGCGCTGCAGTTGATCGAGCAGCCGGACGCGCCGGTGACAAAGCTGATGGAGTTCGTCCAGGGGCCGGATTTCCCGACCGGCGGCATCATCGTCGACAGCCGCGCATCCATCCTGGAGGCCTATGAGACCGGCCGCGGCGGTTTTCGCGTGCGCGCCAAATGGGGCCAGGAGGATCAGGGCAGGGGCACCTGGAGCATCGTCGTCACCGAAATCCCCTACGGCATCCAGAAGGCCAGGCTGATCGAGAAGATCGCCGAGCTTTTGATCGCGCGCAAATTGCCGCTGCTTGAGGATGTCAGGGATGAAAGCGCCGAGGACGTCCGCATTGTGCTCGTACCGAAGAGCCGTTCGGTCGATCCCGGCATTCTGATGGAATCGCTGTTCAAGCTGACCGAGCTCGAAAGCCGATTTCCCCTCAACATGAACGTTTTGTCGCGCGGCAAGGTGCCTAACGTCCTGTCGCTGAAGGGCGTGCTGAAGGAGTGGCTCGACCATCGGCGCGATGTGCTGATCCGCCGCTCGAAGCATCGGCTTGGCGAGATCGAGAAGCGGCTGGAAATCCTTGCCGGCTACCTGATCGCCTATCTCAACATCGACGAGGTCATCAGGATCATCCGCGAGGAGGATGAGCCCAAGCAGGTGATGATGGCCCGTTGGTCGCTCACCGACACCCAGGCCGAAGCCATCCTCAACATGCGGCTGCGGGCCTTGCGCAAGCTGGAAGAGTTCGAGATCCGCAAGGAGTTCGACGGTCTCACCACCGAGAAGAAGCAGATCGAGGCATTGCTCGCATCCGACGCCAAGCAATGGTCGACGATCAAATGGGAAGTCACGCAGGTTCGCGACAAGTTCGGCCCCGAGACCGAACTCGGCAAGCGCCGCACCCAGTTCGCCGACGCGCCGGAGCATGATCTGACCGACATTGCGCACGCCATGATCGAGCGCGAGCCGGTCACCGTGGTGGTCTCGGAAAAGGGCTGGCTGCGGGCGATGAAAGGCCATCTGGCCGACCATTCCACGCTCACCTTCAAGGAAGGCGACAGCCTCAAGCTCGCCTTCCATGCCCAGACCACCGACAAGATCCTGGTCTTCACCACCGGCGGAAAATTCTACACCATCGGCGCCGACCGGCTGCCGGGCGGCCGCGGCCATGGCGAACCGATCCGCATCATCGTCGACATGGACAACGACCAGGACATCGTCACCGCCTTCGTCCACGACCCGAAGCGCAAGCTGCTGCTCGTCTCCTACGATGCCAATGGTTTCGTCGTGCCGGAGGAGGAGGTCGTCGCCAACACCCGAAAGGGCAAGCAGGTGATGAACGTCAAGGCGCCCGACGAGGCCAAGGCCTGCGTCCCCGTGTCAGGCGATCATCTCGCCATTGTCGGCGAGAACCGCAAGATGCTGGTGTTTGCGCTCTCCGAAATTCCGGAGATGGGCCGCGGCAAGGGCGTTCGCCTGCAGAAATACAAGGATGGCGGTCTGCTCGACCTGAAACCCTTCACGCTGGCGAGCGGCCTGTCGTGGCAGGATTCCGCAGACCGCACCTTCGTCAGGTCGCGCGAGGAGCTGGCGGAATGGATCGGCGCGAGAGCGTCGGCCGGTCGCATGGTGCCGAAGGGATTCCCGCGGACCGGGAAATTTGGTTGAAGCTGCTGATCTCCCCCCAAGTGGGGGAGATGGCCGGCAGGCCAGAGGGGGGCGCTGTCCCGCCAGCGCATCAAATGGTCATGGCTCGCCACTCGGTCGCAACTCTTGGGTCTTCAATGTGGGGTGCCAGGCTGGCGATCCTTCGCGCCCCCCTCTGTCCTGCCGGACATNTCGGCCGGTCGCATGGTGCCGAAGGGATTCCCGCGGACCGGGAAATTTGGTTGAAGCTGCTGATCTCCCCCACAAGGGGGGAGATTGGCAGCTTCACCAACCATTTGGACTATCGTCACGATTGCGGCACTATAACAGTGCATAAACGCTGTGTAGGCTGGGGAGAATTGACCGTTTGAAGGAAGCGAAGATCCAGAAGCCGGAACGTCAGCAGCGCCTGTTCGGCCTGTCGACACCGTTGCGATCCGCCGTCATTCCGCCGCTGTCGGCTGCGCGCTGGCTGTTGGTGCTGATCGTCGCCGCCGGCGTCTATTTCTTCCACGGGTTCCTGTTTCCCGTGCTGGCAGCCCTCGTCATTGCTTTTGCCAGCTGGCCGCTCTACCGCCGGCTGCTTGCCGGTGTCGGCGGTAACCGCACCGTCGCCGCGACGCTCGCCATCCTGTTCATCCTCGCCTTCCTGGTGGTGCCGATAGCGCTCGCCGGCACCTACGCCATCAACGAGGTCCGCGAATGGGTGGGCTGGGCGATCGAGACCAACAGGCACGGCGCGGTCACACCGCACTGGATCACCTCGCTGCCTGTCGTCGGCGAGTGGCTGAACGAACAGTGGATCGACAATTTCGGCCATCCCGGCGGCATCGGCGAGCTGATCCAGCTGGTCAGCGGCGCCAATATCGGCAGCATCTATCGCGGCGTGCTGGCTGCCGGCGGCAGCGCCTTCGGCCTGTTGCTGACGCTGCTGTTCATGATGATCGCGCTGTTCTTCGCCTACCGCGACGGCGAACACTTTGCCAGCCAGATCGACCGGCTCGGCGAACGCATCCTGCCGACGCGCTGGGAGCGGATTTCGCGCGTCGTGCCGGCGACCATTTCCTCGACCGTTACCGGCATGACCGTGATCGCCATCGGCGAGGGGCTGGTGCTCGGCATCGCCTACTGGCTGGCCGGGGTGCCGTCGCCGGTGACGCTGGGCGCATTGACCGGCGTGATGGCGCTGATCCCCGGCGGCGCGCCGCTGTCGTTTACGCTTGTGTCGATCTACCTCGCCGCCAGCGGCTCGCCGATGGCGGGTCTGGCGCTGTTCATCTGGGGCGCGGTGGAACTGTTCATCGTCGACAAGACCTTGCGCCCGAAGCTGGTCGGCGGACCGATCAAATTGCCCTTCCTGCCCACCTTTTTCGGCCTGATCGGCGGCGTCAAGACGATGGGCTTTCTCGGCCTGTTCATCGGCCCCGTGCTGATGGCGCTGCTGGTGGCGATATGGCGCGAATGGCTGCGCGAGGTGGAACTGGCCGAAGAAACCGTTCCCGACGGGGCGGCCGAGCTCGAAGGCGGGCCGCCGCAGATCGAGATTGTCGCCGGCCCGGCGAAGAAAAGTCAGGCTGGGTAAGCGACGGCGGGCGCTGCCCGGCGCTTGCGCCCTTCATGCAACTGCCACAGGGAATGCGCGACCAGCGTGACGATCAGGATCACGCCGCCGATCAGGCTGTTGCGCGACGGCGCCTCGGCAAAGATCATCCATATCCAGACCGGCGCCAGAACCGTTTCCAGGAGATAGAACATCGCCACTTCCGGGCCTGAAATGTATTTCGGCCCATTGGCCAGGCAGAAGAAGGCGAACGGCATGATGACGGCGCCGTTGAAAACGATCCACCATGGCGCTTCCACCTGGAAACCGGTCCTGGAGACCATGAGCGCCGCCAGCCCGAACGGCAGCAGGACGCCGGTCAGCGCGGTGAATCCCATATCCCTGCCGCTGGCGCGTGAAACGGTGATGGCGCAGGCAATCGCCAAGGCCGAACACAGCGCCATCACATCGCCGAACAGATTTCCCGTGCCGACGGAATCGCCGACGATGATCGCGATGCCGACGATCATCAGCGCCATTGCCGCAAGCGTCAGCGGCTGTGGTCGCTCCTTCAGGAACAGCCACGACAGCAGCGCCGAGAACATGGTGGAGAAGGCCAGGATGAAAACCAGATTGGCGGTCGAGGTGTTGTAGACGGCAGTGATGAAGGCGATTGCGCCGAGCCCGTAGAGGGTGGCGACGACGAGCCCCGACCAGCCGGGTATCAGCTGCGGAGCATTCTTGCTGAACGAGCGCCAGATGGCCCATACGATCAGCCCTGCCACGAAGGTGCAGCCGGTGCGCAGCAAAAGGATCGTCCAGGCTTCGCCATGGGCGAGCCGGATCAGGGGAATGTCGATGGTCAGCGCCAGCCCGCCAAGCGCGGTGAGCAGGAGTCCTTTGGTGTGGGCATTGTGAGAGGACATGCAACGGCTTTCGCAATGATTTGAGCAGATGCCAGTCGGCGCAATCGCCCCGCCAACGGGCGGAAAGACCAGCATCGTCTCGGCTGAAAATGTTTAGATCAGGATCTGGTAAGAAGAAAAATCAGCGCGTGACCGCTTCGTGGTCGTAGCGTTCCCAGCCCTTCGGGCCGAGATGCTCCTGCGGCATGAAGCGCATCTTATAGTTCATCTTGCGCGAGCCGTTGACCCAGTAGCCGAGATAGACGTGGGGCAAGCCCATGGCCCGGGCGCGGGCGATATGGTCGAGGATCATGAAGGTGCCGAGCGAACGGTCCTCGAACTCGGGATTGAAGTAGGAATAGACCATCGACAGGCCATCGGCCATCTTGTCGGTCAGCGCCACGGCGATCAGCTCGCCCTGGCCCTTGCCGGTGATGAATGTGTCGGGGCCGCGGCGCCGGTATTCGATCACCTTGGTGTCGACATGGGTATCTTCGACCATCATGGCGTAGTCGAGCACCGTCATGTCGGACATGCCGCCGCGGCGATGGCGAGCGTCGAGATAGCCGCGAAACAGGGAATACTGCTCCGTCGAGGGCTGCGCGTCGTGCATGGCGCCGATCAGATCGGAATTGCGCTGGATCACCCGCTTCATGTTGCGGCTGGCGGTGAACTCCTGCGCCAGGATACGCACCGAGACGCAGGCGCGGCAGGTCTCGCAGGCGGGACGGTAAGCGATGTTCTGCGAGCGCCGGAAACCGCCTTGCGTCAACAGATCGTTCATCTCCGGCGCCTTGTCGCCGACCAGATGCGTGAACACCTTGCGTTCGAACTGGCCCTCGAGATACGGGCACGGCGATGGCGCGGTCAGGAAGAACTGCGGCGACTGGGTCGGATGGTGCGTCATCGAACCTTGGGAACACTCCT
Source organism: Mesorhizobium sp. L103C105A0 (assembly GCF_000502215.1). NCBI lineage: Bacteria > Pseudomonadati > Pseudomonadota > Alphaproteobacteria > Hyphomicrobiales > Phyllobacteriaceae > Mesorhizobium > Mesorhizobium sp. L103C105A0. The sequence continues at coordinate 558,173 of NZ_AYXF01000003.1, read as the reverse complement.
GCGAATCGCTCTACCTTTGGCTTGGCTGGCGAAAAATTCAACAGGATTGTGAAGGCGAGGTTGAACGGACCCCTTCACATTTGCACACAAATGCCTGTTGGCGTCGGTTGAACTCGGTTCAACGGTCGCTGCGGCTGACGACCGTGCCAAGCAGCAGGTCGTGCAGTGTGCGCTTGCGATCGGAAAACAGCGTCACCAGGAGGACGAGCGGCGTCAGGATGACCGTGCTCGCCCAGAACAGCACCGAATGGACAACGGCGGTGAGGCCGTCGATACGGCTGCCGTCGAGACGATCGAGCCGAATGCCCATCATCTTCATGCCTGATGTGGCCTGGTTGCGACCGCCCAGCGTGTTCCAGATGTAGAGAATGGCGACCGCCGGCACGAGGATGGAATACAGCGCCCAGCCAAGACCGAATGTCAAAAGGCCAAGCACGGCCACCAGGATCGCGAACGGAATGGTGAGCAGCGCCACGATGCAATAGTCGATGATGAAGGCCAGGATCCGCCGCGTGCGCACACCGTCATAGGCCCTGACGTCGTCGAGCCTGCTGGTGATGATTTCGCCGTCAAGTACGCGCGCGTTCATGTCATGTCCTCGCAACAGGCGCCACGCTAGGGTGCGCCGCCACTGAAATGGTGAAGACCGCGGGCGGAATCAAGATCGGTTCGTCCATCGGTCCTGCTCGGCAGTGTGACGCGGTTGAGCCGATTGAATTTGGTGGACGGATGGCGTTAGCTTGCTGCGGCGCAACAAGACGCCGAGGGGACGGGGTTACATGGATTACGACATGCTGGTCATCGGCAGCGGCCCTTCCGGGCGCCGCGCCGCGGTGCAATCGGCCAAGCTCGGCAAATCGGTGCTGGTGGTCGACAGGGGCCGGCGCCTCGGCGGCGTCTCGGTGCACACCGGCACCATCCCGTCGAAGACGCTGCGCGAGACGGTGCTGAACCTGTCCGGCTGGCGCGAGCNTCTCGGTGCACACCGGCACCATCCCGTCGAAGACGCTGCGCGAGACGGTGCTGAACCTGTCCGGCTGGCGCGAGCGGGGCTTTTACGGCCGCGGCTACCGGGTCAAGCAGGACATCTCCATCGCCGACCTGGTCGAGCGGCTGCACAAGACGCTCGACCACGAGGTCGAGGTGCTGCAGCACCAGTTTATGCGCAACGCCGTCAAAAGCGTGCGCGCCATGGCGAAATTCGTCGGCCCAAACAAGGTCAGCCTGACGGCAGACAATGGCGACTACTCGGAGGTTGGTTTCACCAATGCGCTGATCGCGGTCGGCACCAGGCCGCACCGGCCGCGCGACGTGCCTTTCGACAAGATCCGCGTCTTCGACAGCGATGAGATGCTGGAACTCGACCATCTGCCGCGCACGCTGACGGTGATCGGCGCCGGCGTCATCGGCGTTGAATATGCGACGATCTTTTCGGCGCTCGACGTGCCGGTGACGCTGGTGGAGCCGCGCAACACCATCCTCGATTTCGTCGACCGCGAGATCGTCGACGACTTCATCCACCAGATGCGCGACCGCGGCATGACCATTCGCCTCGGCAGTACGGTCAAGGAAATCGTCTCAAAACCCGACTATGCCGAAGTGACGCTCGCCGATGGCCGCACCATCCGCTCCGAGATCGTGCTTTACGCCGCCGGCCGCAGCGGCAATCTCGGCAGCCTCGGCCTCGACGTGGTCGGCATCGAGGCCGATTCCCGGGGCCGCATCAAGGTCGATCCGCAGACCTTCCAGACCAGTGCGCCCAACATCTATGCCACCGGCGACGTCATCGGTTTCCCCAGCCTTGCCTCGACATCGATGGAGCAAGGCAGGGTGGCCGCCTGCCACGCCTTCGGCGTGCAACTGCCACCGCCGCCGGAAACCTTCCCCTATGGCATCTACGCCGTGCCGGAAATCTCCACCGTTGGTCAGTCGGAGGAGCAGGTGCGCGAGAGCGGCGCTGCTTATGAAGTCGGTCTGGCGCGGTTCCGCGAAACCTCGCGCGGCCACATAATGGGCGTCAACTCCGGCTTTCTGAAACTGCTGTTCTCGGTCGAAACGCGCCGCCTGCTCGGCGCCCACATCGTCGGCGAAGGCGCCACCGAACTGATCCATATCGGCCAGGCGGTGATCAACCTCGGCGGCACGGTTGATTTCTTCGTCAACAACACCTTCAACTATCCGACGCTGGCCGAAGCCTACAAGATCGCCGGGCTCGATGCCTGGAACCGGATGGGACAGGGCTAGGCGACGAGCATCTGCTCAGCCGTTCCGCCGGGCGCCGATGCGGTCTACCAAGGTCTCTTAGCCTGCCTGGCGTGCGACCAATGCTGGTCCCGCCAGCCATTGGCGGACGATGGCGGCATCCGGGTCGCCGATTTCGTGACCTGAAGGCACGATGCGCGCATCGACCTCGGCGCCATGTTTGTTGAGCAGCCTCACCAGTGGCGGCGCAACCGGCCCGTAGGTCTCGTCCGCGGCACCGGCGACAATCAGGACGCGCGTTCCGGTCAGATTGGTTGCCGGCGCATCGTCAAGCACGGGCATTGCTCTCAGCAACGCCGCTTTTCGGACGAGGCCGGAGTTGAGCAGCATCAGGCTGGAAACCAGATTGGCGCCGTTGGAATAGCCGAGGAAAGTCGCCCGGGCGAGGTCGAGCCCGTGGCGCTTTGCGGCCTCGCTTGCGAAGGCGGCAAAGTACGATGTTTCGGCACGGATGCTCGCCTGTTCGAAACTGGTCGGCGTGATCCGCTCGAACCAGCGGAAGCCGTCTTCTTGGCGGATGCGGCCACGCACCGCGACCAGCGTGGCGTTAGGGGCGATCTGCCTCGCAATCGGGACCATCGTCGTTTCGTCGACACCCGATCCGTGCAGTAAAAACAGGCTCTCGCCGCCGGCATTCTCCGGCTTGAGGAGGCGGTAGGGAAAGGCCAGATCCTGGTGCAGAAAGGCGTTCTCGTCGCTATATCGAGCACGCTCATATCTCGTTGTTTTCACGGAGACATTGGTCCTTTGCCAGCTTCAAAACGGAATATTTTCACGCTCCGCCAAATGTGATTGCAACAGGCTCATTTCAGACCGTTTCTGCGCCGATATGCTCCCTGCGGGAGGAATCGAAGCGGTGTGCGCCGATGGTCGCATCCCGGCATGAACAACGCGAGCATCCTTGCTCTCCTTTGAGGCCTTTTGTCGATGACCCTGCCAGTCCCGCCCGATCGCGCCCCGCGTATCGCCGATCGCGCTCCGCGTATCGCCGATCGCGCTCCGCGTATCCCCGATCGCGACACGCGCATTGACGTGTTCCGTGCGCTCGCACTCCTGACCATCTATATCGACCACGTGCCGGGCACCGTCTTCGAAACGCTGACCTACAAGAATTTCGGATTCTCGGACGCGGCGGAAGCCTTCGTGCTGATTTCCGGCATGTCGGTCGCACTCGCCTATGGCAACAAGTTCCAGCCGGGCGGCCGGCTGCTGGCGATGTTGAAGATGTGGCGCCGGGCCGGCGTGCTTTACAGTGCCCACATCGTCACCACCATGGTTGTGATGGCGTTGTTCTGCGCCGCGGCGGTGTACGGCCGGCGGCCGGAACTGCTCAAGCTGATCAACATCGAGCCGCTGATGAAGAACACGCCGGAGGTCATGATCGGCATTGTCACGCTCGGCCACCAGCTTGGCTACAACAACATTTTGCCGGTCTATGCGGCGCTGCTGTTGATGGCGCCGCTTTTCCTGCTCTTCGTCAGCTACCGGCCGCTCCCGGCGCTGGTCTTTTCCGGCGCGCTGTGGCTTGCCGCCGGCCTCTGGCAGATCGCGCCGCCGAACTATCCCGAGCCCGGCTTCTGGTTCCTCAACCCGCTGTCCTGGCAATTCCTGTTCAACATCGGCCTTGCCGGCATGCTGCATGCCAGGCGCGGCGGCACAATTCCCGTCAATCGTTGGCTGGTGGGCGCCGCGGCGACCTATGTCGCGGCAGCGGCGGTCTGGGTGCACAGCCCGCTCTGGGGCGAGATAACGTGGTTTAACCTGCCCGTGGTGATCGGCGGCTTCGACAAGACGTTCCTGTCGCTGCCGCGGCTCCTGCACATATTGGCGGTGAGCTATCTGATCGTCGCCCTGCCGGCTTTCTCGAACCTGTTCCGTCTCAGCCCGGACCATCCGCTTGCCCTGCTCGGCAAGCGCTCCTTGCCGGTGTTCCTCGCCGGCACGCTGATCGCCATGGCGGCGCAGGTGATGAAGCTGATCAATCCGGGCGGCTTTGCCTATGACGTCTTGCTGATTTCGGCCGGCATCGCCATGCAATTCGCGCTCGCCTTCTATCTTGAGTGGCTGTCCGGCATCGGCTTGGGCAAAAAGCCGGTTCGCAAAGAAGCGCCAGCCGTTCACCAGACCTTCGGCATGCCCGCGATGCCAAGGCTAAGCCGATGATCCCACATCAGCCGCCTAGCTAGCAGGCGAGGGGCCGGACGACCCCCGCACCACAAGATCGACCGGCAGCAATTGCCGGTGCTGCGAGCCGTCATTTTCGAGGATCGCCTTGACGGCCAGCCGGCCCATCTCGGCGATCGGCTGGGCGACAGTGGTTAGTGGCGGCTCGGAGTCGGCGCCTTCCGGCACGCCGTCGAAGCCGACGATTGACACATCGCCCGGCACGGCAATGTTACGCTCGCGCAGCCAGTCGAGCGCATGCAGCGCGATCTTGTCCGACATGGCCAGGATTGCCGTCGGCGTCTGCGGCAGCGCGAAAATATGATCGAGGCCGGCCCGAACGCTCGCCTCGTCATTGAGGGTTTCGTAGATTGGCACTTGCGAGACGTCGATGCCGAAGCGGGAGAGCTCGCCGAAATAGCCACGCAGACGGTCGCGTGTGCCCGAGTAGAGGGATGTCGTCTCGACTTGCTCCTGCGTGACGGGACCAAAGCCAGCGTCGGCAGATTCCAGGGCGAGTACGGCAAAGCTGCGATGGCCGAACTCGGCCAGATGGCGCGCCGCCAGACCCGCGCCGGCGACGTTGTCGACGCCGATCGCAGCGACCGCCTCATTTTCCGAATCGAGATCAAGCGCCACGAAAGGCAGTTTGCGTTCGCGCGCCAGTTCGACCAGCCGCGACCCACCCTCGATGCAGAACACGATGAAGCCGTCGACCAGGGCGCTCTGGATGTTCCAGGCGAGCTGCTCGCTGTTGGCGGCCGAGACCAGCGAAATTCCGGCGCCGGTGGCGTCGCAGGCCTGCGAAATGCTGGCCATCATGACGCGGGCAAAGGGATCGTCGAAGAAATAGGACAATGGTTCTGCCGTTGCCACGCCGATGGCGTTGACCTTGCCGGCGCGCAGCAGCCGGCCCTTGGGATCCGGGCCGGCATAGCCCATCGCTTCCGCCGCCGCCTTGACCCGCTCGCGGACCTCTTCGCGCACGATTTCCGGGCGAGCGAACACGTTGGACGCGGTACCGTGCGAGACCCCGGCCGCCTTGGCGATGTCGGCAAGCCGCACTGGTCTCGTCTTGCCGGAGGTCAATGCCGTCATTTTCGTCTCCTGAACCGGAGCCTGTTTAGCACTTTCGTTGGATCGGTTCAAATTTTCCCTTGATCGGACGGCGGAGAGAGTCTATATTTGAATCGATCCAAGGGATTCACCAAGTACAACTTGGATCGATTCAAGAGGAGGGTGCCATGCATCCCGTGAATTATCTGTTCGAAGACATCTATGGCAATGATTGGGGCATAGTCTCCGACGCCGCCACCCGCAAGCGCCGCGACAAGGTCGGGCCGTGGAGGCGTGACCTGCAATACCTTGTGAAACGCAAGCGCAGCTGATCGGCCCCGGCATTTTCGTGCCAGCTGATTGGATCGATTCAAGTTCTTGAAGAGGAGCACGAACATGCATCCCGTGAAACATCTGTTCGAAGACAGTTATCGCAATTACTGGGGTATCTCGCCTGCCACGGAGCAGCCGCAACGGCGGCGGCCGACCAAGCCTGCCAAGCGCAACCGCGACCTGCTGCCGGAAAACCGGCAGGATTAAGCCTCGTGTGGTATCTGATGGGGCAGGGTTCTTGCCTCGTCAGGACCGTTGCCGCACGAGCGCCGAGGCCGCGATCACCAGCCAGCCCGCGATGAGCAAGGTGCCGCCGATCGGCGCCGACATCGGGAACAGCCGCGATCCCACGAAATCCCGTGCCAGCAGATCGCCGCAGAACAGAACAAGCCCGACGAGCAGCACCAGGCTGCCGATCCGCAAGATCCGGTTTGCGCCGGCGAGGCCGACGGCCAAAAACACCGGCGCATGCATGAGCAGGAAGGATGCGGCCGTGCCGACGAACGCGCCGCCGAGATGCGCTGAAGCCGCCGACAGCGCCACGCCCGCCGCGCCGGCAATGCCGCCGGCGAAAACGAGGATGCGCGCGCTGTTTGCTGGTGCTGACTCGGCGATGCTCATGTCTCGGGCTCCGTGATTGACGATAGGCGGCGCGACCTGTCTGTCAGGATTTTTCCGATATCGCCAGCATGTCGCGCGTGCGGCGCGCCTGGGCCAGCCAATTATACGCGGCACCGCCCGCCATCAGCAACGACGTGCCGAGAAACACCGCGCGCATGCCGAAATGGCCGCCGACGAAGCCGCCCAGCAGCGGCCCCGCAACCTGGCCGACATATTGCGCCGAGATTGCCAGGCCCAGCACATTGCCGCCGACCCCATCGGGAACATTGTGGCGGATGACGCTGGTGATGCAGGGCAACAGCCCGCCCAGCACCAGACCCATAAGGAACCGCAGCCCGACCAACTGCCAGCTCTCGGTGACGAAGGCCTGCGGTATCAACAGCAGCGCCGAGACGGCCAGCGATGCGACGATGACGTTCCAGTGGCCGATGCGGTCGGCGAGTTTGCCCAACCGTGACGCCGACAGGATGGCGCCGAGTGCGGCCGCCGACATGACGACACCTGAGACCAGGGTCACCCGGCTTGCGTCCGCGACCAGTTGCTGGACGTAGACGGTGATGATCGGCTCGATCGACATGTTGGCGAAGGTGAACAGCATGCCGGTCGCCAGCATGGCCACGACAGGGCGTTTGTCGGGGATCTGCGCCCAACTTCCCTTTGGTTTCTCCTCGCGTTTTGCCTGTACTGGCGGGCGAGGCATCTCCTTTATCAGGAACGTCGTCGCCAGCGCCGCCAGGAAAATGACGCCGCCCGCGATGAGGAAGGTGGCGCGAATACCGATCAGTGGCGGCAGCGCGCCGCCAAGCAACGGGCCGACCAGGGAGCCTGCGGTGATGCCGGCCGACAGCACGCCAAGCGCCCAGCCGGAGCGCTCCTTCGGCGTCTGCATGGCGACAAGGATCGTCGAGCCTGAGGAATAACCGCCGGCAAAGCCGATCAACAGGCGCAAAAGCACCAATTGCCAGACGGTCTGCACCATGCCGGTCAGCGACATGCAGATCGCCATGCCGAAACTGGCGCGCACCAGCATCACCTTGCGGCCATAACGGTCACCCAGCCGTCCCCACAGTGGCGCGACAAGGGCGGCGGCAAGGAAGGTGGCGCCGAAAGCGATGCCGGACCATTGCACGATCGCCGCGTGGCCGACGGCGCCCAGCTGTTCGACATAGAGCGGCAGGAACGGCAGCAGCAACGTCATCGCCACAAGCGTGCTGAATGATCCGGCAAAGCACACGAACAGGTTGCGCCGCCAATGAATGTTGTAGGTGGAAGGCGCTTCGGCGGCCTGCGCTGCACTGTCCTGCGGCATGTCCTGTCCTGTCCGCTTGCTGCGGATACCATTTTGGGATACCAACTTGGTACCTCATGGACGCAAAGCCCGGCTGCTGTCAATCAGGCGCTCTCAAAGTGATCGGCAAGACCAACGGCCGATCGCCAGCAATGGAAGCAACTATGTCGCAGATGCAGATCGTCGAAAAAGCGCTTCGCGAGATGATCCTTGGCCTCGAGATCGGTCCTGGCGAGCGGCTGACGGAGCGCTGGATCGAGAGCCGCTTCGGCGCCTCGCGCACGCCGGTCAGGGCAGCCCTGCTGCGGCTGGAGACGGAAGGGCTGATCTGCCGCGACGGGCGCGGTTGGACCGTGTCGCCGATCAACCTTGCCGAATTGGAACAGATCGCTGTGTACCGCGAAGCGGTCGAGGTCGCGGCGGTCAGGCTGACTTCGGCGCTGGCCGACAGGAGCGCAGCCGATGTCATCGAGGCGATGCTGGACTCCTGCGACACTGCCACGCCGCGCGAGGAATGGCACCGCGTCGGCATGGATTTCCATATCGAACTGGCGCGGCTCTCCGGCAACGAGTTCCTGTTTCGGGCCGTGCGCGATGCCATGACGCGCCTGTCGCGGGCGCGCTGGCTGGAGGTGCGCGACGAGGCGGCGCTTGGCCGCGCCTGGAGCGAGCATCACGCCATTCTGGCAGCGGTGCGGGCCGGCGATGCCGATGCGGCGGCGGCGCGACTTTCCGCCCATATCGCCGGCAGCCGCGCCCGCCTGGTGACGTCGTTGCACAATGACCGGCGCGGCCTGCGCGCCAGGGGTTTTGCCGTCGTCGCCGCTTGATACCGGTCACGAAAACGAAAGAACGCCGACGCCATCCGCTTTCGGCCTCGCTTCGCGGACGCCGATGGCGTAAGAGGCGGCCATGGAAAACAACCGATTTGAAACACCCGTGACCGTTAAGTCGGGCACGGAGGGAAGCACTCAGCTCTTGCGTACGGTGCGCGAGGCTTCCGATTACCTGCTCAACAGCTGGCCCGGCAAGCGCAGCCCCAAGCACCGCGAAGCGCTGCAGGCCTGCCATGACGCGCTGGCCGGCGACAAGCCGGCGATGATTGCAAGACGCGCCTTCATCGCCGCCGCGCGCGAGGTCAACGTCTTCGTCAGCGACAAGGCCCCGGCCTGATCACATCGGCCTGATCACACCGGCATTTTGCCAGGATCCGGCCCGTTTCGCGGGCCGGTGATCCTGTCTTGCCTATTTTTCTGTCTCGGTGTCGGTTTTGGAACTTGCCTCGTTCTCAGGCTCGGCGCGCTCCTTGGCCGCGACCTTGGCGGCGAGCTTCTCCGCCTTCTTGGCGGCCTTCTGCCGGTCGCGCTCTTTGCGTTCCTGACCGTAATTCGGTGGTCGAGCCATATCGTTTCCTTTCGCTGTGCCTGATCCTGCCTAGAAGCATTGGCCGGCAAACACAACAGCGCCGCGAGGGCAGATGCCAGCGGTTCTGGACTTGCGTGATGGCGAACACAATGGTTTAGAAAAGGCTGCGGGACAGTTGCTGGAGCCGCCGCCGACCGATTTCGAATCAAAACGACCGATGGCCACGCTTCAAAGAAACGCACAGAAGCTGATCTACTATGCGCGCAACGCCATGCGCGACATCGCGCCGCCGGTTCTTTTCCGGCGCCGGCTCGGCCGGCTGCTCGATCAGGCCAGGCTTTCCGACGCATCGGTCCGCCAGCGGCTCAATTACTACAACACGCTGCGGGAGCCTTTTAGCCCCAGCCCCGAGGCCGTGCCGGTCAGCCGGCTGCCGTCGGACCGCAGCATGTACTATTACGATCTGAAGGAGTTCACCCGTTATTTCGACCCAGATCTGCGCATCGACCTGGAATTCGGCGACGTCATCGAAGTGCCGAAGATGCCGTCGATCGTCAAGGACCGGCCGATAGCGGGCGACAACGGCAACGGCGTCCTGTTCAAGCTGAACAAGTTCCGTCATTTCTACATGCCGGCCGACCATGTCGCCTTCGCCGACAAGCATCCGCTCGTCGTTTGGCGCGGCGAACTCAACAATCCGATCCGCACCTTGTTGCTGGATGCAGCCCGCAATCTGCCGTTCTGCGATGTCGGCACGCCGAGGGCGACAGCACTTGCGGAATACCGCAAGCCCTATCTCAGCATCGATCAGCAGCGCCGCTATCGCTACATCATCTCGCTCGAAGGCAATGATGTCGCGACCAATCTGAAATGGATCATGAGCTCGAACTCGCTCTGCCTGATGCCGCCGCCGACTTACGAGACCTGGTTCGCCGAGGGGCAACTCGAGCCCGATGTCCATTATGTGCCGCTGGCGCCCGACTTCAGCGATCTGGCCGAGCGGGTGCATCATCTCGAGCAGCATCCGGCCGAGGCCCAGCGCATCGTTGCGGCGGCCAACGCCTATTGCCGCAAATTCGCCGACGAGCGGGCCGAGCAGGCGATCTGCCTGCTCGTGCTCTACAAATATTTCGTGCTCAGCGGCCAGATCGAGCCCGATCCGCAGGTCTGGCGGTTTATCGCGGGCTAGCCGCTTCCGGCGCCCTTAAGTCAGATAACGCTGCGGTCCATAACCAGATCGGCCGGGCCGAAGCGGTCCTTCGCCGTAAACTGCTGGTGCCAGTAGGGATAGAGCACCGGCGGCCGGCTGACGGCATCGAGGCGCTGGCGTTCATCAAAGGACAGCGTCAGGCTTGCCGCGGCGAGATTGTCTTTCAACTGGGCCTCGTTGCGTGCGCCAATCACCAGCGAACTGACGGCCGGCCGGCCAAGCAGCCAGGCCAGCGCCACCTGGGCCGCCGAGACGCCGCGAGTGGCGCCGATGTCGACCAGCACGTCGACGATCCGCCACAGCCGGTCCTCGTCGCGGATCGGTGGTTCCGACCAGCCGCCGATCTGGCGCGCCGTCGGACTGTCGCGGCGGTATTTTCCCGACATCAGGCCGCCGGCGAGCGGGCTCCACACCAGCACGCCAAGGCCCTGGTCGACCGAGATCGGCAAGAGCTCATACTCGGCCTCGCGTGCTTCCAGCGTGTAGTGGATCTGCTGGGTGACGAAGCGCGGCTGGTGCTGGCTGTCGCTGATGCCGAGCGCCTTCATGACCTGCCAGCCGGAATAGTTGGAGCAGCCGACATAGCGGATCTTGCCCTGGGCAACCAGCGTGTCGAGCGCGGCGATGGTTTCCTCGAGCGGCGTCGCGCCATCCCATTCGTGCAGGAAATAGATGTCGATGACATCTGTCCTGAGGCGCTTCAGGCTCTTCTCGCATTCGCGGATCAGATGATGGCGCGACAGGCCCTCGTCATTGGGGCCCTTGCCGATCCGCATGCGCGCCTTGGAGGCGATCAGCACGTCGTTCTTGCGCTTGCCGCCGAGCGCCTCGCCGATGATCTCTTCCGACAATCCGTTCGAATAGACATTGGCGGTGTCGATGAGATTGATGCCGGCATCGATGCAAGTGTCGATGATGCGCGAGGCCTCCGCGAGATCGGAATTGCCGACGGCAGCGAACGGCCCGCTGCCGCCGAAGGTCATGGTTCCCAAGGTCAGCGTCGAAACTTTCAAGCCGGAACGGCCAAGCGTGCGGTATTCCATGTCGGTCCTCGCAATTTTGGTGGGTGGGGATTTACTGGAGAAGGGCGGGCAGCCCGAACGGGTCGGCCATTTGTAGGACAATTTGAGCGGCTTGTCGCCATGCCACGGCGATGGATCAGCCATGCCTCGCCGATTTGCAGCGATGATCGGCTGGCTGGCGGGTTGCAATAAAACCGTCATTGCCGGCCTATATCAAGTCGGCTCAGGGTTTCATGTCAGCCGGCAAGCGGAGCAGTGGAAATGACCGAGTTGAAGCAGAATTCTCCGGCCAGGGATTGGCTGGAAGCCGAACTCGCCGACATGCTCGACGAGGACTATGAGCTTGAAATGTCGGAGCCGGCGCTGTCGCTGGAGATCTCCAAGATCTACAAGAACGCGCATCCGCCGTCGATCGACCGCATGCAGTATTTCCGCGACCTGATCGGCTTGCAGCCGGAACTAATCAAGCTGCAGTCCTGGGTCGCCTACCACAAGAAGAAGCTGGTGGTGGTTTTCGAAGGACGCGATTCCGCCGGCAAGGGCGGCGTCATCAAGCGCATCACCCAGCGCCTCAACCCGCGCATCTGCCGCGTCGTGGCGCTGCCGGCGCCGACCGAGCGCGAAAAATCGCAGTGGTATTTCCAGCGCTACGTGCCGCATCTGCCGGCCGGCGGCGAGATCGTGCTGTTCGACCGCTCCTGGTACAACCGCTCCGGCGTCGAGCGGGTGATGGGCTTTGCCGAACCCGATCAGGTCGAAGAGTTCTTCCGCGACGTGCCGGAGTTCGAGCGCATGTTGGTCCGCTCCGGCGTCACGCTGGTCAAATACTGGTTCTCGATCACCGACGAGGAACAGCAGATGCGCTTCATGATGCGCATCCACGACCCGATGAAGCAGTGGAAGCTGTCGCCGATGGACCTGCAGTCGCGCGTGCGCTGGGAGCAGTACACCAAGGCCAAGGAAGAGACGTTTGCCCGCACCAACATCCCCGAGGCACCGTGGTACATCGTCGAAGGCAACGACAAGAAGCGGGCGCGGCTGAACTGCATCGACCATCTCCTCAAACAGCTGCCCTATGAGGACGTGCCGCACGAAGAAATCACGCTGCCCGAGCGGGTGTTCAACCCGGAGTACGAGCGCCAGGTCCTGCCGCGCGAGCTTTACGTGCCGGAGAAGTATTGAGCGTCTTCGCAATTGAAGACACGAGAGGACGGCATTCTTTCGCGCCCCCCTCTGTCCTGCCGGACATCTCCCCCACAAGGGGGGAGATTGGCAGCTTCGCCGATGGCGCCCTTCTTGCTACGTTGATGAGTGGCGAAAGCCGGCGCGACATCCGATCTCCCCCGGCGTGGGGGAGATGTCCGGAAGGACAGAGGGGGCGCGACGGATCGCAATTTTCCCAAATGAGGCTTACACCCGCTTGATCGTCACATGCGTGGCGAGCGCTGTCGCCACCTGCTCGGTGCACTGGTAACCCAGCTTCAGCATATCCAGCCCGGCAAACAGGCTCTCGCCCCTCCCGAGCAACACCGGCGACACCGCCAGATGCAACTCGTCAATGAGCTTCTCTTGCAGATATTGCCGGATGGTGGAAACGCCGCCGCCGACGCGGACATCCTTGCCGCCGGCCGCGGCCTTTGCTTGTTCGAGCGCGGCGTGGATGCCGCCGGTAACGAAGTGGAAAATGGTGCCGCCTTCCATCACAATGGAGTCGCGCTCGTAGTGGGTCAGCACGAAGGTCGGCACATGATAGGGCGGGTTGTCGCCCCACCAGCCTTTCCAGCTCTCGTCTGGCCATTCGCCGCGGATTGGACCGAACATGTTGCGGCCGAGGATCCAGGCGCCGACATTGTCGAAGCTGCGGACGGTGAACCGGTCGTCCACATCGGTGCTGCCGCCATCCTTGCCGACCATCTCGTGGAAGGTGCGGGTGCCGGTCATCCATTTGTGCAGATCTTCGCCACCAACGCCGAGCGGATTTTGCAGGTCCTGGTCAGGACCGGCGCCGAAACCGTCGAGCGACAAGGTGAAGGCATTGACGCGGAGTTTGGACATGGAAGACTCCCTTTGATGACCAGTTGTGATTTGCAATCAGTATTCAAACTGATTGCATTTTGCAACTAGTATTTTAGAGGCAAGCCGATCTGTGGAATGCGCAGGGACCTCAAGCCGCCACGCGCTTCGGCATCACCGCAAACGGGCTGAGCCCAAGCCAGATCTGCATCTTGCCGGCGACGTCGAGATCGCCGGTCAGGCTGATCTTGTCGCGTTCCTTGTGAACTGTCGTCAGCCCCATCCAGATCGAGGTCATGGTGCACAGATCGGTCGAGACGTAGAGATCGACGTCGAAGCCCGGATCGTACCAGCAAAGATCGACCTCGCCCTGCTTTTCGACGATCAGCCACCACGATCGTTTTGACGCCGGCAGGTCATGGTACAGGAATTGTATCACGGTGCGCCCGTCCGGCAGCGGACTGGGGTTCAGATTGCGCCGCATGTCCCACATCAGCAGCGACGGATCGAGGTTTTTGAGCGACAGCCTGGCCTCGACCCATTTCTGGCCCCAAAACCCCATCGCCTCGACAACCGGGCGCAAATCCCGGCCCGCCTCGGTCAGCCGGTATTCGAACACGCCCTTCTCGGTCGCGATCTCGGTCCGCTCGACGATGCCGCCGGCCTCGAGGTCCTTGAGCCGTTGCGACAGAAGGGTTGGCGACATTTTCGGCACGCCGCGGCGCAAATCGTTGAAGCGGGTCGACCCCGCCACCAGTTCGCGCAGCAGCACCATGGTCCAGCGTGTGCAGAGCAGCTCGGCGGCCATGGAGAGCGGGCAGAATTGCTTGTAACCGGCTTGTGTCATGTGGTGAGCTCCAAAAGATGTTGCCGGACCTTATTCAGAAAACCTGAGTTCAGCCAGTACAGAAGCTGTACTGGCACCCCCGGTACAGTTCTGTGACTGGAGCGGTCCGGCGCCGCCATGCGAGGCAGCGGTCACGTCACCGGGCAGTCCGGTGCCGATCCATGAGGAGTTGGACAATGACCGCTTACGTGATCGCAGACATCAAGGTGAAGGACGACAAATGGGTGCCGGCCTATGCCGCTTCGGTGCATGACCTCGTCCACAAGCATGGCGGCAAGTATCTCGCCCGCAGCGGCAATGTGAAGACGCTGGAGGGCAAGCCGCTCGACACCAGCCTGATCGCCATCATGGCGTTTCCGTCGGCAAAGGCAGCCGAAGCCTTCACCAACGATCCGCAATACGCTCCGTTTGTGGCGGAGCGTCAGAAGGGCAGCGACAGCCGCTTCCAACTGATCGACGATACCGATCTCGCCGGAACGATTCCTTATTTGCCAAAGGCGTGAGGAAAAGCCGGAACCCGGAGCATCCAGGTTCCGGCTAACCCTTCAGCAGTTGCGCCACTTCCGGCGCGAAGTAAGTCAGGATGCCGTCACAGCCGGCGCGCTTGAAGGCGAGCAGCGATTCCAGCATCGCCTTTTCGCCGTCGATCCAGCCATTGGCGGCCGCCGCCTTGATCATCGAATATTCGCCTGACACCTGGTAGGCGAAGGTCGGCATCTGGAACTCGTCCTTCAGCCGGCGGATGATGTCGAGATAGGGCAGGCCGGGCTTGACCATCAGCATGTCGGCGCCCTCGGCGATATCCTGCTCGGCCTCGCGCACCGCTTCGTCGGAATTGGCGTGGTCGAGATAATAGGTCTTCTTGTCACCCTTGAGCAGGCCGGCGGTGCCCACCGCCTCGCGATAGGGGCCATAGAAGGCGGAGGCGAATTTCGTCGCATAGGACATGATCGCCACATCCGAAAAACCGTTGGCGTCGAGTGCGTCGCGAATGGCGCCGATGCGGCCGTCCATCATGTCGGACGGCGCGATGATGTCGGCGCCGGCCGCCGCCTGGATGACGGCCGCGGCGGTCACCTGTTCCACCGTCTCGTCATTGACGATGATGCCGTCGCGCAAGATGCCGTCATGGCCGTGCGAGGTGAACGGGTCGAGCGCCGCATCGGTGATGATGCCGATCTCCGGCACCGCGTCCTTGATGGCGCGGGTGGCGCGGTTGATGATGTTTTCCGGGTCGAGGATGTGCGATCCCGTCTGGTCGCGCAGGCTGAGTTCAACATTGGGGAAGGTGGCGATCGCCGGAATGCCGAGCTTAGCGGCCCGCTCGGCCTCCTTGACGGCGAGGTCCAGCGACAGGCGGAAGACGCCGGGCATGGCGGCGATCGGCTCGCGCGTGTTCTTGCCGTCGATGACGAAGATCGGCCAGATCAGATCGTTCACCGTAAGCCGGTTTTCCTGCACTAGGCGGCGCAACCAGTCGGCCTTGCGCATGCGCCGCAAGCGGCGGCTGCCGGTGATCTCGTCGACGCTGCGCGCACCGGCGGGCTTTGCCGGCGCGAATTTGTTGCTCGTCGCGGGGGTGAATTTGTTCATCGCAAAAACTCCGGGTCGAGGCGGCTTTTACCACGAGGCCTTGCCGCTGACCAATGCGACACGATTGTGCCAGCCGATGACGCGGTGCTTACGGCTTTGGCGGCCACGCCAGTTCTGGGCCGGTTTTGAACAACGACACATTGTTGGTGAAGGTGCTCTCCGGGGCGAGCCGGATCAGGCGCCCGTCCGGATGGCCGATGTCGGCGACATTGTCGATGAACCAGCGGTTCCAGGTCGCCTCCGGGCCGAGATATTTGTGCAGCAGCCGTTTGAAGCGGTTCGGCGCCATCGCTTCTATGGTGGCGACGCCGCGCAGGCCGAGATGCAGCAGGATGCCGGCCTCATTGTCGAAATGGACGATCTCCACGGCGCAGCGCGGGTCGCGTTCGAGGTGTTTGACAGCACTTGCGCCGGTCGAGCCGAGCAGCCAGATCGCAGCGTCCTCCCAGATGAACCACATCGGCGCGTTGCGCGGCGCGCCGTCAGCGGTCACGGTCGCCAGATTGGCCATCAGCGGGCGGCTGAGAACATCATCCGGGTCGAACTTTTTCGGCATCTCCCAGCCATGGCTCGGCGCTGCGGTTTCAAGCGTCATGCGTTTGTCCCTGCATCAGAAGAAAGGCTGTTTTGCCCGGCAATTTTGCGCGCATTTCTGTCGGGGGCAAAGCACGGTCGCGTTCCATTGCGAAAATCCAAACCGCGCCCGCCGGTTGACGCACCCATGCGCCACCTTTAGCACTTCAGTCCCGCAGGCGCGGGGAGGGATTCTCTGACGATGGATTTTGGCGGCGGCGACGAGATCCGCTTCGAACGGTTGGGCAAGGCAGGCGTCGTCACGCTGACGCGGCCGCAGGCGCTCAATGCGCTGACACATCGCATGATCAAGGCGCTGGACAAGGCGCTCGACGCTTTTGAGCGCGATACCGGCGTCGATGTCGTCATCGTCAAGGCCGAGGGCAGGGCGTTTTGCGCCGGCGGCGACATCATGCACGTCTACGAGGCCCGCGCCGGAAAGCCGCCGGTCGAGTTCTTCGCCGACGAATACCGGCTCAACGCCCGCATCAACAGTTACAAAAAGCCCTATGTCGCGCTGATCGACGGGATCGTTATGGGCGGCGGCGTCGGCATCTCTTTCCACGGTTCGCAGCGTGTGCTGACCGAGAACGCCCAGTTCGCCATGCCCGAAGTCGGCATCGGTTTCTTCCCCGATGTCGGCGGCAGCCATCTTCTGCCCGACCTTGGCGGCAGCTTCGGCATGTATCTGGCGCTGACCGGCAACCGCATTCGCTATGGCGATGCGCTGTGGTCTGGCCTGGCCACCCACACCATCAAGGCCGCCGACCAGGCTGCCTTTCTCGATCGGCTCTGCGCCAATGGCGATCCGGAATCGGTGCTGCGCGGCTTTTTCGTGCCGGCCAGGCGGGAGACCGGCCAGCCGGTGCTGGAAGCCATTGCCCGGCATTTTTCCCAACCCTCGCTCGCCGAAATCCTCGAGAGCCTGGAGCGGGCGGCAGGCGCCGACGAGTTTGCCGCCAAGACGCTGGCCACCATCCGCACCCGCTCGCCGACCAGCCTCAATGTCGCGTGGCGCCAGATCAGCGCCGGGCTGACGCTGTCGATGGAAGCCTGCATGAAGATGGAGTTCCGCATCCTCAACCGCATGCTGGCCGGGCACGACTTCTATGAAGGCATCCGCGCCGTCCTCGTCGACAAGGGTTCGACGCCGCAGTGGCGGCCGGCAAGCCTGGCCGAGGTCGACGCTGCTTCGGTGGACGCCTATTTCGCGCCGCTCGAACGGGAGCTCGAACTGTGAGCGAGGTCACGTCGCGGCGCATCGTGCTGCAGCCCTCGGGTGTCGAGATCATCTTCGCCTGGTTCCAGCGCGTCATAGCGGGCTATTGCCTGCTGTTCGGCATCCTGTACTGGATCCGGCTGATCGGCTTTTATCCCGGCCCGCTGTGGCGCTTCGACCTGATGCCGGTGCACTGGCAGGTCGTGGCGGTGATGCTGGCCGTGTTCTTCCCCTTCGCCGCCGCCGGCCTCTGGATGCTGGCGTCGTGGGGCCCGGTGATCTGGTTCATCTGCGCGGTGACCGAGACCATCATGTATGCCGGCTTCCCCGATCTGTACGGCCACCGGCCGCTGATCGTCTTCTCGCATGCCGCGGTGGCGCTGCTCTACATCGCCTTCCGCGCCGTTATCTGGATGCGCAAGCGCCCCGCGCGCGCCTGAAACGCCGCCCCGCAGCCATTGGGTAAATCTTTAGGTTAATTATCCTTGCTCGGGTGACCGTTCGTTAAGCGTCTTGCGAAACCTATTACCGGTAAGCTCTTGTTAGCCCTAGCGTTTAAGTCGAATTTTATGAGTATTCGATAGTGTCGCAATCAAGGTGAAAAACAAAAAATCACCAGGGCGACAAACGAGAGGCAAAGACAATGATCAATTCGCGTCCGGCGGCGAAGACCGCCAACGTATCCGACGATCGCCGCGAGGCTATCCGTTCGCTTTACATGGAATCGCTGCAGCTGGTGGAGCGTCTGCATCGCCGTCTGCTTGACGTGATCAAGGACGAGTTCGACCGCAACGGCCGTTCCGACATCAATGCCATCCAGGCGCTGCTTCTGTTCAATATCGGCAATTCCGAACTGACCGCCGGCGAGCTGCGCTCGCGTGGCTACTATCTCGGCTCGAACGTCTCCTACAATCTGAAGAAGCTGGTCGATCTCGGCTTCATCAACCACCAGCGCTCGCGCATCGACCGCCGTTCGGTCCGCGTTTCGCTGACGCCGAAGGGCAATGAAGTGGCGGAAGTCGTCGCCGGTCTCTATGAGCGCCATGTCGGCTCGATCGAACAGGTCGGCGGCATCAACAGCGAAGAGTTCAAGCAGATGAACCGCGCGCTGCAGCGCCTCGACCGCTTCTGGAACGACACCATCGCCTACCGGATGTAATCAGCGGGCCATTGAATAGCAGTTGCGCCGGAAGAAGCGCGGCCGGAGGCAAGTCTCAGTCAACAGGCCGGTGCCGAAAAGCACCGGCCTTTTCTTTTTCGAGCCGCCTGCGCTTCCAATTCGGCGCAAAGCCACGTTGCCGCCATATTCGCGGTGGAAGCGAGGGCTGTGGGTATGCGGCGGCGAAAGCTGTTCGCGCGCCTGTAAGGTCGCATCGCCGTCCGCTTTTGACGGCCAGGTGACGCAGGTCATGGTTGGCTAATTGTTAACAGTGCCAACTTTAGAGTGCGGGCGATATCGCCCAACATCGAGCACGTAGCCGAACGCTGCAACAGCCAAACGCTACAAGCCAAACACGACAAGAATGTCTGGAACGTCCATGAGAACCAGCCGCCGCTTTTTCCTTTCCGGAGCTTCCGCGCTCGCCGTTGCCATGGTTGCCAATGCCGCCAGCGCGCAGGATGTGATCGACGATATCCTGAAGTCTTCGAACCGTGGCAATTGGGACGACCAGTTCGACGCCCGCGTCTCCGAAGGCGGCAAGGTCGCCTCGACGCTGCCGATCTTCAGCCTGCAGACGGTCGCCTTCACCGAACAGGCGGTGGCGCAGTATCAGAACATCGTCGCCCAGGGCGGCTGGGGCGAGGTGCCGGCGACCAAGAAGCTGCAGCTTGGCGTCGACGATCCGGACGTGGTGCCGCTGCGCAAGCGGCTGATGGTTTCGGGCGACCTGGCGCAGAGCGCCGGCATTTCGACATCGTTCGATTCCTACGTCGACGCCGCGGTCAAGCGCTTCCAGGCGCGCCATGGCCTGCCGGCCGACGGCGCCATGGGCAAATACACCTACGCCGCGATGAACGTTTCGGCGCAGATCCGCCTCGGTCAGTTGCAGACCAACCTGGAGCGCCTGCGCGAAAAGGCCGGCACGCTGGGCAGCCGTTATGTGCTGGTCGATATCCCGGCGGCACAGATCGAGGCGGTCGAGAACGATCGCGTCGTGCTGCGCCACACCGCAATCGTCGGCAAGATCGACCGCCAGACCCCGGTGGTCAATTCCAAGATCAACGAGATCATCGTCAATCCTTACTGGAACGCGCCGGTCTCGATCGTGCGCAAGGACATCATTCCGCTGATGCGGAAGAACCCCGACTATCTCAAGGACAGCCATATCCGCCTGTTTGCGCCTGATGGCAGCGAAGTCGATCCGATGACTGTCGACTGGTCGACGGATGATGCCGCAAAATACCGCTTCCGCCAGGATCCGGGTTCCGGCAACGCCATGGCCTCGGTGAAGATCAACTTCCCCAGCCCCGACGGCGTCTACATGCACGACACGCCGCAGCAAAGCCTGTTCGGCAAGATGATGCGCTTCGATTCCTCGGGCTGCGTGCGTGTCCAGAACGTGCGCGACCTCGTCACATGGATCCTGCGCGACACACCCGGCTGGGACCGCCAGCATTTCGAGGCGACCATCAAGACCGGCGAGAACACGCCGGTGCAGGTCGTCAACCCGGTTCCGGTCCACTTCCTCTATGTGTCGGCCTGGTCGACGGGTCCGGGCGTCGTGCAGTTCCGCGACGACGTCTACGCGCTCGATGGCGCCAGCGAACTGCAGATCACCTCTTCGCTCTAAGCGGCTGATCTCCTTCAGGAAAGGCCACCGCAAGGTGGCCTTTTCCGTTCGACATCCCAACAGAAGAAGACTGGTGGCCGCCAGCCATGCAGGCCATGAACACTGCCGGACGTTGCGCCGCAGGCCCATCTGGACGGACTAACGGCAATTGCGCATGGTCCTCAAAACAGCCGGAATCGCGCCATGCAGGTCGCAATCTTCATCCTCGCCGTGCTGGTCTTCGTCGCTCTTTCCGGCGCACTGGTGCGGTTGGTTCGGGTGCCGCTGCCGGTGCTGCAGATTGCCATCGGCGCCGCGCTCGCCTGGCCGGTGAAAGGCATCCATGTCGAGATCGACCCCGAACTCTTCCTGCTGGTGTTCATTCCGCCGCTTTTGTTCGGCGATGCCTATGGAGCGCCCAAACGCGAGCTGATCGCGCTGCGCGGACCGATCCTCGATCTGGCCATCGGGCTGGTCTTCTTTGCCATTGTCGGCTTCGGTTATGCCTTGCACTGGTTGGTGCCGAGCATCCCGCTGGTCGTCGCCTTCGCGCTCGCCGCCGTGCTGTCCCCGACCGACGCCGTGGCGGTGTCCTCGATCGTCGACAGAAGCCTGGTGCCGGCGCGGCTGATGCATATTCTGGAAGGCGAGGCGCTGCTCAACGACGCCTCGGGCCTGGTCATGTTCCGCTTCGCCGTCGCCGCCGCCGTGACCGGCAGCTTTTCCTTCGCCGATGCATCGCTGTCCTTCGTCTATGCCGTCGCCATCGGCATCCTGGCCGGCATCGCCGCGTTGTTCATCGCCGCCAGGCTGCTGCAGCTTCTGAATCGCATCGGCGGCGTTCCGGCCGAGGCGCAGGTTCTGGTCATGGTCCTGCTGCCCTTCATTGCCTATCTCGTCGCCGAACATCTGCATGCCTCAGGCATTCTGGCGGCGGTCACCGCCGGGCTTTTGACCGGCGGCTCCGGCGTCTTCCGCTTCCTCGGCGTCTCGGCGCGCATGCAGACGATCTCGCTGTGGACGACCTTGTCCTTCGTCTACAATGGCGCGCTGTTCATCGTGCTCGGCATGCAGCTTCCCGAAATCATTCGCCGCGTGCCGCCCGAACTGACCGGCCATTACCCGATCATCCAGCCGGTCGCGACGGTGATAGCGCTGACGCTGTGCCTGATCGCGCTGCGCTTCCTCTGGATCTGGGTCGGCGATATCGCGGCAGGCCTCAAGGCAAAATGGGGAAAGCGCAAGGCCGAGCCGTTTGGCATGCGTGTGCGGCTTGCCGGCTCGGTGGCGGGCGTGCGCGGCGCGATCACGCTGGCCGGCATCCTGTCGCTGCCGGTTGCCATGCCGGACGGCTCGTCTTTTCCGGCGCGCGACCTGGTGATCTTCCTCGCCGCCGGCGTCATCATCTGTTCGCTCGCCATCGCCAGCGTGGCGCTGCCGAAGATAGCGCACGGACTGGTCGAGCCGGGCGAGGATGGCAGCGCCATCGAGGAGCGTCTCGCCCGCATCGGCGCCGCCAAGGCGGCCATCGCCCGCATCGAAAGCATGGCGGGCCCCAGCGACGACGACCAGGGCGAGGTGCCCGGCGCCAGGCTTGCCGCCGCCGAAAACATCGTCGCCGGCTACCGGCGCCGCATCGCCACCTCGGACGAGGCCGACGACGCCCGGGCGGAGGCCCGCGAAGCCGGGCGGCTGGAGCTCGAAATGCGGCTTGCCGGCATCGAGGCCGAGCGCATCGCCGTGCGCGACATGTTAAGCAGCGGCGCGATCAACGACCATACGGCGCGGGCGCTGTTTACCGAGATCACGCTCACCGAAGCCTTGCTGCAGGGGCGGCAGGAGCGAAAATAGCGGTTCAGGGCCGCTCTGGCGCAATCCGGCCAGCAAATTTCGCGCTGCAAACGTGGCGAGGCGAAAACAACTGTGTTAATGGCGCGGCAATGCATGTCGCCCGGAACCGTGCAGCGGTTTCGGGCAACGATATGCATAGATAAATGCCCCGAACCGAAGGATTTCAGGCCATGGCAACTGCAGCGGCAGCGTCGAACAAATTCGAATCCTTCTTCGAAACCACGCTGGAAGATGCCGATCCGGAGATCTTCGGCTCGATCCGCAACGAGCTTGGCCGCCAGCGTCACGAGATCGAGCTGATCGCCTCGGAAAACATCGTTTCGCGCGCCGTGCTCGAGGCGCAGGGCTCGATCATGACCAACAAATACGCCGAGGGTTATCCGGGCAAGCGCTATTATGGCGGCTGCCAGTTCGTCGACGTCGCCGAGGAACTCGCTATCGAGCGCGCCAAAAAGCTGTTCGGCTGCAACTTCGCCAATGTCCAGCCGAATTCCGGCAGCCAGATGAACCAGGCGGTCTTCCTGGCGCTGCTGCAGCCGGGCGATACCTTCATGGGCCTCGACCTGAACTCCGGCGGCCACCTGACGCACGGCTCGCCCGTCAATATGAGCGGCAAATGGTTCAAGGTCGTTTCCTATGGCGTGCGCAAGGACGACCATCTGCTCGACATGGATGCGATCGAAAAGACCGCGCATGAGACCAAGCCGAAGCTGATCCTGGCCGGCGGCACCGCCTATTCGCGCATCTGGGACTGGAAGCGCTTTCGCGAGATCGCCGATGCGGTCGGCGCCTATCTGATGGTCGACATGGCCCATATCGCCGGCCTGGTTGCCGGCGGCGTGCATCCGTCACCGCTGCCGCACGCCCATGTCGTGACCACGACCACGCACAAATCGTTGCGAGGCCCGCGCGGCGGCATGATCCTGTGCAATGACGAGGACATCGCCAAGAAGATGAACTCGGCGGTTTTCCCCGGCCTGCAGGGCGGCCCGCTGATGCATGTCATCGCCGCCAAGGCGGTCGCCTTCGGCGAGGCGCTGAAGCCGAGCTTCAAGCTCTATGCCGAGAGTGTCGCCGCCAACGCGAAGGCGCTGGCGTCGAGCCTCAAGGAAACCGGCCTCGACATCGTCTCCGGCGGCACCGACAACCATCTGATGCTGGTCGATCTCAGGCCCAAGAACGCCACCGGCAAGCGCGCCGAGGCAGCGCTCGGCCGCGCCAACATCACCTGCAACAAGAACGGCATCCCGTTCGATCCGGAAAAGCCTTTCGTCACCTCTGGCGTGCGTCTGGGCACGCCGGCCGGCACCACGCGCGGCTTCGGCCAGGCCGAGTTCCGCGAGATCGGCAAGCTGATCGCCGAAGTGCTGGACGGGCTGAAGGTCGCCAATTCCGACGAAGGCAATGCGGCTGTGGAAGCAGCCGTGAAGGCCAAGGTCGTGGCGCTGACCGATCGTTTCCCGCTCTATCCCTATCTCGGTTGACCGCCAGCGGCGCTTCGTCTTTTATCCCGCGCTCTGCGCCGCTTGCTGTCCGGGCGGCGCGGCCTGTGGAGATCTGACGATGCGCATGTTCCATCCTGCCGTTCTGGCCTTCCTCGGCTTGCTTGCCGCTTTCACCGCGTCAGGCGCGATCGCCCAGGAGCAGACGCAGCCGGGCACGGATATCCCGGCCACCAACACCTTTGGCAGGTGGACCACCATCATCGATGCGCTCGACACCGGCCAGGATTCGCACAAGACCTGTGCGGCCTCGACAGCCTTTGTCGACGGCAACGGCAATGCCGGCACGCTGACGCTTTCGATCTCGACCGGCGACGCCCTGCCGCCCGATGCCTATCCGGCGATCATGTTCACCATCGCCAACAAGGAGCTGCCGACCGGCAAGAAGATCGCCGCGACCTTCGGTGACCCCGGCGTCAAGGTTTCCGCGACCGTCTATTCCAATGATGCCGGCCGCCCGAGCTGGACCGTCGACAACCAGGCCAAGACCAGTCTCGCTTTGTTGCGGGCCATGCGCCAGGTCATCTCGCTCGACGTGACGTTCGGCAAGCAAGCCGTCGCCAGCATCCCTATGGACGGCTTCACCAAGGCCTACCGCAACCTCGGAACGTCCTGCGGCTTCCCGACCAAGGACGTCGCGCCCTGACATATCTGGCGCGGCTGGCAATTTTCCTCCCGCCTCGCTATCTCTGAGGGCGCGAGCGGCCGTTGCCGAACCTTTGCCGTCCCGGCAAAAACCTCTAAGCCTATCGTTCCGCCAGAATCGCCAACCTGAAGGCTCTCCATGCGCTGTCCCTATTGCCAGTCTGAAGATACGCAGGTGAAGGATTCGCGCCCCGCCGAGGATGGCGCGGCGATCCGCCGGCGGCGCGTCTGTCCCGATTGCGGTGGCCGTTTCACCACTTTCGAGCGCGTCCAGTTGCGCGACCTCGTGGTGGTGAAGAAGTCCGGCAGAAAGGTGCCGTTCGACCGCGACAAGCTCTTGCGTTCGGTGGAGATCGCGGTGCGCAAGCGCAATGTCGATCCCGAGCGCATCGACCGCGCCGTCACCGGCATCGTGCGCCAGCTCGAAAGCTCCGGCGAGACTGAAATCGCCTCGGGCGAGGTCGGCCGGCTCGTCATGGAAGCGCTGAAGTCGCTCGACGACGTCGCCTATGTCCGCTTCGCCTCGGTCTATCGCAATTTCCGTGAGGCCAAGGACTTCCATGACGTGCTGGGTGAGCTCAAAGGTGACGAACTCAAAGGCGACGAGCTGAAGAGCGAAGAGGACGCCGGCTGAGCATGGCAAGCCAAACGTCAGGGAAGGCCGATCAGCAGGCCCTCGATCGCCGCTTCATGGCCGCGGCGCTGAGGCTCTCGCGCAGAAATGCCGGCCGCACCTCGACCAACCCTTCCGTCGGCACCATAATCGTTCGCGACGATGGCGCCGGCCCGATGATCGTCGGCACAGGGGTCACCGCTGTTGGCGGCCGGCCGCATGCCGAGACCGAGGCGCTGACTGAAGCCGGCGAGTTGGCGCGCGGCGCCACCGCCTATGTCACGCTGGAGCCCTGCGCCCACCATGGCCGCACCCCGCCTTGCGCCAACGCGCTGGTCAATGCCGGAGTGGCGCGGGTCGTCGGCGCCGCCAGCGATCCCGATCCGCGCGTCTCCGGCAAAGGCTATGCCATCCTGCGCGCCGCCGGCATCGAAGTGGTCGAAAAGGTGCTGGTCGAGGAAGCCGCCGAGCAGATGGCCGGCTATTTGATTCGATCCATGAAAAAGCGTCCGGAAGTGACTCTGAAGCTTGCGCTTTCCAGCGACGGCAAGATCGGCAGGCATGGCGCCGGCCAGGTCGCGATCACCGGCGATATCGCCCGCCGCGAAGTCTATCTGATGCGCGCCGAAGCCGATGGCATACTGGTCGGCATCGGCACGGCGCTGGAGGATGATCCCGCGCTCACCGTGCGGCTGCCGGGGCTGGAGAACCGCTCGCCGGCGCGCATCGTGCTCGACCGCCAGATCAGGCTGCCGGAAGCCTCGAAGCTGGTCTCCGGCACCGACCGGGTGCCGCTCTATGTCGCCGCGAGCCTGGAGGCTGATCCGCTACGGCGGTCGGTGCTGGAGCGTGCCGGCGTGCGCTTCATCGGCACCGAAACCCATGAAGGCGGCGTGGCCTTGCCGGAACTGCTCGAGGATCTCGGCGCGCTCGGCATGGCCAGCGTTCTGGTCGAAGGCGGCGCCAAGGTGGCCAGCGCCTTCCTCGCCGAAGGACTGATCGACCGCATCGTGCTGTTCCAGGGACCGGAAGCGATCGGCGAGGGCGGCATTGCATCGCCCATCGACGCCAACCATATCCCGGCAGGCTTCCGCAAATTGCGCGAGATGCGCTTCGGGGAAGACAGCTATGCCGAATGGGTGAGAGATATCTGAAATGTTCACTGGAATTGTCACCGATATCGGCACCGTCGCGGCCGTCAAGCCGTTGAGCGAAGGCGTCGGCCTGCGCATCGACACCGCCTATGACCCCGCGACGATCGCCATCGGTGCCTCGATCTCCTGCGGCGGCGTCTGCCTGACGGTGACGGCGCTGCCAGATGGCGGCTCGAACGCCCGCTGGTTCGAGGTCGAAGCCTGGGAAGAGGCCCTCAGGCTGACCACGGCGTCGGGCTGGAAATCAGGCACCAAGGTCAATCTCGAGCGGGCACTGAAGATCGGCGACGAACTTGGCGGCCACATCGTGTCGGGCCATGTCGACGGCATGGCCGAAATCGTCGAGCGGAAGGATGAAGGCGATGCCGTTCGCTTCACGCTGGAGGCGCCGCGCGAACTGGCAAAATTCATTGCCCCAAAAGGCTCCGTCGCACTCGACGGCACCTCGCTCACCGTCAACAAGGTCGAAGGCGCCCGTTTCGATGTGCTGTTGATCCACCATTCGCTGACCGTGACCACTTGGGGCGAGCGCAAGGTCGGCGACAAGGTCAACCTCGAGATCGACACCATGGCCCGCTACGCCGCGCGCCTAGTCGAGGCGGCGAAAGAGGGGCTTTGATGGCCGCAAGACTCACAATCGAACAGAAAAAGCGGCTTACGCGCGAAGCAATGGCCGATGTAGACGCGGGTCGTGTAGTGGATCACGAAGCTGTTCTCGTCTGGGCTGAAAGCCTCTGCAGCGAGTGCCCGCTACCGACGCCCAGCCCAAAGACGCGCTAGGCCAGGCTTCGCCTCCAGCAATCTTCCGCTTGCGATCAAACCGGCTTCGGCCTAAGTCACCGGCTACCCCCGGAGACATTCATGGCAGGCACATCCCAACACGGCAAAGCGTTCATTCGCCCGAAGAAGAAGGCCCACCTTCTGATCATCGAGGCGCGCTTTCATGACGATCTTGCCGACGCGCTGCTCGACGGCGCGACGAGCGCGCTCGACGAAGCCGGCGCGACCTATGACGTCATCACCGTTCCCGGTTCGCTGGAAATTCCAGCAGTGATCACTTTTGCGCTCGACGGCATGGGCGAGGGCGGCAAGGACTATGATGGTTTTGTCGCGCTCGGCACCATCATTCGTGGCGACACTTATCATTTCGACATCGTCGCCAATGAATCGAGCCGCGCGCTGATGGATCTCTCCGTGCAGGAAGCGATTGCGATCGGCAACGGCATCCTGACCACCGAGAACGACGCGCAGGCCTGGACGCGCGCCAAGCGCTCGGAGGGCGACAAGGGCGGCTTTGCCGCGCGCGCGGCGCTGACCATGATCGCGCTCAAGGAGAAGCTGGGAGCGCAATCGTGAGCGAACCCGCTTCGCCCGGCCAGCCCGCGACACGCCATGCCAACAAGCGTGGCGCCGCCCGTCTGGCCGCCGTGCAGGCGCTTTACCAGATGGACGTGGCCGGCAGCGGCGTCTTCGAGATCACCGCCGAATACGAGGCGTTCCGGCTCGGCAAGGAAGTCGACGGCGCGCTTTATCGGGAGGCCGACGCGCAGTGGTTCCGCGCCATCCTGGCCGGCGTCGTCGAGAACCAGACGACCATCGATCCGATCATACGCCAGGCGCTGACGGAAGACTGGCCGCTGTCCAGACTCGATTCGACGTTGCGCGCCATCCTGCGCGCTGGCGTCTACGAACTGATGAAGCGCGACGACGTGCCGGTGGCCGTCATCGTTTCGGAATATGTCGACATCGCCAAGGCCTTCTACGAGGAAGACGAGCCGAAGCTGACCAACGCCGTGCTCGACCGTGTGTCGCGCCGGGTGCGGGGCGAGGGGCGCGGCAAGGACGCATTGTGACCGGCACCGTCGCCGGCGCAGCACGGGACGCGCGCCGCACGGCGATCATCCTGGCGACGTCGCAGGCGATTATCGGTTCGGCCGCGCCGATTGCCATTTCCATGGGCGGGCTGGCCGGGCAATATCTGCTTGGCCCCGATAAGTCGCTGGCAACGGCGCCAATCACCGGCTTCAACATCGGCGTGGCGCTCGGCGCGTTGCCGGCCGCGGCCATCATCCGTTGGCTCGGCCAGCGCGGCGGTTTCATGACCGGCACCATCGTCACCGCGCTTGGCGGCGTCATCTCCACGTTGGCTCTGTTCCACGCCAGCTTCTGGCTGTTCGCTTTCGCGCTGCTGGTGATCGGCGTCGGCGGCGCCTTCGTCCAGCAGTTCCGCTTCGCCGCCGCCGATAATGCTCCGCCCGAATTCAAGGCGCGCGCCATTTCCTTCGTGCTGGCCGGCGGCGTCATCACCGCGATTCTCGGGCCGCAGATCGTCATCTTCACCCGCGAATTGCTGGCGCCGGTGATGTTTGCCGGCTCGTTCGTGGCCATTCCGGTTCTGGCGGCGGCCGGCGCCATCATCCTGTCATTCCTGCGCATCCCGGCCAAGGCTCCCGGCCACGCGGAAGTCGCGTCAAGCGACGCCCGGCCGCTGTCCGAGATCGTCACCCGGCCGCGTTTCGTCGCGGCACTGTTTTGCGCCGTCGGCAGCTATGCGCTGATGAGTTTCGTCATGACCGGCGCGCCGCTGGCCATGGTCGGCTGCGGCCTGTCGACAGACGACGCCACGCTCGGCATTTCCTGGCATGTGATGGCGATGTTTGCGCCGAGCTTCTTCACCGGATCGCTGATCCATCGCTTCGGCGCCGAACGCATCGTCGCCACCGGCCTGGTCCTGCTCATCGGCTGCGCCGCGGTGGCATTGTCCGGCCTGCATTTGTGGCAGTTCTGGACGGCGCTGATCCTGCTTGGCCTCGGCTGGAATTTCGCCTTCATCGGCGCCACCTCCATGGTCGCCGACAGCTACCATCCGTCCGAAAAGAGCAAGGTGCAGGGCTTCCACGACTTCGTCCTGTTCGGCTCCGTCGCCTTCGCCTCGCTAATGTCGGGCGCCATCTACAATGCCTGGGGCTGGGAGATGCTGAACTGGCTGGTTTTCCCGGTCGTCGCCCTGTGTTTCGTCGCCCTTGGCGCGCTCAAACTGACCGGATCGCGCAAAGCCCGCGCCTGATCCGGTTCTATCTTTGGCTTGGCACGACCTGTCAGCATGGCGCCGACCGAATCGCGGCGACCGCACAAAATTATTGCGTCTGTACCCATTGTTATGAAACCGTGTGCCCCGACGGGGCGTTGAAGCCATGCTCATATGCGGCCACCGCATTTCGGTCCAAAGCAAGGGGTTTTCACAATGTTTTCAGTCAAGATTCTGGCCGGCGCGGCGTTGGCGCTCGGCATCACGGCCGCCTCCGCCAATGCCCAGGTGGTCGTCTCCTCGAAGATCGACACCGAGGGCGGCGTGCTCGGCAACATCATCCAGCTTGTGCTCAACGCCAACAACATCAAGACCACCGACCGCATCCAGCTCGGCGGCACGCCGGTGGTACGCAAGGCGATCACCGCCGGCGAGATCGACATCTATCCCGAGTACACCGGCAATGCCGCTTTCTTCTTCGAGAAGGCCGACGATCCGGTCTGGAAGGATGCCGCCAAGGCCTATGAGACCGCCAAGAAGCTCGACTATGATGCCAACAAGATCCTCTGGCTGTCGCCGTCACCGGCCAACAACACCTGGGCGATCGCGCTGCGCAAGGAGGTTGCCGAGACCAACAAGCTGGCGACCCTGACCGACTTCGGCAAATATGTCGCCGGCGGCGGCACGGTCGTTTTGGCGGCCTCGGCCGAGTTCGTCAATTCGGCGGCAGCCCTGCCGGCGTTCCAGACCACTTACGGCTTCACGCTGAAGCCCGAGCAGTTGATCACGCTTTCGGGCGGCGACACCGCCGCGACAATCGGTGCTGCCGCCAACCAGACCAACGGCGCCAACGCCGCCATGGTCTACGGCACCGACGGCGGCATCGCGCCGTCCGGCCTGGTCGTGCTCGCCGACGACAAGGGCGTGCAGCCGGTCTACCAGCCGGCGCCGATCATCCGCGAAGCGGTGCTGAAAGAGCATCCGGAGATCGAGACGCTGTTGAAGCCGGTGTTCGCCAAGCTCGACCTCGTCACGCTGCAGGAACTCAACGGCCGCGTCCAGGTCGGCGGCGAGCCGGTCAAGGGCGTTGCCGAGGACTTCCTGAAGAAGAACGGGTTTTTGAAGTAGTCAGCGCATAGCTGATCGTGACGCTGGTGCGAGACACCCCTCTCTGGAAGCTGCTGATCTCCCCCCTTGCGGGGGAGATGTCCGGCAGGACAGAGGGGGGTGCTGTCCCGCCGACCTCACAACCGGTAGCAGGTGCGTGCCTCGACAGGGTTGCTTCCGAACAAGCCGACGCTCGAAAGCTGGCGATCCTTCACACCCCCCTCTGGCCTGCCGGCCATCTCCCCCGCAAGGGGGGAGATCGGATTTCGCGTCGGCTTTCGCCGATCACCGGCGTAGTCTGCGCAACGTGGAAAATCGCTCCTCATGAGGGGCATCCATGACCCTGCGTTTCGACAAGCTCGGCGTGGTTATCGCGGCGATCGTTGCCTATGCGGCGTTTCTGGCCCCGTTCGCCACCTTCCGCGCCAATCGTATCGTTCCCGGTCAGGCGCGCTCGATCCTCGAGGCGCTGCCGGCCACAGTCGGGCCGCTGCTGCTGGCGGTCGTCGTCGTGGCCGCAATTGTTGCGTTGCTGAAAACCCCGCTTGTCCTGCGCCTGGCTGCAAGCGTCGTGGCGCTCGCCGCCCTTGCCATCCTGATCGGTGTCGCCGGCACCTTCCTGACGCCGGACGGCAACACCTTCGCCCGCATCTCGCCGGCTTCCGGGTTCTGGCTGTTGATCTTTGCCTTCACATTGTTGCTCGCCGACGTGCTGACCAGGCTCAACCTGTCGCCACCGGCCCGCATCGGCGTGCTCGTCCTCGCGGCGCTGGCCATCGGCTTGTTGCTGATATCGGGGCAGTGGGACAGCCTGTCGATCCTCAAGGAATATGCAAACCGCGCCGATAGTTTCTGGGCGGAAGGCTCTAAGCACATCACACTGGCGCTGGGGTCGCTGGCGGCGGCGGTGATCGTCGGCCTGCCGCTCGGCATCCTGTGCCACCGCGTCGAACGGGTGCGGGCCGGCGTGCTCAATGTGCTCAACATCGTCCAGACCATACCCTCGATCGCGCTGTTCGGCCTGCTGATCGCGCCGCTGGGCTGGGTCGCCGCGCATGTTCCGGGTGCCGCAGCGCTCGGTATCAGAGGCATCGGCACCGCGCCCGCCTTCGTGGCTTTGTTCCTCTATTCGCTGCTGCCGGTGGTGGCCAACACCGTGGTCGGGCTTGCCGGCGTACCCCGCGCGGCCAATGATGCAGCGCACGGCATGGGCATGACCGATGGCCAGCGCCTGTTCGGCGTCGAGTTTCCGTTGGCCTTTCCGGTGATCCTCACCGGCATCCGCATCGTGCTGGTGCAGAACATCGGCCTGGCCACCATCGCCGCACTGATCGGCGGCGGCGGCTTTGGCGTCTTCGTCTTCCAGGGCGTCGGCCAGACCGCAATGGACCTGGTGCTGCTCGGCGCCGTGCCGACGGTGGCGCTGGCCTTCGCCGGGGCCATCATCCTCGACGCAGTGATCGAAATGACCGCCACCAGGCGCAGGGTTGAAACGGCATGATCGAGATCGAAGGCATTACCAAGCGCTATGACGCGACGACCGTGGTCGACGACGTGTCCATGGTCGTCGAGCCGCGTACGGTTTGCGTCATTGTCGGTACCTCCGGTTCCGGCAAGACGACGCTGCTGCGAATGATCAACCGGCTGGTCGAGCCGACCGCCGGCGTCATCAAGCTCGACGGCAACGACAACCGCACGCTGCCCGGCTACGAGCTGCGCCGCAGCATCGGCTACGCTATCCAGGGCCACGGCCTGTTCCCGCACCGCACCGTTGCGCAGAACATCGCCACCGTGCCGGTCCTGCTGGGCTGGGACAAGGACCGCATCAAGGCCCGCGTCGATGAGTTGATGACACTCTACCAGCTCGACCCCGAGGCCTATGGCCAGCGCTACCCGCACGAACTGTCCGGCGGGCAACAGCAGCGTGTCGGCGTCGCGCGCGCGCTCGCCGCCGAGCCCAATGTGCTTCTGATGGACGAGCCGTTCGGCGCACTCGACCCGATCATCCGCACCAAGGCGCAGGAAGATCTGCTGGCGATCCAGAAGCGCTTCGGCACCACCATCATCCTCGTCACCCACGACATGGAGGAGGCGGTCCATATGGGCGACAAGATCGCCGTCATGGATGCCGGAAAGCTGGTGCAATACGCCAAGCCGGAAGAGATCCTGGCGCGGCCAGCGAACGCCTTCGTCGAAACCCTGGTCGGCGCCAGCGAAAAGCCGTTCCGGCTCTTGTCGCTCGGCCGCGTGCGCGACGCCGTGGAAAAGGGGACTGCCGAAGGCGAGGCGATCCCAGGCGACGCCAGCCAGCGCGACGCGCTGGCCGAGCTTCTGTGGTCGGGCCGGCCGGCGCTGCCGGTCAAGGGCGAAGACGGCAAGCTGCTCGGCCGCGTCACCGTCGACGGGCTGGTGAAGCGCGCGGCGAGGCCGGCATGAAAGGGGCCGGTCTAAAAGCCTGGCTGCCTTCGCTGCTCAGGCTTGCACTGGTGGTGCTTCTCATAGCCTTCGTCACCAATCCCGGCTGGTTCGAGCCGCTGTTGAAGCCGCTGACCGAAAACAATGCGCCGGCGATCTACAATCAGGGCAGCCTGCTGACGCTGACCCTGCTGCATCTCAGGACCGTGCTGATCGCTACCGTCGCCGCAACCATCGTTGCCGTGGCGCTTGCCATCCTGGTGACCAGGCCGGCGGGCGCCGAATTCCTGCCGCTGTCGCGCAGTCTGGTCAATATCGGCCAGACCTTTCCGCCGGTGGCGGTGCTGGCGCTGGCGGTGCCCGCCGTCGGTTTCGGCGAGAAGCCGACGCTGATTGCGCTGTTTCTCTACGGCCTGCTGCCGATCTTCGAGAACGCGCTGACCGGCCTCACAACGCTGCCCGGCAACATCATGGAGGCCGCGCGCGGCGCCGGCATGACGGGCTGGCAAAGACTGGTCAAGGTCGAATTGCCGCTGAGCGCGCCGATCATTCTGGGAGGAATAAGGCTGTCGGTGGTGATCAGCCTGGCCACGGCGACGATCGGCTCGACGGTTGCCGCCAAGACGCTGGGCGAGGTGATCATCGCCGGCCTGCTGTCCAACAATCTCGCCTTCGTCCTGCAAGGCGGCCTGATCGTCGCGGCGCTGGCGATGCTGATCTATGACGGACTGTCCGCCATCGAGCGCTATACGGCGCGCAAGATGGGGCAGGAGACTGGCGACTGACCTTCGCTGGACTGCGGGCAAAGCATTGACTGACGCAGCGTCATTTCAACCGATCTAATAGCAAGGCATCGGCCACGGGAATGTTCTGGCCTAAACCTTTTGGCTGAAAGCGGGGCAAAAACCGAACAATATCTTGACGTTCCGAGCCCTGTTTCGCATACACCGCTGCGAAGGACGGATTCCGCCTAGGCTTATCCGCTCCCCGCACCAACGGCCCAGGGAGGGGTTCTTTTGGGCCATCAATCGAGGAAAATTCGGCAATGACCATCATTTCTGCCGTCATCGCCTGCGGCTTGCTTTCAATCCTTTACGCCATCTGGGCGACACGATCGGTTCTTGCAGCCGATCAGGGCAACGCACGCATGCAGGAAATCTCCGCCGCCATCCGCGAAGGCGCGCAAGCCTATCTGGCGCGCCAGTACACCACCATCGCCATTGTCGGCGTGGTCGTGCTCGTGCTCGCCTGGTGGCTGCTTTCGATCACCGCCGCGGTCGGCTTCCTGATCGGCGCCGTGCTTTCGGGCGCCGCCGGTTTCATCGGCATGCACGTCTCGGTGCGCGCCAATGTGCGCACCGCGCAGGCTGCGTCCAACAGCCTCGCCGCCGGTCTCGACATCGCCTTCAAGTCGGGCGCCATCACCGGTATGCTGGTGGCTGGCCTGGCGCTGCTCGGCGTGTCGATTTACTACTATATTCTGACCGGCCCGATGGGCCTGCAGCCCAATGACCGCATCGTCATCGATGCGCTGGTTTCGCTCGGCTTCGGCGCTTCGCTGATCTCGATCTTCGCCCGTCTGGGCGGCGGCATCTTCACCAAGGGCGCCGACGTCGGCGGCGATCTCGTGGGCAAGGTCGAAGCCGGTATTCCCGAAGACGATCCGCGCAACCCGGCCACCATCGCCGACAATGTCGGCGATAATGTCGGTGATTGCGCCGGCATGGCCGCCGACCTCTTCGAGACCTATGCGGTGACCGTCGTTGCCACCATGGTGCTGGCTGCCATCTTCTTCGGCGGAACCGCCGCTCTGGGTGCGGCGATGCTCTATCCGCTCGCGATCTGCGGCGCCTGTATCCTGACCTCGATCGTCGGCACCTTCTTCGTCAAGCTCGGTTCCAACGGCTCGATCATGGGCGCCCTCTACAAAGGCCTGATCGTCACCGGCCTGCTGTCGATCGTCGGTCTCGGTGTCGCTACCTCGGCAACCGTCGGCTGGGGCGAGGTCGGCACCGTCGCCGGCATGACCATCATCGGCAAGAACCTGTTCATCTGCGGCCTGATCGGTCTCGTTGTGACCGGTCTTATCGTGGTGATCACCGAATACTATACCGGCACCAACAAGCGCCCGGTGAACTCCATCGCCCAGGCCTCGGTGACCGGTCACGGCACCAACGTCATCCAGGGACTTGCGGTGTCGCTCGAATCGACCGCACTGCCGGCAATCGTCATCGTCGGCGGCATCATCTCGACCTACCAGCTCGCCGGCCTGTTCGGCACGGCGATCGCGGTCACCACCATGCTCGGCCTTGCCGGCATGATCGTCGCCCTCGACGCCTTCGGCCCGGTCACCGACAATGCCGGCGGCATTGCCGAAATGGCCGGCCTGCCCAAGGAAGTGCGCCACTCCACCGACGCGCTCGACGCGGTCGGCAACACCACCAAGGCGGTGACCAAGGGCTATGCCATCGGTTCGGCCGGCCTCGGCGCGCTGGTGCTGTTTGCGGCCTATTCGAACGATTTGAAGTTCTTTGCCGCCAATGGCGACAAATATCCGTACTTCCAGGGCATGGGCGATGTCTCCTTCGACCTCTCCAATCCCTACGTCGTAGCCGGCCTGATCTTCGGCGGTCTGATCCCGTATCTGTTCGGCGGCATCGCCATGACGGCCGTCGGCCGTGCGGCCGGCGCCATCGTCGAGGAAGTGCGCAAGCAGTTCCGCGAGGATCCGGGCATCATGGCCGGCACCTCCAAGCCAAACTATGCCCGCGCCGTCGACCTTCTGACCAAGGCGGCGATCCGCGAAATGATCATCCCCTCGCTGCTGCCGGTGCTGGCGCCGCTCGTCGTCTATTTCGGCGTGCAGCTGATCTCGGGCTCCAAGGCGTCCGCCTTTGCGGCGCTCGGCGCCTCGTTGCTCGGCGTCATCGTCAACGGCCTGTTCGTCGCCATCTCGATGACTTCGGGCGGCGGCGCCTGGGACAATGCCAAGAAGTCGTTCGAGGACGGTTTTGTCGACAAGGACGGCGTCAAGCACCTCAAGGGGTCCGAAGCGCACAAGGCTTCGGTCACCGGCGACACGGTTGGCGATCCCTACAAGGACACCGCCGGCCCGGCGGTCAACCCGGCAATCAAGATCACCAACATCGTGGCGCTTCTGCTGCTGGCCGTGCTCGCGCACGGCTAAGGCAACGCCACTGCTTCAGGAACAAACCCGCGGGAGCGATCCCGCGGGTTTTTGTTTGAGATTTACGCTGGTGGCAGTCAACCCTCATCCGGCTCGGTCCCGGCATCGCCGCGCTTGCTGTAGCGATCGAGCAATTCGCTCACGCCAGGTTCGCGCTCAGGCATCGGCGCCAGGCCACGCAGGCGCCGCAGCTTGGCAAGGAAGGCGCCTCGCTTATACTTGCGGCGGAAGGCGCGGGCGCGGGGATG
This sequence comes from Mesorhizobium sp. L103C105A0, assembly GCF_000502215.1. Lineage (NCBI taxonomy): Bacteria > Pseudomonadati > Pseudomonadota > Alphaproteobacteria > Hyphomicrobiales > Phyllobacteriaceae > Mesorhizobium > Mesorhizobium sp. L103C105A0. Next base: position 522,087 of record NZ_AYXF01000003.1, on the reverse strand, counting down.
GATGCCAAGAGCCGCCATCAGCCTGCGCCTGAGATAACTCGATGCTGCCACGCGAATGGGTTCGCCCGCGCAGCCAAGGATTTTCACGCGCAAGGCGTCCGGCGTCTGCATGGCGTCCAGAAGATCCTTCTGTTCCTGCGCATTGTCGCCGAGATAGGAACCCTTGCGTATGCCGGAATGCAGCTTGATCACCGTGAGGTGCGGCATCGTCGCGATCACCGCGCCCTTTCGCCATGCCCGAAACAGCCAGTCCTGCGAGCTTTCGCAAAAGCACTGGCTGGCAGGTCGCCAAGGTCCGAGCAGGCTGAACGAAGCGCGGCGAAACATGTGTGCTGAGCCAAATCCTTCCGTCGTGACGGGGTCGTAAAAACCATCCTTGCCGATCCCGAAGATCGAATTGACAGGATTGCCGGCCGCCGACGGCGGCTGGATGACGGCACCGCGCGCCAGCACCACGTCGGCGCCCGAGGCGTCGATCCAGCCGGTCATCGCCGCCAAATGGTCGGGAAACCACAGATCGTCGTGGTTGAGCAAGGCGACGAAGCGGCCACGCGCCCTGGCAAAGCCGATATTGTTGGGACCGGACTGTTCGCCGAAATTGACGGGAAGATCGATGTAGACGATGCGGGTATCGTCAAATTCGGCGGCAACGGCCGCCGTATCCGGCCTGCAATCGTCGCCGATGACCAAGGCTTCCCAGTCTTGCAACGTCTGGCGCATGACGCTGGTCAATGCCTGCCGCAGTGCTGCCGGCCGGTTGTGCGTCGCGATCACGATCGAAACCAGCGGTTCGCCGCCGGCCTGATCGCGCTGCGCCGATGCTTCCACGCTACACCAGTCTGTAGGGAATGTGGTCGGTGTCTGGCGGCAGGCGCCAATGGTCGGGCTGATTGTAGGCATAGGCCTTGTCGACGAGGTTGAGCAGCACCGCCGTCTCCGCTCCGAGCGAAACAACACCGTGCCATATTCCGGGTGGAATGATGACGACCGCCGGGCGCAACGGGCCGATAATCTTGTGCCAGACGGCGCCGAAGGTCGGCGAGGCCTTGCGTCCGTCAAACAGCGAAATGCGAACGCTGCCGACGCAGCAGAACAGCCGGTCGGTCGTCACCGCATGGGCATGCCAGCCCGTCACCGCGCCGGGATACAAGGTGCGTTGGAAGACCTGGCCGACCGGCTCCGAATCGAGCTCCCACTCCTCGCGAAAGATCTCGGTCAGATAGCCGGTGGAGGTTGCGACCGGCCTGATCTCCTTGACCCTCACGCCATCGATCGTCACCGGCTCGATGGGCATCCAGTCAGGCGTGACCACTTGGCTGTCAGCCGTTCCGGTCGCCATCCAGCCTGTCGGTTTTGTCCGGGTTTTTTCCGGCACGGATGCTCCTCCCAATTCAGCGTGATGCTCCATTGGCCAGCACGGTCTGATACGAATTTGACCGGTCGCTGGCAAGTACGCGTCAAGGTTTGCTGATAGGTTTCGACCTCACGGCACTTGATGTTTCCGACGCAATCGGAGGGCCGCATTGCCCAAAACATCGTTCCATCCTACCCAAGCCCGGACCGTCCGCCTGCTTTAATACCCCGGCCATTGGCCAGGACATTGCAATAGGCGCGGTGTCGGGCTCGCCTCTGCGGCGATTTTGGCCAGGGAAACGACATTCGGGCAGGGAAAAGACATGGACATTTTCTTGATGGCGGCTTCGCTTGCGCTGGCTGGAATTATTGCCGGCATCTACGTGTCGGGCGTAATCCACGATTTTCGCATCGATGATCTTACCGCCGGCCAGTACATGGCCATGCATCAGATGCGCGACCGGACGTTTACCCGGGTGATGCCGTTCGTCAGGCTGACGACGCTGGTGCTGATCGCGGCGATGGCGATGTTTGCGGTCGATGCCGGCCTGCCGCGCATCCTGACCATCGTCGCCGCGGCGCTGGTGGTGCTCGACATTGGCTTCACCGTCAGCCGTCAGGTGCCGCTCAACAAACAGGTGCAGAGCTGGACGCCGGTGACCATCCCCGATGATTGGGCGCAGACGCGCGACAGCTGGGCGGCCAACCACAATTTGCGCCTTGTGCTTGGACTGGCCGAATACGCCTGCCTGTTTGCCGCGGTCATCCTGACGCTCAGCCGGTGATTCAGTTTTTGCGGAACGCCGCGGCATGGGTCGGCACTTCTGCCGGCCGCCGCCGTTGAAAACAGGAGTATTGCCATGCTGCATCACGCTTCATTCAACGCCCGCGATCCGCAGGCCGTCGCCAGCGTCCTTGCCGAAATGCTTGTCGCCACCGCGGTTCGTGCGCCGTCGCCGCCATTTCCTGAGGGCGCGTGGTTTGTCTGCCTCGGCGACGATTTCGGCTCGCTGATCGAAATCCTGCCGTGCGGCACGGTTCTGGACCAGCAAGCGCCGCTCGGCATCGGCTTCGACCCGAACATGCGCCTGCGCTCCGGCTCGCATGTGCTGCTCAGCACGCCCAATTCGACCGAAACCATCCAGGGCATTGCCGCCCGCATGGGCTGGCATAGCGGGCTGATCGATGCCCGCCTGTTCAAGGTGCTCAAGGTCTGGGTCGAGGACGAAACCCTGGTCGAATTCCTGACGCCCGAGATCGCACCGCTGTACCGCGCGACATTCGCCTGGGGCGGCATGGCGACACTCGACGCCAAGCTGCGCGAGCTGGAGAGCCAGATGGCGGCAGCGCTTGCCGCCAAGGCGGCGAACCAGTCGGGCCGCAAGGATGAGCAACTGGCCGATACGATGAGTCCGTGAGCCCCGACGCCTTCCGATGAGAGCTCCTGGACGGCCGCCGAGGTCAACCGTCGCCGGTGTTGTCGCCGGCTTCCGCCTTCAGCCAGTTGATGAACGATCTGGCAGGCTCCCAGGCGGAGATGGACGGGTGGACGACGACGTAGTGGTTCCAGTTCGTCGGTATGTCCGTCGTCAGGAGGCGGACGAGCCTGCCGGTGCGCAAATCGCTCTCGACCAGCGACTTCCTCGCGATGGCGACGCCCAGACCGCTCGCCGCCGCTTCGACCGCCAACAAGGTGCCATTCAGATTCATGCCGTCGCCAACCGTATCCAGCGGCAGATTGTTTCTCTCGAACCAGTGGCGCCAATTGGCGCCACTCTCGTCATTTTCGGCCGTCGTGTCGAGGATGCGGAACAGTCGCAGCACATCGTGCTGGTCTCTGACCGGGCCGTTGGCGGCGAGATAGTCGGGACTGACGACAGGAAAGATCGCATCTGCCATCAGCCATTCGGTCTCGACGGCCGGATAGTGTCCGCCGCCGAAGCGCAATGCGATGTCGACTGTTCGCTGCGAAAGGTCGACGACTGCAAGATCCGCATTGATGTCGATCTCTGTTTCGGGATGCTTTTTGCGAAACCTGTGCAGACGCGGGGCCAGCCAGCGCACGGCATGCGAAGGAATGGCGGTGACCCTCAGCCTCGTGCGCTCGTTGCGCGCGACACTGGCGATCGTGCTCTGGATTTCCAGCAGTGCGCGTCGCACGCCCGCGGACAATCTTTCGCCTTCAAGCGTGAGTTCGACGCGGCGGACATGGCGGGTGAACAGAAGCACGCCGAGATCGGCTTCGAGATCGGCGATGCGGTGGCTGAGCGCGCTTGGCGTAACATTCAGCTCATCGCCGGCGCGCTTGAAGCTGCCCAGCCGGGCAATGACCTCGAAAGCACGAATGGATTCCAGTTGTGGAAGCCGTCTTGTCATTTGCCGTTACCCGATCCCGCCATGGGTTCCTTAGCATGAATGAACAAAGCTCATCCATAGCTTCGTAAATAGTCTTTTGTCCAAGTGCGCAAATCATTGTAGCCATCCACTGCCCCCCGATTGCCGCCGTCGAATGAGAGGCCGTTCATGGAACGAGCCTCGACTACGAACGACAGTGAAATGAAGACAATCGCTTGGGAGTACCCCATGACTATTCGACCCCCCGAGTTTGCGCATGCGCGCTTTTCGACCGCCATGTGGCCGCGAGCGGAATGGCGAAACGTCTATTGCGACCTGTTGCGCCGGATGGTGACCGACATGGATTTTAACGTCACGGAGGAAAAGCTCTCCGTCGACGCGACCATCCTGCGGCTACCGGGCGTCGGCATTGCCGATTCGAGGACCANCGAGGACCACCGCCTTCCGCACCATCCGTTCCCGCGCCATGGCCAAGGGGACCGATGACTACATTTTCTTCATGTGTCTGGAGGGCGCTGCCACCTTCTCGCATCTCGGCCGCGAGGCCAGCATCGAGGCCGGCCAGGCAATCCTTCTGTCCTCCTCTGATCCGCATGTGATCGAACGGGCGATGTCGCATCATCTCTTCATCACCATCCCCAAGGCAGCGCTCGGGCCCATGGCTGCGAATGCGGATGCTGCCCTGATGACGCCGATGTCATGCGTGGGCGAAAAGTTCTTGCTGCTGACCAGCTATGTCCGTCTGCTGATGCAGGAGCCGAACCTGGCCGCATCCGAATTGCGCTGGCTTGCCGCCAAGCACATACAGGACCTTGTCGCGGTCGTGGTTGGGGCAACGCAGGACGCCACCGAGGTCGCCGCAGGTCGCGGCATACGCGCCGCGCGGCTGCGCGCCATCAAAGCCGATATCGAAAGCAATCTGGCTTCCGGCGATGTCGGGTCCGACGCGCTGGCCGGGCGCCACCGCGTCAGCGCGCGCTATATCAGAAAGCTGTTCGAGGGTGAGGGTACCTCGCTGTCGCAGTTCGTGCTTGGCCGGCGGCTGGCGCTGGTTTGCAGCAAGCTATCCGACCTGCGCCTGGCACACCGCACCATCGGCGCCATCGCCTTCGACGCCGGCTTCGGCGATCTCTCGACCTTCAACCACGCCTTCCGCCGGCATTTCGGCATGACGCCTTCGGAAGCGCGGCAGAGTGCGGCTGTGCACCGCGCCTCGCTGGAGCCCGGCGGCCGAACAGGCCACGCGCGGCAAAGCGCGACGGGTGTTGCGGCCGCATGACCTCAAAACAAAAGCCCGCAGGATCGCTCCCGCGGGCTTTTGGTCGCCTGAGATGGTGTCGCTTCGGGGGAAGCAAAAATCTAAGGAAGGCGGTCGCTTCTTAGGCGCCGCCGCCAGGAATGGGGGGCGCCAGCTTGCTGGCGCCTTTGATGATCTGGCTGAGGAAGTTCTGGTCCTTGCCGCCGGTCGGCGTGGTGCGCGAGATGAAGTCGAAAATCTTACCGTCCTTCAGACCGTAATTGGCAATCTGGGTGACGCGCCCGTCCTCGCCAAAATAGACCGCGAGCACTTTCTGGTCGACCAGGCGCGGCTTGTCGAAAGCGACATAGCGCTTGCGCGTCTGCGAAATGTAATAGAACGCCTCATTGTCGAAGGTGGCTTTCGTCGATGGCGTGCCGAGCGCCAGAAGCACCTGTTCGCGGCTGGAGCCCACCGGCACCGAATTGACCGCCTGCTGGTCGATAACATAGCCCTGCGTCAGCGTCTCGCTAGGGTTAAGGTCGCCGAACATCTTGGACGAATTGCAGCCCGACAGCGCGGAAGCCACCAGCACCAGCGAAACCGCGGCGGTGGCCCCAGGCAGAAAAGTCGACTTGAATTTCAGCGCGCGCAACAACAACTCCATTAGCTGGCCGCAACTTGCGCTGGGCGGCAAAACCGGTAAACCAGCTTGCTTGCCGATGCAACAAGGCCCATTCAAACAATCGGTCCCCAGGAGACCACCCTCAATGTTCCAGCGCCTTTTTGGCCGCGAACGCAACGCCAACCGCGCTATCACCGAGGCGCTTTACGCACAAATCGTGGCGGCGGCGCGGCAGACCGTGTTTTATTCCCACTGGAATGTGCCGGATACGCCGCTCGGCCGTTTCGAGATGCTGTCGCTGCACATGTTCCTGTTTCAGCACCGGCTCCGCGGCGAAGAGGGCGTCGCGCATGAGGTCGCGCAGGTGCTGATCGACGAGTTCTTTCTCGATGTCGAGCATTCGCTGCGGGAACTGGGCGTTGGCGATGTCGGCGTGCCCAAGCGCATGAAGAGGCTGGCCAAAATGTTCTACGGCCGTACCGCCGCCTATGACGACGCGCTGGAACGCAGCGACCGCGACGCGCTTGCTGCCGCCCTGGCGCGCAATGTCAGACCCGATGCCGGCGCCTGGCCGCAAGCCTTGCCGCTGGCGTCCTATGTAATCGATGCCGCAAGGCAGCTTGAAGCACAGCCGTCCGAATCGATCGTTTCCGGTGCCGTGGCGTTTCCCGTCGCGAAAGCGGAGTGAGGAGGGGAGACCAAGATGAAACATGTGGACACGCCTAGCCCGGTCTCATTTGCGGCCAATGTCGGCCGCCTGCCGCACAAAGGTTTGCAGGTGGTGATCGATGCCGACGCCGCGCAGCGCGCAATGCTTGCGCGCGAGCACGAGCTGCTTTCGGTCGAAAACTACCGTGCTGAGCTTTTGGTGGCGCCGTGGAAGCGCAATGGCGTCAAGGTCAGCGGCCGCGTCGAGGCTGATATCACCCAGGCCTGCATCGTCACCCTTGAGCCGGTCGCGGCCCATATCGACGAAGAGGTCGAGGCGCTGTTCCTGCCCGAACAATCCAAACTCGGACGGCAAGGTTTCGAAGGCGGTGGCGAAATCCTGCTCGACGCCGAAGGGCCGGACAGCCCGGAAACTTTCTCCGGCGACACGATCGACGTCGGCGCGCTCGCCGAACAGTTCTTCGGGCTGGCGATCGATCCCTATCCGCGCAAGGCAGGCGCCTCGCTCGATGCCGCCGGCCCGAACGAGCCCGTCGAGAATGAATTCCAGCAAAAGCTGCGATCCTTGCTTGGAAAATCCTAAAACACGAAGCGATCGGAGAAAAGCCGGTTGTGCGGCAGCCCAAAACCGCTATTTTCGCCGAACCTTCGCGAGCCCCTGAATTTCGCGAGTTTCGTATTTCTTTCGCGGGCCATGTGCCCTGGCCCAAGCTAGTGAGATAAAGACCGCGTGATCAGGATTTCCATCGATGCCATGGGTGGCGATCACGGGCCAAACGTGGTCATCCCGGCACTCATGACGGTCGCCGTCAGGCGTCCCGACATCCGCTTCGTCATATATGGGCGCGAGGAATTGGTGCGCCCCGAACTCGCCAAATTCCCCAAACTGGCCGAGGTCAGCGAGTTCCACCATTGTGAAGTCGCGGTCAGGATGGACGACAAGCCGAGCCAGGCGCTGCGCCACGGCCGCTGGAAGTCGTCGATGTGGAAGGCTGTCGAAGCAGTCAAGAGTGGCAGCGCGCAGGCCTGCATTTCGGCCGGCAATACCGGCGCGCTGATGGCGATGTCGAAATTCTGCCTGCGCACGATGGCGACCATCGACCGTCCGGCGATCGCGGCGATCTGGCCCACGATGCGCGGCGAGAGCGTGGTGCTGGATGTCGGCGCCACCATCGGCGCCGATGCGCACCAGCTGATCGACTTTGCCATTCTCGGCACCGGCATGGCGCGCTCGGTGTTCGGCATCGACCGGCCGAAAGTCGGCCTGCTCAATGTCGGCGTCGAGGAGATCAAGGGACAGGAAGAGGTCAAGGAAGCCGGGCGCATGCTGCGCGAGGCCAACATGGCCTCGATGAATTATCATGGCTTCGTCGAGGGTGACGACATCGGCAAGGGCACGGTCGACGTGGTCGTCACCGAGGGCTTTGCCGGCAACATCGCGCTCAAGACGGCAGAAGGCACTGTGCGCCAGATCTCAGGCTATCTGCGCGCCGCGATGAACCGCACGCTGATGGCCAGGATCGGCTATGTCTTCGCCAAGGGCGCTTTCGACCGCCTGCGCGAAAAGCTCGATCCAGGCCGCTCCAATGGCGGTGTTTTCCTGGGTCTGAACGGCATCGTGGTAAAGAGCCATGGCGGCGCCGATTCGGACGGTTTCGCGGCGGCCATCGAGCTTGGCTACGACATGGTGCGCAACAATCTGATCGACCGCATCGAGGCCGATCTCGACCTGTTCCATGCGCGCAACCCGCATGCCCAGGCAAACAGGAAATCCGACGCCACCGTCGACGAAAAGGAATAGGAAAGAGCTTTGATCAGATCAGTCGTGCGCGGCACCGGTGCTGCGCTGCCCCGCCGCATCATGAAGAATGCCGATTTCGAAGGCATGGTCGAGACCTCGGACGAGTGGATCGCCCAGCGCACCGGCATCCGCCAGCGCCATATCGCCGCCGATGACGAGACGACGGCATCCCTGGGCGAGGCGGCGGCGCGCGCAGCGCTCGACAATGCTGGTCTTTCGCCTGACGACATCGACCTGATCGTGCTGGCGACCTCGACGCCCAACAACACCTTTCCGGCAACCGCCGTCGAGATCCAGAACCGGCTCGGCATGCATCACGGCTTTGCCTTCGACCTGCAGGCGGTGTGCTCGGGCTTCGTCTATGCGGTGACCACCGCCGACCTCTACATCAGAGGCGGCCTCGCCAAGCGCGTGCTGGTGATCGGCGCGGAGACCTTTTCGCGCATCCTCGACTGGAGCGACCGCTCGACCTGCGTGTTGTTCGGCGACGGCGCCGGCGCGCTGGTGCTGGAAGCGGATGAGGGCACCGGCGGCATTGCCGACCGTGGCGTGCTGGCGATGAGCCTGCGCTCCGACGGCGCCCACAAGGACAAGCTTTTCGTCGATGGCGGTCCCTCGACCACCGGCACGGTCGGCCATCTCAGGATGGAAGGCCGCGAGGTGTTCAAGCACGCCGTCGGCATGATCACCGACGTTATCGAGGCGACGTTTTCGCAGGCCGGCATAACCGCCGACGACCTCGACTGGTTCGTGCCGCATCAGGCCAATAAACGCATTATTGACGCTTCGGCCAAGAAGCTCGGGATTGCTGAGCAAAAGGTGGTGGTCACCGTCGATTTGCACGGTAACACCTCGGCTGCTTCCGTGCCGCTGGCGCTTTCGGTGGCTGTCGCCGACGGTCGCATCAAGAAGGGTGATCTCGTGCTCCTGGAAGCGATGGGCGGCGGCTTCACCTGGGGCGCGGTTCTCGTTCGCTGGTAAGTGCCGAACGGTCCGGTTTCGGTCCTTGACCTTGCCGGATCAATTACTTAGGCTCTGCCTTTACCTGTATCGATTTATGTTTTTTGAACTGATGGGACGGTCGCATGGGGGGAAAGACACTTACGCGCGCCGACCTTGCCGAAGCTGTTTACCGTAAGGTCGGCTTGTCACGCACTGAATCGGCAGAACTCGTCGAAGCGGTGCTGGACGAAATCTGTGAAGCCATCGTACGCGGCGAGACGGTGAAGCTGTCGTCCTTCGCCACCTTCCACGTCCGTTCCAAGAACGAACGCATCGGCCGCAATCCCAAGACCGGCGAGGAAGTGCCGATCCTGCCGCGCCGGGTGATGACCTTCAAGTCGTCGAACGTGCTGAAAAGCCGTATCCTGCGCTCGCACCAGAACAGCAAGGCCAAGGGCGGCAAATAGGTTCTGCCGCAGGCTTCGGTTGAAAACGCCGGGCCGTTTTGACGCCGGGCTTGAATATTGTTTCATAAACCGCTGAAATGATACCCGATTCGGCAGACTGGGCCGGATCGCCGTCCAGCGTGAGGATTTCGCCCATGGACAAGAGCCCCGACGCTTTCCGCACCATCAGCGAGGTCGCGGAGGATCTCGATCTGCCGCAGCACGTGCTGCGCTTCTGGGAAACCCGTTTCAACCAGATCAAGCCGATGAAGCGCGGCGGCGGCCGCCGCTACTACCGGCCACAGGATGTCGAACTGATCAAGGGCATCCGCCATATGCTCTACGACCAGGGTTACACGATCAAGGGCGTGCAGAAACTGCTGCGCGAGAACGGCAACCATTTCCTGGTCGCCATCGGCAATGGCGACATGGCTGCCGTCGAAGCGATCTCGCAGCGCAGGCAGGCCGATCAGGTGCCGCTGACGCCAGCCGCCCAGCCGCGCGGCATGGATGACGAGATGCTGGTCGGTCAGCCCAAGGTAAAACCCAGCCGCCGCTTTTTCGGCCTGGGCAAGACCGAGGAGGAAGGTCCGGTCCAGCCCGGCGCATCGAAACTGTCGCGCGACAACCGGGCCTTGCTGCAGGAGGCGCTGTTTGACCTCCTGGAGTGCAAGCGCCTGCTCGACCAGGTGCGCTAACCTTTCCGCTGCCCTCGGGCAAGCAGACCGGAACCGGTTCTGCGGCCATGCGTTTGGCCTTCTCTCAAAAGAAGGAAAAACAATCATGGTATCGCTTTCGACCCTCTCCGATCTCGATCTCGAAAAGCAGGTCGCGACCCTTTCCAAAGAGCTCGCCGCGTTGCGCAAAGTCGTGGCCAAACGCGGCGGTGCTTACTACGAGGACGGGCGCGATGCCGCTTCGGACTATTATGGGCAGCTTGCCGACCTTGTCAGCGATGCGCTGCCGGCGATCAGGAAGCAGGGCAGGGCGATCGAAAAGACGGCGCGCGATCGTCCGGCAACAGCCGCTGCTGTTGGGTTGGTCGTGGTCGGCCTTCTCGCCAGCTTGTTGCTCAGCCGGCGCTAAAACAATTCACGAAAACAAAAAGAAAATGGCGGCCGTCCCGCGGACGACCGCCATTTCCCTGATCTGCGGCCGATTACTTGGCGAGCTTGATCTTGGCCTGCGGCGAAACCTGCGCGGTCTGGCTGCACTTGCCATAGACAGTGCCATTCTTGTCCGTGGCGTCCGTATAGGTGCCTTTGCACTCGATCGAGAGCACCAGGCAATGACCGGAGCCCTTGCAAACCGCGCCGCCGTCGCCCGTGGGATGCGTGCCGTTGGCGAAAGCCGAGGTCGGAACGGAAGCCGAACCGAAGGCCGAGACGATGAGGGCCGCGGCGAGCGTGATGCGCTTGAAGTTGGTCATTTGAGCATTTCCTTCTCTGGATCGAGGATCGCCACCATGGCGTCCTTCTGTGTTGGGATCGCCTTCTCGGCGTCCATGCCGGTTAGTGCGGCCTCCAAAGCAAAGGTTCATGCGTGGTTCGAATTTTCTTCGCCTTTTTTTGCGACGTCGATTTTTAGCCTTCGCCAACGGACGGCGCCTGGCGGGGCGGGCATCGATCATGCATTTCGCGTGAAGGGCGCTGACGTAGCAGCGCGGCATCCCATGCGAAGGTCACACGGTGGCGTGCCCAAATGGCCAGCCAAGACCGAGTCCGCCCCCGGCTCTTGTCAGGTGGCGGCAGCAGTCATTGCCGCCACTTGGCACCGCGCTTTCTGCCACTCCCGGCTGCGACTATAACGCCAGTCCAAAGGTACCGGCGGAGGAGACGGGCGTGGTCGCTAATTACATCGACGAGTTCATCATGTTCTGCGCTGGGTTGTGGATGACAGGCGTTGGTTTTGGGCTGCTCCAAAGTCCTTTTCAGGCCCAGCAAGGTCAGCAGCCATGGTGGCTGCAGGTCGCGAAGCATTTCAAATGGATGGGGCCGCTTTTGATTTTGATCGCAATAGTGCTCGCGTTCGCGGCGCCGTCCTAGCGGGTTCCGACGGCATTGAGAGACCCGGGGTGTCCTGCAGCTGGCTACCGCTGTGTTGTCGGCCTTGCGCCTGATACGTTCGTTGGGTGCGCTGTGGTTGCTCGCATTCTGGCGCATGGGCGCCATCGAATCCTGCCTTCAGCTTTTCCACGTGTCGCCTGGCAAAAACCAACGGGAAGGCGGCCTTGACGAGGACTCCAGGGCCAGCCTTCCCGTTGGGCAAGTCGGCCGTGTCAGGCCTTCTTGGCCTCCACCTTGTGGTGGTGGCGGTGGTGATGGGGATGGCGGTGATGCTTGTTGTGATGATGATGATGGTGGTGATGCTTCTTGTGCAGCGGTGCTGCGTCGGCGCTGCTGGCGCCGATGAGGGGCAGAGAGACAGCCAGGGCAAAAGCCAGCCCGAGAGCCGACAGGAGGGACTTCTTCATGACTTCGTTTCCTTTTCTGCGCGGGCTGAATTTGGCCGTCACCGAGCAAGATCGGTGCCGGTGAACCCCGCAGTCATGACTATCGCCTCCGAACTTTTCGACAGTTTTTCCGGACTGTAGAATTTTGTTTCTGGATTGTGTCTGGCGGCTTCGTCGGCAACCTACATCGGCGGAATGACGCCGTTGGTGCCGACAACGACCCGGCCCGCGGTCAGCTTGCCGTCGCTGCCGCGCTCGGCGTTGACGAACACCACAGCGCCAGGCTTGAGGTCGGCGGGCGTCGCCGGCGCGAAGGTCACCACCGGCGTCGTCTGCGGGATCGCGATCTGCTTTTTCTGGCCATTGTCGTAGGTCAGCGTCACCGTGCGACCTGCAATCTCGGTGACATCGGCGACCGTGCCGTTGGTCATCCGGCTGTTGGGCTCGAGATCCCACGGGCGGTCGCCTTCGCCGGCGCCCTTCAGCGCGGCCGGGAAGATCACCACCTCAAGCGCGCCGCTGCCGCCATCGGCCTTCGAAACAGAGGCAATGCCGAGGAAATCGCCTTGCTTGATATCCCCGGCATCCGCCTTGGCGACGCCGGAAATCTTCCACCCTTCAGCCAGCGCGATGGCGTCGGTAGCGCCTTCGCGGGTCTTCACCGTCAGCGTCGCTCCGGCAAAGGCGGTCACCGTGCCGCGAATGCGCACGGCCTCGGCGGCTTGCGCCGCGACCATGCTCGCGCCAGCGAGGCCTGAAATCGTGGCGAGCACGATGGCCGATGTCTTGAATGTCATGGATCTGATCCTCTTGGGAAAAGCTGGCCCGATGCGGCTGCCAGCAACATCAGGCTAACGCGCGAGCGGCGCAAAACCGCTGAACACTCCGGCGTGCGGCCCTTCAAAAGAACTTGATTGGGAGATCGGGGCAGAGATCCTATATGTGCCCTGGCGCCTGCGGTTTTGACGCCGGTTCACGATGCTGTGACGGTCGGTTTGGGCCTTGGCAAATCGCCGTCAAGCGGGCATTGTCCCGGCTCTCAGGCAACACCCTATCATTTGATCCAAAACTCTTTAGCCCCATGGAGTTGCCAATGCCCGAAACTGCAAAACACGAACCCTTCTCCAGGCTGGCGGCCGACGTTGCGCTCGAGCACTCCGGCCTCAAAGCCATCCGGGAGACAAAGGGATACAGTATTGAAGAGCTTTCCCTGACCTGCGGTCTGTCGACCAGCGAGATTGCCGACATAGAGAGCGGCAAGGACACCGATCCGACGAAACTTCGCCGGATCGCCGCAGCATTGCAATTGCCGGAAACGGCCCTGATCGATGCCCCGGCGCCCACGGCGCCTGTGGAAAACCGGTCCGTTTCATAAACAACGGCCGAGCGTCGTTCAACAAGCCCGCCATGGTTTGCCCTGGCGGGCTTGTTGCATTCGCCCAACGGCGAATGTCACTTCTTGCTCGGATCGTCCGCCGGGTTGACGTAGGTGATCGCGAACGGCCCCTCGCCATGAACCTGGACGATCGTAGCGCTTGTCGTCCAGGCGTAATGGTTCATTCCCTGTGGGGCTACGCCGAAGCCGCCGGCGGTCAGTTCGATGCCCTTGGTCTCGTCGAGCTTGTCGCCCATGCCGATATGAAAATTGCCGGAAATCACCGTCACATATTCCGAGGTGGGATGGTTGTGCGCGGCAATCCTGTAGCCGGCCGGCAGCTTCAACCGCAGCACGTAGATGCCATCCGTCGAGGGGTCCCCGGCGATGACAGCCATGTCCGCGCCGGCGGGCAGCACAGCAGGAGCAGGGCCCCATTTGATGGCGTCCGCGTTTATCGGCATGTCGTCGGCAAGCAGCGGCGCCGTCCCGATAAGCAGCAGCGCCAGAGCCGAGGCGAGCTTGAGCATGATGATCTCTCCGGTTGGTCGTGGGAGCACAGCATCAGCGCCGGCCCTGATCTATTGCGACCTACCAAGGCAGCAGCCCGAACACATCTCCCGCACGGGGGATGCGCCTTGCGTTGCTGACATGCGGCGCGACCCGCCTGGCCTGGTATCGCTGCAGCCGTCGAGGGGCGGGGAGGTTGCCGCCGACAGAGCGTGAAGCTATCCAGTGTGAACGCTAACCGTTTTCGAATGGGACAATGCCGAGATGAGCCTTGAATCCGTGCGCGCCTTCCTGGCTGCCCATGCGCCCGATGTCGAAGTGCTCGTCACCGAAGCGAGTTCCGCGACGGTGGCGCTGGCGGCTGAGGCGCATGGCGTGGAGCCGGCGCAGATCGCCAAGACCATCTGCCTGCGCGTCGGCGGTGAGACCATGCTGATCGTGGCCGGCGGCATGTCGAGGCTCGACAACCGCAAATTCAAGGACCGTTTCGGCGGCAAGCCGCGCATGCTTGACGCCGACGAGGTTGTCGCGATTACCAGCCATCCCGTCGGCGGCGTCTGCCCATTCGGCCTGCCGGCGCCGCTGCCGGTCTATTGCGACGTCTCGCTGCGCGCCTTCGATGAAGTCGTGCCCGCGGCCGGCGCTACCAACGCCGCGGTGCGGCTGAGCCCTGAGCGCATGGCACAGATTGTCGATGCCGAATGGGTCGATGTGTGCCAGTAGTAATCGTCGGCTGATTTCAGCAGGAGATTTCTGGGAGCAAAACGACTGCGAGCGCAGCTAGTAGAAGATTGAACGACCCATTATACGTGGCGGAATGAACGACGTTTTTGGTTACATCGCCTATGGTGAGAACGAGCTTTACCATCGCGGCGCGCTACTCAGCGCCCTCAAGCTTTTGCACCATTGCCCGACCGCCAGAATAGTCGTCGCAACGGACAGGACTGACCTATTTCGCGCTTATCCTGTTGAGACAATGCTCATAACGGCCGAACAGAAAGACCAGTGGTCTTTCGGCGGAAGCTACCATTTCGGTATCAAGGCCGGGGCTATGCGTGAGCTTTTGCAGCGAGCAGATCGGCTCCTTTTCATGGACACCGACATGTACCCGGTGGGTGACCCGTCGAAGGGCTTCCGCTCGATCTCTGCGACCCATTCCACTATGCGCCTGTGCGAAGGGCCGCATCGCATCTATCAGAACGCGCTGCCGGGCAAGAACATCAGCGTCGGCGGCCAGGTCCTGACCGGCCAGGAACCGATGTGGAACAGCGGCATCGTCGGGATCCACCGGGACAACCTCACAGCCATGGTGGACGCCTTCGCCGCTATCAAGGCCGTTCATAAGGTGACCGACACTTGGGCGCCCGAGCAGTTCTGCCTCGGGGTAGCCCTTTCTCAAAACGGCCGAACCATAAGCCCTCATAGCCTGCCGATCCGACACTACAATACCCGAGGCAAAAAGCAGTTCGCTGAGCCGCGTGTTCATGCGTTCTTTAACGCGCACGGCATGGCGCCAGTCGGCCAGCAGGTTGCAAAGGCCAGTCGATATCGTCTATGGCGGACTCCCGCGGATCTCTTGCTCCAGAAGCTTAAGAGGTCACCGTGACGGGCTGGCTGCGCATGAGGAATCTGTTTCGATCCAAGCTGCCCCCAAGCGTGACCGTTGGACGTCACACCTATGGGGTGAGCCGGAAGAAGGTGCTTGGAGCGTCTGCCGCCACTCCGTTGGCCCTTGGGGCGTTCTGTTCGGTCGCCGGCAACGTGAGCTTTGAATGTTCCGGGGGAAGCCACGTGCCTTGGGCTGCAACCACTTTTCCGATCCACAGCCGCATGATGAACGCGACCGATCTCAATTCGCACGGCGGCAAACCCGTCGGCATTACCATCGCCAATGATGTCTGGATCGGCCGCCAAGCGCTGATCATGCCAGGCGTCCACATCGCGGATGGCGCTATTGTTGCGGCCGGCGCCATTGTCACCAGGGATGTGCCGCCATACGCGATCGTCGGCGGGGTCCCGGCCAAGCTTATCCGGTATCGCTTTTCACAGGATGTTATTGCGAAATTGCTGGCGATCCGGTGGTGGGAATGGAGCGACGAGAAGATCAAGCAGGAGGCTGCTTTTCTCACAGGTCCCATCGAACTCTTTATCGAGCGGCACGCCTAGCATGACGGCTTAAGAATGCATCTTGTTTGCGGGAAGTCGAAAAGACGGTAACCACCTTGGGGGAAGCGGCCAACTATTTGTTTGGTCGGAGTGGCCGGATTCGAACCGACGACCCCTTGACCCCCAGTTTAAAATATCCGGTTTTATAGCCATTCCTAGCGTTGCACAAAGTAGGCCAAATCGGCAGAAATCCAACGTCGTCCAACCTAAGCCCGCTTGACTAACACACTGCCTATGCCTAAATGCTGGCTACATAGTGGCTATAAAGGGGATGGGCGTGGCTACAATCAAGATCACGGCAGCGGCAGTTTCAGGCATCATGGAAGGCGCAAGGCCGAACAAGACAACATACTACTTCGACGATGACCTGGCCGGGTTTGGCCTCTACCGGACGACAGGCAACACGGGAACGTATTTCGCCGAATATCGGCCGGTGGCTGGCGGCGCCAAGAAGCGATTGAAGCTCGGCCGCGTCGGTACACTAAAAGCCAGCGAGGCGCGCGAGGCGGCGCGCAGGGCGATTGCGAACGCTGCGCTTGGCAAGGATTTGGTCAAAGAGCGGTCGGACGAACGGGCCAGTTGCACAGTCAAGAAGCTGGTCGAGGACTATATCGCCGGTAAGGAAATGAAGGCGTCAACGCGCGCGTTCTACAAGATCACGCTGGCCAAGCACATCGAGCCGCTGCTTGGCGCCACAAAAGCCTTTGCCCTTACCCGCGTTGACGTCCAGCGTGCCCACTCAGCTATGTCGAAGAAGGCTCGCTACAGTGCAAATCGCGCGATGGCTTTGCTTTCCGCCTCTTATGTTTGGGGCGCCAAGCGCGCCTATGTGCCCGAAGGAACTAATCCCGCTGCGAAGATCGATCGTAACCGTGAGGAATCCCGCGAGCGGTACCTCACCGCGGAGGAAATGGCACGTCTTGGCGACGCCATGCGCGAGGCCGAAACGATTGGCATTCCACACAAGTTGTCCGCCAGCAAGCACGCGCCGAAAGAGAAGAACAGGACCGTCTACGGGCCACACGTGACGGGAGCCATTCGGCTGCTGATGTTGACCGGCTGCCGGTTGCGGGAAATCCTAAACTTGAGGTGGGCCGAATATGACGAAAGGCGCGGCCTTTTGCTACTGCCCGATTCAAAAACAGGGAAGAAAACCGTTGTGCTTTCTGCAGCCGCGCAGGCGGAGCTTGATAGCCTGCCTCGCATTGGCAAATATGTGATCGCCGGTCACTCAGCAGCAACGGAGCATGAGGCACCGCGCGCCGATCTAAAGAAGCCATGGGCTGCTATTGCAGGCAGGGCCAGCTTAGGGGACGTTCACCTTCATGATCTTCGTCATACTTTCGCCAGTGTCGGCGCCGGCGACGGCATGTCGCTGCAGATCATCGGCAAGCTATTAGGCCACGCCGACGCGGCGACGACGCAACGTTACGCGCATGTCGACGTCAACCCGACACGCGCCGCAGCCAACGTGATCGCTGGAAAGATCTCCGATGCGATCGGAGGCAAGTGAATGGCACCACTTCCGAAAGGGTTCAGCCTTCAGGCGATTCCAATTGAATCGGCGCTAAGCGAGGGGCGTATCGAGGACGCCAAAACGCTGTTGATCGATCTCCTGCGCTCAGGCAAGGCGGGCGCAGTAGTGCAACGGCTGGCCGCCGACATGCTCAAGCCGTCGAAGAGACCACGCGGGAGGACACGTGCACTTCCGCGGCATTGGATTGATATCGGCGAGCAGTTCAACGGGCTTCGAAATGACGGCGTCCGGTACGAAGAGGCAATGCGCCGGATGACTGAGAAATTTGGGTATTCAGAGACGCACGTACGCGGCGCAGTCGCGACATACGACCGAGCTAAGGAAGATCAGGACCGCGAATAAATTGAATTTGTTTGCCTAAAGAAGATTGGCGAAACGCCCATCTATCTCCATGCAACACCGTCAACGGAGGTAAACACATGGCAAACCTACGAGTAAGCCAAGCCGCTGATTATGTCGGCCTGTCCAAGTCATTCCTCGACAAAGCGCGATGCTACGGAACCGGGCCGGCCTACGTCAAACTTGGAAACAGCGTCATCTACAGCACGGACGATCTCGACGCATGGGTGGCTGAAAATCGACGCCTGCCTTCAAACGACAACAAACGCGCGAGGGCAGCCGCATGAAGATCGAACTTACCCCCGATGAAGAAGCCGTCGTTGCCAGGATCGAGTTCGATCCCGCCAAAGTTCGCGACCACGAAGCATGGAAACAGAATAGCGAACTGGCTTTCAGTCTGGGACGATCTATCCTCGATCGTGAGGCAGTTCCGGACCATCGGCATCGGTACTTCACAGACGCCGCCTACAACCCGGCCGGTCGCGGAAAATCACGAATGGAGCGCTGGCGCATAAACGGCAACAGCGATGGTGACATTCTGAGGCACAACAACTTCCTGCCGTACCTCCGGTATTTCATTTACGGGCCGAATCTTCCGCTGCACCTAATTGAGGCTTTCAAAACTCGCGTTACGGAGTGCGGCCAGGTCTCGTCAGGAGACATGCCCATGCTGACCAAATATGCGCGTCAGATTTGGCGTGAGTCCGGCAAGATATATGATGCCGATTCGTTCTATCAAATGGCATTGGAGTGCGGCTTGAACAACTTCCGCGCTCCTTCAATCTATCGCGCTATTCGGGAAGCCAGATAACCCCTTCCCGCGCCGCGGCCATCGTCCGGTCGTAACCCATTGCCGCAGTGCCGCGGCGCGGCATCCAACCCTTATCTTGAGCTCATAATTTCAAAGGCATTCCATGTCGATTGAGGACGCACCTCTCGAACTAACGGAGCAGCAGGCCGAATTCCTGCTCGGTTTCTACTACAAGACGGAACGGCTGGTTCAGTCCAGCGCCGCCATAGCTATCGTCACTGCGATCGCGCGCGAGACCGTTCTAGGCGGTGCTTGCCGTATCTCTCACAAGGAGTTCGGTCGCAGAACTGGGGCATGTCGCCGCTCCATTGATACGGCGATCAAGACGGCGAAGCGTGCCGGACTGATCGACCGCATCGGCACCACAGACGGCGGTGTTGCCATCTACCGCGCCTGTCTCGATTCGGAGCGCGCGGCGCATGGCCTGGCATAGGGTTCTGGCAAAGGACAAACTAGCTTTCCGCGAAGACCTGCAATCGGACCCGACCCTGACGGATCTCCAGAAGCGCATGATCTCGACCATTGCGACGCATTGGGACAACGAGCGTATGGCGGCTGAGTGCAGCGAGTCCTTCATAGCTAAGGGTGCAGGCACGACGGCTAAGATGGTCAAGCGCTATAAGGCGTCTCTGGTCGACAGCGGCCGCGTATCGATAAAGCGCGCCGCAACCTACACCGAATCCACGTTGTGGGATGTGAACTGGCGGTTCCGCGGGAGCGCGTGGGTGCGAATCAATAACGACGGCCAGCCGATGCGCAGCTGTGGGGTGGTCCCCAATGATGCGCAAGGGGTGGTCCCCGTAGATGCGCAGGGGTGGTCCCCAACAAGCACAGGGGGTGGTCCCCAAGCGGGGACCCAATTCCCTTCTCAAAAGAAGGATATAAGCGCCCCTGTGGAGCGGCCTCTTTGGGGAGGCCGCAGGGGAGCGCGGGAAAACGAAAACCCGAACAAGGTCGAGCCGGGATTTGCCAGATGGAAGATCATCCACGCCGAATATACCGGCCAGGACGAAGATACATTCGTTGCCCATATGCGTAGCGGTAAAAACCGCAAGTTCGTTCTGCGGTCTGACATCGACTCCGACGACTATGCCTCGATCAACGCCGCACTAGACGTCGACGGCGATGCGGACAATGTCATCGGCTCCATGGTGCAGATGTCGACCAACCGCAGCGGCCCGAAGACATTCATGCGTGCCGCACCGCTGCCGTGGTCTGACGTCACCATTTTGGAAGGCGAAGAGCGCGAGGACGGCGGGGCGAATATTCGCATCCGCTTCAACGATGGAGACGGTGGCGAGGCCACGCTCAAACTCGCGGCCGACAACGCCGCCACTATGATCGCGGAATGTGGCGGCGAGACCGAGGCCATCGGCGCCAGGATCATGTATCGATTGCACCCAAACGACAAGATTGAGTTTCGGCGAATTTCTTCAGGTTGATGTTTAATACGGGAGATCTCGCAACCCTATAAAGGTGTGGGGTCATTTGTCGACTCCACACCATTCCTCTATGCCGCTTCCCGCGTTCCCCATAAAAAGATTGCCGCTTACGGTAAGATCGTGGCGAGTTGTAGCGTATGTATATGAGAGGGTAGGGAAAGCGACCAGTTCGCAACCCTATCAATATGAAGGCGAAGAAAAGTGGCAGCCTAAAAAATAGTGGCGAGTTGTAGCGTATGTATATGAGAGGGTGATTGTTTGCGAACATCGCCGCTTTTCGCGATCTCGCAACCCTATCAATGAGACGCCGCTTCGGTGATCTCCACGCGCCGCCCTTGAGGCGGTTTCTTTTTACCCAAACAAAAAACTTGCGAGTGAAACTCAATGGACGCCTGGAGCTTGCGTGCTTTTACGCGCGCCGAGGCCGCAGCGCTATGCGGCCAAAACGTTAAATCGATCGATCTTCTTATCCACCGCGCAAAGACGGCGTCGGCGCTGTTTTGCGAAAAGCGCGGCAGCCGACGGATGTTCTCGCTGCAAGACATTTGCGTGTTGCGAGTGGCCTTCGAGCTCGAGCGCGCCGGCCGAACATGGCTGACAGCCTTGGGCGCCGCCTTCGACAATTTGCAGATCCCGCCAGACCCCGACGCGCTCCTGATTGCGCCTGCCGTTATTAAGCGCGGATGCGGCTTGCCGTTCATCAGTTTCGTGGCGCCAAGCGCTTTCGATCGATCCATCATCGTCGTGCCGATCGGCCTGATCTGCCAGCAAATCCTCGAGGAAGCACAGTATGTGGCCGTTTAAACCTACCCAGCCGCCCGTCGAGACCAAGAGCCTCGCCGAACCGGACGAGGAACTCCTCGCGCTGCTCGGCGCGGCAGTCGCTGGCGTGGCCGCCGTACCGGCGAGCGTGGCGTTGACTGTGCCTGGCGTGCGCAACGCTGTGTCCGTGATTGCGGAAAGCGCGGCCACGATGTCGCTGACCGTCAAGCGCCGTGTCGGCGACGAGGAAACCGACGTTGCGGACTTCCCCGCGCTGAAGCTTCTAACCGGCCAAGCCAATAGTTGGACGTCGGGTTATGAACTGACCCGCGATCTCGTCGCGCAAGCGTTGACGCAAGACAAGGGCGGCCTGGCCTGGGTCAATCGGCCAAGCGGTCGACCAGCCGAGATCATCCGGTATGAATCCAGCGTCATCGACGTGCATTATGACGCCGTTACCGGCGAGCCGACATACCGGCTAAGCGGCAAGGTCGTACCGACATCGGACATCATCCATGTCCGCGGCGCGTTCTCGAAATGCCCACTCACCCAGTGCGCCGAAGCCATCGGCGTTGCGAAGGCAATGGAAGCTTACGCGGCCAAGCTCTGGACAGCCGGATCTAAACCAAGCGGCGTGATCCAGTTTCCGAATAAGCTTGGCGACGAAGCGCTCAAGAAAATGAAGGCCGGATGGCAGGCTGCGCACTCTGGAAGCGCCAACGCCGGATCCACTGCTATCCTGTGGGAAGGCGCGACATGGCAGCAGATCACGCTGAACAGCACTGACGCGCAGTATCTGGAAAACAGGCAGTTCCAACTGGCTGAGATCGCCAGGGCATTCAATATTCCGCAGCATATGATAGGCAAACTCGACCGCGCAACGTGGTCGACGTCTGAGCAGGCCGCGAAGGAATATCTGACATTTACTTTGCTGCCATGGCTCCGCGCTCTGGAATCGGCCTTCAACCGCGCACTACTCAGTGACGAAGAGCGTGGCGAGTATCGGTTCTGCTTCGATCTGGACGACTTTACCCAGGCCGACATTACAGCCCGCGCTACAGCGATCAGCACGCTTATCACAGCCAAGGTGCTGAACTCGAATGAGGCCCGCGACTGGCTCGGCTTGCCGCCACGCACGGGTGGCGACGTCTACGAAAATCCGAACACCGGCGCAAAGCCGGCCAACGACAACAAACCTGCAAAGGCCGCCGCTGCATGAGCGATCTGACCCACATCGATGAATTCTTCGGCGACAGCGTGAAGCGGTTCGACCTTCACGCCAACGGCTTCGATCAACTGATCGAGTTGAACGAAAAACTGGGCGAAGGCCCGCTGGTCACTTTCCGTCGGATCTATTCTGGACAGTGGCGCGTCCAAGACATCCGAGAGGTGTTGCGCCTTGGCCTGATCGGTGGCGGTACGACGCCGGCTGAAGCTCATAAGCTAATGACCAGGTATTTCGAGCGCTCGCCGCTTGGGGAGCACGCCGCGCTAGCGTTGGCAGTCATGTCCGCCGCGATCGTCGGCCGCAAGTCGGAAGAAGATCCAGCGCCCACCGCCATCGAAGCCGCTGTCGTGGTGACGGGAGGGGACGCCTGATGGATATGGAAAAGCTTGTCCTAGAGACGAAATTCACCGGCGATCCTACCGGGGCAATCGAGGGCATCGCATGGGACTTTTCCAGTCCTGATCGTGTCGGCGATATGATCGAACCAACGGCCTTCGTTGGCCTGACTGGAAAGTCAATTCCCGCTCTCTTCGCGCATGACCAGTCACAGGTGGTCGGCGTATTTGACAGCATCACGGTGGAGGCGGACGGCCTTCATGTGAAGGGCAAACTGCTCATCGATACCGTTGAGCGTGCCCGTGAAGTCCGAAGCATGATCCAGGCGAATGCGGTTCGCGGTCTGAGCATCGGATTTCTAACTCGGAAGGCCGCACCTCGACGGGGCGGTGGCCGAACCATCCAGAGCCTTGAACTTCTGGAAATTAGCATTGTGGCGGTTCCGGCCAATCCGAACGCCCGCATTACCTCACAAAAGGATTTTCCCTTGACCACTGAAAACACCAATCCGACCGCCGAGCTCGAGACTAAACTGGCCGCGGCTGAGACCAAGATTACGGCTGCCGAGACCAAGGCCGCTGAAGCCGTTGCTGCTCTGAAGGCTCGCCTTGACGGCATGGAAACCAAGTTCAATCGTCCGGCCATTATCAAGGGCGCCAACGACAATGAACCTACTGCCGAGCGCAAGGCGTTCAAGTCGTTCTTGAAGTACGGCCCGGAGCGCATGCCCGGCGAGGAAACCAAATCGCTTGTCGTCTCTGATGACACGCGCGGCGGCTATCTCGCACCGGCTGAATTTCAGGCCGAAGTGATCAAGAACATCGTGCAGTTTAGCCCGGTTCGCCAGGCGGCTCGCGTTGGCGCTACCGCGTCGGCTTCGGTGATCCTGCCGAAGCGCACGGGCACGCCGACCGCCTCTTGGGTTGGTGAGACTGAAACTCGCCAGTCTACCGAAGGCGCGTACGGCCAGATCGAAATTCCGGTAAACGAGGCGGCCTGCTACGTCGACGTGTCGTTGCAGCTGCTCGAGGACGCCGCGATCAACGTCGAAACGGAGGTCGCCATGGATCTGGCCGAGGAGTTCGGTCGGCTCGAGGCTGTAGCCTTTGTGAACGGCGATGGCTTCAAGAAGCCGACCGGGTTCATGACCGATGCCGGCATTCCGTTTACGGTCTCCGGTTCGGCCGCGACGATCGCAGACGCTGACGGCACGGCGGATGGCCTGATCAACCTGATGTACGCGCTGAAGCCGGCTTATCGGGCGAATGGCGTGTGGATGGCCAACGGCACCACGATCGCCTATCTGCGGAAGCTGAAGGACACGACCAAGCAGTATATCTGGCAGCAGGGCGTACAGGCTGGCGAGCCATCGACGCTGCTGGGCCGACCGCTGGTCGAGGCTCCGGATATGCCTGACGTCGCTGCCGGTACGTTCCCGATCATCTTCGGCGACTTTACGCGCTACCGCATCTACGACCGCGTTGCGATGTCGATCCTGCGTGATCCTTACAGCCAGGCAACGAGCGGCAAGGTTCGCTTCCACGCGCGCCGTCGCGTTGGTGCTGCGAACACGCAGGCCGAAGCTTTCCGTAAGCTCAAGGTCTCTGTCTAAGCATTTCAGGGCGGTCCTTAGTGGCCGCCCGTTCTCCTTCCATTCTCATAATTAGGAATTACTAATGCGCGATCTCGCAAACAGTATCGGCGCGGTACAGGCCGTTGCTCCGGCCGTTCTTACCGCAACGAATACCTCGGCGGCCATTGACCTTCTGGGCTTCAACGGCGCGGCTGTCATCATCAACACTGGCGCTATCGCCGGCTCCGGCAATTTCACGCCCAAGCTGCAAGAATCCGACGACGGCACCAACTTCACGGACGTTGCAGCCGCCGACCTGGTTGGCGCCTTCCCGGCTGCGCTTGTCGCGGCCAGCGTTGTGAAGGTCGGCTATATCGGCAATCGTCGCTATGTCCGAACCGTGCTCACGCTCAATAGCGGCACGTCGATCGCTGCCAGTGCCACGATCATCAAGGGCCGCGCGGCAAGCCGTCCGGTCGCTTAACCAATCCCGGCGCGGGGCATTCTGAGGGTACCGCCATGCTAGCCGTGGCTTACGGGTCTGCTCAATAACGATATCACGGATGCGGCGCGCCACAGTTCAAAAACCGCACAATCTGTGAAGGTCCAGATACCAGCCGCTCACCCTCCTTTATCTCCGAGCGGCCAAGGGTCAACTGCGGGTGGCATGCTTTGCGCTGCCATCCGCTTTCATTTCAGGAGAGCGCATGCCTAACCGTATCACAGCTTGCGGCTGCTCTGTGCCCAAGGGCACGAAGTGCGTACACGAGCAGGCCAGCGCCAAGCGGCGCCAGGCATCGAACGATGCCGAACGCGGCACGCCTGCACAGCGCGGATATGATGCCGACTGGTCGAAGATCCGCTTCCGCTTTCTGCATCACCATCCAACTTGCTGTGTGTGTGGTGCCAAGGCAACGCACGTCGACCACATCAAAAGCATACGCGAAGCGCCTGAGTTGCGGTTAGTCGAGTCGAACCTGCGCGCCATGTGCTTGCCATGCCACTCACGCCGCACGGCGAAGGATCAGTCGCAAGCATGGGGCAAGCCGAAAGCCGCATAGGCGCTCAGCGCCTCAAAGAAGGCCGCACAAGGGCTTGCGTGATTTCCGGCACCTGACACCAGATGTAGCGCCGAACGCGTCCACGGGGGCCGGGTCAGCGACTTTGGGCCATTCCTGCCCTACCACCCGCGCCCCAAAACTCGCAATAAACCAGCCGTAGTTTTTCAGATAGGAAAAAAAGCCCATGGCCATCGTCACCTTGGACGAGCAGAAGCAATTTCTTGGCGTCACGCTCGATAGTGATGACGGCCTGATTTCTTCTCTTATCGATGCCGCCCAATCACATCTAGAGCAACTGCTAGGCTTTGTTATCTCGGAAGAATATGCAAGCCCGCTGGTAGTTCCAGATGACCTTGTTGGCGCCGTGAAGATGCTTGCCGCGCACTGGTTTGAGAACCGGGAAGCCGCAGTGGTCGGCGTGTCGGCTCAAGAAATCCCGTTCGGCGTGTGGGACATCGTCAAAGAACGCCGGAGCTACAGCTTCTAAGATGGCAAATGATGACCTGGCGAGCCTGCTAAAGGCGTTCGACGCCATCCCGAGAGAGGCGCGCAAGGCCATTCCTGCAGCCATTAACAGGGGTGCCGACGAGCTTCTAGCGCGCATGCAATACCTGGCGCCCGACGACACTGGCGAGCTTAAGCGGTCGATCAAAAAGACCGAGCTCAACGAACTGGCGGTGCGCGTAGGCAGCGACGATCCCAATGCGCAGTACCAGGAGTACGGCGTGCTCCACCACGGCGACACCAACCGCTCTGCGAACAGTCAGCCATGGTTTTGGCCGTCCGTGAACACGCTGAAAAAGCGTGTCCGCAGCCGCGTCGATCGCGCCATTAGCAAGGCCGTTAAGGAGGCGTTCAAATGAGTGAGGCAAGCCTCGCTGCGCAGAAGTTTCTGCGCGCACTTTTCATCGGCAGGGCCGCGCTAACCGCGCTCGTGCCGGCCGATAATATCTTCGACCGCAACAGCCGGCCGGAAATCTTTCCGTGCGTCAACCTCGGCGAGGGCCAATTCGTGGCCGATGACGCCGGCTGCATCCAAGCTGGCGACGTCTATGCGACGCTGCATGTATGGACCGCCGAGAACGGCTTCGCCGCGTGCAAAAACATCGTGGGCGAGATCCGCCGAGCGGTGCGGGAAGCGGATGATGTGGTCGACGGCTTCGCCCTGGCCGCGACTTTTCAAGATGCGATCTATCTCCGTGATCCAGACGGCGTGCACAGCCATGGGGTCGTAACGATTCGGCTGCTGGCCGAAGACACATTGGCAGGAGTCGTCTGATGCGCGCCGGCAAGCTCGATAGGGAAATCACCATCGAAGGCGTGACAACCGCGATCGATGAATACGGCAATACGGTTGATGCGTGGATGCCACGAGCGACGATGCGCGCACAGCTTGTGACCGCGAGCGCGGAAGAATTCCAGCGAGCCTACGGCGCCAGCGGCGAGACGGCAATCGTCTTTAGAACGCGTTGGCTGGACAGCGTGACCGTCGCCGATCGCGTCACCTATGAAGGCGCGCACCATAACATTGTCGAAACAAAAGAGATCGGCAGGCGCCGCGGCCTCGAGATCAGGACAAAGAGGATAGGCGCATGAGCCGCACCGCAATCGTTACCGCGCTCGACGGCGCATTGTCTAAGGCTCCGTCGCCGCCGCCATGGCTTCCAAAGCACGGCAAGGCCGAATGGAAGCGCGTTCTCCCGGTCCTCGTGGAAGCCCGAAAGATCGGCGCCCATGAGTTGCAGACGGTCGAAGCCTATTGCGTTGCCGTCGCCAGGATCCGGGAAGCCGAGGAGATCGTGCAGCGTGAGGGTCTGACCTTCATGTCGCAGTCCGGTCCCAAGCGCCACCCGGCAGGAACAATCTTGAAAGATGCCATGGAATCCGCGCGCCGCTTGGCAGATGCGCTTGGCCTGACGCCGGCCGCCCGGGCAAAGAATAAGGGAGGCGCCCGTGGCAATGACGACACTGACGACCTCAGTTCAATCTAACGACTGGATTTTTGATGACAGCGACATCCCGGATCCGCACAGCAAAGGCGAAGCGGCCGTCCGCTTCATCCGAGCACTGCGCCATCCAAAATCGCATCTTCCGAAAAATGCTTTCCAGCTGGACCGATGGCAAGAGCGCATCATTCGACGCGTCTACGGTGACACCAAGCCGGACGGCACGCGCCGCATAAAAACAGTCTTTGCGCTAATCCCGCGCGGCAACCGCAAAACCACGCTAGGCGCGGCGCTGTGCATGCTTCACCTTGGGCCGGAGCGAATCCCGCGTAGCCAAGTCGTATCGTCGGCTGTCGACCGCGACCAGGCGCGTATCGCGCTCGAGGAAATGACCGGCATCATCAAGGCGCATCCGCGAATTGAAGAAGCCTTTCAGATCCAAGATACCAAGAACCGCATTACGCACCGCAAGAGCGGCGCCTTCTATCGAGCTATGTCGGCTGACGCTGCCACGGCGCATGGACGCACGCCGGTCTTTGCCTTGGTCGACGAGCTTCACGCATGGAAGAAGCGCGACCTCTGGGACGCCATCAAGACCGGTCTGGTTAAGACGCCAGGGTCGCTGCTTGTGGTCACCACGACGGCCGGCATCGGGCGCGAAAATGTCGCCTACGACATGTACAGCTATGCGCGGCAAGTTGCGTCTGGCGCGATCGTAGACGAAGCGTTTTTGCCGATCCTGTTCGAGGCGGACAAGGACGAAGACTGGCGCGACGAAGCGGTCTGGCACCGGGTAAACCCGGGTCTGTCATGCGTGCCGCCATATCCCGATATCGACGGCATGCGCCAGATGGTGCGGGAAGCCGAACACCGGCCAGCCGATCGCGCCATGTTCCAGCAACTGCACCTCAACATTTGGCAGGACGGCGCAGCAGAGCCTGCATGGGATATGGCCATCTGGGACGAGAACTGTTCAAAGCTTGATCTGTCGGCTCTGGAAGGCCGACAGGCGTGGATTGGGGTCGATCTCAGCAAGCGTATCGATCTGAGCGCCTGCGCGATTGCAATACCGCTGGACGATGGCCGCATAGCACTCCACGTTCAGTCCTTCACGCCTGAACGAGACATCAGGCGGCGTGCCGACGAGACAGGCGCGCCGTACGGGCTATGGCGCGACCAGGGTTATCTGACCGCCTGCGAAGGCGACACGATCAACATCAAGCAGATTGAGGAATACATTCTCGACCTGGCTGGCCGCTTCCAGATTCAGGAAGTGGCGTTCGACCGCTGGCATGCGCAGGACGTTATGGCTTCGTTAGAGGGTGCTGGCCTTCCCGTTGCCGAGTTCCCGCAAAACATAGCTACATTCGCCAAGCCGGTAATCGACTTCGAAACTCTGATGTTCGAGCGCAAGCTTATCCACGGCGGCAACCCGCTTCTGCGATGGGCTGTGGCGAATGTGGTCCTGTACACCGACGCCTCCGGCAATAGGCGACCGCTCAAAGAAAAGTCGGTCGACAAGATTGACCCGGCGGTAGCGGCAATCACCGCGATCGGCCGTGCCGTAGCCGGCGCCAGCAGTCTCAGCATGTACGAAACGGCGTCCGAGGACGCCTTCTTTTTCTAAAAGGAGGCCGCGTGGCCAACGACCAATCAAAGACGCTCGCCGTCGACGTCATCGCCCGGGTGGACAAGCTTGAGAAGGCGATGGAGAAAGCGAAAAAGGTCGTAAACGACCGGTTTAACGACATCGAAAACCGCGGCAAGAAACTGACGGAGCGACTAAACGCTTCGTTTGCCGGCATCGGTAGCGGGATCAAGGGTAACTATCTCGATTTTTTCAAGGGAATTGGCGCGGGTGCTATCGCTGCACTGGGGCCTATTGCGCTGGTGGAACAGGCGCTGAAGGCGATCGACAACGCGTCACACTTGGTAGACACGGCCGACCGCATTGGTTTGACAACCACGGCGTTGCAGCAGTTGTCGTTCGGCTTCTCGCAGGCCGGCGTCGAGGCCTCTGAATTTGAATCCGCAATGGATAAATTCTCGAAGAATATCGGCGAAGCCGCGACAAGCGGCGGCCACCTGGCTGAAATCCTGAAGGCCAACGGAATCGCGATCCGCGACCAGAACGGCCATATCAAAACGTCCGAGCAATTGCTCGCTGACTATGCGGACTTGATCAAGAACGCGGCGTCCGAGCAAGAAAAAATGCTCTTGGTCACCGAGGCTTTCGGCAAGGGTGGCGCTGCCATGCTGGTCGGTCTCAACGATGGCGCGCAGGGCATCGTCAACATGAAAAAGGCCGCCGACGACGCTGGCGGTGCCATAGATGAGCAATTGCTGCGGCGGGCCGAGGAGATGGGCGACCGTTGGGACGCCGCATGGCACCGCTTCGCGGTCAGTTCGCAGTCGGCAATCCTCACCGCCATCGAGGGCATGGATGGCCTCAATAAAATATTTTTGGAACACGAACAGCGGAAAAACGCAGCGCTTGGCGGCGCTCTTGTCGGGTCGCTCGTTGGTAAGCCCGGAGACGTGCTTACGGGTTTGGGCAAAGGTGACAAGCCCGGAGCGGTAGACGTTCGCATTGCGCAGGCATTCGGCGGCGAGGTTACCAAGGCGGATGACGCATTGGTTGCACAACTGAAGGCCCGTTACGGCGATGCCAGCCGCAAGGCCACGATCATTCCGCCTAGCGGAGGCGGCGGCGCGAAAAGCTCCGGATCCAAGTTTACGCCTAAAACCGCCAACGATCGATTTGCGGAGGATCTCCAGACGGTCCGAGATCACACTGCGGCGCTGAACGAAGAAATCGCAACGCTCGGTCTGTCATTCGAGGCGCAGACCAAACGCAGGGTTGCACTCGATCTCGAGCAAACCGCGCTCAAGCAGGTTCGCGAGGAAGCTCGCAAAAAGGGCGATGCCGACTGGCAGAACGTGCAGCTTTCGCCTGCCCAGGTCGCCGCTATTAATTCGGTCTCGGATGCCTATGCAAAGCAGGCTGAGGAGTTGCGCAAGGCGCAGGGAATGCAAGCCCTGCAGCGCGATGTGCTGAAGGGTGTCTTTGATGATCTCCGCGGCGCGTTGGACGACGGTAAGTTGGACTGGCAGGACTTTGCCAACATCGCTGAGAGCGCACTCGACAAGATCATCGACAAGATCGAGAACGATCTGATCGATTCCATCATGCAGGCCAGCAACGCCGGCGGCGGTGGTGGTATCCTTGGTAGCATCTTGGGCATGTTTACCGGTGGCGGCGGGTCATCTTTCAATCCGACGCCGGGCGGATTCGCCCAGATGCTTGGCATTCCCGGCTATGCGAACGGCACGGATAACCACCCAGGCGGTTTTGCGATCGTTGGCGAGCGCGGGCCTGAGCTTCTGAACCTGCCCCGCGGTTCGCAGGTGATACCGCGCGTGCCCTCGATACAGGCCGTAGGCGGCGGCCGCGACCAGGCGGTAAGCGTCAGCTTCAATCCGACGATCAACATGCCGAACGCCCAAAAGGGCGCAGGCGATGAGGTTACGGCAGCGCTGAAAGCGTACCAAAAAGACTTCACCATGAACGTCGTCAAAGCGCTGCGGGAAGCCAAGCAGAGGGGAATGACTTAATGGCTATCTACCACGATGGCACCGTTGCGGTGCAGAAACACTCCGTAGCCGTGACAGGAACGGGACTCTGTGGTCCCACTTGCCGGGAGGCTTGTTCACGTATCGCGGCCTAGCGGTTCCTATCGCAAGCATTGAAAGTGATGCCTCGTTGCCTCTCAGAGTCGAGCGGTGCAGATCGCCTATGAATACAGCGGATCCTTCGTTCGCAC
This sequence comes from Mesorhizobium sp. L103C105A0, assembly GCF_000502215.1. Taxonomy (NCBI): domain Bacteria; kingdom Pseudomonadati; phylum Pseudomonadota; class Alphaproteobacteria; order Hyphomicrobiales; family Phyllobacteriaceae; genus Mesorhizobium; species Mesorhizobium sp. L103C105A0. Next base: position 491,297 of record NZ_AYXF01000003.1, on the reverse strand, counting down.
TGAGCCAATGATGGCGGCTGGTTTTGCGGCGCTGGGACTTGGCGAAGCTGAGGTGGACGCCTTCTTTGTGGCTGCGGCCGAGATTTAAAGCCTTGTCGCCGCCGGTAGGCCGACCTATTCTACCTGCGGCATGCCGGATCGGGCGTGCTGGTTTTGGAAAGCCGGAACTTGACGCCTTGAGTTCGGAGCGCGTCCTGGCGTAGTCGCTGAGGCGCGCTTTTTACGTCCGCAGTTTCTTTTTGCGGGTCAGTTCCATCAGATGCATGGACGTTTGATAATCGGAATGGCTCTGCCATCTTGTGCCCCGCCGCGGCTCGGCCGGAGCGGCCCGCATCGTGTCTAAGATGGCCTCTATATCGCGTTCGGTGAACAGCAGTTTCCTACCGGTCACCATGCACAAGCCATGCCGTCGCGCTATTTTCGCAACGCCGCGGTTGGTTAGCCGAAGGCGTTCCGCAGCTTCTGTTAGCGTGTAGACTTTGTCATCCATGCCGCGATGGAATACATGGCTCTTCTAGGGAGTCAAGCCATTGATCTCATTACCAAATACCAATTTGGTAAGGCCACAAAACGGGTAAGCAACTCAAGCCGCAGCTAATACGGCGCATCTAGTGCATCCTGCGATTTCCTTCGTTCCCGTACCAGGTATCCATGGGCGATTTGGGATCGATATGCCGGCCGATCGATTTCAAATACGCGACGATCTCAAGCAGCAAAAAATCACGATCTCCGAACTCTTCCTCGATCCTCTCCAGCTCCTCCTCTGCCGCGTCCTGCTCCTCGAATTCGCCGAGGACGTACATGTCATCCCCAATGGCGCAGATATCGCAACCGGCCCTAATTACGCGATCGACAAAAGCAGGGATCTCGCTGGCCTTCATCAGCCGTTGCGTGCGCGCCATTTGTAAATCCTCCTTGCTGGCGTTTGGCTGGAAACTGCCAGAGCTCCGCGCTCCATGGCAACCTGTGGAGTTGCACAGGTTGTCTGGCCTGATCTAGCGCAGCTTGACGCCCGTGCCGTTAATGAACTCGACGCCGGCCGCCTCGAGCGCCGCGCGAATGGCCGCAATTGTACGAGGCTTAAGCTCCTCGCCTTTCTCAAACCGGGTTATTGTGTTTGTCGACACATCGGCCAATCTCGACACCTCTCTGACCCCAAGCAGGAGTGCGGCCCTGGCCATTCTGCATTGTGCTGGCGACATAATCGCTTCTCCGTAGCGAAAACGCCTTGACGTGGCGATTTCCAGTTGTATTGTTTACATAGTAGCGAAAACGCCACTATGAATCAACGAGGAGCCTAGAATGAATGCGATGACAGTTAATGTGGAAGCGGTGAGCGTGCCACACTTTGCCCTTCGCCAGTGTGTAACGGACGGCGAGTGGCTTGGGCACATCCTGGCTGGCCCGTGCGGTCGAGGCCTCTACGTTGTGGAGCGCATCTATGATGACGAAGCAGCATTTGTCATCGTCCACGGCAGCCGGCTCGTTCCTGCGGCGCTTGCCGCCGACGAGGAGTACCTGGCCGGCGAGATTTTGCTGGCCGCCTGAACGCTCTACGATTCGCGAACGACAACCCCGCTTCGGCGGGGTTTTTCGTAATGTGAGGTGTGACGACGAATGAGGGTTTACGAGACCCGGCATTGCCTATTGAGGGACGGGCAAATGCTCCGCCGTCACCAGACCCAACCTTCTCGCAGTCTGCAGGTTCCACGTAGAGTGATGTACAACGGAATCAGTCAGCCCCGCAGCGGCGGGGCTTCTTCATCGTAGCTGGCTACAATGTGGCTAGAAACTTTATAGCCACCTCTGGGGGAAGCAGCTAAGTCGTTGTTTTGTTTGGTCGGAGTGGCCGGATTCGAACCGACGACCCCTTGACCCCCAGTCAAGTGCGCTACCGGGCTGCGCTACACTCCGGACCGCGCAAAGCCATATATTTTCAAGGGGTATGGTGCAAGCGTTAAAACGGCGCGTTGGACCGGAAAAGTCGCGAGGCATCCGGCCTTGTCGGCGCAACGCCAAGACGGTATGGCTTGCCCAATACCGATAAGAAGGATTGCGCGTGGCAAATTCCTGTTTTTTTCTAGCGGCCGACGCCAACTATTTCCCATATGCATGCTTGGCGGCGCGCAGAATTCTGGACGTTTCGGGAGACGCAACGCCAGGCTTCATCCTGCATTTCGGCGCACGCGATGCCGATATGCGTGTTGCTGAACGCCTGCTGAAGAATCGCCTTCGCATAATGGACGTGTCGGCGTTGTTTGCGCAGGCCGGTCATACTTTCCGGCCAAGCAATGTCGGCACTTTTGTTCGGCTTTTCGCCGACCAACTGCCTCAGTTCGCGGACTATGACCGCATCGCCCATGTTGATTGTGATGTCCTCTTCAATCGGGATATAGGTGACCTGTTGGGCCAGACACTTCATGCCCCATTGTTGGCCGCCCATGACGATTATATGTACTTCCGCCCGGGCTACCGGCACAAATTGTCGATGCAGCCGGGAGCGCCTTACTTCAATGCCGGCATCATCGTCTTCAACATGCCGCTGGTGCGTGAACAGGGACTTTTGCACCGCGCCAGAGATGTCGCCGTTGCCGGGCAGATGAACGATCAGAACGCGCTGAACATCGTCTTCGAGGGCAAGTGGCAGACGATGCATCCGAACTGGAATTTGATGTCCAACGATACGAAGGAATTTCGGTTCGCCCAAGCCTATGCCCGGCATTTCGCCGGCGGCAAGCCGTGGGGGAGCCAGGTCGACGTGGAACTTGAGGCGCTTGCCGTCTGGCGCGGTCTGGCAAGGGATACGCCCTGGCTCCAGCCCTTCCGGCAGCGCATTCCCTTCGAGCGAGGCGTCATGAGGCGATTCGCTCGCAGGTTCGACGGCATCATGGGGATGTTGCCTGACAAGGATCGGTATCGGCGGCGGGCAAGGTATGATGGGAGCAAGGTGCATAGGATATATGCCGAGCATGCCCTTGCCGGTGCGATGGCCGTGCAATTTCCTGAAATACTCGGCGGCTTCGCTTGAGACATTCGCGACTTTGATCCGTAAGGCGCAGGGCAGGAGAATTAGACTGTGTCGCAAAAGCCATGCTTCTTTTTCGCCGCCGATCAAAGGTATTTTCCGTACACCTGCTTGGCGGCGCGCCGTGTGTTGGATTTGTCCGGCGCCGTCGACGGCTTTATTTTGCACACCGGCGTCATTCCCGGTGACGACCGGTCTGCCGGTGAGCGTTTGCTCGATGGGAGGATCGGCATCATCGACGTGACGAAATTCATGGAGGCGACGAACTTCAACCGTGGAACGCATCCCACCCTTGCGACCTACATCAGGCTGTTTGCCGATCAATTGCCTGAATTCGAGCCATACGACCGCATCGCCTATTCAGACGCCGACGTGCTTTTCAACCGATCGATAGCCGATCTCTGCAGCACCCCGCTCAATGCACCGTTGCTGGCCGCTCACGACGAGCAGAGTTACTTCGATGCAAAGTACAGGCAACATCTGCCGATGCAGCCTGGAGCGCCGAAATTCAACGCCGGCGTTCTTCTCTTCAACATGCCCCTGCTCAGGGCTGAGGGGCTTCTGGAGCGCACGCGGCAGCTGGCGTCCGAGCATGTCTACGGAATGGATCAGGGCGCATTGAACGTGGCCTTCGAAGGCCGATGGCAGACGATGCACCCGTTCTGGAACGTGATGACCAACTACAGCAGCCAGCTCCCTTTCAGCAGGTGCTATGCGCGGCACTTCGCGTGGGGCAAACCTTGGGAGCCTCGGCCAGTCGGTGTCGAGGTCGACGCCATGGCTGTCTATCGCGACCTGGCGAAAGGCACCCCCTGGGCCGGACGCTTCAGCCGCAGCTGGCCGGTCAAGAGAGGGTTGATGAAGAATTTTGGCCGCAAGTTCGATGCCATCAGCGGCATCTTGTTGAACGACGAGAAGCGCAAACGCAGGGCGCGGTTCGACGCCGAAAAGGTCAGCGCCATCTTTGCCGATCACGCCAACAAATCGATGCTGGCAGTGCGGTATCCCGAGCGGGTGACCGGTATCGCGAGATAGAAGAAATCGTCGGTCGCAATTCGTTCCGAAGGCGAAGTCATCCGAACTCGGCGGCTTTCCCATCGGTTCGGATTGCAGCCACCGCCCGCAACCCGCGCTGATGCCTGTATTCCAGCGCGATCGCGCCCCAGATCAGGCCGAGCAGCAGGTAGACATGGCGCCAGTGGTCGATGTCGATGAAGGTGCCGAGCCCGATATTGCCGATGAAAGCGACGTAGGCGCAGAGCAGATAGGGCTGCCATGGCCGGTCGCGCAAAAGGATGCGGAAGCCGGCGGCGATCGTCCACAGCGTCAGCGACAGGAACGAGACGAAGCCGAGCCAGCCATAATCCATCAACGTCTTCAGCCAGATGTCGTGCGTGTCTTCGCCAAAAATGGTGCCGAACACCAGCGGGCCGATGCCGAGCGGATATTCGAGCGCCATCTCGAAGCCGATCGTGTAGCGGGCGAAGCGGCCAAGGCGCGCCGTGTCGTAGCTCTGTTCCAGCTGGGCGCGGCTGGAAAACATCTCGCCGACGCCGGGCAGCTGCAGAATGACGATCATGGCGACCACCAGCAGGGTGACGGCGGCAATGGTCATGATGATGACGCGCAGCCGGAACTTGCCGCTGTTGCTTTGCAGGAACAGGGCGCCGGTGAGCAGGATGGCCGAGACGGCGAACATGCCCCAGGCGCCGCGCGAGAACGAAAAGAAGATGCCCGCGGTGATGATCAGCAGCGGCACCGCCAGAAGCGGCATGCGCGCGATTGAGCCGGTCAACAGCAGATAGAGCAGATAGATGCCGGGCAGCACCAGGAACGGCCCGAACACGTTCGGATCCTGGAAGGCGCCCTGGGCGCGGTCGTATCTGGTGAAGATTTCAGCGCCCGGGAAAGCGTGGAAATAGCCGGCAATGCCGAGCAGCGAGGTCACCACCGCGGAGACGACATAGGCGATGAAGATCAGCCGGTAGAGGCCGGGCTGCACCGCCGTCACCGACGAGAAGAACACCGCGGTGAACGCGAGAAACAGCGAGACGGCGAGATAGAGCGGTGTGTTGGCGAGATCGGCCATCTGCGTCATGGCAATCATGCCGCCGATGTTCATCGTGATCAGCAGCACGAGCAGCGGCACGGCGGCGCGCGATATGCGCAGGCCAAACAGCACCCACACCCCGATCAGCCCGAGCATGAAAAGATCGTAGGGCGCCGGTTCGTCGATGACGAAGCCTGACAGGAAGACGCCGAAAAACACCGCGCCGGAGGATATCAGCCCGATCAGCTTGGCATTGACCGCAGCCTGCGGCACATCATGGGAAATCGCGCTCAATAGGCGTTTTCCGTGTTGAGCAGCCGCAGCGGCGTCATGAGCAGGATGCGCAGATCGAACAGCATCGACCAGTTCTCGATGTAATAGAGGTCGTATTCCGTGCGCATGCGGATCTTCTCATTGGTGTCCATCTCGCCGCGCCAGCCATTGATCTGCGCCCAGCCGGTAACGCCGGGCTTGACCTTGTGGCGGGCGAAATAGCCGTCGACCACCTCATTGTAGAGAAGGTTGTGCGACTGCGCGGCAATCGCATGCGGGCGCGGACCGACCAGTGACAGCGTGCCGAACAGCGAGTTGAAGAACTGCGGCAGCTCGTCGATCGAGCTCTTGCGGATGAAGCGGCCGACGCGGGTGACGCGCGGATCGTTCTTGGTCACCGTCTGCTTGGCGGTCGGGTCGGAGCGGTCGGTATACATGGAGCGGAATTTGTAGACTTCGACGATCTCATTGTTGAAGCCGTGCCGCTTCTGCTTGAACAGCACCGGACCCTTGCTGTCGAGCTTGATGGCGATGGCAGTCGCCAGCATCACCGGTGAAAACAGGATGATGCCGATCAGCGAGAAGACGATGTCGAAGGCGCGCTTGGCGACCGAATCCCAGTCGTTGATCGGCCTGTCGAAGATGTCGAGCATCGGCACCGAGCCGATGTAGGAATAGGCGCGCGGGCGAAACTGCAGCGCGTTGGAATGCGCCGAGAGCCGGATGTCGACCGGCAGCACCCACAGCTTCTTCAGCAGTTGCAGCACGCGCGTTTCGGCAGTCAGCGGCAGCGACACGATCAGCATGTCGATGCGCGCGATGCGGGCGAATTCCATCAGCTCCGAAATGGTGCCGAGCTTGGGATAGCCGGCCACGATCGGCGGCGAGCGCTTGTCGCCGCGGTCATCGAAGATGCCGCAGATACGGATGTCGTTGTCTGGCTGCTTCTCGACCGAGCGGATCAGCATCTCGGCCGCCTTGCCGCCGCCGACGATGACGGCGCGGCGTTCCATGCGGCCGTTGCGCGCCCAGCGCCGGATCAGCTTCGACATCACCAGCCTGAGGCCGAACAGCAGAAGCAGGCCGACGACAAACCAGGTGCCGAACAGCAGACGCGAATAATCCTCCGACATTTTCATGATGAAGGCCGTCAGCGCCATCAGCGCGAAGGTGCCGGCCCAGACCATCAGCACGCGGCCGAGATTGGAGATCGGTCGCATCAAGGCGGAGATCTGGTAGCAATCGCTGACGTCGAGCAGCACCACGGCCACGAATGACGCCGCGGCAATGGTCAGCGGATATTGCCAGGCGAGATAGTTGAAGAAGCCGACAAAGTGGAAGTAGAGCGCGAGCCCCGACAGGAACAGCAAGCCGAATTCGCCTATGCGCAATACGCCGCTGACCATGACCGGCGACATCGTATCGCGCCGGTATTGCGAGGCGACCTGGCGGGCAACACTGTTCATGCCGCCGGGCGTGGGGCTCTCGGCAGGACTGTCGAATTTGTGCACCGCATCGGCCGAAAAGCGGCGCGTGGGGTCGGTCTCGTTCATCGGGTTTCCCACAAGCTTCCGCGATGACGATAGCAGAAAGAGAGCTAAAAAAACCTTGAGACAACTTGTGGTTTTGGAGGGTCGTCTATCTGTTAAGCGCGGCGAAATAGGCCTTTTCGATTTCGGCGGCCATCACATCGGCGCCGAATCGCGCCTTGAGGCTGGCCGTATCGGGCATGACGCGCCGGTAGGCGTCGAGATCGCGCAGCGCTTCACCCACCTTGTCGCCGAGTTGGCGCGGATCGGGACGGATCAGGGCAGGGGATCCCTCACCGAAGATTTCGGGAATGCCGCCGACGGCCGTGGCGATCATCGGCCTGCCGGCCGCTAGCGTCTCCAGAACGATATAGGGCATGGCTTCCGCGCGGGAGGGGACGACGACCAGATCGGCCAGCGAAAATGCCTCCCTGGCTGGCATAGGCGGCAAGAAGCGGACCTGTTTTTCGAGGCCCAGCCGTTTCACCTGCGCATGGTAGCGCGGCAGGTCGTCGCCATCGCCGACCATGACCGCGGTCAAGCGGCGCTCAAGCTGGGACCCGGCCAGCACCAGCGCCTCGATGAAAATGTCAGGCCCTTTGAGGTCGCGCATCATGCCGATGTAGAGCAGGTCGGCTGCGTCGGGCTGTGCGACCACCGGTTCGAACTCGGCGGCGCGCAGGCCGTTATAGACCAGCGTGTTCGGGATAGGCGGTTCGCCGACCTTCTTGCGATAGGTGCGCCGCTCATAGTCGGAGACGAACAGCAGGCAGTCGGTGAAGCGCGCCATGAAGCGCTCGAGCGCGAAGAACAGCTTCCCGGTCGTCGTCGTTTCGTCATAGTGGAGGGAGCCGCCATGCGGCGAATAGAGGCGGGCTACGCGAGACCTAGATACCCGCAACAATGAGCCGAACAGACGGGCATAGGCGCCACCTTTGGCGCCGTGCCCGTGCAACACGTCCGGCCGCAATTCCTTGATGATTCGATAGGTACGCCAGGCCGAGGCGAAGTCGCCCGGCCCGACATGGCGCTGCATCGGCGTGCGATGGATGCCGAGCGCCAGGCTGTCCTTCATCTGGTCGAACAGGCGTTCCTCGTATTCGCCGCCGGTGGTCGAATCGCAGACGATGCCGACAACATGTCCGGCGGCGAGCTGGGCCTCCGTCAGGTCGCGCACATGCCGGAAGATCCCGCCGACGGGTGAGCGAAAGCAGTGGACGATCCTGAGCTGGTCCGCCACGTTGATGTCAGAACAGGCGTTCGCGAACGTAGACCGTGTCGCCCGGCAGCAGCGGATCGGAGGTAACCACCCGGCCTGTCATCACCTTGCCGTTGATGTCGCGGGTGATGTCGACGCTTTCCTGGTTGGCGCGCGGCGAGAAACCGCCGGCAATCGCGATGGCCTTCTGCACGGTGAGGCCCGGCACGTAGGAATACTGGCCGGCGGCGCCCACTTCGCCCATGACGAAGATCGGCCGGTAGCGATCGATCTCGACCGACACGTCGGGGTCGCGCAGATAGCCTTGGCGCAGTTTGTCGGCGAGCGCTTTTTCCAGCTGCTGGGCCGTGTGGCCGCGCGCCGGCACCGCGCCGACCAGCGGGAAGGACATGTAGCCGGACTGATCGACACTGTAGGTGTTGGTCAGACCGTCCTGTTCGAACACGGTGACGCGGACACGGTCGCCGGCGCCGAGCCGATAGGGCTGGTCGAGTACCTCGTGGAAGGCCGCCGGCGTCGGCCGGTAGCTGGAGCAGCCGGCGAGCATCGACACGGCCAGCAGAGCGCGAAACAGACCAGCAGCGCTTTTCATGATCGGACACACACCTTCGTCGCTATGGCCGCCAGGACACGGCGGCAAACCTTAAGGATCTGGGTTCGTTATCATCCTGTTAGGGTTAATGGCCGGTAAAGGGACGCGGCCGATTTGGCGGCAATCGACAAAAAGCCGTATAGTTTTGCTGGCTTTGTTTACCGGATGTCAGCAAACCCTAACAGCTGCTTACCGCGATCTTAACGGCTGAGTTACCATAGTTGTTTACGCTACCATCTAGCCTCATGTCCGGAGCAGGAATGCATGTCCGACCAGTCCGCGGCCGCAGATGTCGATGTCGACCTGAGACAGCTCTTCGCCAGCCTGGCGCGGAACTGGCTGCGCATTCTTGTGATCACGCTTCTCGTCACTGGTCTCGCCTTCGCGTTCGCGTGGCTTGCCACGCCGCATTATAAGGCCACGACGCAGCTGAAAATCCAGTTGAGCGAATCGGCCTATACGCGGCCTGCCGGCACCAATGAAGACGACAAACCTGTGCTCGATGCGGAAGGTGTAGCAACCGAGGTTCAGGTCATTTCCTCGTCCGACATTCTCAAGCAGGTGGCTGCCGACCTTAAGCTGGGCGACAAGCCCGAGTTCAACTATGCGCTCGGCATGTCGCCGGTCACCCGGCTCCTGGTCATTGCCGGGCTGAAGAGCGATCCGGAAGAAATTCCGCTCGAAGAGCGCGTGCTGACGAAGATGCGCGACAAGCTCAATGTTTATGGCGTGGAAAAGACCCGCGTCATCGCCGTCGAATTTTCCTCTGAAGATCCCCAGCTTGCCGCTGACATTCCGAACGCCATCGCCAAGGCCTACCTGGCCTATCAGGCGGACGCCAAGACCAAGTCGAACGCCGCCGCGACCGCCTTCCTCGGGCCGGAAATCGACGATCTGCAGAAGCAGGTCAGGGATGCAGAGGCCAAGGTCGCGGCCTTCCGTTCCGCCCAGTCGGACCTGTTGATGGGCGGCAACAATTCGGTGCTGGCGACACAGCAATTGTCCGAGCTATCGACCGAACTGTCGCGTGTGCGCGCCAGCCGCGCTTCGGCCGAGGCGACGGCCGAAAGGGTGCGCCAGGCTTTGCAGAATGGCGGTTCGCTGGACGCTGTACCCGAAGTGCTGTCTTCCGATCTGATCCAGCGGCTGCGTGAGCGTCAGATCGAGCTCAGAACCAACATCGCCGATCTTTCCACCACCTTGCTCGACAACCATCCCCGCCTGCGGGCGATGAGGTCGCAGCTTGCCGATCTCGACGGCCAGATCCGCAACGAAGCGCAAAAAATCATGCGCGGGTTGCTGACGCAGGCGCAGACCGCCCAGGCGCGCGAAAACCAGCTGATATCGGACGTCAACAAGCTGAAAGCGGCGTCGTCGCGGGCCGGCGAGGAGCAGGTCCAGCTGGATGCGCTGCAGCGCGAGGCGAACGTCCGGCGCCAGCAGCTTGAATCCTATATGGCGAGCTTCCGCGAAGTGTCCTCGCGCAAGAATTACCTGCCGGTCGATGCCAGCGTGTTTTCCGAGGCGCGCGTGCCGTCGGAACCCTATTTCCCCAAGCTCGTGCCGATCGTCGGCGCCGCCTTAGTCGGCTCGCTGCTGCTGATGTCGGTCATCACGCTGCTGCAGGAGCTGTTTTCCGGCCGCGCCATGCGTCCGGCCCCAGGGGCGCGCTTCGAGCGTATCGAGCAGGTTGCGATGTCGGCAATGTCGGCGCCGGTCGTCCACCCGGAACCGGCTCCTGAGGTCGTGGAAGTGGACGATCAGCCGACGACCGTGGAGTCTGAACTGGTGCCAGAGCCCGAGCCGGCTCCTTCAGTGCTGGAAGGAGCAGCGGCTGCCGGTTCCGAACCGCAAGCCGAACCTGTCCGCTCCAGCCTTGGCGAGATCGATGTCGAGAAGGCGGCGGAAAAGCTGATCGCCAGCGGTGCTGCGCGCGCCATCTTCGTGTCGCCCGAAGGCGATGAGGCGGCTGCATCGGCAGTGCTGGTAGCGCGCGAAGTCTCCGACGCTGGCCTGCGCGTGCTGCTGCTCGATCTCACGGCGTCAGGTGCCGCCTCGCGGCCGATGCTGGACAGCGGACTTTTCCCCGGCATCACCAATCTGCTGGCTTCGGAAGCGCAGTTCAGCGACGTCATCCACGCCGACCTCTATTCGGACTGCCATGTCGTTCCCGTCGGCACCGCCGATCCGGTTCGCGCCATGCGCGCCGCCGACCGGCTGCCGATCATCATGCAGTCGCTGACCACCGCCTATGATCTGGTCATCGTCGAATGCGGACCGGCCGATGCGCAAGGCATCAGCCGACTGGTCGGCGACAGCACCGAGGTCTTCATGTCCATGCTGCAGGCGGACGATGAGGTGGCGCAGGCCGCCGTCGAGCTGATCGAAAGCGGCTATCCCGACCTCACTCTGGTGACGCCGATCGGCCACGAGACGCCGGGTAACCCCGTGCCGGGACGACGTAGCGCCGCCTGAGACATCAGACAATTCGACTTAGGCGGCGCTACTACGGATCGGCTCGTCCATCGCCCGCCGGCTCCCGAAAAACCAAGCCTGTCAGTCGGCGCCGGGATCTACCCCAACTCCAGGGTCGTCACGCCAAATATTCGGCGCGAGTCGACCTTCGGAGGCGGGCCCTTGTACATGCGCGTGGTGGTGAAGGTCGGGCTGAAACCAATTGCTGAAAGCGCCGTGGTGAAATCGAAATTTTCGGCAGGAACGTCGATATGCAGGTCGCCACCTTCGCATGCGGCAGCCAGACTGCCCATGAGCTGCATCGCCGTCTCGGTGTCGTCGGCAAACAGCGGGCCGATCTTGTAACCCGAACGGCAGGGACGAGCCACGGCGTAGCCTATGGTGCCGAGTGAACTGATCGCGGCGAACCCGCAATGCGGCGGCTGCGCCCAGCGGTGCAGGAAGGCTCGTCGAGGCGCGGGGAAACAGCGGGCGTCATAGACGATGATGTCGGGCACGAGTTGCGTGGTTATCATGCGCACCCCTTCGCTTCGGACGGGCGGGGTCGCGATACGGCCGCTGAAGCGGATGGTTTCGTACGCCGAGCTGAATCCCGTGCGGCGATAATTCGCCAGCTGCGCGGCGACCCCGTCGAGGCCGACCGTTCGGCCGGCCAGCCTGGCCATGCCCGCATTCCAGACTGCTTTGCCATGGCCTTTGCCGCGCATGTCTGGTCGGCAGATGTAGAGACCGATGAAACCGAAGTTGCCGCCATAGGCGACAGCCGAGATGGCGGCGGTCATCTCGTTGTCGACAAAAGCGCCGATGAACCCTTCAGGATCGGTTGGCCGGAACGCGGCGGCATCATCAAGGCCAGGGTTCCAGCCTTCAGCCGCCGCCCAGTCGATGAGAACGGTCAGTTCCGGCGGAGACAATGCGCGGACGGTAGGCTTCATAGCGTTCACTCCGCGGCGACCACCCCCGGCGAGAAGGATTTCAGCACGCCGCGATAGGGCTTGGCCAGCGGACTGGCATAGGAGCCGCGCTTCGAGGTCGACAGGCCCAATGCGATCAGCGCCTCGGCCTGTTTGAGGGCGGCGCCGACGCCGTCGATGACGGGCAGGTCGAACTCTTGCTGCAGCCGGTGTGCCAGGTCGGCCATGCCGGCGCAGCCGAGCACGATGGCCTCGGCGCGGTCTTCCGCTATGGCGCGGGCGATCTCGGCGCGCAGTTTCTCGACAGCGCCGGAAGCAGCGTCTTCAAGCGAGAGTACGGGAATGTCGGCGGCGCGCACGCGGGCACGCCCGGCCATGCCGTAGCGGTGCACCAGCCCCTCGACAGGGACACGCGAGCGTTCGGTGGTCGTCACCACTGTGAAGCGCTGGGCAATGTAGGAGGCGACACTGAGTGCGGCCTCGCAGATGCCGATGACCGGAATGGAGGCCATGGCGCGTGCCGCATCCAGGCCGGTATCGTCGAAGCAGGCGATGATGGCGGCCTGAGCCCCGGCACGTTCGCCGGCGGCGATCTCCATCAAAAGGCCGGGCACGGCCAATGCCTCGTCATAATAGCCCTCGATCGAGGCAGGACCCATCGAGGAGGTGACCGCGATCACCTCGGTCCCGGCGCCGGCAACGGCGCGCGCCGCCGCCGCGATCGTCTCGGTCATGCTCGCCGTCGTGTTGGGGTTCACCACCAGTATCTGCACGATCAAACCCTGGCCCGCTTGCGGCCGACATAGAGGATGGCGCCCAGTGTGGCCAGGATCACCAGGAAGGAGAACACGGTGGTCACCGTGCCCAGCGCATAGAGCACCGGCGTCGTGACATTGGTGGTCATGCCGTAGATCTCGAGCGGCAGCGTGTTGAAGGTGCCCGACGTCATCAGCGTGCGGGCGAACTCGTCATAGGACAGCGTGAAGCCGAACAGGCCGACGCCGATCAGGCTCGGCGCGATCATCGGCAGCACGACATGGGCGAAGGTCTGCCAGGAGTTGGCGCCCAGGTCACGCGCTGCTTCCTCATAGGCGGGCGAGAAGCGGTTGAAGACGGCGAACATGATGAGCACGCCGAAGGGCAAGGTCCAGGTCAGGTGCGCGCCGAAGGCCGATGTGTACCAGGCCGGGCGGAAGCCGACCTGCTGGAAGACGACGCCGATGCCGAGCGAAATGATGATCGAGGGTACGACGAGGCTGGCGACCGCCAGGTAGAACAAAGCGGTGGCGCCACGAAATTTTTGCCGGAAAGCGAGCCCTGCCAGCAGCGACACGACGACGGTGACGATCATCACCATGAGGCCGAGCACGAGCGAGCGCTTGAAGCTGCCGCCGAAATCGCCGACCGCCTGGCGCTCGAACAGATTGGCGAACCAGTGCAGCGACATGCCATTGAGCGGGAAGGTGAGGCCGCCGGTCTCGCCTTGGAAAGAAAGGATCAGGATCGCCGACAGCGGGCCATAGAGGAACAGCACGAACAGAGTGAAGAAGACCGCAAGCACATAGAAATCGAGGGTGCGTTTTTCGTGGCTCACCTCAGAGCTCCTTGCGGATATCGACGATGCGCAGGATGCCGGCGACCATCAAGAGCACCAACACCAGCAACACCACGGCATTGGCGGCGGCTGCGGGATACTGCAGCAGCGACATCTGGTTCTTCATCATCAGTGCGACCGACGCGCTCTGGCCGCCCGACATCACCTGCACGGTGGAGAAATCGGCCATCACCAGCGTGACGACGAAGATGGTGCCGATCGCCATGCCGGGCTTGGCCAGCGGGATGACGACGTTCCACAAGACCTGCCAGCCGGACGCGCCGGCATCGCGCGCGGCCTCAACCAGCGAGCGGTCGATGCGCATCAACGTGTTGAAGATCGGCGTTACCATGAACAGCGTGTAGAGATGCACCATGGCCAACACCACGGCGAATTCCGAATAGAGCAGCCATTCGATGGGTTTTGGCACCAGCCCCAACTGCACCAGCGCCGAGTTGATCAACCCGTTGCGGCCAAGCACCGGGATCCACGAGATCATGCGGATGATGTTGGAGGTCAGGAACGGCACCGTGCAGACAAGGAACAGCACCATCTGCATGGCGGTGGTGCGGATATGGAAGGCGAGGAAATAGGCCACCCAGAAGCCGATGAACAAGGTCAGGGCCCAGACGATGGCAGCGAATTTGATGGTGCTGAGATAGGTCTTCCAGGTGACCCATGATCCCAGCACGTCGAAATAGTTCGTCGTCAGGAAATCCGGATACATGGCGGCGAAGTCGTAGTCCCAGAAGGAGACGACGGCGATCATGATGATTGGCAAGAGCAGGAACGCACCGAGGATGACCGCCAGCGGCGCCGATTGCAAATAGGGCGTGACGGCGCCAAGGGAGACGCGGCGGCGTCTGGCGGGCTTGGCTGCTGCGATGGCGGGGCGTTCGAGCGCGACTGTCATTGGGAAAATCCTCCGCGTGATCGCGATGACTTGCGATCCTTCGCGCCCCCCTCTGTCCTGCCGGACATCTCCCCCACGAGCGGGGAGATCGAACTCTCATAACGGCCTTCGCCAAACTCCAACGTTGCTAACGAAGAGCCGGCCATGACGCTGCCAATCTCCCCCCAAGTGGGGGAGATGTCCGGCAGGACAGAGGGGGGCGCGAAGGATCGCAACATCACAGTGAACGCGTCCGCTCTACGCCGCGATGAATTCGTTCCAGCGCTTCACCATGTAGCGGTCCTCGTCCATGACCGAGTTCCAGCAGGCGACTTTGCCCATACGCTCTTCGAACGAGCCGCCGTCGCGCACGGCGCCGGCCTTTTCCATGACGGTGCCGTCCGGCGCCTTGATCTCGCCCTTGGCCGGCTTGCCTTCGATCCAGTAGCCCCATTCGTCCTCGGACATGAACTTCTTGGCCGAGACCATATTGGCGGAATAGTAGCCCTGGCGGTTGAGATAGCCGCCGACCCAGCCCGACGTATACCAGTTGATGTATTCGTAGGCGGCGTCGAGCTCGGCGCCCTTGAGATGGGCGGCAAGGCCAAGGCCGCCGCCCCATGAGCGATAGCCCTCCTTGAGCGGCTGGAAGCGGCATGCGATGCCTTTGGAGCGCACGGCAGCGACGGCCGGCGACCACATAGACTGGATGACCACTTCGCCCGATGCCATCAGGTTGACGCTCTCGTCGAACGACTTCCAGAAGGCGCGGAACTGGCCGGCCTGCTTGGCCTTGATGAGGAAGTCGATCGTCTTGTCGATCTCTTCCTTGGTCATGTTGCCCTTGTCGGCATATTTGATGTTGCCTGTGGCCTCCATGATCATGGCCGCATCCATGATGCCGATGGACGGGATGTTGAGGATCGCGGTCTTGCCCTTGAAGGCCGGGTCCATGATGTCGGCCCAGGTGGTGATGTCGCGGCCGACGAGGTCGGGCCGGATGCCTAGCGTATCGGCGTTGTAGATCGTCGGCACCATGGTGAACCACTTGGTCGGCGCCTTGGCGAAGGTCTTTGAGTCCTGCGCTTCGACATAGCCGACCGTGTGCGGCGCGGTGCCCTGGGCAATGATGCTGTCGGGCGTCAGCTTGCCGGTTTTGAACAACGGCACCAGTTCGTCGTAGTATTTAAGCTTACTGACATCCATCGGCTGCAGCACGCCGCTCGGGAACACCTTCTTGCAGATCCAGTATTCGATGTCGGCGATGTCATAGCTGTCGGGCTGGGTCACGGCGCGCTGGGCGGCCGCGTCCGAATCGGTCGCCGTCATTTCCAGCGTGATGCCGAGGTCGGCCTTGCACTTGTCGGCGATCGCGTTCAGGTTCGACACGCCGGTGCCGAACTGGCGCAGCGTGATGTTGGACTGCGCCCAGATGGTCGGGAAGCCTGTAATGGCGCCCGAGCCTGCGGCGAGGCCGACGGCGGCCGCACCTGTCTTGAGCAACGAACGGCGCGAAATTCCGGTCTTTGTTTCTACTGTTTTTGTCATTCTTATTTCCCTGTTTTTGTTTTGCTTCGTTGAATTCATGAATGAAGGCGGCCGAGGACGATGGCGTCCTCGGAATCCCAGGCGAGCGGTACGGCGTCGCCAAGGGCGACGGGTTTGGCGAAGAAGTCGGAATCGTCGATGATAACGGTGAAATCGTCGATGCCGCCGCCGGTGACCGACAGCTTCACCGTGGCGCCGCGATATTCGATGTTGGAGACGATGCCGGTGAAGCCGAGGCCGGGAGAGGGTGCTTCGCCGATGCGCACATGGTCGGTGCGGATGGCGATGTCGATCGGCGTGCCCACCTCCTGGCCCGCCTCCCGGCCTTGCCCGCGGGCGGCGAGCGAGGCGCCACCATTGACGTCGAAGACGACCATGCCGTCGCGCGCGCCGGTGACCCGGCCGGAGATGACATTGTGGTCGCCCATGAAGCGCGCGACGAAGGCGGTGGCCGGCCTTTCGAACACATCTCGTGGCGGCGCAGCCTGTTCGATGCGGCCGTCATTCATCACCACGATCAGGTCCGCCAATGCCATGGCCTCCTCCTGACTGTGGGTGACGTGGACAAAGGTGATGCCGAGCGAGGTCTGCAATTTCTTCAGCTCGGCGCGCATGCGTATCTTCAGGAACGGGTCGAGTGCCGACAGCGGCTCGTCGAGCAGCAGCGCCTCGGGATCGGTGATCAGAGCGCGGGCGAGTGCAACACGCTGCTGCTGGCCGCCGGAAAGCTGCGCCGGCCGGCGCGTCGCATAGGCCTCCATCTGCATCAGCTTGAGCATGTCGAGCGCCTTGGCACGGCGCTGCTCCTTGTCGACGCCCTTCATCTTCAGGCTGAAGGCGACATTGTCGACAAGGTCGAGATGCGGAAACAGCGCATAGGACTGGAACATCATCGCCGTGCCACGCTTTGCCGGCGGCAGGTCGGTGACGACAATGTTGCCGAGGCGGACATCGCCCGACGAAATGCTTTCGTGGCCGGCGATCATGCGCAGCGTCGAGGTCTTGCCGCAGCCGGAGGGGCCAAGCAGGCAGCAATAGGTGCCTGCCGGTATTTTCAGGCTGATGGCCTCGACGGCAGTCGTCGTTCCGTACACTTTCGAAACGGAGACGATGTCGATCTCGGCGGCTTTGGACATTCAGGCTTCCCCGTTTGGTCGCATTAACCAATGCATTATGCGTGCCAATCGGCGGCAATCGGCCCAAGCGTTTGAATCGACAGAAAAATCGGGGTTCTTGCCCACTGCCTAGCCGGTAGGCTATCTTGTGCATTGCACAAATTATGGGCGATTGTGCGCGATCTGCACAAGAATCGTATGCAATCTTTTTTGGCTTCGTGTCCACTTTGCCTCTCGTGCGCAGGCGACGAGTTGCGCTAGAAGAGGCTGGGAACCATCATCGCCATGAACATTGCCGATCAGATCCATTCCGCCGACAGCGCCAACCAGGATCGCGCCCAGGCGATTCGCGACAATCTGCGGGACGCCATCGTCGACCGTCGGCTGACGCCCGGCACCAAGCTGTCGGAAGGCGAGGTCGGCACGCTGTTTGACGTCTCGCGCACCGTCGCGCGCGCGGCGCTGCAGATGCTGTCCTTCGAGGGGCTGGTGCGTACCGAGCGCAACCGTGGCGCCTTCGTCGCCAACCCTTCGCCCGAGGAAGCGCGCCAGGTGTTCGCATCGCGCCGGCTGATCGAGCCGGGCATCGCCATTGCCGCCTGTGGGCGGGTCACAGCCACCGATATCGCTGCGTTCCGCGCGCAGCTCGACGAGGAAGGCCGCTTCATCGCCGAGCGCGGCCCAACCGCGCGGCGCTCCGAAATCAAGGCGTCGGGCGATTTCCATCTGCTGCTCGCCTCCGTCGCCGGCAATGCCATCCTGCAGCGCTTCATGGAGGAGCTGGTGGCGCGTTCGTCGCTGGTGATCGCCCTTTACGGACGATCCGGCGTGTCGGCCTGCGGGCACAGTGAGCACACGGAAATGGTCGGCGCGCTGGAGAGCGGCGATTGCGGGTTGGTGAGCCGGCTGATGCTGCACCATATCGACCACATCGAGGCGGATCTCGACCTGCGGGTCAGGGCCGGCCCGGCGCTCCGCGAAGCGCTGAATTTCTGAACGCTAGTTTTCGTCGTCCGTGGGAGCGGGCGCTGCCTGTCCGGCGGCCTTGCGGCGCAGCATCTTGGTCAGTTTCCAGACCGTCGGGTTGTTCTTGATGAAGGCTTTCGCCCGTGCGCCCTGCCGCAGCGCCGACGCCAGGGCGCGTCCCTTCAGCGTCAGGGGCGCCAGCACCTCGAAATGCTGGGTCTCGATATCGCACCAGAGCCGCTTGTAGGGCTCGTCGCCGACCGAGAAATCATAGACATCGAAGCCTGTTTGGCAGGCTTCCTCGATGATGTCGAAGAAAAGGAAATCGCCGGGGCTGGTGTGGCCGAGATCGTCCTCGGCGATGGCGCCGAATTCGCAGATCAGGCGTTTGCCCGAGCGGCTCGAGCCGGTGATTGCGCGCAGCTTGCCGGCCACTTCGAGCCCATGCAGCACAAAGGCCGGTTTCTCCTCGGCCAGCGCGCCGGCGAAGAGGGCACGGAAGAAAGCCCGCACCTCCGGCTCGCCGAAGACATTGGCGATGCCCATCTTGGCGAAGCGGAACTCCTTCATCTCGAAGAAAGCGTCGAGCAGCCGGTTCACGTCTTCCGGTGTCTGCGCCTCGATGCGGCGATGAACGCCGACCGCCTCGAACTTGCGTGTCTGCGAACGGTGCTTCTTGCGCTTGCGCTTGCCGCCCACACGCGACAGCAGCACATCGAAACCACCGTCGAGATTGACGGCGAGCGACAGGTTTGGGCTCGGAAAGTTGGAGAACGCCGCCAGCGGATTGGCAACGCCATCGAGGTCGGGGAGCAGCCTTTCCAAGGCAACGAGATCGATGTCGGGGCGCGCCTTGCCGATCGCCGTCACCAGCCTGCGGATCCCCCCGGCATCGGCCTTTGCCAGCCATGCCGGATCGGCGGCGGCGAAATTGCCGTTGGCATGGCGCCCGCCCATGAAGCGGGCGACGCGGAATGGACCAGTTCGCGTGATTTGCAGTGCCAGTGCAAAGACCGGCCTATCCTCGATTGTCAGCGTGGCGACGACCGCATCGGGATTGGCCTGCGCCGTCCAGGCATGAACCCAGGCCGCGCTTTGCGCCGGCGCAAACAGCGCCGAACGGCAGAATTCGCCGTAAGAGGCGAGCGCGGCAGCATCTGCGATCGACACCGACAGACTGGTCTGGTCGGCAGCCGGCGCACGCGCAGACGCCTTGCTTGCGGCGAGCCGATTGCCGTCAAATGACGCGGTGGCGTCAACCATACCTCAATCCTTAAGGCGTATTCGTCGCGATCAGGAGTTCGCGTCGGCGCGTTCCGTGCTTGGATCGAGCCTAGGCGCAAAAGGTGAATGAATGATCGACGGTGGTGAGGCAGTTCGGAAACTGGCGCTTAATATCGCCCGCTTTACCGGCCTTGCACCGCTGGCCAAGCCGTTCGTCGGCGGCATTGGCGCAATCCTCATGTTGCATCGGGTCACCGCCACGCCGGAGAAGCCGGACGGCGTCAACCGCCACCTCAACATCGCCCCGCGATTCCTCGACGCTCTCGTCGCCGACATGAAGGCGAGGGGCTATGCCTTCGTCACCCTCGACGAGGCGATCGAGCGCATCAAGGCCGGCGGCAAGGACGGCCAGTTCGCCACCATCACCGCCGACGACGCCTATCGCGACAACATGACCGAAGCGCTGCCAGTGCTGGAAAAGCACGACGCGCCGATCACCATCTATGTCGCGCCGGGTCTGATCGACGGCAGCGCCGATTTATGGTGGGACGTGGTCGAGGATATCGTCAACGCGCGGGAGCGTTTGACGCTGGCGACGCCGAAGGGGCCGGTGACCATCGACTGCTCGACCCACGGCAAGAAACTCCACGCCAATGCGCGTCTGCATGCCTATCTGACGCTCGAGGTGCGCGAGGAGGATCAGCGCGCTGTGCTGCGCGATCTGGCGCGCTCGAACGGCATCGACCTCGATGGCTTGCGCCCAAGCACGCTGATGACTTGGGACGATATCCGCGCCGTGGCCGGGCACAGGCTGGTGACGATCGGCGCGCATACGGTCAACCACCGCAATCTGAAGCGGCTCGACGAAGGCGATGCGCGCCATGAGATCGTCGACGTCAGGCGCCAACTGCAGGCGCAGCTCGGCGAAGACCCCCGTCATCTCGCTTACCCCTATGGTTACGCCAGCGCTGTCGGCTGCCGCGAAGTGGGCTTTGCCCGCGACGCCGGCTTCGCCTCGGCGGTGACCACTCGCCACGGCGTGCTGCACGCCGAGCACGCCGGCTTCCTGCACGCGCTGCCGCGCATTTCGATCAACGGCCGCTACCAGAGCGTCGCCCATATCCGCACCATGTTGTCGGGCTTAACGACGCCGCTGGCCAATGCCGGCAAAATGGTGGTCACCATCTAACCTGGGGCGGGCTCTTCAGCCTTTCGGCGGCGGCTCCAGGATCAGCCATTTGATGATGCCCATCGCAGGCAGCACCCAGAACAGGCCGCTGAACAGGAAGAACAGGAAGTGCACCAGCGGGCTGGATTGCGACAGCTGCGCGACCGCTATGATCGACGCGACCAGCGCATAGATGATGACCAGCGCCACCAGCAGGAAAGTTCCGATCAGCTTTTTCAGGCGGATGGGCATGAGCGTTCTCGTTGATCGCCTCCGCTTAGGCCCAACCGCGCGCCTGTGCAACCCGGGAGATGCGGCGCGACGGCGTGCCGCGCCGTCCGGTCTTGTCAGCCGGGTTGCGATGGTTCACCAATCCGCCACGTCAACCTGCCGGGACCAACCATGGCCGCCATATCAGCCGCCGCGCCTTACATTGACCGCGATCGCGACTTGAAAAATCGGGCGCTGGTGCGCGGCTGGCTGTATGTCGTGCTTCTGGTGCTGTTTGCGCTGGTGCTGGTCGGCGGCGCCACCAGGCTCACCAATTCCGGCCTGTCGATCACCGAGTGGAAGCCGATCCACGGTGTGATACCGCCGCTCAATGACGCGGAGTGGCAGGAGGAATTCCAGCTTTATCAAAAGATTCCGCAATATGCCGAGCTCAACAAGGGCATGAGCCTGGACGCCTTCAAATCGATCTTCTGGTGGGAATGGGCGCACCGCATCCTGGCGCGCAGTGTCGGCCTGGTCTTCGGCCTGCCGTTGCTGGTCTTGTGGGCGACGCGCCGCATCGAGCGCGGCCTTGGGCCAAAGCTGGTCGGTATTCTGCTGCTTGGTGGCCTGCAAGGCGCCATCGGCTGGTGGATGGTGGCCTCCGGCCTGGTCGACCGCGTCTCCGTCAGCCAGTACCGGCTGGCGACGCATTTGACGCTTGCCGCCCTGATCTTCACTGCCACCATGGTGGTCGCGCGCGGGCTGGCGCCGCATTCGGAGCCTGCCGCCGGCCGGTCGACGCAAAGACTGGCCGGTTTCATCGTGCTGCTGGCGCTGGTCCAGATCTATCTCGGCGGGCTGGTCGCAGGGCTCGACGCCGGCCTGAGCTACAACACCTGGCCGCTGATGGACGGCAAGATCATCCCCGGCGAGCTGCTGCTGCTCGAACCGGCCTGGCGCAATTTCTTCGAGAACCCGAAGACGGTGCAGTTCGTCCACCGGCTCGGCGCCTATACGGTCTTTGCCATCGCGCTCTGGCATATGATAGCGACGCGCCGGCGGCTGCCGGGCACGACACACGCACGCCGCGCAACGCTGCTGTTTCTGCTGGTGCTGGTGCAGGCCTCGATCGGCATCGGCACGCTGCTGATGCAGGTGCCGCTGCACATGGCGCTGACCCATCAGGCCTTCGCGCTGGTCCTGCTGGGATTTGCCGCCGCCCACTGGCGCGGCAACAAGGGCGCCTATCCACTGCCAACGCGGCCGCCCATGAACGCAGGTACATCGTCTACGGTGTCTTGGCCGTCGCAATAATCTATTTCGCGAACGAACTGCCTCGCTACGTCTAAAGCGCGAGGCTGCGCCGGTCAGAAGCTGAGCCGCACCTTTCGGATCACTCCCGCAACCGACAGCTCGCGGTTCTCGTCGACCGCATTCTCGTCCTCATGATGCCATGCGGCCGACAGGCAGCCATAGGCGATGGCATGGTCGAGAATGGCAGCCGGCGTCTGGCCGAGTGTCCTGGCGAAGATCTCAGCCATATGCGCGATGCGCTCGGGATCGAGGCAGAGGTCGTCGCGCCCCAGTGGGTTGTAGAACAGATTGGCGGCGTCGAAGCCGGGATCGCCGAGCACGCCCTTCGGGTCGATCGCCAGCCAGCCGCGCGCACCGTGCAAAATGTTGTCGTGATGCAGGTCGCCATGCAGCGGCTTGACCGCATGCGGGGCATCGAGCAGCCGGTCCGCGATTTCGGCGGCCTCGATATAGAGGCTGTGCTCTCCGGCGTCGCGATCGGCTCCGGCCTTTTTGAACAGGCTGGCAAACCGTGTCCGCAGCGGCTGCAGGTCCGGCGGGGCAGGGTGTCTTGAGGGCGAGAACAGTCTCCCCATCAACTCGGCCGCGATTGCGGTCGCGGCGTTGTCGCCTTCTTTGGCCAGAACGTCGGAAAGCAGGGTGTCGCCGGCATATTCGAGCAGCATGCGGTGGCCGTCCCGGCCAAGCAGCCGCACCGCGCCTTCGCCGCGCCGCCATGCGAGATAGTGCTCGCCGCGCAACTCGTCCTCGACATCGTCGAATGGTTTGAGCGCCTTGACGATGGCCGGCGAGCCGTCCTCACGCCGCACCTTCCAGATGCGGCTCGAAAACGTCTCCGCAATGAGCTCGGGCGCGCTGATCTTCCAGCGCTTTGGAAATGCAGGCGCGTCCATTCAGAGCGTGATGCCGAAAAGTGTTAAGCGGTTTTCGGGCAACATGCTCTCTCCAACTGGATTAAAGGCCGAGCATCAGATCCATGTTCTGAACGGCAGCACCCGAGGCGCCCTTTCCGAGATTGTCATAGACCGCAATCAGCAGCGCCTGCGCCCTGTCGTCATTGGCAAAGACATAGACCTTCATGCGGTTGGTGCCGTTATAGACCTCGGGATTGATCTCGGGCAGGCGCTCCACGTGCTCGTAAGGAGCTACCTCGACCACGCCGCCCTTGATGGCGGCAAAATGGTCGGCGATTGCCGCGTGCAGTTCGGCGCCGGCCGGCACATGGTCGAGCCCGCCGAGCTGCAGCGGCACCACTGTGATCATGCCTTGGGCGAAATTGCCGACCGCCGGCTGCATGATCGGATCGTGCGACAGCTTCGCATAGGTGCGCAGCTCCGGCACATGCTTGTGCTGCAGGGTCAGCCCATAGACCTGGAATTCAGAGGCATCCTCGCCCTTGGCGACATAGTCCTCGATCATCGGCCGGCCGCCGCCCGAATAGCCCGAAATGCCATTGACGGTGATCGGGAAATCCGCCGGCAGCAGGCCGGCGGCGACCAGCGGCCGCAGTGTCGCGATCGGTCCTTGCGGCCAGCAGCCGGGATTGGCGACGCGTTTTGCATTGGCGATGATCTTGGCCTGGCCCTTTTCCATCTCGGCAAAGCCATATTCCCAGCCCTCGGCTACGCGATGCGCCGTGGAGGCGTCGATCACCTTGGTGGTGTCGTTGGCAATCAGCGATACGCTTTCCTTGGCAGCCGCATCCGGCAGGCACAGGATGGCGACATCGGCTGCATTGAGGAACTCGGCGCGCGCCGCCGTTTCCTTGCGGCGCTCGGCCGGGATCGAGATGATCTCGAGGTCGCCGCGCTCGGCCAGCAGCGCCCGGATCTGCAGGCCGGTGGTGCCGTGTTCGCCATCGATGAAGATTTTCGGTTTCATGTGCCCGTCAATTCCCTGCTAATTCAGGCCTATATGCCCTGGCCATGGTTTGCCGCGCCATGGTTGCCGCTGTTCAGCTCTTCCGCCCGCGCTTTTCGCTCGGCCACCAGGCCGAGATAGTGCATGGCCACCATCGAGCCGGCGATCGCCGTTATATCGGCGTGATCATAGGCCGGCGCAACCTCGACGACGTCGGCGCCGACAATATCGACTTGGCCGAGCTGGCGCAGCGTCGACAGGATTTTCGCCGAGGACGGTCCGCCGGCAACCGGCGTGCCGGTGCCGGGCGCAAAGGCCGGGTCGAGGCAGTCGATGTCGAAGGTGAGATAGGTCTTCCTGCCGCCGGTGCGGTCGACGATCGCATAGGCGATGTCGGAAGCCCGCATCTCCTCGATCTCGTGACCGTAAAGGATCTTGATGCCGAACGTATCGGGGGCATGCGTGCGGATGCCGATCTGGATCGAACGATCAGGATCGATGATGCCCTCATTGACGGCGCGCCCGACGAA
The DNA here is from genome assembly GCF_000502215.1 of Mesorhizobium sp. L103C105A0. NCBI lineage: Bacteria > Pseudomonadati > Pseudomonadota > Alphaproteobacteria > Hyphomicrobiales > Phyllobacteriaceae > Mesorhizobium > Mesorhizobium sp. L103C105A0. Next base: position 466,796 of record NZ_AYXF01000003.1, on the reverse strand, counting down.
CGAACCGTGGTCGATGCGCTTGCCATCGTCAGGCCAGGTGTCCTGATGCGCGTCGAACTGCACCAGCGCCAGCGGCCCATGGATGGCGGCATGCGCCTTGAGCAGCGGCCAGGTGACGAAATGGTCGCCGCCGAGCGACAACAGGAAGGCACCCGATTTCAGGATCTTCGCCGCCTCGCGCTCGATCGTGCCTGGTGTCTTCTGGTGATTGCCCGAATCGAGCAGGCAATCGCCATAGTCGATGACGGCGAGATGCTCGAACAGGTCGCGCGAGAACGGATATTGCGGGTCGTTGTCGAGGATCGCCGAGGCGCGGCGGATCGCCTGCGGCCCGAAGCGCGCGCCCGGCCGGTTGGTGACGGCGGCATCGAACGGAATGCCCCACACGACGGCGTCCGCGCCCTTTGCATCCTTGGTGTATTTGCGCCGCATGAACGACAGCGCGCCGGCATAGGTCGGCTCGAAGGAAGGCCCCGTCTTGGAGCGGGCGGTGAAGGCGTTATCGATGGTCTGGTTCGCCATTACGGGTCCTTCTTTGTTCATCGGGCTGCCACAACTACAGAACCGGCACGCAAGATGCCAGTCACAGCTTGGCGAAGGACTTGTATCGCCAAGGTGCAAGGCCCGGCGGCATCCTCTCCGGCGGCCGCGGCGATGAACTGGCGGTGCGGGCCGGCATGCCGGCCGAGACCACGGTTTCTGGGCCGAACGCGGCGCCACCATCATCCAGACCGACGAACCGAAGGCTGCCATTGGCTGGCTGGGGGCCAACGGGTTTAGGGTGCCTTATGTGGATGAGGCGAAGCCGGCCGAGCCGCGAATACGGCGAGTATCAATTAGAAATCGTACGTCGGCGCCATCACCCCACCCGGCGCTGCGCGCCGACCTCCCCATCGAGGGGAGGTAGGGCGTTGGCGCTTTAGATTCCGACAGTCGTAGCGATTGCGAGGCATGCAAGGCTGCCGCGACCTCCTACCTCCCCTCGATGGGGAGGTCGCGCCGAAGGCGCGGGTGGGGTGACAGCGCCGCCCGCAAAATCTTCACGCCGCTTTCGCCACCCCATCCAATTCCCTTAGCACATCGGCCGACAGCTCCAGTTCCGCCGCCGCCAGGTTCTCTCTCAAATGCCCGATCGACGACGTCCCCGGGATCAGCAGGATGTTCGGCGAGCGGCGCAGCAGCCAGGCGAGCGCAACCTGCAAGGGTGTGGCGCCGAGCCGCGCGGCCACATCCGACAAGGTCGACGACTGCAGCGGGCTGAAACCGCCGAGCGGGAAGAACGGCGTGTAGGCGATACCGGCGCGCGCCAGTTCATCGATCAACCCGTCGTCGTCGCGATGCGCCAGATTGTACTGGTTCTGCACGCAGACGATCTCGGCGATCCCACGGCCTTCCTCGACCTGCGCTGGGGTGACGTTGCTCAGGCCGATATGGCGCACCAGACCCTTGCGCTGCAGTTCGGCAAGCGCGGTCAACTGCGGCTCGATCGAGCCCTCGGCCGGACCCATCACCCCGAACATGATGCGCAGATTGACGACATCCAGCACCTCAAGGCCGAGATTCCTGAGATTGTCGTACACGGCCTGCTCTAGTTCCTTGGCGGAATAGGCAGGCAGCCAGGAGCCGTCGCTGCCGCGCCGCGCCCCGATCTTGGTGACGATGACGAGGTCTTGCGGATAGGGCGCCAGCGCTTCGCGGATCAGCTGGTTGGTTACATGCGGGCCATAGTAGTCGCTGGTGTCGATGTGGTTGACCCCGGAGGCCACCGCTTCGCGCAGCACTGCAATGGCCGCGTCATGATCCTTCGGCGGACCGAAAACGTGCGGGCCGGCAAGTTGCATGGCGCCGTAGCCGAGCCGTTTCACGGTGTGGCTGCCGAGGGTGAATGTGCCGGATTTTTGGATGGTGGACATGGTCGGTCTCCTTTGAGGAGGCGAAGATAGACGCTGCTCAACCTCGGGATAATAAGGTACAATCCGTACAGCTTGTGCGGAATGGCGAACAATGATGGACCTTGGCGATCTGAACGCTTTCGTGACGGTGGCGCGTGCCGGCGGTTTTCGGGAAGGGGCTCGCGCCAGCGGCGGCAGCGCGTCGGGCCTGAGCGAAGCGGTGCGCCGCCTGGAGACGCAGCTCGGCGTCAGGCTGTTCAACCGCACCACACGCAGCGTTGTTCCAACCGACGCAGGCCTCAGCCTCTTGGGAAGGCTTGGCCCGGCGCTGTCGGAGGTGGAGGCGGCCCTCGACGTGGTTAATGGCTTTCGCGACAGGCCGGCCGGTTCGCTGCGCCTCAACGTCCCGGTCAGCGCCGCGCGGCTGATATTGCCCGACATCGTTCCGGGCTTCCTCGCCGCCTATCCCGGCATTCGGCTGGAGGTCATCGCCGATGAGAACTTCGTCGACGTGTTGGCGGCCGGCTGCGACGCCGGCATCCGCTATGACGAGCGACTGGAGCAGGACATGATCGCGGTGCCGATCGGACCGCGCGTCCAGCGCTTCGCCACTGGCGCCAGCCCCGCCTATCTCGATCGCCATGGGCGGCCGCAGCACCCGAGCGATCTGCTTGGCCATGCTTGTCTGCGCGGCCGTTTTGCCAGTGGTTCGATGCTGCCGTGGGAATTCGAGCGCGACGGCGAGGTGGTGCGGGTCGACACGACGGGGCCGTTGATCGTGCGCATCGGCGGGGCGAGCGATCTTGCCGTCCATGCGGCGATTGCCGGCAGCGGCATCGTCGCTCTCTTTGAAGGGTGGCTTCGCCCTCACTTCGAAAGCGGTGACCTGGAGCCCGTGCTCGAACCATGGTGGCAGAGCTTTCCCGGGCCATTTCTGTACTATCCCGGACGGCGTCTGGTTCCGGCGCCGCTACGGGCGTTTATCGATTACATCAAGGCCGGCAAGTTCTGAGACTTGAACCGAGGCCGGCGCCATCACCCCACCCGGCGCTTCGCGCCGACCTCCCCATCGAGGGGAGGTAGGGTGCCGCGTTTTTATGGTCGAACTGGTTTGCTAGCCGCTGGACCATCGTGGATTGTCCGGGCGGCAAAACTGCCGCGACCTCCTACCTCCCCTCGATGGGGAGGTCGCGCCGAAGGCGCGGGTGGGGGGACAGCGNATCGTGGATTGTCCGGGCGGCAAAACTGCCGCGACCTCCTACCTCCCCTCGATGGGGAGGTCGGCGCGAAGCGCCGGGTGGGGTGACTGCCGAGACCCAAAAGAAAAGGCCGCCCGGAGGCGGCCTTTCGATGTCTGGAACGTCGCAGCGCTTAGCGCTTCGAGAACTGGAAGGAACGGCGGGCCTTCGCCTTGCCGTACTTCTTGCGCTCGACGACGCGGCTGTCGCGGGTCAGGAAGCCGCCCTTCTTGAGCACGGCGCGCAGTGCCGGCTCATAGTAGGTCAGCGCCTTGGAGATGCCGTGACGAACGGCACCGGCCTGGCCGGACAGGCCGCCGCCGATGACGGTGGCGACGATGTCGTACTGGCCGGCGCGGTTGGAAGCGATGATCGGCTGGTTGAGGATCATCTGCAGGACCGGACGCGCGAAATAGGTCGCGAATTCCTTGTCGTTGACGACGATCTTGCCCGAACCCGGCTTCACCCAGACGCGGGCGATGGCGTTCTTGCGCTTGCCGGTGGCATAGGCGCGGCCCGACTTGTCGAGCTTCTGGACATGGACGGGTGCTGCCGGCTGGGTGTTGGTGTTGCCGGTGGCGGCGCCCAATTCTGCGAGCGAGGAAAGCTCAGCCATCTTATGCAACCTTCTTGTTCTTGGCGTTCAGCGCGCCGACGTCGAGGGTGACGGGCTGCTGGGCGACATGCGGATGTTCCGTGCCTGCATAGACGCGGAGGTTCTTCATCTGGCGACGGCCGAGCGGCCCGCGCGGGATCATGCGTTCGACGGCCTTCTCGACGACACGCTCGGGGAAACGGCCCTCGAGCAGCTGGCGCGCGGTGCGCTCCTTGATGCCGCCGGGGTGACCGGTGTGCCAGTAATAGACCTTGTCGGTGAACTTCTTGCCGGTGAACACCACCTTGTCGGCATTGATGACGATGACGTTATCGCCGTCGTCGACATGCGGGGTGAAGGTGGGCTTGTGCTTGCCGCGAAGATGATTGGCGATGACAGTGGCGAGACGGCCGACGACGAGACCCTCGGCGTCGATCAGCACCCACTTCTTCACCACATCCGCAGGCTTCTGCGAAAAGGTTGCCATGGATTTCTGCTTTCGATTTTGACCTTCCGAAGAAGGCGTTTCTTGTTGCTTGGATTGGCGACAAGGCACTTGCCCGCCGCCAATAACAAAAACGGCGGCCTTTGCGGGCCGCTGCTTCGTGACGGCTTATAGGCGAGGGGAGTGGGCACGTCAAGGCGCGGGAAAAGCACGTCTGCTCGTAAAGTGCAATAAAAACAAAGGTTTGACTAAAAGGTATTATTTTACCACATCGGCGGCGAGCTTCGGCGGGATCGAATAGGTGCCGGTCGCATGCGCAACCGTGTGTTCCTTCGGTCCGGCGACGATGTCGATATCGAACACCATCAGGCTCTTGCCCAGCTTCAGGATGCGGCAATGGCCGTCGATCGGGCCGGCCTCGGCCTTGCGGACGAAATTGATGTTGAGGTTGACCGTAACCGAAAGCGCATCCGGCCCGGCATGGCTGAGCACGCAGACATAGCCGCCAATGTCGGCCAGCGTGAACAGCGAGGGCCCGGACACCGTGCCGCCGGGACGCAAATGCCGTTCGCTGGCGTTGAGCCGCACCGTGCAGCCGCCCGGAAACACATCGAGCGCCTCATACGACGTGAACTCGTCGTTGAGCTGCGGGTAGACGCTGGCCATCAGCGCATTGACTTCAGCCGCCGTCAGCACCGGCTTGAGATTGTCCTGGGCGGGCATGTCGGTCTCTCGTTCTATGCCGGGCCTGTATGAACGCAATGATGCGCTTCTGGCAACACCTCTGGCGCAAGCGATGGGTGTTGATGAAACTCGATCCGATATTAGATAGTCTGGCGGCGCCCGGCGGAATCGCGGAGACCCTTGTCATGGCCGAAATCCTTTCGATCAAACCTGTTGCCATAGACGGGCCGGTCATCGCCGGGCTGGACAAGGGCGTGCTGCGCCTGACGCTCGCCAATCCGCCCGCCAATGCCTTGTCGCTTTCCGTCATGGCGGCATTGAGCGCCGAGCTCGACCATGCCAAGGCCAACAAATCGGTCCGCGTCATCGTCCTGGCGGCCGCCGGGAAAGTCTTTTGCGCCGGCCACGATCTCAAGGAAATGACCGCGCGCCGCGCCGACGCCGACAAGGGCAAGGGGTTTTTCGAGCAGACATTTTCGGCTTGCGCGGCGTTGATGCAGCAGATCGTGCGCCATCCGCTCCCGATCATCGCCGAAGTCGATGGCCTCGCCACTGCTGCGGGGCTGCAGTTGGTTGGCAGTTGCGACCTCGCCATTGCCTCGCATGAAGCGACCTTCTGCACGCCGGGCGTCAATATCGGCCTGTTTTGTTCGACGCCGATGGTGGCGCTGTCACGCAACGTGTCTCACAAGCACGCCATGGAAATGCTGCTCACCGGCGAGACCATCGATGCCGCAACCGCCAAGGAATTCGGCCTGGTCAACCGCGTCGTGCCGCGCGAATACCTGAATCAGATCGTCACCAAATACGCGCAAACCATTGCCTCCAAATCATCTCTGGTGGTCAAGACCGGCAAGGAAGCCTTTTACGCGCAGGCCGAGATGGGGTTGGCGGACGCGTATGCCTATACCGGCCGCGTCATGGTCGAGAACATGCTGGCCCGCGACGCCGAGGAAGGCATCGGCGCCTTTATAGGCAAGCGTAAACCGGAATGGACGGACGAATAGGCTTTTCGATCCATGGAACCGCGCATCTCCATCATCACCATCGCCACCGACGATCTCGAGCGCGCCGTGCGCTTTTACGAGGGCATGGGCCTGAAGCGCCACGCCGGCATCACCGATGGCGTCGCCTTCTTCCAGATGGGCGGCGCCATTCTCGGCCTGTTCCCGAGGCCAAGCGCCGAGGAGGATTCAGGCATTGCCTTCGCCGCAGCACCGTCGGCGGTCTACCTCGCCTACAACACCCGCTCCGATGCCGAAGTCGACGACGTGCTGGCGGCCGCCGAGAAGGCCGGCGGCAGGATCGTCAAGCCGGCAGGCCGCGCCTTCTGGGGCGGCTGGTATGGATATTTCGCCGATGCCGACGGCCATGTCTGGGAAGTCGCACACAATCCGGCCTTCCCGATCGCGGATGACGGCACCATCTCGCTGCCGGACTGAGCGTCCGCATGGGCTATCGCAAGCAACTGACCCGGCTTAAGGCGCCTTATCTCAAACGCATCCTGATTGACCCCGAGCGCGTGGAAGATTGGGAAAAATATCCATGGAACCTGCCGCTGTTTCGCGGCCGTGAATTCGAGCTCGAATTCACCACGCCGATCACCATCATTGTCGGTGAAAACGGCACCGGCAAATCGACACTGCTGGAAGCCATCGGCGCGCTGGCCGGTTACGACGAGGCCGGCGGCGGCAAGGGCTATCGTCCGGTCGATCATTCCATCGCCATCGACAAGAGCGGTGCGGCACTGGCGAATACATTCCGCGGCCACTGGCTGCCAAAAGTCACCGCCGGTTGGTTCTTTCGTGCCGAATCTTTTTACTCGGTCGCGCGCTATCTCGACCAGGCGGCACTCGAAGACCCGTTCGGACCGCCGCCACCGGACTTTCTATCGTGGTCGCATGGCGAAGGGTTCATTCGCTTTTTCGAGGAGCGCTGCCGCCGGCAAGGCATCTACATCCTCGACGAGCCCGAAAGCGCGCTGTCGCCGTCGCGGCAGATCGAATTGTTGAAGATGCTGCGGCGCATGGACCAGTCAGGCACGGCGCAAGTGATCATGGCGACGCATTCGCCGCTGCTGATGGCTTGTCCCGGCGCGCGGCTCTTCCGAATCAGCCGTTTCGGCCTCGACCCCACAGATTTCACCGATACCGATCATTTTCGCATGATGCGCGACTTCTGCACGGACCCGCAGTCCTTTATGGAGGAAGCACTGAGGGAGACCGACGAGTGAATCACGATAGCTACGACAATGCCTATATCGGCGGCATCCTCAATTCTGTGAAGACCATCGCCATGGTCGGCGCGTCGGCCAACGATGTCAGGCCGAGCTTTTTCGTGCTGAAATATCTGCTGGCCAAGGGCTTTTCGGTGTTTCCGATCAATCCTGGGCAGGCCGGCAAGGAAATCCTCGGCCGCATGACCTATGCCAGCCTTGCCGATCTGCCGGAGCCGGTCGACATGGTCGACATCTTTCGCGCCTCTGCATCGGTGCCCGGCATTGTCGATGAGGTGCTGAAGCTCGACCCCTTGCCGAAGGTGATCTGGATGCAGCTTGGCGTGCGCGACGACGAGGCGGCCGCGCGTGCCGAGGCGGCCGGTATCAAGGTGGTGATGAACCGCTGCCCGAAGATCGAATATGGCAAGCTGTCGGGCGAGATCGGCTGGACCGGCGTCAACTCCGGTGTGCTTTCGTCGAAGAAGCCGCTGATGCGGTCGGGATTCCAGAGTTTCGGTGTGCGCCAGAAGTAAGGCAGTGAATGGTGAATGGTGAATAGAAGGATTTTCCTGGAAGCCGGGTAAAGCCGCATATGAGCGGCTTGCAATCAAGGTGGGACTGGCCGACTTTGCGACCACCATTCATCGCTCACCATTGACCATTTCATCATTCACACGTTTACCGCTCAGAGAGGTTTTCGATGACCCGCACGCCCGGTTTCAACACGCTCGCCGTCCATGCCGGCGCCAAGCCCGACCCGGCGACGGGCGCACGCGCCACGCCGATCTACCAGACGACCTCCTTTGTGTTCGACGATGCCGACCATGCCGCCTCGCTGTTCGGGCTGAAGGCCTTCGGCAACATCTACACCCGCATCATGAACCCGACCCAGGCGGTGCTGGAAGAGCGGATCGCGGCGCTCGAAGGCGGCACGGCTGCACTTGCCGTTGCTTCCGGCCATGCCGCACAGGTGATCGTGTTCCACAATCTCATGCGGCCTGGCGATAATTTCGTCGCCGCCACAAGGCTTTACGGTGGTTCGATCAATCAGTTCGGCCATGCCTTCAAGAATTTCGGCTGGGAGGTGCGTTGGGCCGACACCAACGACATCTCCACTTTCGAAAGCCAGATCGATGGCAAGACCAAGGCGATCTTCATCGAGAGCCTGGCCAATCCCGGCGGCACCTTCGTCGACATCGAGAAGATCGGCGACATCGCCCGCAAGCACGGCTTGCCGCTCATCGTCGACAACACGCTGGCCTCGCCCTATCTGGTGCGGCCGATCGAGCATGGCGCCGACATCGTCGTCCATTCGCTGACCAAGTTCATCGGCGGCCACGGCAATTCGATCGGCGGCGCCATCGTCGATGGCGGCACGTTCGACTGGTCGAAATCCGGCAAATATCCGATGCTGTCGGAGCCGCGCCCCGAATATGGCGGCCTTGTCCTGCACGAAACCTTCGGCAATTTCGCCTTCGCCATCGCCGCGCGCGTGCTTGGCCTGCGTGACATCGGCCCGGCCATTTCGCCGTTCAATGCCTTCCTGATCCTGACCGGGCTGGAGACCCTGCCGCTCAGGATGCAGCGCCATTGCGACAATGCGATCACCGTAGCCGGCTGGCTGTCCAACCACCCCAAGGTCGCCTGGGTCAACTATCCCGGCCTGCCCAGCGACAAGAACAACGCGCTGCAGAAGAAATACTCGCCGCAAGGCGCCGGTGCTGTCTTCACCTTCGGCCTGAAGGGCGGCTACGAGGCCGGCATCAAGTTCGTCGAGGCGCTCGAACTGTTCTCGCACCTCGCCAATGTCGGCGACACCAAGTCGCTGGTCATCCATCCGGCATCGACCACGCATCGCCAGCTTTCCGACGAGCAGAAGGTCAAGGCGGGCGCGGGACCGGACACGGTCCGGCTTTCCGTCGGCATCGAGGATGTCAACGACATCGTCGCCGATCTGGAACAGGCTTTGACCAAGGTTTGATTTTGAGCGAGTAGTGAGTAGTGGTCGGTATTCACTAGTTAGCAGTGACTAGTGATTAGCCACCCGTTCGAGGGAGCGCTTTCCGCTCACTACTCACTACTCACTACTCACTACTCACTGCACTACTCACTACTCACTAATCTGTTGGAGGCAAACCCTGTCCGCGCATTACTTGGCAATATCGACCGACAGCGTCGACGCCGAACATGGCGCCCCGGCGCCGGATCGTCTGATTGCGGGCGATCCGAAGTTCCGCACCTGGAATGTCGAGGAGCGCGATGGCCGCCTCTATGCCGGCATCTGGGAAGCGACGCCGGGCAAATGGCGCATCGAATATGACGAATGGGAGTTCTGCCACATCCTGTCCGGCGTCTCGGTGGTTGCCGAGGATGGCGGCGAGGCGCGCACGGTGCGCGCCGGCGACAGCTTCGTGCTCAGGCCAGGCTTCAGGGGCAGTTGGGAAGTGCTTGAAACGACCCGCAAGGAGTATGTGATCAAGCTCTGACCGCTCGGTCGCGCTTGGACTTCACAAAAGCCGATCGATGTCAGTGTCGGAAAAGCCGTATCCGCTCATCATCTCCCTGTGCCAGGGACTTCCAAGCAAATCACTGAGACATAAATCAACGCGCTGGAGCAGGGTGGCACTGCCTTTGGCGAGAGCGAAAGCGCCGGGCGCTGGCTGTTTTTCGACTGCCGGGACGTCGACGACGTCGAGAGGCGCGTCGGGTCGCCGGCTCAGATAGCCGCGATGCGCGAGCGCTACACTCGCATAGGCATGCACCACGCCGGCCGCGACGGCGTTAGCTGCTTCGGCCTGGGTGGCAAATATCCTTAGCCGTTCGGGCTGAATAGCGTTTTGCAGGGCCGTCCGGTGCTGGATCTGGCCCGATATGACGCCGATCAGCGCCGTCCGATCATTGGCGACGGACCGATAGCCATCAAAGGCGCGGGGATTGTCTTTCGCGACCAGCAATCCATCCGCCAGCATCCAGATCGGCCTTGTGAAGTCGACCAGCTTCCGGCGGTCTTCGGAAATGAACAGGCCGGTGGTCATGTCCCACCCCTTCGGCAAGCCCAGGCAGCAGCTCGGCAAACTCGGTCTCGATGGGCAAAAGTTCCAGCCCGAGCGTCAGGCAGACCCTCTTGGCCAGTTGGGCATCGCTGCCGCCCAGACGTCCCGATCCGTCGATAAAGCAGAAGGGTGGTTCCTGTAGAAAGGCGAATCTCATTTTCTCGGGCATGCGTCGGCTCCGCCGTCCTCACAAGCTCACAGTGAGCTTTTCCAGCCCATGGAAATGATAGGTGTCGCGGAAGCGCGGCTCCTCCGCAAGATGGAGTTGCGGCTGCCGCTCGAACAGGGTTTTCAGCGACACCTGCAACTCCAGCCGCGCCAGCGGCGCACCGATGCAGAAATGGATACCGGCGCCGAACGAGACATTCTTCTGGTCTGGTCGGCCGGGCCGGAAGGCGCCAGGTTCGGCAAGGGCAAGCGGATCATGATTGGCCATGCCGAGCAGCAGGCCGACCGTCTCCCCCGGTTGTACGACAACCCCGGATGTCACCTCGACCTCCTGATAGGCGTAGCGGGTGAACATGTGCAGCGGCGCGTCGAAGCGCAGGCACTCCTCGACCGTCGCAGCGGTTGCTTCCGGCGAGGTGAAGAAACGGCCGGGGTCGCCGCCTTGCGCCAGCAACGTGCGCACGGCGTTGCCGGTTTGATGGACGGTCGCCTCGTGGCCGGCATTGAGCAACAGAACGGCGGACGAGACCAACTCGTCTTCCGACAGCTTCTGGCCATCCTCTTGCGCCGCGATCAGCAGCGACAGCAGGTCGTCGCCAGGCTTCTTGCGCCGCTCAGCGACATAGCCACGCAAAAAGTCGGAAAAATCGTGCGCGGCGCGATTGGCCGCTTCTTCGATCTCGCGCGTCCGGCCATGCATGTACATGGCCACCATCCGGTGCGACCAGTCGAGCAGTTGCGGCCCCATTTCGACCGGCACACCGAGCATTTCGGCAATGATGGTGATCGGCAAAGGTGCGGCGAAGCTGGGCAATAGATCGACCTGGCGCGGTTCGAAACGGTCGATCAGCTCATTGGCCAGCGCCTCCACGCGCGGCCGCAGCCGCTCGACCTGGCGCGAGACGAAGGCGCGGTTGACCAGGGTTCTGAGCCTGGTGTGCACCGGCGGCTCCAGCTCCAGCATCGAATTGCTCTCGATGCCGTCGAAAGCGGCCAAATGCGAGCGATCCTCGCCGATGCCGCGGCTGTCGGGAATGCCGGCCGGGTTCTGGCGACCGAAGCGGCGGTCGCGCAACAGCCGGTTGACGTCGTCGAAGCCGCCAAAGCACCAAAAGCCGAATTCCTCCCAGAAGAAGGCATTCGATGCGCCATGCAGGACGGCATAGGCGTCGTAGGGGTTCTGGAAAAACGCCGGTTCGTGCGGATCGAGCCGCAGGCGGCGCGTGGCTGGATCAAAGGCGAGGTAGGGCGGCATGGATGTGGTCATGCCAGACCATTACCGCGGCTTGCCGGCTTGGTGCCAGACCGGATGTTGGCACCCGACGGCCCTATGGATTGAGCCAACCGAGGCGGACCTCGGCGAAGTACCGAAGTCTAATCCTCGCAATGCCTGGCAATATGCACGCGGCGCCAGCTGGTCGAGCCTTCCTGCACCACCACCCGGCGCGCCATCCTCTGGTATGACGGCGCTATCTGGGTGACGTGCCGCCGCTCGGGCCGCACCAGCACTTCATGGGCGACGCTCTCATATTCGGCCGGCAGCACAACCCGGCGGGTGCGCTCCGGTTCAACCACCACTGTTTCGGCCACACGCGCGTAGCGGGCCTTGCGCCACACCTTGCACAGCACCTTGCGGCCGTGGATGACGCGCCATTCCCAGGCATAGCCGCCATCGTCGACCTGGACCGTGCGGTAAACGGTGCGGGTTCTCGCCGGTACGATGTCATAGGTGACTCGGGGCGGCGCGATCTGCTCGACGCGCTCCATGGTGCCATAGATCGGCGGATCATAGTCGACCAACTGCCCGCCGGGACTGACCATGACGTCTTCATAGACGGTGTCATAGAGCGCCGGCCTGTGCACCGGCTCATAGCATTCGGCGGCCCGGCCGCCGGCAACCGCATCGGACACCATGCCGAGACCGGCAAGGCCGGAGATGGCGAGGCAAGCAGTTTTCCTGATCATGGCACTCCCCCTGTTTGAACCCGAAACGTGAGGTTCAATGTTGAATTGTAGGGGAAGGTTCTCCGGGGGAAAGCGGTTTCGCCGCATTTCGTTAAGCGACGCGGTTAAGGAATTGCTACACCGCAAAAACGCCGCTGGCCGCGTTCGGACTTTCCCTTGCGCGGAAACCTTGATTCGACTTAACCAGATGGCTAGGAGGAGGCGGCCTTGCGCTAGGGTGAGCCGGCATCCTATTTACATTCTAACCATCAAGAACCGATTCTGCCCGATGTTCCGGCGCCGGAATCCCCATCTCCAAAAAGGGTAGTCCATGAAGAACCCCGTCGAAACCTACATGAACCTCGTTCCGATGGTGGTCGAGCAGACCAATCGCGGCGAGCGGGCCTACGACATTTTCTCGCGCCTGCTGAAAGAGCGCATCATTTTCATCACCGGCCCGGTCGAAGACGGTATGGCGACGCTGGTTTGTGCACAGCTTTTGTTCCTCGAGGCCGAGAACCCGAAGAAAGAGATCAATCTCTACATCAACTCGCCGGGCGGCGTGGTGACCTCGGGCATGGCGATCTACGACACCATGCAGTTCATCAAGCCGGCGGTGTCGACGCTGTGCATCGGCCAGGCGGCGTCGATGGGCTCGCTGCTTCTGACCGCCGGCCACAAGGACATGCGTTTTGCCACGCCGAACGCCCGTATCATGGTTCACCAGCCTTCCGGCGGTTTCCAGGGCCAGGCCTCCGACATCGAGCGGCACGCGCAGGACATCATCAAGCTGAAGCGCCGCCTCAACGAGGTCTACGTCAAACACACCGGCAAGAGCTACGAAGACATTGAAAAGACGCTTGACCGCGACCATTTCATGACAGCCGACGAAGCCAAGGATTTCGGCCTCATCGACAAGGTCATTTCGTCGCGCGAGCCGGTCGAAGGCGCTGCGGCATAATCGCTGCATGGCAGTTGGGTGGCGGGATAACGCGCTTTTGCTGGGATTTGCGGCATTTCGGCCACAATTGGCTGTTCCCTCGGTGGATGGGATTGCCTACGTTAAGGCTATGTTGATTTTCGACGGCTTAGCTTTGTGCAGGGTTGGCGCGAATCATTGCGACGTTTTCTGATTTGTGTTTCGTACGGAATGCGTTGCGGGAGCCGGGACACTGGCGGCGGCGAATTCCCGCGATAGATAGAATATGCGCCCTTTCAGCCAGACCATCGGCGGGCGGCCATGAAAGGACAGGAAAATGAGCAAAGTCGGCAACAACAGCGGTGATTCGAAGAACACGCTTTATTGCTCGTTTTGCGGCAAAAGCCAGCACGAGGTGCGCAAGCTGATCGCCGGCCCAACGGTGTTCATCTGCGACGAGTGCGTCGAGCTATGCATGGACATCATCCGCGAGGAGAACAAGACCTCGATGGTGAAGTCGCGCGAGGGCGTGCCGACCCCGCAGGAGATCCTGAAGGTTCTTGACGACTATGTCATCGGCCAGCCCTACGCCAAGCGCGTGCTGTCGGTGGCGGTCCACAACCACTACAAGCGCCTCGCGCATGCCGGCAAGAACAACGACGTCGAATTGGCGAAGTCCAACATCCTGCTGATCGGCCCGACCGGCTGCGGCAAGACGCTGCTTGCCCAGACGCTGGCCCGCATCATCGACGTGCCCTTCACCATGGCCGACGCGACGACGCTGACCGAAGCCGGTTACGTCGGCGAGGACGTCGAAAACATCATCCTGAAGCTGCTGCAGTCGGCCGACTACAATGTCGAGCGCGCCCAGCGCGGCATCGTCTACATCGATGAAATCGACAAGATCTCGCGCAAGTCCGACAACCCATCGATCACCCGCGACGTGTCGGGCGAGGGCGTGCAGCAGGCGCTTCTGAAGATCATGGAAGGCACCGTTGCCTCCGTGCCGCCGCAGGGCGGCCGCAAGCATCCGCAGCAGGAGTTCCTGCAGGTCGACACCGCCAACATCCTGTTCATCTGCGGCGGCGCCTTCGCCGGGCTGGACAAGATCATCTCGGATCGCGGCAGGAAGACTTCCATCGGCTTCGGCGCCATCGTCGCTTCGCCCGAGGATCGCCGCACCGGTGACGTGTTCCGCCTGGTCGAGCCCGAGGATCTCTTGAAGTTCGGCCTCATCCCCGAGTTTGTCGGCCGTCTGCCGGTCCTGGCGACGCTGGAAGACCTCGACGAGCCGGCTCTGATCCAGATCCTGACCGAGCCGAAAAACGCGCTGGTCAAGCAGTATCAGCGGCTGTTCGAGATGGAAAGTGTCGACCTGACCTTCCATGAGAATGCGCTGTCGGCGATCGCCAAGCGCGCCATCGAGCGCAAGACCGGCGCCCGTGGCCTCCGCTCGATCATGGAAGCGATCCTGCTCGACACCATGTTCGAACTGCCCGCCCTGGAAGGCGTGCGCGAAGTGGTGATTTCGGAAGAAGTGGTGACCGGCAGCGCCCGGCCGCTCTACATCTATTCCGAGCAGAAGGAAAAGAAGGGCAACGTCAGCGCCTGATCTGGCATCTGGCCTAACCTTTTTATGGAACGGCGCCCGCGGGGCGCCGTTTTGCTGTGGTGAGGTACCGATCCTTGTGACGGAGTGGATGAACGAACGTGTCGACCCTTGATCTTTGCCCCTCGTGCATCCAACTAACATCGGAAGGCCGTGGTGCCGAATTCTGTGCTGTAAAACTCCCGTCACAAACGGTGGTAGGCGGAACGATCCTCGGTCGTTAATATGAGATTCGCGGTTGGCTCGATTAGCGGCCGCGACATGAAAGGTTGGACAATGGCCAAAATATCCAAGGCTCCCAGCGACGGCGTCTTCGCAGTCCTCCCACTGCGCGACATCGTGGTGTTCCCGCACATGATCGTTCCGCTCTTTGTCGGGCGTGAAAAGTCGATCAAGGCGCTGGAAGAGGTTATGGGTCAGGAAAAGCAGATCCTGCTTGCCACCCAGATGAATGCCGCCGATGACGATCCCGAGCCCGATGCGATCTTCGACATCGGCACGCTCGCCAATGTGCTGCAATTGCTGAAGCTGCCCGACGGCACCGTCAAGGTGCTGGTCGAAGGCGCGTCGCGTGCCAAGATCGTCTCGTTCACCGACCGTCCGGACTTCCACGAAGCTACCGCCACGGCGCTGGTCGAGCCGGAGGAGGAAGAGGTCGAGGTCGAGGCGCTCGCCCGTTCGGTCGTCACCGACTTCGAAAACTACGTCAAGCTGAACAAGAAGATCTCGCCTGAAGTGGTGGGCGCCGCCAGCCAGATCGACGACTATTCCAAGCTCGCCGATACGGTTGCTTCGCACCTCGCCATCAAGATCCCCGAGAAGCAGGAGATGCTGGCCACGCTGTCCGTCAAGGAACGGCTGGAAAAGGCGATGGGCTTCATGGAAGCCGAAATCTCCGTCCTGCAGGTGGAGAAGCGCATCCGCTCGCGCGTCAAGCGCCAGATGGAGAAGACGCAGCGCGAATATTACCTCAACGAGCAGATGAAGGCGATCCAGAAGGAGCTCGGCGAAGGCGAGGACGGCCGCGACGAGGCCGCCGAGATCGAGGCGCGCATCAAGAAGACCAAGCTCTCCAAGGAGGCCCGCGAAAAGGCGGAAGCCGAGTTGAAGAAGCTGCGGACGATGTCGCCGATGTCGGCGGAATCGACCGTCGTGCGCAACTACCTCGACTGGATCCTGTCGATCCCGTGGGGCAAGAACTCCAAGGTCAAGCAGGACCTGGCGTTTGCGCAGAACGTGCTCGACACCGATCATTTCGGCCTCGACAAGGTCAAGGACCGCATCGTCGAGTATCTCGCCGTGCAAAGCCGCCAGAAGAAGCTGAAGGGGCCGATCCTGTGCCTCGTCGGCCCTCCCGGCGTCGGCAAGACCTCGCTCGGCAAGTCGATCGCCAAGGCGACCGGCCGCGAGTTCATCCGCATGGCGCTTGGCGGCGTGCGTGACGAGGCCGAGATCCGTGGCCACCGCCGCACCTATATCGGCTCGATGCCCGGCAAGGTCATCCAGTCGATGAAGAAGGCCAAGAAGTCCAACCCGCTCTTCCTGCTCGACGAGATCGACAAGATGGGCCAGGACTTCCGTGGCGATCCGTCATCGGCTTTGCTCGAGGTGCTCGATCCCGAGCAGAACTCGACGTTCATGGACCATTACCTCGAGGTCGAATACGACCTATCGAGCGTGATGTTCGTGACGACGGCGAACACACTGAACATCCCTGCGCCCCTGATGGACCGCATGGAGATCATCCGTATCGCCGGCTACACCGAGGACGAGAAGATCGAGATCGCCAAGCGTCACCTGATGCCCAAGGTGATCCGCGATCATGCCCTGCAGCCGAAGGAATTCTCCGTCGGCGAGGACGCGATCCGCGGCATCATCCAGACCTACACCCGTGAAGCGGGCGTCAGAAGCCTGGAGCGCGAGCTGATGAAGCTCGGGCGCAAGGCGGTGACCGAGATCCTGAAGACGAAGAAGAAGACGGTGAGCATCACGGCGGCGAACCTCGCCGATTACCTCGGTGTTCCGCGCTTCCGCTTCGGCCAGGTCGAGGCTGACGATCAGGTCGGTGTCGTCACCGGTCTTGCCTGGACGGAAGTCGGCGGCGAGCTGCTGACGGTCGAAGGCGTCATGATGCCCGGCAAGGGCCGCATGACGGTGACCGGCAATCTGCGCGACGTGATGAAGGAATCGATCTCGGCGGCGGCCTCTTATGTCCGCTCGCGGGCCATCGATTTCGGCATCGAGCCGCCGCTGTTCGACAAGCGTGACATCCACGTCCACTTGCCCGAAGGCGCCACGCCGAAGGACGGTCCGTCTGCAGGTGCTGCCATGGCGACGGCCATCGTATCTGTCATGACTGGTATTCCGGTCCGGGCCGATGTGGCGATGACTGGCGAGATAACGCTTCGCGGCCGCATCTTGCCGATCGGCGGCCTCAAGGAGAAACTGCTCGCCGCACTGCGCGGCGGCATCAAGAAGGTGCTGATCCCGGAAGACAACGCCAAGGATCTGGCGGAGATACCGGACAATGTGAAGAACGGTATGGAGATCATTCCGGTCTCACGTGTCGGCGAGGTTCTGAGGCACGCGCTGGTGCGCATGCCGGAGCCAATCGAGTGGGTCGAGCCAGTCAATCCGCCGGCTTCCACCGATACCGTTGACGATGCTGGAAAGTCGCTTGCACATTAGAAACTACTAAAGTTGCAGTGCACAAAGAGAGAGCCGGGCCTTGAGCCCGGCTTTTTCATGTGAAAAACCCACCATTTCCGGGCTTTTTTCAACTTTTTTCCGGCTTTTTGACTTGGGTTTGCGAGCGCTTCTTTCTAAAGTCCCTCTCCTGCCGGATGAGTCGAAAGTTCCGGTTTTCTCATGGAAGGGAATTTTTATGAACAAGAACGAACTGGTTTCCGCTGTCGCTGAATCCGC
Organism: Mesorhizobium sp. L103C105A0; assembly: GCF_000502215.1. Taxonomy (NCBI): domain Bacteria; kingdom Pseudomonadati; phylum Pseudomonadota; class Alphaproteobacteria; order Hyphomicrobiales; family Phyllobacteriaceae; genus Mesorhizobium; species Mesorhizobium sp. L103C105A0. The sequence continues at coordinate 449,106 of NZ_AYXF01000003.1, read as the reverse complement.
GAGCATTTCGAAGGGTGACGCACAGTCGGCGGTTGAGGCGGTGTTCTCCGTCATCACTGGCGAACTGAAGAAGGGCGGCGATGTACGGCTCGTCGGCTTCGGAAATTTCACCGTCTCCAAGCGTGCGGCATCGACTGGCCGCAACCCGCAGACTGGCGCGGAAGTGAAGATTCCGGCGCGTACCGTGCCGAAGTTCTCGGCCGGCAAAGGCCTCAAGGACGCGGTCAACTAAAAATTTTTCAGAGAATGTTGAAAAGCCGGGTTCGCCCGGCTTTTCTTTTGCCTCGATGGCGGCAGGCCGTCAGCCCGCTGAGGCGAGCCTTCAGCCCACCGGCGCATCCGCGCGCATCAGGCCTTCCTGCTTGAGGTCCGCCCACAGCGCCGCAGGCAGCTTGGCATCGAGCAGGGCGCGGTTGCTTTCGACTTCACTCGGCCGCTGGCCGCCGGGGATGACCGACACCACGGAAGGGTGCAGCAGCGGAAACTGCAGCGCCGCCTCGATCAGCCTGACGCCATGGCGCTGGCAGACGGCCTCGATGCGCCCGACGCGATCCATGATGTCCCTTGGCGCCTCGGAGTAATTGTAATAGGCGCCTGGCTTCGGCCCGGTCGCCAGGATGCCGGAATTGTAAGGACCGCCGAGAACGATGCCGATGCCGCGTTGCTCACAGAGCGGCAGGAAGGTGGCAAGCGCTTCCTGTTCCAGCAGCGTGTAGCGCCCGGCCAGCAGGAACAGGTCGAAGTCGCCACGCTCCGCCAGCGTCTGGCAAACCTCCCATTCGTTGATGCCGCCGCCGAAGGCCTTGATCACGCCCTGGTCGCGCAGCGCAACCAGTCCGTTGTAGCCCGAGGCCATGAATTCCTCGATGCGCTGGTCTGACGCCTCCTTGCTGCCATGGGTGAAGATGTCGAGGTCATGGACGAAAAGGATGTCGATGCGGTCGACGCCAAGCCGTTCCAGCGACGCCTCGAACGAGCGCATGACGCCGTCGTAGCTGTAGTCGTAGACCTCCTTGCGCGTCGGTGTGTCGAAGAACTTGCCGATGCCGGTTCGTTCCTCCGGCGGGCAGGCGCGCAACAGGCGACCGACCTTGCTCGACAGCACATAATCGTCGCGCTTCCTGCCGCGCAGGAAGGCATTGAGCCGTGTTTCGGCAAGGCCCAGGCCATAGAGCGGCGCGGTGTCGTAGTAACGGCAGCCGGTCGCCCACGCCGCCTCCAGCGTGGCGTTGGCATCCGCGTCGGGGACGGCGCGGTAAAGGTTGCCGAGCGGCGCGCTGCCGAAGCCAAGCTCGGTGAAGTCGAGGCCGCCATTGCCGATGCGGTCGAAATGCCGTGTCTTCATGTCGTGCTGATTTCCTGGATTGATTGTCTGACATGACACTATCACGCCGCTGGCTCAGCAAAAGCCGCCATGGCCGTTGGACAGGCATTTTCGCGGTGATAGCATGAACAAAAACAAGCCTTTTTCCGAAAGCGCGCAACCCGAAATCACCGGCCACAAACCCAGCCGGACAGATGGGACTCTCATGACGAATGCCGGCTCGGATATGTTTTCGACCGCCCTGCAAGAGCTGGGCGCCGTACTGGCGCGCGTCGACGAAGCCGGCATCGACACCGCCTGCGAAACCCTGGCCCGCGCGCAAAAGATCGTCGTCTATGGCTGCGGCCGCGAGGCGTTGCAGCTCAAGGGTTTCGCCATGCGCCTCTATCACCTTGGCCTTGAGGTGTCGGTGGTCGGCGACATGAACACGCCACCGCTTCGCCCAGCCGATGTCTTCCTGGTCAGTTCCGGCCCGGGCGAGACGACGACGGTGCTTACCTTGATGCAAGTCGCCCGCCAGGCCGGCGCCACCGTGCTTTTGCTCACCGCCGAGGCAGGCAGTAGTGCGGTCGCGCTTGCCGACTTCACCTTGCTGATCCCGGCGCAGACCATGGCGCGTGACCAGGGGCCACAAAAGACATCGCTGCTGCCGATGGGCTCGGTCTTCGAAGGGGCGCTGTTCCTGCTGTTCGAGGTGATGGTGCTGAAGCTCAAGGCGCTGACCGGCCAGTCGTCCGAGGCCATGCGCACCCGCCACACCAACATGGAATAGATCATGCGCTACGAACTGATGTTGCCGCACCAGATCCGCAAGGCGATCGCCGAGAACTGGCCGGTCGCTCTCCCGCTCGGCGTGCTCGAATATCACGGCGAGCACATGGCCGTCGGCATGGACACGCTGGCCGTCGTCAAGACGCTGGAGCTCTACGAGAAGGAGGCCGACATCGTCATCCTGCCGGCTTTCTACTACGGTGCGGCGAGCTATGTGGTGGCAGCACCTGAAGGCAACGGCTCGGTGCAGGTCGGCGGCAACCAGCTGGCGCCGTTCGCCGAAGAATTGTTCTACAGCCTGCTGCGCATCGGCTTTCGTAACATCAACGCCATCATCCACCACCAGACCGAGAACTTTGCCGCCGGCATGCCGACCGATCTCGCCTTCAAGGCCGCCGGCCGCCAGGCGATTTTCCGCTTCCTCGAGAAGCAGCGCGGCGAGGGCTGGTGGGGCTCAGACGAGATGGCCGATTATTATGCCGGGCACGCCGCCGGCGAGAATTTCTTCAACTGGGTGCAGGTGCACCCGCTAATGTCGGCTGCCATGAACGGGAAGTATCCGTTCGATCACGCCGGTGTTGGCGAGACATCATTGATGCTGGCACTGTGTCCGGAAGCGGTCGATGCCGGGCGTTTTGGCGAGAATACCGCGTGGTATACGGCCAGTGCGCCGGAGGCCTCGGCGGAGCTAGGGCAGAAGGGCGTCGCGATGATCATGGATCACCTGAGGGCGATATTGGGGCGCTAGCAGACAAAGTCGCTCTGTAGCGATTCTTCACACCCCCTCTGTCCTGCCGGACATCTCCCCCGCAAGGGGGGAGATCAGATGTCATTTCCGCTTTCGCCAATCACCTACGTCGCAAGAAAAGCGATGCAGCCAAAGCTGCCGATCTCCCTCCTTGCGGGGGAGATGGCCGGCAGGCCAGAGGGGGGGTGCTGTCCCGCCGAGGTCAACAGTAGAGGGGCACGCCGCCTCTCGCCCTACTTCACCGCGCCCGCCGTCATGCCCATGATCAGATACCGCTCAAGCGCAATCCCGATGACCGCCAGCGGTGCGATCGCGGCGGTGGCAAGCGCCGCCATCGACCACCAGTTGATGCCTTGCGAGCCGGTCTGGCTCGCCACCATGACCGGGATGGTCTTGGCGTCGGTCGAGGTCAGCAGCGCGGCGAAAAAATACTCGTTCCAGCACAGCACCATCGCCAGGATGAAAGCGGCGACCATGCCCGGCAGCGCAATCGGCATGACGATGCGGAAAAAAGCGCCCCAGATCGAGAGGCCGTCGACCAGCGCTGCCTCCTCGAGCTCGACCGGGATCGAGTTGAACTGGTCGCGCATGATCCAGATGACGATCGGCAGCACCATCAGCGTGTAGAGCAGGATCAGGCCGATGCGTGTGTCGAGCAGACCGACTTCCCGGTAGAGCACCAGGAAGGGCAGGGCCAGCACTACCGGCGGCAGGATCAGCTGCGACAGGAAGAAGAAGGAGATGTCCTCGTTCTTGAACCAGGCGAACTGATAGCGGTAGCGGGTCAGCCCATAGGCGGCGAGGCTGCCGATGACGATGGCGAGGCTCGACGCGCCGACCGAGGTGATGACCGAATTCATGAAGCGCTTGAAAAACTCCTCGCGCACCGTCGAGGTCTGGAAGATCGAATCCGGCGACAGGCCGAGCGAGCGCCAGCCCTTCCAGTCCGGCTGGAAGTCGACGAACGGGATGAGGTGTCCTTGCGTGACGTCGACCGCGGTCTTGAACGAGGTGGTGATGGTCCAGTAGATCGGGAACAGGCAGATGAAGGCCCAGAACGCCAGCGCGCCATAGATGAAGATGCGATTGGCCAGAAAACCCAGCGGTGAGCGGATTTCCGAGGCAGCATAGTCGGTGGTCTGGACGCTCATTGTGCCTCGTCAGTTCACGTTGCGCACGAAGCGATTGGCGAATTTCAACAGCCAGGTCACGAACACGACGATGATGACGAGATAGGCCATCGCCAGCATGGTGCCGTAGCCGACATTCGAGCGGTCGCGGTATTCGCGGTAGATGAAGCTCGACACCGAATCGGTGGCGCCGCCAGGCCCGCCGGAGGTCACGGTGATGATGATGTCGGCGAGCTTCAACTTGAAGATGATGCGCAGGATCACCGCCGTGACCGACACCGGCAGCATCAGCGGGAAGGTGACCTGCCAGAAAGTCTGCCAGGGCGTGGCGCCATCGACGCGCGCCGCTTCCAGCACGTCGCGCGACATCGCCTGCAGGCCGGCAAGCAGCATGATCATCATGAACGGGATGAAGGTCCAGGCGTCGAGCACCATGATCGAGATGCGGGCGGTGATCGGGTTGGAGAAGAAGGCGGGGTTCTCCCAGCCGAGATGGCGCGCCAGCGTCGCCGCCGGCCCGAAACGGTACTCCATCAGCGATTTGCCGATCATCCAGGATACCGCGACCGGCGACAGCATCAGCGGCATCAGGAAGACGACTCGGAAGAATTTGCGCGCCCGGATCTGCGCGTTGAGCAGCAGCGCCAGGCCGAAGGCAATCACATACTCAACCAGCACGGCGAGCACATAAAGCACCATGTTGAACAGCGCGTTGCGGTAGTAGGGATCGGCCAGCATCTGCCAGAAATTGTCGAGCCCGTTGAACTTGCGGCCGGAAAAGGACGACAGGTTCCAGTCGGTCAGCGCGATATAGAAGCCGAACAGCGTCGGGAAGATCACCATGGCGATGGTGAACAGCAGCGCCGGCAGCAGGAACAGCGCGCGCTGGCCGTCCTCGCCGCGCGTCAGCACCTGGCCGATGCCGAGCGCCACGCCCCACAGAACATAGGCGTAGACGATCGGACGCCAGGTCTCGAAGCCGAGCGTGGTGATCTCGTTCTTGTAGAGGATCTCAAACGCGATCACCGCCAGCAGGCCAAGCGTGGCGGCCGCCATCAGGGCAAAACCCGCCCGCTTGCGGGCCGGCGAGATCAGATCGGCTGGGCCGGCGTTGGCCGGCCATGCATTGGTGGTCTGGTCTGCCACGCGTCCCCGTCCGTTTAAAAAATCAAGCCTGCGACCGGCCCGAGCCGGTCAGGTCCGGCGGCTTGCACCGCCGGACCTGTTGTCACGATAGGATCAGCCTACACGCCGAGCGAGGCCTTGTAGAGCTTGATCTGGTTTTCGCGGCCGATCTGGTCGGTCAGCTTCTCCCAGGCCGCGGCAATGGCGTCGGCGCCTTCCTGCGCCTTCATCTTGCCGGCGAATGTGTTGGCCAGAATGTCCTCGGCAGCCGAATAATACTGGAAGATGCCGGGGATGCGCGGCTCGATCGCCGCGTTCGGATGGTTGTAGCTGTCGGCTTCCGACTTCAGATACGAGGTGATGAACGCCTCGTCGTAGCCTGCCGCCACCCATTCGGGAATGTCGAAATGCGAGTTGCGGTAGGGCTGGAAGCCGGACGGATACATCGCCGTCCAGATCGACAGGTCCTTGCCGCCGAGATGAGCGGCGGCCGACCATGCCGCTTTTTTCTTCTTTTCGTCAGTATCGACGCGGGCCATGACGTAGACGCCCCAGCCGAGATAGGCGCAGTTCGGCGCATAGTTCGGGCCGCTGGCGAGTTTGTCCCAAGCGCCGGTCTTGGCATTGTAGACGTCGTCGGACCCCGGCAGGATCGAGAAGCCGGTGACGTCGCCGATGACCGAGCTATCATTGGTCTTGACGTTGGAGCCGACGTCGCCCCACCAGGTGACCATCGAACCGGTGCCGGCCAGGAACTGCTGGAAGGCTGTCGTGTTCGGGTCGGCGTTGATCTGGTCGGCGGGCTCCGACGGCAGCGCGTCGATGACGTCCTGGATGGCGCGCACCCAGGCCGGATTGTTGATGCGCGGCTTCATCGTGTCGGCATCGAACAGCCAGGCCTTGTCGTCGGGATGCTTGGCATAGGCGGTGGCGCGGCTGCCGAGGAAGTAGAAGCCGAAACCGCCCCAGGCCTTGGGCGCATCGAGATAGCCGAAGACGTCCTGGTCCTTGAACTTCTTGCCCTTGAGGAATTTTGTGACGGCCTGGACTTCCTGCCAGGTCTTCGGCACACCCCATTCGGTGGCCGCGCCGCCGTCCTTCCACGCCTTGGCGAGGTCGGCATCGGCAAAAACGTCGGTGCGGTAATTGAAGTTGTGCGCATCGCCATCGACGGTGATCCGGTACTGCTTGCCGTCCCAGGTGCCGACCGGCGGCTGCAGATAGGCCACGACATCCTTCATGTCGATCTGCTCTTTGACCCAGTCGGGCATCTCGGACGTCAGGCCCTTGCCGCAGACATCGCCTTCGAAGGGCGCGCCCATCTCGATGATGTCGAAGTCGACGGTGCCGGTGGCGATCGACTGCTGCAGGCGGGCATTGTAGTCGGCCTGCGCCAGGTCGATCCAGCTGATCTTGGCGCCGGTATAGGCCTCCCACGGCTTCAGGAAGCCGCGGAACAGCACATTGTGCAGGTTCTGGTTGTTGAGGCCCATGAAGGTGAGCTCGACGCCGGCGAATTCGCCTTCCTTGACGTTGGCCTTGGTGGCTTCCAGGCAGAGTTCGCCGACCTTCTGGAAATCGGCATCCGTCGGCTGACCCTTGCCGACGCCGGGGATCTGCAGAATTTTGGAGCGTAGCTCGCTGGCGGCTTCAGCCGGGCGGGTGAAAGCGCCGAGCCCAGCGCCCGATGCGGCGGCGATCGCGGCCATCGAGGCCGCGCCTTTGAGTATGTCACGCCGGGTGGCACCCGCGCGGACGAGTTTTTCGTACAGACCGACTCTCATCTATTCCTCCCAGAACAACAGTCGTGAATTAAAATGCCAATCCCTCCGACGCCGAACGTCGGCGGTTCTCCTTTATCATACGGGGACGTGGGACCCCACCCTGCGTCGCCTGGAGCTCCGATTTTCGGATAAAAATCCGACTGCCGGATTGGCAACAGCTAATATTTGCGTAATCGATTACCTTGTCAACACGAATGGCTTTTTATCGATAACATACCGACTTGCCCTTGCCGTTGGCAATGGCTAGCTTCACCGCGAGAAAAGGGGGGACGATGGCTCAAGTCGCGATCAGCAATGTGGCCAAGGCGTTCGGAACCGTCAAGGTCCTGCACGAGGTCAGCGTCGATATCGCCGATGGCCAGTTCGTGGTGTTGGTCGGCCCGTCGGGCTGCGGCAAGTCCACGCTGCTCAGGATGGTGGCCGGGCTGGAGACCGTCTCCGGCGGCACGATCGCCATTGGCGAGCGCATCGTCAACAATCTGCCGCCGGCCAAGCGCGACATCGCCATGGTGTTCCAGAACTACGCGCTCTATCCGCACAAGACGGTGGAGCAGAACATGGCGTTTGCGCTGAANCATCGCCATGGTGTTCCAGAACTACGCGCTCTATCCGCACAAGACGGTGGAGCAGAACATGGCGTTTGCGCTGAAGCTGCGCAAGACCGATCCAGCCGTGGTCGCCGAGCGGGTCAAGCGCGCCGCCGACATTCTCGACCTCAATCCGTACCTGAAACGTTATCCGCGCCAGCTATCCGGCGGCCAGCGCCAGCGCGTCGCCATGGGCCGCGCCATCGTGCGCAATCCGCAAGTCTTCCTGTTCGACGAGCCGCTCTCCAATCTCGACGCCAAGCTGCGCGTGCAAATGCGCACCGAGATCAAGGAACTGCACCAGCGGCTGAAGACCACCACCATCTACGTCACCCACGACCAAATCGAGGCCATGACCATGGCCGACAAGATCGTCGTCATGCGCGATGGCCGTATCGAGCAGGTCGGCGCGCCATTGGAATTGTTCGACCGGCCGGCCAATCTGTTTGTCGCCGGCTTCATCGGCTCGCCGTCGATGAACCTGCTCAAAGGCGTGGTGCGCAAGGGCGACAAGGTCGAGATTGCAGGCACGCTGTTCCCGGTCGCGGCCGGCAGCGCCGCCAAGGAGGGCCAGGCCGTGGTCTATGGCGTGCGGCCCGAGCATCTCGAAATCCATCCCGACGGCGTGCCGGCAAAAATCTCGGTGGTCGAACCCACGGGTTCCGAAACGCTGGTCTTCGTGCGCTTCGGCGACGGCGAGATGGTGGCGCTGTTTCGCGAGCGCCACGACTTCAAACCCGGCGACACGCTCAATCTCAAGCCGCGCCTCGACCAGGTCCATCTCTTCGACGCCGAGACCGGCAACCGGCTCTGATTTCCAATCGACTTTGACCAAACCTGTTTGACGAGGACTGCCATGCTCAAAGGGATCAACCCATTGCTCAATGCCGATGTGCTCCAAGCGCTCAGGGCAATGGGACACGGCGACGATCTGATCATCGCCGACACCAATTTCCCCGCCGATTCGGTGGCGCGCCAGACCGTGCTCGGCAAGCTGCTGCGCATCGATGCGCCGGCGGCCGATGTCGCCAAGGCGGTGCTGTCGCTCTATCCGCTCGACACTTTCGTCGACGACGCGGCCGCGCGCATGGAGATTGTCGGCAAGCCGGACGAGATTCCGCCGGTGCAAAAAGAGGTGCAGAAGGAGATCGACAAGGCGGAAGGCAAGGCCTGGCCGATGATCTCGGTCGAGCGCTATGCCTTCTACGAGCGCGCCAAGAAAGCCTATTGCGTCATCCAGACCGGCGAACGCCGCTTCTATGGCTGCTTCGCCTTTCGCAAGGGCGTCGTGCCGCCGGACGCCGAGTAGGGCCATGGCGTCGGGCAAACCTGTCGTCATTCTGGGCGTTTTCGTCGCCGACACCGCCTACCGCGCCGATCGACAGCCGCGCATGGGTGAAACCATTCTTGGTAATTCCTTCAAGCTGGGACCTGGCGGCAAGGGCTCGAACCAGGCGGTGGCGGCAGGCAAGCTCGGCGCCGACATCACTTTCCTGACCCGGCTTGGCGTCGATGCTTTCGCCGACATGGCCAAGGCGACCTGGGCAGAGGCGGGCGTGAAATCCGCCGTCATCGACACGCCGCAAAGCTATACCGGCGCGGCCTATATCTTCATCGAGGAGACGACCGGCAACAACGCCATCATCGTCAGCCCGGGTGCGGCGATGCTGATCTCGTCTGAAGACATCGAGGCCAATGCCGGCCTGATCCGTGGAGCCGGCGTCTTCGTCACCCAGCTCGAACAGCCGATCGACGCGGCACTGCGCGCACTCGAGATCGCGCGCGGGGCAGGGGTGACCACCATTCTCAATCCGGCGCCCGCGGCCAAGCTGCCGGACCGCATCTACACGCTGTGCGACTATGTGACCCCCAACGAAACCGAGGCCGAGGAACTGACCGGCATCAAGGTTTCTTCGATCGACGACGCTCGCCGCGCCGCCGACAGCCTGCTCAAAAAAGGCGTCGGCTCGGTCATCATCACGCTCGGCGAAAAAGGCGCGCTGCTGCACACGGCCGCTCGGTCCGACCATGTCCCGGTGGTCAATGCCGGCCCGGTGGTCGAAACCACCGGTGCGGGCGATGCCTTCAATGGCGGCCTGGCCGCCGCACTCGCCAAAGGCGTGGAGCCGCTGCAAGCCGTCCGCTTCGCCTGCGCCGTCGCCGGCATTTCGGTGACGCGGCCGGGTACGGCGCCATCCATGCCGACGCTGCATGAGGTCGAGGCGCTGCTGGCCAAGGGGTGACGTCGTTGCGGGAGAGATCGAATTCAGATCCGACCGGATCTGAATTGCCTCATGCAAGATCATGATTCTAGACGATTATGCCACATTTCTCCTGAGGAGAAATGGCGCGAGTGACGGGGCTCGAACCCGCGACCTCCGGCGTGACAGGCCGGCGAAAACCCCTGATTAATCAACGAATGGTTTCAATTCCTTACGCTCTCGAATTTGCGGGAAAAAGCGCGAAATTGAAACTTGCCTATCAGAACTCCTCGTCAACTCCGCGAGGTATTCACTTTGATCGACGCCTCCGCTGCTGCCAGCCTAGCGGCTGGACCGGGACTGACTGCTCCCGGCGACTTCTGGATCGGCTGGAGACGGCAGATCGATGCGCTCGCTTCCGCCGGATTCCGGGTCATCGTTCCCGACCAGAGGGGCTACGACACCAGTGACAAGCCGAAAGCCATCCGTGAATACACGCTCCCCAAGCTCGTCGGCGATGTCGTTGCCATCGCCGACGCGCTCGGCATCGGAAGGTTTCACCTCGTCGGTCATGACTGGGGCGGTATCGTCGCCTGGGCCGCAGGCGCAAAGCTGCCGCACCGCCTGGAAAGGCTCGTCATCCTGAACGCGCCCCATCCCGAGGTGCTGCTTGCCCATTCCTTGCGATCTCCGACCCAGTTCCTGCGGAGCAGCTATGCCGCCTTCTTCCAGTTCCCCTTGCTGCCGGAGGCTGTTCTGGGAGCAGGGCACTCGGCTCTGCTGGCACGGGCGCTCATCAAATCCAGCCGAACAGATGCCTTCACGGCGGAGGAAATCGCAGAGTATCGGCAGGCCTGGGAACGGCCGGGGGGCGCTGACCGGCATGCTCAACTGGTATCGGGCGCTGCGCTTCCGCCCAGGCCTGAAGCAGCGGATCACGACACCGACCCTTGTACTGTGGGGGATGCAGGACCAAGCTCTGGAATATGGCCTGGCCGAGCGCAGTCTGGCCCTTTGCAACGATCGGGGCCTGCAGACGTTCGAGAAGCCGACGCATTGGGTACAGCGCGAAGAGGCCAGCGCGGTGAATGCCGCGCTTCTGGCGTTCCTGGACGGCTGAGATGCCGCTCCGTTCTGCAGGTGGCCTGACTCGCCGTGATCTCCTGACCGTGCTCGCTGCCGCGGTCACAACCCACCACCTTACCTCCTCTGCTGATGCAGCATTGGCAGAGGCCTCAACGGAGCATCCGATGCCACACGTCGTCCTTCTCGGGGATTCGATCTTTGACAACGCTGCCTATGTCGCGCACGGGTCCGACGTAGTGCGGCAGCTGCGGGAGCGGTTGCCGGAGGGGTGGCGTGCAACGCTAAACGCCGTCGACGGCGCCATCACAAGCGGCGTCGAGCGGCAGCTTGAACGGCTCCCCCAGGATGCTAGCCATCTTGTCGTCAGCGTCGGTGGCAATGATGCTCTTCGTCATGCAGGGATTCTGGAGCAGGGGGCCTGTTCGGTGGCCGAGGTTCTGGACAGGATCAGCGATATCCGGGAGGAATTCGAGCACGACTACTGTACGATGCTCGAGGGGGCGCTGGGCCAAAACCTACCCACCGCTGTCTGCACGATCTACGAGGCGCGCTTTCCCGACTCACAGCGTCGTAGACTTGCCGCAACTGCCCTGACGGTCCTCAACGACGTCATCACCCGGGCGGCGTTCTCGCGCGGTTTGCCGCTCGTCGACCTGCGCTTGGTATCGAATGAGGACGCGGACTTCGCCAATCCTATCGAACCGTCAGTGCAAGGTGGCGCGAAGATCGCGGCAGCCATCGCGGCACTTGTAGTCGAGCACGATTCAGCCGGACGTCGGTCGTTGGTCTTCGTCGGCTAAACGGCGTAATCCCGCCCGATCGTCTGCACTCCCGATGGTCGGTCGGACTGAAAGCAACAATTCAGACGGCCAGCACGATCTTGCCTTGAATACTGCCGTCGGCGGCGCGCTCATGTGCGCGCGATGCCTCGGCCAGCGGGAATGTGCTGTCGATGACGACACGCACAAGGCCGTCGTCGAGCAGGCGGGCGGCTTTTGCCAACTGCGCGCCATTGGATCGAACCTGTGTGGATGAGACCGTGATCCCCAGCCTCTCTGTCTCTTCGTGACCAGCGAAGCCCAGTGGGTTGACCAGGAACAGCGCGCCGCCCGGCTTCAGAACATGGAAGAAGCGCTCCATGTCCGCGCCGCCCACCGCGTCGAGGACAAGGTCGACGTCTCGGACGACATCTTCCGCCGCGGTTGTCTTGTAGTCGATGAATTGATCCACGCCGAGATCGCGCATCAGCGCCTCGTTCTTGGCCGATGTCACCGCGATGACGCGCGCGCCCCGCCATTTCGCCAACTGGACGGCCAGATGCCCGACACCGCCTCCGGCACCATTGATGAGCACCGTCTTGCCGTCGAGGGGCACCGGCTCATGCGGTAAGGGCTGGAACGGATTCGGCTCGTCGTGGCCAAGTTCGATCAAGAACTGCCATGCCGTCAGAAGCGACATCGGCGCACCAGCCGCATGAATATGGTCGATGCCGGCTGGTTTCAACGCAACATGCGATGCCGGCACACTGACATAATGCGCGTAGGCATTGCTACCCGTCATCAAGTTATCGGGGAAGCGAACCATTGCGTAGACCTCGTCACCGATGCTGAACTCAGCGACGTCAGCGCCAACCGCTTCAATGACGCCCGACACGTCCGTGCCGAGAATCAGTGGGAAGGACGCGTTGGGTCGCCATTCTGGCGGCAGTGCGCGATAGCCATCCCGCAGATACCAGTCGGGCGGATTAAGCCCGGCCGCCTGGGCTCGGACAAGCACCTCGCCGGGCTTCACACCCGGCCTAGGAGCGTCTTCGTACACCAGCATCTCGGGACCACCGAATGCGTGCAGACGGACTGCCTTCATCTTATCGCTCATTGGTGAAATCTCCGCTCATCCATGTCATTGGAGCGAATCTAGCGGCATGACCGCCGGTTGATAATCGGTGCCGATGGCGGTTAAGTAATGCCATGGCGGAACATATCACTTTGGATCGGCTCACTGGCATCATCGCCTTCGCGCGTGCGGGATCGCTGGGCAGCTACACGGCAGCGGCGCGCGCGCTGTCGATTTCCCCGTCGGCGGTCAGCAAGAGCGTCCAGCGGCTCGAGCGGCATTTAGGAGTGTCGCTGTTTACCCGTACAACGCGCTCGCTCACCTTCACGCCCGAAGGGCGCGACCTGCATGAGCGCGCGCTGCGTCTGCTACGCGAGGCGGAGGAAATAGAGCAGGCGGCAATGACCGCGCGCTCCGAACCATCGGGCACGTTGCGCGTGGCCGCGTCGCTGCCGATCGGACTGCATCTGATCGCTCCGGCTTTACCGGCTTTCCGTCGGCTCCATCCGAACCTGATCGTCGATCTCAGGCTGGGTGACCAGATGGTGGACATGATCGAGGAAGGGATCGATGTCGCCATACGCATCGGTGATCTGGCTGACACCCGGCTACTATCACGCAAGATCGCACCCCATCGGCTTTGCTGCTTCGCCTCGCCAGCCTATCTCGAGGAACGCGGCACACCGACCCATCCCGATCACCTGGAAGGGCACGACACCGTCAACCTTCGATATCAGAGCACAGGCCAGGCCTTTCGCTGGCCCTTCCGGATTGGCGACCGTGAAATCGAGATCGTGCCCAATTCCGGTGTGGTCGCCGATGCCAGCGATGCCGTGCTCATCATGCTGGCAGCCGGCGGTGGGATAGGCATAGGCGCCTCCTTCATGGCGGCTCCCTATGTGAAGCGCGGCGAACTGGTCCCAGTGCTGTCCACGTTCGCGGTCGAGCGAAACAATGTCACCGTGCTCTGGCCGGCAAGCCGACGCGCCAACCCCGCCGTGCGCGCCTTTCTGACCATGCTCGACGCCGCTTTCACTCTGCGAATGGCAGCTTCAAGCATCGACTGATCTGGCGCGGAAGGGTCGCTAACGGGCGAAAGCGGTCAATCCTGCTGATTGGCTGAACGGCAGCTATTCCGGGCACAACGTCCAAAAGCTGCTATTCCGTTTCGGCCCCACTACAGGCCGCCCCTCCTCGTCGAATAGCATTAGACTAGTTGATCGGCTACAACGACCTAGATTGCTAGCAACGGGGAGGGCACATGTCGGCGAGTGCTTACGCATTGACTGGCTTCATCTCGTGGGCGCTGGCCCTGCTGATCGTGATGGAAGTTATCCGGAGCTACCTGGTGATCTCTGGGCAAGTCCCGGCAAACGGCTTTACGCCAGATAACGGAGCCCTCTCCCCGTTTATGCGGAGGTTAGCCCGTGCCCACGCCAACTGCATTGAAGGGCTTCCAATCTTCGGAGGTCTGCTCGGAGTCGCGATCATCATTTCAAAGACAGATGTCACGGATCCCTTGGCCTCCACGATGTTAGGCGCACGTATAGTGCAGTCGGTGATCCACCTCGTCTCAACCAGCCAACTCGCGGTCAGTCTCAGGTTCACCGCGTTCGCTGTGCAAATGGTGATTGGTGCGTATTGGTGCTGGTTGCTGTTGATCTGAAGAGTGGCGGAGCCCCGACGCAAAAGTGGGCCACCTCGATTCCGGGAGCCTTGGCAAACCCACTCCGGATCGTGACCCGAAAGACTGTCCCTTTTGACAGGCGAGCGAACCGCAAAACTGGCAGTGGCAAAACCGCCGTTGAGGCATGATATTGCTGTTGGATTTTGGGGCTACTCCCCAGCTTCGGAGAAGGATCGGCGTTCAGAGAGCAATTTGCACGCCTGGGCGCTGCGGCGCTCCCCAGCTTTTGGCCACACGCACGCCCTGCAAACGCTCGGCTCAAGAGCGCCTGGCAGCGGAGCAGAGAATTGTTGGACTTTGTGAGTGTTAGAGGGAGAGGAACTGAGATTCAACCTTCTCCACCTGCACTTGTTCCTGGCACGCTGGCCTCAGCAGCACCTAATCCTGCCACCCAACCTGGAGGAGCAAGCCAGTGCTACCGAGCTATGTAGACACCGATCGGCTCGCGCTGTAGCCAGGCCTCCGCCCGTCGGGGTTCACCGGCGCCGGGGTGGGGGGGCGGCCTAGGGGGGGCCCAGCAACGCGCACGTCAGCCAAGCTATCTTTGAGTCGCCGGGTCCGGAGACCGCCAGGCTGGATTATACCCGACAAATCTTGTTAGGCTGCCGTTCTGGGGGTCGCACGATGAACGAGGTTGAAAAGCTGGCCGTCGAGGTTGTCGCGACCGGCCTTGGCTGGCCCGAGGGCCCGACGGTGCTGCCCGATGGCCGAATTGTCATCGTCGAAAGCTATCGCAGCCAGCTGACGGCCATAGATCGCGACGGAAGTGCTCGCCAGTTCGCGTATGTTGCCGGAGCGCCCAACGCCTGCGTTCTCGGATCGGATGACCTGCTCTATGTCTGCCAGAACGGCGGCACGACCGGACCTTGGCGGGCTGCGGACATGACGACGCCATCGATCCAGCGGGTTGCCGAAGGCGGAAAGCCGGAAATCCTGCTGAGCGAAGTCGCGGGCATTCGGCTCAATGGGCCAAACGATCTTGTATTTGCTGCTGACGGCCGGCTCATCTTCAGCGATCCCGGCACATACAACCCGGGGAATCCGGACCCAAGCTACATTTTTGCCGTCAACCCCGATGGCAGTGCTTACCTTGCTCTCGGTTTCGACAAGCCGACCTTCCCCAATGGTGTGGCGATCGAAGCCGACGGCTCGATCATTTGGGGGGAGTCCTATACGGGGCGCGTCAAGCGGCAGCGTCCGGATGGTTCCGTCGAAGACCTGGGCCGCCTGCCTGGGGCCAATCCGATCCCGGACGGGCTGAAGGTCGGAGCCGATGGCCGCCTTTATGTCACGGATATTGCCGCCAACGGCATTCACGTTCTGAAGCCCAACGGCACAGCGGAGGGTTTCTTCGTCTGCGGCAAGGCAACGACCAACTNATTCACGTTCTGAAGCCCAACGGCACAGCGGAGGGTTTCTTCGTCTGCGGCAAGGCAACGACCAACTGCGTCTTCTCGGGCGAGATGCTTTGGGTGACAAATGCCGGCGTGCTGGCGACCGGCAGCGATCCCTCCTTTGAGGGAACACTCTCCTGCGTGCGTGTTCCGGGAGGCGGTGGACCGACGCATCATGGTCGCATCGGCGGAAAGCAACCGTGAGTAGCTCCTCGTCCGCCTCAAACACAGGCGATGACCGCGGTGCCGGCGGTGCGGCATCGTCTGCTTCGATGGCGGCGTTGAAGTGCCTGTACAGCGTGGCCGCGGTCCGCGTCGCCGCGCGGCGGACTTTGCCACGCCCGGTGTTCGACTTCGCCGATGGCGGTGCCGAGGATGAGCGAACGCTGCGCCGGAACGAGCAAGCTTTTAACGAGGTTGCCATTCTGCCGCGACCACTCAACGGTGCAACGACGCGAGACCTTTCCCTTGACCTCTTCGGCGCGAAACTTGCCATCCCGCTGGGCATCGCGCCAACCGGCCTGGCTGGGCTGTTCTGGCCCGACGGCGAGCGCGCAGCCGCCCGAGCCGCAGCGGCCGCAGGGACATTCTACTGCGCCAGCCACGGATCGGTCTGCACGCTGGAGGATATAGCAGCCACCGGAAGTAGCCCACGGTGGATGCAGGTGTTCGTCTATACCGATCGCGGCTTCACCCGAGAAATGGTGGATCGGGCGCGTGCCTCAAGCTACGACGCGCTGGTGCTCACCATTGATAACCAGATGCTTGGCAACCGTGAACGCGACATCCGCAACGGTTTTGCCATCCCGCCGCGCTTCGGTGTGGCCGGAACCCTCGCGGCCGCCACCAAGGCGGCGTGGCTTCTTCGTATGCGCACCCGACTCCCGAAACTGACTTTCGGCAACTACGCGCGCCCCGGAGATACGGCGACGGTCGGTGCATTGGCGGGCCGAATGGCCGCAATGCTCGATCCCGGACTCTCCTGGGCCGATGTCGACTGGCTGCGCACTGTCTGGTCCGGACCGTTGTTGCTGAAAGGCGTCCTGCATCCCAGCGAAGCCGCCGAGGCTGTAGCCCGAGGAATCGACGGCATCATCGTATCCAATCATGGGGGACGTCAGCTTGACGGCGCCGCCGCATCCCTGGACGCGTTGACGGCGGTTGTCGCGGCTGTCGCCGGCCGCGTACCAGTGCTTATCGACGGCGGCATCAGGCGAGGCTCTGACGTCGTCAAGGCCCTGGCGCTCGGCGCCTCGTGCTGTCTGATCGGGCGGCCGCAGTTGTGGGGGCTCGCGGTCTCCGGCGAGGAGGGGGTACGCCACGTGCTCGAACTCTACCGCAAGGAGATCGACCGCGTCATGGGACTGATGGGCGCGCGGAGCCTGCGCGACCTCGGGCCGGACTGTATTTCGTTCGTTCAGGGAATGGGGCCGCTACATGATTGAAGACCCACCACTGCTCACCATCAAGCGCCGTTTCGAACGGCCCGCAGCAGAAATCATCAGTGCTTTTGCGGACGTGCCGGTTAGCCAGGTCGTAGACGCGATGGGGGGACGCGGCGCCTTGCATTATGCGATCAAGCCACTGTCGCCAGCTACTGCGACGATGGTCGGCGTCGCCGTGACCTGTCACTGCGGTCCCGCCGACAACCTCGCCCTGTTTGGAGCACTGGATGCCGCAGCAAGTGGCGATGTCATCGTCGCGGCCACCGACAGCTTTGCCGGTACCGCGGTAACTGGCGATCTCGTGCTCGGCATGGCGCGCAACAAGGGGGTCGCCGGCTTCATCACTGACGGCCTGGTGCGCGACGTTGTCGGGATCGAGGCGGTCGGGTTGCCGGTTTACTGTGCCGGGGTCATTGCGAATTCGCCTGCGCGAAATGGTCCAGGCACGGTCGGATTCCCGGTGGTGCTGGGAGGAGTGACTATCTCGCCGGGAGACATACTGGTCGGCGACCGCGACGGTGTCGCCGTGGTGCCTCGCCTGGAGGCTGAGACTGTGCTGGCCCGACTCTCCGCCATCAGGGCGGCTGAGAAAACTCTTGATGGCCTGGTGCGGCAAGGTCTCGAGATGCCCGACTTCGCCAAGGTCGTCCTCAAATCGA
The DNA here is from genome assembly GCF_000502215.1 of Mesorhizobium sp. L103C105A0. NCBI lineage: Bacteria > Pseudomonadati > Pseudomonadota > Alphaproteobacteria > Hyphomicrobiales > Phyllobacteriaceae > Mesorhizobium > Mesorhizobium sp. L103C105A0. Next base: position 431,332 of record NZ_AYXF01000003.1, on the reverse strand, counting down.
ACAGGGCGCGCTTCGTTGACTGAGATGTGAGCTTCTCTAGCTGCGGGACATATGAAGCGCAACACGATTTCGTCCTTCCGATTTGGCACGAAACAGAGCCAAATCGGCGGCATTGACGAAATCGTTTGGCGTCTCGTTCTCGGTGGGCACCGCTGTTGCGACGCCGACGCTGATGGTCACGCGATCCGGGCCGTGGGGTATGTTCAACTCTCGCACGCTCTGGACGAGCCGCTCGGCGATCGCACTGGATTGTTCCAGTATGGTGTCGACCAGCACGATGACGAACTCTTCGCCTCCGTACCGCGCAGCGAGATCGGTGGAGCGGCCCGAACCGCTCTGGATTACGCGGGCGATTTGCTTCAGCACATCGTCGCCGGCCATATGGCCATAGGTATCGTTGTATCGTTTGAAGTTATCGGCATCGATCATCAACAGCGACAGTGGGGACTGTGCGCGAAAAGCGCGTTTCCATTCAGCCGCCAGATATTCGTCAAAATAGCGCCTGTTACCGAGACCTGTCAGGCCATCGATCCGCGTCAGACGTTCAAGCTCTAGATTTGCACTGATCAGCTGTCGCTGGCTTTCCCTCAGCGCTCGGTGTGCCGAGTCTCGCTGGACGTGATCCAGATAGGCCCGCGTGTGATATCGAATGCGTGCAATCAACTCGATACGATCCGGCAGTTTGACGAGATAGTCGTTCGCGCCCGCAGCGAAGGCTTCGCCCTTGGTGGCTGGATCTTCCTTGCTCGACAGCACAATGACTGGAACCGCGCGTGTCGACGCATGCTTCCTGTATTCTCGCACCAGATGTAGCCCATCCACCCCGGGCATGACGAGATCCTGCAGGATGACGGTTGGCTTTACCTCATCCGCGACCGTCATCGCTCTCAACGGGTCGGTGCAGAAGTGCAAGGAAATATCGGGCTCGTTGGCTAGAGCGCGCCTGACCGCCTCGCAAACCATGATCTGATCATCGATGAGCAGAACCATGGATGAATAGTTATCTGCGAGTGGCGGGACCAACTCTGGTTCTTGCGTCATCGGAAGGGGCCTTTCACGTGGAGCGCTCGCAGGCTTCGATTATACGTGAGCCGATCGCACCCAAAGGAAGAATATCAACAGCCGCGCCGATGTCGGCGGCGGCCTTCGGCATGCCATAGACGGCACTTGTTGCTCTATCCTGCGCGATTGTGAGATGTCCCTTGTCACGGAGCTGTCTCAGCCCGCGCGCACCATCCCTGCCCATGCCTGTGAGCAGAACACCAATCACCGAGCCAGGCCACCATTGCGCCGCACTTTCGAAGAACACATCTACCGACGGCCGATAAACATTGTCCTTGGGGCTGGGCGTATAGCCAAGTTGCTGAGCTGACTTGAAAACCAGATGATCCGCAGAACTGGCAACGAGAACGGTGCCCGCTTGTGGACTATCCCTTTCCCCCGCGGGACGGATCGGGAGACGCGTATGCTGCCCTAGCCAATCAACAAGGCCTGGAACGAACTGAGCATCGAGATGCTGGACGAGCACAATCGCGCCGCGAAAATCAACGGGAAACGCGCTCAGGACTGCGGCAACGGCAGCCGGCCCGCCCGCAGAGGCGCCGATTGCTATCACGTGTCGAGTTGACGGCTCAGCCGCACGTGACATCCGCCTTTTTGCCTGGGTAGGCGCGTCGCCGATCAACTTGCCTATCGTTCGTATCTTGTTCGTCAAAAGCCGGGCGGATTGCGAGGACGCGTTGCCTTCGATGCCCACTGACGGAATATCGACTGCGTCAAGCGCGCCATGACCCATTGCTTCGTAGACGCCGGCGAGGTTGGCTTCGATACTGGCGGTCACCAGCAAGATTGAGCACGGGGTTTCCGCCATGATTCTGCGGGTCGCTTCCACGCCGTCCATCTCTGGCATCGCTAGATCCATGAGTATCAGATCCGGCAGATCACGTCTGCAGACCTCGACCGCCTCACGCCCATTAGTCGCGATCCACGCGACCTGATGTTCGCCGGTCAACAGAACCAGTCGACGCAGAAGTTCAACCGCCATCGGCATGTCGTTAACTACGCCGATTCTCATTCGCTGGCTTCCAATCTCGATCTCATTCAGCCGCCTCGCCAATCATGTCCACGACGGCATGGATCAGCGCCTCGTCCTGAAAACTACTCTTGGTCAGATAATAGTCCGCACCTGCGTCGAGCCCGCGCGCGCGATCTTCTTCCCGATCCTTGTATGAAACGATCATAATGGGTGTGTTCTTGAGATCAGCGTCCTTTCTGATCAAACTCACCAGCTCGATGCCATCCATGCGAGGCATGTCGATGTCGGTGACGACGAGATCGAAAGGACCAGACCGGACGGCATTCCACCCGTCCATGCCGTCTACCGCCACTTCGACCTCATAACCGTAATTGCCGAGCATCTTGCGCTGGAGTTCGCGAACCGTCAGTGAATCGTCAATCACGAGCACGCGCTTGCGCCTGCTCGCTTCGGGACCGCCCGCGGCGCGCCGAAGAGCTCGAAATCCGCTGGACGATGCAAGCTTTTCCACCGATCGGATCAGATCGTCGACGTCGAAGATCAGAACAGGCGAACCGTCTTCCATCAGGGCCGCTGCGCTGATGTCCTTGATCTTGGCAAACCGTGGATCGAGAGGTCTGATCACTAACTCGCGTTCCCCGAGAAAACGGTCAACGATCAGGCCGTACGCATCGCCCCGACCCGCATCCACGACGACGACCGATAGTTCGTTCGGTTCCGATCCGGGCTCACCTCGATCGAGCACCTCGCGAGCGGTGACCAGCCCGATCTGTCGATCGTTCAATCGAAAATGCGGCCGGCCCTGCAGGACGTTGATCTCCGTCCGCTGCAGTTTCAAAGTCTTGGAAATGGCAGCGAGTGGAAAAGCATAGGGCTCTCCATCGACATCGACGAGCAGCGTGCGCAGGACCGACAATGTCAGCGGCAATTGCAGTTGAAATCGGGTTCCGTGGCCAAATTCTGAGGAGACGCTTGCGACTCCCCGGACTTCCTTCGTCATGGCTTGCACTGCATCGAGCCCCACACCGCGACCTGAGACGTCGGTAAGGCCCGCTTTCATGGAAAAGCCTGGCAGAAACAGAAATGCGAGCAATTCGCTTTCGCTGAGTGTTTCAGCACTTTCCCTGGTTGCAAGTTGCCGGGCGACGACGGTCTCGCGCAGCTTCGAGAGCTCTATCCCCCTGCCGTCGTCCACCACGGCTATCTGCAGCAGCCCGGCATTGTGCCTCGCTTCGAGCCTGATGAGCCCCTCTTCGGGTTTGCCCATCGCGAGGCGCTCCTCAGGCGGTTCAAGCCCATGGTCTACAGCGTTGCGCAGAAGGTGCCCCAAAGGGGCATCGAGCTGCTCGAGGATATCGCGGTCGATGCCGGTCGAGCCGCCTACGATCTCCAGTCGCACCCGCTTGCCAAGGGTACGACCGAGGTCGCGGATCATTCTCGCATAGTGTCGCACGCCGTCCTCAAAAGGCCGCATCCGGCTCGCCAACGTTTCGTCGTACAATCTGTTGGCAAGATCGGTCGCTTTCCGATCCACTGAATCCAACTCATCGAAACGCTGCGCCAGGAACGCTTGGCTCAACCGAAGCTTTCGCTGCGCTTCAGCCAGCGCCTCCACCACCGCCGCATCGTTTGAAACCGGCGGCAGCACTGCATGAAGATTGTCGAACGCACTTGCGAGGTCCGATTGAAGTCGCTTCAGCCGTAGCAGCCCGTCAGCGAATGGCCTGAGCCGCCGAGCTTCCATCAGCGACTCGCCAGCCAGCCCGAGCAATCGGTTCAGGCTGTCTGCCGTCACCCGAACCATTCTATCAGAGCCGATGCTGCCGTGGGCTTGCGGTACCGCCCCAACGAGGAGGTTCGCTGAAGAGGTCGTCGCCAGTTGCTCCTGGGCGTGATCTGGAGTTGCGAAATCAGCTGCAGAATCTTGGGGCCCGGGCTTTGCCTGGGGGAGGGACAACCCCTCGAACTTCGCGAGAAAGGTTTCGACTTCTGAGTTGGCGCTCTCGCTCGATGATCCCGATGCGATCAATTTCAAAAGGTCAGAACCTTGCAGAAGCGCATCTATATGCTCCCGTCGCACCCTCAGATGCCCGCGTTGCGCTGCGACCAGGCAGTCTTCCATCGCATTTGCAACTTTGACTGCGGGCATCAGGTCGATGATGCGGGCAGCTCCTTTCAGAGAATGCGCGGCACGCATGCATGCTTCCAGGGCGTCGGCGGCGATAGGATCGCGTTCGAGTGCCAGAAGTCCAGAGGTTAGAGCCCGTGACTGCGTCTCCAGTTCGGCCTGGAAGAGGCTGAGCATCGAAACCTGGCTGAAGTCTTCATCTGTCAAGCGATGCTCCGATCCAGCATCGTGAGCAGTTGTCGTGGATCGAGACAGCCAACGGCTCGTCCTTGCCATGGCAGCACGGCAACCGTAGCGGCCGACAGTGCCTTGCCAATCATGGCCGGAACAGCGAGAGTGTCGCGTTCCTGGTACCGATGTAAGCCGTGGATCTCATCAACCATAAAAGCAACCCGCTTGTCGCGCTCGCCTACCACGACAAGGCGGCGAAATACCTTGGTTCGTGTGCCTTGTTCCCCTTCCTTGCGCTCGTCTATCCCGAGCAATTCGGCCAGGGAAAGGCAAATGAGCAATTCACCACGGACATTCGCAATGCCGAGCAGTGCACTGTTCCTGCGATGTGGAAGTGAATGAACGCGACGAGATTCAGCCACTTCATGAAAAATACCGACTGGAAGTGCCAGCCATTCCTCCCCCAAACGGAAGAGAACGGCCGTCTGCAGCGCGTCGTTGTCTGCCGAATCGATCGCTGCACGACCAGCGTTGTCAGGCCATTCGTCGCGAGATGCCGAGGGAGCTGCACGGTCGAGGAGGCGTCGTGCGATCTTCTTGTAGGTCGGGCAATTGCGGCAGTGGAGATGCTGCTCTAGTAGCGGACATGACTTGTCACCCCGTACGCCTATTTGCCGCCAGCAGTCGTTGATTTCGATCTGCTCCACCGGCTGAGCGATCCTTGTCGAAGCCGCCATCAACTGCCGCTCCTTTTCTGGACCCGACCCAGCCGGCCGGCCAGCGCCTCGGCGCCGTTATGGTCGCCTTGCTTGCTAAGCAGCAAGGCCAGATGGACAAGAGCTTCTCGATGATTTGGCGCGAGATAGAGCGCCTTGCGATAACTTTGCGCGGCTTCGGGTGCAGAACCATCCGCATCCTGGACGAGGCCCAGCAGGTAGAAGATTTCTGCGGAAGGACCGAACTCCCTGAGATGCGCCAGGGCGACCTCCTGTGCCTCCTTTACGCGTCCTGCATTGGCGATCCGTTCAACCGCGATGAGGCTTTCCGAGGCGCGTGCAAGCGGCTTGGCCGGAGCCTGCCCGCGGCCTTCATTGCCAATTGTCGGTCGGAACGGACGAAGAGGCTCGCTCTTGTTGACCTTAGGGCTTGGCGTCCGCACCGGGACGGCGGCCGAAACCTTCGGCGCCGTGGTCTTGACGGGCTCCGATTTCAGAAAGGCGAAGGCCAATGGCCATTCAGCGGAAAGAAAGCCATGCACCCTTGGAAGAGCTGCTTCCGCCGGACCGACCAGAAGAAGTCCGTCTTTGGCCAGCAGGTCCTTCAGGCAGATCAATGCGCGATCCTGCAGCTCTCGATTGAAATAGATCAGCAAATTGCGGCAAAGCAGGATGTCATAGACCTCTTGCCCGAAAGGCGCGTGAGAACCGAACAAGTTTCCTACCATGAACCGAACCTGTTTCAGCACCCCAGCAACAGGCCGCAACCCGCCCTCGGCCGCTTCGAAATAGCGATCCTTGAATTCTAAATGGCTGCCGCGAAACGAATTGCGGCCATAGATGGCGTGTTCAGCCGTCGCGATATTGCGGCTGCTGACGTCCACGCCATCGATCTTGAACTCATGTGCCTCAAAGCCGGCATCGAACATGGCCATGGCGACCGAGTAAGCCTCTTCGCCGGTTGAACATGGCAGGCTCAGGATTCTTATCGGCTGAGCAGGCTTGTGCGCGCGCGCATGCCGCGCCAGCATCGTGAACGCTTCTCGGTCGCGAAAGAACCAGGTCTCTGGGATCACCACCGCATTGATCAGCTCCTGCAGCTCCTGCGAGGAACCGGCCAAGTGTTGCCTATAGGCCTGAGGGTTGGTTATCCGGCATGCTTCCATCCGTTCTCTGACCGCCTGACGAACCACTGTCGGACCAACGCTGGCACTGTCCAGTCCAATGGTTTCCGTCAGGAGCTTTTCTATTGCTCCGGTCATTGATCACCAATTGCCGCCTGGCGGAGCAAAGCGGTACGAATCTCTTCCGAAAGCAGCGCTTCCACTTTGACCCACTGAATGATCTCCAAACCATCGGAAGCCACCGGCCCAAGATAGGGCGGGGTTCCTGGTTCCAGTCCGAACGGCGCGAAATCGGCCGGGTCTCGCTCGATCGTATCCGTCACCCGTTCCGCGATCAGCCCCAGCAGGCGTCGCTCGCCATCATCCGCCGGATAGCGCGTCACAACGATCCGGGTGCTCAACAGGCGCTCCGATGGTCGGCCAAGCGCAAGAAGGGTGACATCGATCAGGGGGATGGGTATTCCGTTATAGCTGACCAAACCCACCACACCAGTTGGCGCACCCGGAAGAACTTTCACGTCGATATAGGGCAGCACCTCTTCAATTTTGTGGACATCGATCAAGTAGCGATCCGGACCCATGCTGAAGGCGAGGAATAGCATTGTCACCTCCTACTGCCGGCTCGCTATGCTCGTAGCTTGAACCTCGATATGCTACTTCGCATGCCGCCTGAGACTTGATTGAGCTCGTCGATCGCGAGCGTCGATTGCTGAAGGGACTCGACTGTTTGCTGAGCTGCCTCGCTTAGCTGGGTTAGCGTGTCGCTGATCTGACCCGCGCCGGTCGCCTGTGCTTGCATGCCTTCATTGGCGGTTTCGAAACGTGGCACCAGCCCCTGAACCTGCTGAATGATCTCGAAGAGTTGCCCGCCGACCTGCTGGATGTCCTGCATACCCCGACGGACCTGCTCGGAAAACTTGTCCATGCCCATCACCCCGGCCGCGACTGCCGACTGGATGTCCTTGACCATTTGCTCGATATCGTAGGTGGAGACAGCTGTCTGGTCCGCGAGCCTTCGGATTTCCGTCGCCACCACTGCAAAACCCCGGCCATATTGGCCTGCCTTCTCCGCCTCGATGGAAGCGTTGAGCGACAACAGGTTCGTCTGATCGGCCACTTTGGTGATGGTCGTCACCACCTGATTGATGCTGCCGGCTTTCTCGCTCAGGATCGCCAGTTTGGAATTGATCGCGCCAGCCGCTTCCATGACCTGCTGCATGGTTTCTTCCATACGGGTCAGCCCCGCTTGCCCCCCGCCAGCCACGGCAGCGGTTTGTTCGGCAACTGTGGAGACCTCGTTCATCGTGCGGACCAGTTCGTTTGATGTGGCGGAGATTTCCTTGGCTGTCGCTCGGATTTCTGTTGTGGTCGCTGCGATTTCAGTCGCAGTTGCCTGCTGTTGCTTGGAGGTGGCGGCGATCTCAGTTATCGACGTGCCGACCTGTATGCTGGACCTTTGAACCTGACCAATGAGGGTTGTGAGATCGTCCGCCATTGCGTTGAAGCCGTCGGCAAGCACGCTGAATTCGTCTCGGCGCCTCAGATCGAGCCGTTCGCTGAAGTCGCCTTGCCGCATCAATTGAACCGCGTCGACCAAACGGGTGAGCGGACCTGTAATGGCGCGAAACAGCTGGTAACCCAAAAGAAGGGCTAGCCCGAGGGCTATCAACAAGCCAACGCTCAAACCGACTTCGGCCGTTCTGACGATAGAGCTGATCCGCTGCGTCGCGCTGTTTGCCTCGCCTCTGTGATCCTCAACCATGGCCTGCAGAGCGGACTGCAATTTTACAAAGATCGGCTCTACTTCGTTCTTGATAGCTGGGCTTTCATTGGGAGTTTCACCTTTCGACAAGGCAGCCCGGCTTGTTTCCAGCACAGCAGTTTCAGCCAGACGGAATTGGTTGGCGAGTTGTTTGACGGCTGCATAATTCTGCTTGTCGATATCGGAGACGATCGTTGCCTCATAGTCGTCCATCGACCGCTGCACCTGGTTGCGATTGGTCGTGATCGCGTTTTCAACCGTGCTTCTGTCTGACGGGTTGTCCTGAAGGGCATATTCCTGAAGCAGACTATGGGCCGCCATCTGGCCCGTCATGATCTCGGTACTTTGATAAAGGTCCGGAAGGATGCCCCTCTCGACCTCAGTCGCCTCCTCCCCCGCCTGAAGAAACCAGGCGTACGCGATGAGGGCTATCACGGACATGACCACCAGAACGGCTGCGAAACTGACGAGGATGCGGTGGCGTATTGTCAGACTCTTCATGGAACCGGTTCACCAATGGGGGGCATCGTGGGCTGCGCGACAAGCGCTCGTTCCGACATATTCGAAAAGGTGCGTCGAAAAGCGGTAGTCTGATGCTGAATGGTTTCTTTTCCGTTCCATAGCTAATGATGGCGAGGCGGCTCGCCAATCGGCGCCGCCAGAAGCGGTGGTCAAAGGACGACTGCCGTCCACGCACATCAGCCCGAGATCGGCTGGATGGCACGCCGCGTCAGGAGGAGCGTGGATGAGCTGCTTGAGGCCACGAATTGAATGACTGCTTAGGCCAGGTCGAGGCAAGAAAGCCGACGTCCTGCTTGCTGCCCCTAAGCTGCCAGGCGGGAACGCGCCTCATATCAGCCGTCCAGCATGACCGTCGCACTGAAAGCGGATCGCCGAAACCACATGTCGCAAACTGGCCAGCGCGTAGATTGGCGCCGAGTACGGGTTCGACATGCGCAGGTGACGATAACTAAATGGCAAGCGCCCCCGCCTGAGGCCCCTCAGGACTAAAATGATCTTGAGACAGTTTCAAATGCGCATCCTCAAGCGGCGGCCGCCAACCGCACAAGGATGAGCACAACGTGACGAGCGCTCTGGAGCGTAGAGGGGACTAACCCGACAATCCCTTCCTTTGCGACATTGCGGCGGGGAAAAAGATTACGAGATGGAGCAGGCGTATTGCCAAAGGGGTCCAGCAGCGAGAGTTCGCGTTTTCCGCCTCGGCTGTGAACCCGCTTCCATTCGCTGATCTTGCTCAGGTCGAGGTCTACTTGCCATCGAGGGCTCATGTCCCAGCTCATAAGCAGGCGGTTGGGTAGGTCTCGGCCAGCACACGGCCCGGTGGCACTCCTGGGGTCCACACCGCAGGTTCAAACTGACCACCGACCCAGGGTTCGAAGACCGTTCCCGATCGGAACACCGAGCAGATTGTGCTCGCTCTCCCGCAAGTTACTGAAATCTTCGTGAAGACATTGAAGGCGTCGCAAAGGACGCCTCGACAACGACGGAGTGCTTTAAGGGCCCGGCCACCGGATGCTTAGATCTCGTTGACAAGGGGTGCTATGGGATCATAACGTACCTGATTGGTATAACAGGTATGCCACATGATCGGAGTTCTGATCAAACAGCGGAAGCTTTCGGACGAGGTGGCAGCGCACCTCGAGCGGATGATCCGAGAGGGAGAGTTGGCCGAAGCCGACCGTCTCCCATCTGAACGGGAACTCATGCGGCAGTTCGGGGTAGGGCGGCCTTCCATCCGTGAGGCGCTGCTGCATCTGAGCAAAATGGGCCTTGTCGAGGTAAAATCGGGGGAGCGTGCCCGCGTCACTCGACCCACTCCTCAATTCGTGATCGACGCCCTTGCAGGGCCGGCTCGGCACATGATTTCGGCGCCGGGAGGGGTTCACGACTTCCAGAGCGCGCGGTTGTTTTTCGAGGTCGGCCTTGCCCGCAACGCCGCTGTGCATGCTACCCCGGAAGACATTGAGAGCCTCAAGGAGGCGCTCGAACTCAACCGTCAATCAATCGGCGACCTGGCGCGCTTCGAGCGCACGGACGTAGACTTCCATTACGTGCTGGCGGTAATCACCCGCAATCGGATCTTTACAGCTATTCACGCGGCGTTGGCTGAATGGTTGCTCGAACAGCGTCGCACCACATTGGCCAAGGGTGAAGACCGCAAGGCTTACCAGGCTCATCGCGAAATCTTCGAGGCCGTCGCCGCGCGCGATCCAGACGCGTCAGAGACGGCCATGCGCAGCCATCTCGAATATGTGGCCAAGCGGTATCTGCAACTTGCGAGGCCCAAGTGATGACCGGATTTGTCGTCTGGGTCGATTTCCGCCTGAGGCCTGATGCCCGGGACAGGTTCCGAGAACTTGTCGACGCCAATGCAACCGCGTCGATGCGCACCGAGGCCGGCTGCCGCCGCTTTGACGTGACGGAGGCGCGTGGCGAACCGGATCGGGTCCTGCTCTATGAAATTTACGATAGCGAGGCCGCATTCGAGGACCATTGCCGCACCGCTCATTTCGACGAATTCAATACGCGGAGCGCGCCGCTCGTCGTGACCAAGTTGGTGACGACCTGCGACCTCGTTCTTGAGGCCACGCATTGAAGAGAACGTAGGCGGATTGCCCCATTGGGGCGAACGGGAGGAAGTGCATGTCGGAGCCAAGTCTCAGGGCGTTAGTTTCTCACCGGCGGGTCAAGCTCGGCACGCTCGTCGCCGAGTTCGCCACGCCGGGAATCGGTCACATCCTGAAGTCCGCTGGCTGCGATTTCGTCTTTTTCGACATGGAGCATTCGGGATTTAGCTTGGAAACGCTGAAGAGTGCGATCCGTTATTTCGAGGCGGCCGATCTGCCGGTCATGGTGCGTGTGCCGTCGCAGGACTACCATTTCCTCGCCCGCGCCATGGACATGGGCGCCGAAGGCCTGATCGCGCCGATGGTGAGCAGCGTCGAACAGGCGCAGCACATCATCAACTCCATGAAGTACCACCCTGCCGGCGCCCGCGGTGTGGCGCTGCAGATCGCTCATGACCGCTACCGCCCAGGCTCGGTCGCTGATAAATTCGAGGCCGCCAACAAGCGCTCCACGTTCATCTGCCTGATCGAGACCGCCGACGGCGTCAAGAACATTGACGGCATCGCGGGACTGGACGGGGTTGATTGTCTTTGGGTCGGGCATTTCGATCTGTCCGTCTCGCTCGGCATTCCTGGCGACTTCGCCCACCCCACTTTCACTGCTGCAATGGCCAAAATCGTTGCCGCCGCCAAAAAGCACAACAAATCGCTTGGACGCTTGGTGCCCAACGTCGCCCAGGGACACGAGTTCTACGCACAGGGCTTCGATTTCATTTGTTATTCAGGCGACGTTTGGGTCCTGCACGACGCGATCGCCGACGCGGTTTCCAAGATCCGGGCCGGGTGCCAATAGGAGCGGAGGAGACGATGGACGGCGTAGAATTCAGGGTGGCGCTTTCCGGTGATTTCCGCAAGCCGGACGGCTCGCCGACCTACCCAGATTTCGATCTGGAGCCGCTGCGCAATGCGACAGGTGTCGAGATGGTGTTCCTGGAGTCAAACAGTCCGCTTCGCGCCGACCAACTTGAGGATTTCGATGCGCTCATCCTCCTCGCCCATCGTTTCGATGCCACGAGTGTCCCCAGGAGCGGCCGCCTGGCCGTCGTTGCCCGCTTCGGGGTCGGCTACGACACTGTCGACGTTGAGGCATGCACCGCAGCCGGTATTGCCTTGGTCATCACGCCCGATGGCGTGCGACGGCCCGTCGCCGTATCCGTCATCACCTTCATGCTGGCGCTGACCGGCAAGCTGCTGACAAAGGACGCGCTCACCCGCAAAGGGTCTGTTGGTTTTGAGAAGCGCTCCGAACATATGGGGGTCGGCCTCGTCGGGCGTACGCTTGGGTCGCTGGGCATCGGCAACATCGGTGCCGAGGTCTTCCGCTTGGCGAGGCCCTTTGACATGCAATTCATCGCCCATGACCCGTTTGCCGACAAGGGGGTCGCTGCCGACCTGGGCGTCGAGCTGGTAGGGCTGGAGGATCTGTTTCGCCGCGCCGACGTGCTGTCGGTGAGTTGCCCCCTGTCGCCCCAGACCCACCACATCGTCAATGCCGAGCGGATCGCCCTGATGAAGCCGACAGCTTACCTGATCAACACCGCGCGCGGCCCGATCGTCGACCAGAAAGCGCTGACGAAAGCACTGCAGGAGCGCCGCATCGCCGGCGCCGGTCTCGACGTGCTGGAACAAGAGCCTCCCGACGCAGACGATGCGATCCTCAAACTCGACAATGTCATCCTGGCGCCGCACGCGCTTTGCTGGACCGACCAGTGCTTTGCCGGCAACGGTGCCGCGGACGTCAAAGCGGTAATGGAGGTGCAGCGCGGTCGCGAGCCGCGCGGCGTGGTCAATCGCGAGGTGCTTTCGAGCGAGCTGTGGAAGACCAGGCTGTCTGGGCTCGCCGCCCGCTTTGGAACCTAGGAGGACACTGATTTTCGGCGCGCCGCCGCGGCCTGTTTGCGGCGACCTTACGGGAGGAAATGCTTGACCGCTGCGCCGGCGGACGAGTGAAGCAAAAGGAAAATGGGAGGACCAAGCATTATGAACGATCGTGAAAAACGTGACTTTCAGGCAGGTCTCGAAGCAGAGGTCGACGCCTTCATGCGCGGCGAAACCACCCGCCGAACTTTCATCACCCGCTTCGGTCAGATGACCGGCATGTTGGCCGTGTCCGGCCCGCTGCTGGGGATGATGACCGATTGGGCGCTGGCGCAGCAAACATTGGAATTGGCGGACGGCACGTCGCCGCTCGGCCAGGCGCAGGCCGCAGCCCTGAAAGCATCGAAGGAAGGGCCTGCGGACGGTTCCGCCTTTCGCGCGGCGGAGGCGGCCAAGGCGCATTCGGGCGTCACCCTCAACATGACCTACGAGGCTGGCCTGCAGGCACTCGACCCGCGCAATTTCAGTGGGCCGATGTGGGAGCAGCTTACCGGGATGAAGTCGAATGTCGTCGAGCTGTCGAACCCGGACCAGTACTCCAAGGCAGTCGCCGAGCACATCGCCGGCTCGGGTGCCTATGACGTCCTCGACATCTCGCCGGCCTGGACGCCGTCGCTTGCCGATGGCGGCGTCATCGCCCCGCTAGACGACTACATCGCCAAATACATGAACCCGGCAGACCTCGAGGACTATCATCCCCTGTACAAGGCGCTGCCGACCTACAAGGGCAAGATCTGGGGGTTCTTCGACGACGGCGACATGTTCGCTCTCTACTACCGCAAGGACATTTTCGAGGATCCGAAAATGATGGAGGCTTACCAGGCGAAGTTCAACGCCAAGCTTGGACCGCCCAAGACATGGGAAGAATATGCCCAGATCGCCCAGTTCATCACCGACCAGATGGCGCCAAAGGTCTATGGCGCGGGACATTTCCGCAAGGCAGGCAGCCCCGGCAATCAGTTCGACTTTCTGCAGCAGTACCGGGCCAACGGCGGAAAACTCTTCGGCGACGACATGAAGGCAGGTTTGGTTTCGGATGCCGGCGTCAAGACGCTGACAAACATGCTCGCCGCAAACAAGGCCTCGATCCCCGGCAACAACGAGCTCGACGCCGTCTCCTTGTGGGCGGCTTTCCTGACCGGCAAAGTCGCGATGATCTATTCCTGGCCTCCTAGCGGCCGTATGGCGGCGAACTATTCGCAGTCGGCCACGGCAATCAACTTCATTCCGCAGTCTCAGATCGCCGGCAAGGTCGGCTATGCCGTGGTTCCGGGAAATCCGGAACATGCCACCGGCTACAACAAGGCACTGTCGGCCGACTCGCCCAACCCCGAGGCGGCATATCTGTTCATGCAATGGGTATGCTCGCCACCCGTCTCGCTGGCACGTTGCATGCTGCCCTACGCGCTACGCGACCCGTACCGCATCTCGCACTTCAAGTCCGAGCTCTACGGCGCGCTCTTCCCGAGTGCCAAGGAGTACCTTGCCAACCTCAACAACTCGGCAAATGTCGGTCTGCTCGACCCGATCATGCCAGGCGCGCAGGACTACTTCTTGAGCATCGATCGCATGTGCACGGCGGTGTGGGCTGGTGCGGATCCGAAGGCGTCGCTTGAAACGGCGGCCGCCGAGTGGAACGAGACGACCGACCGACTGGGTGTGGATTCGCAGAAGGGCTTCTACACCGAGTTCTTGAAACTGCCTGGCGCCACCGCCGACAACACGGTGGAAAAACTTGGCATGGCGGTCACCCTCTGAGGGCAGGCGGACTTCTCTGGAGCAATCGGTGTTGCGGGCGCTTGGCTCGCAACACCTCCCCGCTAAGCGGCGATTTTGGATACGCCTATGCAGCCCACCGCCACGATCCGTCGTTTGAAGGCAGCCGGCGCACCGCCCCGGCTGTCTGCCTTTGCTCAATGGGCAGACCGTCATTTCAAGTGGCTGCTGGTCGGCCCCGCTGTGCTGCTGATATTGGCACTGTCGATCTATCCGCTTCTGTTCTCGCTGGTGGTATCCTTCATCAACTACGACTTCCAGGTGCCGGGCCACGCCTTTGTCGGATTGAACAACTTCGAGCGGGTCGTGTTCGATCCCGTAGCACGTTGGTCCCTGTTGCTGACAGCATCGCTGTCGGGCATCAGCGTCGCTATAGAATTCGTTCTCGGCCTCCTGGTGGCGCTGACAATGGTGCGCAGCTTTCCGGGCCGCGGTGTGATCATGTCGATCCTGATCGTGCCGCTGTTCATCAGCCCGGTCATCGTCGGCCAAGCCTGGACGCTGCTTTTACAGCGGCCTTTCGGACCGACGAACTATATCCTGACGCAACTATTGGGGCAGGAGGTTACGATCGGCTGGATGACGGAGCGCCCGTGGCTCTACGTCTCGCTGATCATCGCCGATGTCTGGCAGTGGACGCCGTTCATGTTCGTCATCCTGCTCGCCGGGCTGACCGCAATCCCACCCAATCTCTATGAGGCGGCAGAACTCGACGGCGTCAACGCCTGGCAGGTTTTTTGGGCGATCACGCTCCCGCATCTCGGGCCGATGATGCTGCTGGCGCTGACCTTCCGTCTGCTCGACGCAATCCGTATGTTCGATACCATTTTCATCATGACAGGGGGTGGCCCGGGAACACAAACCTACACGGCCTCCTATTATCTTTATACCATCGGCTTCACACAGTTTCATCTGTCGCAGGCAACAGCAGGAAGTTGGCTGTTCCTGATCTTTACGGCGCTCATCGTGACGTTGCTGGTGCGTCGGCTCTTGAAGGTAGAACCGGTCTGATGGCCGCCGTCGCGCCCGCCCGCCGCAGGAAACGCCGGTCGTTGCCGATCGGCCGAATTCTGCTGCTGGGGTTCTTCCTGGTGTTCGTGCTGTGGCCGCTCTACTGGATGTTCAACACCTCCATCAAGCCCAGCGACGACTACCTCACCGTACCGCCTGTCTGGTTCCCCGCCGCTCCGACGCTTGTCCACTACAAAGCTGCGCTGTTCGCCTATCGTGGTCTCGACGGGCTCATCAACAGCCTGATTATTTCGCTTTCGGCCACGGTGCTTTCGGCGCTGCTCGGCACGCTAATGGCCTATAGCCTGGCGCGCTACGACACCGGCGGCAAGCATCTGTCTTTCTGGGTGCTGTCGCAGCGCTTTTTGCCGCCGATCGGGATCGTGCTGCCGGTGTTCCTGATCTATCGCCAGGTCGGGCTCTACGACACTCATGTCGGCCTGATCATCGCCTATACGGTCTTCACGCTGCCGGTCTCGGTGTGGATGATGTTCGCCTATTTCCGCGGCATGCCGAAGTCGATGGAGGAGGCGGCCCTCGTCGATGGCTGCACGAGATGGGAGGCGTTCTGGCGCGTTGCCGTGCCGCTCGCAGCACCGGGCATCGTCGCGGCGGCTGTCTTCGCCTTCATTGCATGCTGGACGGAGTTCTTCTTCGCTCTGATCTTGACCAGCCGAACTGCCTTTACACTGCCAACGGTCTTCCGCGCCTTCATCGGCTTCCAGGGCGCGCAATATGGGGAAGCCGCGGCCCTTGCCATCGTCTCCCTTGTGCCATCGATCGCCCTCGGGGTCCTTGCTCAACGTCATCTGGTGCGCGGGCTGACGCTCGGCGCCGTTCGCGGTTAGGAAAGCTCCCGCATGGCCGAAGTCAAAATTACCGGCTTGCACAAGCGCTACGGCGCGTTCCATGCCGTGCGCGGCATTGACCTCCACATCCGCGACGGCGAGTTCACCGTCCTGGTTGGACCGTCCGGCTGCGGCAAGTCCACGCTGCTCCGGACCATCGCCGGCCTGGAGGAGATATCGGAAGGCACGATCGAGATCGGCGGCGAGGTGGTCAATGATTTCCGGCCGCGCGATCGCGACGTGGCAATGGTGTTTCAAGATTATGCGCTCTATCCGCATATGAGCGTGGCCAAGAACATCGGCTTCGGCCTCAAGGCTCGCAAGATGCCGAAGCCAGAGGTCGAGGTGCGCGTGGCCGAGGCGGCACGCATGCTTGGCATCACTCCCTTGCTGGGGCGTTTTCCGCGCCAATTATCCGGTGGCCAGCGCCAGCGCGTCGCCATCGGCCGCGCCATAGTCCGCAACCCCCGCATCTTTCTGTTCGACGAGCCGCTGTCCAACCTCGACGCACAGCTTCGCGACGAAATGCGCGGCGAAATCAAACGCCTTCACCAGGACATTGCGACAACGATGATCTACGTCACCCATGACCAGATCGAAGCGATGACGTTGGCTGACCGTATCGTGCTGATGCGCGACGGGTTGATAGAGCAGCAGGGCGCGCCACTCGAGTTGTTCGAGCACCCGGCCTCAACGTTCGTCGCTGGGTTCCTGGGTTCGCCGCGGATGAGCTTCCTGCCAGGCACCCTTGCCTTGGACGCAGGCGCCGCTGCCATCCGGCTCGCAGATGCACTGCTACCCTTAGCGCCCGGCAGGGGGCTGAAGGGCGTCGCGGACGGACAGCAGGTGCTGCTCGGGTTGAGGCCAGAACACCTCACTCGTGCGCACACTGCCATGCCGGAGCAGGGCACGTTTCGCTATGAGGCAACGATCGACCTGCTGCAGCCGACCGGCTCGCGCAGTTACGCGACATTCCGACTGGCCGGCGCGCCGGTGATGGCTGAGCTGCAGGCGCACGATGTCAGCCGTCCGGGCGAGAAGCTTGCGATCGACATCAACATGAACCGGGCCTCGATCTTCGACGCCACGACGGAGCGGGCAATTTGACCTCGACAGCTTCCCTGCCAGTCCGCTTGTGTGGCACCGAACAACTCGAGGCACCGTTGTGCACGCTGCGCGCCGGATCCTTGTCGGTCGCGTTCGACAATGGCGCCTTGCGTTACATCCGCATCGGGACGATCGAAATCTTGCGCGGAATCTCGTTTCTTGTACGGGACGAAAACTGGGGAACATGTACCCCCGTTCTCGATGATCTGCGGATCGACGAGAGGCCGGATGCGTTCGCCATTGAATACCGTGCAACATGTGCCGCAACATCCGGCCGCCTGATTTACCGGGCGCGCGTCTCAGGCAGCAGCGATGGTGCGCTGTCGTTTGTGGCGGAGGCAGAGCCCGAGACCGACCTTTTGACGAACCGGACCGGCTTCGTCGTCCTTCATCCGATCGAGGCCTTGGCCGGCAAGCCGATAAGGGTGCTGCATGAGGATGGTCACGACGAGCTATCGTTCTTTCCGGACCAAATCGATCCAAAATGTCCGTTCACCGACATCCGGGCGTTGGCGCACGAGATCGCGCCTGGGATCTGGGCGACATGCACCATGGAGGGTGATGCCTTTGAGATGGAGGACCAACGCAATTGGTCTGACGCCTCGTATAAAACATATGTCCGCCCTCTGCGTCGCCCGTGGCCTTACAGACTGCCCAGAGGCCAGAAATTCACGCAGGCCGTCCGGCTTCACGTGTCAGGAACGCTCCCTGCCGGGACGTCTGAAAATCGCAATCCACTCATCAACCTGACCATCGGCGGACCGGTCGGCCGAGTGCCCCGCACTGGCGTCGGCGTCGCCGCCGACGAGGCAAAGCACGCGCTCGAAACCCCCGAGCTCCTACGACGAATGGCTCCGCAGTGGATGGTCTGCCAGGTCGATCTCCGGATCGCACACGGCCAGGACGAACTAGAAAGCTACGCCGCGCTCGCACGGCTGACCGGCGCTGGCGTGGTCCTCGAGATTGTCACCAAGGGCACGCGCGATCCATTCGGCGAATTGGCGCCGGTCGCGGATGCTGTCCACTCACTCGGCCTCAAACTAGAAGCTGTCTCCGTATTTCCGGCGCAGGACATGACATCCGTACAGCCGGGAGCACCGTGGCCGACTATGCCCAGCTTCCACGAAAGCTGCTCCGCCGCTCGCCGGGCTTTCCCGGGCATCGCGCTGGGCGGCGGCATGGCCGCGTACTTCACCGAACTCAACCGCAAGCGTCCGCCAGCCGAAGCGCTCGACTACGTGACCTTCACCACCTGTCCAAGCGTGCACGCCGCAGATGATGTCTCGGTGATGGAGACACTTCAGGCAATCCCCCATCTAATCCGCTCCGCGCATGCTTTCATGGGGGAACGCTTGCCAATGCGTATCGGTCCCATCCAGCTCGGCTGCCGTGAGAACCCATACGGAAAATCCACTGCGCCGAATGAAGCGAACGCTCGCGTCTGTCTATCGCGCATTGATCCTCGTCAGCGCGGGCTGTTCAATGCGGCTTGGACTGTCGGATATTTCGCGGCCTGCGCTCGCGAAGGAATCGAGGCCGTCGCGTTCGGTGACTTCGCCGGCCCCTTTGGCCAAATCCACAGGAAGGCTGATTTCGTGCAGCCATGGTATGATCAGCAGGATGGCCCAACGGTCTATCCCGCTTTCCATGTCTTGGCTGGTCTCTCAAAGCTCGGCGGAGCCACCTTGCTGTCCGTAGGAACTTCCGGCGCTGACGGCGTCGCCACGATCGCGGCTGAAAAAGATCGCCGCGTGACCCTGTGGGTCGCTAACCTTACCGCCAAGACGCAATCTGTGCGGCTTTCGGATTCGCCGAGCAGCGCCCGCATTGCTCTTCTCGGCGCCGAGCAGTTCGAGCGGGCGGCAACCGATCCCGACTTCATGGAAAGTTCCGCAAGACCGCTGGATGATCAAAGCATCTCGCTTGGCGCCTACGCCGTCGCGCGAGTCGACCTCAATCGATCGTCTTAGGCCTAGCCGATGTTCGCTGTTTGGCCAAACCCCCGTCAAGGATGAGGGTGATAGTTCCATACTCTAAGGCAGCGCGTGGAATCCATCTCGCTTATACGTTGTACTATCGCGACGGCGACCAGGCTCGCTAGGTTCCGCCTGCCGAGACGCCAAGTTTTGAGGCCGCTCGCGCCGAAGCGATCCGTTGCGGAATCGGCCTGTTGGCTGATCTGGGCGATGACGATATGACCGGATGGTTAGTGCGCATGCGCGATCAGGCAGGCAACGAGCTTTGCACGATCAACGTCTGCGAGGCCGAAGCCGCACCGCAAACGGAAACAAGCCGGTTAGGCAGCACCGCTCACGTCTGTGTCGATACGCCAGCCCTTATTCAATTAGATCGTCGCTAGTCGGAACTTTTGTGATGTTGAGCCCTTGTCCATTGAACAGTGGAGGTACCAATGGCTAACCTGGGAAAATTGGCGATCGCGATGCTCGGCGTCTTGGCATACCAAAATCGCGACAAGATCGGCGACATGATCCGTGGAGCGGGCGATCGCAACCCAAATGATCCGCAAGGCGGGATTCTGGATCAGCTTTCAAAAGGCGTTTCGGGGACCGCGCTTGGCGATATTCTCGACCGGTTCAGAGGGGCAGGCGCCGGATCGAAGGTCGATTCGTGGGTAGGCACCGGGCCGAACGAGCCGATCCAGCCAAGCGAGGTGGAAGCAGCCATAGACGAAGACACCCTGACTTCCCTCTCGATGCAGACCGGCCTATCGCGCGAGGAGCTCATAAGCCGGATCACGCGAGATTTGCCTGAGGCCGTCAGCAAGATGACGCCTACTGGTGAATTGCCCGTTGAGGCGCCGAAAAGCTCCGGTGAGACGACCTTGCTCGACGACGTGCCATCGCACAGGACGGAAGCGAATTCAGGCGGCCAAAGCGATATCTAAGGTGACGGCTATCCATCAGGGAGAGATACTAAATCGTACTGGCGCGCGAGTTGGCATGATCGGGCAGGGCGGTCACGGTGGTCATACAGCAAACGTACTTGCCGAGTTGGATCTATTGGCCGCGCTACTCGATTCCCGCTGGCGCATTCCAGGCACATCAATTCGTTTTGGACTGGATGCGCTCGTAGGTCTGGTTCCCGTACTCGGAGATGCGGCGACGGGCATTGTCTCGGCCTACATCGTCTTGCGAGCTCGAAACGTCGGTGCCGGAAATGGGTTGGTCGCCCGCATGCTAGGCAACGTGCTGCTGGATACGCTCGTAGGAAGTGTCCCAATTCTCGGCTCGATCTTCGACGTCTATTTTAAGGCGAACAATCGCAACATCACTCTGCTGCGCCGTCACATCAACAAGTGAGGCGGATAACCAATCGTCGCGATGCAATTCTTCTAAAAGGCTCGGAACCGACAGGGGCGCTGGGGCTTGAGTCGCGATTCCTGGAGTCGCGAGCATATGACCAGTGCCATTGACCGGCTTTCGTTCATCGAGTTCCAATCGCCCACACTGGTCGAGAAAGCTCCCGAAGGCGGAGATTGGCTTCACGAGATCAAATATGACGGCTACAGGACGCAGCTGGTCGTTGAAGGCGGAAAGGCGCGAGCATTCACGCGTCGCGGCTACGATTGGTCCCACCGTTACAAGAGGATTGTTCAGGCCGCGGCAAGCCTGCCGGTCAAATCCGCTATCATCGATGGTGAAGCTGTCGTCCTGGGCGACACCGGCCTGCCGGACTATCAAGCCCTGGAACGTGAGCTGGGCAACCCAAGTTCGCTGCGGATGACTCTCTACGCTTTCGACCTCCTGTACCTCGATGGCCGTGATCGACGGGAACAACCGTTAGTGAAGCGCAAGGCTGCGCTGAAGAAGCTGCTGACCGAAACCGAGCCAACCCTGACTTATGCCGAGCATCTGGAGGTGAACGGCAAGGATATGTTCGACCATGCCTGCCGGATGGGCATAGAGGGAATCGTATCGAAGCGAGCGGATGCTCACTACCGCTCGGGCGTCCAGACCAGTTGGGTCAAGGTCAAATGTGTCAAGAGCGACACTTTTCCAATCGTGGCTTTCGTCGAGAAACTTGGCGCGCAGCCGCGCCGCATCGCATCGTTGTACATCGGCAGGCGAGAGGGCGACCGGCTGCTTTATGCCGGGAAGGCCCAGACCGGCTATACGCTGGACGCAGCCCGGCGCGTTAGGGAGCGGCTTGATCCGCTTGTAATCGCCAAGTCACCGCTGTCGGAGCCGATCAAGAAGCCCAAGGCGACATGGGTCGAACCAGACGTTCTTGCCGAGGTGCAATTCAGTGGCGTGTCGGACCGGGCATCTTGCGTGAGGCGGTCTTCAAGGGACTCCGCGAGGACCTTCAGGCAATCCCGCCCAAGCCTCCATCGCCCTCCAAGCGGAGGTCGGAAGGCCAACACGGCGTCCCGCGCGAGAACATTCTCCAGCTGCTACCCGATGCGGTTGCACCTTCCAAGGAAGAGCTGGCAGACTATTGGCGGCGGGTCGCTGATCAAGCTCTAGTTAATCTCGTTCGGCGACCGCTGAAGCTGGTCCGCCACGCCTCTGGCGCAACCTTCTACCACAAGGGACCGCTACCTCGGATACCGTCGTCCGTGCACCAGCTCCGCGTTCAAAAGCGCGAAGGCGGCGAAGGCATTCGGGTATGGATAGATGACATGGATGGTCTGCTTGGCTTGGTCGAGAAGGATGCCGTTGAGCTTCATCCTTGGAACGCGACGATTGAAGACATCGAACATCCGGACCGGCTCGTCGTCGACCTCGATCCCGGAGAAGGCGTGCCATGGGACGCTGTGATCGAGGCCACGCTGGCGCTACGGGGCATCTTGGAAGCGGCAGGATTGGAGAGCTGGCCAAAGGTCACTGGCGGCAAAGGCATCCACTTGGCCCCGCTCGTTGCGAAGATGACCCATGACAGCGCCCGGAAACTGGCCAAGTCGCTCGCCCACCGTCTGGTTGATACCGATCCTGACCGATACCTGTTGACAGCTGACCCCGCAGCCCGAGGAGGCCGGATCTTTCTCGACTATCTCCGCAACGGACGGGGCAATACCGCAATAGGCGCTTTTTCCCCGCGAGCGCGGCCCGGCTTCCCAATTGCCCACCCGGTCACATGGAAGCAAGTCGAGGCGGGCATCCGGCCAGACGTTTTCACGCTCGCGCAGCCTTTCAGACCCGCTCGTCGAAAAGCCGCGTGATGCGTCGCGACCATCAGCCGATATCAGCCCGTTTTCTTGCCTCGCGTTCGAGCCTCTTCCGGTCGTTGCCGTGTTCTCTGATTAGTTCGCGGACCTGTTCTGGCGTGATACGATGCTGTTTGGCGAAATAGCGAACCTCATAATCTTCATCGACTGATACACGATTGCGATCTCGAAAATCACGCTTGCTCTTATCGTCTGCCATTATCTTTCCTCCTGATCAGAGAAACAACGACCGACGTTGTATGTTCCCGGCGCCTCACTTCGGCCGCCAGAGGCGCGGGCTGTCCGACCGTACTGGCGCCGCAGGCATTGCGAAGGTGATCTGGCGAAAGTTGGTTGGCCAAAGGCGAGGGTGATTTCGTTTGCTGTTCGGGATAGCTGACCGTCGATCGAGCCTGCCTGCGGGCCTCTTGGTTTTTTACGACGCCAGTCGGAACCCAGACGGGTCGCAGATGATTCAGATGCGCATCCGGGCTATCAACGAGGATCGTGAGCAAAATGGCGGGGGGTGACCACGAAGGCGACAAAACTGCGCTCCGGGAGCCCAAAGTTTCGTCTAGGACGCATGACCCGGGTCACAGCGCCGCGGCACGAGTTCGACTTCATCACCAAGGTCGGCCGCATAGACCACGCCGGAGCTCTCGCAATGTAGCAGAGGCATATGGGAGATATAGAGGCGGTCTTTTTCGGAACTGATGTTTTGGCTAAAGCGCTAGACCAGCCTGCCGAGTGACGCTCAGTTATCCCTATCGCGGCGCCCAGCCAGCCTTTCCGTTGCCGCTCAGTAAGCCGGCACAAGGCGCGTGTTTCGCAACGGCAAGGCCATGGTGAACTGCAAGCCGTCACGATGGTAGTTCAATTCGATCTTGGCGTTGCATTGCACGGTCACGACTTTTTCCAGAAGTGTCGTGCCAAACCCCCGGCGACTGGGCTGCTCGACTTTCGGCCCATCTCGTTCCCGCCAGTCAAGATTGACGATCTGTGTATCGCCGGACCCGCCTAACGACCAGCGGACATCAAGGCGGCCTCCCGTTTGCGAAAGCGCGCCAAACTTCGACGAATTGGAGGCCAGTTCGTGGAAAGCCATCCCGACAGGGACCGCAATGTCGGCGACTAGCGCTACGTTCGGGCCTTCCATAACGATACGCGGCCTGTCGCGCGTCTCATAGTGGTCAAGCTCGCTTTCGAGCAGCTTGTGCAGCGAGGCAGTCTGCCAATAATCGTCGGTAAGCATCGAATGGGTCTGGGCCAGGGAAACGAGCCTGGCTGAAAAATCGCGTACGAAATCATCGACGTTGCCGCTCGACTTGGCCGTCGCGCCCATCATGGCGCGAACGTTGGCCAGCGTGTTCTTGACGCGGTGATGCAGCTCGCGGATGAGCAATTTCTGCCGATCGGCGACCTCCCGCTTCTGTTCGATGTAGGACTGGACCTCACGCTGGCGGGCGCGGGCACGCAAGGCGGAGCGCACCGAGTTGGCGAGGCTCGAAGCCAGAAATGGCCGTTCAAGCACGATCAGATAGCGGTCCAGAAATGCCATCCGCGTGTCGACTTCGTTCCCCCGCATCGTCAGAAGCACGATCGGAAAATCCGACCATGCGGGTTGGGCTTCAAGCCAGGCCGCAAACTGCGTTCGATCGGAACTGAGCAGGGCCTCCTCGGCCACGACAAGGCACTGAGCCTCGTCGAGAAGCGGCACTGCCTCTTCCAAGCTGCCGCACACACGCGAGGCAATCTGGTTTGTAGCCAGGATGGAGGCCGCGATCCTCGCGTCACGGCCAAGCGGCGCCAGCACGAGAACGGCGGGGCTGGACGACATCATAACGCCTTGTCCCTCAGAAGGTCTGTCGGCTTGCCTTCAAATTCCGGAGATCCCATCAGGATACCGCGGAATTGTTCCAGTGGCTCACCTACGGCCACGCCGTTACCGCCGATTTTAAACTCACGAATCGTCTCTTCGTGGGGGCCGACACGTTTCTTGACAACGGAAATCGCGCGTCTCAACTGACCTGCGTTCTCGAAGAAGCGCAGAAGCATGATGGAATCGCAGAGATAGGTCATGTCGACCGGCGCTGCCGTTTGCCCAAACAGCCCATGATTGGCCAACAGCAGGATCGTCGCCACTGCCTTCTGATTGAGATAGGTGAGGATCTCGTGCATCTGAAGCACCAGATGCTGTTCTTCGGACATGGCATTGAGATAGCCAGTTAGGCTGTCGATCACGACGATCCGCACATTGGATTCTTCGACGGCCGCTTGGATGCGCGAAGACAATTCGCCTGGTGAAAGCTCAGCCGGATTGACAGATTCAAGCATCAGCGTGCCGTCCTCGGCAAACGGCTCCAGGTCCATGCCGAGCCCGGCGGCGCGCGCCAAGAAGATGCGCTTTGTCTCGTCAAACAACAGCACCAGCACACGCTCGCCACGCTCGAGTGCGGCATAGCAATAGGTGCAGGCAATTGTAGACTTGCCAACGCCAGACGGCCCCATCAGCATCGTGCTGGTACCACGGGCCAGCCCGCCGCCAAGCAGGGTGTCGATCCGGTTGTTGCTCATGGCCGGCGTATCATGCTCGGCCACCTCATGCTCGGCTGCAACGAGCCGCGGATAGGCGATAACGCCGCCTGGGCGAATGACGAAATCGTGAAAGCCGCCCCGGATCTGCACGCCGCGCATTTTGATCACGCGTAGCCGCCGACGCTCTCCACCATAGACGGGCGACAGCTGCTCCATCCGAATGACGCCGTGACTGATCGAATGCAAATTGAGGTCATCCTGCTCAGCGGTCAGGTCGTCGAGCATAAGCACCGTCACATTGTTGAGCATGAAGAAGCTCTTCAATGCCAACACCTGGCGCCGGTACCGCAGTGACCCTTGCGATAAAAGTCGAATTTCAGAGAGCGAATCGAACACCACGCGATCGGGTCTGACGCGTCCGATCTCGACCATGGCAGACTGCACGGTTTCGCCGAGTTCCAATTCCGAGGAATGGATCAATGTCTGTAGCTGCGCAGGATCGAAACTGAGCTCCGGCGGCACAAGTTCAAGAATTTGCACCCCCTTCAGATCCCAGCCGTGACGGCCAGCAACCGAGAGCAGTTCGCGCTTGCTTTCTGACAAAGTGATGTAAAGGCATGTCTCGCCATTCTTGGCGCCCTCGATCAAAAACTGGAGGCCAAGAGTGGTTTTTCCAGAACCTGGTTTCCCTTCGATGAGATGGGAGCGGTTCCTGGCGTAGCCGCCACGAAGAATGTAGTCGAGGCCGCTAACTCCAGTTGTGATCGCCGAGGCGTCGTCTCTGTCCAACTAATCCCCCAATGTAATTTCGAGAACCAGATAACGACGGGCACCTTTCGCGGTTCCACGTCTCTCGGTGAGCGCCCTTGTCGTGAGACTCACGAAAAGGCGACAAGAAACGCGGCAAAAAAGGGCGCCGTACCTCTCGGAGCCCTTTTTCAAGTTCAGTTTGGAACCGGCGACCTACCAGCCTTGCCGGCCATACCAGTCATCGATGTCGCGCCGGGCGCGGTCCTTCTCAATGCCGTAGCGCTCCTGAATCTTGCCTTCCAACTGATCGCGGTTACCGGCAATACGGTCCAGATCATCGTCTGTGAGTTTGCCCCACTGTTCCTTGACCTTGCCCTTTACCTGCTTCCAATTGCCTTCGACACGGTTCCAGTCCATGGCACCTATCCTTGTTTGTTTCGGACTGAGAAAAACGCCGTCAGGCTAGCGGAGTTCCCGTCAAGTTTGAGCAGATCGACCGATCGAAGCGTGGCGAGGTAGGCGGCCCCGAAGCAACCCGCCCTGGAACGCGATGATGGCTTGCCGCGCCGGCCGTGGTCTCCACCGTCTTGGCCACAGTCGCTCGCGAGACCAGCTTCGTTGAACAAACAGCGACAGGGATAGCGTGAAGCCAACTATGCTGCGTTCGTCATCCAAGCCTGGCGTCAGATACTAATTCTTTCTGTTGGGAGCCATGTTCCCTGCGGCTTTTGCCCTGAAGCGCCTTACCCGGCTGCGTGTGCCGCAGCTCTCATCCGAGCACCACCGCCTGCGCCCGCCACGCGAGGTGTCGATGAAAAGCCAACCGCAGTTCGGCCCGGTGCACTCGCGCACGCGGCGGCGGTCATTCCTGGACACCAAAAACTCGGCTGTCTCAAAGGCCACGCGGTGGCCGATAGTGTTCAGACTGGCTGCGTCGGTCCACTGCCAAGCGAGGCGGTCGCCGGACGGGAAAAGCGAGCGCTTCGGCAGGGCTAGGGCGACTGTATCGCGCACGATTTGCAAGGCATCGTCCGGCACCCGGGCGCCTGCCGCCTCGGCCTGGAGAGCCGCGTAAACGGCCTCGCGCAAAATCTTGGCCTTTTCCAATGCCGCCTCCGCAAGGAGCGGGCGGGCGGAAGCCTCCGCGAGCAGTGCTCGCGCCTCATCGACGTCGATCAAATCGGCACGTCCAGCCCAGACGACCAGGTCGGCATAGGTCTGCAAGAGGTCTGGCCCCCACACATCGCGTCGCGCGTCGACCGTGTTGACGAAGTCCAAGCAGGGGTGACCGCCAACCATGCGCATGTCGACGATAGTCTTCGCACCATCCATCCCGGAAACATCGGTTGGCGGAACCGTATTGGCAAGAGGCCGTTGTAACGAAATAAACGTCCTTTGGCCGTTACGACGAACCAACAACGCCCAGCGAAGGCTGCTTCCGATGAACCGCAACACAGCGACATTTCTGGTTTTATGTGTGATCTGGGGCACCACGTGGATCGGTATCAAGGCAGGGATCGCCACCGTGCCGCCTCTGATGTTCGCAGGCACGCGTTTTACAGTAGCCGGCTTGCTGATCCTCAGCGCGACGCGCCTAAGGGACGCTGCTCTACCACGGGTGGCGAAAAGGAGTTGGCCGCGTCTTTTCGTTGTTACGTTGTTCATGATTCCGCTTTGCTATGGCCCACTCTTTTGGGGCATGCTCTATGTCGATACGGGCACCGCGGCTGTTCTTGAGCTTTCGCTGACCCCTGTCACGCTGCTTGGATTTGCGTTGCTTCTGGGGGACGAACGCTATGACGGCCGCAGGCTCTTTGCGATTTTGCTCGGTGCGGCCGGTCTGTGCATCCTGTTCGGGCCCGAGGCCTATGCTAGTTGGACACACGCAGACCAGCAGGGCAGGGGGCTCCGGCTGCTGGCGATGACAGCGGTGGCGTCGGCAGCTGTAATCTATGCATGGGGTTCGGTGCTCGCGCGGCCGCTTCTTGAGGTATATTCATCGGACTTCATCGCCGGCTTCACCACCCTTTTCGGGGGCGCATTCCTAATTCTCATCTCACTCGTTGTGGAGCCAGGCGCGGCCGCGGCTCTAAAAGGCGATTGGGGCTGGCCGGCCTGGGTCGGGTGGCTGTTCCTCGTGCTGTTTGGTTCGTTCATAGGCTACACTCTATTTATCCGGCTCCTGCACGAAATCGGCGCCTCGCGCGCCGGAGCATTTGCCTTCGTCTCACCCGTGATTGCCGTCGTGCTTGGCATCATCACCTACGGCGAGGAGGTTAGCCTGATCGACATCATCGGCATGGCTATCATGCTCTTCGCAGCGTTTCTTGCGCTACGCGAGCGCAAACAGGAAACATCATCCGCTTCCCCACCGTTGATTCCACGCTCCGCGCGGGCCGATGGCAGAACATGAAAGACGGCGCGCGCATCCAGCCGCCAATCAGCCTTGAGATGGAAAAGCACAAGGTTCTCGTCTATGCGAAAAGAGGGCTCTCCCGGCAGCGTATCCCGCCTACCACCGGCGGCGAGGAAAGCTTCAGCTCATACGACAACACTAGTCGGCGAGGGATTTTGCCGAGTTGCTGTCAAGATTGCAGGCGGGATTTGATGGAAAAATCGCGAGGCTGCAATCAGCGACCTATTCGTTCCGATGGCAATGCAGGCTATCCGCCAACACGTCGACAAGCTGTCAGCCGCATCGCTTCAGTTCCGCCACCTGAACCCCGAGACGGAATGCCTGACCATCGGCATAAGAACGTGCATAGCTTTCCGCTTCGAACGGAAACGTCAGGGTGCTGCCGTAGGCGGTGATGCGGACCGTCCACTTCTTGTCGCGAACGAGTTCGACCGAATTGTCGGGCGACGTCATGATTTCCTCCGGCACCAGCAAGGCGAAGGCACGGATAGCGTCGCAAAGGTTGTTTGAATGCAAACAATCCGACACGCTCATGTCGCTTGTTCTATACGCCTCGACTTTCTCTCGATTAGCGTAGCGCCACGGCTGCAATGTTGGTGGCGCTAAGTCCCCTAGCTACCAAGACCTTTCCCATCGCGTCGGTCCCCTTGCGGCGTCACGCAGCGACCTTTCTGAACCCGATCGCCGAGATCGTCAGCCCGCAGTGTCATCGAGAGAATAGCCGGCAAGCCGCACGGTGCGAATGGCAACTCTGCGACGACTGCTTCAACAACTTTCGCGACTGGCTCATGTGAACGTCGACCACCTGGGCGCTCACACTGGCTTTCTGCGACCAGCCGGCTGCGATGAATTCATCACGGCTGATCACCTTTCAGGATCCTCGAGCATGTGGCGCACCAACTTGAACTCGATCGGCCCAAGAGGAATCTCCCCCCGGTGCTGCAAACACGGTGGTATCGAGCTCCATCTCGACGTCGCGATATGTCAGTGGTCTGCGCTTCTGCGCCAATTTCGTGACGGTAGCCCAATCGCGAGCCTTCGCAGGTGGTCGAGGAGCTATTGCGGCGCAAATGGTCTGATGAAGCGTTCGTCGACCCGGGCTGCAACAGCCTGTGCTGACCTTCAGCGCCTGGGGATATCAAGGCGACACAGGGCAGGGAATTGGTCCGGGCATTCCGCTTCAGCCGGCCGCTCCCGTCGCCAGCTCATTGTCTGGCCGACAGTCCAGCACAATTCGCACGCACCGGCCTTTTCGCGGCAAGACCTAGCGCGTCATCGATCGAGCGGGCCAGCTTGCTGCCGAAGCCATCCACCTGCCGAATGTGGCTTAGGAGCAGGTAGAACTCCGCATCCTGCGAGGGAGATGCACCGGCCCGCGGCTCCGTCGAACTCAGCGAGGGAACGGAAGTCAGACGTTCCTGGATTGGCCTTGGCACATTTGTGAACGGTCGATCCCAATGGCTGTCAAAGAGTACGGCGCGACATTGAGGGCGCCAGCGAACCAGCTCTAAACCGGTCGAGCTAGTAGCCGGGCCGGGTCAATCCGAGACAATTTCGTAGTGAAGAAGCTGGGCTTCGTCGAGTGCCGACTTCACTCCAGGCGAGATGACGCCGGAGCCGAAGAGGATAATATCTTCACGGCGTACGAATACTTCATGGCCCAGTCCCATGGACACAAACGTGCCCGAAGAGCTTCGTTCGAGAAGCCGAGCTCTGCCATTCAATATGGTGAAGGCGGCGTGGCGCCTCGATACCCAGGGCCGCTCGACGATGATGTCGCATTCCGCCGATCTGCCGATTGTCACGGATTCGCCGTTCCGACAGGATCGCAGCTGATCTCTGTAGCGGATGACCAGATGAATCTGCCGCGGCAGGACCGAGCGTCTATCTGTAGTGGCGCCATGGCTGGTGATCTGCGTACCGGGGGCCCCATCGTCGCTCCACAGGGTATAGACATCGAAGAACTCTTGCTTCCCCTTCAAGGCCATTTTGTCGAGGAGCCGCAGGCCCTTGCGGCTTCTCGGGGAAAGGGCTTCGCAGAAGCTCTGGCTGATCAGCACCTCTCCGGGGTTCGCCGTGGTGGACAACCTTGCTGTGACATTGACAACGTCACCGAATATCGCGCCCCGCGCGCGAATGACCGCCCCGAAATGCAATCCGATACGGGCGCTTAACGGACCTTTAGTCAGTTGGTGGCTGATTTGGCAGACGGCCCTCAGCGCCATTTCCGGGCTCTCGAAGAGGCTGAGTATGTCATCGCCCTTCGAGTAAATGAAATCACCACCGTGCTTGGCGACGATCTCGCGCATCGTGTCCAGGCAATCCGAGACCTGCTGTAGAGCGGCATCGTCTCCGATCCGCTCATAGAGTGGCGTGCTGCCCACGACATCAGCTAAGAGGACTGCGGCAAGAAGCGTTTCCTGGTCCATCGATCTCGTGTCCGACCCAAAAAGTCAGCGTGCGTGTATAACACACGAGGTTGCCTGCGACATATCTGCTCGTGCGCCTGGGGCCGGGGCGATGCCTCAGGTGATCGTCGCGGACGGACGGGCGTATGCCATTCGTCGGCTTCGTGCCGACATCCAGAACCCTCTTCGCCCCAATCGTTCGCGACTAGGTGCTATGAGTGGACTTGGTCTTTTTAGGTTCGGAAAGGCTGACCGAGTTGCAACGGGCGGCGGCCTTCTCATGCACCATCAACCACGACCCGATCTTGTCCCTCCGACTTCGCGCGGAATGGTGCCAGATCGGCGGCTTTCAAGAGATCATTCGGGCTCTCGTTCGTATTTGGGACCGGTGGCGACGCCAACGCAGTGCTTTCCGATAAGATCACGGATCCATTGATCAGATTTCAGGTATATTCTCTTTGAAGATCACCTGAAGTCGTGGTTGATGCGGTTCATAGGTCAGGTGCCTGACAGAGTGGCTTAAAATGTTGAGGGCTTCCCGCGCCTCGACGCGCGGATTTTGATCTATGACCGCATCGAGCGTCCCATCCAACAAAAGTTCCTTGGTGCCGTCTGTCACCTCGTGGCCGAGAAAGAGAATGTCTTTGGCGCGTCCACGCTCCTTGAGCGCCCGAGCGATGCCGGTGTTGCCGGCGCCGACATTGTAGATCGCGGCAAGATCGGGGTGCCGGTCCAGAAGCGCTGATGCTTCCGAATAAGCCTTCTCTCGGTCATCCAGCATTTCGCGCATCTCGACGATCTCGAGATTGGGCGACTCCTCGGTCAAGATGTGCCGGAATCCCATCTCGCGTTCCTCATGGCCGCGATAGGACAGCGAGCCGGCGAACAGCGCCACCTTGCTTGGGCGTCCCGATTCCATGAATCGGTTGAGCAGATAGCCGGCCAGCCGCCCCGCGGCGCGGTTGTCGATGCCGATATAGGCCACTCTCGGAACATGCAGGATGTCGGAGGCGATGGTCACTACCTTGACGTCATTGGCCGACAGCGAGCGGATCGCCTCGCGCACCGTTGGATGATCGAGCGCGATCACGCCGACGCCTTGTGTCTGTCCACGCAATTCTTGCAGCAGGCGGGCGAGCCGGTCGGGGTTGAAGCCCTCTATGGTGGCGATGTGGACGTCGAGATCGGGGCGCGCCAAGGCCTGCGCCTCGATGTGTCGATGCAGCATCTTGATGAAGGAATTGGTGCCGGCCGGCAGAGCGAAGTCGAGACGGATGACCTCTCCAGGTGAGGGCCTGGGCGGCGCTCCGTTCGGGCCCTCCGCGATGTAGCCGAGGCGCTGCGCCATTTCGAGCACGATCTCACGCGTGCGCGCCCGCACACCGGGCCTGTTGTTCAGCACGCGGTCGACGGTGGCGGCGGAAACGCCGGCTTCCCGGGCTATGTCAGTCAAGGTGGAACGCACCGTCTTCATCTCCTCAATGCATCAGATCGCACAATGCCGCTAGCCCGTCCGACGGCACCACAGCTGCCAGCCATCAGCGATTCTGATGGGAAATGATGTATCGAGCCTTAGCCGATGCGCAAGGAGGTTGGGCTAAATCGCGTCGCCCGGCGTGATAGTCGCGTGCCAGAAAGGCAGATTTTCCATCAAATCGAGGCATTGAGCCCGTGTGCCGACCTTTGCATGACGTATTTTCTCTGCGGTTGCGGTGTTACGATGTATTTTGAGTATTTATGATGTTGACAGCCTTCCGGTGCTGCCGTCAATATCCCTCAATGGGCTCGTGGAGGAAACATTGGCCCTGAGGGAGGAATTCCAATGTCTGATCTGATCCGCATATCGCGACGCCGATTGCTGGGGTCCGGAGGAAAGGCGGCGGTGTTCGTAGCCGCGGCAGGTATCGCCCCGCAATTCATCCGTCCCGGCCGTGCCCTTGCGGCCGACGCGCTGGCGCCAGGCATGGTCGGCGGCCCCACCGGTTTCGAGGGCGCCGAGCGCTATCAATATGGCGCCGACACGCCGGAAGGCCGTGCCGTTGAGGCGGCCAAGGCCTTGAAGGGAGCTGGCAAGGCACCGGCCAAGATCGTACTTGGCCTGTCGGATGGCTCGATTGGCCAACTCACACAGCCTTTCCCGGCGGGTGCGCCGTCGATCCAGGAGCTGTGGGAAAAGGAAACCGGCATCCAGATCGAGATCGTCGGCCTGCCGAACGGCCAGGAATTCACCAAGACGATGCAGGACATCTCCACCAAGGGTGGGGCCTATGACATCTACTCGACGGAATGGAACCGCCTCGGCGACCTTGCCGAGACCGGCGGCATCGCCAAGCTCGACGACTTCGTCGCCCAGTACAAGCCCGAATGGGACGATCCCAAGACCGGCTATGTCGACGGCGCCAAGGGCGTGTCGCTGCTCAACAAATATCGCGGGTCCAACTATGGCGTGTCGCTGGACGGCGACTTCCAGACCTGGGTCTACCGCACCGACCTGTTCGGCGACGCCGCCGAGCAGAAGGCGTTCAAGGACAAATTCGGCTACGATCTGGCGCCGCCGAAGACCTGGAAGCAGCACAGTGACATCGCGGGCTTCTTCCAGCGCCCCGACAAGGGCCTGTTCGGCTCCACCGACCTGCGCAACCAGGGCTGGGGCTACACCAACTGGTATCAGCGCTATGTCTCGATGGCATCGCCCAACCAGTTCCTGTTCGGCGACGACGGCAAGCCGCTGATCAATTCCGAGCACGGCATTGCCGCCACCAACGAATATGTCGGCTCGCTCGTTCATCACTCGCCGGACGCGATCTCCTGGGGCTGGCCGGAGCAGTATGGAAATTTCGCCAAGGGCGGCGCGGCGATGACCTGCGCCTTCTCGAACCTGCCGAAATTCCTCGACAATGCCGGCAACAAGGATTCAGCCGTCACCGGCAAGATCGGCTCGATGCTGCCGCCCGGCCGCGAAGTCGACGGCAAGCTGATCAGCCGTTCCGTGCTGTGGTTCTCGCTGACCGGCATGGTCTCGTCTCAGTCGAAAAACCAGGAGGTCGCCTACCTTTTGCTGCAGTGGCTGGGCTCCGCCCGCATCTATGCCTGGATGAGCGCCAATCCGGGCGGCTATCTCGATCCGTTCCGGCTCTCGGATTTCTCCGATCCGCTGGTGCGCCAGACCTACCACGCCTACCACATCGACGTGGTGCGCGAGACCGTCGCCCGCACGGTGCCGACGATCAACTATCCCGGCGCCACCGCCTTCCACAACGCATTGGACGAAAATCTGATGGCGTCGCTGACCAAGGCCAAGACAGCGGAACAGGCGATGGCCGACACGGAAGCGGAGTGGAAGAAGATCGCCCGCCGCATCGGCGAGGACAAATTGCTCGAAGCCATCAGGACGAACAAGGAGGCCTGGCCGACGGTTCTCGACCCGATCAGCTGATCCGTCTCCCTGGATCAGCGCTGGAGGGGAGGAGCATCTGTTCCTCCCCTCAGCAGTCAACGCCACCAGCAAAGCAGCCAGATGAAGCGTTCCGTCCCCTTCGAGATATTCCGCTACGCCGCGATCTTCGCAGCGATGGCGGTGACGCTGGTACCGATCCTGTGGACGGTGTCGATGGCCTTCAAGCCGATCGCCGAATGGTCGGCGACCGGCGCCGACCTGACATGGTGGCCGAAGAACCCGACGCTCGGCAATTTCCAGTTCGTCTTCGGCGAGTCCAACAACAATCTGATCGTGGCGCTCGACCGCACCGCGCTGAAGCCGATCCTGTCGTCGCTGCTGTCTTCGGTGTTCGGCACGGCGATCGCAATGTCGGCGGGCACGGCTGCGGCCTACGGGCTGTCGCGTTTCGGCTCCGGCCAGAACCTGCCGCTGGCGCTGATCCAGCTCAGGCTGTTTCCGCCAATGGCGGTGATGATCCCGGTCATGATCATGTGGGCCTTCCTGAACTTCACCGACAGCTGGTTTGGCCTGGCCCTGATCTACGGCATCGTCACCCTGCCGTTCGCTTTCTGGCTCATGAAGACCTTCTTCGACGACATGCCGCGCGAGATCGAGGAAGCGGCGCTTGTCGAAGGTTGTTCGCGGTTGCGCGTCTTCACGCGCATCACGCTGCCGATGATGCGCGCACCGCTGGCCAGCGCCGCCCTCTTCGTCTTCATCCTCAACTGGTCGGACTATCTGATCGCGCTGCTGCTGACGACGCGTGAATGGGTGACGATCCCCGTCTACATGGCCTCGCTGTCCTCCTCGATGACCGGGCAGCTCTATGGCGCCAAGGCCGCGCTCGGTCTTATCGCCGCGGTGCCGCCGGTCATCATGGGCATCGCCATCCAGCGCCATCTGGTGCGCGGACTGACGTTCGGCGCGCTCAAGCAATGAGCGCGGTGACCGTGACTGTCTCAAAGGACGCAAAGGCCGCGCTTGGCAAGCCCGCGCTGCGGGACGAGGGAGCGCGGCTGGGATTCCGGCTGACGCTGCCGGCGCAGGTTTTGGTGCTCTTCATCTCCGTCTTCCCGCTGCTGATGCAGCTCTACATCAGCGTCACCGACTGGTCGCCGCTCTCCGGCCTCGGCTGGTGGAACGCATGGGAGATGTGGAACAGCTTCGCCAACTACACCGACCTTGCCGCCGATGCGCGCTTCTGGAGCGCGCTGAGGCGCACGGCCATCGTCATGGTCGTGTGCGTGCCCGTCGAATTCCTGCTTGGCCTGGCATTGGCGACGCTGTTCGCGGACGATTTTCCGGGTAAGCGGATCTTCTATTCGATCCTGCTGATGCCGATGATGGTGGTTCCGGCGGTGGCCGGCTACATGTTCTTCATGCTGTTCCAGTCGGGCGGGCCGCTGAACGACATCCTGTCGGCACTCAGCGGTTCCCGCGTCACCATCGCCTGGCTGTCTGACCCCACACTGGCGCTGATCGCGGTGATCATCGCCGATATCTGGCAGTGGACGCCGCTGATGTTCCTGATCCTGCTTGCCGGCCTGGTCGGCGTGCCGCAGGACCAGATCAAGGCGGCGACCCTGCTCGGCGCCAACCCGTGGCAGCGCTTCGTCACCATCGTGCTGCCGAAGATGAAGACGATCATCATCATCGCGCTGGCGATCCGCGTCATCGAGAACTTCAAGATCTTCGACACGCTCTACATCATGACCGGCGGCGGCCCCGGCGTCGCCACGGAGACGATCTCCGTCTACATCTACAAGGTCACGACGCAGGACCTGATCTGGGGCTATGTGGCGGCGATCGCGCTGGCCATCCTGGTCGTGCTTTCGATCGTTGCCGTATTCGCCATGAAGCGCATGGCGCGGGCAAGGCTGGTGCCGGCATGAGCGCGATCCAGCTGCGCAACCTGGTCAAGACCTTTGGCGAGTTCACGGCGCTGAAGACCATGGATCTCGATGTCGCCGATGGCGAGTTCATGGCGCTGCTCGGGCCTTCGGGCTGCGGCAAGTCGACGACGATGAACATGATCGCCGGCATGGAAGAGCCGACCAGCGGCAAGATCCTGTTTGGCGAGCGCGACGTGGCCGGCGTGCCCATGGGCCGCCGCGGCGTCGGCTTCGTTTTCCAGAACTACGCCATCTTCACCCACATGACGGTGCGCCAGAACCTTGCCTATGGGCCGCGGATGCGCGGTGCGGCGAAAGCCGAGATCGACCGCCGCGTCGGCGCCACCGCCGAGCTGCTGCAGTTGACGCCGCTGCTCGACCGCAAGGCCGACCGGCTCTCGGTCAACATCCTGCAGCGGGTGGCGATCGGGCGCTCGGCAATCATGGAGCCGGCGATCTTCCTGCTCGACGAGCCGCTGTCCAATGTCGACGCCGCCTTCCGGGCGGTGATGCGGACCGAGCTCAAGCAGCTGCAGCGCCAGTTCAGGCAGACGATGGTCTACGTCACCCATGACCAGCTCGAGGCCATGACCATGGCCGACCGCATTGCCGTCATGGATCACGGCGTGCTGCAGCAGGTGGGAACGCCGCTGGAAGTCTACAACAATCCGGCCAACGTCTTCGTCGCACGCTTCATCGGCGCCCCGGGCATGAACCTGCTGAGGGGGAGGCCGGCGGAGAGCGATCGGGGCCTGGTGGTCGATCTCGGGCCGCTGGGGGTCACGCCGACGCTGCCGGATGAGCTGGCCGCCACCTTGCGCGGATCGCGCTCCGAGGTGCTTTACGGCTTCCGGCCCGAACAGGTGTCGCTGGTGCAGAGCGGGCAGGGCCTCGCCATGCCGGTGAGCTTCGTCGAGCGGATCGGCGCGAGGACCGTCGTCCATCTCGGCGATGGCGAGACCGCCGTGAAGGCGGTGTTCGACAATAATGTCGGACTGTCGATCGGCGAGCTTGCCGTCGTCGCCCCCGTGGCATCGTCCGTGCGTGTCTTCGATGCCCGCAGCGGCATTGCGATGAAGGCAGGTTGACATGGCCGATATCGTCTTTCGCAATGTCAGCAAGCGCTACGGCACGACGCTCGCCGTCGACGACGCCTCGTTCACCGTCAATGACAACGAATTCTTCTGCTTCTTCGGGCCGCCGCTGGCGGGCAAATCGACAATCCTGCGCCTCGTGCTCGGGCTGGAGACGCCTGATGCCGGAGAGATCCTGATCGGCGGCAAACCGGTCAACACCGTCTCGCCGGCCGAGCGCAATGTCGCCATGGTGTTCCAGAACCTGGCGCTGTTCCCCCATATGAGCGCGCGCGACAATGTGCGTTTCCCGCTGGTCGAGCGCAAGGTCGCCGAGGCCCAGATCGAGAAGCGTGTCGCCGACGTGGCCGCCAAGCTCCACATCGGCCATATCCTGCACAAGCCGCCGGCGCAGCTTTCCGGTGGCGAGCGGCAGCGCGTGGCCATAGCCCGCGCCCTGGTGCGCGACCCGAACGCCTATCTGATGGACGACCCGATCTCTGCGCTCGATGCGCGGCTGCGCGAGGAAACGCGCGTCGAGCTCAAGCGCATCCAGCGCGAACTCGGCAAGACGCTGATCTACGTCACCCATGACCAGGAAGAGGCGATGTCGATCGCCGACCGCATCGCCATTCTGGAGAATGGCAGGATCCGGCAGATCGGCGCCCCGTCCGAGATCTACGACCGCCCGGCGAACACCTATGTGGCGCGACTGCTTGGTTCGCCTGTCATGAACATCCTCAAATCGGTGCGCGGCGACGGTGGCATCGAGGCCGCCGAAGGCGCGGTCAGCATCGACGATCGCGCTGCTCCGGCCGACGCGATCGAAATCGGGCTGAGGCCGGAGGACATCAAGGTCCGGCCCTGGGTCGACGGGGGCGTTGGCCGCCCGGCACGCGTGTTCGAGGTCGAGCCGCTTGGCGGCTACACGGTGGTAACGCTCGCCGCCGGAGAGGCGCGGCTGAAGGCGCTGCTGCGCGGCCAGCCCGACATCAGGCCGGATGCGGCGGTAGCGATATCCTGCGAGCCGGCCCGGGTGCACTATTTCGGGCAGGACGGAGGCGCGTTGGCGAGATGATCGCGGCTGCGAAAACAGAACTTCGGGAGGAAGACATGGCGAGCGAAGGCTTCGAGCCGGACGTGAAGGTCCGCACGAAAGAATACCGTATCGGCTGCATCGGCGCCGGCATGATCATGGCCGAGTGCCATCTGGCAGCCTATCGCGAAGCGGAGTTCAACGTGGTGGCGATCGCCTCGCGCACCCGTTCCAATGCGCAGAAGGTCGCCGCGCGTTGGGACATCCCGACCGTCCACGACACGCCGGAACAGCTGATCGAGAATCCCGAGATCGAGATCGTCGACCTTGCCTTTCCACCCGACCAGCAGCCGGCATTGATCCGCCATGCGCTGAAGCAGCCTCACATCAAGGCGATCCTGGCGCAGAAGCCACTGGCGCTGTCGGTCGATGAAGCCGTGAAGCTGCGCGACGAGGCAGNCTGGGCGACATCGTCTTTGCGCAGATCGACATGCATGCGATCCCGCACTGGCAGACTTTCCTTCAGGACTACGACCGGCTGACGCTCGCCAATATGAGCGTGCATCATCTCGACGTGCTGCGCTTCCTGTTCGGCGATCCCTCGGAAATCACCACTCTGACACGCAAGGACCCGCGCACGACATTCGAGCATAGCGACGGCATCACCGTCTCGACGCTGCGCTTTCCCTCCGGCGTGCTCGCCGTGTCGCTGGAGGATGTCTGGTCCGGNGACGGCATCACCGTCTCGACGCTGCGCTTTCCCTCCGGCGTGCTCGCCGTGTCGCTGGAGGATGTCTGGTCCGGACCGCGCCAGGAGGGCTATCTGGACGACCAGCACATCAACTGGCGCGTCGACGGCACCAAGGGTGTCGCCAAAGGCACGATCGGCTGGCCGAAAGGCGTGGCCTCGACGCTGACCTATGCCTCGACCGAGACGACCGGCGGCGAATGGGTCAGCCCGAGCTGGGACACGATGTGGTTCCCGCATGCCTTCATCGGCGTGATGGNAGACGACCGGCGGCGAATGGGTCAGCCCGAGCTGGGACACGATGTGGTTCCCGCATGCCTTCATCGGCGTGATGGAGCAATTGCAGCACGCGGTGAAGACCGGTGCGCCGCCGGCATTATCGGTTGCCGACAACGTCAAGACGATGGCGCTGGTCGAGGCCGGCTACCGCTCGATCGACGAGGGCCGCACCGTCAAGCTTTCCGAAATCTCGATAAAATCAGCCAACTGAATCGCTTAGGGAGGAGTTCACATCATGATGCAGGCAGGTATTTTCACGGGCTATTTCCCGTACGGCCTCGAAGAGACGGCAAAGAAGATCCGCGGGCTCGGTTTCAACACGGTGCAGATCGACCTGCATTTCAGGGATATCGATCTGTCGGCCGGGCAGATCACTGAGGACAAGGCCAAGCAGGTGCGCGACGTCTTCCGCGACAACAACCTGCCGATCTGCTGCGTGTCGGGCTACACCAACATCATTCATCCCGACAAGGCCGAGCGCGACAAGCGCGTCGGCTATCTCAAGGAGATCATCCGCAATGCGCGCGCCTTCGGCTCGCCCTACGTGATCTCCGAGACCGGTACCTACAACACCGAATCCGACTGGGTGCATCACCCGAAGAACAAGACCGAGGAAGGATTCGAGGAATGCCGCAAGGTGATCGCCGAGCTTGCCCAGACCGCCTATGACCACGGCGCGGTCTTCCTGCTCGAGACCTACGTCAACAATGTCGTCGGTTCGGTCGAGGAGACGGTGAAGATGTTCGCGCAGGTCGACCATCCGGGCCTCGGCCTGCTGATGGATCCGACCAACTATTTCGAAACCCACAACATCGACCGGATGGACCAGATCCTGAACCAGGTGTTCGATACGCTGACCGACAAAATCAAGATCGCACATGCCAAGGACGTCAAGCGTTCGGGCAGCGACAAGTCGGAAAAGCATGCCGACATCGGCGACGAGGATGCGATGGAGAGCCACACGTTCCGCGGCGTCGGCGAGATCGAGCTGCCGGCGCCCGGGCTGGGATCGCTGAATTACGATCTCTATCTGCANGTTCCGCGGCGTCGGCGAGATCGAGCTGCCGGCGCCCGGGCTGGGATCGCTGAATTACGATCTCTATCTGCAGCGGCTGGCGGAAAAGCACCCAAACATCCCGGTCATCATCGAGCATCTCTCGGAAGACGACGTGCCGCGCGCGAAGAAATTCCTCGACGGGAAGTTCCGCGCCAACGGCCTGTGAGCGCCGGTTGCGCCGCCGGCGCATGGCGGCGCAACTCCAACCAAGGGAGGAATGAATGTTGAAATTCGCATTGAAAGTGGCTGCCGCGGCAACGCTGGTAGCCGGGGTCTCCTTGAGCCTGCCGGCATTCGCGCAGGACGGCCAGAAGACCTTCTATCTGCTGTCGCATGGTGGCCCTTCGGACGCGTTCTGGATCGACTGGAATGCCGGCGCGACCAAGGCCTGCGACCAGCTCAAGGTGACCTGCAAGATCTCGTTCAGCGGCGGCGACATGGCGGCGCAGAAGGAGGCTTTCAACTCGGCGCTCGCCGCCAAGCCGGACGGCATCGCTACCACCTCGGCTCAGCCCGGCCTGTGGACGGAGGAGGTGAAGGCCGCCAAGGCCGCCGGCATACCGATCGTGTTCTTCAACACCGACGATCCGGCGACCGGGCGGCAGGCCTATGTCGGGGCCGACCTCAGGGAAGCGGGCGTCATCTGGGCCAAGTATCTCGTCGACCACAAGATGGTGAAGCAGGGCGACAAGGTGTTCCTGCCGGTCGAAGTGCCGGGCGCCAGCTACCAGCAGCTCGAGACCGAGGGCATCGCCAGCGTCTTCGATCCGCTCGGCATCAAGTACGACGTGGTCGATTGCGGCACCGACCCGGCCGGCATCATCGCCAAGATGACCGACTACATGGTCGCCAACAATCCGCCGGCAATCATTGCACTGGGCGATTCCGTGGCAGCAAGCATCAAACGCGTCTTCGACGGGGCCGGTGTGTCGGCCGGCAAGGTCCCGGTCGTCGGCTGGGGCAACTCAAAGGAGACGGCCGAGGCGGTCAAGTCCGGCTTCGTCAATGCTGCGGCCTGGCAGTACCCGTCGGCGCAGGGCTTCATGCCGGTGGCGCTGCTCGGGCTTGCGGCCTCTGGCGAGCCGATCGGCTACGACATTCACACATTCAGCCTCTACGACACCTCGAGCGTCGAGCCGATCCTGAAACTCTACAACAAGTGACGACAATCGGCGCCCGCCGCGAAATGGCGGGCGCCGGACGAAACGCATGGTCCTGACAGATATGGCAATCACAGCAGACGACGACACGCAGCGAGCGAAGGGCAGGTCTGCGCTGCTGCGTTCGCCGCAATTCTCCTCGCTCATCATCCTCATCGTGCTGCTCGTGGTGTTCGCCATCGCCGACGGCAACTTCCTGTCGCCGCTCAACATATCCAACATGATGGCGTTCCTGCCCGAGCTCGGCATCATCGCTCTCGGCATGACGCTGCTGCTGACGGCGGGCGAGTTCGATCTGTCGGTCGGCGCCGTGTTCGGCCTTGCGCCCGTCGTGGTGATGCTGCTGGTGCAGAATGGCGGTATCGACATCGGCGTCGCCCTCCTGGCCGGGCTTGTGCTGTGCATCGCGATCGGCGCCATCAACGGGCTGATCGTCACCAAGATCGGCATTTCCTCCTTCCTGGTCACGCTGTCGATGCTGCTCGTCGTGCGCGGCGCGGCGCTCTACATCACGCAGGGATTCCCCCTGAAGTCGTGGGACCAGCCCGGCTTCTTCGTCACGCTGCTTGCCGGCAGCTTCAATGTAGGCTCGTTCCGGTTCTACACCTCGCTCTGGTGGTTCATCGGCCTGTCGCTGCTGGCGATTTACATCCTGCGCTACGCCAAGCTCGGCAACTGGATCAGCGCCATCGGCAGCAACCGCAACGCAGCGGTGGCGCGCGGCGTGCCGGCCGACGCGGTGAAGATCTGGCTGTTCATCCTGACTTCGGTGGTGGCCGGGCTGGCCGGCATGATCAGCGCGTTCCGGATTTCGGCCGCCTCGCCGGTGGCCGGCACCGGCTACGAACTCGAAGTGATCGCCATGGTGGTGGTCGGCGGCACGGCGCTCACCGGCGGGCGCGGCACCATCCTCGGCACCATCGTCGGCGCGCTGATGCTGCGCGCCATCCGCAACGGCATCGTGCTGATCGGCGTGCCGGGCTTGGCATACAACATCTTCGTCGGCGTCATCATCCTCGCCATGCTCATCCTGCACGCTTTGCTGCAGAAGAACGCCGCAAGGAGCTGACGATGGAAGTGCTGCGTCTGCAAGACCTGCAAAAGTCCTTCGGCAACGTGCGTGCGCTGAAGAACGCCTCGTTCACCCTCAACGAAGGCGAGGTGGTTGCCCTGCTCGGCGACAATGGCGCCGGCAAGTCAACGCTGATCAAAGCGATCTCCGGCGTCTTCCCGGCCGACCACGGCGACATCTTCGTGCGCGGCGAGAAGGCATCGATCCGCTCGACGCGCGACGCGATGGACCTCGGCATCGAGACCATCCATCAGGACACATCGCTCGCGCCGGACCTCAGCATCGCGCGCAATCTTTTCCTGGGCCGGGAGCCGGTCAATTTCGGCTGGCTCGGCGTGTTCGCGCCGCTCGATCTCGCCAAGCTTCGCAACGCCGCCTCGGCGCTGCTGAAGCGGGTCGGCATTTCGAAAAAGCTCGATGCAGATGCGCTGGTGAGCACCCTCTCGGGCGGTGAGCGGCAATCGATCGCGATCTCGCGCGCCATGCAGTTCGCCGCCAAGGTGATCATACTCGACGAGCCGACCAACAATCTTGGCGTCGAGGAAACCCACGGCGTGCTGCGCTTCGTCAAGGAGGTGCGCGACGCCGGCCACTCGGTGCTGCTCATCACCCACAACATCCACCACGTGTTCCAGGTCGCCGACCGCATCATCGTCATGCGCCGCGGCGAAATCGTCGCGGAACAGACGGTCGCCGACACCGACCTGTTGACGGTGGAAAGCATCATCACCGGCGCCGACATGTCGGCCTTGCTCAAGGAGGCGAGGGCAAAGTGAAGGACGTCGCATGGTAGAGCTTTACGGCAAGACGCTGTCGCGAAGGCAGGTGGCCGAGCGGTCCGGCATGCTGTCGCAGTTTGCCGGCGTGCGGCTGATGACGCTCGGCGACGGCGTGGAGCGCGGCATCCGGATGCTCGAGTTCCGCACCGGCTCCGGCCTGCGCTTCACGGCGCTGGTCGACCGGGCGCTCGATATCGCCGATTGCGACTTCCGGGGCCAGGCGATCGGCTGGCATTCGCCGAGTGGCTTTCGCCACCCCGGACTGCACGAGCATGAAGGGGAGGACGGTTTCGCCTTTGGCCGGTCGTTCTCGGGGCTGCTCGTCACCTGCGGCCTCGACCATATACTGGGCCGGCAAGACGTGCCGGCCGAAAGCTACAATTATCCGGGGCGCAAGCGGGTATTGCACTCGCTGCATGGCCGCATCGGCACCGTGCCGGCGCGGCTGACCGGCTACGGCGAGGCCTGGGACGGCGACCGCTGCGTGCTGTGGGCGGAAGGCATCATCCAGCAGGCAACCGTGTTCGGCGAGGATCTCCATTTGCTGCGCCGCATCGAGGCCGATGTCGGCGGCAGCGAGATCCGGCTGTCGGACCGCGTCGTCAATCATGGTTTCAGCCGCACGCCGCACATGTATTTCTATCACGTCAACGTCAGCCATCCCTTGCTCGACGAGGGTTCGCGCTACCTGGCGCCGATCCGGGATGTCGTCTGGGCGGCGCACGCCGGCGATCGTTACGAGGCTCAGAAGGTCGGCTACCGAACCGTGCCGGCGCCGCAGCTGGGATTCAGCGAGCAGGTCTGGGAGCACGAGCTTGGCGCCGATGCGGCGGGCGAGGTGCCGGTAGCCGTCGTCAATGACCACCTGGGCCTCGGCTTCGAGGTCGTGACCCGCAAGGATCAGCTGCCCTGCACCTATCAGTGGCAGAACTTCCAGGCCGGCCTATATGCGTTGGGAATCGAACCCTCGACGCATCATGTTCTGGGCAATCTCGCCGCGCGCGAACGGGGCGAGATGATTTGGCTGGACCATGGCGAAAGCCGCTCCTATGACGCCGTGTTCCGGGTGCTCGACGGTGCCGGCCAGATCGCCGAAGCGGAAGCGAGGATAGCGTCGATCGCCCGGCAGCCGCAACAGGATTACCCTGCGCCGTCCGGCGCTTTTGCGAGACTGCAGGGGTGACCGGCTTGAAACGCACGATCGGTTGCCGCGGCGGGCGGGAAGTGCGCCGGAACACGGAAGCGGGCGCGACCGGGCCGACCCCAGGCAGCCCTTGCGGAGCGCAGGCGGGAAAGCGGAGATGACGATGACGGCAAGCAGGAAGCGTGACTACAGCCTGGTCGGTGAAAGCACCAAACGCGCCATCGAGACCGGGCTCGCCTCGGCCGAGTGGTATCACACCGACGTGCCTCGCAAGGCCATGAAGGAGCTGATGCAGCGCTCCGACGGGCCGGCGATCCGCGACACGATCATCTGGGTCGCGGCGATCCTGCTGTCGGCCGCCGGCATCGTATGGTTCTGGGGCACGTGGTGGGTGGTGCCGTTCCTGTTCGTCTATGGCGTGCTTTACGGCTCGTCGAG
Organism: Mesorhizobium sp. L103C105A0; assembly: GCF_000502215.1. Classification (NCBI taxonomy): domain Bacteria; kingdom Pseudomonadati; phylum Pseudomonadota; class Alphaproteobacteria; order Hyphomicrobiales; family Phyllobacteriaceae; genus Mesorhizobium; species Mesorhizobium sp. L103C105A0. Next base: position 386,735 of record NZ_AYXF01000003.1, on the reverse strand, counting down.
CGACTCGCGCTGGCACGAATGCGGCCACGGCACCGCGTTCCGGACGCGCTGGATGAACGATGTCGTCTACCAGATCTCAAGCTTCATGCTGATGCGCAACCCAGTGCAATGGCGCTGGAGCCATGCCCGCCATCACACCGATACCATCATCGTCGGCCGCGATGCCGAGATCGCGGTAATGCGCCCCCCAGATCTGCTGCGGGCGGCGCTCGCCTTCACCGGTATTCTCGATTTCCGCTATTCGCTGCCGGCGCTGGTGCGCCAGGCGTTCGGCAAGCTGTCCGATGAAGAGAAGAGCTATATCCCCGAGATGGAGCAGCACAAGGCGGTGATCGCTGCGCGCTGGCATGTCGCCATCTATGCGGCGACAGTCGGGCTGGCGTTGTTCACGTGGTCGCTGCTGCCGCTGGTGCTGATCGGCCTGCCGCGTCTCTATGGCAGCTGGCACATGGTGCTGACAGGGTTGCTGCAGCATATCGGCCTGGCCGACAATGTCGTCGACCACCGGCTGAACACGCGCACCGTCTACATGAACCCGGTCAGCCGCTTCATCTACTGGAACATGAACNGTCGTCGACCACCGGCTGAACACGCGCACCGTCTACATGAACCCGGTCAGCCGCTTCATCTACTGGAACATGAACTACCATGTCGAACACCATATGTTCCCGATGGTGCCCTATCATGCGCTGCCAAGACTGCACGAGCTGATCAAGCACGACCTGCCGGCGGCGAACCCGTCGATGTGGCATGCCTATCGCGAGGTCTGGCCGGTGCTGCTTCGACAGCTGAAATATGAGGATTTCTATCTCAAGCGGAAATTGCCGCCGACAGCCAGACCCTATCGCGGCGAATTTCACCAGGTGGATATGTCGGCGGCCGCTGAATAGCGATAGCGAATTTTGCCGGAGCCGGAGATGGCTGACTGGATTGAAGCGTGCGCGGTGGACGACATCTCGAAAGAGGATGTCATCTGCTTCGATCCTCGCGGTTTGCCGCTCGCCCGATGACGAGTTGTTAGCCACCGACGGATATTGGACGCATGAGAAGCCGCATCTAGCCGAAAGCTGGTGATCGACGACGTCATCGATGCCCGAAGCACAATGGCCGCTTCAATTACAACACCGGCCAGGCCAGGGCGCGCCGGTCTGCGTCAATCTCGCGATCTATCCGGTGAGAATCGAGGCCGGCAACGTGATGATCCAGATCTGACGCGTGGTAACCGATCCAGCACCGCGTCTAGCAAACACAGAGTGACGTTTTCATGAGCCGAAAGAGGCCGACCGTCGCGATCTGCGCGCGATGAAGCGCCAGCTGACCATGCTGCGCGTGCTGACCATGGACGTAGCCGGGGCCGTCGAGCGGGAGTGGGTCGATCAACTCGGTGCCGCCAGAGCTGTGCTGAATCCTATATCGCGATGCGGCCCCCAGCCTGTTCACCGTGCCGGGCTAGAATTTCTTCGAGATCGGCACCGCCGACGATTTTCTTAGTTGGGCTTTCCGGCTCCGGGCGCCGACGCCGTCATTGCAGCGCCGGCTATGCCACGGTCACCGTGCCCAGACATATGTGCTCGGGCCCTTTGGACCCTGATCGACAAGATCCTGATTCACTGCTGCTTCTGCTGATCAGCTTTGAGGTGCTGATTGTGCGGTTTGATCCGCCAGCGTTGATACTGGGCGCTACCGCGATCGAAGCGGAAGGACAGCGCCTGCCAGCGGCAAAACGACCGCCTGCGCAAGATCAGTTTGAGGGAAGGAGATGGAAATTATTGGTGCGCAGCGAGCGCGGCAAAGCTGCGCAGGTGATCGTGGCTGGAAAGCGTCGCTACAAAGGCGGTGCGTTTGTCAGTTTGGAAGCCGACACGCGTCCGGCAGACGACGGTGATCTCGTGGCTGACTGCGGCGCGGGATTATTATTGAACGACGGCAGGAAGTAGGCTCGTTGCTACGCCGTGCGTCCAGGACTCGGGTTGGAGTGGATTATGGTTCGGGGTCACGATAGGAGATCTGCGCAGCCTCGAACCTCCAGTGCTTGCCGCATGTTGGGCAGGGTACAATTGTCACTTTCACGCTCGACCTGCCCGCGTGTGCGTCAGCATGACGATACACTCAAATTCTCACCACGGCTCAAGGTCCTCCTCGATAGCGACATGCCGTAAGCGAGCCGCCCCGGGAAACTGACTTCAATTCCTTCGCAGCCGCAACGAGGCGCGGTCATTCCCGGCGGCTATGATGAGCTCCATCGCCTGCTCAGGCGTTATGCCGTTCTGCTGGGCAAAATGGAAGTGTTCGTTGCGTTCGTTGGACGAGACCCGGTTCCTGTCGCCAAAATCACGCTCGCTTTTGTTGTCCGTCATCATCTTCTCCTTCAACCTCAATTCGTCGGACCGAACCGCCCGCTGGAGCAAAACTTCCGAAACTGCCGAACGCGGAGGCTGATCGAGCCTCGCTAGGGCTGCTGCAAGTAGACGAAAGCTCCAACTGGCCAAAGCTGGAGGGTTGTCGAATGCCGAGGTGAGGTCGGCGCACGCCGTGGCATCGCGTCGGCGACCTTCACCACCCGCCTAGAACACGGACGGGAGCAGCCTCGGAATGATTTGCCCGACCGCCAGGCAATGAAGATGGAACTACGCGACACCGAGTTCCTCGTCCTGTGGCATCAGCAGACGCTCTCGTGGATGTCTTACCCGGCATTCTCGCCGGAATGATCGAAGTGGATGGCGAGGCCAAAGGCGAGCGCTCGCTCGGCGATCATATTGACAAGATGGCTTTCGCCGATCGACAGCGCCGGAAGGGCCTCTTTCAACGCCTCGAGAGCATGCCGTGTCGACAAAAGACCCCGCCGCTTGCGGCTGCTCACATATTGATCGATCAGGCACTCCAGTGGCATCTGCCTGCCTCCGCTTCGGACAGGATCTCGTAGCGTGGCTGCGGAGCGACAGCATTCACATTGGTTAAGAGACGGCGGCGAACGCCATCATGCATGCCGCCAACAGACGGCGGTGGGGCTGATTTACGCCGGGTTGGAGCGCTATCCTAGGGTAAGCATGGCGCGACCGTCGCGCCGGGTTCGGACATTTCGATGCTACTGCTCCGGTACCGCGGAGGTTTGTGGATGGTTGCGTGCCGCCTCGGCGATTTCCGGAATGAACTTCGTCGCGGTGCAGCTTCGGTTTACATTGGCGCGGGCGGTAAATACCTCTTGCCCGCAGACTTGCGAAGCGAGCGCGATCGGCACATGCACCGCCAGTGGCAACTCGGTCTCAGCCACTCCTAGATGTCTTGCAACCTGTTGCTTCACCTCCGGCCGGCCGAGCGAGACGTCAACGCCGACATCATCCTTGGCGGTCGGCGACGATCCTTGCGCCGGCAGACGATCGTGCTTGCCTGTTTGCGATGAGTCGCCGGATTGTTGAGCCGGCTGACTTGTCTGCGCAGATGCCTGGGCGCCCAAAATCAGCGAGGCCCCCAGCCCCAAAAAAGCCCGGAGCCCCAAAGACACAATCCGAAGTCCGAATGTGCTCATTGTCATGTTCCTCACCGTGGGTTCAGACTTGGCGCCGCTCAGAGGTCGGTGTTGCTTCGGCCTCTTTCGAAGACAGGGATGTCTTCCTCGTCCTCATCATTGTCACCGGTTGGTATGTCCTCGGCGTAGCTGCGGGTCAGTTCCTCGGTTTCGCTTAAGCCGTCCATCGTCTCATTGGCGCCTGCCCCTTCATCATGACGACCGGTAATTTCGCTGCGGGGCCTTGCGCCGAGCGGCTGGTCGACATCGTCGGCTCCCACGAAACCTGGCTCCGCGCCGTGCCTGTCTTCGTGGCCCACGGGGCTGTCCAACACGGCGGCATCCTCCGGGCGAATGGGTTCATCATTGGCGAAGTCACTTCGTCTCGAATGCGAGGTCTCGTTTAGCTTTGGCATGTCAGGTCTCCTGTTCGTTTGGCAACTTCGACGACGCTGGTGCTTGCACGCCGGACTACCTGAGCGACGCACCTTTAGAGTTCCTGCATCGACCACCGCTTAAAGGTTGCAGCGTTCCTGAGGGCGGAGGCAGTGTTGGCCACAGACTCCACAGCGCCGCGAAGAACCAACGTCGTGGCCAGATCCACTCAGCCCTGAGAACCGCTCTTGCTCAGTTGCTGGGCATGTTTGAAATGCTGCCGGATCACCGGCGCGGTCTTTTTCGCATGAGCCGCCAGATGTTTTGCCTGACCGTTTTCTGCATAGGAGGTCATCAGCGTCAGGGCTTCCTGGTGCGCTGCCACCTGGGCGTCGATATAGGCGTTATCGAACGCCCCGCTGCTGTCGTTGCTCAACGCTTCCAATTGGGCAGCATGCTTGCTTGTCATCTCCGGCGCCACTGCGACGTCGTCCTTCTTTGCCGCCGCAATGAGCCGCTTGGAAGAAGTCGTGTGGTCCTTGATCAGCATGCGAGCGAATTCCTTCACTCGTGATGTCTTCGATTTCCGCAGCGCCAACTCACTCGACTGGATCTCGAACATGTCTGAACTCGCAGCTGCTTTGACAAATTCCTGCGGGGACGGCGTCGCGGTCTGAGCCATTGCCCCCGGGCTGATGAGACCGATGGTGATCGCAGCCAAAAGCGCTTTGACGAAATGCATGTTGTGCTCCTGCAATATTGCTTAACTGGCCCAACACGGCCGAGCTGCCGTTGTTCCCCTTGTTGTGACAATAAATACGGGGCGGCAGGCGTAGACCCCGGATGGCTCCGGCTCAGGGCTTTGATCATAGATCCGGCCGTAGCCAAGACCGGTGACTGCGCGGAGCTCAGCGCGGCGGTCGGCTTGGTGGCAGCACGTTGTGCGACATTCAAATCTCCGAAAGAAATCGTCGGCCATCGTCGCGATGCTTCAGGCAGACCAGTGCGATTTTGTAGGGTTGCGCTGACGGGATTCTGATTCCGCCCGCCGGTCGGGTTCGTCAAGAGGAGCTAATATAGCATTGTATGTCAGATCGGCGGTATTAGCCGCTTACTGATCGTCGCATGGTCCATCTCTGAATCTTGTTGCACCGCACAATATTATTGACGATGGGGTGCTTAGGCAAGGATATTGAATGACAAGTAGAGGAATCACGTCCTAGTCAAAGTAATTTTATTATGTCTGACTCTTGCTATTACCAAGTAATGACCCAAGACGCAGCTTTCGCGGGCCGTTAGCTTGTTTTTTAAACTCTAGTGCGTCACTATCGGGTCCGTAAATGCCCAAAAATGTCCCATCCTTTGAAGGGCAACAAGGAGGCGTACTATGGCAAGAATTTTTGAAATTCTTATGGGGCAGTCTGACTGCCGGATCTGTTCTCGCAATTCTTTGCATGCCAGCGACAGCAGCTGGAATTAGTGTCGGAGGCGTCGGCGGGGTATCCGTCGGCAGCGGAGGCGCCAGCGCTAATGTGGGCGGCAACAGCGGCGCTACGGCTAGCGTNGTCGGCGGGGTATCCGTCGGCAGCGGAGGCGCCAGCGCTAATGTGGGCGGCAACAGCGGCGCTACGGCTAGCGTGTCCCTAGGCGGTTCTGGGGCAAATGCCGCAGCCTCCGTCGGCGACACTGGCGGAGCGACTGCTTCCATCGGAACCGGCAGCGCCAATGTCGGTGTCGTCACCGGGGTTGGTACCGACGTAAATGTCGGCGTTGGAACCAATCCAGCCGCCAACCCCAGCAACCCGACCGCATCGAGCAACCCGAATCTGGCTAGCGTTGTCGGCGATATGTCGAACGCCCAGGTCACTCGGATGAAGAAGCGCTGCGTCGAAGTGCTTAGCAACGAAGACACCTATGATCGTGACCTGCGCCGGCTCTGCCTGCTGATCTCGCGCCGCTAACCAGCGACCCCTTTCCGACCTGTCGGGGCTGTCGACATGACACTCTCCAGTTCCGACAGTGGAAGCCCGCCCGCCGAAAGGTTGGGCGGGCTTTTACAGTCAGCGTCCTTCCATCCGCAGCAGACAATCGCGCTTGGCATCAGCGACCTGGCCGAGCAAGCGATGGAAGACCGCGCGGACAAGCTGGGCATATCCTGCGCAGAGGAAGTCGGCAGCGTGTACGCCGCGATTCTCGGTGCTATCATGCACCGCGATGCCGCTTGGCTGACTGACCGAGGCCGCGCTATATCGCGCCCGGCGGGCGTATTCAGCTCAGCGAGCCTCTGCCGGGGGGAAGCCAAGACCATCTTTCACTTGCTCGACAAGGCCGGACTTGAAGGCAAGGTGTCGAAGCGCAAGGACAGCAAATACCGTCGACCAACTGGCTGAAGGCCAAGTGCTTTGCGAACGACGAGTTCGATCTGCTCGGAGTCGAGCGTGAAGCGGGCAAGCCGGCGTTCGCTGAGGATGACACAAATCGCCGTGCCTAAGAAAGATCAGGAGCGCGCCACCTACGCCTGGATGTACGGCGCCCAAGCGCGCAAGGATGGCAAGGAGCNCAGGAGCGCGCCACCTACGCCTGGATGTACGGCGCCCAAGCGCGCAAGGATGGCAAGGAGCGTGAGGTGCCATTATTGGCAGGAACATGCCGACGGGTGGCTCCAGGGTTTTGACGGTGTGCCGATGGCTGGTTTTGGAAAGACCAAGACCGTCAACGACGAGATGGAAGCCGAGGTCGACGAAGCCGCCGTCGAGCGGCCCGACGAATAGCCGTTTTGCCATGTGCCGTATGTTCGTTTTTGATTGAAGAAAGGGTTTCGTCGGGCTTATAAAGATTGCGTTTACCATTGCCTTTTTGGGAGGATGCGATGGTTGCAACGCCCATAGATATCGCTCAAGCGGCCACTGCGACTACGGCCACCTTGCTGAAGTGGCAGAAGTCCATGGAGGAACGCGCCACGTTTCGCCAGAACATGGATCAATCGCGCAGGGCGATNACTGCGACTACGGCCACCTTGCTGAAGTGGCAGAAGTCCATGGAGGAACGCGCCACGTTTCGCCAGAACATGGATCAATCGCGCAGGGCGATCCAAGCCTCACGCGATCTGCTGAAGCGCCTTCGTCAACGTCATCGCGACGACGATAGCGGCGCGGATGCGCTAAAGGATTAGCCGCCAGGGCAGATGTGAGACGGAGGTCCGGGAACGGATTGGGGCCACGTGCGGCACCTAATGTCGCGATGGTGATGGCCGATGATGTGCTTGAACAGGAGATTGCCCATCTCCTGCATTGCCGTCATATCCGGGTAAGCCGCTAAAACGGAGCCTTCACCACCGACGCTGCCGAGCAGCGGGATCAACACGAAGCTGTCATCCCGAAACTTGCTTATGGTGGTGATCGTGAAGAAATCGTAGTCGGGATAGGCCTCATCAAGCAGGGCGCTGATCTCGGCGAGGAATTCAGGCGTCTCGAACTGTGCGCCGATCGGCGGCACCACAATCATGTCTTTGCATACTTGCATCTCGCGCCTTCCCAAGCCGTCTCATCGTGAGCGGCTGTTCCGCCAAGGTCAAATCACGTCTTCCCTGCCGATGATCTGGAGTCAGCAAAGTTATTCACACGTCGACAAGATGGTTAGAATTGTCGCGGTTCGGTTAAGACCTCGATCATGAGGGGTGGCGCATCGTGTTGTTGGGTCTACATATTGCCTTCCTGACCCTACCCGGTAGCTCAAGCCCGTTGCCGTAATTGGCAACGGGTTTTTTTACGTCTTCATCTGGCACAGTTGATCTAATGGTATGGAAACGCGACGACAACCAAGCAATTCTGCCTTAAGCGGTCGATTCCTCGGATGTAGCCGTGACTACGAAAACCCGCTGTTGCGCGCGCGGCGGGGTTTCTTGGCATCAAGACGCTACCCCGCCCTCAGGCCCGTTGCTTAATTGCGGCGGCCTTTACAGGTCCGGCGCCGCTATCTACTGCTGAATAGGTGGAGTCACGAGACCCGGAAAGGGCAACACGTTGCCGCCCGTCCCCCGCCGGCGGCGCAGTTCAATCTCGCGATAGACCAGGGTGCCCATCACCATTTCCGCGCTGGCGATTTCCGATCTCGATGGCAACGACTTGAGCAATTGGTGCAGTTGTCGCGTTTCCATGGTCGCAATGTGGGCGGCAATGGCTTCGATGCTATCGCCCAAATTCGCCAGTAACCCTGCGGACATCTGCATCGCGCTACTCTACAGCCGGGAAAACGTGTTGAGATGCAGACGCGACCTTTGGCCTTCTGCAAAGGCCAAAGCATAGGATTCGAGCTTGAATGATCGGGTGAGTTCCTGGTCTTCCTCGACCACGCGAACAAACCACTCGCCACAGGCTTCGCCAACTTCGACACAAGGGCGTGCTTTGCGAATTGGAATTATATCAGCCAGGGCGTTGCCTCCCAGCAATCAGGCCAAACGGGATTGTAACGTCGTAAGCGGTCTTCAACAAGAAGAGTTTGGGCAGCAATACGAAACTGAGGTGTGGGCCACAAATGGCCGGCGCCATGGGTTGGGGAACCTGGGTGGGCACCGGCCAAGAGCGGACAGGTCCGCCGCGATGCATACATCGTCGATTGGTGCCGCAGTGGTAATGGTGTGATCGCGGAAGCTACGCTTTAGCCTTAGCCGCCGGCCTTGCCTTGCCCGTTACAGTTGCCGTGGGCTGCGGTGCCTTCCTACCCAGACCGATCGACTTCGCCATGGCAGACCGTGAGGCCGCATAGTTGGGAGCGACCATCGGATAAGTGGATGGCAAGTTCCACTTTGTTCGATACGCGTCAGGAGTGAGACCGAAATCCACGCGCAGATGTCGCCGAAGGGTTTTGAACCGCTTACCATCTTCAAGACAGATGATGTAATCGGGAAATACTGACTTCTTCGGATTTACCGCAGGCACTGGTTCTTCGGTCGCGGCAGCCACGCGATGGCCAATCCCAGACAGCGACGCGTGCACTGAGGCTATCAGGTCCGCCAAACCCGCGACCGGCACGGGATTGTTGCTGACGTACGCCGATACCACATCCGCCGTGAGTTCTACCAGTTCAGGGGCGTGGTCGGGGGCGTCGGTCATGGTGTGAGTCCTCGAATTTGAGAACGATCTATTATAGCTGCTGCCGCAGCTGCGCAACTCGAGGCCCGATGATGGGCCGCTTCCCTCGTAAGCACCAATCCTGTTGAGCCTGTGTTTGCCGATGGAGGAAAGGACCATCCGAAGCAGTGCCAGACTTATCACAGGTTAAGTCGGTCCGGTGTTTATGATATAAGGTCGGGCATCATTCGCGTTCTGCTGGCCGCGGGTGACTGAGAGACCATAGCGCTCCCGCCCAAACGGAGAGCCGACATGCTTTATCAAAGCCCATTAACCGCCAAGTTCCATCGTGCCTTCACCCTCACGTCAGGTGAGCGTCAAGCTCTCGACGCGGTAAGAATAAGGATCGTTGCGATTGGCGCAAACCAGAACTTGGTTCGGGAAGGCGACCAGCCGTCCCGGTGCATAATGGTCCTGGCTGGCTTAGCCAGCACCTCGAAGGTAACAGGAGACGGGAAGCGTCAGGTCACTGCTTATCATGTGCCTGGCGACATGCCCGATCTGTTGAGCCTGCACCTCGATCTGTTGGATAGCGACGTTCGAACGGTGAGCGCTTGCAGTGTTGGCTTCATAGATCACTCGGCTATACGGCTGCTCTGCGAACGCCACCCCAGGCTGGCGGCAAATCTTTGGCGAACGACACTGGTTGATGCATCGATTTTCCGCGAATGGGTGGTTAATGTCGGGAAGCGCCAAGCGCTTGGCCGAGTGGCCCACCTTCTCTGTGAAATCATGCTACGTATGGAAGACGCCGGACTCGCGTCCGATCAAACCTGCGCTTTTGCTGTGACTCAAGCTGACCTTGGCGAGGCGACAGGGCTGTCGGCAGTCCACATCAACCGCACGCTCAAGTCTCTTCGGGAGAAGCGCCTTACATCACTTGTGAATGGCCAATTGACCATCCATGATTGGGAAGGACTGGCCTTTCTTGCTGAGTTCCGGCACGATTACCTGCACTCAGCAAGGACCAATAAAACGGCCGAGTTCATGTCAATGCACTGATTGCTCCAGGGGAAAATCGCCAGAAATGCGGATTGGCTCCAAGGGTAGCCGGACCACTTGTTGGCCTTCGCTGACCATCAGCGGTGCGATCGCCCCCCAAACATGTTTTGCCATGGTGGCGCGGCGGAAATGATCAGCAGGTTGATACCAAGCCTGTCTGGCTTGCTTCTTTTTGATGCGGCAGGCGGGGCCGCCTTGCCCCAGGCCAAACGCAGGCCCCAAACGAAACCGGCCTCACTTGGTGCACGCTCCTTTTACCGCGCGGTCAATGCTTTGATGGCGCGTCGAAGCGTTAGCGCAAGGGGTTCACTTGCGCGCAGAGTGCATTCGAATGCTTACCGGCCCACACGGGCGTTGACTATCCGTATGGCCGTCTGGGTCGTGGAGGTTAACTGGGACGGGACACCTGCTCTCCTTGCCAGCCTTCGGAACGTTTCCTCGCAGCGTGCGCAGGAGGAACGTCGACGTCAATCCCAGAAGCTCGGAGCAATTGGCCGCCTCGCAGCCGGCATAGTTCACGATATCAAAAATCTGATAGCAGCGTTCGACTCGGGCCTGCGGCTCCTGCAAAAGCAACTCGCCGAAAATCCCGGCGATCCGAAATCAGCCATCCTGATCGACGAACTGCTCAAACGAACACAGAACGGCGGGGCACTTACGCAGCAATTGCTTGCGTTTTCTCGGCGCCAGTCGCTTACGCCCGAAGGCATTGATCTGAACGGACGGATCGAACAGCTTTCGATGCTGCTGGAACGAACGCTCGGGAGTGCAATCAAAATTGAACGCAACTTGGACGCGGCGCTTGGCCCTGTTCTGGTCGACCCCAACCAGCTCGATGTCGCCATGCTCAATCTGGATGAACGCCAAGGACGCCATGGCCGGCGTGGGAACGCTCACAATCGAGACTAGCGATGTCCCTGACGACATCGACGACGTGCATTCACTGGCGGGTTCGTGCGTTCGTATGACCGTGCGCGATGCCGGTTGCGGCATGAACAAGGAGATTCTGGCGCAGGTCTTCGAGCCGTTCTTCACCACCAAACCCGATGGACGCGGGACTGGACTTGGACTTAGCCAGGTTTATGGCTTCGTCCAACAATCCGGCGGGCACATTCGGATAGAGAGCGAAGCTGGTGAAGGAACAAGCGTCCACCTTTTTCTGCCGCGTGTGCAGAAGCAGTAACCAAGCTCTGCCGGGATCGCTTTGCATTGGGTATGGCGGAAGTGACGTGGCCAGTCCGCCAAAGCAATCCCGTAGAGCGACATAATGGGTGGTTAGCGGCCGCTTTAGAGATCGGGTGCAGAGGGTACACGGGCTTTTCCCCCTTTATCCTTTTTTCTCCCGGCCGCGCCACCGTCTATTATCGGCGGCTAGGCCGCTATCACCTTCTGAGCGGGTTAGCGATGGAGTGCCTTGGACGGTGAAAACGATTCCGGCATCCTCAAACGCTTTGCGGATGGCGGCGATGTTGTGGGGACGCGGTTTCCTGTATCCGTTCTCAAAAGCGCTGATCACCATCTCGCTAAGATTGGCCTTGGCGGCAAGTCGCACACGCGGCCAGTTCAATAGGGCTCGTGCTGCTCTGACTTGATCTGCTGAGAGTAGGGTTCGGCTGTCCATAGCCAGTCGAACATTTAGTATCGCTAAACTGTTCCTCTTGACCTTCTGCGATTTCTAACGGTGTGAGGCCGGCCTGTCGCAAGCCGTCATCGATTATGGCTGCAACCTTTCGGACGGTTGTTACCTCGGCTCCAACAAGACGTGCTGCCTGCATTCTTGCTTGGAGATCAGCCAAGCGGGCAACCAGGGCTTGCGTCCTCTCGAGTTCAGGGTTCGTCATGTTCATTGTCCAGCTGAGTGGCAATTTGAATTTGTCCGGCTGAGTAGCGTTTGAATGCACACACTCGCCACCCAAGGGTGGCGAGCGTGGGTTCGTTCGAAATCTCAGTCGTAAACTTTCACGATCTTGCGGGTGCCCGGATCGACCAGGACCGTGCGGTTGTCGACCACCACGTAACGGTATTTGACGTTCGGGACCTCGTGGATCTCCACAGTTTCCGGCAGAGCTGTCCCGACGTTCAATTCCACGCCGGGAAGGTTCACCGAAGCCAAGGGCTGCTTCTTGACATACTCACGGATGACCGTGTCCTGTTCCGGCTGGATGATAATGTCGTCAGCGGCGGCGGAGCCGATCCCCGCCAAGAGCAACATGGCTGCGGCGGTGTTCACAAAGTGCATCTTCATATCTTCTCTCCTGCAAGGACCGGCACACGACGATCATCGTCCCGCACTGCCCGGCAACCAACTTTGAACCGGGGTAAACGTTCCCGCCTACGCACCTTTGTCTAATCCGATTGGTCTAAAGTCCGACCGTACAACGCAATGGTCTTACCTTTGGACTAGGCGGAACGGATTAGGGCTTCAGGTTGTTGGTTCTCCACAACGGGAGAGAACAAATGGATCAAAGTGTTGGCCAGGCGCGATGGTTGCTCGCACCGATTTTTGCAACAGCCGTTACCTTTCTGGTAATGGCGGTCGTCCTTAGCTGACATGTCTTGGATCGGCGCAGCCAGGTCCCTTCCTGCGCTGATAGGATTCGCGAGTTGCTTGAGCGGCTGGCGAATCCTCTATTTTACCGTGCGCTGGGCCTGCTCCTTCAGCAGGCGGGGCGCTTCGTTCAGCTCATGTAAGTTGGGAGGTTTACTATGCATCGGCGATCCTTTTTGACAGCGATGTTTGGCGTTGCAGGGGCAGCAGCCTTTGCAAGCGCGGTCCGGCCTATCAACGCATTGGCCGGTGTTCCAGCGGCCAAAAGCGGCATTCTCGAAGAACTCGACGCGCCAGACGCCTTCGACAACGAAGGTACTCACGCGGAAGTGGAGCCGGTCAACCATCGGCGCTACTACGACCAAGATTACGACCCAGACTACGACCCAGATTACTACCACCGGCGCCGCCGCCGCCGGCGGGGCTGGAGAAGAGTCTGCCGTAGTTACTGGCGACACGGGCGCCGTCGGGTCCGGTGCTATCGCCGACGGGGTCCTTCGGTCGTCTTGCGATTTTAGCTAGTCGGCTGCTTCTGCCCATGGCCCGTTCCGGCTGACGTGCTGAGAACGGGCCGGTACGATTCCTTTTTCGTGGCAAACGCAATCCATCTGAGGGCACTCATCAGCAGGGCCGATGGACCTGACTTACAGCTTGGTGGTGCCGCTGTGTGTGGTGCGCCAGGAGCGGTCTGACGGTCCCTCTGTGCAGCGCTTCGGCTGCCGCCAGCCTGGGAAAGCTTTTCGGAACGTTTGGTTCTGGCCGTTAGGCCACGGGGCCAAGCTCAGCCATCAGGACACCCCGCAAGCGATGAGCAGCGGGGCCTGGTAAGGCCCGGCGACCTCCTTTTGACATACGGGGAGAAACCAAGAAGGGCGCCGAGCCTTACCGGCGCTGCTTTGAGGGAGACGACGCCGGACGAGATGAGAGTAGGCGATCATGCTAATTTCTGCGAACCATGCGAATGAGGGAAAGCCGTGTGCGATTCTTCGCTATCCAGCCACGAACCTCTGCCTCGGACATGGCGGTCCGTCGCTCGATCGATGATGAAGAACGCCTGATGTAGCTGCTCGACTTCGTAGAGCCCGACCCGGATCTCGAACCCTGTCTGGCGGGTGGCATCGAAGTCACCGGGACCGATGACAGGGAAGGCGACGACGATGGCGAAGCGGACGACGAGCGCGAAGCCAACGATGCCGAGTATGGCTTCATAGAGGGAGGGCAAGGCCTATAATTGTCCGGTCGAGAATGAATAGCCCGCTGCCTCACGGTGGCTGGCTTCAGTTTTTGTGTGGCACGATGTAGCGACTGCTCACCGCACCCGCCCCTGTGCCCCGCGTGACGACAATCGTGCTATACCCGGCTGGAACGGAACCTGTAGCGGAGGGTCGATCGAACTGCATCGCCCGACGATCTCCCCGTTGGGAGCGCCCTCGAGCCTCACGGCTAACGCCAACTGGCATGTGTCAAGGGATCCGAACATGGCCGGTGATGTATCGAGTGGCTTGCAGACTCCCTGGGCGGGACTGCAAGAAAGCAAAATCATCACAGCTGCAGTTGCCGGATCCATTCGTGAAGCTCCGTTGTTCGACGAGCCTCAACGCGGAATAGCGAGCTTTGTTTCGCAGGGGCTAAAATATGAGTTTTCTGGTCTGGCACGGTGGCGGGCTTTTCATTGTCACAGCTTTCGCCTCTCAATTGTCCGGATCCCGAACGGTAAAACAGCCATCCGACGAGACACACCGAGAGGATCGCGATGGCCAGAAGGATGCCGCCGGCAATGTTCACCATCAACATGAAATCCATCGGACCTCTCCCTCTTATATGCCGACAATCGGAAACTCGTGAAATCAACATGGTGAACAGGTTGCGAACATGCTGCTACGGTTTTTGCAGAGCCAAGAGATGAGACGAGACGGACCAGCACGACAGGGACTAGCTCTCGTCGCAACAAATTGACACACAAGGACTCGACGGAGTCGAACGGCAAGGGCAGGGACGCCATCAAGCGAATTTCAAAACCGGTGCCTTGGCCGACGGGCAATCGCTGATAACATCAAGGTATGCCCTGAGGCGACGTTACAAGGCAGTGTACTTGGGTGCAGCCGGCCGCAGGCGGCCGAACTCTCGCCTTCCAGAGGTTCTGGAGTGCGCCGACCGACCCCGTCGTGCTCGTCAATGTGTAGGTTTGCAGTGTGGTGTTCCTTCAAGGTCAATCAGCAGCTTAAGCATGGAGGACCACGGCAAGCGGCGTTTTATTCCCGGACAGCGCAAATTCTGTCTCGACAATGTGATTGGTCCGGGCGCCTCGTTTTTTAACGCTCTTTGGCCCGCAACATCGGCCGTCCAGTTCGGGAATATCGGGACCTTTCAAGAATTCGGATATTGTGAGAGCAGCGACGCGTCGTGCGACGAAGGGGAAACAACTTCGCAGTCTCGTTCGACAGCGAGGCGCCTGGCTCAGCGTCTGCTTGCCGGCATCCTGTGTGGGGCGGGAGCGCGGGGGGCAGTCCAGGCGACCGGCAGGCAACGCTCGCGTCTGTCCATCGCGGTGATGGGAGCCTCGTCGAGTTCAGCAGCGTTGTGGAAGCAGTCCGCTGCGCGCGTCAGAACGCTATTGCTAAGCGCAATGCCGGGGTGCCCGATGATCGTCGCATTGAGTTCCGGATTGGCATTCACCTGGGTGACGTCGTGCAGGAGCGCGATGACGACCTGATGGGTAATGGCGTCAACATCGCCGAGGGTATCCGGGTTGCCCGGGCCTAGCGGCTTCGAAGCCGCCGATTATAAGTATTCTCGCCCTGTGGCGGCCGATTCTGCGATTAAGAATTGGACGAATAGGCATGGGGGAGAAAGGCCGTTATTCTAAGCCTCATCCACCCTCGATGCGGGAAATAACGAGATCATGGAGTAGGAAAATCTCATGCTATGCGGCGGAGGTGCTTACAAGGGCGAGATTCACACCCGCCCAACGACAAGGCGCCCATCCCCTGCCCGATGGACGGTGGATAGAGTTTTGGTGCCATGAGCCAAACCCACACATTACAACCGTCATCTATCCGCTTCCCGGTACAACCACGGCTGGTGCCGGCGATCAAGGCGGCGTACTTCGCCGACCTGCCGCCAGCCGACATCACCCTCGAGCTGCTCGACGACTGGTATGGCCGTCTGCTCCGGGTCAAAGGTGTCGACATCGCCTACCGTGCCGTAAAGACGTGGCGTTCGCTGTACAATGTCATGGCCGGCATGAAGCTATGCCCGCCCGGCTCCGACCCATCGCAGGCGATCCGCCGCCAGACGCCACCACCGCGCCACCAGACCTGGACGGCAGGCGAGGCGGTGCGCATGGTCAAGGGCGCCTGGCGCGCCGGCTACCGCGGACTGGCCTGCATCATCGCCGTTGCGTGGGACACGAGCTTCTCACCCGTCGACGTGCGCACGCTCACACCGGCGCAGGCAATGCAGACAGCACAGGAATGGGGTTTTCTGATTGCACGCAGCAGAGTGGCGAGGCGGCTTTCGGCACGCTGTCGTCACGCACGCAGCGCCTGGTGCTGGCCTATGTCGAATCGCTAGGCGTCACCCTGCTTGACGATGCGCCGATCTTTCGCTCGCGCGGTTTCGCGCCGGGCCCGAGGGGCGGCCGGCCGCGCGCCGGCGTGCCTTACACGAAGGATTCTCTGGTCGACGACTTTGCCGATCTGCGTACGCTGGTGTTCGGGACATCGGAGAAGCGGCGGCTGATGGACATGCGGCGTTCCGGCGCGGTCGAGGCGAATGCCGGAGGCGCGTCGGTCGAGGCAATCTCGGCCAAGATGGGCAATTCGATCGATGGGAACAAGGCGCTGCAGAAGACCTATATGCCGGTCAATCTGGCCGCCGTCCGCTCAGCCGATGCCAGCCGCCGCAAGGGCAGAAAGCTGCTTGGCTTGGAACGGAACGAATACAAAATGTTGAAACTCTCAGGAGAATGAGAGTTGAAACTTTTCAAGGGGCGGTAGCTAACCCCTTGAAATTAATGGCGCGAGTGACGGGGCTCGAACCCGCGACCTCCGGCGTGACAGGCCGGCACTCTAACCAACTGAGCTACACCCGCGCATTGGACGAGCACGTGTCAGCCGTGTTCGTCGTTGGGGCGGTGGATAAGGGGTTCGCCACCGGGTGTCAAGCGCAGCTGGACAGCATAAACGCAAACAGGAGAAGGTTTTTTGACGGGCGGCACTTTGCCCGCGAAAACCACTGTGCGGCTAAGCTCGCAGCTGTTCATTTGGCCTTGCGAAGCCGGTTGCGACCGCTTAAAGGTCCGGCCGGAGCGGGCGATTAGCTCAGTTGGTAGAGCGCTTCGTTTACACCGAAGATGTCGGCGGTTCGAGCCCGTCATCGCCCACCATATCCCGGCCGACCATATCTCGAATGCCGGGCGCGGCCGCAATGAGCCGCACCCGCACTTCTTTCCCAGTGCAACCTATCGCTTGACGTAGCAGTTCTTCTTCACGCGGCGGATGGGATCCTCGCCAAAGGCGTCGACGCTGCATGTGACGCCGTTCCTGAATACGCCCTGGACGTACTGGCCACGCGCCCCGTATCTCACCAGTTTGCGGCCACGGAACTCGCAGAACCGCCCCTCCGAGGCGCAGGCCACCCATCTGCCGCCGCCCTGGCCGTAGTCGTCATCACCGTAATTGTCATCGTCGTTGTTGTCGCCAAAGTCGTCACCGCCGCCGCGCCTCACGATATAGCAAGCCTTGTCGCGGCCGGGCGCCGGGTCGCCAAAGACGCGATTCGTACACGGCACGGCACGACGATCGATGAAGCGCGAAGTGGTCTGCCCGCGCGCGCCGTAGACCACTTCCGAGGGGTAGGGCAGGCGGCAGATTTCGCCTTCGTCGGCGCATCGCTGCATCCGCTGGGCGGATGCGGTGGCTGGAAAAAGAATAGAGACGGACGAGGCCAGGCCGACCAGGCAGATGAATGTAAACGTCATCCGGATCAAAGCATTGAAGGTTTTTGACACGATTTGTCTCCCGTTCGATTCGACCAGCATGGTACAGCAGCCTTGTTAAATGCACGATGAACGAAAGCCCTCCGGGAAGGCAGGACAATGATGGATCATCCAGGGCGCCTGATGCTGCGGTTGCTGTTCGCATTGGCAATCGTCGGCACTGGACGCTTCGCCTATGCAGGGAATGCGGGCGACGGCGTCGACCAGCCGGCCGCCAAGGCTGCCTTGCTCAAGGCCTATCCCGGACTTTTCACCATCTCGGGCAATGTGCTGTCCTGGACCGACGGCACCACGATGATGTGGGACGACGGCAAGGCGCGCGACGCCGACGCGCTGCTTGAGAGCCCCGACATCGAAGACATGTTTCGCTACGTCTATCCCAGAGCAGCCGAGGGCGCGCTGGTCCCGGCGGAGGATTTCGATCCCGGCCGTATCCGCAATGAACCTTTCTTCGAGAAGCTCTACGGGGCAAGTGCCGCCGAGGTGGGCAAGCACATCGCCAACGTCAAATGGTTGCCGAAGCTCGGCAAGAAGACCGTGCAGGTCACCAGGATTTTCGGCATCAACGACCGGCTGGGCAAGGTCTCCGCTGCGCTTGAGGCGATGCCCGCGGAGCTGAGCCGTTACGGGCTCAAGCCCGGCGGCGGCTTTGTCTGGCGGCCGATCGCCGGCACCGACCGGTTGAGCGTTCACTCGTTCGGAGCGGCCTTCGATATCAATGTCGGCTTCTCCGACTATTGGTACAACAACAGGAACAAAACCAACCCGAAGGCCCACATTCCCTTCAAGAACCGGATTCCGCTGGAAATCGTGGAATTTTTCGAGAAAAACGGCTTCATCTGGGGCGGGCGCTGGTATCACTACGACACCATGCACTTCGAGTACCGGCCTGAGTTGCTGCTGTACAAGAAATCCGGCTGATCACGGCGGCAGCAGCCGGAAATCCTTGCCTTCGGGCAGCAACTGGCCGCCGTCGACGACGATGGTGGTGCCGGTGATGTAGCTGGCATCGTCGGAGGCGAGGAACAGGAAGGCGTTGGCGACGTCGCGCGGACTGCCGAGGCGTCCGAGCGGGATCGAATCCTCCATGTTCTTGATGTAGGCGGCGCCGCGATGCAGCTCGATCGCTTCGGTCAGGATGTTGCCGGGCTCGACGCCGTTGACGGTGATGCCGTAGCCCGAAAATTCCAGCGCCGCCGAGCGGATGAAGCCGTTGATGCCGGCCTTGCTGGCGGCATAGTGGCCGTGGCCGGGGCTGGTGACGTGCGGACCGGTGATCGACGAGGTGTAGAGCATGCGCCCGTAACCTTGCGCCTTCATCGGCGCCAGCGCCGCCAGCGTGGCGTTGAACGTGCCGCGCAGATTGACCGCCATCACCCGGTCCCAGTCGTCCGGGCTGGTGTTTTCGATCAGCTGCCAGGGATAGATGCCGGCATTCTGCACGACGATGTCGAGGCGGCCATGGCGGCTCAGCGCCAGCGCCACCGCAGCTTCTGCATCGGCCATTTGCGAGATGTCGGCGCGAATGAAATCCGCGCCGAGCTCGTCCGCGGTCGCCTGGCCGGCTTCGGCCTCGCTGTCGGCCAGGACCAGCCTTGCGCCTTCTTCGGCAAAGCGCTGGGCGATGCCCTTGCCGATGCCGCGCGCGCTGCCGACGATCAGCGCGACCTTGCTTTCGAGCCGTCCTGTCATGCCAGCCGTCTCCTATGCCAGTCTTTGGCGAATGGTTTGCTTGAAGGCGTCGAGCAGCACGGCGGCGAGCACCAAAAGGCCGTGGATCACCTGGGTGAAATTCGCCGGCAGGCCCATCAGATTGATCGCCGTGTTGATGGAGGAGAGCAGCAGCACGCCGGCATAGACCCCGGGCAAGGTGCCGACGCCGCCTTTCAGGCTGACGCCGCCGATGACGACGGCGGCAAAGGCGTTGAACAACAGCCCGGTCCCGAGATTGGCGGTGGCGCCCGAGGTGCGGATGGCGAGCAGCCAGCCGGCGAGGCCGGCGATGGCGCCAGCCAGCACGAAGGCGATGATCAGGTTGCGGTTGACGCGGATGCCGGCGCGGAAGGTCGCTGTCT
Source organism: Mesorhizobium sp. L103C105A0 (assembly GCF_000502215.1). Taxonomy (NCBI): domain Bacteria; kingdom Pseudomonadati; phylum Pseudomonadota; class Alphaproteobacteria; order Hyphomicrobiales; family Phyllobacteriaceae; genus Mesorhizobium; species Mesorhizobium sp. L103C105A0. The sequence goes on along the minus strand of NZ_AYXF01000003.1, from coordinate 367,102 downwards.
CATTGCCGCCGATCATTACGAGGTGGCGGCCGAACGGCGTCTTGGCCATGAGCAGCGAGAACAGGACGAAACAGGCGACGGCGATCCAGGCGGTCAGCGGCAGGCCGGCCATTCGCTGGATGCCGAACCAGCGGATGGCCGGCGCCAGATCCTGTGCCGAGCGGCCGCCGGAAATCACCAGCACCAGGCCGCGCACCCAGATGTAGGACGCCAGCGTAATGATAAAGGCGCTCATCTTCACCTTGACCACGAGATAGCCGTTGAAGGCGCCGATGAGGCCGCCGACGGCCAGCGCAACCAGCAGCGAAACCGGAACCATCAGCCATTGCGGATTGAGCTGTATGCCCATGCCGATGCCCGATGAGCAGAACAGGATGCCGACCGCCATGGCGCTGAGTGCGGCCACCGATTCCACCGACAGGTCCATATGGCCGGCAATGATGACCAGCGACAGGCCGATCGACATCACGCCGAGAACGCTCGAGGCCTCGATGATGTTGGCGAAGATGCCGAGCTGGAAGTAGTTGGGGACGAAGACGGAAAAGACAACCAGCACAAAGATCAGCATGAACCAGACGAGGTTGTCGAGGACGAACTCCAGGGCTTTGCGGCTGCGCGGGTTCATGGGCTGATCCGGTTGGCGCCCCCGAGAAAATCAGGCTGAGAAATCAACTCGATTTCGTCGGGTTCAGGCGCGGGTTTAGGTTCGCCACGGTGTCCTGGGACGCGGCGTCGTGAATGGGCAGGCTCCGGGCCGCAATGGCCCGGAGCGCTTCGCTAGGCGACTATTCGACAGACTTGATCGTGTCCGTCGGCGGCTTCTGGTTGCCCCAGAAGGCCGGATTGTCGACGTTTTCCTTGGTGATGGCGGCGCCCGGGATCTTGATGTTGGGGCCCCAGCTCTCCTTGGTCACGGTCGACTTCAAGCCGAGCACGTCATACTCGCCAGGCTTGATTTCCTGCTTGCCGGCGATCTTGTCCATGAACATCGCCACGGCCGCGGCCTGCGCGTAGAGCGGCTGCTCGACTTCGACATTGAGCCAGCCCTTGCGGATCAGGTCGAGACCGACCGGAGCGCCGTTCGAGCTCATCAGCATGACGTCGCCCGGCTTCTTGCCGGCGGCCTCGAGCGAGGCGACGGCTGCGACCGACAGGTGCGCGGCATGGCTGAAGATCAGGTCGATGTCGGGGTTGGCGAGCATCTGGTCGGCAACGATCGTGCCGGCGTTGCTGGCTTCCCATTGCATGGCCGGCAGCGAGATGATCTTGACGTCAGGAAACGCCTTCAACTTCTCCTCGAAACCCTTCTGGATGTCGAGCGTGTAGGGATCGCCGGGATCGCCGAGCACCTGCAGGATCTTGCCCTTCACAGAACCGTTCTTGGCGGTCAGAAGCTTTTGCGCCTGCTCGGCGGCGACGTAGCCGATCTCGACCGTGCCCGCCACCGAGGTGAAATCGGACGGGGTCGAGGTGATCTGGCGGTCGAACTCGACCACCGGGATGCCGGCCGCACGCGCCGCTTCGATGGACGGCTTCAGCGCGTTGAAATCGACGGCGGCCAGGATGATCGCCGCCGGCTTCAGCGCAATGACGTCGTTCATCTGCGATTGCTGCGCGTCGGTCTTGTTGTCGGCGTTGAGTGTTTTCACCTCATAGCCGACCTGCTTGAGGAACAGCTCCAGCGCGCTCACCGAGCCGGTCTGGAATTCATCGAGCAGGGTCGGGACCATGTAATAGACGGTGCCCTTGGTCTGGGACATTGCCGGCGTGAGCGAGGCAAGAGCCAGTGCCAGGATACCGAAGACAAGAACCAGTATTCGCTTCATGTCGTTCGCTCCTCTTTTATACCGGACCCCTCTTTTGTCCCTCAACCTGCCGGTCCGGCACCGGCAAGCGTCTCACCGGTGATCATGTTGATCACCGCATCGGGACTTGTTTTGTTGCGTGCGACATCGCCGGCCACGACGCCTTGCCGGATCACCACGATCCGGTCGGCGACCTGGAAAGCCTGTTGCATGATGTGGGTGATGATGACGACGCCGATGCCCTGGTTGGCCACCTGGCGGATCATCTCGAGACCGCGCCTGGTCTGCTCGACGCCGAGTGCCGCGAACGGCTCGTCAAGCAGCACCAGCTTGCCGCCCCAGTGCACGAAGCGGTTGAGCTCGATGGCCTGGCGTTGGCCGCCCGAGAGATGCTCGACATTGGTGCGCAGCGACGGGATGCGGGTGCCGGCACTTGCCAGCGCCTTGCCGACCACGGCCTCCATGGCGCGCTCGTCGAGGATGGGGACACCGAGAACCTTGCGGGTGATTTCGCGGCCCATGAAGAAATTGGCGACGACGTCGACATTGGTGCAGAGCGACAGGTCCTGGTAGACGGTCTCGATGCCGGCAGCCTTGGCCTCGGCCGGCGTTTTCGCCAGGAATTCCTTGCCCTCGAACAGCATGCGGCCGGAGCTCGGCTCGAGGCCGCCGGCGATGATCTTGACCAGTGTCGACTTGCCGGCGCCGTTGTCGCCGAGCAGCGCCACGACTTCGCCCTTGCCGATCGAGAAGCTGATGCCCCTCAGCGCATGAATGGCGCCGTAATTCTTGGTGACGTTTTCGAGTACCAGCAGCGGTTCGGTCATGCCGCCACTCCCTTGCTGTGCATGAGGTCTGACCGGCGCTCGCGCTCGGCAATGAACATCTGGCCGAAGCGCGGCGACAGCACGCCCGAAACGGCCAATGCAGCAGCGCCCCGCAGCACCGAATGCTTGCCGCCGGTCGCCACGGTCACGCGCGGTGTCTTGCGGTCGCGCCGCGCCGAGACCGAATTGGGAAGCTGTCCCGCCGCGCCGACCAGCTTTTCCAGCAGCTCGGTGGGCGCAAGCCCGCCGAGGATGACGGTTTCGGGGTCGAACACATTCTCGATGGTGACGATGGCGTTGCGGAAGATCGGCGCGATCTCGGCCACCCAGGCGGCGTCGCTGACGTTGCGGCGGCGACGTGCTTCGAGCGAGAGATACCGTTCGAGGCAGCCGCTGTTGCCGCATGGACAAGGTTCGCCGCCGGGAACGGCAGGGATGTGTCCGATTTCGCCGGCATTGCCCCAGGCGCCGCGCATCACCGCGCCGTCATGGACGATGACGCCGCCGAGGCCGACGCCGAAATAGAGGTAGTAGTATTCGGAATAACCGGAGCCGAGACCGTAAAGCCGTTCGCCCATGGCCGCCGCCGCCATGTCGGTCTCGAAGAAGGCCGGCAGCCCGGTCGACGCCGCCAGCCGTTCCGGCAGCGCGACATCCTTCCAGCCGGCCATGGTCGTCGGGCCGACGAAGCTCATCGACTCCACGCCGAACGGTCCAGGCAGCGCCATGCCGATGCCGAGCACGCGTCCGCCGGGCCGCAGCGCGGTCAACTCGGGCACCATCGCGCCGATCAGCTCGAAGGCATGGTCGGGCGTCGCATGCGGCGCCTCGCGATGCATGCTCTCGATGACATCGCCGCTGAGATTGATGAGCGCCGCGTCGATCCCCAGCGGGGTGAGGTGGACGCCGACGGCATAGCCGCCCTCGGGGTTGATCCTGAGCGTCGCCGGCGGCAACCCGCGTCCGCGCGGCTCTTCGCGCAGCGACAGCACATAGCCATGCTCTTCGAGTTCGCGAACGATGGTCGATACGGTCTGGACGGTGAGGCCAACGCGGCCGGCAATGTCGCCGCGAGCTATCGGACCGTGAAGGCGGATGGACTCCAGCACGATGCGCCGGTTGTAAGGCCGCCCGAACTCCTGATTGGTTCCCCGCAGTGCCATGTCCCGCGCCCTTTAGGAAGGCTAAGACTTGCACAGGCAATTTATTCAGTCAAATGGAATTCAAAAATAATTCGGAATGGTTCCCAGACGCGGTGCAGGACCTGTCCCATGCGCCGCGCTGGCCGATTGCAGCCGGGCTGAAACCACCGCAATGGTGAATGACGTCAGGCGGGCGCGGGGCTCGCCCGACCAGTGATCCAGCAGGAAAACCGATGATCGAATTGCCTTTTGCGCGCGATGAGTACCAGCGGCGGCTCAAGAAGATCCGCGCCGAGATGGCGGCGCGTGGGCTGGAACTGCTGGTCGTCAACGATGTCGCCAACCAGCATTACATCACCGGCTATGACGGCTGGTCGTTCTACACGCCGCAGGTCGTGCTTGTCCCGATCGAAAACGAGGCCGAGCCGGTCTGGATCGGCCGCGCCATGGATGCGGCAGGCGGCTTGCTGACGGCCTGGATGAAGCCGGAGAATGTGGTCGGCTTCCCCGAGGACCACGTGCAGCGCGCCGATCGCCATCCGATGGACTGGATAGCGGCCTGCATCGTCGCCAAGGGCTGGGGCGCGAGACATATCGGCATCGAGCTCGAAGCCTATTATTTCTCGCCGAAGGCGCATGCCCGGCTGGTCGCTGGCCTGCCCAATGCGAAATGGCACGACGCCGATCTGCTGGTGAACTGGATCCGCGCCGTCAAATCCGCGCCCGAAATTGCTTATCTGCGCAAGGCGTCGACACTTGCCGAATCGGCGGTTTCGCGGGCCTTCGAAGTCATCGCGCCAGGCGTGCGCGAATGCGATGCGATTGCCGCGATCCAGGCGGCGCAGATTGCCGGCAGTCCAGACTTCGCCGGCGACATCACGGCACTGCCGCCGACCATCCTCGGCGGCGAGAATGCATCGGCTCCGCACATCATGTGGAGCGATCGGCGCTTCGGCAAGGACGAAACGATTGCGCTCGAACTTGCCGGTGTCTGCCGCCGCTATGCCGCAGGCCTCGCCCGAACGATGCAGCTCGGCAAGACGCCGGCCCGTGTCGCCGACACCGCAAAGGCGGTGATCGAAGGCATGGATGCGGTGCTCGACGCGGTCAGGCCGGGGACCACAGCCGAAGCGGTCGAGGCCGCATGGCGCAAGGTTATCCAGCGCTACGGGCTGAAGAAGGAATCGCGCATCGGCTACTCCATCGGCGTCGCTTATCCCCCGGATTGGGGCGAGCACACGATCAGCCTGCGGCCCGGCGACAAGACCGCGCTGCAACCCGGCAACGTCCTGCACTCCATTCTTGGCATGTGGATGGATGGCTGGGGCATCGAGATCAGCGAGACCATTCTGGTGACCGAGACCGGCCATGAGACGCTGACCAAATTCCCGCGAGACATCCATGTCAAATCCTGACCGGTCAGCCACGACGGACGCCACCGCGACCCGCCTGACGCATCTGCTCAATATTGGATCGTCCGGCGCTCGATCAGCACCACAAGACAAAACAGGACGATCGACAGGCCCGATGACAGCACGATCGCCGCGTAGAGGCGGTCCGACTGGTAGTTGAAGGACGCCTGGACGATCAGCGCGCCAAGTCCTTGGTCGGAGCCGATCCATTCGCCGACAATGGCGCCGATCACGGCGGTGGCCGAGGCAATCCTCAGCGATGAGAACAGCATCGGCAAAGCGCGCGGCAGCCGCAGGCTCCAGAACGTGACGCCGGAGCACGCGATGTCGGATTGCCAAACAACAGGATGGTACAACGGGTGAAGGAGGCGGGGGCGTGCAACCAGCCGCCTGGCTTGACCCTACAGATACTGCTCGACCTTCTTGCCGACGGTCAGGAAGCGCAGCGGGTCGATGGCCTCGCCATTGTGGCGGACTTCGTAGTGCAGGTGCGGGCCGGTCGAACGGCCGCTGCTGCCGGTTTTGCCAATGATGTCGCCGGCTGCGAGTTTTTGGCCGACGGCAACGTCGATCTCGCTCAGATGGCCGTAGCGCGTGGCAAAGCCGTTGCCGTGATCGACCTCGACCATGCGGCCATAGCCGCCGTTCCAGCCGGCCTTGGTAACGATTCCGGCCGCCGTGACCTTGGCTGCCATGCCGACCGGCGCGCGGAAATCCATGCCCGAGTGCAGGGCAGCGGTGCCGAGGATGGGGTCAGTGCGCACGCCGAACGGGCTGGTGACGGAGTGGCCCGGCGCCGGGTTGGCGAGCGGCAGCCGCCGCGCCTCTTTCTTCAACTGGTCGAGCGTATCCAGCGCCTCGTCCAGTTCCTTGACCTTGCTGTCGAACATCATCGAGCTGTCAAGCGGGATCAGCGGTCCGCCGACATCGCTTTCGTTTTTGCCGAAATCACTGTCGACCGGCAGACCGGCCGCTTCCAGCGCCTGGGTGATGGCATCGGCGTTCTTGTAGGCGTTGTCGGCCAGGGTTTCGATGCGGATGAGTTGCTGGCTTTCGATAGCCTTCAGTGAATCATTGATCGAGACGAACAATTTGTCGGCACGGTCCGCAGCCGTTTCGCTGGGCAGCGGGTCGGAGCGTGTCGACCACAGCGAGAATGGCCTGGTGTCGCCCGAACCGAGGCTGGCGACCGAATAGGCGAGTGGCTCGCCGCCAGTCAGTTCGGCATGCTCGTCGAGTTTTGCCGCCACATCCGCGGCGGCCGGCGTGCCGACCTCGTTTTCCGCCCGTTCGAGGATCGGGCCGAGGCGGCCATGGCGCTGGCTGAGCTGGCTCTGCCGCTCGATCAATTCGCTGACCTTGGTCTCCATCAGTTTCTGGTCGAGAAGCTGGCGGCTGGTGATGCGGTCGACCTGCGCGCGCAATGCGGAAATGCGATCTTCATAGGCCTGCTGCATGCGCGCCTGCCGGGCCGTGGTGGCGCCGATCAGATCGTCGCGCAGTACGAGATAGGAGGTCGCCAAGAGATAGCCGATGGCGATCGCCGCCAGTGCCGAGCCGAGAAAGGCGACGAGCCACGGCCGGATGGTGAAATGCCGTATTTCATTGCCCCGCGCAATGATGACCGTATGCGGCTCCTTGCGCCTGCCGAAGACCGCTGACTGACCGGTTAGGTTCACGGGACCAAGCTTTCGTTACGACACCAACGAAGCCCGATTACACATTATTAGGGTTAACAAAGTTTTGCCGTCGCGGGCGCGCTAGTGACCAACGGTGTCAGCCAACCGCATATTTGTCTTATGCCCCAATGCACTGCGCGGCGTTGGCCAGATCGGTGGCGCCTCAGAGCGCGCGGACCGCCTCCAGCACTGCTTCGGCATGGCCTTCCACCCGGACCTTGCGCCAGATCCCGGCGATCCGCCCGTCCTTGCCGATCAGGAACGTCGCCCGCTCGACGCCCATATAGTTGCGGCCATACATCGTCTTCTCGACCCACAGATTGTAGGCCTCGATCACCTTGCGCTCCTCGTCGGCAACCAAGTCGACGGTGAGATCGTATTTGGTTTTGAACTTGTCGTGCTTCTTCACGCTGTCCGGCGACAGGCCGACCACCACGGCGCCGGCCTTTCCGAACTCCGGCTTCAGCTGCGAAAAGCTGATCGCCTCATTGGTACAACTTGTGGTGTCGTCCTGCGGATAGAAATAAAGTACAACGGGCTTCCCCCGCATAGAGGCAAGGCTGAGTGAGCCGCCGCCGTCGCGCGGAAGATCGAATTGCGGCGCAACGTCGCCAACGTCGAGATCAGCCATATCGATGCCCTTGTTTGAGGTTACGCGGCCCTAAATCAAAGAGATAGAGCATGATGTCTGGACAAACGGAAACCGTTTGTCCGAGAAAACCGCCTCACACTTTTCCGCATCATGCTCTAGCCTGCGTCGTTATAGTGTCGGGCGGGGATTCGTCCACGATCGAATTCGCACAACGGAAAATTGCGTGGATCAGGAAGAACCGCAGCACGAGAAAATCCGGTTCAGGCGTGACGAGATCACCGACCTGGGGGCTTTCCCGTCCGCTTGCCGCGTGCCGCCGCTCGGCAAGGCACGGATCGGCCGCGGCTTTCGCATCCTTGCCCGGCTGTTTGCCGGCATTGGAGCCCTTGTGCTGCTGGCAGCGGCCGCCGTCTACGTCATCGGCGCCACCGGCATCGGCAACGAACGGCTGCGGTTGGAAGCCGAAACGGCGATCGAGAAACTGGCCGGTTTCGACGTCAAAGTCGCCGTTGGTCCTGCCAGCCTGACACTTGACGGATCGAGCTTCATTGCGCTGCAGGTCAAGGATGTCAGCGTCGAGACGGCCGACGGCAAGCCGATGGCCGATGCCGGGCGCGTCCGCTTCGGCATCCGGCTGATCCCGCTGCTTTCGGGCGAGGTTCGGCTGACCAGCGCCAGGATTTCCGACGCCCATATCGTCACCGCGGCAATGCCGTCGGGTGGTGACTGGACAGCGCGCCTGCGCAATCAAGACGGTCTCATCGATCCGGAAAAACTGGCCGCCGCCGTCTTCAGTGACGTCAATCGTGCACTCGATGCCGTGCGCGAGGATTCGATGCGCCGCATCGATCTTAGAAATGTCGCGTTCGAGCTGCCCGAGGCCGGATCGGTCAAGCTGGTCATGATCGCCAACGCGACGGTGCTGCAGTCGGGCCCCGGCAGCATGGAGTTCTCGTCCGAGGCGAATGTCGATGGCCGCGCGCTCACCGTCACGGCCACCGCCACCCGCGATACGAGCTCGATGCGCGTCACCGCCTTGAACGCCGCCATCGACATGGCGGATGTCGCGGAGACAACGCCGGCGGCCGGCGGGCGAACCGGCGCGATGGCTTTGAAGCTCACCGGATCCGAAGGCTCGGGCGAGACCGATTCGCGGCTGACGGGCTCGCTGTCGCTAACCGGCTCGGTGCTGGACCTCGGCACACGCGGGCTGTTGCCGGCCGATGTCGATGTCGACGCCGCCCTTGTCTCCGGCTCCAACAAGATCGATGTCGGCAGGCTGGTTCTAAAGACCGGGCGCTCGGCGTTCAATTTCGCCGGCTCGATCGGGCCAAAGCCGTCGACCGGCGCGGCCGGCGAGGAGCCTTCCTATCGTTACGACCTGACCAGCGACGGCTCGACGCTGGCGCCTTCGGAATCGCCCGAGCCGGCGCTGAATTTCTTCGCCCGCATCGCCGGCGTCTATCAGGTCAAGAGCCGCAAGCTTGTCGCCGACCAGATCGGCATCAGGTCGGGATCGGGGAGCGAAGTGCTGGGAACCGCTGCGGTTTCCTTCATCGACAACGGACCGCCGGGTATCTCGGTGTCGCTCAACGTCCACGACATGGCGGTCTCGCACGTCAAGCAATTGTGGCCCTGGTTCTCGGCCAAGAACGCGCGGCTGTGGGTGCTGCAGAACCTGTTTGGCGGCCGCGTCGTCGATGCCAGCCTGCAGTTCCAGGTCGTGCCGGGGCGTCTCGGCAACGGCGTGCCGCTTTCGGCCGACGAGGTGTTCGGCCGCTTCCAGGTCGAGGGCTCGCGTTTCGACACCGCCGGCCGCATCCCGCCGATACGCGATGCCGTCGGCGTCGTTTCCTTCCACGGCAACGATGTCGACGTCGCGCTGTCCTCGGGCAGCGTCTATATGCCGAGCGGCCGCACCGTGGCGGCAAGCAATGGCACACTGTCGGTAAAGGCGGCAAACCACCCGCCGGTGATCGGCGCGCTCGACATCGACGTCGCCGGTGAGGCGCCGGCCATCGCCGAACTTGCCTCCTACGAACCGATCAACGCCATGCGCCATGTCGGCATCTTGCCGGACGACCTGTCGGGCACGGTGACCGGCCACGTCAAGGCCGACATTCCGTTGCAATCCGGCGTCGAAACGTCGAAGCTCGATTGGCTGGTATCGCTCGACTACAAGGACCTGTCGCTCGCCAAGCCGTTCGAAGGCCAGATGGTGACCGATGCCGACGGCTCGATCGAAGTCGGGCCCGACAAGGCGGTGATCTCTGCCAAGGCGCGGCTGAACGGCATTCCAGCCGAGCTCGATCTGGTCGAGCCGCTCAGGGATGGCGGGCCGCCGCGCAGCCGCAAGGTGGCGCTTGTGCTCGACGAAAAGACGCGCGCCATGGCCATGCCTGGCCTGTCGCCGCTGATTTCCGGCACCATCAAGGTGGCAATCGACAAGAGCGGCGAAGGCGGCAGCCAGAACGTCGACGTCGACCTGACGAGCGCCAGGCTGGACATTCCCTGGGCAGGCTGGAGCAAGGGGCCGGGCATTCCCGCCAATGCCACTTTTACCATGAGCAAGTCCGGCGATACCACGACGCTGTCCGACTTCGACCTCGACGGAAAGAGCTTTTCGGTCGAAGGCGATGTCGTCCTGGTCAAGGGCGCGCTGTCTTCGGCCCGCTTCAGCAAGGTCGCCTTGAACCGGGGCGACGATGTCGCCGTGACGGTGAAGCGGTCGGGCAAGGGCTTCGCAGTCGATGTCAGCGGCAACGCGCTCGATGCCCGCTCGCTGATCAAGCAGTTCACCTCCGATGTCGATACCGCCACCAAAACCACCGGCACGGACGCGGTTTCGGTCAGCGCCGACGTCAATTCGCTAACCGGGTTCCATGACGAGGTCCTGTCCAATTTGAAGCTCGACTACAGTGCCGCCGGCTCCAAGGTGAACAGGCTCAAGGTCAGCGCCGCGGCAAGTTCCGGCGCCGCCATCACCATCAGCAATACGGCAGGCAATGGTGCTCGCGCGCTCACCATGAAGTCGGCCGACGCAGGCGCCATATTGCGCTTCCTCAACATCTACGAGCATATGGAAGGCGGATCGATCACGCTGGCGCTCAGCGGCGCAGCCGACGGCCCGATGCGTGGACAGGTCGATTCGAGCAACTTCTTCATCGTCAATGAACCGAAGCTCGCCTCGATCGTCTCGACCACGCCAACCGGCGACAGCCGCAGCCTGAACGAAGCGGTCAAGGGCAAGATCGACACTTCGCGGGTAAAGTTCGAGCGCGGCTTTACCGAGATCGACAAGGGGTCGGGCTATTTGAAATTGGCGAATGGCGTGCTGCGCGGCCCGCGCATCGGCACCACCTTCCAAGGCACGCTCTACGACCAGAACAACAATATGGACATGACCGGAACCTTCATGCCGGCCTATGGCCTCAACCGCATCTTTGGCGAACTGCCGCTGGTCGGCGCGCTGCTCGGCAATGGCCGCGACCGCGGGCTGATCGGCGTCACCTACCGGCTTAAGGGCAACGCCAACAAGCCGGTGCTGGACATCAACCCGCTATCGGTAATCGCGCCGGGCATTTTCCGCTCGATCTTCGAATATCGCTGAGGATCCCAGAAGACGGGTCAGACCGGCCGCACCAGAACGTGTTTTTTCTTGCCCACTGAAAGCTTTGCGACGTTTTCCGGACTCAAATCCTGAGGCGTCACCATCCGCCGGTCGTCCGCCACCGGCTGGTCGTTGAGGCGCACGGCGCCACCCTGTATGTGACGCCTTGCCTCGCCGTTTGACCCGGCAAGGCCCGCGCTGACCAGCAGCGACAGGATGCCGATGCCGGCTTCCAGCGCGGCGTCGTCCACTTCCACGGTCGGCAGCGTTTCGGCCGTCACGCCTTCCTCGAATGTCTTGCGCGCAGTTTCCTCGGCCGCGAGCGCCGCCTCGCGGCCGTGCACGATGGCCGTGGTTTCGGTGGCCAGCACCTTCTTGGCCTCGTTGATCTCCGAGCCGCCAAGGGCGGCCAGCCGCGCGATCTCCGACAGCGGCAGCCGGGTGAAGATCTTCAGGAAGCGCTCGACGTCGGCATCCTCGGTGTTGCGCCAGTACTGCCAGAAATCATAGGGCGAGAAGAGGTCGCCGTTCAGCCACACCGCGCCCTTGGCCGATTTGCCCATCTTGGCGCCCGACGATGTCGTCAGCAGCGGCGTGGTCAGCGCATAAAGCTGCGGCGTGCCCATGCGGTGGCCGAGATCGACGCCGTTGATGATGTTGCCCCACTGGTCCGAACCGCCCATCTGCAGCCGGCAGTCGTGGCGGCGGCTGAGCTCGACGAAATCATAGCCTTGCAGGATCATGTAGTTGAATTCGAGGAAGGACAGCGACTGTTCGCGCTCGAGCCGCAGCCTGACGCTGTCGAAGGTCAGCATCCGGTTGACCGAAAAGTGGCGGCCGACATCGCGCAGGAACTCGACATAGTTGAGCTTCATCAGCCAGTCGGCATTGTTGACCATGATGGCGTCATTGCCAGTGTCGCCGAAGCGCAGGATGCGGCCAAAAATTCGCTTGATGCCTTCGATGTTGGTGGCGATCGCCTCGGGCGTCAAAAGGCTGCGCTGGTCGTCACGGAAGGACGGGTCGCCGATCATCGAGGTGCCGCCGCCCATCAGTGCGATCGGCCGGTGGCCGGTCTCCTGCATCCAGTAGAGCATGGTCGCCGATATCAGATTGCCGATGTGCAGGCTGGTCGCCGTGGCGTCGTAGCCGACATAGGCGGTCACGGTTTCCTTCGCGAAAAGTTGATCCAGCCCGGTCTCATCCGAAATCTGGTGGATGAAGCCGCGCTCGCTCATGACGCGCAGGAAATCGGACTTGAAGGCGGGCATTGTTTCTTCCTGAAAGCGCCGGGTCCGAACGGCCCGGCATGGCCTGAACGCGGGCGTTTAGCATCCAAGCGCGTCAAGCAAAAGTGGTTTCCGATTTTGCGCCGGCATGGACAGCCTATTCTGCACTGCCGCGCATGCTTGCTTCATCCTGTCGGCTGGCGTAATGAGGCGCCGCGCCAACGGGTTCGATCCGCTGGAACGGCACCGCACGGCATCCACCGAATGCCATATCTTGTGACAGAGCCCGACGCGATATGCCGGACGCATTGATATCCATCGTCATTCCCTGCCGCAACGAGGCGGCGAACCTGCCGCTGCTGATCGACGAGATCGAGGCGGCGATGACCGGGCGCGACTTCGAAATCATCGTTGTCAATGACGGTTCGACTGACGACACCGCTTCGGTGCTTGCCGCTGAAGCCGCCACACGTCCGTTTCCGCTTCGGCAGCTTCGGCACGAAAAATCCGCCGGCCAGTCGCTTTCGGTGCGCTCGGGCGCCTGGGCGGCGCGCGGCTCGATAATCGCCACCATCGACGGCGACGGCCAGAACGACCCGCAATATATCCCCGTGCTGGTCGATGCGCTGCGTCGGGCAGGGCTCGATTTCGGCGCCGCGCAGGGGCAGCGGTTGAAGCGCCGCGACAGCAAGATCAAGCAATTGGCATCGCGTTTCGCCAACTGGCTGCGCGGCGCGATCCTGCATGACGACACCCGCGACACCGGTTGCGGCCTGAAGGCCATCCACACCGATATTTTGCGCAAACTGCCGTTTTTCGACGGCACGCATCGTTTCGTTCCGGCGCTGGTCATCCAGGAAGGCTACCGCGTCGTCCATTGCGACGTCGTCGACCGCTCCCGCCGCCACGGCAAGTCGAATTACGGCATCTTCGATCGCGGCCTGCAGGGCGCGCTCGATCTCGCCGGCGTCTGGTGGCTTCGGCGCCGGCGCCGCAGAATGCCAAAGGTAGAGGAAATCACGCATGGCTAACGTGTTTCAGGAATTGGCGACCTGGCTGCACCAGGTTTTCGTCAAGCAGTTCGACGCTTGGGTTCTGCTCGGCTTCGTTGCCCAGTTCTTCTTCACCATGCGCTTCCTGGTGCAGTGGATCGCTTCGGAAAAGGCCAAGCGCAGCGTCGTGCCGATCGCTTTCTGGTTCTTCTCGCTGTTCGGCGGCGGGCTGCTGCTGGTCTACGCCATCCAGCGTGAGGATCCGGTGTTCATCGCCGGCCAGGCCATGGGCATGGTGATCTATGTCAGAAATTTATGGCTCATCGCCAATGAGCGCAAGGCGGCGATGACCAAGGTCGACTGAGCCACCAGTCCCGCCAAATCCAGTCTGTCCGGTGTTGACCAGTCTGTCCGGTGTCGAAATGAGCAGGAACTACATCTTTCTCTTCCTGTTCAGCCTGGTGATGACGGCGTCGGGACTGGCCTCTTTGCCGCCGCTCGACCGCGACGAGCCGCGCTTCGTCCAGGCGACCAAGCAGATGACGGAGACCGGCGACTATGTCGACATCCGCTTCCAGGACGCGTCGCGCTACCAAAAGCCGATCGGCATCTACTGGCTGCAATCGGCGGCGGTGACGCTGAGCGGCGAGGGGGCACAGGCGCCGATCTGGATTTACCGGCTGATCTCGGCGCTGGGCATCGCCATCGCCGTCGTCGCAATCGCCTGGACCGGGGCCAATCTGTTCGGCGCCAATGCCGGTCTTGCCGCCGGCCTGGTCATGGCGGCGATTTTCGCCACCGCCTTCGAAGGCCGCGACGCCAAGACCGACGCGATGCTGCTTGCCTGCTGCGTTCTGGCGCAAGGCGCGCTGGCGCAGATTTATCTGGCATCGCGCCGCAACGAGCCGGTCGCCGGCCATCTGCCGTGGATTTTCTGGGCTGCGCAGGGCGCGGCGATCCTCATCAAGGGGCCGATTGCACCGCTGCTGTCGGCGCTGACGGTGCTCACGCTGGTTGCCTTCGAGCGCGACTGGCGCTGGCTGGCGAGGCTGAAAGCCGGGCGTGGGCTGATTCTGGTGCTGTTGATCGTGCTGCCCTGGCTCGCCCTCATCACCTGGAAGAGCAACGGCGCCTTCCTGCAGCAGGCCGTCGGCAAGGATATGCTCGGCAAGGTCGCGCAAGGCGAGGAGTCGCACGGCGTTCCGCCGGGCTTCTACGTGCTGACCTATTGCCTGTTCATGTGGCCGTTCGGCCTTATGGCGCTCGGCGCCGGACTGCAGGCGCTCAACCGATTGCGCGACGATCCGCGCCTGCGTTTCTGCATCGCCTGGTACGTTCCGTTCTGGCTCGTCTTCGAATTGATCCCGACGAAACTGCCGCATTATGTGCTGCCGGCCTATCCCGGCATGGCCCTGCTCATCGGCTGGCTCTTGACGCTGACACCGCAAGAGGCAAATGCGCCGCTCAGGCGCTGGCAGACATGGCTGTGGTGGGCGACCGCATTCGGCACCGTTCTGGTGACAGTCGGTCTCGCCGTGCTTTGCGTCGGTGCGCCGATCTATCTCATGAAGACATTTTCATGGTGGAGCGTTCCGGCCGCCGCGGCAGCATTGGGCGCCGGCTACCTCGCTGTTTCGCGCCAGATGCTGGTGCCGCTGGTCCGCATCGGCGGGGCTGCGGTTTGCGCCGGTATAACCTACGCCCTGCTGTTCGGTGTCATCGTGCCGTCACTGAAACCGATTTGGATGAGCCGGGAAATCGAGGCTGCGGTTCGCGCCGATCGTCCCTGTGAGATGAGCGTGCTCGCCTCCGCGCAATATCACGAACCGAGCCTGGTATTTCTGGTGGGCACAAAGACGGTACTGACCGATGTCGATGGGGTTGCGCAACATCTGCTTGGCGATCCGGCCTGCGCTTTGGGCCTGGCGCCGGTCGGCGATGAAAAACGGCTGGATGACCTGCTGGCAGGGCAAGGCAAGAAGGCCAGCCGCGTCGCTGAAATCGACGGCATCAACTATTCGTCAGGTGATAAATTGTCGCTCGGCCTGTACCGTGTGGCGAACTGATATCTCTTCGATGATCGCTTCGAGCTCCGCATGTTGACGAAGTCGCCATCACCGGCGCGTGCCGCTATGCCTGCCATGCTCCGGCAGTCTGTCGATAATTTCCGCGATACTTTCGGGATTGTACGGCATCGCCTGGCGACGCGCCCGGCGCGCTACCCGAAAATCCTGTGGTCGGTCTGGGTCGTGGCCTGGCTTTTACTGACGGTCGCGGTGTCGCTCCGTTTCGACCATCTTGCGGGCACCATGGCGAGGCAGTGGGCTTTAGGCTCGACCAATGTCTTCCGCATCGCCGAGTTTTTTACCTTCTTCGGCCTAGGCGGCTGGTATCTTGTCCCGTCGGTACTGGTGCTGATTGCCGCGAATCTGACGGATTGGCGCAGCCTTTCCCGGCGCGCGCGGATGACCTTCTACAACTGGACCTGCTTTGCTTTCATGGTGCTGGGTTCGATCGCACTCTCGGCCATGGTCGTCAACGTGCTGAAATATGGCGTGGGCAGAGCCAGGCCGATGAATTTCGACAAGCTCGGCGATCTGTCGCTGCATCCTTTTTCCTTGGAGGCGCGCTTTGCCAGCTTCCCGTCCGGCCATGCCACGACCATGGGCGTCATTTTCGGCATTGCACTGCTGTTGTTGCCCCAGCGCAGATGGGTGCTGCTGGCTGCAACCTTGTCGGTCGCATCGACCCGGATCTTTATCGGCGCGCACTATCCGAGCGACACTGTCGCCGGCTTCGGCCTTGGCTGTGCTGTTGCCATCGTTTGCGCGATGGTGCTTGGCCGGCTGGGATGTATCTTCCGCTACACGGCGTCGGGGTTGCCGGTGGCAAAAACTACGTTCCGCCTATTCCGTCGGGCTCGCAAACCAAACCAAAACGATGCGCCGAGACAGACGAATTTCCGCATTGGAGCAGCGCCGGCAAGCAACTGAATTGCTGACGCCTTTGGAACCATCTAAGACCACCCCAGCTAGCTGTCGATGCCACCCCAGCTCCGCACCAGCCGAGCCATGTCAGGCGCGCCGGCGGCTTCCTTCTCCAGCCCTTCGGCGACACCGACGCGGTCGGCGACGGGCCGGTTCTGGCTGACTTTCCACTTGCCGCTGATTTCGGCGATCTCGATCTCAAGCCCGATGATGCCCTTGATCTGCGACTGGATGAAGGTCGGCGGCGCATCGGTCACCGCCCAGGGTGCCTCGCGGGCGCCTTCCTGTGACAGCGTCAGCTCGGTGATCTGCTGTGCGATCCAGGCGGAATCCTCGATCACTCTGACCGTTCCTCGCACCTGGACAATGGCGTAGTTCCAGGTCGGCACGACCTTGCCGGTCTCGCGCTTGGTCTCGTACCAGGACGGCGTCACGTAGGCGTCGGCGCCCTGGAAGACGACCAGCACCGGCGATGTCGGATTGTCGGCCAGCTGACGCCATTGCGGGTTGGCCCTGGCCAGATGGGCGCGCAGCCGGCCATTCGGCCCAACCTCGGCATCAAGCAGGAAGGGAATGGCATTGGCGACCGGGCCATCGGCGCCGTTGGAGATCAGCAACCCCAGCGGATGCGTCCGGATCAGCCCGTGCAGGACGTCCGGCCGCGTTTCCTGGAAATGGGGAGGCTGGTACATGATCGGNCATGATCGGTCATGCCTTCTTGCGCTGGCTGAACCGGCATTGTGCACCGTTCAGCCGAGCCGCGCCACATGTCAGGCTGGCTTCACCGTTTGGATCAGCCGAAATGGCATTGTCGCGCCCATGATGGGCACGACTGTGACGGCATCGGACCGGGAGTTTTTGTTTTGACGCAATTCCGGACGGAAAACCCGTTTACACTTTTCCTGGAATTGCTCTTAGCGCAGCCGCTTCGGCCGCGGATCGGACAATTCGCCGGCCAGCCGTCGGTCGAGATAGTCGGCGCATTCCTCGAGCAGCAGATCGGCGTCGTTGGCGAAGAAGTGGTTGGCGCCTGGCAAGGTCTTCTGCGTGATGGTGATGCCCTTTTGCGTGTGCAGCTTGTCGACCAGGCCCTGCACATCCTTGGGCGGCGCCACCTTGTCGGCATCGCCATGGATGATCAGACCCGATGACGGGCAGGGCGCCAGGAACGAGAAATCATAGGTGTTGGGCTGCGGCGCGATCGAGATGAAGCCCTCGATCTCGGGCCGGCGCATCAGAAGCTGCATGCCGATCCAGGAGCCGAAGGAATAACCGGCCACCCAGCAGCTCTTGGAATCCGGATGCAGCGACTGCACCCAGTCGAGCGCTGCGGCGGCATCCGACAATTCGCCGGTGCCGTGGTCGAATTCGCCCTGGCTGCGGCCGATGCCGCGGAAGTTGAAGCGAAGCGTGGTGAAATCGCGCTTCTGGAACATGTAGAAGAGGTCATAGACGATCTTGTTGTTCATCGTGCCGCCGAATTGCGGATGCGGATGCAACACGATGGCAATCGGCGCGCTCTTCTCCTTGGAAGGCTGGTAGCGGCCCTCCAGGCGGCCGGCCGGACCGGTGAAAATGACCTCAGGCATGAAATACTCCAAATGGCATACGAATGCGCGGCGCCCGGAACAATTCTTACTCCAGCCCCAGCCCTTCCGGGCCTTGACGCAGGGCAAGCGTCTTCTTAGAAGCTAGTTTAGAATTGTTCAAAACTGGATAGCCAGCCGTGACGGCCCGGCCATCCTCGCCGCAAGCCGCGTAAATAGGACGTCTTGCCTTGCAATTTCAAGGAAATAACGCGCTATCCTTGCGGAAAGGGTCTTGACGGGATCGATTGGGTGAAAATGGCCGCAGCACGCGCCTATCTCGACTACAATGCCAGCGCGCCGCTCATTACCGAGGCGCGCGAGGCGATGATTGCCGCGCTCGATCTCGTCGCCAATCCGTCGTCGGTGCATGCCGAGGGGCGCGCGGCGCGGCGCCTGATCGACACTGCCCGGCGCGATGTGGCAGCACTTGTCGGCGCCAAGGCCGAGCATGTTGTCTTCACCTCGGGCGCGACGGAAGCCGCATCAACGCTGCTGACGCCGGATTGGCGGATGGGCCGTGTCACGGTGCGCATGAGCCGGCTCTATGTCTGCGAGGCCGACCACCCTTGCCTGTTGAACGGCGGCCGCTTCCCGGCAACACAGGTTTCGCGGATCGGCGTCGACGCCGATGGCATTGCCGACCTCGCTCAGCTGACAGCCGCTCTGGCCGCGCATGACAAGGCCGAAGGCCTGCCGTTGGTCGCGATCCATGCCGCCAACAACGAGACCGGCGTCATCCAGCCGATCGAGGCAATCGCTGCAATCGTCAAGGCGGCGGGCGGCATTCTGGTGGTCGACGCGGTGCAGGCTGCGGGCCGCGTTCCCATCGACATGTCAGCGGCTTACGCCGACTATTTGATTCTGTCTTCGCACAAGATCGGCGGCCCCAAGGGCGTCGGTGCCATCGTTGCGGCAGCCGATCTGATGATGCCGAAGCCGCTGATCAATGGCGGCGGCCAGGAAAGGGGCCATCGCGGCGGCACCGAAAACTTGGCGGCCATCGCCGGCTTTGGCGCTGCGGCGCGGCAGGCTTTGGCCGGACTGAACCATGTCGATACGCTTGCGCACCGCCGCGACGAAGTCGAAACCATCATCAAAACACTGGTGCCGGACGCAGAAATCTTCGGATCCGGCGCGCCAAGGCTTGCCAACACGACATTCTTCGCTATTCCCGGCGTGAAGGCCGAGACGGCGCAGATCGCGTTCGATCTGGCCGGCGTTGCGCTGTCGGCGGGATCGGCCTGTTCGTCGGGCAAGGTCGGGCCGAGCCATGTGCTGAAAGCCATGGGTTACGGCGACAGCCTGGGCGCTTTGCGCGTGTCCATCGGCCACGCAACGAGTGCCGGGGATATCGAACTGTTCCGTGCTGCGCTGGCCGGTATTGCCCAGCGCCGGGCGGGCAGGGAACAAGCCGCCTGAGGCGGCGACAAAGAATTCAGGCCTCGCGGCCTGGTAGAGCCGTGCGTTTGCAAGTGGCCGGGTGAATTCCCGGCCGAGACGCACTATATGAAACTTACGCCGCCTTCGGCGCCTCATGGGCAGCCCTCGGCGATGCCATAGTTTGAAAACTGTCGGGCCTTGACCCCGGCGTGGATGGAGAACGCTTATGCCTGCTGTGCAGGACACGATCGATCGGGTCCGAAAGATCGACGTCGACCAGTACAAATACGGATTCCAGACAGAGATCGCGATGGACAAGGCCCCCAAGGGCCTGAGCGAAGACATTATTCGCTTCATCTCGGCCAAGAAGGATGAACCGTCCTGGATGCTGGAATGGCGTCTGGAAGCCTATCGGCGCTGGCTGACGCTGGAAGAGCCGACCTGGGCGCGCGTCCATTATCCGAAGATCGACTTTCAGGACCTCTATTACTACGCGGCGCCCAAGAGCACGCCCGGCCCGACCTCGCTGAGCGACGTCGATCCCGAGCTGTTGAAGGTCTACGAGAAGCTCGGCATTCCGCTGCGGGAACAAGAAATCCTCGCCGGCGTGCAGAAAACCGACGTCTCCGATCTCGAGGAGCCCAGCGACAACGTCTACAAATCGGGCCGTGTCGCGGTCGACGCGGTGTTTGATTCCGTTTCCGTCGTCACCACGTTCAAGAAGGAACTGGCGCAGGCCGGCGTCATCTTCTGCTCGATCTCGGAAGCCATCCGCGAGCATCCGGAGCTGGTGCAGAAATATCTCGGCTCGGTCGTGCCGACATCCGACAATTTCTACGCCACGCTGAATTCGGCTGTCTTCACCGACGGCTCGTTCGTCTTCGTGCCCAAGGGCGTGCGCTGCCCGATGGAGCTGTCGACCTATTTCCGCATGAACGAGAAGAACACCGGCCAGTTCGAGCGCACGCTGATCATCGCCGAGGAGGGGGCTTACGTCTCCTATCTCGAAGGCTGCACGGCGCCGCAGCGCGACGAGAACCAGCTGCATGCCGCCGTCGTCGAACTGGTGGCGCTCGACGATGCCGAGATCAAATATTCGACGGTGCAGAACTGGTACCCCGGCGATGCCGAGGGCAAGGGCGGCATCTACAATTTCGTCACCAAGCGCGGCGACTGCCGCGGCCACCGTTCGAAGATCTCGTGGACGCAGGTCGAGACCGGTTCGGCGATCACCTGGAAATATCCCAGTTGCATCCTGCGCGGCGACGATTCCTCCGGCGAGTTCTATTCGATCGCTGTGTCGAACGGCTACCAGCAGGTCGATAGCGGCACCAAGATGATCCATCTCGGCAAGAACACGTCGAGCCGCATCATCTCCAAGGGCATTGCCGCCGGCTTCTCGCAGAACACCTATCGCGGCCAGGTCTCGGCGCACCGCAAGGCGACCAACGCCCGCAACTTCACCAATTGCGATAGTCTCCTGATCGGCGACCAGTGCGGCGCGCACACCGTGCCCTACATGGAAGCCAAGAACTCGACGGCGCAGTTCGAGCATGAGGCGACGACGTCAAAGATTTCCGAGGACCAGAAGTTCTACGTCATGCAGCGCGGCATCCCGGAAGAGGAGGCGATCGCGCTGATCGTCAACGGCTTCGTCAAGGATGTCATCCAGCAGCTGCCGATGGAGTTCGCGGTCGAAGCGCAGAAGCTTATCGGCATCAGCCTTGAGGGTAGCGTGGGGTGACAAGGGCGCGCAAACGCGAATCCGTGGAAAAACATGTCTATCTGCGGGATCGAGTGGATAACTGGGAAGCGGGCCTGGGCGTTGCGTTCTGGTTTTGCGCGATAGGGATAGTGCTGCTCGGCGCGGCCTACTCGCCGGATGGCTTTTGGCGAGGACTTTGGCAAGCCCTGACGCAGATGTAGAATAACCGGGCGTAGGCGCTCGGATAGGCAATGCGATGGACACTGGAAGGATAGCGACCCGCCAAGCGTTCAGGACCGTGCACAAGGCATGGGATTGAAACTGAACGTTTGAAAGGAAGTTGAAATGATGGATACGGTTCCGATCGTTTTTTACGCTTTGGTGTGCGGCGCGCTCTGCGCTGTCGCGCCCTCCATCCAGTCGACGCCGCGCCGGATGGCGGCGGGCGCCGTGACCGGGCTGGTCTCGGCNGTCTCGGCAATTATACTGCCGTTTCTGCGCCACTTGGTTGATGGCTGAAGAGATGACCATGACGCTGTCTCGCGACGAGATCTGGTTTGCGGTTCGCTGGCGGCGGCTGTGGGCGGTTCGTCGCGAGGGCAACATCGCCACGATGAAATACGCCGCGGCCGCAGTAGCCTCGGCCCTGGTAGGCGCCGTTTTGGCGGCGTTCGTCCATCCGCTGGTCGGCCTTGCGGTTTTCGCGGTGGGGTTCGGCCTGTCCTTCTGGCGGTTCAAAACCCTGCAGCGCCGGCACACCGATTACACAGTCACCTACGACGATTATTTCAGAGAAAAGAACAATGCTTGAGATCAAGAACCTGCATGCCCGTATCGTCGATGACGGCACCGAGATCATCCGCGGCCTGAACCTGACGGTGAAAAACGGCGAGGTCGCCGCCATCATGGGCCCGAACGGCTCGGGCAAATCGACGCTGTCCTATATCCTCGCCGGCCGCGAGGACTATGAGGTCACCGAAGGCGATATCCTCTATAATGGCCAGTCGATCCTCGAAATGGATCCGGCCGAGCGCGCCACCGCGGGCATCTTCCTCGCCTTCCAGTATCCGATGGAGATACCTGGTGTCGCGACCATGGAATTCCTGAAAGTGGCGATGAACGAGCAGCGCAAGGCGCGCGGCGAGGAGCCGCTAAAAATTCCGGAATTTTTGAAGCGGGTGAAAGAGGCCGCAGCCTCGCTCAACATGGACATGGCGATGCTGAAGCGGCCGCTCAATGTCGGCTTTTCCGGCGGCGAGAAGAAGCGGGCCGAGATCCTGCAGATGAAGCTGCTGGAGCCAAAGCTCTGCGTGCTCGACGAGACCGATTCAGGCCTAGACATCGATGCGCTGAAGATCGTCTCGGACGGCGTCAACGCGCTGCGTTCGCCCGACCGTGCCATCATCGTCATCACCCACTACCAGCGCCTGCTCGAGCACATCGTGCCGGATAGCGTGCATGTGCTTTACAAGGGCCAGGTGATCAAGTCCGGCGACAAGTCGCTGGCGCTCGATCTCGAAGCCAATGGCTATGCCGGCGTGATCGGCGAAGCCGTGTGAGATGCCAGGTCATTTTGTACCAAAAGACAGGGCCAAGCTTATGAACATGCATTCGACACCCCAGCGCACCCAGGCCGAAACGGCGCTGATCGACACTTTCGGCGAGCGGCTGTCGCTGCTGCCGGGCGACGGTGCGGTGATGCTGAAGCGCGACGACGCCATCGAGGCGATCAAGCACGGCCTGCCGACGCGGCGCATCGAATCCTGGCATTACACTGACCTGCGCCGGCTGTTGACCGCGGTGCCGGCCTTCGATCCGACGGCCGCCGCCAAGGGGCTGGCTCCCATCGTCGAAGGTTCCGCCGTGCTGGCGGTTCTGAACGGCGTCTCGAGTGCGAAATTCCCTGCCATCGAAGGCGTGACCGTCCAGCGCCTGTCGGAAAAGCTGACCGATGGCTCGATTGCGCCCGGCCTCGACCCCTATGGCAGCGATGACGCCATTGGCGCGCTGAACACTGCTTTCGTCGCCGACGGCTATTTCGTCGACATCGCCGATGGCGCAGCACTGGAAAAGCCGATCGAATTGCAGAACGTGCAAGCCGGCGGACAGACCCATGTGCGCTTTCCCGTGCGTGTCGGCGCCGGCGCCAAGGCTGCGATCGTCGAGCGTCAGGCGGGCGAGGGCGCGGCTCTGGCCAGCTCCGTGAGCCAGATGGTGCTGGACGAAGGCGCCGAGGTGACCTGGCTGATCATCCAGGAACAGCCGGAAACGGCCACCCATCTGGCGCAGTTCAAGGCGCATCTCGGCAAGAATTCGAAGCTGACGCTGTTCTTCATGAATGCCGGCGGCAAGCTTGTGCGCCAGGAGATCGTGGTGAAGACCACGGGCGAAGGCGCCGATTTCAAATTGCGCGGCATCAACCTGCTCGCCGGCGACACCCACACCGACGTGACCATGGTGCTCGACCATGCCGTGCCGCATACGACATCGACGGAAGTGATCCGCAATGTCGTGACCGGCAAGGCGCGCGGCGTCTTCCAGGGCCGCATCAACGTTCACCAATACGCGCAGAAGACCAACGCCAAGATGGCCTGCAACACGCTGCTTTTGTCGGATGATGGCGAGTTCTCGACCAAGCCGGAGCTGGAAATCTTCGCCGACGACGTCATCTGCGGCCACGGCGCGACCGTTGCCGAGATCGACCACAACCATCTGTTCTACCTGATGGCTCGCGGCATCGACGAGAAGAGCGCCCGTGGCCTGCTGGTCAAGGCGTTCGTCGCCGAAGTGATCGAGGAACTGGACGACGAAACCATCGTCGAGGCCCTGGAAACAAGGCTGGACGACTGGTTCGTGGCGCATGGGTAGCGCCTCCCTTCTCCCCTTGTGGGGTCCGAAGGACGGGCGAGGCAAGTGACTCGCCCCGGGCGGTGGCCGAGCGAAGCTCGGTCGGATGAGGGGTGCGTGACGAAGCGAGGCGGTGCCTCAAGAGAGCTTGTAATGGACCAGAAGATCGAAACAACCCCATACGACGTCGAGGCGATCCGCCGCGACTTCCCGATCCTGTCGCGCGAAGTCTACGGCAAACCGCTGGTCTATCTCGACAATGGCGCCTCGGCGCAGAAGCCGCAGGTGGTGCTGGATACGATCCAGCACGCCTATTCCCAGGAATACGCCAACGTCCATCGCGGCCTGCATTTCCTGTCGAATGCCGCAACCGACGCTTATGAGAAGGCACGCGAGACGGTGCGCCGTTTCCTCAATGCGCCAAGCACCGACAACATCGTCTTCACCTCGAACACGACCGCGGCGATCAACACCGTGGCTTACGGCTATGGCATGCCCAATATCGGCGCGGGCGACGAGATCGTGCTGTCGATCATGGAGCACCACTCCAACATCGTGCCGTGGCATTTCATCCGGGAGCGGCAGGGCGCCAAGCTGGTCTGGGTGCCGGTCGACGATCTCGGCATCTTCCACATCGAGGAATTCGAAAAGCGCCTGACCGACAAGACCAAGCTCGTCGCCATCACCCAGATGTCGAATGCGCTGGGCACGGTAACCCCGATCAAGGAGATCGTGCGCATCGCGCATTCGCGTGGAATTCCCGTACTTGTCGACGGCAGCCAGAGCGCCGTGCACATGCCGATCGACGTGCAGGATCTGGATTGCGACTTCTTCGTCTTCACCGGCCACAAGGTTTACGGGCCGTCCGGCATCGGCGTGCTTTACGGCAAGAAGGATATTCTCTCGGCCATGCGCCCTTTCATGGGCGGAGGCGAGATGATCGAGGAAGTGACGGAAGACGTCGTCACCTACAACGAGCCGCCGCACCGCTTCGAGGCCGGCACGCCGCCGATCGTCCAGGCGATCGGGCTGGGTGCAGCATTGGAATACATGGAAAAGATCGGCCGCGAGCGCATCGCCGCGCACGAGGCCGACCTCAAGACCTACGCGCACGAGCGGCTGCGCGCCATCAACTCGCTGCGCATCTTCGGCGACGCGCCGGACAAGGGCGCCATCATTTCTTTCGAATTGCAGGGCATTCATGCCCATGACGTGTCGATGGTGATAGACAGGCAGGGTGTTGCCGTCCGCGCGGGCACCCATTGCGCCCAGCCGCTGTTGAAACGCTTTGGCGTAACCTCCACATGCAGGGCATCGTTCGGCATGTATAATACCAGGGCCGAAGTCGACGCTTTGGCCGATGCGCTGGAAAAAGCGCGCAAGTTCTTCGGGTGACAGGTTCTTTGGATGACGACCATGGATGATGCGAGCCACACCACCGCGCCGGAAGCAGCCATCAATCCGCTGGTTTCCGCCTCGGCCATTCCCGCCGACGAGCTGGCGCGGCTGACCGACGACATCGTCTCGGCGCTGAAGACCGTCTATGACCCGGAAATCCCGGCCGACATCTATGAGCTCGGCCTCATCTACAAGATCGACATCGAGGACAACCGCGCGGTCAAGATCGACATGACGCTGACCGCGCCCGGCTGTCCGGTGGCCGGCGAAATGCCCGGCTGGGTGGAAAACGCCGTCGGCGCCGTCGAAGGCGTCTCCGGCGTCGAGGTCAACATGACCTTCGACCCGCCCTGGTCGCCCGACCGCATGTCGGAAGAGGCGCAGGTGGCGGTGGGCTGGTACTAGGTTGACTGAGGTTGGTGCACTTGCACCAGTGGTAAAACTTCACCATTTTAGGTGAGGAATCATTCGGCAGGCCTTGAACCTGCATGGAATGGAAGAGGAAAAAGAATGGGACGCTTCGCCGTCATCACGATGACCGAAAAGGCCGCCGACCGGGTGCGCGAGATCGTCGCCACGCGCGACAATGCGCATGGCATTCGCCTCGGCATCAAGAAGGGCGGCTGCGCCGGCATGGAATACACGGTCGACCTGGTGACCGAGCCCAATACCAAGGACGACCATATCGAACGCGACGGCGCGCATGTCTATGTCGCGCCCGAGGCTGCCCTTTTCCTGTTCGGCACCGAGATGGATTTCGAGCAGACCACGCTGCGCACCGGCTTCACCTTCCACAACCCGAACCAGAGTTCGGCCTGCGGCTGCGGCGAATCCGTCGAACTGAAGCCCGCCGACCTGAAGGCGCTGGCTGAGGCGCGCGCTTCGGCCTGATCTTCCTTCTCCCCGTTCACGGGGAGGTGAGGAAATGGTCCGCGCAGCGGGCGAAAAGCCAATTGCTTGGCTTTTCGAATGACGAACGGCCCGAAGGGCCGGATGAGGGGCAGCGCTGACCATCGGAAGTCGCGCTCCGCGCCTCCCTGCTTACTTCACCCACATCTTCGTCCGCTTGTGCCAGTCGGCGATCGATTCCTCGGGATAGACGTCGAAGACCTTGTCCTTTTTGCCGATCACCGGCTCGACCCAACTCGCCTTGTATTTCAACATCAGATGCACCTTCTCCGGCGGCTTCGGCAACTCGCTGTCGATTGCCGAGGCGAAGGGGTGCACCAGTTCCGGCCAGGTCGGATCGTAGAGCCAGAGCGCCGAACCGCACTTCTTGCAGAAATTGCGCTCGCCGGTCGAAATCTCGCAGTTTGGATGCTCGTCGTCCGCGATCTCGGCCTGGTAGACGCCGAGATTGCGCTTGCCCTTGATTTTCAGCGTCTTGTAATCGGCGCCGAGATTGATGGCGAAGCCCCCGCCGCCCTGCTGCTTGCGGCAGATCGAGCAGTAGCACAGCATGAACGGCACCGGCGTGTTGCTCTCCACCTCGAAATGGACGGCATCGCAGCGGCAGGATCCCTTGAGCAGCAGCGGCATGACAAAACTCCGACGGATGGCTCTCAACTTGCCAGCATGGTTTTTGGTTGCAGCCGTGGCAAGCCCGGTGACATGATTGCGGCATGGACAATGAACGCATCGAAGAACTGTTCGAAGGCCTCGGCCCGGTCAGTATCCGAAAACTGTTCGGCGGCAAGGGTATCTATTTCGACAGCGTCATCGTCGCTATCGTGCTGCGCGGCGAATTGCTGCTCAAGGCTGACGAGCAAAGCGCGCCCGACTTCGAAGCCGCCGGCTGCAAGCAATGGACCTATACCGGCACCCGCCACGGCAAGCTGGTCGCGATGCCGTACTGGAGCATTCCCGACGACGCGTTTGATGATCCTGACGAGATGAGGGTGTGGGCGCGCCGGGCGTATGAGGCGGGGCGGCGGGCGGGGAAGTGAACCGGGACCGCCGCGTTTCTTCCCACCCCCTCTGTCCTGCCGGACATCTCCCCCGCAAGGGGGGAGATCAGTTGTCACATTGGCCTTCGCCAATCACCAACGTTGAAAATGGGAGCCTGCGGCTAAGCTGTTAATCTCCCTCCTTGCGGGGGAGATGGCCGGCAGGCCAGAGGGGGGTGCTGTCCCGCCGACGTAGGCGATCCTACAGCGCCTTCGCAATCCTCGCCGCCAACCGCGCATTGTTCTCGACCAGCGCGATGTTGGTCTTCAAGCTCCGGCCGCCGGTCAGGTCGAGGATTTTGCCCAGCAGGAACGGCGTCACCGCCTTACCGGTCACATTCTGCGCCTCGGCCGCCTTCTGCGCGGCCTCGATATAGCCGGCCATCTCGTCGGCCGGGATTTCATCGTCCTGCGGCACCGGGTTGGCGATCAGCATGCCGCCGACCAGGCCAAGTGCCGCCCTGGTCTTGTAGAAATGCGCGATCTCTTCCGGTCTGTGCAGGGTCAGCGGCGCGCGGAACGGGGAATGCCGCGACCAGAAGGCCGGCATCGTCTCGCAGCCATGGCCAATCACCGGCACGCCGCGCGTCTCCAGCACTTCCAGCGTCTTTTCGATGTCGAGGATCGCCTTGGCGCCGGCCGAGACGACGATGACCGGCGTGCGCGCCAACTCGTCGAGATCGGCCGAGATGTCGAAGCTCTTTTCCGCGCCCTTGTGGACGCCGCCAATGCCGCCGGTGGCGAACACCTTGATCCCGACCATGTCGGCCGCGATCATGGTGGCGGCGACCGTGGTGCCGCCGGTGCGGCCTTGCGCCACCGCAAAGCCGAGATCGGCGCGCGACAGCTTCATGGCGTCGCCGGTCATCGCCAGCGACTCGCGCTCGCCGTCGGACAGCCCGATCTTGATGCGGCCGGCAACCACGGCGATCGTCGCCGGCACCGCGCCATTGTCCAGGATGATCTTTTCGACATTGGCGGCCATGGCGCCATTGTCGGGGTAAGGCATGCCATGGGTGATGATGGTGCTTTCCAGCGCCACGACGGGGCGGCCAGCGGCGAGCGCCTCGGCCACGGGCGCGTGGATGTCGATGAAGGGGCGGGCGCTTTGCGGTGTCATGATGGTCTCCGATCCGGAGATCCGCGCGTCCGCTTGGACGTCGCGCTCCGGCAATGGCAATTGGCCGCCCTCATGCCATTTCCTGTGCGTCGGGTACAAGAGCCAGTGCCTCGGTGAAGGTCGCGGCGGTGAAGGCCGGCACGGCATCCGAACTTTCGATGGCGAGCGTCGCCGCGGCAACGCCTTCGCGGAGGGCCTGGCGCAATGCCAGGCCGCGCAGCAGGGCAGCGATGGTGGCGCCGGCCAGCGCGTCGCCGGCGCCGGTGACGTCGGCGACTTTTCTCGGCGCCGGCGGCAGGATAGAGAAGGCGCCGGCTTCGTCGAATCCCAGCACCAGGCCGTCGCCCGCCGTCACCACGCCACTGGTGAGGCCGCTGCAGCGCAGTCCGTCGACGGTCTCGCGCTCGGTGGCATTGGCATCGACGCCGGCCAGCACCATGGCCTCGCGCCGGTTCATGAAGACCTGCGCGAGTTCCTTCAGCACCGGTATCAGCCGCACCACCTTGGCCGGCGAAATGGCGATGGCGAACACCGGCTTGCCGGCGGCGACCCCCACCAGCCGCTCCAGCGCCGTTGATGGCAGATTGGCGTCGCAGAGCACCGCATCGACCTCGGCGACCACCTCGCGCACCTTGGAGCGGCGGATCTGCTTGGGGAACGCCAAATCGTAGAGCGCCATATCGGCAAAGCCGGTGATCAGCTCGCCGTCGCGATCGATCAGCGCCGTGTAGCTCGGCGTGGTGCGGTCGAGGAACACCGCCGACAGATCGGCAATGCCGGCCTCAGTGATGGCGCGCGCAACCGTCTCGGCCGAGGCATCGCCGCCGCGCACCGACAAAAGCGAGGCCGAGACGCCGCGCCGCACGAGGCTGCGCAGCGCGTTGAAGACGCCGCCGCCGACATCCTCGCGCATCGTGCCGGGGTTGGACGCCGCCGGCACGTAAGCACCGGACACCTGACCGCGCCGGTCGATATGGGCGCCGCCCACCGCCAGTATTTTTGCTGATTTCACCATGTAGGCGATATGACCTTTGTTATTCGAACCAGACAAGCGCTAGGCTGTGCGACGGAGCTTCGCAAGCAAGCCAGCGATTCGGGCGGAGCCAAACCGCCGGAGCGCCTGGCCCAATGGTGGATACATCCGGAAACGAAACCATGAGACAAAAAAAGAACAAATCCGGATAAAGATTGCTTTTCAGATATTTGACCCCTCTTGCCAAACGAGAACAAAAAAGGTACAAATAGGGCAGGGATTACGGATTGTCCGGCCTTCATTGACGACCAAGGGGTGATGTATCATGGCTCAGAATACTTTGCGGCTTGTAGAGGACAAAGCGGTGGACAAATCAAAGGCTCTGGACGCGGCGCTGTCGCAAATCGAGCGCGCCTTCGGCAAGGGCTCGATCATGCGGCTGGGCGCCAACGAGCAGGTCGTCGAGATTGAAACCGTGCCGACCGGATCGCTTGGCCTCGACATCGCGCTTGGCGTCGGTGGCCTGCCGCGCGGCCGCATTGTCGAGATCTACGGGCCGGAAAGCTCGGGCAAGACGACACTGGCGCTGCACACAGTTGCCGAAGCCCAGAAGAAGGGCGGTATCTGCGCCTTCGTCGATGCCGAGCATGCGCTCGACCCGGTCTATGCCCGCAAGCTCGGCGTGGACCTCGAAAACCTGCTGATCTCGCAGCCCGACACCGGCGAGCAGGCGCTGGAAATTTGCGACACGCTGGTGCGTTCCGGCGCCATCGACGTTCTGGTGGTCGATTCGGTGGCCGCCCTGACGCCGCGCGCTGAAATCGAGGGCGAGATGGGCGATTCGCTGCCCGGTCTCCAGGCTCGTCTGATGAGCCAGGCGCTGCGCAAGCTGACCGCCTCGATCTCGCGCTCCAACACCATGGTCATCTTCATCAACCAGATCCGCATGAAGATCGGCGTCATGTTCGGTTCGCCGGAAACCACGACCGGCGGCAACGCGCTGAAATTCTACGCTTCGGTGCGCCTCGACATCCGCCGCATCGGCTCGGTCAAGGACCGCGACGAGGTCGTCGGCAACCAGACCCGCGTCAAGGTCGTCAAGAACAAGCTGGCGCCGCCCTTCAAGGTGGTCGAGTTCGACATCATGTATGGCGAGGGCGTGTCCAAGACCGGCGAGCTGGTCGACCTCGGCGTCAAGGCCGGCGTGGTCGAGAAGTCGGGCGCGTGGTTCTCCTACAATTCGCAGCGTCTCGGCCAAGGTCGTGAAAACGCCAAACTGTTCCTGCGCGACAATCCCGACACGGCGCGCGAGATCGAACTGGCACTGCGGCAGAATGCCGGGCTGATTGCCGAGAAGTTTCTCGAGAATGGCGGCCCCGAGCGCGGCGAAAGCGACGACGGCTTCGAGGAAGAATCCGGTGCCATGTAGGGTACGGCCAGAGTTCGGCCATAAATCCGGTCTATTACCCGATGCTTAAGTAACCGAGTTCTTTAGTATTGCGTTTCAAACCGCCGGCCTTCGCGCCGGCGGTTTTCGTTTTTGGGCAGCGTGAAGCCGGCTTGGCAGTTGCCGGATTGGCCCAATTCCGTGTTTCTGGACAGGGTGGGGCGTGCCCGCTAAAAGGCCAAGTCAATCTTCTAAAAAGCAGAGACCAGTGTCCGCCGGCCGTGCCGGCGGTTTTCGCGAAAAGGCAGCAGTCATGAGTGGCGTGAACGAGATCCGGTCGACATTCCTCGACTATTTCCGCAAGGAGGGCCACGAGGTCGTGGCCTCGAGCCCGCTGGTGCCGCGCAACGACCCGACGCTGATGTTCACCAATGCCGGCATGGTGCAGTTCAAGAACGTCTTCACCGGCCTGGAGAAGCGGTCCTATTCGCGCGCCACCACCGCGCAGAAAAGCGTGCGCGCCGGCGGCAAGCACAACGACCTCGACAATGTCGGCTACACCGCGCGCCATCTGACCTTCTTCGAAATGCTCGGCAATTTCTCCTTCGGCGACTATTTCAAGGAGCGCGCCATCGAACTGGCCTGGAACCTGATCACCAAGGAGTTCGGGCTGAACAAGGACAAGCTGCTGGTCACCGTCTATCACACCGATGACGAGGCGGCCGGCTTCTGGAAGAAGATCGCCGGTTTCTCCGATGACCGCATCATCCGCATCCCGACCTCCGACAATTTCTGGGCTATGGGCGACACCGGACCGTGCGGGCCGTGCTCGGAAATCTTCATCGACCGTGGCGAGCACATCTGGGGCGGCCCTCCCGGCAGCCCGGAGGAGGATGGCGACCGCTTCCTTGAATTCTGGAACCTGGTGTTCATGCAATATGAGCAGGTCACCAAGGATGAGCGCATCGACCTGCCGCGGCCGTCGATCGACACCGGCATGGGCCTGGAGCGCATGGCCTCCATCCTGCAAGGGGTGGAGAGCGTCTTCGAGACCGACCTGTTCCGTCATCTGATCGATGCGGCCTCGTCAGCGCTCGGGCAGGGCCCGGACAAGGAGACGGTCGCCTCCTTCCGCGTCATTGCCGATCATCTGCGCTCGTCCTCCTTCCTGGTTGCCGACGGCGTGCTGCCGTCGAACGAAGGCCGCGGCTATGTGCTGCGCCGCATCATGCGCCGCGCCATGCGCCATGCGCAGTTGCTCGGCGCCAAGGAGCCGTTGATGTGGAAGCTGGTGCCGGCGCTAGTGCGTGAGATGGGCCAGGCCTATCCCGAACTGCTGCGCGGCGAACAGCTGATTACCGAGACGCTGAAGCTCGAGGAGACCAGGTTCCGCAAGACGCTGGTGCGCGGCCTCGGCCTGCTCTCGGAGGCGACAGATACGCTGCACGCCGGCGATATGCTGGATGGCGAGACGGCGTTCAAGCTCTATGACACGTACGGCTTCCCGCTCGATCTGACGCAGGACGCACTGCGCCAGCGCAACATCTCGGTCGACCTTGCCGGCTTCACCCATGCGATGGAGCAGCAGAAGGCCGAAGCGCGCAAGCATTGGGCTGGCTCCGGCGACGCGGCCACCGAGACCATCTGGTTTTCTGTACGCGAGAAGGCCGGCGCCACNGCGCCACCGAATTCCTCGGCTACGAGACCGAACAGGCGGAAGGCCTCATCCAGGCCCTGGTCAAGGACGGCAAGACAGTCGATAGCGCCGGCAAGGGCGACGCGGTGGCGGTGGTCGTCAACCAGACGCCGTTCTATGGCGAGTCGGGCGGCCAGATGGGCGACACCGGCATCATCTCCGGCGAAGGTTTCTCGATCGAGGTTTCCGACACGCAGAAAAAGGCCGACGGCCTGTTCGTGCATCTGGGCAAGGTGACGAACGGCACGGTCAAGCCAGGTGCAGCCGTCGAGCTGAAGGTTGACCATGCGCGCCGCACCCGGCTGCGTGCCAACCATTCGGCAACGCATCTGATCCATGAGGCGCTGCGCGAGGTGCTGGGCACCCATGTCGCGCAGAAAGGTTCGCTGGTCGCGCCCGAGCGCCTGCGCTTCGACATCTCGCACAACAAGCCGATCTCGGCCGAAGATCTCGAAGAGGTCGAGCGCATGGCCAACGAAATCGTCGTCCAGAACAGCCCGGTGACGACGCGCCTGATGTCGGTCGATGACGCCATTGCCGAGGGCGCCATGGCGCTGTTCGGCGAGAAATATGGTGACGAGGTGCGTGTCGTCTCGATGGGCACCGGCGTGCATGGCGCCAAGGCCAATAGACCCTATTCCGTCGAACTTTGTGGCGGCACCCATGTCCGGGCGACCGGCGATATCGGCCTGGTCCGTGTCGTCTCCGACAGCGCGGTCGCCGCCGGCGTGCGCCGCATCGAGGCGCTGACCGGCGAAGCCGCGCGCAAACATCTCGATGAGCAGGACAGGCGCCTGAAGGCAACTGCGGCCGTGCTGAAGATCTCGCCGGCCGACGTGCCGGCGCGTGTCGAGACGCTGCTCGAGGAGCGCAAGAAGCTCGAGAAGGAGCTGAGCGAAGCGCGCAAGAAACTCGCGCTGGGCGGTGGTGCCGCGGCCGATGCTCCGGCCACCACCGAAACCGTCGCNGCCGGTATCGGCTTCCTCGGC
Organism: Mesorhizobium sp. L103C105A0; assembly: GCF_000502215.1. NCBI lineage: Bacteria > Pseudomonadati > Pseudomonadota > Alphaproteobacteria > Hyphomicrobiales > Phyllobacteriaceae > Mesorhizobium > Mesorhizobium sp. L103C105A0. The sequence goes on along the minus strand of NZ_AYXF01000003.1, from coordinate 333,797 downwards.
AAAGCGGTTTCCGGCGTGTCGCCGAAGGATTTGAAGCCGCTGGCCGATGCCGGCAAGACATCGCTCGGCTCCGGCGTCGTCGTCTTCGTCGGTGCGGGCGAAGACAACAAGGCAAGCGTCGTGGTCGCCGTGACGGACGATCTCGTCGGCCGCTTCAGCGCTGTCGATCTGGTGCGCGTTGCCTCGGCCGCATTGGGCGGGCAGGGCGGCGGCGGACGGCCCGACATGGCGCAAGCCGGCGGTCCGGACGCCTCGAAGGCCAATGATGCGATCGCCGCGGTGAGGGCGGCGCTGGAGGCAGCCTGAAAGCCACCCTATGTCGTATCTGGTTCGTGTGCGGCTTTCCGGCCTTCGCCGCCGTGCTTGCCATTCTGTGGCTGATAGTGGCAAGCCGGCAATCAGCTCTTAGACGGTCCGTCTAGCTAGTCTAGTTCTTTTCGCCGCCTTCAGGGCGCGCGTCATTCTGCTGGAATCGCCCCAGGTGGACAGCCAGATCAGCACGTCCGTGGCGATCGAAATCAGCGACCGTAAAAAGTTCAGCGCCGGGCCGGGCGATTTCAGCTGCTCTTCGGCGTGATGGAGATGGGCGAGCTCTTCCTCGCGGATCGCCAGGATGATGCCTTGCAAGTCGTGGTCGCGATTGGCGAGGAAAAACAGCTGATCGTCCAGATGGCGATGCACCGCCGCTTCAACCGCCGCCGTGCAGGCCCAGATGCCTTGCGGACCGAGCAGGGCGGTGACAGAACCCAGCAGCCAGCCACCCCAGCTCCAGAATTGCATCACCCGGCACGGTCGCGCCTTCCGCGCCGGCATGGCGGCACGGAAGGCGGCGCAATGCGTGCGCTCGTGCCCGAGCATCTCCGACAAGGATGGCACGCAATCCGGCCAGAAGCGCCTGGCGACAAGAATCTGCGCCGAATAGATCCTGATCGCACCGAACTCACCGGCGTGGTTGACCCTGACAATTCTGGCGATGGTGAGCGCGTCCTGGCGAGATGGGTCAGCCATGGCCCGAACCCATATCAGCCCGCCGCCAGGCTCGGACGTTTTGCGATGCCGTCCCACCAGGCCTGGATGTCGGCGAACGCCGCAAGCAGCTTTTGCCCGTCGGCGACCTTGACGAAATAGGCGATGATGGATGCCGCATGCAGGTCGGCCAGCGTCAGCTGGTCGCCGAGCAGCCACGGCCCGGGAGGCTTGAGTGCGGTGAGCACCCGCAGCACCGTTTCCGCCTGGCGCAGCCCGTTGGCGACCAGTGCCTCGTCTGGCGCTTCCTTCTCAAGCCGCTCGACGGCGACGTCCCAGACCATCGATCTGTAGGCATAGGCGTCGAGCATGCCGATGATCTGGTTCATCGTTGCGCGGGTGCGGGCGTCTTTTGGCTGCAGTGCCGGGCCGTCGAACGCCTCGTCGACATAGCGGGCGATTGCGCTGGTTTCGAACAGGCGAAACCCGTCATGCTCGACGGCCGGAATGCGGCCGAAAGGGTGATGCTCGAAGTACCAGGCGGGAGTGCCCTCGGCGGCAAAGACATCGACCGGCACAAGGTCGTAGTCGATGCCTTTTTCCGCCAGCACGAGGCGGACGATGCGCACATAGACGCTGTAGTCCGCCCCGTAGACGACCGGCTTGGCCATGGCTGCCGGCTTACGCCATCGCCTTCTGCAAATTCTCGTCGATCTTGTCGAGGAAGCCGGTGGTCGACAGCCATGGTTGGTCGGGACCGATCAAGAGCGACAGGTCCTTGGTCATGAAGCCGCTCTCAACCGTCTGGATGCAGACCTTCTCCAGCGTGTCGGCAAACCGCTTCAACTCGGCATTGTCGTCGAGCTTGGCGCGGTGGGCGAGGCCACGCGTCCAGGCGAAGATCGAGGCGATCGAATTGGTCGAGGTTTCCTCGCCCTTCTGGTGCTGGCGATAGTGGCGCGTCACTGTGCCGTGCGCGGCCTCCGCTTCCACCGTCTTGCCGTCCGGCGTCATCAGCACGGAGGTCATCAGGCCGAGCGAGCCAAAACCTTGCGCCACCGTGTCGGACTGGACGTCGCCGTCATAATTCTTGCAGGCCCAGACATAGCCGCCAGACCATTTCAGGGCGGAGGCCACCATGTCGTCGATCAGCCGGTGCTCGTACCACAGCTTCTTCGCCTTGAACTCGGCCTCGAATTCAGCCTCGTAGACCTCCTGGAAAATGTCCTTGAAGCGGCCGTCATAGGCTTTGAGGATGGTGTTCTTGGTCGAGAGATAAACCGGATAATTGCGCAGCAGGCCGTAATTCAACGAGGCGCGGGCGAATTCGCGGATGGAGTCGTCGAGATTGTACATCGCCATGGCAACACCGGCGCCGGGTGCGTCGTATACGTCGTGCTCGATCACCTTGCCGTCCTCGCCGACGAACTTGATGGTCAGCTTGCCCTTGCCGGGGAAGCGGAAGTCGGTGGCGCGATACTGGTCGCCGAAAGCATGACGGCCGACGATGATCGGCTTGGTCCATCCCGGCACCAGACGCGGCACGTTCTTCATGATGATCGGTTCGCGGAAAATGGTGCCGCCGAGAATGTTACGGATGGTGCCGTTCGGCGACTTCCACATCTTCTTCAGCTTGAATTCCTCTACGCGCTGCTCGTCGGGCGTGATCGTCGCGCATTTCACGCCGACGCCCCATTTCTTGATGGCATTGGCCGAATCGATGGTCACCTGGTCGTTGGTGGCGTCGCGGTGCTCGACGCCGAGGTCGTAATATTCGAGCTTCAGGTCGAGATAAGGGTGGATCAGCTTGTCCTTGATGAACTGCCAGATGATGCGGGTCATCTCGTCGCCGTCGAGCTCGACGACCGGGTTCGCCACCTTGATCTTCGCCATGAAAAGAATGCCTCGCTTTTGGGGAACAAAACGGCCTCGCCCGCATGGCTTCGGCCGGGTATGCGGAGCGTATATCAAAGCCTATTTGGCCGCGCAAACGACCATCCGTGCAGAATGGGTCGTCTGTGCCGCGACCGGTGTTTGCAAAAGCTTCATTTTGCCGAGCGGATGTGGCAGGGAACGCTGAAATGCCGCAAACAGCAGTTCATTGAGATCATGTCCGCCGTCGATCATCCTGAAAACGCATCCGCCGCCGCGCCGGCGATCATCCTGGTCGAGCCGCAGCTCGGCGAGAATATCGGCATGGTTGCGCGCGCCATGGCCAATTTCGGCCTTGCCGAGTTGCGTCTCGTCAATCCGCGTGACGGCTGGCCGAGCGAGAAGGCGCGCGCCGCCGCCAGCCGCGCCGACCATGTCATCGATGCCGTAACAGTGTTCGGCGACCTGGCGTCCGCCGTCGCCGACCTCAACTTCGTCTTCGCCACCACGGCGCGCGAGCGCGACGGCTTCAAACCCGTGCGTGGTCCGGTCGAGGCGGGCAGGGCGCTCAGGGCGCGTCAGATAGCCGGCCTGCGCACCGGCATCTTGTTCGGCCGCGAGCGTTTTGGGCTCTACAATGACGAGGTCGGGCTGGCCGACGAGATCGTCACCTTCCCGGTCGATCCCGGCTTTTCGTCGCTCAACATCGCCCAGGCCGTGCTGTTGATGTCCTATGAATGGATGAAATCCGGCCTGGAGGACGAGACGGCGACTAATTTCTCCAGTCCTGAAATGAAGCCGGCGAGCAAGGAAGAGTTGCACGGCCTGTTTGCCTATCTCGAAGGCGCGCTCGAAGCGCGCGGTTATTTCCGCCCGGCGCCCAAGAAACCCAAGATGGTCGACAATCTGCGCGCCGTCTTGACGCGCGCCGGTTTCGCCGAGCCGGAACTGAAAGTGCTGCGTGGCATCATCTCGTCGCTCGACCGGTTTTCGCCGGCCATGCCGCGCGGTGACGGCTCGCCGGGAGACGATCCAAGGCGTTTGCCGGCCGCTGCGCGAAAACGCCAGGCAGACAAAGAAGATTAGAAATCGCTAAGCTTCGAACGGCTGAAGTAACCGAATTTTATTTGCCTCTCGTCCATTGTTGTCAAAACGGTGTGGTGGCAAATGTTCACGTCCAAAATCGGCCGTATGCGCTTCTTCTTCTATTCGCTCGGCGTAGCCCTGCTCGAGGCCATTCTTGCTGTGCTGTACATCGTTGGCACGATCGGCTTTGAGGGGCTGGTCAACTCGGCGCCCGGTCCATCGCGGCAAGGCATGGCAGGCGCGGTTCTGATAGTTTCCCTCCTGGCTGTGGTCATGCGTGCCAACATCGCCTGGCGACGCAGCCGCGACGCCAACGGCAAAGCCTGGATCCTGTGGTCCTACATCGTGTTCTGCGCCATCTACGCCTTTCTGCAGGCAGGCACGCTGCTGGTCATCGATTTCAACAATCCGGAAAGCACGTCCAGCGGTTTGAACCTGCTTGCGCTGTCGATCTTTGGCCTTTGGTGCACGATCCTGGTGGCTAAGCCGGTGGCGGGCATCAATATCGACGAACTGACATCGGTTTTCGATTTCGATGGCGATACGCCCATGCCTGGGGGATCCGGCCGGATGGCCAGCAGCACGGCACAGTCTTCCATGCGCAACGCCACACCGGCCACGCGCTCGGTGCCGTCCGCCCAGCCTATGGGCCGCCCGCGGCCCGCCGGCTTCGGCAAGCGCGGGCTCTAGGCCGAGGCAAGGTCGTCTTCGCCGGCTTTGCATAGAACTTGCTGACATTCGCCACTTCAAGACCATGATGGTTGCAGATAGAAGAACGGCATTGGCCAATGACCGCCAAGCCTTCTGATCCAGCCTCTTTCATGGTCCGATATCAATGAGCCACCGTCCGATCCTGATGTTCGATTCCGGCGTTGGCGGATTGACCGTGCTGCGCGAAGCGCGCGTGCTGATGCCCGACCGGCGCTTCGTCTACGTCGCCGATGACAAGGCCTTTCCCTACGGCGCGTGGGAAGAGCCGGCGCTGCAGGCCCATATAGTCGAGCTCTTCGCCAAGCTGCTCGACCGTTTTGATCCGGAAATTTCGGTCGTCGCCTGCAATACCGCTTCGACGCTGGTGATCGATGCGTTGCGGGAAAAATTCCCTGACCATCCCTTTGTCGGCACGGTGCCGGCAATCAAGCCGGCGGCCGAGCGCACCCGGTCCGGGCTGGTCTCGGTGCTGGCGACGCCGGGCACGGTGAAGCGCCAGTACACGCGCGACCTGATCGGCAAATGGGCGCAGAAATGCCATGTCCGGCTGGTCGGCAGCAACAATCTCGCCGGACTGGCCGAGTATTTCAGGAAATTGCACGGCCATNACTGGCCGAGGCCTACATGCGCGAGGGCTTTGTCGACGAGGAGGCCGTGCGTGCCGAGATCGCACCGTGTTTCGTCCAGCATGACGATTTGCGCACGGACATCGTCGTGCTCGCCTGCACGCACTATCCGTTTCTGGCCAATCGCATGCGCAAGACCGCGCCCTGGCCGGTCGACTGGATCGACCCGGCCGAAGCGATTGCGCGGCGTGCTCTGTCGCTGCTTCCGGCTGTCGACGGACCATTGCCGCAAAGCGAGCCCGACATCGCCGTCTTTACCTCGGGAAAGGCGGATTTCGCCATCAGCCGGCTGATGCAGGGTTTTGGATTGAGCGCGCGCTAATGCATGTCGCCCAAAAGTGCGCAGCGGTTTTGGGACAACGACATGCATAAAACGAAAAACTAAAGCGCGTCGCCGACGCGCTTTAGGCAGGCTCGAAGACAATGACGCGTCGATCCGGATCGGCCGAAACAAGCCTTAGCGTCAGGCCATCGCCCTGCCTGAACCCTGAGGCCTTCACATTCGCAACGACAGGCATGTCCGAGAGCTGAACGCGCACACGCCGATCACCGACGTCGGTGACGACGGCCTTGAATGTTTCACCCATGCGCCCCCTCAGCATCACCGCCTCGGCAAGGTCGATGGCCGCGTGGTTGATCTGCGAGGCGCGGGCGCCTGCGCGGCCCATCACCTTCGGCAGTCTGGAAAACGCCTCGGTAACGGCTTGCGGCACCGGCTGGCCGTTGACGATGGCCAGCACGCATCGCACGACATAGCGATCGGCCAGCCGCCTCAGGGGTGCGGTGGCGTGGGCATAGGTCGCGGCCATCGCCTCGTGCCAGGGGACAACGCCTTCTTCATAGGGCTGGTAGGACGCACCGGAGCCGGCGCGGCGGATTTCCAGCATCAGCGCTGCCTGTTGCATGTTGGCAGGATCGAGGGTTCGCTGATAGTCGGGCAGGCTGGTCGAAGGAGGCCAGGACAGGCCTAAGGCCCGTGCCGCGCTGCGCAGTCTTTGCACTTTGGAAGCATCGGGCGGCGCCATCACCCGAAACAAGCCGGTCCGGTGTGCCAGCATGGCGTCGGCAATCGCCATGTTGGCGGCCAGCGAAAGTGCTGCGTTGTCTTGCTCGGATTGCAGCAGCGGTCTGAACGCAAGCTGGAATGTGCCATCGGCAAGCTGTTCCACCTCCTGCTCGGGCGGGTCGACGCGCGAAGCGCCGCGACGGTCTTCGGCCGCCGCCATGCGCCGCGCGATTTCGGCGAAGCCGACTGGGACGTCGGCGGCCTGCACGCTGTCATAGGCGAGCTTGGCGCGGCTTTGAATGATTGCCCGCTCCGCGCCATCCAGCCTTACCGCTCCGTCGTCGGCGATCCGGACCGTGAAGATGACAGCCGGACGCGGACCGCCGGGCAGCAAGCTCGCGGCGCCCTCGGCAATGACCCGGGGATAGAGCCCGGCCTTGCCGTCCGGCAAATACAGGGTTTCGCCCCGCGCCCAGGCTTCGCGATCCACCGCGTCGCCGTCTGCGACGAACCAGGCTACGTCGGCGATGGCATAGTGCAACAGAAGGTCGCTACCGCTCGCTTCGATCGAAAACGCTTGGTCAAGATCGGTGGAAGCCGCGGGATCGAGCGTCACGAAGGGCATCGCCGTGCGGTCGGCATGCTGGTCGGGCACGCACCTGGCCGCCGTCTGTGCCATGACCACTACATCAGGGGGAAATCCCTCCGGCACATGGAACTCGGTGCGGATTTTCGCGAGGCCGGTGGCGAGTGCCTGCGAGGGATCGTTCAACGATTTCATGGCGCCGTCCTACACCGGCGTTGCGGGCACGGGAAGGTGGTTTTGCCGGCAGTGCCGGCCGACCATGGGCAGGCATGAGCGCGGAACGGAAGTTGACCGCCAGCGCTGGAACCGTCGCCGGAGCGCAACGTTTCCTCCTCTGGCAAAGGAGGAGCCGATATGCCTGCAACCTCAAAAGCACAGCAAAAGGCCGCTGGCGCAGCCCTGTCGGCCAAGCGCGGCGAGACCAGGAAGAGCGAACTTCAAGGCGCGTCGAAGTTAAGTACAATTCGATGAGCGAAAAGCAGCTCGAGGAATTCGCAGAGACCAAGCGCAAAGGCCTGCCGGAGAAGAAATCGGCAGACTGAAACATTGAACCGAGTCGATAAACAAAGCCCGTGGCCGAAACCACGGGCTTCTTCGATTCAGGCCAAGCCCGAAACTCCTGACGTCACCAGCAGCGCTTCACCTTGTAGCGGATGACCTTCTTGTGGCCATGCCGCCAGATGATCTTCTTCTTCACCACGACATGGCAGGTCTGACGATGCTTGTGGCCCTGCCAGTGCTTGGCCATCGCTGGCTCGGGCACGGCGATCGACATCGTCCCGGCCATGACGGCTGCACCGACCAACGAGAGGAAAAACTTCTTCATGCGACTTCGGGCTCCTTTGGCTCCAGTCCCTTCCTAAATGCCGTCGGCGCAACAACCTCCCGCCGCATCCGGCACGGCACTCAACGCCAAAAGACGTGATATGGTTGCCGGGCCCAGCGCCAGCGACGCGCTTGACTCTGCTCAAATCTCCGTTTATCGAGCGCACCAACACCGGGCCGCAATGCCCGGTTGTTTCTTTTGCATGGCAAGCCCGGGAAAGCAGGTTTATCGTTTCCTGGGTTTTGTCTAGACTGACGTGTCCCGTGGGTTTTCCGCCGCGTTGCGTGGGAAAACCCTGTCAGGCCTCGAAAACGGAGGCCAGAGGAGGGCGCGTTTCCTTCACCCGGACCATGAGGCTCCGGGTGGTTTGTTTTGAAAGGGAATGCGATGAGCAAGCGCGAATCCGCGAAGTACAAGATCGACCGCCGTCTCGGCGAAAACATCTGGGGCCGCCCGAAGTCCCCGGTCAACAAGCGTGAATACGGCCCCGGCCAGCACGGCCAGCGCCGCAAGGGCAAGCTTTCCGATTTCGGCCTGCAGCTGCGCGCCAAGCAGAAGCTGAAGGGTCACTATGGTGATGTCTCCGAAAAGCAGTTCCGCAAGGTCTATGAAGAGGCTGATCGCCGCAAGGGCGACACCTCCGAGAACCTGATCGGCCTGCTCGAGTCGCGTCTCGACGCGGTCGTCTACCGCTCCAAGTTCGTGCCGACCATTTTCGCGGCTCGCCAGTTCGTCAACCACGGCCACGTCAACGTCAACGGCAAGCGCGTCAACATCGGCTCGTACCGTTGCAAGCCGGGCGACGTCGTCGAAGTGCGCGAAAAGTCGAAGCAGCTGGTCATCGTGCTGGAAGCGGTCGGCCTCGCCGAGCGCGACGTGCCGGACTATATCGAAGTCGATCACAACAAGATGGTCGCGACCTTCTCGCGCATCCCCGGCCTGGCCGACGTACCGTTCGCCGTGCAGATGGAGCCGAACCTGGTCGTCGAATTCTATTCGCGCTGATCGATCGCTTTCTGCGATACCGGAAAGGGCCGCCCGTCGAGGCGGCCTTTTCTTTGTCGGCCATGTCCGCTAATCCGGCACTCTCGGCTATGGAAAGCGACAAGCCATGAACATGCTGGCAGACATCGAAACAGTTGAACCGATTGCTGAAGGCGGCTTCCATCCGCTGTTTGCCGACGTGCCGTCTTCCGTCGAGTTCAACAAACTGCGCAAGCGGCTGTTGCGGTTGACCCGTCAGGCGGTCGATGATTTCGCCATGGCGAGGCCCGGCGACCGCTGGCTGGTGGCCTTGTCCGGCGGCAAGGATTCCTACGGGCTGCTGGCCGTGCTGCTCGATCTCAAATGGCGCGGGCTGCTGCCGGTCGAGCTGCTGGCCTGCAATCTCGACCAGGGCCAGCCGAATTTCCCGAAGCACATTTTGCCCGATTACCTCGATGCGCATCGCATTCCCCATCGCATCGAGTATCAGGACACCTATTCGGTGGTCACCGACAAGCTGCCTCAGGGCAGCACCTATTGTTCGCTGTGCTCGCGGCTGCGGCGCGGCCATCTCTATCGCATCGCGCGCGAGGAGGGCTGTTCGGCGCTGGTGCTCGGCCACCACCGCGAGGACATTCTCGAAACCTTCTTCATGAATCTAATCCATGGCGGCCGCCTTGCCGCCATGCCGCCAAAGCTGCTCAATGACGACGGCGACGTCATGGTGCTGCGGCCGCTGAGCTACTGCGCCGAGGTCGATCTGGAAAAATTCGCGGCCGCTATGAAATTCCCGATCATTCCCTGCGATCTCTGCGGCAGCCAGGAAGGCCTGCAGCGCAACGCCATGAAGGCGATGCTGGACGACATGGAAAAGCGCATGCCGGGCCGCAAGGACACGATGCTGCGCGCGCTGTCCAACACCAGGCCGTCGCATCTGCTTGACAGAAAGCTGTTCGACTTTGCCGCCCTCAATGGCAGCCTCAGCACAGGACAAGACGTTTCCGATGATATTTGACGACCAAGCGATCGACTGGCTGGCCGAGCTTCTCGCCGATGCAGCCAGGGCCGAAATCATGCCGCGCTTCCGCCGGCTGGGCGAGGGTGACATCAGGCAGAAAACCTCGGCCGCCGACCTGGTGACCGAGGCCGACATCAACGCTGAGCGGCTGATCACGGCCAGGCTGCGCGAGCGCTATCCCACGGCGATGATCGTCGGCGAGGAAGCCTGTTCCGACAGTCCGGCGCTGCTTCAGGGGCTCGGCGATGCCGACCTCGCCTTCGTCGTCGACCCGGTCGACGGCACCTTCAACTTCGCCTCCGGCGTGCCGCTCTTCGGCGTCATGCTGAGCGTCGTCGTCAAGGGCGAAACCGTCGCCGGTATCATCCATGACCCCGTAGGCCGGGACTGGCTGATCGGCGCCAAGGGCGCCGGCAGCCATATCCGCCATGCGCATGGCGCGCTGGAGACGGTGCATGTCGCCGATGCCGTGCCGATCTCGCAGATGACCGGCTCCGTCTCCTGGCAATATCTGGCGGAACCGCAACGCTCGCTCCTGGCGCGCAACCAGACCAAGACCCTGTCGCAGTTCGGCTATCGCTGCGCGGCACATGAATACCGTCTTCTGGCCAGCGGCCATGCCCATTTCGTCGTCTACAACAAACTGATGCCGTGGGACCATCTGGTCGGTGTGCTGATCCACGCCGAGGCCGGCGGCTACACCGCGCGGATCGACGGCAGCGCCTATCTGCCCTCGCATATCGACGGCGGCATTCTTGTCGCCCCGGACAAGGAAAGCTGGCAGGAGTTGCGCAGGGAACTCTGGGCGCAATAATCGGTCCAACTGCTGGTAGAGGCTTTCGTCAAGTATATTGGCTCTGTTATAGTGTCCAATCTCTCGCGAAGTCGGAAGCTGCGAAATGAAACATCGGTCCGCAATTGTTGCAACGGCGCTTGCACTTGCCTTGGCCGCCGCTGGCGCCACTGAGGCAAGATCGCAGGAACGCGCGTGCGGCAGTCGCGATCCCGTCGATACCATAGACGAGATGTTTTCCGCGATCTTTGCCTGTTGGCAGCCGCCGCCTGGAAGTGCTGGCATGACCCTGACGCTGAGTTTCTCAATTCGCAAAAACGGCACGCTGATGGGCAAACCGCGCGCCACTTTCTCCCATATGGGAGATGATGCCTCGCTCAACCGGGTCTTTGTGTCATCCGTGCTCGAAGCTCTCGACAAGGCTCTGCCGATGCCTCTTTCGGACAGCATGGGTGGCGCCATCGCAGGGCGCCCGCTGTTCCCTCGTTTCACGGCAGTGATTGGCGGCGCATCCTGAAACGCGTCGCTTGAAGGTGGCTGCGGTCTGAGACAAATAAAACTCGTAGCGCAGAACAGTTGCTCAATGCAGGTCGGTGACGTGCCCTGAAATGGGTGGGTTGTGCGGCTGGAACATCTTGCCGCGCTCGGCGATCAGGATCATCAGCAGGGCCGCGACCGAGACGCTGCAGAAGCCGGCGGCAAGCGGCGTCACCGTGCCGTTGAAGGCCTGGCCGATCAGCGTGCCGAGGATGCCGCCGAGAAAAGTCTGCATGAAGCCCAGGATGGACGACGCGGTGCCCGCCAGTTGGCCGAGCGGCTCCATCGCGAGCGCGTTGAAATTGGCGCCGAGCGCGCCGAACGGGAGCATCGCGCTGGCGAAGAAGGTGATGAACAGCCAGAGTGGCATCTTCATTTGAAGCGAAACGGTGAGCCAGGCAAGGCTGATCACCAGGAACAACAGCAGTGCGCTCTGCGACAGGCGGCGCATGCCGATGCGGCCGACCAGGCGCGAGTTGAGGTAGTTCGAAAAAGCGAGAACGCCGGCGACACCCGCGAAGATGACAGGAAACAATTCGCCGACATGAAAAATGTCGACATAGATCTGCTGTGCGGAGGCGATGAAGCCGAACATGGCGGCGAAAATGAAGGTGCTGGCAAAGGCGTAGCAAAGCGCCATGCGGTTGGTGAGCACGATGCGGAAACCACCGACGACGGATGAGACTGTCAGCGGCCGGCGGTACTCCGGATGCAGCGTCTCCGGCAGCCGCAGCAGCGACCACGCCGACACGATCAGCGCTCCGACGGCCATGGTGACGAAGATCCAGTGCCATGTTGCGAACAGCATGATGAACTGGCCGATCCCAGGCGCGATCACCGGGATGGCCATGAACACCATGAAGATCAGAGACATCACCTCGGCCATGCGCCGACCGTCGAACGTGTCGCGCACGATCGAGACGGCGATGACGCGGGTCGCCGCCGCACCGATGCCTTGCACCAGCCGGCACAGCAGCAGGACGGCGAATGACGGGGCGATGGCGGCAGCTGCCGCCGCCACGACATAAATCGCCAGCCCGGCAACGAGCGGCGCGCGGCGCCCGAACCGGTCCGAGATCGGTCCGAAGAAAAGCTGTCCGCCACCGAAGCCCAATATATAGGCGGTGATCACATACTGGCGGTGGTTTTCATTCTCAACGCCAAGCGTGGCGCCGATTTGCTGCAGTGCCGGCAGCATGATGTCGATGGCCAGCGAGTTCAACGCCATCAGTGCCGCGCAAAGCGCGATGAATTCCCAGCGCGGAATAGGCAATTTGCGTGCCTGTTGCGGCGCTTTTGCTGGCTGGTCCACGGCGGGTCCGATCTTCAAAACGAATATGCGCCGGCATGCCGGCGCATAAGTTCGTCCTCACTCCGATAGGGGGAGGTAACATTTTGCCGGGGCGGGGCTGCCCCGTCTCAACTCAGAATCAGGCTGTCGCTTTGACGCTGACGCCCTTGTCGACGAGCAACGTCTGCAGCTCGCCCGCCTGGAACATTTCGCGGATGATGTCGCAGCCGCCGACGAATTCGCCCTTGACGTAAAGCTGCGGGATCGTCGGCCAGTTCGAATATTCCTTGATGCCTTGGCGCAGTTCGGCCGAGGTCAGCACGTCGACGCCCTTGTAGTCGGCGCCGATGTAATCGAGGATCTGGACGACCTGGCCGGAAAAGCCGCACTGCGGAAAACCGGGCGTGCCCTTCATGAAAAGGACGACGTCGTTGCCCTTCACTTCGCTGTCGATGTAGTCGTTGATGCCGCTCATGAGATATCCTTTCACGCCTGTGGGAGTCAGGCTCGAAGCATAGCCATCAAATAAACCCATAGATGGGCCGAAACAAGATGTTTGCGCCGCCGTCGCGGAAATGGCGCAAAGGATCGCCTGTCTTGGGCCAAGCATCCCTGCCGATTGCAGCCTCCGGGACATGATGAAAAGACGATATGGCGCCGCCCTTCTGATCGCCATCCTGCTGGCCGCGATTGCCGTTGTCTGGTGGCCGAGACGCCCGGAGCCGCCGCCGCTGGTCATTGGCGGTGACCTGCCCGCGCCTTGCCGGAATGTCGCCTTCGAGGCGGTGACCTATGTCGTCTGCACGGTCGACCTGCGGACCTACAACCTCGCTGTCTTTCACGTCGGTGCCGACGGCAAGCCCTTCGGCTCGCTGGAGGCCTTCGGCAAGGCGGTTGCGGGCGAGGGGAGGCCGGTGCTGCTCGCCATGAATGGCGGCATGTATCACGAGGATTTGTCGCCGGTCGGCCTGCTGGTCGAGAACGGCAGCGAAAAGTCGCCGCTCAACCTTGCCGATAGCGAAGGTAATTTCTTCCTGAAGCCGAACGGCGTCTTTCTGGTCGGCAAGGACGGCAAGGCGGCTGTCATGGAAAGCAACGCCTATGCCGCCGCCAAACCCGATGTCGCCTTCGCCACGCAGTCGGGCCCGATGCTGGTGATCGATGGCCAGATTCATCCACGCTTCGAGCCGAACGGAACCTCGCGCTACGTCCGCAACGGCGTCGGCGTGCGCGATGAAAACACCGTTTTGCTGGCGATCTCGCGGTCTGAGGTAAGTTTCGGCAGCTTTGCGCGGCTGTTTCGCGACGCGCTACAATGCCGCAACGCGCTGTTCCTCGACGGCGCGGTCTCCGCGCTGTCGGATGGCGACAGGATGATTGTCGGCGGAAGATATCCGGCAGGGCCGATCATTGCCGTGTTGGCAAGCCAGCCGCCGACGCGCTAGGCCAGCCTGGCGTCAGTCCGGCACACTGGTCTGCAACGCCAGCGCGTGCAGCACGCCGCCCATATTGCCCTTCAGCGCATCATAGACCATCTGGTGCTGCTGGACGCGGCTCTTTCCGCGGAAGCTTTCAGCCACCACTTCGGCTGCATAGTGATCGCCGTCACCGGCGAGGTCGCGGATCGTCACCTTGGCGTCCGGAATGCCGTCCTTGATCAGTTTTTCGATGTCGTGGGCATCCATTGCCATGGCAAAATCCTGTTCTGGGCGGCTAGGCACGAGTGACTCGGACGGCAGCCTAAAGCCTTTCTGGTCCGGGTTGAAGCCGTTCTGTCGGCGACGCAGTGTCTAAGGGCCATCCTGCCGCGGGTGAACCACACCATCTTCTGTAATGTCGTCGCGGGTCGAGAACCCCCGGCCAAGGCTGAACACCAGGACATAGAGCGGGATGTTGAGCGCCAGGGTGATAATCGGGAGATAGCTGGTCATCTGCCACAAGGGCGAAAAGAATGGTTGGCCATAGCCGTCGCAGATCAGCGATGACCCGTATTCCCACAGCGCGCCGGTAATGACCGCAATGGCAAATAGCTTGATGCAGGTGGCGACATGCCTTGCGCGCGCCGGGTTCGGCAAAAGGCGGCTCCACAGCACCAGGCAGACGATGGGGATCGCATAGATCAGACTTTGCAAGGCCAGCATCTGCAGTGTGCCATTGGCCGCCTCAAGGAACTGGTCACGCCTTTCCAGCAGCGGACAGACCTCGCTCGAGGTCGTCGACAGCAGGAAAAAGACGAACGGCCCGAGGAACCAGAAGAAGAACAGCGACGGCCAGAAGACGACTGCGATCAGCGTCCGGGCTGCCAGGCTGGTCAACTGGACTTGTCCATGAAGTTCGGGAACCAGCCTTCGTGGGCGGCGGTCAATTCGCTGACCGGGATCGCCCTGGCATCGCCGAGCTTCAGTTCGTTTCCACCGGTCGAGCCGATCCATGGCGCAAAGATGCCGAGCTTGCTCTGTTCCTCGCGGATGGCGTCCCATTCCTTGCTCTGCGGATCGACGGACAGCGTCAGGACGTAACGGCCCTGGTCTTCGCCGAACCAGACCGGGATCGGGTCGGTGCCGGCGAGCCCCGGAATGGTGGCGCCGATGCCGGACGCCATCGCCATTTCGGCCAGGGCTATCGCCAAGCCGCCATCGGAAAGGTCATGCGCCGCGGTCACGACGCCCGACGCGATCAGCGCGCGCACGTGGTCGCCGACGCGCTTTTCATGGGCGAGGTCGACGGATGGCGGCGGCCCGTCGGTACGGCCATGGATGTCCCTGAAATAGGCGGACTGGCCGAGATGGCTGCCCCAGCTTGCGGGTGCGCCGACCAGCAGGATCATCTGGCCCTCGGCGGCAAAGCCGATACGGGTCATCTTCGACCAGTCGGCAATCAGCCCGACGCCGCCGATGGTCGGCGTCGGCAGGATGCCCTGGCCGTTGGTTTCATTGTAGAGCGAGACATTGCCCGACACGATCGGGAAGCCGAGCGCGCGGCAGGCATCGCCAATGCCTTTCACCGCGCCGACCAGTTGGCCCATGATCTCGGGCCGTTCCGGATTGCCGAAATTGAGGTTGTCCGTCGCCGCCAGCGGCAGCGCGCCGGTGGCGGTAAGGTTGCGCCAGCATTCGGCCACCGCCTGCTTGCCGCCTTCATACGGGTCGGCCTCGCAATAGCGCGGCGTCACGTCGGAGGAGAAGGCGAGCGCCTTGGTCGGATGGCCTTCGACGCGCACCACGCCGGCGTCGCCGCCCGGAAGCTGCAGCGAATTGCCCTGGATCAGCGTGTCGTATTGCTCCCATACCCATCGCCGCGACGACAGGTCCGGCCCGCCGAGCAGTTTCAGCAGCGCGTCGGCGACATCGGCCTTCGGCGCATCGCCGGCGGCAAGCGCCGCAGGTTTCTTCGGCTCGACCCAGGGGCGGTCATATTCCGGCGCCTTGTCGCCAAGGTCCTTGATCGGCAGGTTGGCGACCTCGTCACCCTGGTGAATGACGCGGAAGCGCAGATCGTCGGTGGTCTTGCCGACAATGGCGAAGTCGAGGCCCCATTTGTGGAAGATCGCCTCGGCTTCCTTTTCCTTCTCGGGGCGCAGCACCATCAGCATGCGCTCCTGGCTCTCCGACAGCATCATCTCATAGGCGCTCATGCGCTCTTCGCGCACCGGCACCTGGTCGAGGTGAAGCTCGATGCCGAGGTCGCCCTTGGCGCCCATCTCGACCGCCGAACAGGTGAGGCCGGCCGCACCCATGTCCTGGATGGCGATGACGGCGCCGGACGCCATCAGCTCAAGGCAGGCTTCGAGCAGGCATTTTTCGGTGAAGGGATCGCCGACCTGCACGGTCGGGCGCTTCTCGTCGATCTTGTCGTCGAACTCGGCCGAGGCCATCGTGGCGCCGCCGACGCCGTCGCGGCCGGTCTTGGCGCCGAGATAGACGACCGGCAGGCCGACGCCCTTGGCTTCCGACAGGAAGATCGCATCTGTCTTGGCGAGGCCGGCGGCAAAGGCGTTGACCAGGATGTTGCCATTGTAGCGGGCGTCGAAATTGACCTCGCCGCCGACCGTCGGCACGCCGAACGCATTGCCGTAGCCGCCGACGCCGGAAACCACGCCGCTGACAAGGTGCCTGGTCTTGGGATGGTCGGGTGCGCCGAAGCGCAGAGCGTTCATCGCCGCAATCGGCCGCGCGCCCATGGTGAAGACGTCGCGCAATATGCCGCCGACGCCGGTCGCCGCACCCTGGTAGGGCTCGATGTAGGAGGGATGGTTGTGGCTCTCCATCTTGAAGACGACGCAGTCGCCGTCGCCGATATCGACCACGCCGGCGTTCTCGCCCGGACCCTGGATGACCTGCGGCCCGGTGGTCGGCAGCGTGCGCAGCCATTTCTTCGAGGATTTGTAGGAGCAGTGCTCATTCCACATCGCCGAGAAGATGCCGAGTTCGGTAAAGCTCGGTTCGCGCCCGACCAGATCGAGGATGCGCTGGTATTCGTCGGGCTTCAGCCCATGCGCGGCTATGAGTTCCGGGGTAATCGGCACGGAATTGGAAATGGTCATGGGCGGCGATTGGTGTCCATGGGAGAGGGGAATTTGAGTCCCCTCATATCGCAAGCTTTGGCGTGATACACCCCATCGGATGACGAAAAACGCCGGAAAACCACAGGGCGACGATGGTAGCGGGGAGCCGCTGGGGAACGCTATGGCATCCCGGCCGTTAGGCCTCAAACCAATCAGGAGATTTCGACATGGCCACCAAGCAAGGCAAGAAAGACAATCGCCTCTCCGACAAGGAGGCCATGCATATTGCCGAGACCACCGACGTTTCGCCCAAGCAGGCCAAGGACCTGGCCGAGAAGCACGGCAAGGACAAGGGCGCGAAGGAAGCCAAAAACTTCAAGGCAGAGGGCTGAACCTGAAGATCGGGATACAGGAGGATCGAGTCAGGACGAACTGTCGTAGCCGGCGCGGCCTTCCTCCAGCAGCCGCCGGATCACCGCGACGCCGCCGGTGATGTCCTCGCGCCGCCTTGGCTGCGAGACGCCGAAACGCACGCCGTGAAAAACCTGCTCGGAACGCCCCGCCTTGAACTCGTCCTCGTCGTCGAGGAGCACGCCATTTTCGAGGCATGCGCTCCTGAAAGTGCCGGACAGCCAAGGATCGGGCAGCGTCAGCCAGACGAAGGGCACGCTGCCGTGTGACTTGAAGGCGAAACCGGCCAGTGTCTCGCGCACGATGGCGATCCGGGCGGCAATTTCGGCAATGCTGCGTTTGCGGATATCGCCAGCCTGCCCTGACAGCACCAGCCGCGCATTCACCTCCGCCAGCAGGAACGGCATTCCGCCGGTCATCATCTTGTGGGCGACGCGGATGCGATGGCGATAGGCGGGCGGGCAGGAGAGCCAGCCGCCGCGAACACCTGCCGCGACCGATTTCGACAGACCGCCGGCGACAATGGTGCGCTCGGGCGCATATTCGGCGATGAGCGGCGTCGGATCTTCGGTCAGGCCGCCATAGAGATCGTCCTCGATGACGATGACATTGTACGCGCGCGCGACGCGGGCGATCGCCTCGCGGCGCGAAACCGACAGGATCGCCAGCGTCGGGTTCTGCACCGTCGGCATCAGGAAGATCATCTTCGGGTGCTTCTGCGCGCAGACGCGTTCGAAATCCTCGGGATCGAGGCCTTCTTCGTCCGATGCCACCAGTGCTATGCGCCGCCCGATCAGCCCGGCGCTGCGGGCGATCTGCGAATAGGTGAGGTGCTCGAAGACGACATAGTCGCCCGGCGTGGTCAGTGCCGCAATCGCCGCCATCACCGCGGCATGCGTGCCAAGCGTGGGAACGATGGTGTCGGCCGCCGGACGGAACGAATTGCGCGACAGCCACCGGGCGCCGGCCTCGAACCAGCGCTCCGGAAAATCCCTGGTGTAGCTCGAAATCTCGTGCGGGTGTTCCTGCACCGTGCGCGAGAGCACGTCAGCGACAATGGCGCCCTGGCCGATGTCGGGCGCGGCAGTGCTGTCGAAACGCAGTTTGCCGGGCGGCGCATCGACATAGCGCGTGCCTTGCACGGCAGGCTCGGCGAATTCGGGTGACGCTTCCGATTGCTGCGCCAGCACATAGGTCCCGCGACCGACTTCCCCGCTCACCAGGCCGCGCTCGCGCAGCAGCTGATAGGCTCGGCCGATCGTGCCGACCGTCGTGCCGATATCATAGGCGAGATCGCGCTGCGGCGGCAATTTTGCCCCGGCATCGATGACGCCCTTGTCGATGTCCGACTCGATGCTGTCGGCAAGGCGCTGGTAAAGCGGGCCGGAACCGATGGTGAGGTCAGGGAGCCAATTTGTCATGGTGACAATTCTGTATATTGCACCAGATCGGGTGTCAATGCATATCAGAACCGTACCAAGATGGGTACAATTTGCAAGGTTGGCAGAAAGACAATGGATACAATCGAGACAATTCGCTGCGCGGGCATTGAATTGGTCGGGCCTTGCCCGTCCAGCCGGCGAGGCTTTGTCGGCCGGATCGTGCATGTGGTCAGATCGCTGGCGCGATGGATCGACGTGCTGATCGAGCGCCGTCGCGGCCGCCTGGCTTTGCTCGAAATGACCGACGAGCAGCTCAGGGACATCGGTGTGTCGCGTGACGACGCTCACCGCGAAGGCATCAGGCGATTCTGGGACTAACTTGTAGTCTGGTCAGCGGCGTGTGCCCGGAGCCCTGAGGCGTGAGACGCCCTTATCGGCAAGCACGGCGAGGATGCACAGCACCAGGAAAACACCGGTGACGGCCAGCGCCGCAAGGGCGACGTTGGCCGCGCCGTTTTTCGCAACGTCGAGGAACGGGTAGGGCACTTCGCCTGCGATCGGTGCGCGCGCCAGCGCATAGGCGAGATAGGCGATCGGATAGGCCATCCACCACGAAATGTCGCTCCAGCGTGTCCTGCCGTCAGCGCCTGCAACAAGCCACCACAGCACGAACAGCACCGGCGTCACATAGTGCAGCAGCACGTCACAGAGCAGGAACAGCCCCTGCGGCTGCCAGAGCTGCGCCAGAACCGTCGCATAGACGATGAAGACAAGCGCGATGGACACGGCGACGCCGGCCCGCATCCGCGGTCCGGCAAAGGCGGGCAGCCAGGCGTAGCCCGAAGGCGACAGCAGCGAGACATGGACCAGCACCGCACCGATGTTGGTCAGGATGGTGAAGAAGCTGAACAGAAAGACGATGGAGCCGAGAAAACTGCGGCCGGCCTCCATCGATGCCGGGATGGTGATGCACGCTTGCAGGACAAGCCCGGCCAGACCTATGACCAATCCCGCAAACTGCAGGAAGCGGCCCATGGCGTCAGGCGGCCGCGTTGCAGGAGGGGTTGCCCGTTTGCCAGCGCGCAATGTCGGATCCGATGCGCGCGCCGAGCGGATCGTCCATCAGCGGACCGAACACGTCGACGCGGCTGGAATTGCCTTGCGCCTGGACGACCAGCAGCGGCTTGCCGCCATAATGCTTGGCCGGCACCAGCAGGAAGCGGGGCGTGCCGCTGAACGAATTCAGCTCATTGGCCATCTGATAGGATTTGAAGGCGGGATCCTTGCTGGCGATCCAGCATTTGTGGGCCGATATCGCTACCTGTTCCATGGCCAGCAGCGAAGCGCTCTTGCCCGTGGGGACCGGCGCGCTCTTCGGGCTGGACTGGCAGGACGCCAACGCCAAGCCGGCAGCAGCCAGGGGACCTAGGCGAACAATCATCAGTCTCATGGTCAACCGCCCCCGCGTTTTGAAAGGAATTCGAAGAGATATCAGGCGGCGATGCCGAGCGCGCCTTCGAACAGGGCGCGGCCGTCGCTTCCGCCATGCGCTGCCTCGATCAGGTTTTCGGGATGCGGCATCAGGCCGAGCACATTGCCCTTCTCGCTGACGATACCGGCAATGTCGTTCATCGAGCCATTGGGATTGCTGCCCTCGGCATAGCGAAACACCACCTGTCCTTCGCCTTCGAGACGGGCAAGCGTGTCGGCGTCGGCGAAATAATTGCCGTCGTGATGCGCCACCGGCGTGCGGATGATCTGACCCGGCTGGTAGCGGCGGGTGAACATGGTGTTGGCGTTGGCGATTTCGAGCTTCACCTCTCGGCAGACGAATTTCAGCGAGGCATTGCGCATCAGCGCGCCGGGCAAAAGGCCAGCCTCGACCAGGATCTGGAAGCCGTTGCAGACGCCGATGACCATGACGCCCTTGGCCGCCTTTTCCGCCACCGCCCGCATGACCGGCATGCGCGCGGCAATGGCGCCGCAACGCAGATAGTCGCCGAACGAGAAGCCGCCGGGAATGGCGATCAGGTCCACATCAGGGATTTCGGTGTCGGTCTGCCAGACGGTCGCCGGCGCCTGCCCGGAGATCTTGGTCAGCGCCGCAATCATGTCGCGGTCGCGGTTGAGGCCGGGGAGAAGAACGACAGCTGATTTCATATCAAGCGATCTCCACCGCGTAATTCTCGATCACTGTGTTCGCCAGCAGCTTGTCGCACATGGCTTTCAGATCGGCTTCGGCCTTGGCCTTGTCGGTCTCTGAGAGCTCGAGGTCGAAGACCTTGCCCTGCCGCACCTGGCCGACGCCGCCGAACCCCAGTCCGGACAGAGCGTGCTCTATGGCTTTTCCCTGCGGGTCGAGCACGCCGTTCTTGAGGGTGACGGTGATGCGGGCCTTGATCATGCTGGACAGGTTCCTGTTCGAAGACTTAGCAATTCCAGGAAAAGTCTGAAGCGGTTTTTCGTCCGGAATCGCGTCAAGAAATGAAGACTTAGTGCGGCTTGCCTTTGAGGCCATCGGTCGAGGCGACGAGCACCGGGCCGGTCGGGCGCGGCGGCTCGTTCTCGTTCATGATGCCGAGGCGGCGGGCAACTTCCTGATAGGCTTCGACGAGGCCGCCCATATCGCGGCGGAAACGGTCCTTGTCGAGCTTGTCCTGCGTTGCCACGTCCCACAGCCGGCACGAATCCGGCGAGATCTCGTCGGCAACGACGATGCGCATCATGTCGCCCTCGAACAGGCGGCCGCATTCGATCTTGAAATCCACGAGCTGGATGCCGACACCCATGAACAGGCCGGAGAGGAAGTCGTTGACGCGGATGGCCAGCGCCATGACGTCGTCGATCTCCTGCGGGCTTGCCCAGCCGAAAGCGGTGATGTGCTCTTCCGACACCATCGGATCGTCGAGCGCATCGGCCTTGTAATAGAATTCGATGATCGAGCGCGGCAGAACGGTGCCTTCCTCGATGCCGAGGCGCTTGGACAGCGAGCCGGCGGCGACATTGCGCACCACCACTTCGAGCGGAATGATCTCGACTTCCTTGATCAACTGCTCGCGCATGTTGAGCCGGCGGATGAAGTGGGTCGGAATGCCCATGCGGTTCAGATGGTTGAAGATGTACTCGGAAATGCGGTTGTTGAGCACACCCTTGCCGTCGATGACCTCATGTTTCTTCTTGTTGAATGCGGTCGCATCATCCTTGAAGAACTGGATAAGTGTGCCCGGTTCCGGTCCCTCATAGAGGATCTTGGCCTTGCCTTCATAAATGCGGCGGCGATTTTTCATCTGATTTTTCTCTGGATTTGCGGGCAGGCGGCAAGCGACCAGTTCCTGTCCGTCTGCCTAAATTGGTGCGGCGACGGGTGGGGTTCAATGCCGGGTCTATCCCAATCACAGCGTTTGCTCAATCGGCAAATCCTTTCCATCGACCGCTTTCAGGAATGAAATGCCGCAGCGCAGCAAGCGATGTAGCATATTGACCGGCCCGCGCCCTTTTGGTTTGTGCTGCGGCAGCACACATATCCATCACCAACGCGAATCGATTTCATCGGAGGGAAGCCATGAGCAGCATGAAAGACCGCGAAGAGGGTTTTGAGCGCAAATTCGCCTTCGACGAAGAACTTCGCTTCAAGGCTTCCGCACGCCGCAACAAGG
Source organism: Mesorhizobium sp. L103C105A0 (assembly GCF_000502215.1). Classification (NCBI taxonomy): domain Bacteria; kingdom Pseudomonadati; phylum Pseudomonadota; class Alphaproteobacteria; order Hyphomicrobiales; family Phyllobacteriaceae; genus Mesorhizobium; species Mesorhizobium sp. L103C105A0. Next base: position 311,542 of record NZ_AYXF01000003.1, on the reverse strand, counting down.
CGCTCGGTCTGTGGGCCGCCGAAAAGCTGGGCAAATCCGGCACTGACGCCGACGCCTATGCCAAGGAAGTTGTGGTTTCCGACATCGAGGAAGCCGGCGATCACGACGTATTCCGCAAGATCCGCAAGGATTTCGACGCCGCCGGCGTCGACCAGACGGATCACCAGATCCGCCGCACCATGGACGAACTGATGGCGCAGGCGATCGAGCAGATCAAGAACACCTAGAGCGAGTAGCGCTGGACCAATCGACCGCCCGGTCCAGCCGGGCGGTTTTTCTTTGCCTTTTCAGCCTTTTCCGGCTGAAACTGTGCGTAGGCCTGTTACAAGGCTCTACCCAACGAGGAAAGCACCCATGTCCCTGAAGTCACGCCTGGCGGCGGATGAAACGCTGTTCACCGCCTGGTCCGGCGTTCCGGACGCTTTGACGGTCGAAATCATCGCCAAGCAGGGTTTTGACGCCGTCACCCTGGATATGCAGCATGGCGGACACCACGAAGACTCGGTCTTGCGCGGCCTGGTGCCGGTGCTGGCCGCCAACAAGCCGGCGCTGGTGCGCATTCCGGTCGGCCGCTTCGACATGGCCAGCCGCGCCCTCGATTTCGGTGCCGAGGCGGTGATTGCACCGATGGTGAATTCGGTGGCCGATGCAAAACTCTTTGCCGCGGCGATGAAATATCCGCCGATGGGCGAGCGCTCCTGGGGCCCGACCTATGCTTTTCCGCGCCATGGCAAAGGCGACCACGCCGAATGGCTGCGCGACACCAATCAACGCACCATGGCCTTTGCCATGGTCGAAACGCGCGCCGCACTCGATGCGCTGGACGGCATCCTCGACACGCCGGGCATTGACGGCATCTTCCTCGGCCCATCGGATTTCTCCATCGCCTGGTCGAATGGCGCCACCGTCAATTCGACGCTGGAAAGCATGATGGAAACCGTCGCCTCCATCGCCGAGCGGACGCGCAAGGCGGGCAAGCATGCGGCGATCTACGTCGTTGAGCCGGCGATTGCCGGCCGCGTCGTGGCGATGGGCTACCGGCTGCTGGCGATGGGCTCGGACCATGCGCTGATTTCGCTCGGCGCAAAGACACTCATCAAAAGCATGAACGATTCGATCAAGGGCTGAGGCGTGGTGCCTTGCCCGGTCAGGCCTTGAGGTCGGTCAGGAACTTGGCGAAGGTCATCGACCCTTCCGGCCACGGGCCGAAGCCGGCATCCTCATTGAGGTGACCGGCTTCGCCGGCATCGATGAACAGCGAACCCCAGGCAGCGGCAATGTCCTCGGCAACCTCGAAGGCGCAGAACGGATCGTTGCGGCTGGCGATGACGATGGACGGGAAGGGCAGCGGTTCGCGCGCATAGGGACCAAAGGTCATCAGGTGACGCGGCCTTATCTCCGGGTTGGCGACGTCGGGCGGCGCGACAAAAAACGCGCCGGCGACCGGCTTCCTGAACTGCGGAATGGCCTGCACCGCGGCCGCCACACCGAGCGAATGGGCAACGATCACCACCGGCCGCTCGGCCTCGTTGACAGCGTTCGCCACGCTCGTCGTCCAGTCCTCGCGCACCGGCTTCGACCACTCCGCCTGTTCGACCCGACGCGCTGTCGACAGTTTCGACTGCCAGCGTGTCTGCCAGTGTTCGGGGCCGGAATTGGTGTAGCCCGGCACGATCAGAATATCTGCGTCTTTGACTTTCATGGCGCTGAGATAGCGAGCGGCCGTGTCTCCTGCAACCCGCGCTGACGCATGCGGTGCATCACAATTGTGAACAACCTGTTCGATTCTTTCCATCTTGTGTGAACGATCAGGATCGACGATTTGAGGCAGGAAGAGATGGACGACAGAATAGACTGGTGGCGCGGCCTGGGATAACGCGCTGAACGGAGAGTTTTATGAGCGAACTGCCTTTTGCCGCGACGACCCCCGTCAGCGTGTCACGCGTGGGCCTGAAGGCGCGCGACGCCGAAGGACTTGCCGATTACTACCGGGCTGTTGTCGGCCTGCAGGAATTGAGCCGCGCCGATGGCGCCATCACGCTGGGCGCTGCCGAGCGCCCGCTGCTGGTGATCGAGCCTGACGCAGCGGCCAAGCCCGACGATCCGCGCAGCGCCGGCCTGTTCCACACCGCTTTCCTGCTGCCCAGCCGCGCCGATCTCGGCCGCTGGATAAACCACGCCGCCGCCAACAAGATCCGCATCGAGGGCGCCTCCGACCATCTGGTCAGCGAGGCTCTCTACCTGACCGACCCCGAAGGCAACGGCATTGAAATCTATAGGGACCGTCTGCCGCAGGAGTGGAAGTGGAACGGCGACAAGATCGCCATGGCGACCGAGCGGCTGAACCTGGCTGCCGTGGTTGGCAGCGTGCCGGCCGGTGACGCCGGCTGGCAGGGCGCGCCGCAAAACAGCATTGTCGGCCATGTCCATCTGCGCGTCGGCCGGCCGGAAGATGCCGAGGCCTGGTGGCACGACGAATTTGGCTTCGACACGGTCGCTAAGTATGGAGGGCAGGCGGTGTTCCTGTCGTCGGGAGGCTACCACCATCATATCGGTGGCAATTCGTGGCACAGCGCCGGTGCCGGCCGCCGCGATCCGTCCCGCTCGGGTCTGACCTGGGTCGAGATGCGCTCGGACAAGACAACCGCTGAAACCACTCGGGAAGATCCGTGGGGCACGGTTATCCGCACCGTGCCGGGCGCCGGCTGAGCGCCCGCTCGGTTCTTACAAGGAATTGGCGGCGTAGCCCGTCAGCAGCCCATGCGCCCAGCTGTCGAAGCCGGTGGCTGTCGCGCGGGTGGACGCCTCGGTCCAGTCATAATTGACCACGTGATGGCTGAACGACCATTGTCCGTCCTTGCGCGTAGCGAGGGCGTAGCGGGCATGCGGACTGCCGGTCACGGTCAGGCCGGGGAATGCCTGGACGCCGACGCTGCCCGGGTTGAGGATTGTCCGGTTGTCCGACAAGCGCACAACGCGCGGCGTATGTGTATGGCCGCACAAGATCAGCCCGGCGCCGGCGCTGCCCAGCTTGTGCCTGATCTGCTTTTCATTGGAGGGGTGGAAGTGGCTGCCTCCGTCTTCCTCGAGCAGGAACACGTCGTCGTCACTGGGGCTGCCATGGCAAAGCAGGATGTCCGGGGCAGGCGACAGGGTGACCGGCAAGGCCGAGAGCCAGGTCAGGGATGTCTCAGAGAGGCGTTGGTGGGTGAAAGCATCGACGTCTTCCAACCCGGAAGCAGGCGGCTCGACCAGCACACGGTCGTGATTGCCGCGCACGGTCGGCCAATTCTGCGCCATCAGATATTGCGCGGTTTCTTCAGGCCATAGCGGCCCGGAAAGACAATCGCCCAGATTGACGATTATGTCGGGAGAAGCGTCTTTGATCTGCGCATGAACCGCCTCAAGCGCGCGCAGATTCCCATGGATGTCGGAAAGGGCAGCCAGCCGCATGGAAGATCCTATCCGAAAACCCGCTTGAAGATCGTATCGACATGCTTGGTGTGATAGCCCAGGTCGAATTTCTCGCGGATCTCGGCTTCGGGCAGCGCTGCGGTGACTTCCTTGTCGGCCAACAATTCCTCAAGGAAATCAGCGCCATGTTCCCATACCTTCATGGCGTTGCGCTGCACCAGGCGGTAGGCATCCTCGCGGCTGACGCCGGCTTGCGTCAGCGCCAAAAGCACGCGCTGCGAATGCACAAGGCCACGGAACTTGTTCATGTTCTTCAGCATGTTGTCGGGATAGACCAGCAATTTGTCGATGACGCCGGTCAACCGCGACAGCGCGAAATCGAGTGTTACCGTGGCGTCCGGGCCGATCATTCGCTCGACCGAGGAATGCGAAATGTCGCGCTCGTGCCAGAGCGCGACATTCTCCATCGCCGGCAAGGCCATGGACCGCACCATGCGGGCAAGGCCGGTGAGGTTTTCGGTCAGCACCGGGTTGCGCTTGTGCGGCATTGCCGACGAGCCCTTCTGGCCCGGCGAAAAATACTCTTCCGCTTCCAGCACCTCGGTGCGCTGCAGATGGCGGATCTCGGTCGCCAGCCGCTCGACCGACGAGGCGATGACGCCGAGCGTGGCAAAGAACATGGCATGGCGGTCGCGAGGGATGACCTGCGTCGACACCGGCTCCGGCTTCAGCCCAAGCTTTTTCGCCACATGTTCTTCGACATAGGGATCGATGTTGGCGAAGGTGCCGATCGCGCCCGATATGGCGCAGGTGGCAATATCCTCTCGCGCGTGCACCAGCCGCTCGCGGCAGCGTGAGAACTCGGCATAGGCCTGCGCCAGCTTGACGCCGAACGTGGTCGGCTCGGCGTGGATGCCGTGGCTGCGGCCGATGGTGACGGTGTCCTTGTGCTCGAAGGCCCGGCGCTTCAGCGCGGCGAGCAGGCCGTCGAGGTCGGCCAGCAAAATATCGCTGGCGCGGCTGAGCTGCACCGCAAGGCAGGTGTCGAGAACATCCGATGAGGTCATGCCCTGGTGGATGAAACGCGCATCCGGCCCGACGAATTCGGCGAGATGGGTGAGGAAGGCGATTACGTCGTGCTTGGTCACGGCCTCGATCTCGTCGATCTTGCCGACGTCAAATTTTGCCGCATTGCCCCTTTCCCAGATGGTCTTGGCGGCTTCCCTGGGGATGACGCCGAGCTCAGCCAACGCATCGCAGGCATGGGCCTCGATTTCGAACCAGATGCGGAAGCGGGTTTCCGGCGACCAGATGGCGACCATTTCCGGCCGGGAATAGCGAGGGATCATCCGTCAGTCCTGATATGTCGGTGGTTAAGTGCGCCTCCTATCAGAGGCGGACCGAATGCTCAACGCTGCCGGCGTGCAAACCACACGCTGGCGGCGGCAAGCGCGATGAATCCGAGCGGAAAATAGAGCCTGATACCCAGCACCACGAACTGGTAGAGCGCCGTCAGCGAGGTGAAGACCAGTTCGAACGCCCACCGGGCGGTGAAGGCCTCCGCGTGCCATTCGGCATAGTAGGAGCGGTATTGCAGCGCAAACAACCCGCCGGTGAAGGCGAGCGTCGTGGCAAGCAGGCAGACGAAGGCGGCGGCGAACGCCACCTCCCAATGCCGGTCGAGCGAGACCAGCCGCGCCGCGAACAACCCGACGGGAAAGGCCAATGCCGCGCCGGTCGCAAACAGCAGGGCGACGAAGCGGATCTTTTCCGGGGTCTCCCAATTGTCGAGCCAAAGACCGGTCAGCGCGCTGGCGCCCATGGCCATCGCCCACAGCAAGGCGCCGACAAGCGCCGTGCCCGTCGCTGGTACGGCGCGGCTGACGCGTTTTCCGGCGCGCTTGCGCCAGCTGGATTGATCGAGCGCAGTCACAGGCGTCCGGTCACGGCGATCCAGCGAAAATCCGGCCCTTCGAAGCCGTATTGGCGCACCGCGATCAGCACCGCATAGGCGCTGATGCTGTCCATCGAGAACGTCTGCACCGCGCCGATCCTGTAGCCGTTCGGGCAGCCACGGCTTTTCGGGATCGATTTATCCTCATGCAGCAGATGGGTCTGGCCGCCATCCCTGGCCTCGATCCGCAGCAAGCGAAAACCGTTGATCTCGCCCTGGCTCTGGCAGCTTTCGGTGTCGTTCATGCCGATCTCGTCGAGCCGGAATTCCAGCGGCGGGTCGACCGGCGAAAAGATCGGCCGTGGGTTGACCACCATGCGGAACGGGTCGGCCGACAATTCGGTCACCGGGTTGAAGCCGGCGGTGATGCCGCGGTTGGCGGTAAGCTCGGCCTGGGCAATGATTGCTTCGCCTTTTTGCCTGGCTTGCTGACGGGCCGTCTCGAGCGAGGCGGTCTCATCCTTCAGCCGGACCCGGATTGGCGTGCCCTTCAGGAACGTGTCGTCGGCGGTGTTGATGTAGTAGCGATTGGCATAGGGAAAGCCCGAACCGTCTGCCACACCATATTCCTCGAAGGTGAAGACGCTGCCATCCTTGCTGAAGCCGAGGATTTCAAGCTCGGCGACATCGCCCGCTCGGGCGGCCATGGCGGATGCCAGATGGACCAGCAGGCAAACGCCAATCAGGACGAGATTTCGCATCGGGGTTCCGCTCCGCCTGCCTGGTTCGATCGTTCCCTATCACGAGACAGTCAAAACATCGTGCTATTCGAAAGGCGATGCATCCAATTTCGCCTCTGTTTGTTATCGTCGATCGTTTTCAAAAGGAGAACACCCCATGACTGAGGCCAGCAAGATTCGCGAGCATATGGAAGTGGTCGGCGCCGACGGCGTTCACATCGGCACCGTCGACAGGGTCGATGGCGAGCGGATCAAGTTGACCAAGGCCGACAGCGGCGAGGGCGCCCATCAGGGGCATCACCACTACATTCCCTTGAGCCTGCTTGCCGAGGTCGAGGGCCAGAAAGTCTGGCTGTCGGCGAATTCGGATGTCGCGGTCAGCTTCGAGGAAGAGGAGTCCGACCCGACCTGACTGAAAGTCAGCGCGACGACCACACCGGAAACAGATCGCCATCGGCCGGCGTCGCGGCATGGATGCCGCGGCTGATGGCGCGCGCCATGGTGGCGCCGGCGGCGGCAAAGAAATCGACGGCATCGTCGGCGCTGAGTTCTATGCCGCTCTTCCCCGTCGCCAGCGCGAACACCAGATCGCCGTCAGCCGGCGTGTGCACGGGCCAGATGGCGCGCACGAAGCCGTCATGCGCTGAAATGGCCAGCCGCTTGGCTGCCGCCTTGGTCAGCACGGCGTCGGTGGCGATGACGGCGATGGTGGTGTTGCCACCGGCCTCGGCTTGTCCACCGACACGCTTGTCGCGGTATTTCAACAGGATCCGCCTGGCATCGTCCGGCATTGGCGAGGGATAGCCGAGCCCGCCGAACTCATCGCCGATCTCGAAGGGCGCCGCCCAGAAATAGCGTGTACGGGCAATCGTCACCGAGCCGGTCGGGTTGGCGGCGGCGAGCGCGCCGATGGTGACGCCGCTGTCGAGCACAGTCGAGGCAGAGCCAAGGCCGCCCTTCAGCCCGGAACTCAGCGCCCCGGTGCCGGCGCCGATTGTGCCGAGCGGAAAGTCGACTGTTGCCGCCTGGGCGGCTTGGTAGCCGAGGTCGCGGTAGGGAGGATAACGGCCCCAATCCTTGTCGCCGCCATTGCGCAGGTCGAACAGGATCGCCGCCGGCACGATCGGCACGCGAAAGCCGCCGACATCGATGCCTATGCCGTTTTCACGCAACGCCGCCTGCACCCCCGATGCGGCGTCGAGGCCGAAGGCCGAGCCGCCCGACAGCACGACGGCATGAACCGCCTCGATGGAATTGTGCGGTTCGAGCAGGTCGGTCTCGCGCGTGCCCGGCGCGCCGCCGAGGATCTGCACGCCACCGACCGCCGGTTCATCGCACAGCACGGTCGTGACGCCCGATTTCAACCTTGCGTCCGACGCGTTGCCGACGCGCAGGCCGGCGACATCGGTGATCAGATTGCGCGGCCCGGTGCGAAACATCAATTCTTCTCCGCCGGCACGAAATGCGTCCCGTCGAAGCGGAAGGCGCGATAGAGGTTTTGGCTCAGATCGCCTTTGTCGTCGAACCGCAGCGGGCCGATCGCGGTGGTGAAATCATGCCCGGTTAGCGCGTCGGCCAGCCCCTTGCCCGAGGTCTCGGGCGCGGCCGAGGCCGCCTTGGCAATCTCCACCGCCGCGTAGGCCGGCAAGGCATAGCCATCCGGCGCGATGTTTTTGGCCGTAAACGCCGCCAGCACCTTGGGATCGGCGACATCGGCCCATTCCGGCGGCGCGATCATCAGCGTGCCGATGGCGTAAGGCACATCGCCGGGTGGCGTGCGCAAATTCTCGCCGCCGGCAAAGACGATGCCGGCCTCGAGCTGGCCGGCGTCGCGGCCCATAATGGCGATGTCGTCGCCGTCGCCACCGGCAAAGACATGCGTCGCGCCTGATTTCTTCAGCCGGCCGATCAGCCCGATCTGGTTGTCGAGCTGGGGCCGGAACGTGTCTGTGAAGACCGGCTTCAGCGCCGCCTGTTCGGCCGCTGCGCGCAGCGTCTCGGCGATTTCGCGGCCATAGATGGTGCCGTCATCGACGATGGCGAACAATTCGCTCTGCCACAGCCGGGTCAGGATGGCGGCCACCGCATTGCGCTCGTCGTCGCCGCGTGGCCCCAGCCGGTAGACCGGCCAGCCGGTTTTGGCGCGGCGGTCGGTCAGGCTTTCGGTGCGCACGCCAACGGTGATGACCGGTATGTCAGCGTCCTTGAGGATCGGCAGCGCCGCCTGGATCGCCTCGGTGCAGAGGAAGCCGACGACGATATCGACCTTCGCAGCGGCGAATTCCCTGGCGGCGGCAGCCCCGCCATCGGCGGTGCAGGCATCGTCGACCGTCTTGATCTCGGCGCTGTTGGCTTCTGCTGCCAGGGCAGCACCCGCCTCGATCTGCTTGCCCAGGATCGCCGACGGACCGGACAGGGGCGCGGCGACGCCGACAAGCAGCGTCTGCGCGCCGGCGCTTGCCGGCAGCAGCCAGAGCAGTGCCGCTATTACAGCTGTTGGGGGTCGCATTCTGAAGACGAATTCCTCCGTGCCGGTCGCATGCTTCCAGCGTCTCTTCCGCCAAGACCTAAAGGCTGCCCGTCCCAGGCGCAACACGGGAATTTGCGGATTGGCGTCAACCACTTCGCTTGTGGCCTATTGTGTGCCGCCATATATAACGCTTGGATTCCCGCTTATGGAAAATCATCGGTGTTGAAGTTGAACGACATAGGGCCTCAGGCCTATCGCGACGCGATGGCGCATTTTGCCGGCCACGTCCATGTGGTGACCACCGACGGGCCCGCCGGCAAACGCGGCACGACGGTGATTGCGGCCTGTTCGGTGTCGGACACGCCGCCGACGGTTCTCGTCTGTCTCAACCGCGAGAATGCCAAGAACGAGCTCTTCGTGCAAAACGGCCGGTTTGCGCTGAACACGCTGGCTTCGCACCAGCAGCCCCTATCGGTGGCGTTTTCAGGCCTGACCGGGCTGTCTGCCGATGAGCGTTTCGGGCTTGGCGAGTGGGATGTCATATCGACGGGCGCGCCTACCCTGAAGGGCGCTCTTGCGGTTTTCGACTGCGAATTGATGGACACCAAGGATCTCGCCACCCATCGTGTGCTTTTTGGCAAGGTGACAGGCCTGCGCATGGGCGATAATTTGCGGCCGCTGATCTACCACGCCCGCGACTACCACGTGCTGCAGAGCGGAGCAGAGGCGGCAACGGAGAAAGAATGACCGAGCTGAAACCGCGCCCCGCGCCGCGGACGATCGACGAAACGCTCGATCTCCTGACCGGCGCGGACTATGTCGCGGACCGCTCGCTCGCAACGGTGCTGTTCCTGTCGCTGCGCATGCAGCGGCCGCTCTTCCTCGAGGGCGAGGCCGGCGTCGGCAAGACCGAGATCGCCAAGGTGCTGGCGCAGGCACTCGGCCGCCGGCTGATCCGCCTGCAATGCTATGAAGGGCTCGACGTCTCGTCCGCTGTCTATGAGTGGAATTACGCCGCGCAGATGATAGAGATCCGCATGGAGGAGGCGGCAGGCTCGGTCGACCGCTCCGACATGGAGCGCAATGTCTTTTCCGAAAAATACCTGATCCGCCGGCCGGTGCTCGATGCGCTGACCGGCAAGGCGGGTGCGGCCCCGGTGTTCCTGATCGACGAGCTCGACCGCACCGACGAAGCCTTCGAGGCGTTCCTGCTCGAAATCCTGTCCGATTTCCAGGTGACGGTGCCCGAGCTTGGCACGATCAAGGCGGAGGAGCCGCCGATCGTCATCATCACCACCAACCGCACCCGCGAAATCCACGACGCGCTGAAGCGGCGCTGCCTCTATCACTGGGTCGATTATCCCAATGCCGAGCGCGAGCTGGAGATCGTGCGGCGCAAGGTGCCGCAGGCCAACAGCCGGCTTTCGGCCGAAGTGGTGTCGTTCATCCAGAAGCTGCGCCAAGTCGAACTATTCAAGGCGCCGGGCGTTGCCGAGACCATCGACTGGGCCGGCGCGCTGACCGAACTCGACAAGGTGGCGCTCGATCCCGAAACCGTCTCCGACACGATCGGCGTTTTGCTGAAATACCAGGACGACATTGCCCGCATCGGCGCGGGCGAGGGCCGGCGCATCCTCGATGAGGTCAAGGCCGAACTGGCGGCGGCGGAGTAGGGCAGTGAAGGCGCCGGGTGCTTACCCCAAAGAGACCGAACCCAGAGAGGCGACGGAAGACGGGCGCATCGCCGACAACATCGTCTATTTCGCCCGCACCTTGCGCAAATCCGGCATGCGGGTCGGGCCGGCTTCGGTCAAGGATGGGATCGAGGCGGTGCTGGCAGCCGGCATCGGTTCGCGCGACGATTTCTACTGGACGCTGCATGCCGTGCTGGTGTCGCGGCACGAGGATCACCCTGTTTTCGACGAAGCCTTCCGGCTGTTCTGGAAATCGCGCGAGCTGATCGAGAAACTTCTGGTGATGTTCTCGCCGGTGGCGCCCGACACCAGGGAGAAGCAAAAGCCGCGCGCGGCAGAAAACCGCGTCAGCCAGGCCATGTTCGAAGGCCACGAGAAGAATCGGCCGGTCAGGGAAATCCCGGAGATCGAAGTCGACGCCCGGCTAACCTTCTCCGGGAATGAAGTGCTGCGCGGCAAGGACTTTGCCCAGATGAATGCCGACGAGATGGCAGACGCCAAGAAGGCGATTGCCCGGCTGCGGCTGCCGTTCGACATGGTCCGTACCCGACGCTTCAAGGCAGACCTGCATGGCCGCCGTATCGATCCACGCGCCATGATGCGCTCGGCCGCGCGCACCGGCGGCGAACTGATCCTGCCGAAATTCCGCTCAGCCCGCGAAGTGCATCCGCCGCTGGTGGTTCTCGCCGATATCTCCGGTTCGATGAGCCAGTACACGCGCATCTTCCTGCACTTTCTGCATGCGCTGACCGAAAAACGGCGGCGCGTGCACACCTTCGTCTTCGGCACGCGGCTGACCAATCTCACGCGGCAGATGCGCCATCGCGACCCCGATGCCGCCCTTGCCGACTGCTCGGCGGCGGTGAAGGACTGGTCGGGCGGCACCCGCATCGGCGATACGCTGGCGGAGTTCAACAAGCACTGGTCACGCCGCGTGCTCGGGCAGGGTGCGGTGGTGCTGCTGATCACCGACGGGCTGGAGCGCGACGATGTCGCCGGCCTGTCGGAGGAGATGGATCGCCTGCACAAATCCTGCCGGCGGCTGATCTGGCTGAATCCCCTATTGCGCTTCGACGGTTTCGAGGCCCGCGCCCGCGGCGTCAGAGCGATGCTGCCTCATGTCGACGAGTTCCGCTCGGTACACAATCTCGATGCGCTGGCCGACCTCTGCGCCTCGCTGGACAAGAAATCCGCCGCTTCGGTCGATCCGCGTCGCTGGCTGGACGCTGGTGTCAGGCGCGCCGCATAGCCATATTGGATTCCGAAAACAGGCTCCCAGAGAAAAACAGACTTTGAGGCAAGCGATCATGGACAACAGCATCTATCTCGATGAGGCCCGCGACCCCTTGATCATCGCGGAAGGCTGGATGAAGGACGGCAAGGATGTCGCCATCGCCACTGTGGTCGAGACCTGGGGTTCGGCGCCGAGGCCGGTTGGCAGTCATCTGGTCATCGACGCCGAAGGCAATTTCCACGGCTCGGTCTCGGGCGGCTGCGTCGAGGGCGCCGTGGTAAGCGAGGCGATCGACGTCATCGATAGCGGCAAGGCCAAAATGCTGGAGTTCGGCGTTGCCGACGAAACCGCCTGGCAGGTCGGCCTGTCCTGCGGCGGCCGCATCAAGGTCTATGTGGAGCGGCTTGGTTAGGCATGGATCCCTACGCTCTCAAAACGCTCAATGCCGAACGCCGGGCCCGCCGCGCCGCGATCCTGGTCACCGATCTCGGCGACGGCCGCGACCGCATCGTGCGCGAAGGCGACCAGGTTGCCGGCGATCTCGGGCAAGCGATCGCCAAGGCATTTCGCACCGGCAATTCCGGTTCGGTCGAGGCTGAAGGGCGCACCTTCTTCCTCAACGCGCATTTGCCGCAGCCGCGCCTGGTGGTAGTCGGCGCCGTCCATATCAGTCAGGCGCTGGCGCCGATGGCCAGGATCGCCGGCTATCCCCTGGAGATCGTCGATCCGCGCACCGCCTTCGCCACCCCGGACCGTTTTCCCGATGTAGCACTCCATGCCGAATGGCCGGAGGATGTGCTGAAACGCCAGCCGCTCGACAGCTATACGGCGCTCGCCGCCGTAACCCATGATCCGAAGATCGACGATTTCGCACTGAAGGCCGCGCTCGACGCCAACTGTTTCTATGTCGGCGCACTCGGCAGCCGCAAAACACACGCCAGGCGCGTCGAGCGCCTGCTGGCGCTCGGCGCCAGCGCCGACCAGATCGCCCGCATCCACGCACCGATCGGTATCGACATTGGCGCGGCGAGCCCGGCCGAGATCGCCGTCGCCATCCTGGCGCAGACGATCCACGCCTTTCGCTCGCGCGGGCTGGAATCGAAAGGCGCTGCGGCGTGAGATTCGGTCCGGTTCCAATCGACAAGGCGCAAGGCGCGGTGCTGGCGCATGCCACGACGGCGGGCGAGCGGCGTTTCCGCAAGGCGCACAGGCTGAGCACGCAGGACGTGGCGGTGCTGAAGGCGGCCGGCATTACCGAGATCGTCGTGGCGGTGCTTGCCGCCGATGACCTCAGCGAGGATGCGGCGGCCGAAAAGATTGCTGCCAGCATGGCCCACCGCAACATAGAGGCAAAACCGGCCGCGACCGGCCGCGTCAACCTCCATGCCAAGGCCGCCGGTCTCTTCACCGTCGATGCCGCCATGATCGACGCCATCAATGCGGTCGACCCGACCATCACCATCGCCACGCTGGCGCAGCACGCGCCGGTTGAGCAGGGCCAGATGGTGGCGACGGTCAAGATCATCCCGTTCGCCGTTGCCTCGGCCCTTGTCGATGCGGTGACAAAGATCTGCGCCGGCGGCGAGATCTTCGCCGTCAACGCCTACCATCCGGTGCGCATCGGCGTCATCCAGACGGTGCTGCCCGGCATCAAGGCGAGCGTGCTCGACAAGACGCTACGCGTCACCGAAGCGCGGCTGGCACGCTCCGGCGGCCGGCTGACGACGGAGCGCCGCACGCCGCACGAAATTGCGCCCGTCGCCGAGGCCGCCGCCGCGCTGGCGCGCGACAACGACATGGTGGTGATCTTCGGCGCCTCGGCGATGAGCGATTTCAACGATGTCGTTCCGGCGGCGATCGAGGCAGCAGGTGGCACGGTGATCCGCGCGGGCATGCCCGTCGATCCCGGCAATCTGCTGGTGCTGGGCACGCTCGACGGCAAGCGCGTCATCGGCGCGCCCGGTTGCGCCCGCAGCCCCAAGGAGAACGGTTTCGATTGGGTGCTCGACAGGCTGATCGCCGGTCTCGACGTCACCGCCAAGGACATCGCCGGCATGGGCGTTGGCGGCCTCTTGATGGAAATCCCGACCCGGCCGCAGCCGCGCGAGCCGCTGCCGGCGAGAGCCGGGCTGAAGGTCGAGATCGTGCTTCTGGCCGCCGGTCGCTCCAGCCGCATGGGCGGGCCGAACAAGCTTCTGGCGCTGTTCGACGGCAAACCGCTGGTGCGCCGGACAGTCGAGCGCGCACTGGCCTCGAAGGCAACCAGCACCGTTGTCGTCACCGGCCACCAGCGTGAGCGGGTGCACCAAGCCTTGACCGGCCTCGACGTGATCTTCGCCGACAATCCGGATTTTGCCGACGGCCTTTCCTCGTCTCTAAAAGCCGGCATTGCCCGCGTTGGAGCCGAGGCGGCCGGCGCCATGATCGTCCTCGGCGACATGCCGGGTATCTCATCGGCCGATCTCGACCGGTTGATCGAGGCCTTCCGTAGGGACGGCGGCCGCTCAGTGGTGCGTGCCGCCCATGACGGCCGCCGCGGCAATCCGGTGCTGCTGCCACGCGCGCTGTTTGGAGGCATCGCTCACCTCGAGGGCGACACCGGCGCCCGCCATCTGGTCGAGGCCGAGGGACTGGATGTCATCGACGTCGAGATCGGCGACGGCGCGTCGATCGATGTCGACACCCGTGAGGCGCTGGAAGACGCCGGCGGCGTGCTGCAGGATTGACAAAGCGAAGCCGAAAAACGCATGCCTTTAGCATGGCTCTCTCTTTACTTGCCTCAGCGCTTCTACCCCCCTCTGGCCTGCCGGCCATCTCCCCCTCAAGGGGGGAGATCAGCAGCCTCGATGGCGGCGTCTATCCTGCAGCTTTGAAGATTGGCGGAAGGCGGCGTGATATCCAATCTCCCCCCTTGAGGGGGAGATGGCCGGCAGCCCAGAGGGGGGCGGCCGCGCTCCATAGCCTTCTGATTTCGCTCTTTTTCCTGTTCTCTGCCGCCCACGCCGACGCGCTCGAACTAAAACCCTACAAGGATGACCTCTTCGCCTATCCGGCGACGCTCTCGTCCACGGACAAAGGCGCCTACACCGTCATCGACTATCGCGAGATGCGCGACATCAACGACCGCGACGAAGTGCCGGAAAAGCGCGTGCATGCGCAGTATACCGACACCGGCGTGCGCAAGGTGCAGCAGGATTTGATGCTGAAAACCGATGCCGGGGATGTCAGGCATGTCGCTGTCGGCAAGACCGATGGCGCCGGCATCATCGTGCTTTACCTGCACGGGCAGGGCGGCAGCCGCAAGCAGGGTGTCGACGACTTCACCTTCGGCGGCAATTTCAACCGCATCAAGAACCTGATGGCCGGCAATGGCGGCCTTTATCTCTCACCCGATTTCACCGATTTCGGCGACAAGGGCGCGGCGCAGATCGCAGCCCTGATCGGCCACTATGCCGAGGCCTCGCCGGACGCGAAGATTTTCGTCGCCTGCGGCTCGATGGGTGGTGCGCTGTGCTGGAAACTTGCCGGCCGCGACGATACCGGACGGCGCATCAGCGGGCTGCTGCTGCTCGGCTCGCTATGGGATGACAGCTTCCTTTCGAGCCCGGCTTACAGGCGTCACGTGCCGGTGTTTTTCGGCCAGGGCAGCAAGGACCCGGTCTTTCCCGTGGAGAAACAGGAAGCCTTCTTCCGCTCCATCATTGCGAACTCGAAAGCCTATCCGACCCGGTTCGTCCGTTTTGAAACGGGCACCCACGGCACGCCGATCCGCATGGTGGACTGGCGCCAAACGTTGAACTGGATGCTGTCAAAAGCGCCCTGAGGCATATGGCCCAGAGGTGCCCGTTGGTTTTGGCGATCATGGTTCGGCCGATATCCTTACTGGGGTAGGCTGATATGATCCAACAGATCGGAAGCACAGCGATGGACGCTCACCCCTTCAAGATCCAAATTCCGAACGAACAACTTGAAGATCTCCAGCGCCGGCTTAGCGCAACACGATGGCCAATTCCGCTAAGCGAAGCGGGCTGGAGTGATGGGGCCGACCTGCCGTTCATCAAGCGCCTTGCGGATTACTGGCGAGACCGCTTCGACTGGAGAGTGCAAGAGGCGCGGCTGAACCGGCTGCCGCAATATCTGACGAGGCTGAACAACCTAGATGTCCACTTTGTCCACCAGCCAGGCAACGGACCGGCGCCGCTGCCGCTGATCATAACGCATGGCTGGCCCGGCTCGTTCATCGAAATGGAACACGTCATTCCATTGCTGGCAGACCCAGCTGCCCATGGTGGTGACCCGGCCGACGCTTTCCACGTGGTAGTTCCCTCCTTGCCCGGATACGGCTTTTCCCAGGCGCCGACGGAACCAGGCTTCCATTCCGGCCGCATCGCGGAGTTATGGGTACAGTTGATGCGGGGGCTCGGCTAAGACCGCTTCGCTTCCCAAGGAGGCGACATCGGGGCGGGCGTTTCCGCCTGGATGGCACGGCTCCATTCCGAAAGCGTGCTTGGCGTCCACGTCAATTACATTCCCGGGAGCTATCGGCCACCCTTGGGTGCAGGTCTGCCACCCGTCACCGTTGAGGAGCAGGCCTTTCTGGACAACGCCGCGGCCTGGACGGCAACGGAGGGCGCCTATGCCCATCTGCAGGGCACGAAGCCTCAGACGCTTGCTTATGCTCTGACAGACTCGCCGATCGGTCTCGCAGCCTGGATGATCGAGAAGTTCCGTAGCTGGAGCGATTGCGACGGTGACGTGGAGCGCACCTTCGGCATGGACACGCTCCTTACGGATGTTTCGCTCTATTGGTTCAGCAACGCGCTCACCTCGTCCTTGCGGCTCTACAAGGAGAATCGACTGTTCCCTCTTGCGTTCGAGACGCTGGAACGCGTTTCGCCGCCATTTGGGGTAGCGCTTTTCCCTCGCGAGTTGCCGATGCCGCCTCGATCCTGGGTGGCGCGGGTCTTTGACGTTCAGCGATGGACATCGATGCCGCGAGGCGGCCATTTCGCTGCGCTGGAGGAACCGAGTCTTCTGGTCGAAGACATTCGCGCCTTCTTCCGGCCGATGCGTTCCCGGCCTGAAACGAGAAGGCGAATGTGAAGGACTGCTTGAGCGCGGCGGTTCCTGCTAAGACCCCTACGGCGCGGTGTTGTAGTCGACCACCGTCTGCGGGTTCTCCT
Organism: Mesorhizobium sp. L103C105A0; assembly: GCF_000502215.1. Classification (NCBI taxonomy): domain Bacteria; kingdom Pseudomonadati; phylum Pseudomonadota; class Alphaproteobacteria; order Hyphomicrobiales; family Phyllobacteriaceae; genus Mesorhizobium; species Mesorhizobium sp. L103C105A0. The sequence continues at coordinate 294,913 of NZ_AYXF01000003.1, read as the reverse complement.
CGCCATCGTAAGACGCGTCCACATCATATTGGACGAGGGAGAAATCGCCGTTACGGAACAGGTATATCCCCTTGTCCGAGGCGTCGCCGATGCCGCGCCATTTGTTGAACGTGGTCAGCGTCTTGGCTTCTTCGTCATATTCGGAATTGGCCGCCCAGCCGGTTGTGCGGAAGCCGATGATATCCATGCCCAGCAGTTTGCCGTCGCTGTCATTGTTCTCGTAACGGATATCCATTTCGGGCTCGGTGAACTGCAACTGCCGCACGCCCGATACTTCGTCGGTCATGTAGTAGACCGAACTTGCGTTATAGGCTGCCGCTTGGCAGTAGAACTCGAAAAGCCGCGTTTCCTTGTCGGGATCGCTGGCAGCCGCGTCCTTTGCCTTGTATTTGATCGAAAAGATGTTCGGCTCCTCGCCGAGAAATTGCTTGTCACACTGATCGCCATAATCAGCGGCGAACAGTTTCTTCACGTGCTCGAGTGCGGTGTCCTTCTTCGGCGGCGGCGGCCCGTCACCACAGCTTGGCGGCAGCGCCCCCTCGAAATCGGCCTTGGATGGCTTCAGCGCGCCCTTGTCGATAAAGATCGGTCGGAACGGCGGGGCCTGGATCTGAGCGCTGACCTGGCGCAGCGTGTAGCAGCCGGCGAAAACTGCTTCCTTGCCGTCCTTGTCGGTGGCGCGGATGGCGACCGGAACGCTGTAATAGATGCTGCCGGCCGCACCTTCATCGGAAATGGCGCCGGTTTCGACGTCGACCTTGTCGGTGCCGTCATAGCCCTTGACGAAGGTATCAAAATCCTTTGCCGGCTTGGTATCGCCGTAGTAAGCCCAGGCGCGGGCGAATTCGTGCCGGTTGATGGCGCTGTAGAGCGAGCGGATGACGGCTGCGGCGTCCGACCTGTCATCGACGTAAGGGGCTTGGTCATCGGCTGCCGGTTCATCGTCGGCGAACACAGCCTGGCCGGATGCGGCAAGGGAGCAAAAGGCGGCCGCTGCCAGAAAGACGCGTCTCATCGGAGAATCTCCACCACGAAAGGAGTCTATCATAGAGATTGCGGCGACGTGGTGACGCTTGAAAAATCCTCCGGGAAGGCGCTACGTCCCGCCGTCGGCGCTTCAGCCGCAATGGAGATTTGAACGTGACACTATCGATGTATGAAGCCTCGGTGCCGGTGTTTTCGGCCAGGCTGAAGGCGCTGTCCGGCGTGCTGTCGGCGGCCGAACAGAATGCAACCGAGCGCAAGATCGACCCGCAGGTGTTTTTGACCGCGAGGTTGGCGCCCGACATGTACGCGCTGGTCAGGCAGGTGCAGGTCGCCACCGACCACGCCAAGGGCGCGCCATCACGGCTGGCCCGTCGCGAGGTGCCGAAATACGAAGACAATGAAGCGACCTTCGCCGAGTTGCAGGCGCGCCTGACCAAGACGCTCGATCTGCTGGCGTCATTCTCAGCCGCCGAATTCGAGGGTTCGGATGAAAGGGTGGTCGAACTGAAGTTTGGCCAGCGCGAAGCCTCGATGCCAGGCATGCAGTATCTGCTGCATGTCGCCATGCCCAACTTCTATTTCCACGTGACCACGGCTTACGACATCCTGCGCCACAATGGCGTGCCGCTGACCAAGGGTGCCTATCTCGGGAATCGTTGACGAATTCGGCATTCCGAGGTTTCCCGGTCGCTGCCGGGAAACCTCGTCTCGCGCTGGTTCAGCGCACGGACATTTCGCGGGCTATGCGCGGGAAGTCGGCCGGCTTGATGCCGATGTCGGCGCGGTCGGCATTGCTCATCGAATGCAGCAACGCCAGTGCGGAACGATAACGCAGATGCTCCTGCGGACGCGGACGGGCAAACATTTCAGTGAAGAACCCCATGATTCGGCCCCTTGTTGATCCTCCACGGCGCCGAGTATAGGAAAATTGTGAAGATTGTGCAGTGCAGCATTTGCATGGCAGCCATTCCAAGCGAATTTTTTTCGGCACAATTGCCGCGTGCGCTGAAACTTGTGGCGCATCCCCACCGTATGCATAGACGCTGGCACATGGCCGGCTTTTCCTCGCCACTCCTGGCGAATTTCCGGACTGCATGCAAATGCAGTCCGGCTTTTTGTTGAGCTGCACCATCAACCGGTCGCGCAAGCCCGGCGAACGCCTAAACTGGTTAAGATCAGTGGCATTCATTTTTAACGAGCCGGTTCTATGGTGCGACCGGCTCTGTTCGCATGCGCAAAACGAGGGGGAGGCTGACATCGGCGCCAAGCGGGATTTCGCTTCCTTGCTCGACGATCTGTTCGTCGCCTCCGACAAGGACGAGGCTGGCGGGGAGACAGGCGCGCGGCCGTCGATCCCGTTCGACTATCTCTCCGTGGCCGACGAGCTTCATTCCGGCCGCATCAAGGTCTCCGGCGAAACCTTCACGGCCGAGTATCGCGAAGCGGGGTCCGATCTTGCCGCCGAATTCGCAGCCCTTCTCGACCAGGCCAAGCTGGCACTGGCCGGCGAGGAAGCAAAGCCCGAGGAGAAGCTGCCACCGATCGATCCTGACGCAATCGCGGTCGAACTCGGCCTCGATCATCCCGTCAAGAACGCCGATCTCGGCCGCATGCGCCGCAGCTTCGCTTTCGCCAACCATCCCGACCGTGTCGCGCCGCATCTGCGCCAGCGCGCCATGATCCGCATGCAGGTGGCCAACATGTTGATCGACGAAGCCAAGCGGCGGGCTTTGGCTGGGGCACGCCGTTAGAGCACTCTCACAATTCACGCAAAGGTTGGAGCCGAGTAGTGTATCAGCCTGGTCGATGAAAGAGCGTTGCGAGAAGATGGACGCGCGTTGCGCCAAAGCCGGAAAAGCGCGGACCTTGCAAAAAAAGCGACTGGGATGAGCACTGTACTCAAAACGATCTATCGAGATGATCGGCTTGCACGGGCCAATATCGTCAGATTTGAAGTAGGTGAAGCTTCTTATTACACGTTCCGTGAGGACGCTTGGTACGAAGGCGAACACGGTCTCGACGAGAGATATGCTTACTGGGCACCCTCCGAAAACAGCTTCGGAGGAGGATTTTACGAGACCGCTGAGGCGGCTGAGAGTGAATGCCGTGCGACTATCCCGTGGCTCAGGAATTCAAACTGAGGCACCACCCGGAGCCGGCAGGGGGTTGGAGAAGCCGCAGCCTTTGCTTTATGCTGGAATCTCCTCCCCGCGCCGTCCGCGCAAACCTCCCGCCGGAGAAACCCCATGCACAAACGCCGTCTCGGTCGGACCGATCTTCTTGTTACCCAGATCTGCCTGGGGTCGATGACCTGGGGCGAGCAGAACACCGAGGCCGAAGGCCATGCGCAGATGGATCTGGCCTTTGAGCGCGGGGTCAATTTCATCGACACGGCCGAGCTCTACCCGATACCGCCCAAGGAGGAGACGCAGGGGCGGACGGAGAAGTTCATCGGCAGCTGGATGAAGGCCAAGGGCAATCGCGACAAGGTCATCCTGGCCTCGAAAGTGGTCGGCCGCACCGCCAACCGCTGGTTTCGTGGCGACCGGCCGTCAAAACTGGTGCGCGCCGACATCTTTGACGCCATCGACAAATCGCTGGCCAAGCTCGGCACCGACTATCTCGACCTCTACCAGATCCACTGGCCGGAGCGCGACATCCCCTGGGGCGCCAACCCGACCCGCGTGGGTGCTGTGCCGCGCCGTGCCGATGCCGTTGGCGCGCCGCCCGGCGAGACGCCGATCGCCGAGACACTCGCCGTCTTCGAGGAGCTCGTGAAGGCGGGAAAGATCCGCCATCTCGGCCTGTCGAACGAAAGCTCCTGGGGCGTCATGCGCTTCATCGCCGAGGCCGACAAGGGCGTCGGCCCGCGCGTCGTTTCGCTGCAGAACGCCTACAATCTGGTCAACCGCACGTTCGAGGTGAACCTCGCCGAGGCCTGCGAACGCGAGGATGTCGGCTTTCTCGCGTATTCGCCGCTGGCGCAGGGCTATCTCACCGGCAAATACGACCATGGCGCACGGCCGCAGGGTTCGCGCTCGCAGCTGTTCAACCGCGGCCAGCGCTACGAGACGCCAAATGCGGCGGAGGCGCAGCTCGCATACAATAAACTGGCGCGTTCCTTCGGCCTTGAACCGGCGCTGTTTGCCAACGCCTATGTCGCCAGCCGGCCTTTCGTCACTTCCAGCATCATCGGCGCGACGACGATTGCCCAGCTTGAGATGGCGCTGTCGTCAGCCGACGTGACCTGGACCGACGAGATGCAGAAGGGCGTGGATGCGATCCACCAGCGCGTCGGCAATCCGTGCCCATAAGCAGACCATTTGGCCGGAATTGCCGAGCAAAGACAAGGGGAAGGGACAGCCATGGATTTTCCGATCGAGACCGTCAGGGGAAAATTTCCGGCGCTGGACCTGACCGACAAGGGCCGCCGGCGCATCTATCTCGACAATCCGGCCGGCACGCAGGTGCCGCAAGCGGTTGCCGACGCGGTGGCGCGCTGTCTCCTCACCACCAACGCCAATCTCGGCGGCTATTTCGAAACCACGCTTGCCGCGCAAAAGGTGTTCGACGACGCCCATGCGGCGATGGCCGATTTCCTGGGTGCAGCGAGCGCGGAGGAAATAATCATCGGCGCCAACATGACGACGCTGACCTATCACATGTCGCGCACGCTCGGCCGCGGCTTCAAGCCGGGCGACGAGATCATCGTCACCCGCATGGATCATGAGGGCAACGTCTCGCCCTGGCTGCAGCTGGCCGAAGATCTTGGCCTCGTCGTGCGCTTCCTGCCCTTCGACGAAAAGAGCTGGCAGGTCGAGGAGGCGGCGCTCAGCGCTCTGCTCACCGACAAGACTCGGCTCGTGGCGCTGAACTATGCCTCGAACCTCACCGGCTCGATCAACCGGGTCAAGGCGCTGACGCGAATTGCCAAACAGGCCGGGGCGCTGGTCTATGTCGATGCCGTCCAGTTCGCGCCGCACGGGCTGGTCGACGTGCAGGATCTCGGCTGCGACTTCCTGATCTGCTCGGCCTACAAATTTTTCGGCCCGCATATGGGCATATTGTGGGGACGCCGCGACATCATCGATGCGCTGCAACCCTACAAATGCCGTTGCTCTTCCAATGGCCTGCCGGAGCGCTTCGAACTCGGCACGCCGCAGATCGAACTGATGGCCGGACTTACCGCAGCGGTCGATTACTTCGCCGAACTCGGTGCTGCGGCCGGCGAGGGCGGTTCGCGAAGGCAAAAGATCGCAAAGGCATACGAAGTGTCGATCGCCTACGAAAACCCGCTGGCGCTGAGGCTGATCGATGGGCTGTCCGCCATTGAGGGCCTGACCATCCGCGGCATCACAGATCAGAAGCGTGTCATTGAGCGCGTGCCGACCGTGTCCTTCACCGTCGACGGCATCGTGCCAGAGACGATCGTGCGGCAGATGAATGCCGAGAACATTTTTCTATGGTCGGGTCACAACTACGCCTGGGAGATCGTCCACCATCTCGGCATTCCGGCCGAGCAGGGAGTCGTGCGCATCGGTATTGCGCACTACAACACGGCGGCAGAGATCGACGAGACGTTGGAAAGCGTGCACCGGGTGATCGCCATGCTGAGGCAGCAGCGCTAGTCAGCTATCGCTGTTTGCCGCCGAAACCGGTGAGGAACGCCGTGAGATTGTCGCCGAGCGCGTCGCAGAGATAGCCGCCTTCCTGGACGATAACCGTCGGCAGGCCAAGCTTGGCAATTGCCTCGCCGATCCGCGAGAAACCGGGCGTGGTCACCGAAAGCCCGCCGAACGGATCGCCCTCGAACGGATCGAGACCGAGCGCCACGACCAGCGCGTCCGGCGAAAAGGCGCGGATACGCTGGAACGCCACTTCGAGGGCCTCCAGAAACGCCGCGTCGGCTGATTTGCGCGGCAATGGCAGGTTGAAATTATAGCCGAGGCCCGGACCTTCGCCGCGCTCATCGGCATGGCCCCAGAAGAACGGATAGAAGCGCACCGGATCGGCGTGCAGCGACACCGTCAGGACGTCGGAACGCGTATAAAAGATGCCTTGCGTGCCGTTGCCGTGATGCAGGTCGACATCGAGGATCGCCACCCGCGCCGCCTGCTTGCGCAACACCTGGGCTGCGACCGCCGAATTGTTGATGAAGCAGAAGCCACCGGCGACATCGGCAAAGGCGTGGTGGCCGGGCGGCCGGCAGAGCGCATAAGCGGCAGGCGCGCCCGATATCACCGCTTCGGCTGCCTCGACTGCACTCCAGGCGCTCCACAGCGCGCTTTGCCAGGTTTCGGCGGAGATCGGGCAAGCGGTGTCGGCCATGTGGTAGCCGGCCTGGCCGACCGCCGAGGCCGGATAGGACCCTGTGCGGGCCAGTGGATGGATGTTGGGCATGACTTCCGCGGATGCGCCCTCGATGCGCTGCCAGCGCGCAAAAATGTGTTCGAGGAAGGCGAGATACTCCGGCGTATGCACGGCCGCCACCGGGCCTAGGCCATGTTCCCTGGGCCGCTCGATCATCAATCCGGCGGATTTCGCGCCGGCTAACAATCGCTCTACCCGCTCCGGCTGTTCGGGATTGGGCTGCGGCGCACCGCTGGACAGAAAGGCCTTCGGGTCGTGGCGTTTCTGCTCCTCGGCAAAGAAGGCTTTCATTCCGCGTCCCCATCCTGCGCTGCATCGGCAAAGGCGAAAAAGGCATCGCCAACAATCTTCTGCGTCTGCTCGTAGCTCGACCAGGCGATGCCCAGCCGCTCATAAAAAGCCTTGGCGCCGTCATTGTCGGTGTCGACGGACAGCCTGAGATAGGCGCCGCCATCCCGGCGGCAGTCGCGCGCGACCCGGCGCAGCAGTCTTTCGCCGATCTTGCGGCCGCGAAACCGGTCCTCGACATAGAGGTCCTGGATATAGACGCCGGGCCGCCCCATCCATGTCGAGAAGATCGGGAAATGCAGGCAGAGCCCCGCAAAATCGCCGCCGATCTCGGCGATCAGGGTGGAGAAGGCGGGTTTGTCGCCAAAGCCGTAGCGGCGGAGATCGCCTGCGGTGGACGTGATCTCCTGATGCGCGCCGATATGGGTGCCAAGCTTGAGCAACGCGGCGTGGATGGTGTCGACGTCGTCGATGGTGCCGGAGCGGAGGGTGACTTTAGGCGAGGCAGTCACTGGAGGTATGATGCCAAGGCACCCCCCTCCGGCCTGCCGGCCATCTCCCCCTCAAGGGGGGAGATCAGCAGTTTCTGCGCTGCCGTCCATCCTGCAACTTTGGAAGTTTGCGAAGGCCGTGGCGACATCCAATCTCCCCCCTTGAGGGGGAGATGTCCGGCAGGACAGAGGGGGGTGCGACTGGGCGCCGCCATCTCAATCATCTCAAAACGCCACCCGGTCCCCACCCTTCAGCGCCAGCATCTCCCGCGCCTCCGCCGGTGTGGCCACCTCCAGCGACAGGCCATCGAGAATGCCACGTATCCTGCGCACCTGATCGGCATTGGATTTCGCCAGCTGGCGGCCATCATAGAGACTGTCCTCCAGCCCGACGCGGACATTGCCGCCCATCGCCGCCGCGATCGAGATCAATGGCATCTGGTTGCGGCCTGCTGCCAGGACCGAGAACTGGTAGCTGTCGCCGAACAGCTTGTCGGCGATGCGCTTCATATGGATGAGATTGTCGGGATCGGCGCCGATGCCGCCGAGAATGCCGATCACGAACTGGATGAACAGCGGCCCCGACACCAGCCCGCGGTCGCGAAAATGCGCCAGCGAATAGAGATGGCCGACATCGTAGCATTCGAACTCAAAGCGCGTGCCGCAGCCCTTGCCGAGCTTTTCGAGCACGCCTTCCATATCGGCAAAGGTGTTCTTGAAGATGGTGTCGCGCGTGGCTTCGAGCAGCTTTGGTTCCCACTCGTGCTGCCACTCCCTTGGCTTGTCGAGCATCGGGAACAGCGCGAAATTCATCGAGCCCATGTTGAGCGAGCACATTTCCGGCTCGGCCCGCAGTGGTGCCGCCAGCCGCTGGTCGAGCGTCATCAGCGACGAACCGCCGGTGGTGATGTTGATCACCGCATCGGTCGCTTGCTTGATGCGCGGCAGGAACTGCATGAACACCTCAGGATCGGCGGTCGGCCGGCCGTCTTTGGGATCGCGGGCGTGGAGATGCAGGATTGAGGCGCCAGCCTCGGCCGCCGCGATGGCGTCGGTCGCGATCTGGTCCGGCGTCACCGGCAGATAGGGCGACATGGACGGGGTGTGCACCGAGCCAGTGACCGCGCAGGTGATGATGACTTTCCTCGGCGCCATTCTTTAGCCCTCAGCCTTCGACCGGCAGGTCGAGTTCGGCGGCCAGAACTTCCAGCGAATCGCCGATGATGGAAATGATCTCGCCGACCTCTTCAGCCGTGACGATCATCGGCGGCGCCACCATGAAATTGTCGCCGTCGACACCGCCCTTGACCCTGCGGCCGTAGATGATCAGCCCGCGCTCGTAGGCGAGGTCGAGCAGGCGCTGCGTGGCTTTCTTGCCCTGTTCGATCGGCCGTAGAGTTTCGGGATCGGCAACCATCTCGGCGCCGGTGAGCAGGCCTTTGCCTCGGACATCGGCGATGAACGGAAAACGCTTCGCCAGCCCTTTCAGCCCGTCCATCAGCACGTCGCCCATCGCGGCGGCATTGGCGATCAGGTCGAGGCGGTCCATCTCGCCGAGCACGGCGAGCCCGGCCGCGCAGGCGAGCGGATTGCCAGCATAGGTGTGGCCATGCTGGAAGCCGCCCGACGCCAGCAGCGGCTCGACCAGCCGCATCGGGGCGGCCAGCGCGCCGAGCGGCGCATAGCCGGAGCCAAGCCCCTTCGACAGCGCGACGATGTCGGGCTTGCAGTTCCAATGGTCGCCGCCAAGGAATTTTCCGGTGCGGCCGGCGCCGCTCATCACTTCATCATGGATGAGCAGGATGCCGTAGCGGTCGCAGATCTCGCCTATACGCGGATAATAGCTGTCCGGTGCGACGAGGGCCGAAGTCGCCGCACCGCCGATCGGCTCCATGATGAAGGCGAGCACGCTGTCCGGACCCTCGGCCTGGATCTTCTCCTCCAGCATGTCGGCATAGCGGACGCCGCGCTGCTCCATCGAAAGATTGTCGCGGTCGCGCCATGCCGTCGGCGCCGGCACGGTCGGCATCACCCGCATCATCGGTGTGAACGTTTCGGCCAGCGCATCGTCGCCGGTTATCGAAAGCGAACCCAGCGTGCCGCCATGATAGGAGGGAAAACGCGTGATAACCTTCCAGCGCTTCGGCTGGCCGGTCGCGACCGCCCATTGCCGCGCCAGCTTGATGCAGGATTCCGTCGCCTCCGAACCGCCGGAGACGAAGAAGATTCGGTCCATGCCCTCCGGCAGTTTGCCGGCGAGTTCCCGCGCCAGTTCTTCCGCCGGTTCGTTCTCGAAATGCAGCCGGTAGGCGAAGGTGGCGCGGTCCATCTGCCGCTTCATGGCGTCGAGCACGTTGCGGTTGGAATGGCCGATATTGGCGACCATCGGCCCGCTCGATCCGTCGATGAAGCGGCGGCCGTCCTGCGTCCACATATAGATGCCTTCGGCGCGGTCGATCAGCGGCCGGCGCAGGCTGGAGAGGTAGAACAGGTGCGATGGCGCGCGCGTTTCTGAACCAGTTGATGAGGGCTTCTGCATGTCAGGACTTTCCGAGGTAGCGATCGATTACATTCCTGGTCACGCGCTCGACCATCGGATCCTGCCTGAGCAGGCCGGCCACCCATTCGCAGCTTCCGGCGTGGAAAACCTCGCCCTTGCCGCGCGGGAAATTGACGATCATGCCGTTGCCGCGTTTGACCTTTTCCAGATTGGCGTCGGTCGCCTCGCCAAACAGCGTTTCGGCCGTAAAGCGGCCATCCTCGTCGGTGAGAAACTGGTCCTCGATCGGGATGTCGGCGCTTTCCTCGACCTGGCTCGCCATGCCGACGGCCAGCACCTGCAGCCCGTCAGGCGCACCGCTGTCCGGTGTCGGATAGGGCAGGCCGCCGCGGATCTCGAAATCGAGCCCGTCGACCTCATAGCCATAGACATGGCTGTCGGCGCCAAGCAGGTCGCCATAATAGATGCCGGTGCCGGCAAAGGCCCAATGCTCGGGCCGATAGACCGGAAAGCCGCGCACGCCGCGCGGTGCGCACCCGCCCCAACCGGCATAGACGCCGCGCGTGGCGTTGAGGCCGAAGGTCATTGCACCGGGACGACCGATCTCAGGCGCTTCCCAGGAATTGGTGGCGCGGGTGACGTCGCCGCTATAGGCCGGGTCTTCGGCCCGCGCCCGGTATTTGTAGCAGACCTGCCGGCGGCCTTCGTCCTCGAGCCTTGTCTGCCACATGAAATTGCCGGCAAAGCGAGCCGCATGACCGCCGCGCTCGACGTAGCTGTCGACGGCGTCCCGCATTTCCCAGGTCCAGTACTCGTCATGGCCGACGAAGACCACGCAGTCATAGCCATCGAGGATTTCGGGCGAGAAGTGCAAATCGTGCTGGCTGGCGAGATCGACGCCGTAGCCGGCGCGCTCGGCAAAGCGGAAGAAGTGGCAGTCATAGCCCGCCCAGCCGGAGGAGGTGTATTTCTTCGAATGTCCGGTGGCGTACGCCCATTCCATGTGCGGATAGCGCGGCACGGTTTTCGGCGGCACCGCGACCTCCAAGGGCACGCGCGGCGCGTCCTTGGGCAGCACGACAAAGCCGCGGCACCACGGCCGCTGCGTCGACACCATGCGCGCATATTGGTCGCGGCCAGGTCCGGTGATACCCTGATAGGCGTTGGAGCCGCCCCAGGTGTTGTAGGACAGCCAGGTGCCCGTCGCCGCCACCTGCAGCACGCGACCGGGCTTTTTGCCGGGCAGGGGCGCGACGATGATGAGGTGATGGCAATGGATGGGCTCGCGCCCGTCCGCCGTCAGCGTCAGCCGATAGGCGCCGGATGGCCAATCGTTGCCGATGCGAAATTCGAAAGACGCCTCCCAGCCGCAGCCTTCGACCGAGCACTGGTCGGGCGTATCCTGCCAGCGCGCCGAAAGCCCCGTTTGCTCGAAGACTTTTGTCTCGCTGCCGCCGTCGCGGACAATGACAATGCTGAAGCGCGGCACTGTCGAACTGACATGCAGCGTCACGGTATCGCCGGCGCGGTAGGAAAATCGATCAGAATAGCACCAGATCTCGCCGCGCTCGCCGTCCATTCCCGGCCATTCATAGTAATGGCCGCGCACTGCCTCGCGGCGCTGCTCGGGCGTCAGTCCGAAATCGGGAAATTCGGTTGGCAGATGGGTCATGAACACCGAAAAAGTGACAGGCCGCCATTTCGGCCATCTGCCGGCCAAGCGTCAAATGGAAACGATCGGGCCAGCAATTGCATACGACACAATTGCTTGGCCGCTCTTGGCCGCACCCGGCAAACCGACTATCTCAGGCGAGGCGGTATGTTCCGCCTCGGGAGCCGGCATGCTGAGAGTGCAGAAGGTCAAGGTCGACGACATCTACGTGCCGACGGCGCGCAAGAAGACGCTGCATCCCGAAACGGTCCGGCATCTGGCCGAAGACATACTGGAAAACGGCATGAAGACGCCGATCCAGGTTCGCCATGACGGCAAGCGCCACATCCTGGTCGAGGGCCTGCACCGGCTGGAAGCCGCCAAATGGCTCGGCGAGACCGAGATCGACGCCTATCTGGTGCAAGCCAAGCGCCACTGAGGCGCGCGACCGATCGACAACAGCCAAACCGATCATTCTTCCGCGGATTTTTTCGCAGGGCATGTCGGCACGCGGCGTGCTCGCTCGTCCTTGGGGGGAACCTGAGGAGACCGACATGTCCAGACGAATCTATTTCGCCATTCTTGCCTCGGTCGCTGCCTTGTTTGCAGCGCCCGGCCCAGCCAATGCAGAGGAGACCAAGCCCGCCATGACCACCGAAGCAACAGCCATGCCGAAGCCGGAAAAGTCCGGCCTGCTGCCGATCGACGGCCTGAATTACTACTATGCCGTCTACGGCAAGGGCGAACCGCTGCTTCTGCTGCATGGCGGCCTTGGCACGTCCGACATGTTCGCGCCGTTGCTGCCTAGACTGGCGGAAAACCGCACCATCATTGCCGTCGACCTGCAGGGCCATGGCCGCACCGCGCTCGGCGAGCGACCCTTCAGCCTGGAGGGGATGGGCGACGACATGGCTGGTATCGTCAAGGCGCTCGGCTATGACAAGGTCGACGTGCTTGGCTATTCGCTGGGCGGCGGCGTCGCCTTCCGCATGGCCGTTCAGCATCCCGAGACGGTGAGACGTCTGGTCCTGGTCTCGACCGGCTTCGCCGCCAATGGCTTCTATGACGAGATGCGCGGCCAGCAGGCGCAGGTGAGCGCGGCCGCCGCCGATTTCATGAAGGACACGCCGATGTACAAATCCTACGTCGCCGTCGCCCCACGTCCCGACGATTTCCCCAAACTGCTCGATGCGCTGGGCAATTTCATGCGCAAGGATTACGACTATTCCGCCGATGTGGCGAAGCTGAAGATGCCAGTCATGCTGGCCTATGGCGACAGCGACATGTACAAGCCCGAGCACGAGATCAAGTTCTACCAGATGCTCGGCGGCGGGCTGAAGGATGCCGGCTGGATGCGTGAGAACCTGTCGCAGAACCGGCTGGCCATCATTCCCAATCGCACCCACTACGATGTCTTCTTCGCACCGGAGCTGACGGCCGCGGCACTGCCCTTCCTCAATGGCGAAACCAAGGTGAAGACCTGGGACGAAGTCCTCAGCGAAACGAAATAGCTTGCCTGAAAATACATGCCGGCCGTCTCGAAGAGGCGGTCGGCTTTTTTGTGCCTGCGAAGCTACGGAGCCTTGGCGCAGCCATTGATCCTATCGGCGCAATCGATGGCGCCATCAGGGCTTTTCAATTGACCGAAAGGTACCTATCGATATCATCAAGAGACCTTCAGTGTGATGGGTTCGAATGATGACGAAATACCAGGGCGGATGCCATTGCGGGGCAGTGCGCTACGGCACCGAGGCGGCGCCGCTCAACCAGCGCGTCTGCCACTGCCGGCGCTGCCAGAAGGTGATCGGCGCGGCCTTCAACGCCCGCCTTTTGTTTCGCATCGACGATGTCACCATCGAGGGAGAGGTGGCGACGGTCAACACCTCTCCGGACCTAAAGCGCGGCTTTTGCGCCGCTTGCGGCACCACGCTGTTTTCCCGACGCGACTCCGCCGGCATCGTCGGCATCACCACCGGCTCGCTCGACGATCCCTCACTTTTCAAGCCGGAGATGCATATGTGGACCGCCTCGAAGCAGCCTTGGCTGCAGCTCGAAGACGGCCTGCCGCACCATGAAGGCGCGCCGCCTCCGAACTGACGCCGGCCTTACCGGAAATTAATCCCGAAACCACGACATAGCCGGCAAAGCGTCATTGGCGGGCCATGATTGCCTGCCTATCTGTCGTCTGCGGGCCGGTATCGAGGAGACGACCGATGAGCGACAGAATCAGCACCCTGGACGAGCTTTTGAGCGATCCGATGGTCCTCCTCGTGATGGAGCGTGACCGCGTGCGCCCCGAACAGGTTCGCCTGCTGCTCGAACGTGCCCGCCGCCCGGCCGCCGACGCCGTGCCACCGGCGCATGTGGTGGCGAAAAGCTGCATGCAGCAATGGCTGGGAAGGTAAGGGCTTCCCCTTCTCCCCTTGTGGGAGAAGGTGGCCGAGCGAAGCTCGGTCGGATGAGGGGTGTTCCAGGGAACGCCAACGCCTCACTCCGCTGGAACANGAGAAGGTGGCCGAGCGAAGCTCGGTCGGATGAGGGGTGTTCCAGGGAACGCCAACGCCTCACTCCGCTGGAACACCCCTCATCCGTCTCGGCGCTACGCGCCGATCCACCTTCTCCCACAGGGGGAGAAGACAAGAGGGCCAATTCCTAATAACTTGATTCAAACTTTGTTGGTAATTTCTCGTTAGTAATCGAGGCCGGTTTGTCCGGCGGCGTCTGTTTGCCTTCGGTCTGTTGTGTTTTGCGTACAGGTCCAGATGCGGATTTCAGGCGTCGTCAGTTTCATGTTGGCATCGCTGTGGCTTGCCGGCTGTTCGTCCACAGCGGGCGTCGATGGCTTGCAGCCGTCGAACGAGACGACCAGTTCGGTCGTGCGTCCGAGCGCGCCGGTCACAGCGGCTCCGGCGGAGACCGCCGACCTCGCGCCGATGCGGTCCGACATGGTGGCCGACAACGCTGTGGCCGACAATGCGCCGCCCTTTTCCATGGTCGAGGAAGAAGAGGCCATCGTCGCGGGCACGCCGCAGGGGAGCACCAGACCACAGCTCGAGCCCGCCGCTCTGATGTCTGCGCCGAAGCGGTTGACGCGCGCGGCGCCGGCCATGCTGGCCTCGCCGGTCACCCGCTACGGTTTCCGCGACGCCAAGCCGATCAATTTCGGCAAGGCTTCGCCACGCTACCTTGCCGTCCACGGCGTCGACGTCTCGCGCTGGCAGGGCAATGTCAACTGGCGCAAGCTGCGTGCCCAGGGCGCCAACTTCGCCTACATCAAGGCGACCGATGGCGGCGACCATCTCGACCCGATGTTCATGAAGAACTGGCGCAATGCCGACGCCGCCGGGCTGAAGCGCGGCGCCTATCATTTCTTCTACTGGTGCCGCACTGCGGGCGAGCAGGCCGACTGGTTCATCCGCAATGTGCCGAGGGTCGAAGGCGCGCTGCCACCGGTAATCGATGTCGAGTGGAACGGCGAATCTTCCTGCAAGCGGCGGCCGTCGCGGGCCACCGTGCTGGAAAAGATGAAGGTGTTCATGGACAAGCTGGAGCGCCATTACGGCCAGCGGCCCATCATCTACACCGCGCCGGATTTCTATCGCGACAATCTCAAGGGTGCGTTTCTCGATTATCCGTTCTGGCTGCGCGCCGTCGCGCGGCATCCCTCAAAAGTCTATCCCGGCCGCAAATGGCTGTTCTGGCAGTATTCCGGCTCCGGCCTGTCGCACGGCGTGACCGGCCGCATCGACCTCAACGTCTTCCATGGCGACGAGCGCGCCTGGCGGGCATGGGCAGGCGGGCAGACGACCGTCGCCGACGCCGACTGAACGTCAGGCAGGTGCCGGTGCGCCTGCGCTGCCTGCCGCTGCGCCTTGGGTTGAATTTTCAGCGTCTCGCTAACGATCCGCTCACTGTGTCCTTTAGCGGTATCGCAACAGCCTTCCGGTAACGTGCCCGTGATCGGGTTTCGGAGGGATCCATGCGCAATCCAGTTGTGGCTGTCGCACTTGCCGCCGCCGTCGGCTACGGGTTTTTCAGTTCGCTCGGCCACATGCCGGGCGGAAGTGGCGCTTCGCTGGCGGAGTCGAAGCAGAACGTCGTGTCCTATTCCACCGAGGACAAGGCGATGCAGGCCGCCAAGGACAGCGGCCGCTCGACCCTCAAGCGCTTCCACGAATTGATGGACGCCGGCACACCCGGCACCTACACGGTAAAATTCCCGCTGACCCAGAACGGCGCCACCGAGCATATCTGGCTGCAGCTGGTCGGCTACAGCGACGGCTCCTATATCGGCCTGCTCGCCGACGTCCCGGTCAATGGCAACAAGTACAAGATGGGCGACAGGATGACGGTGACCGAGGCCGACGTCGAGGACTGGATGATCAAGAACGGCAAGGTGATCTATGGCGGCTACACCACGCGCCAGGCGCTTGCGGATATGCCGAAGGAACAGGTTGCAAGATACGGGTTGACCTTCAAGGACTGAGGGTTGAGGCGGGGGCGAGTTTTATCGCGGTGCCTAGAGGGCTGTCGCGCTTTTCGCGTTCGCGTATCTCTGCCGTCTGCGCCAGCACCCAGTCGCGAAACACCTTGATTTTGGGCGCGTTGCGGCGGCTCTCCAGATGCACCAGCCAATAGCCGTCGCCGTCCGATCCAAGCACGCCGAATGGCTGTATCAACTGGCCCTTTTCCAACAGGGCGCTGTAAAGGTTTCTGGTGAGGATCGCGGCGCCCTTGTCGGTCAGCGCCGCCATCGCATCATAGGCCTGCGTACCCAGCTTCGGGCCAGCGATGACGCGATCGGGCTCGAACGGCACGCCGGCAGCCTTGAACCAGATTTCCCACCAGGGATCGTCGGCACAGCATAGCGGCACTTGGTAGAGATCCTCGGGGCGGTGGATGCCGCCGACGCTTTCGGCGAGTCTCGGGCTGAGCATCGGCGTATAGTCCGCCTTGAACAGATAGTGAGCCGTCAGGCCCGGCCATTTTCCACTGCCGGTGCGAATGCCGACATCCATGTCGCCGCGCGTGAAATCGACCAGCCCGTGCGATGTATTCACCTTCACGGCAAGATCGGGATGCATCAGCTGGAATGTTCCAAGCCATACGGCCAGCCAGTTCGATGCGAAGGTTTCCATGGTCGTCACCGACAGCACGCCGGTCGCTCCACCCTTGGTGGCGACCCATGCGTCGGCCAGGGTCGAGAACGCGCCTGTTGCGTGCGGCGCCAGCTGCTGTCCGGCCTCGGTCAGCGCGATCTGCCTTGTTTTTCTTATGAAAAGCGGCGTTCCGGCACGTTCTTCCAGCACCTTTATCTGATAGCTGGCAGCTGATTGGGTCATGCCGAGTTCTTCGGCTGCCTTGGTGAAACTGCCCAGCCGGGCCGCGGCTTCAAAGACCCTGATGGCTCCTAATGGTGGTAGTTCCCAGCTCATGACGCATCAATCCCGCTGATGCATACTACGCGACGTTCGATTGGAAACCAAGCCCGGAAAACGGCATGCTGCATTCATCGGATCAAACCCTGAGGATACGGCAATGACCACCACCATCGCTCTCTACAACACGCTTCGCCGCCCGGTGCTCGACCTCTTCACCGCGCCGTTCAGGCCTCGCAAGCGCGGCTTGCTCGACCGCCGCTCGCTGTCGGATCATTTCCTCAGGGATATCGGTATGCTTGACGGACGCGTGCCTCCCGGCACCATTGGCTAAGCAAGCTCTTTGACCAGGGGAGGGAAAGATGACTGTGCCATCCGAGGATCTGGCGAAGAGCCGCCAAACGATCAACGCCTATGAGGACTATGCCGAACGCTACGACGCTCTGGTGCGGCACGTTCCGAACCAAAGAGAACAGAAATGGCTGAAGCGCCTGGTGAAGATCGCCGGCAAAGGTGGCCGGATTCTGGAAGTCGGTTCGGGGCCCGGATACGATGCGGACTTCGTCGAAGGGCTCGGTGTCCAGGTTCGGCGCACAGACGCAACGAAGCGGTTTCTCGAGTTGCAGGCCGCACGCGGCAAGCATGGTGAGTTTCTCGATCTCATCACCGACGATCTCGGCGGCCCCTACGACGCGGTGCTCGCATTGTGCGTCCTGATCCACGTGCCGCGCGAGCAGGCCGACCAGGTGCTTGCCAAGATTGCCGGGTCGTTGCGGCCGGGCGGCGCCTTCCTCGTCTCGATGCGCATTGGCGATGGCGAGAAGAGCGGCGAATATCATACGGTCTACTGGCGCAGGGACGACTTCGCGGCCCGCCTTGAAAACGCCGGGCTGGTTCTTGTCGGAGACGAATTCAACGTCGGCCGCGATCGCGAAGAGTGGACCACCTTTCTGGCTGTGAGGCCGTCATGACGCGCCGCGGACTGTTTTTGTTCGTGCTGCTCAGCCTCCTGTGGGGCATTCCCTATTTGTTGATCAAGCTGGCGGTTGCCGAGGTGTCGGTGCCCTTCCTGGTCTTTGCCCGAACAGCCGTCGGCGCCCTGGCGCTGCTGCCCTTCGTCCTTGTCCAGCGCAGTTTCGGATGGCTGAAGACACATTGGCCGGCGGTCGCCGCATTCTGTCTGGTCGAGATGATCCTGCCATGGGGGCTGATCACCCATGGCGAAGTCAGCATCGACAGTTCCACCGCCGGACTGCTGATTGCCATGACGCCGGCGGTAACCGTCGCGCTCTCAAAGCTGATGGGCTCGGATGAGCGGCTGGGGATACGCCGCTGGACCGGTCTTTTCCTCGGTTTTGCCGGTGTCTTCGTGCTGGCGCTGCCGACCTTGGGTGGCGGATTTCTCGCGGTCGTCGAGATTCTCATGGCCGCGGCCTGCTATGCCTCGGGTTCGATCATCGCGTCGCGCTGGCTGAACGATGTGCCGGCAACCTCGCTGACGGCAGTCTGTCTGGCAGGGGCCGCGCTGATCTACGCCGTGCCGGCGGCGTTGGCCTGGCCGGCGGCCATGCCGTCGACAACGGTGGTTGGCGCAATCCTCGGTCTTGGCGTGTTTTGCACGGCGATCGCCTTCGCCACCTATTTTCTGCTGGTGCGGGAGATCGGCCCCGAACGGGCGGTCGTCATAACCTATGTGGCGCCCGCCGTCTCCGTGGCAGCCGGCGTGCTCGTCCTTTCAGAGCCGCTCGATATCGGCATTGTAGCGGCTTTCGCGCTCATCCTGTGCGGATCATATCTCGGCACGTGGCGCGCTCCGCCAGAACCGTCCGTGTCCGCGACCTCGGCAAGTTGACCGGCGGCCGCCAGCCGCCGTCAGAAATAAGGTCGCAGGTTCTCGCGAATGCGGTCCAGCACCGTCTTTCCCGAGATATCGGCGGTGAAGGTCTTGCCGGTGATGGTCTCAAAGGCCTGCGTGTAAACCCGCGATGTCTGCTCGATGAGCTCGGCGGGGATTTTCGGAATACGATCCTTGTAGGGATCGCAGCGCGCGGTCACCCAGGCGCGAATAAAGTCCTTGTCGAAACTTTGCGGCCGCTCGCCTGCCTTGAAACGCTCTTCATAGGTTGCCGCAAGCCAGTAGCGGCTTGAGTCGGGCGTATGGATTTCATCGGCAAGGATGATGGTGCCATCCTTGTTCGTGCCGAACTCATATTTGGTGTCGACCAGGATCAGGCCGCGCTTCGCGGCCAACGCTTTGCCGCGCGCAAACAGCGCCAGCGCATAGCGCGAGACTGTGTCCCATTGCTCTTCCGATAACAGGCCGCGCGTCAGGATCTCGTCGCGCGTCAAGGGCTCGTCATGGCCGCCATCGAGCGCCTTGCTGGTCGGCGTGATGATGGCCTGCGGCAGCTTCTCATTGTCGCGCAGCCCGTCCGGCAGGCGGATGCCGTACATATCGCGTTCGCCGTTCTTGTATTTCGTCAGCACCGAAGTGCTGGTGGTGCCGGCGAGATAGTCGCGAACAACGATTTCCACCGGCAGAATGTCGAGCCTGGTGCCGACAACGACATTGGGGTCGGGATAATCGAGCACATGGTTTTGGCAGATGTCCGCCGTTTCCTCGAACCAGTAGCGCGCCGTCTGCGTCAGCAGCTCTCCCTTGAGAGGTATTGCGGTCAGGATCACATCGAAGGCGCTCAGCCGGTCGGTGGCGATGATGATGCGGCGGCCATCCGGCAGATCGTAATTCTCGCGGACCTTGCCTTTGTAGTGGTTCGGGAGTTCCGGAATGAAGGCATCCGAGAGAACGCGCAGTGCTGTCATCCTGGTCTCATGGCTCCTAACAGTTTGGGCGACTCTTAACAAAGTTGAGGGGGCTTCGATACCCGAGGAAGGGCGGTTCGTCCTTCGGGAATAATCAAGACATTGCCTTCGCCGTGCTATCTATTCGCAGCTTCCGACACTCCTGGGGGACGCGGTGGACGTAGAGCTCAAATTTCTGATTGTCGGATTTGCCTGCGCGATCGCGGGCGGTCTGTCGTTCATCACTTTCGTCAAATGGCGCGAGGTGCAGGCGATGAGCCACTGGCTGCCGGCGCCGGGCAAGATCATCTCGTCGCGCGTCGAGGCGCGTGAAGTCAGAAGGTCGGGCGTCGGCTCGGACAGCAGCGACACCACCGAGATGCGCAATTTTCCGGCGATCACCTTCGAATACAAGGTCGGTAAAAAGAAATTTCAAAGCTCGCGCTACAGCGTGAAGGAGAATCTGGGGAATTTCGAAGTCACCGAAACCCTGGCGCAGTTTCCCACCGGCGCTGAAGTGACCGTCTTCTACAATCCGGCCGATCCGGGCAAGGCCGTGATCGAACGCACCCTGCCGGACGGCGCCTTCAAGTTCATGGTCAAGCTCTCGGCCGGGCTGGTGATCGGCACGGTGGTGCTGGTGTTTTCGCTCGGTGGCGTGCTGGAGGCGATCCGGCCGCACCTGCCCAAGCCGCAGAACCTCGGCGCCGGAGCGCTGCTGCTGTTCATGGGCCTGATGATCCTGCGCATGGCCTTCGTCCAGAAGTCGCTTGCCGAGCAGGCGGCAAAATGGCCGGTCGCGCCCGGCCGCATCGATTCCTCCGGTCTGCAGGCGCTACGAAACTACAGCGGCCACCGACGCTGGAGCACCGTTTTCAAATCCCGCATCGTGTACAGCTACGGCGTCGCAGGCCAGCACTACACCTCAGACCGCGTCACCTTCGGCGCCACGGTCACCGCTTCAATGCCCGGCCTCGTCAGCAGCCAGGCGCGCAGCTATGCCGAGGGCGGCAAGGTCGACGTGCATTACGACCCAGCCAACCCCGCCTCGGCAGTGCTCGAATGCAGGGTGCGCGGGCTTTGGCTGCTGTGGGTCTGTTCGGCCGCGTTTCTGGGCGGCGCGGCTTGGCTGGTCGGTTTTATCTGAGGCGCCCACTTTCATGACAAGACATCCAATGATCGTCCGCAGGCTGGCCGTCGTTTGCCTGGCTCTGCTCGGCGCCGTGCAGGCAGCGAGCGCAAAGGAATGTCTGCTCAGCCACGCCACCTATCGCGAGCCGCGTTCGGGCGCGGTGTTGCAATTCCGGCCGCTAGACAATGAGCCGGCGGCACTGACGGCCGAAGTGTTTTCGGTGACCGTGCCCAACACCGACACGCGCTTGCCGGCCGACATCGCCTGGACCAATGGCAAAAATTCGTTTCCGCTCGGCACCATCCGCCACGCCTGCACCGACGACGACCGCGAAGCGGGGCTGGAGGATGGCAGCGGTCTCTGCCGGATATGGATGGGCCAGGTCTATGCCTTGACCGGAGGCGGCGCCGAGCAGCTGAATTCGCGCGAAGCGACACCGGCGCCGAAAGGGCTGTTGCTGCCCGATTTCGGCGCGGGCTTCACCGAATTTGCCGATTTCGCCAATGCCAATCCGGACGGCTCGGCGTGGGACGCCTTCACATTGACAGGATGCAGCGATGAATAGCGCCATGAGACCGATTGTCTGGATCTGCACGCTGTTTGCCTCGGCGACGATATCAGCCGCAGCGCGGGCGGACGAGCCGGCGCCATCGCGCCCGCCGATCGACAAATGCGTCTGGGAAAAAATGGCCGACAAGACGGTTGGGCTGGCCGCCTGGGTGCAGCGCTGCGATTTCGGTTTTCGCCAGATCCACTTCGAATTCGTCGGCAACGCGCTCGCCATCAAATACAGCGATGGCGGCGCGCCCGATCCGCTGGTCGAGGTGTTCGACATCAAATCAGGCGAAACCGCCGAGGCCGCGGTGTTGCGCCTGTTGCTGGAAAAGACCGACAAATCAGTCAGCGCCCGCTGCGTGCTGACGCCCTACACCGAGGGCACCGTGCCCGCGGGCGTCAAACGCTACACATTCAGCCCCGATGCTGCCTATGCGAAAGAGCTGAAGGCGCTAGCCAATGACGAAGTTCCCGAACCGCCCTGCGGCGACTGGGGCGAAATGCCGGATGGTATTCAGTATTTCGAGGCGCCGGCGGGTGAGGGGCGGAGGGTGCTGTTCGTTCGGGCGGGGCAGGACGAGCCGCTGTTCGACGATCAGACGCTAAGGGCGCGGTAGGAGGTTGTCCTGAAGGTTACCGCTTATGCCTCTACGTATTCCGCGAGACTGATTCCTTTGGGCACCTCCAGCCCATCGGCACGCAAGCCCTCGATGTGAAAGCGTATAGCGTCGCGAATTTCGATTTCTACTTCTGGCACGGTAGCACCAGTTGCGATGCAGCCGGGTAGGTCCGGCACATAGGCAGAGAAATTGTTGCCTGCTTTTTCAATCACCACCGCGTAACGCATATAGTCACTCCTTCAAACCGGACTGCTTGAGGATGCTGTTCAGTGTTCCTGGCGCAACCTCTTCAGACGGTTTGCCGGCCACGGTGACGCGGCCGGCTTTGGTTTTGTGCTTATATTGGCGATGGCTGCCCTTGGTTGCAACCAGATACCAACCGTCGGTCTCCAGCAGGCGAATGACTTCGCGGACTGTAAGCCGAGGCGGCATGATTTCTCAGCTGCACCCGCTCGTCGAGCCGCAGGTATCGCACTTCTCGCAGGTGCCGTTCCGCACCATGGTGAAGTTGTGGCATTCCGAGCATTCGTTGCCGGTGTAGCCTTGCATCAAGGATTGCTGACGCCGCGTAGAGGCAAGCGCCTTTGCCTCGGCCGCTTCTTTCGCTGCTTCGTCGGTGAACAACCCGGTGGGATCGGCTGCCTCCTCGGAAACAATATCTTCGACCAATTCCTTGGCTCGCTCCTCATAGTCGCGCTTGTAGGCGATGGCTTCGTCGCTTGCTGGTTTAAGCGCCAGCACATTGGAGCCTGAGAACGCAGTTGGGGTGACCCGGGCAGGGGCCGCGGCAGGTGATCCGGCAAAACCCTTGGGTTCGCCACCTAGGCCAGACACCAACTTGACCGGCGAGGCGCCGCGGGTAAGGCCCTTCGAGAACGGCGTCGCCTTGCCTTCGTTGATGCCGCGTCCGAGCGCCGTCTTGTCGAAATCCGACTGGTCGACATGGGCGAGGTCGTGGCGGCCGAGGTAGGACACGGCGAGTTCGCGGAACACGTAGTCGAGGATCGACGTCGCATTCTTGATGGCGTCATTGCCCTGCACCATGCCGGCCGGCTCGAATTTGGTGAAGGTGAAGGCCTCGACAAATTCCTCGAGCGGCACGCCATATTGCAAGCCAAGCGAGATGGCGATGGCGAAGTTGTTCATCATCGCTCGGAAAGCGGCGCCTTCCTTGTGCATGTCGATGAAGATCTCGCCGATGCGGCCGTCGTCGAATTCGCCCGTGCGCAGGTAGACCTTGTGGCCGCCGACGACTGCCTTCTGGGTGTAGCCCTTGCGGCGATTCGGCAGTTTTTCACGATCGCGGTAGAGGCGTTCGATGACGCGCTCGACGATCTTCTCGGTGACCTGCACGGCACGCTGTGAAGCGGGCGCCGCGATCAACTGCTCGACCGCGTCGTCCTCGTCGTCCTCGCTGTCGGCGAGCAGCGACGAATTGAGCGGCTGCGACAGCTTCGAGCCGTCGCGATAGAGCGCGTTGGCCTTCAGCGCCAGCTTCCACGACAGCATGTAGGCGCCCTTGGCGTCTTCCACCGTCGCATCGTTGGGCATGTTGATGGTCTTGGAGATGGCGCCGGAGATGAAAGGCTGTGCCGCCGCCATCATCTGGATGTGGCTGTTGATGGACAGCGAGCGCTTGCCGATCTTGCCGCACGGGCTGGCGCAGTCGAACACCGCGAGATGCTCGGCCTTGAGGAAGGGCGCGCCTTCCAGGGTCATCGCACCGCAGACATGGATGTTGGCGGCTTCGATGTCCTTCCTGGAGAACCCGAGCGCCGGCAGCATCTCGAACGAGAAGTCGTTGAGCTGCTCGTCGGTGAAGCCGAACGTCTCCTTCACCCAGTCGGCGCCCAGCGTCCACTGGTTGAAGACGAACTTGATGTCGAAGGCCGACTTCAGCGCCGCATTGAGCGCCGCGATCTTGTCGTCAGTAAAACCCTTCGCCTTGAGCGAGCCGGGGTTGACCGCCGGCGCCTGGTTCATGTTGCCGTGGCCGACAGCGTAAGCCTCGATCTCGGCGAGCTGGCTCTCGGAATAGCCCAGCGTGCGCAGCGCTTCCGGCACGGCGCGGTTGATGATCTTGAAGTAGCCGCCGCCAGCGAGCTTCTTGAACTTCACCAGCGCGAAGTCGGGCTCGATGCCGGTGGTATCGCAATCCATGACCAGGCCGATCGTGCCGGTCGGCGCAATCACGGTCGCCTGCGCGTTGCGGTAGCCATGCTCTTCGCCGAGTTCGATGGCGCGGTCCCAGGCAGCCTTGGCGTGCGTGGCCAATTCCTGCTGCTTCAGGTCGGACGCGACCAGCGGCACCGGATTGACGGCGAGTTTCTCGTAGCCCTGTTTCTCGCCATAGGCGGCACGGCGATGGTTGCGCATGACGCGCAGCATGTTCTGCGCATTGCGGTCGTAATCGGCGAAGGCGCCGAGCTCGCCAGCCATCTCGGCCGAGGTGGCATAGGCAGTGCCGGTCATGATGGCGGTGAGCGCTGCGCAGATGGCGCGGCCCTCGTCGGAGTCATAGGGAATGCCGGACGTCATCAGCAGGCCGCCAATGTTGGCATAGCCGAGGCCGAGCGTGCGGTATTCGTAGGACTGCTTGGCGATCTCCTTCGACGGGAACTGCGCCATCATCACCGAGATTTCGAGGACGACGGTCCACAGCCGCACCGTGTGCTCGTAGGCGGCGATGTCGATCGTGCCGTCGGCATTGCGGTAGGGCAGCAGGTTGATCGAGGCCAGGTTGCAGGCCGTGTCGTCGAGGAACATGTATTCCGAGCACGGATTGGAGGCCCGGATCGCACCGGCCGAAGCGCAGGTGTGCCAGTCGTTCATCGTCGTGTTGAAATGCAGGCCCGGATCGGCCGAAGCCCAGGCGGCGTAGCCGATCTTTTCCCAGAGGTCGCGTGCCTTCAGCGTCTTCAGCACCTTGCCGTCCTTGCGGGCGGTCAGATGCCAGTCGGCGTCGTCCTCGACGGCGCGCAGGAAGTTGTCCTTCAGCGACACCGAATTGTTGGAGTTCTGGCCGGAAACGGTGAGGTAGGCGTCGGAATCCCAGTCGGTGTCGTAGGTCTTGAACGACATCGCGGTGTAGCCCTGCTTGGCGAACTGGATGACGCGGTAGATGTAGTTCTCCGGCACGGCCGACTTCTTGGCCGCCTTGATCTCGCGCTTCAGCGCGGTGTTGATCGACGGGTCGAAGCAATCGTCATCATGGCCTTCGCAATTGATGCAGGCCTTCATGATCGCTTCGAGATGTTTTTTGACGATCTTGGAGCCGGTGACCAGCGACGCCACCTTCTGCTCTTCATTGACCTTCCAGTCGATGAATTCCTCGATATCGGGATGGTCGGCGTCGACAATGACCATCTTGGCCGCACGACGCGTGGTGCCGCCCGACTTGATTGCGCCCGCCGCGCGGTCGCCGATCTTGAGGAAGCTCATCAGGCCGGACGAACGGCCGCCGCCCGACAGCTTTTCGCCTTCGCCGCGCAGCATGGAGAAATTGGAGCCGGTGCCCGAGCCATATTTGAACAGACGCGCTTCACGCACCCACAGGTCCATGATGCCGCCTTCGTTGACGAGATCGTCCTGCACGCCCTGGATGAAGCAGGCATGCGGCTGCGGATGCTCGTAGGAGGACTTCGACTTGGTCAGCTTGCCGGTGAACGGGTCGACATAATAGTGGCCCTGGCTCGGGCCATCGATGCCGTAGGCCCAGTGCAGGCCGGTATTGAACCATTGCGGCGAGTTCGGCGCAACGCGCTGGGTGGCGAGCATGTAGGCGAGTTCGTCGCGGAAGGCGCTGGCGTCTTCTTCCGACTTGAAGTAGCCGCCCTTGTAGCCCCAATAGGTCCAGGTGCCGGCCAGCCGGTCGAAGACCTGGCGGGCGTCGATTTCGGAACCGTAGCGCTCGGCTTCCGGCAGCTTGGCAAGCTCGGCCTCGTCGGCGACGGAGCGCCACAGGAAGGAGGGGACGTCGTTCTCCTCGACCTTCTTCAGGCGCGCGGGCACGCCGGCCTTGCGGAAATACTTCTGCGCCAGGATGTCGGCGGCAACCTGCGAGAACTGCGCCGGCACATCGATATTGTCCAAGCGGAACACCACCGAGCCGTCCGGATTCTTGATCTCCGAAAGCGCCTTGCGGAATTCGATCTCCGCGTAAGCTGATTGGCCTGGCTTGGTGAAACGACGCTCGATGCGCATTGGTCCGGTCCCTTTTGTCTATATATAGCGCTTTTCCCCGGGGATTTCTGCCCCCAATGCGAAACGCGCATGTCCGCCGTCTGCCGGCGTTCGAAAACACCGGCTCTCCTTGTGGCAGTCTTCGTCGCCTTGCTGGTCGAGCTTCTTACGAAGCCGCTGTTCCAACTCTGCGCCGAACCCTGCGGGTCCCTCAAAACTGAATTTTTCCTCGATTCCCTCGACCGAGGGAAATTCACACTATCTAGCGTCGAACCTGCCTGCAAACACTAAATATAGTGTTAACAGACAATTTATTCCAGTCCGACAAATCTCCCTTTTCGCTCCCGAAGCCCCCACGATCCAACGCTTCCGCCAGCCTCGTAAACAGGCGGAAATCATGGCCAAAACGCACAAAATCCGGGAAAATGACCGGGCTCGAAACTCTCCGGTCGCGCCCTCAACAAGAGCACATGGCACATAAAAGGCGACTCGGTTTGCGTCGTCAAGGATTCGTTTGCGTAGCTTTTGTGACCCCAACATCTTGTGTGTCACATATGTGGATAACGGGGACAAAAAGCGGCTGAGGAAAGCCCGATTCTGCCGGCGTGGACCGCTGGTGAGCGGTTCACCCGAGACAGGCCCGGCCGGATTCTGGCTCACAGCCTTTTCATTTTAGCTGGCGTGCATTATGTCTTTGGCGTCGCGCGGGGGCGCGTCTTGTCAATTCCAAGAGCATCCGTTACGCCCCGCCCATGACAGTTACCGTCCGTTTTGCCCCCTCACCAACCGGCCGCATTCATATCGGCAATGCCCGCACCGCCTTGTTCAACTGGCTGTTTGCCATGAACAACAAGGGCCGTTTCATCCAGCGCTTCGACGACACAGACATTGCCCGCTCGAGGCAGGAATTTTCCGACGCCATCCTCTACGACCTGCACTGGCTGGGGATTTTTCCCGACGCCACCGAATACCAGTCGCGGCGCTTCGAAACTTACGACGCGGCGGTGGAGCGGCTGCAGAGAGCCGGCGTTGTCTATCCCTGCTACGAGACCCCCGAAGAACTCGACCTGCGCCGCAAGGTGCGCCGCACGCGCGGCCTGCCGCCGGTCTATGGTCGCGAGGCGCTGGCGCTTTCGCAGCAGCAGATCGCCGAATACCGGTCGGACGGGCGCCGGCCGCACTGGCGCTTTCTGCTGCCGAATTTCACCAGCGATCCGCTGCAGCCCGAACGCACCGAAGTGCACTGGAACGATCTGGTGCGCGGCGAGGAAACCGTCGATCTGGCCTCACTGTCCGATCCGGTGCTGCGGCGCGAGGACGGCACTTATCTCTACACGCTGCCTTCGGTCGTCGACGACATCGAGATGGGGGTCAGTCATGTTATCCGCGGCGACGACCACGTCACCAACACCGGCGTGCAGATCGCGCTGTTCAAGGCATTGGGCGCCGAGCCGCCTGTCTTCGGCCACCACAATCTCTTGACCACGGCCTCGGGCGAGGGCCTGTCGAAGCGCAGCGGTGCGCTGTCGATCGAAAGCCTGCGCGAGGAGGGCATCGAACCGATGGCTGTGGCTTCGCTGGCCGTCCTTGTCGGCACCTCGGAAAATGTCGCGGCGGTGCATGACATGCCGGCACTGGCCGCGCGCTTCGATCCCGCCGCTACGTCGAAATCGGCGGCCAAATTCGACCCGGACGAGCTGTTCGTGCTCAATCGTGCGCTCATGCACCACATGCCGTTTTCCGAGGCGCGGGATCGGCTGATCGTGCTCGGCATCTCCGGCGACAAGGCCGAGCCGTTATGGCTGGCGGTGCGTGGCAATCTCGACCGGCTGAGCGACGCGGTCGGCTGGTGGCGTATCCTTGCCGACGGCCCGCAGCCCGCGCCGGAATTTTCCGACGAGGATCGCGACTTCCTGCAGCAGGCCTTCGACCTGTTGCCGGAAGAGCCGTGGACCGGAACGGTGTGGAAGGACTGGACGGCCAGGATCAGGGAAGCCAGCGGCCGCAAGGGCAAGGCGCTGTTCATGCCGCTGAGACTGGCGCTTACCGGACTTGCTTCCGGGCCGGAGCTTGCAGATCTATTGCCGCTGCTGGGTCGGGAAGGAACGTTGGCCCGACGACCCTGACCTTGCGCTGGTCCGGCGGGATCAGCGACACCGGCGACACCACCGGTTTGACGGCAAGGCGCTTGATGGCAGCGCGGTCGAGCCCGCCTTGTACGTTCGCCAGCGTCTCCGGATCCGCGCCCGGATCGGGTTTGGCCGCCGGCACCGGAATGAATGGCGTTGTCTCGGTATCAGGCTGCGATTGCTCGGGCGGTGGCGGGTTGCCGCCGATGATCTCGAAATTTCCGGCCTGCGCATTGCAGCCACAAGCCAGCGGCCGCGACATGTTGGGCTGTTTGTAGAGATAGGCGGTCGGCAACTCGCTGTAGGGCCTGCCGGTCACCGACGACGTCATGTTGGCCGAATCGTCTTCCATGCCGCGCGAATAGAACACCTGCATTTCGGTGCCGGGGCAGCTCGATTCGCAATTCTTCTGGTCGCGCTCGAAATCGCCGAGCGAAGCCGAGTTCGACATCGGGAAGAAATAGCCGTCGCAGGTGCGCACGCAGTTCGTATGGAACTCGCCGCCGACCGTCGGGAAATCCGGCACGCCGGGCTGATTGAGCACCCGGCGCACATTGCGCTCCTCGCCGGGATCATCGGGCTGATCGAGCGTGTCGATCTGCCGGTTGCCGCCGAAAAGCTGGTCGAACAGATTGCCGTCGTCGGGTTCGCGGCTGGCTTCCTGCAGCGGCTCCCGGCGCGGCGCGGGCTCGTCGCGGCAGCCATTGGCGTCGAGCGCGGCCAGGATGCGGCCGCGGTCGCCCCGCGAGCCGCCGGCAAGCTGCGCGCGCTTGGCTTGCAACGCATCGAGATTGGCGTTCATGCGATCGATGCTGCTGTTCAGCGCAGCACATTGGCTGACATTGCGCGAAAACAGCGAAAACCCGCAATTCGCATCGCTCGCACGACCGCGCACCTTTGATAGCTGTTCGAACTGGCGGGAGATGGCCTTGTCATACTTCCGCACCATGCTGGAATTGCCGCCGCCATTCGATGAAGAAGCAAGCTCGGCTTCCAGTTGACGGCAAACGCGGGAGGCGGCCTGCGTTTCAGTGGTGGCGACGGCCGAAAGCACAAGCGCGCCGAGCAGCGCAGCCAGGTGCTTCAGCCTCCATCGTCCGCCCGTCATTGCCCGAACCCCGCTTGCCTGCCTGTCTACCGGATTCGCGGTTAACCGTTCCCTCAATCTACAACCAAAGATGGTCTTAGCCCATAGAGGCGTTGCAGGAGGCGTTTGGATAGGGCGGCAACTGTGCGATCTCACCGCTGCATGAAAAAGGCGCAATCGCCCCGGAATTATCCCACGATCCAGCAATGCCCCGGGGACCTGGCATGACCGCGATTACCCGTCGAACCGCACTGCAGTTCGGCCTCCTGTGCCTGGCGGCGCCCGCCGCCCGGGCGCAGGAAAATCCAGCCGCTCCGGACTGGCGCAGCAAATTGGTCGAAGCCGCGCGTGAGCAGATCGGCGTCACCACCTTCTACGACCCGGCCTATGTCCGCCTCGGCTATCCCGGTGGCGACGTCGCGCCGGATAGGGGCGTGTGCACGGATGTCATCGTGCGCGCCTATCGCCGCGCCTTCAATCTCGACCTGCAGAAACTGGTGCATGAGGATATGGCCGCCAATTTCGCCGCCTATCCCAAGACCTGGGGTCTGAAAGCGACCGATCGAAACATCGACCACCGACGGGTCGGGAATCTTGCCGCATTTTTCGGGCGCAAGGGAGTTTCCTTGCCCGCCAGCGAGTATCCTCCCGACTTTCAGCCGGGCGATATCGTCACCCAGATGCTGCCCGGCAACCTGCCGCACATCGTCATCGTCTCATCCGAACGCACGGCGGACGTGCCGGAACGAGCGCTGGTCATCCACAATATCGGGTCGGGCGCCCGCGAGGAGGACACGCTGTTCGCCTTCAAGCAGACCGGGCATTACCGCTTCGCGCCTGCGTGAGAAACTCAGCCGAAATGAACCACCGCCTGCGCCTTGTGCGCCGCCTCGACCACCGCCAGCGCCGTCATATTGACGACGCCGCGCGACGTCACCGACGGCGTCAAAATATGCGCCGGCTTGTCGGTGCCAAGCAGGATCGGACCGACATGCAGCGCATCCATCATCGTGCGCAGCGCGGTCAGCGTGATGTTGGCGGAGTCGAGGTTGGGGAACACCAGGAGATTGGCTTCGCCCTTCAGCCGCGAATGCGGATAGACGCGCTGGCGCAGATGCTCCGACAGGGCTGAATCGGCATGCATCTCGCCGTCGCATTGCAGGTCGGGCGCAACGCGCGCCAGGATCGCCGCTGCCTGCCGCATCTTCAGCGCGCTGGGAGAATCGCGCGAGCCGAAATCCGAATGCGACAGCAGCGCCGCCTTCGGCTCGATGCCGAAGCGCTGGATTTCCTCCGCCGCCAATATGGTCATTTCGGCGATTTCCTCGGCCGTCGGGTCGACCGAGACATGGGTGTCGGTGAGGAAGATGATGCCGCGCTGCGAGATTAGCATCGACAGCGTCGACAGGTCGCGGTCCTTGACGCCCGCGCGTGGTCCGATGACCAGCGTCACATTGCGCAGATGCCGCTCGAAACGGCCCTCGAGGCCGCAGATCATGGCGTCGGCGTCGCCGCGTTTGAGGGCCAGTGCCGCAATCACCGTATTGTCGGTGCGCACCATGGTGCGCGCGGCCTCCGTCGTCACGCCGCGCCGGCCGGCAAGCTCGATCAACAGGTCGACATAATGGCGGTAGCGCGGATCGTCTTCCGGGTTGATCAGGCCGAAATCGACGCCCGGCTTGATACGCAGGCCGTAGCGCTTCAGCCTGACCTCGATGACGTGCGGGCGGCCGATCAGGATCGGCTCGGCAATGCCTTCCTCCAGCACCACCTGGGCTGCGCGCAACACGCGCTCATCCTCGCCGTCGGCATAGATGACGCGCTTGGCGGTCGACGCCTTGGCCGACGAAAACACCGGCTTCATCACCAGGCCGGAGCGGAAGACGAAGCGGTTGAGCTGGTCGATATAGGCGGCGAAGTCGGTGATCGGCCTTGTCGCGACGCCGGTGTCGCAGGCAGCCTTGGCCACCGCCGGCGCGATGCGCAGGATCAGGCGGGGATCGAAGGGCGAGGGGATCAGGAAGTCGGGTCCGAAGATCGGCGTCTCGCCGGAATAGGCGCGGGCGGCGACGTCGGATGGTTCCTCGCGGGCAAGGGCAGCAATTGCCCTGACCGCGGCCATCTTCATCTCCTCGTTGATGGCGCTGGCGCCGCAGTCCAGCGCACCGCGGAAGATGTAAGGAAAACAAAGCACGTTGTTGACCTGATTGGGAAAATCGGAACGGCCGGTGCAGATCATCGCGTCGGGACGGGCGGCGCGCGCGACCTCCGGCATGATCTCGGGATTGGGGTTGGCCAGCGCCAGGATCAACGGCTTAGGCGCCATATGATCAAGCAATTCCGGCTTCAGCACGCCGGCGGCCGACAGGCCGAGAAAAACGTCGGCGCCAAGGATCACATCGGCCAGCGTGCGCGCCTCGGTGTCCTTCACATATGGGTCTTTCCAGCGATCCATCTCGTCGGTGCGGCCCTTGTAGGCGACGCCGAAGCGGTCGGTGACCCAGATATTCTCTACCTTGGCGCCAAGCGAGACCAACAGGTTGAGGCAGGCGAGCGCTGCCGCACCGGCGCCTGAGGTGACGATCTTGATGTCGGAAATGGTCTTGCCGGCGAATTCCAGCCCGTTGAGCACCGCGGCGGCGACGATGATGGCGGTGCCATGCTGGTCGTCATGGAAGACGGGAATGCCCATGCGGGCCTTCAACTGCGCCTCGACCTCGAAGCATTCGGGCGCCTTGATGTCCTCGAGATTGATGCCGCCGAATGTCGGTTCCAGCGCCGAGATCGTCTCGACCATGCGCTCTATGCCCGGCGCGTCGATCTCGATGTCGAAGACGTCGATGCCGGCGAATTTCTTGAACAGCACCGCCTTGCCTTCCATCACCGGCTTGGAGGCGAGCGGGCCGATATTGCCGAGGCCGAGAACGGCCGAGCCGTTGGAGACGACGCCGACAAGATTGGCGCGCGCCGTGTAGTCGGCGGCGGTCGCCGGATTGTCGCGGATTTCGAGGCAGGGGGCGGCAACACCAGGCGAATAGGCCAGCGCCAGATCGCGCTGGTTGCCGAGTGGCTTGGTCGCCTGGATCTCGAGCTTTCCCGGCCTTGGATGCTTGTGGAAGTAGAGGGCGGCTTCGTCGAGGTCCGAACGTGCCGTTTTCTTGTTCTCGCCTTCCATGCGGCCGCTCCCTCAAACCTGCTTTGCAGCCTTTTAGCACGCAAGAATGGTTTTTCGCGACGCCAAATGACGCAAGAGCTGCTAAAACAACCCGGTCCGGAAAGATCGAATTATTTCAGTTGGTTGCGGGGAAATCCTACCGATTATCCATCGAGCCCTTCAGAACGCGCTGACATAGAGGCCGCCATCGACGGGGATGTTCTGGCCGGTGAGATAACCGGCATGGACCGAGCACAGAAAGGCGCAGATCTGGCCGAACTCTTCCGGCGTGCCGAGTCGCTTGGCCGGAACGTCGGCGCTGATGCGGGTCTTGCGCGCTGCGGCCGCTGCCGGGTCTTCCATCGTGCCGGCCTCATGCGGGCCGCGCAGCCGGTCGGTGTCGAGCTTGCCCGGCAGCAGACTGTTGATGGTGACGTTGCGGTCGATCACCGTGCGCGCCACGCCGGCCAGGAACGAGGTCAGGCCGGCGCGCGCGCCGGACGACAGATCGAGGCCGGGAATCGGGACGTAGACCGACAGCGAGGTGATGTTGACGATGCGGCCGAAGCCGCGCTTGGCCATGCCGTCGATGACGGCCTGCACCAGTTCGATCGGCGTCACCATGTTCTGCGTCACGCCTTCGAGGATCTTTGCGCGGTCGAGTTCGCGGAGATCGCGCAAGGGCGGGCCGCCATTGTTGTTGACCAGGATATCCGGGTCGGGGCAGGCGGTCAGGATTGCCTTCTGCACCTCGGGTTTCGAGACGTCGCCGACGATCTCGGTCACCTTCACGCCGTAGCGTTCGCGCAGTTCGGCTGCGGTTTTTGCCAGCAGCTCGGCATTGCGGCCGTTGACAACGAGATCGCAGCCGGCCTCGGCCAGCGCCATGGCGCAGCCGCGGCCCAGCCCTTTGCTCGATGCGCAGACGATGGCTTTCTTGCCCTTGATGCCGAGATCCATGACGATTTTCTCCTGTGAATGGCGCGGCACGCTAGCCCTTTGGCTGGCCCAATCGCAACCGTCATACGGTTGTTGCATGAATCGGGGCATAGCCTGCGCGAAAGCAACGGTGACGATCTGATGTCCGGTACAGAAACCCGCACTTTCCGCAGCATGTTCATATCCGACCTGCATCTCGGATCGAAGGCGGCCAAGGCCGAGTTCCTGATCGATTTCCTGCGGTATCACGACGCCGATATCATCTATCTCGTCGGAGACGTCGTCGACGGCTGGCGTCTGCGGCGCAGCTGGCATTGGCCGCAGAGCCACAATGACGTCGTCCAGAAACTGCTGCGCAAGGCGCGCAAGGGCACCTCGATCACCTATATCGCCGGCAATCACGACGAATTCGCGCGCCAGTTCCAAGGCGTGCATTTCGGCGGCATCGTCGTTGCCGACCGCGCCATCCACGAAACCGCCGATGGCAGGCGCCTGCTGGTCATCCACGGCGACCAGTTCGACACCGTCGTCCACAATGCACGCTGGCTGGCCTATCTCGGCGATTACGCCTATGACGCGGCGATGCTGGTCAACCGCGCGGTGACGAGGCTGCGCCACCTGCTTGGGCTTCCCTACTGGTCGTTCTCGTCCTGGGCCAAGGTCAAGGTCAAGAAGGCGGTCAACTTCATCGGCTCGTTCCAGACGGTGCTGACCGAGGAGGCCCGCCGCTCGCATGTCGACGGCGTCATCTGCGGCCACATCCATCACGCCGCGATCGAGACTTATGAGGATGTGCAGTACATCAACACCGGCGACTGGGTGGAGAGCTGCACGGCGGTGGTCGAACATTTCGACGGCAAGATGGAGATCATCCACTGGGCGCTGGTGCTGCCCGAAGCACCGGACGAGCCGTTCATCCCCTTGCTGATCGAAGACAGGGTCGTCGAAGCGGCATAACCCTCCTGTTAATCGACTGGTCCAGGCAGTTTCGGACCGCTTTCGCGCATGTTAAGGGATCGATCTGCGTTGCAGCCCTTTGTGCAGCGTAATTGGATCGATTCATGTCGCTGCCGCCGCTCTCGCCTGAACAACTCGTCAAGCCGCGCCATTTCGAACTGCGCATGAGCCTGATCTTCGCGACATTGTTCGTGTCGCTGGGAACGCATGTGCCTTATTTCCCGCTGTGGCTGCATGCCCAGGGTTTCCACGCCGAGCAGATCGCCATCATCCTGGCCGCGCCGATGTTCCTGCGCGTGGTGACGACGCCGCTGCTGACCGCGCTGGCGGACCGGGCGAAGGACAGGGCCGATGTCTATATTGCGCTGGTGGCCACGACGATGGTGCTTTCCGCCGGCTATTTCCTCACTCCCACCTATGCGGCGGTGCTTGCCGTATCGCTGGCGCTGACGGTGGTGTGGACGCCGCATTCGCCGATCGCCGATTCGCTCGCGCTGTCGGGCGTGCGCCGCTTCGGCTCGAACTACACCGCGATGCGCAAATGGGGCTCGATTTCCTATCTCTGCGCCAACGTCGCAGGCGGCTTTATCCTGGCCTGGACGAGCCCGCAGGCCGTGCCGGTAATCATCTTTGCGGCATTGTCTGCCGCGCTCGTCGCCGGATTGCTGGCGCCGCGGCTTGGCCGCCCGCGCCGGGCTTCGCCGCTTTCGGCCGCCGACATCCAGCATCAGGCGCCGAGCCTTCTCAATCCGTATTTCCTGTATTTCACCCTCGGCGTCGGCATCATCACCGCCAGCCATGCCTTCCTCTACGGCTTTGTCTCCATCTACTGGAAATCGGTCGGCATCAGCGATTCCGTCGTTGGCCTGCTGTGGGCCTGGGGCGTGGTGGCCGAGGTCTGCATGTTCTTGTTTTTCAACGGTATTTTTGCCTCGGTCTCGGTCGTCAAGGTGATGCTGATCGCCGGCATCGGCTCCATCGTGCGCTGGATCGCCTTTCCGCTGATCTGGCCACTCGGGCTTGGCGTCGCCGGTTTCTTCGGCGTCCAGACCCTGCATTCGGTGTCGGTGGCGATGGTGTTGATCGGCCTGCAGAAGATGATCGGCGAAACGGTTTCGGAAGAACGCACGGGTGCGGCGCAAGGCATTGCCTATTTCTTCAACGGCTTCTTCATGGCGGCGGTGACGCTGGCGTCCGGCCCGCTTTACGAGCGCTACGGCGTCGACGGCTTCCTGGCGATGATCCCGATCGCCATCGTCGGCCTGGCGCTGATCGGGCTCGCCGCGCGTTCAGCCCCACAGCATCCTGTCAGGCGGTGACACCAGCGACCCCTGGTACACGAGGCCGGGCTGGCGGTCGCGGGCAAGCAGCAGCGGACCGTCAAGGTCGACGAAGTCGGCGCCTTGCGCCAAAAGCACTGCCGGCGCCATCGCCAGCGACGTGCCGACCATGCAGCCGACCATCACGCCGAATCCCAGCTCCCGGGCGCGGTTGCGAAGGGTAAGGGCGGCGGTCAGGCCGCCGGATTTGTCGAGCTTGATGTTGACGGCGTCATAGAGGCCGACAAGCGCTTCGAGGTCCTTCGCCTCGTGGACGCTTTCGTCTGCGCAGATCGGCACCGGATGCGCGATGTGGCGCAGGATGGCATCATGGCCGGCGGGAAGCGGCTGTTCGATCAGGGCTATGCCATGTTCGGCGGCGAAAGCGAGATTCTCGATGATGTTGGCATCGGTCCAGCCTTCATTGGCGTCGAGGATGATGCGGCTGTCGGGCGCCGCTTGGGTCACGGCGCGGATGCGGGCCATGTCGTTGTCGCCGCCAATCTTGACCTTGAGCAGCGGCCGCCCGGCATTGGCGCGGGCTTGCGCCGCCATTGCCTCCGGCTCGCCTAGCGACAGCGTGTAGGCCGTCTCCAGCGCCGACAAGGGCACAGCATGGATGGCGTCCGCGACCGCAACGCCGCTGATCTTGGCCTCCAGGTCCCACAACGCGCAATCGATGGCGTTGCGGGCAGCACCCGCCAGCATCGCATCGAGCAGGTCCTTGCGGCTGATGCCGCCTTCTATCTGCCGGCGCATGGCCTCGACGGCGTCGCGCACCCCCTCCATGGTCTCGCCATAGCGCTTGTAGGGGACGCATTCGCCCCAACCTCGATTGTCCCCATCGCTGATCGTGCAGGTAATGACTTCGGCTTCGGTCTTCGACCCGCGCGAGATGGTGAAGGTGCCGGCAATAGGAAAACGCTCGGCCTCAACCGAAATGACACGCGCCATAATTTTCTGCTCCGGCTATGCGACAACGCGTCGTCGGCAAATCGACAGGTACGACCCGTCAGGCTAAACAGGACGCCATGTTGACCATCGGCAAACGCGACGCAAG
Source organism: Mesorhizobium sp. L103C105A0 (assembly GCF_000502215.1). Classification (NCBI taxonomy): domain Bacteria; kingdom Pseudomonadati; phylum Pseudomonadota; class Alphaproteobacteria; order Hyphomicrobiales; family Phyllobacteriaceae; genus Mesorhizobium; species Mesorhizobium sp. L103C105A0. The sequence goes on along the minus strand of NZ_AYXF01000003.1, from coordinate 258,312 downwards.
CGGCAACGCCGCCAAGGAGGCCGACCACCAGCCCCGCGTTGCGGTCGGCGAGGAGGGCGGCGTCCTCGGCTGCGCTTTCTCCGGCATCTGGACGACGACGACAGTGGCGCTGATCGACGCCGAGATGCGCAAGATCGAGCAGCGCAAAGGCTTCCAGACGCTCGCTTTGGATCTTTCCCACATCGAGAAGATGGACACCGCCGGAGCCTGGCTGATCGATCGCCTGGTCAGTGTCTTCGAAAAGAAGGGTGTCGAGATCAAGATGCAGGGGCAAAGCGATGTCGCCTCGATCCTGCTCGGCGCCGTTGGCGAAGCTGTCCGGCGCGAGCCCGAATCGCGCGGCGTCCGGCGCCCCAACATCATCCTCCGCGGGCTGGAGGCGGTCGGCCGCCGCATCTATGAGATGCGCGACGATTTCCTCGCCTCGATGAACATCCTCGGCGCCACCATCGGCGGCGCCCAGATGAAGCTCGGGCGCGGCCATGCCATCAATCCGGCGGCGATCTTCAACCAGATCGATCGCATGGGGGTCGGCGCCATCCCCGTGGTGGTGCTGATGTCGGCGATCGTCGGCGCCATCGTCGCCCAGCAGGGCGCCTACCAGCTCAATTATTTCGGCGCCAACATTTTCGTTGTCGATCTGGTCGGCGTGCTGATCCTGCGCGAGCTCGGCGTGCTGATGACCGCCATCATGATCGCCGGCCGTTCCGGCAGCGCCATCACCGCCGAGATCGGCTCGATGAAGATGCGCGAGGAGGTCGACGCGCTGAAGGTCATCGGCCTCAACCCGATCGGCGTGCTGGTNGATCGGCTCGATGAAGATGCGCGAGGAGGTCGACGCGCTGAAGGTCATCGGCCTCAACCCGATCGGCGTGCTGGTGTTTCCGCGCCTGGTGGCGCTGGTGATCGCGCTGCCCTGTCTCACCATCGTCGCCAATTTTGCCGCTCTTGGCGGCGGCATCCTAGCCGCCTGGCTTTATTCCGGTATTGCGCCGACGGCCTTCATCGACCGGCTGCGCGGGGCAATCGATATCAGCACCATCTTCGCCGGGCTGATCAAGGCGCCGTTCATGGCCATGATCATCGGCACCATTGCTTCCGTAGAAGGCATGAAGGTCGGCGGCAGCGCCGAATCGCTGGGTCTGCACGTCACCGCCTCGGTTGTGAAATCGATCTTCGTTGTCATCATCCTCGATGGCCTTTTTGCCATCTTCTACGCATCGATCGAGTTTTGACATGATGCGCAGAAACTCAAAGGCGACCAAGGCTGTGCAGGGAATGGAAGAAGACGATATCGTGCTGTCGGTGCGCGATATCACCGTTGCCCTGGATGACAAGCTGATCCTCGACAAACTGGCGCTCGACATCAAGCGCGGCGAAATCCTCGGTTTCGTCGGCGCCTCGGGCGCCGGCAAATCGGTGCTGCTGCGCACGATTCTCGGCCTGCTGCACAAGCAGTCCGGCACGATCAAGCTGTTTGGTCTCGACCTCGAAAAGGCCAGCGACATCGAGCGGTTGCGCATCGACATGCGCCTTGGCGTGCTTTTCCAGCACGGCGCCCTGTTTTCGGCGTTGACCGTGCAGGAAAACGTGCAGGTGCCGATGCGCGAATATCTCGATCTGCCGAATAAACTGATGGACGAGCTGGCCTTGCTCAAGATCGAACTGGTCGGCCTGCCGCCGGACGCCGCGCAAAAATTTCCCTCGGAGCTTTCGGGCGGCATGATCAAGCGCGCCGCCCTGGCACGGGCGCTGGCGCTCGACCCCGACATCGTCTTCCTCGACGAGCCGACTTCCGGCCTCGACCCGATCAGCGCGTCCGAATTCGACGAACTGGTGGTCAAGCTGCGCGATACGATGGATCTGACGGTCTATATGGTGACGCACGATCTCGACACGCTGTTTACCGCTTGCGACCGCGTGGCGGTGCTCGGCAACAAGAAAATCCTGGTCGAAGGCACGATCGACGACATGCTGAAAAGCGAAGAACCGTGGGTCAAATCCTATTTCCGCGGAAAACGCGCTCGGCAACTTGATCTTGCCGCGCGCGCATAGACATAAGTGGGGCAATGGAAACCAGAGCCAACTACGTAATTGTCGGCATTTTCACCCTGGCTGCGATCCTGGCGGCGTTCGGGTTCGTCTATTGGACCGCCCAGATCGGTGATCGCGGCGAGACGGCGGAGCTGCGCGTGCGCATTCAGGGTTCGGCCTCCGGCCTCGGCCCCGGCAGTCTGGTGCTGTTCAACGGCGTCAAGGTCGGGGTGGTCAAGCGCGTCTATTTCGACCGCAATGACCCGAATGCCGCCATTGCTACGACCGAGATCGACCAGACAACGCCGCTCACCAAATCGACGCAGGCCGATATCGGCATCGCCAGCCTTGCCGGCCAGGTCAACATCGAATTGAAGGGCGCCGATCCCAAGGAACCGAACCTGCTGGATGAGGCGGCAAAGGAAGGCAGGACGGCCGAGATCATCGCCAATCCGTCAGCGGTCACCAACCTGCTGCAGACGGCGCAGAACATCTTCACCCGCGCCGACAAGGTGCTTTCCGACCTAGAAGGGTTCACCAGGGATGTGCGCGGGCCGCTGACTCAGACCGTCAAGAACGCCCAGACATTTTCCGATGCGCTGGCCAGGAATGCCGACGGCATCGACAAGTTCCTGACCGCCGTCAGCGCGCTGTCGGACGAGTTGAAGGGTGTTTCCGGCAAGCTCGACGGCACACTGAAGGCTGCCGAAGGCCTGCTCAATGCCGTCGACAAGGACAAGATCAAGAGCATCGTCGCCAATGTGGACGCCGTCACCGCCAATCTGAAGGAGACCAGCGGACAGCTCGACGGCGTGATCAAGAACGTCGATACCGCGGTCGGCTCGGTCAACGATTTCGCCAAGCGCACGCAAGGCACGCTGGCAAAGGTCGACAATGTGCTCGACGGCATCGATCCGGCACAAGTGCGCGTGGCGCTCGCCAACATTCAGAAGGCCAGCGAAAATGCCAACAAGGCCGCCGCCGACATCGCCCAGGTGACCGACAAGTTCGCCGACCGGGCCGACGACATCGACGAGACGATCAAGGACGCCAAACAGCTTGCGTCGCGCCTCAACGATGCCTCGGTGCGCGTCGACGGCATCCTGAAAAGGGTCGATACGCTGCTCGGTTCGGGCCAGGCCGACGGCGTCATGGCCGATGCCAGGGACACGCTGAAGTCGTTCAAGCAGGTCGCCGACACGCTGAACGCCCGGCTTGGCACGATCACCGACAATATTGCGCGCTTCTCGGGCCAGGGCCTATCGAATGTCGAGGCGCTGGTCCAGGACAGCCGGCGTTCGATCAGCCGCATCGAAGAGGCGGTGACCGATCTCAGCCGCAACCCGCAGCGCATCCTGTCGGGCGGCGACGGCGAGGTCCGGCAGTTCGATGGCAGGGCACGGCGTTGACTTCCGTGCCTGCCCGCAGCAATTACATGGACCGCGGATGCGGATTCATCATACGATCCGGGGACAGTGGGGATCACGCGTGACGTTCGGATTGGGTGGGTATAGATCGGCAGTCGTTTTGCTTGGCTTGACGCTGGCTGGTTGCGCGGCATTGGGAGGCAAGCCGGCGCCGCTCGATACGTTCGAGCTGTCCGCCCCGTCGATCGACGCCCGTGGCCACAGCCGCCGCCAGATCCTGATCGCCCAGCCCTCCGCGCTCAAGGCGCTGGACAGCCAGAACATCGTCATCAAGCCGTCAGATCGCTCGATCCAGTATCTCAAGGGCGCGCAATGGGCCGACCGGCTGCCGCTGATCGTGCAGGCGAGGCTCGCCGAAACCTTCCAGCGCTCCGGAAGCTTTGCCGGCGTCGGCAAGCCGGGCGAGGGGCTGGCGATCGACTACCAGGTGATCGTCGAGATCCGCTCCTTCGAAGTCCGCGTCAATGGTGGCGAGCATGCCGAGGTCAATCTCTTCGTGCGCATCCTGAACGACCGCAACGGCGAGGTGCGCGCCTCGAAGAGCTTCACCGCATCCGCTCCCGTCTCGGGCAGCGGCAATCCGGCCTATGTCAGCGCGCTCGACAGCGCCTTCGGCGAGGCGGCGAAGGATATCGTGGGCTGGACGGATTCGGTGATCTGAGCGAACCCGGCGAGGCGCTTGAGACCCAGGAACCTTAGCCGCCTGCCAGACGGTTGGTGACCAGTTCTGCCTTCATCCAGTGGGTTTCACTCTGGACATGTCCTGCCCGTACATATTTGCCCATGCGAATGGGCATGTCTGCCTCAGCAAATGCTTCGGCAACCCTAGCCACAAAGCCTTCTTGCTTGGCCTTATCCAGGGACGCAGCCAGATTGTCGAAGAGGTTGGGGCTGAAAGGCCCACGATAGAGCGTGGGAACAGGAGTGATGCCCAGTTCCTCAAACCGGGCCAGGGTCAAATCCCACGGTTGAATCTCGGTCCCGATGATCCATGCAAAGCCAAGAAAAAATGACGGCAGCGCATCATACGCAACCGAATGTCGGGCATAGAGGTTCTCGCCGACAATCCGTTCATCGTCAGCAAGTTGCGGTGAAACATTTGCTGCAAATGCCTTCAGCCAGTCTCGGGATGGATGATAACGGCTATCGGGACTGCGCGCGTGAGAGCCATCGCGATGAAGGGTTGTGTTCTCTCGATCCATCTTCTCGGTGACCACAAGATCAGCCACCCTTAGTCCTTCAAGCGACGCCATGACCTTGTCGTCGCTGGTGGCTCCGACCGATATCGGCAGATGAAAGGTGCGACCGTATTTCCTCATGCTGGAGGCATAGCTTGCAGCCCATCGCGCCAGCAAGGGCAGCCTGAGTTCTTTGCGCTCGTCATTGTTCGATCCATGACAAACGAAAAAGGCGGGAAATTTCCCGCCTTTTTCATTTTGATGCAGCAATCGTAGCTAGTGCAAACGGCCGCTCGCATGGGCCAGCATGGTGTAGACCTTGCCGGTGTCCGACGTCAGGTAGGTCTGCGCCATGATGTTGTCGCGGTCGTTGCGCGAGACGTCCTTGAGCAGCTTCTCGAAATCGTCGCAGTAGCGGTCGACGGCGGCGCGGAACTCCGCCTCGGCCTGATATTTGCGGCGGATTTCGTCAAAGGTCTGCTGGCCCTTGAGCGTGTAGAGGCGGCGCGTGAACACGTCACGCTCGCCGCGCCGGTAGCGGTTCCACAGCTCGATCGAGGCGTCGTGGTCGATCGCCCGGGCAATATCGACCGAGAGCGAGTTGAGCGACTCCATGACATGCAGCGGCGAACGCTGGGCGGGAGTTGCGCGCGGTGCTTCCGCGGGCGCAGCCGGCCTGGCGACTTCCTCCTCGCGCGATGCCCCGGTCAGGAGATCGCGCACCCAGCCGCCTTGCGGCGTGCGGGCGTTGGCGTCGCGCTGGCGCGGTGCTTCGGCGGGGCGTTCGATATCGAGCGTGCCACGCAGGCCGCCGAGCGGCGCCTGCGGAGCAGGGCGTTCCGGCTGTGGCGCCGGCGGCGGGCGGCGTACCGGCTCNGGCGTACCGGCTCGGCCGGGCGCTGCACTGGCGCCTGCGGCGCCGGGCGCAGGGCGCGCGGTTCGGCATTGTCGCCGCCGCGTCCCGATTTCGCAACGATATCCGAAAGTTCCTTGAGCGCGTTGATCTGCTCGGCAACGGCACGGCGGATCGCCGAGGTCGATTCCTTGGCCTCTTCCGGCATCTCGATGACGCCCTTCTTGAGCTCGGCGCGGGTGAGGTCGAGCTCGCTCTTGATCGAGCTTGCGGTGCGCCGCATCTCCTCGGTCGCATCGGCGAACCGGCTGGTTGCCGAATCGACCACTTCCGTTATGGCGATGCGGATCTTGTCGGCTGATGCCAGCGTCTTGCCTTCGGCATTCTGCATCGTCTGGCCGACAAGGTTTTCGAACGAACGCATCACCTTCTCGAGGTCTTCCGACTTCTTGACAAGGCCGACGGCGAGATCTTCGAGCGAGGATTGCCGCTCAAGCGTGTGCTCCAGATTGCTCTGCGCCGAGCTCAACAGATCCGAAGCCGAGGACAGCAAGCGGCTGTGCTCGTCGAACTTGGTGGCGATCGAGGCCACTTCGCGCAGGGTCGACGACGACAGTTCGGTAAGCCGCGTCGTGTTCGAATCGACCAGGCGTGCCGAGCTGGCGAAGGTCTGCGCGGCCTTTTCGGTGGTTGCCGCGAAGCTTTGCGTGCTGCCGCTCAGACGTTCGTCAACCTGGCCGAGGTTGATCGCCGCCTGTTCGATCAGCTCACCAAGCTGCGAGCTGGAGACGCTCATGCGGCCGATGAGGTCGGCGACGCTATCGGCGAGCGACGAGCGCGCGCCTTCGACGGCCGACAGCGTTTCGGCGGTGCGGCTGGCGAGCGCGTTGACGAGGGCGGCATTTTCGCTGCGCAGCTTCTCGGTCGCGCGTTCGGTGACCTCTTCCATGCTCTTTTGCAGTTCCGAGCCGCCCTGGGCGAAGCGCTCGACCAGCGGCCGCGCGGTTTCGTCCAGGATCTTCGCCATCTCGGCCGAACGCGCCGCCAGCATCGTGTTGAGCTCGCGGGTATTGGTGCCGATGGTCTTGGCAGCGTCGTTGGTGCTCTGGCCGATGTGCTGGCCGACCGCGGTAAAAGTCTCCGCAATCGTGTTGGCGCGCGAGATCAGCTGAGCTTCTGCGCTGGAAACCTGCTCGTTGAGCTTCTGGCCCATTGTCTCCGTCGTATAAAGAAGGCGGTTCTCGACGCTGGCGACCTGTTCCTCGACGCGCGAAGCTGCGGACGCAACGCTCGCGGCCAGCCGCTCGTCGGCCCCGGCAAGAGCCTGCTCCATCTCGCGGGCGTGGACGGCAAGTTCCTGGCCGGTCTGGCGTGCACGTTCGGCAACACGCTGCTCGGTGCTGGCGAAGGCGCCAACGATGTTGTCGGCATGCTCGCCGATCGTCGAAGTGGAGTCGGCGATGCGCGACACCAGGCGGTGATCGGCCTCGTCGAAGATGCGGCTGATCTCGGTGGCGCGGGCTGACAGCGCGTCCGAACCCTCGGCGATGCGCGAGATCAGCTGCTGGTCGGCGGCGTCGAAGATGCGGCCAAGGTCGGAGGCGCGGGCGGCCAGCGCTTCGGCGGATTCGCCGATGCGCATGCTCAGCCGCTGGTCGGCGCCCTCGAAGTTACGCAGGATGTCGCCGGCGCGGTCGGCCAGCGACTGCGCCGTCTCGACCGCGCGGGCGACCAGCTTCTGGTCGGCGGCGTCGAACGTGCCGGCGATCTCGCCGGCGCGGGCAGCCAGCCGTCCGGCCGTTTCTTCGGCGCGGGCGAGCAGCGAGTTCGACGTCTCGTCATGCCGGGCAAGCAGCACGCTCGTTGTGTCTTCGGCGCGAGCAAGCAAGGCATTCGTCGTATCCTCGGCGCGAGCAATCAGGGCGCTCGATGTGTCCTCGGCACGGGCGTGCAGACGGCGATCCGCGTCCTCGAAGGTGCGGGCGATGTCCTCGGCCCGGGCCAAAAGGGCGGCCGAAGTCTGCTCGGCACGCTCGGCGATCTTGCGGTCGGCGTCACTGAAGGCAGCACCGGCCTGTTCGTGCAGCGCGCTGGTGACTTCCATCACCTTCTCGCGCAGCGCGCCGGCAACGAAGACGGCGCTCTTTTCGAGCACGCTGCGGACATTGTCGACACCCACCGACAACGCGCGCTCCATGGTTCCGGCGCGCTCTTCGATGATGCCGGTCTGCTTGCTGAAGGCCTGCTCGATCTTCTCGACATCGGCAGCGATTGCCGCCGAGATATCGGTGCTTCTGCCGGCAATCTGGTCGATATGGCCCGACAGCGAGCGGTCGACATCCTTACGTATGTCGGCGAGCTTTGCCAGATCGTCTTCCAGCGCCTGGGTCAACATGTTGCGGCCTTCGGCCAGCTTGCCGACATGGCCGGCGATGATGTCGTCAACCTCACCGCGGCTTGCCGACAGCTTCTGCAGGTCGGCTTCCAGCGCACGCTTCAAGATGTCTCGGCCCTCGGCCAGCTTCTCGACCTGGCCTGCGACCAGTCCGTCGATGCTCGACCGGCTCTCGGCCAGCTTGGCGAGGTCGTCCTCGAGAGCCTTCGACAGCGTCGCGCGATCCCGGACGAGCTTGTCGCTGTGACCCTCGATCAGGCTGTTGACATTTTCCAAATCCGCTTCCAGCACCCGCGCGAACTCGCCACGGTTTTCGCTCAGCTTCTGCGACTGGTCGGCAATGGCGCTCCTAATCGCATTGAGATCGGCTTCGAGCGCCCGTGTGAGGATGTCGCGGCCCTCGGCGAGCTTCTCGACCTGTCCGGCGACCAGCCCATCGATGTTGGAGCGGCTCTCCGCCAGCTTGGCGATGTCGTCTTCCAATGCCTTTGAGAGCGCCGAACGGTCCTGGACGAGCCTGTTTTGATGATCGGCCATGATGCCGCTGACATTGTGCAAATCGTCCTGAAGCGCCTGAGATAGCGTCGAACGATCCTGGACAAGCCGGCTCGAGTGGTCGGTGATCAGGCTGTTCACATTCTGAAGGTCATCCTTAAGCGCCTGGGATAGCGTCGAACGATCCTGAACAAGCCGGTTCGAGTGGTCGGCGATCAGGCTGTTCACATTCTGCAGATCGGCCTCCAGTGCCCTGGAAAGCTGACCGCGCTCTTCCGCCACCTTGTCGGAATGACCCGCGATGGCGCCCTTGATGGTGTTGAGGTCGGCTTCGAGCGCGCGCTTAAGGATATCGCGCCCCTCGGCCAGCTTTTCGACCTGGCCGGCGACCAGCCCGTCGATGCTCGACCGGCTCTCGGCGAGCTTGGCGAGGTCGGCCTCGAGCGTCTGTGACAACAGGCCACGATCGTCGGCAAGCCGGCTCGAATGGTCGGAGAGCAGGCCCCTGATGCCGGATAGGTCGTTCTCCAGCGCCTTGCTGAGTTCGGTGCGGTCCTCGGCCAGTTTCGCCGAGTGGTTCTCGATCACGCCCTTGATGCCGATAATGTCGTTTTCGAGCGCCTTGGTCAGGATGGCGCGGCCTTCGGCGATCTTTTCAACCTGGCCGGCGACCAGCCCGTCAATCGAGGCGCGGCTGTCGGCGAGCTTGCCGAGATCGGCTTCCAGGGCGCGCGACAGAATGTTGCGGCCTTCGGCCAGTTTACCGACATGTCCGGCGACCATTTCGTCAATGATCGTACGGGCTTGCACAAGTTTTCCGGAGTCTTCATGCAAAGCCTGGTTGAGCCGGTTGCGGCCTTCTTCAAGCCGCTCGAGATGGCTGCCCAGCGACGCGTCAATGGCGGCGCGCGACTCGTTGACCTTGCGCAGATCCTCTTCCAGGGCGCGCGAGATCAGGTTGCGGCCTTCGGCCAGCTTCTGCACCTGGTTGGTTACGGCCGCATCGATGCCGGCACGGCCCTCGGCGAACTTCGCCAGGTCCGCCTGCATGGCAGCCGCCATGCGTTCGCGGCTTTCGGACAGCTTGCGGCTGTGGTTTTCGACGGCGTCCTCGATGCCGACACGGGCATCGGCAAGACGCTGGATGTCGGTGTCGAAGGAGCGCGACACGACATGGCGGGCGGCTTCCATGCGGCCGGCGAAATCGCTGGCGCGGGCTTCGAGCATCGACGAGGTCGACGAGACGATGTCGGCCATGTCGGCGCCGATCTGGGTCTTGCCCTGATCGATCATCGCAGTCAAATGATCCTTGCTCTCGGCAAAGGTGTGGGCGATCTCGCGGGCGCGCTCGACCAGCGTTTCGTTGATCTGGCGGGCGCGCGCCTCGAGCGCGGCGTTGAGCTTCTGCGTGCCGGTATCGAGTGCTTCGGCGCGGGTCTGGAATTCGCTGATCAGCGCCTGGCCGCGCTCGGCCAGCGTCCGCTCGATGCCGTTCAGGCTGGACTCGAATTCCGAGCTCAGGGTGCGGGCGGCGCCGCCGAGCAGCGACACCATACCGGTGGTGCGGTCGTCGAGCAGGTCGGTCAGCGACCGGGTCAGGCCGTCTGTGGTGTCCGTCAGCTTGGCGATGCGGGTGTCGAGCAGCGAAGCAAAGGCTTCGCCCGATGTCGACAGCCTGTCGGTGATTGAATCCAGCCGGGTTTCGACGGAATCGAAGATCGACATCGAGCTTTCATTGATGCGGTCGATCAGCGTGTCGCCGGAATTCGTGATCGTCATCGACAGCTTGGTCGACGCGTTGAGGATAGAGTCGCGAATAATGTCGGAGGCGGCGCCGATCTCGTCCTTCAGCGTTTCATGCGCGCCGGTGATCGAGGCGCGCACGCGCTCGGCATGAGTGACGACGGCTTCGCGCTCGCTGCCCAGCCCGTCGACCAGCGACCGGATGCGCGATTCATTCTCCGAATAGGAGCGTTCGATCTGGTTGACCTCGCTGTGGACCAGCGTTTCGAGCTCGACGGCGCGCGCCAGCGTGCGCTCAATGCCTTCGCCCATCGCCGCCACTTCACGGCGAACGGCCTGGCCGATCATCATCACGCGATCCTGGGCGAGGTTTTCCGGCTCCGCCAAGCGGAAGGCCACCTCCGTCATCGACTGCGCGGCAATGCGCATTTCCTGCGCGCGGCGGATCATCGCCGCGAAGGCCCAAAACAGGACGACCGGTATGATTGCCGCGATCGCCAGGCCGATCAGTTCAGGGCGGGCCAGGATTTGATCGAACGTACGAATTTTCCAGATGCTGGGGCCAAACAGCAGATTGGCGAGGCCGCCGGCGCCGGCGATCCAGGCCAGCGACACGAACGCCACGACCCAATAGATCGTGCTCGACGCGCGCCGGTTGAGGCTGTGCAGCAGCGTCTTGTAATCTTTTTGGCGGTCATCGTTTGCCGGCTTGAAGCCGGCTGGCTGAGCGCTGTTGCGCGATTCGACCGGCCGCAGCTCGGCGGGCTTGGCTGCCGGCTTCGCACTCTGGTTTTGTTGGACGGGCGCGTTTTGAGCGGGGGCGGGCTTCTGGGGGCGGCCTTCGCGCGCCAGTTCGTCCGCGGCCTGCGATATCTGCGCTTCCAGATCTTCCATCGACGCCGCAATATCGAGATCGCCGCTGCCGTCTCCGCTGAGATCGAGGTCTAGTGCCTTTTCGAGTTCCCTGGCTACGTCGCTGTCGAGAGTTCTGGTCGTCGTTGGTTTCTTCGCCATGCCTTCGCTACCCTGTACTAGCTGCCGAGGGACTTCTTATTTTTGCCTGATTCTGGCTCGTCTTATCCCACGCAGGAGGCTGAAAATGGACCTTCGTATCGTAATGACACACAGGGGTAAAGAAAACATGCATTCCGCGAGATACGTAAAACTTTAAATATAAGGTTAACGACAACGTGATCTAACCGTCTCAACGGCAACAATTTTCCAGCCCAGTCATTAACGCGTTGGCGACGGAAATCGCCTAGTTTTTTCGGCGATCGGCACAAGGAGTTTCAAATTGGTACGCGGTGAAAGCGGCATTGCCTTCTCAATGCCGGGCGGCGATGCGTCGGGACCGGCCCGTTCGCGCCCAGTGGATCTGGCCCATCTGGCCCGTCAGACAATGGGCGATCGCGCCCTCGAACAGGAGGTATTGGCACTGTTCGTACAGCAGGCGCTTTCCGTCCGCGACAGAATTGTCGATGCCGACGTCAGGGAGCGACTGCTTCTGGCGCATGGGCTGAAAGGTTCGGCGCGCGGGGTCGGCGCCTTTGCCATCGCCGACTGCGCCACCTCGATCGAACAGCAGCCGGAAGATGCGCGCATCCTCAAGCGCCTCGGCACCCTGATCGAGGAAGTGCGCGATTTCATCGCCGCCATCAGCCGGTAATGGCTGCCGCTCGGCAGCGGCCACCGGGATGAATCGACGGGGCCAGGGCGTGCTTTGGCCAGCTTTCCGAAAAAACGTCACAAAGCGGCGCTTTCGCGCCGCAGTTGACTTGTCCGGTGGAGTGATTATCTCGGCTGGGACTCCCTTCAGGTGATAAATGACCAAGCTGACCTTCATTGCCCATGACGGCACTCCTTTCGATGTCGAGGCCGAAAACGGCTCGACCGTCATGGAGAATGCGATCCGTAGCGCGGTGCCGGGCATCGAGGCAGAATGCGGCGGCGCCTGCGCCTGCGCGACCTGCCATGTCTATGTCGACGAAGCCTGGACGGCCGAGGTCGGCGAGCCGGAGGCGATGGAAGAGGACATGCTGGACTTCGCCTATGACGTCCAGCCGAACTCGCGGCTGTCCTGCCAGATCAAGGTGCGCGACGCGCTTGACGGCCTGGTCGTGCGCGTGCCGGCTCGCCAGGGTTGATCTCCCGTACCATCTGATTTTTCCCGCCGCCGCTTGGCAGCGGGCCAATGCTCATGCAGTCTCGCGCCAGTTTCGCCCCAGTCTGACAATGAGGCTCGCCTGGCATGACCGATGTAATCAAGACGGACGCACTCATCGTCGGGGCGGGTCCGGTCGGCCTGTTCGCCGTGTTCGAACTTGGCCTCTTCGACATGAAGTGCCATCTGATCGACATCCTCGACCGACCGGGCGGCCAATGCGCCGAACTCTATCCGGAAAAGCCGATCTACGACATTCCAGGCTGGCCATCGATCTCGGCGCAAGGCCTGGTCGACAGACTGCTCGAGCAGATTCACCCGTTCAAGCCGGATTTTACCTTCAACCGCATGGTCTCCAGCCTGGAAAAGCTTGACGACGGCTCATTTCGGGTCACCACCGACGAGAACGAGGTGTTCGAAGCCAAGGTGGTGGTGATCGCCGCCGGTGGCGGCTCGTTCCAGCCCAAACGGCCGCCCATTCCCGGCATCGAGGCCTATGAGGGCAGGAGCGTCTTCTATTCGGTGCGCCGTATGGAGGAATTCCGCGGCCACGACCTCGTCATCGTCGGCGGCGGCGATTCCGCACTCGACTGGACGCTGAACCTGCAGCCGGTGGCAAAAAGCGTGACACTGGTCCACCGGCGCGCGGAATTCAGGGCGGCGCCCGACAGCGTCAACAAGATGTATGCCATGCAGGAGATGAAGCAGCTGGAGTTCCGGGTCGGCCAGGTGAGCGGCCTGACCGGCGCCGACGGCGAGCTGGCCTCTGCTACCATCAAGGGCGGGCCTGACGGCGACATCGAGGTGCCGTGCACGCGCATGCTGCCGTTCTTCGGCCTGACCATGAAGCTCGGCCCGATCGCCGAATGGGGGCTCAACCTTCATGAGAACCTCATCCCGGTCGATACCGAGAAATTCCAGACTTCGGTGCCAGGCATCTTTGCCGTCGGCGACATCAACTGGTACCCAGGCAAGCTGAAGCTGATCCTGTCGGGTTTTCACGAGGTGGCGCTGATGGCGCAGGCCGCCAAGCGCATCATCAGCCCCGGTGAGCGCATCGTCTTCCAGTACACGACGTCGTCGACCAGCCTGCAGAAGAAGCTCGGCGTCGTGGAGTAGGTCCTACAGCGCTTTCCGGATCACTCCACCAGAACGACCGGCGCCTCGGCCTCGTCGCGGCCGCGCAGTGACTTCTCCGGCATCAGCGCCAGCGTCATCAGCGCCAGCACGAGCGTGACGGCCGCGGCAAGGAAGATCATCATGAAGGGCGTCGCCGAGACGATCTGTCCGGCAGCCGGCGCGCCTTCGCCGGCAAGCGGCAGGCCATAGCCGAGCGCGACGGCGCCGAGCATGGCGACGCCGAGCGCGCTGCCCAGCGAACGCAGGAAGGTCAGCACGCCGGTGGCAACACCGAGATGCGCGCGGTCGACGGCGTTCTGCACCGATACGGTGGCGACCGGGAAGGTGGTGCCGCTTCCAAGGCCGATGCAGATGGTCAAGAGCTCGACCACCAGCAGCGAGGCGCGGCCGGCGACCAGGCTGAGCACGCCAAGGCAGATAATGGCGAAGAGAACGCCGACCATGGCTATACGCTTGTAGTGGAAGAAGCGCGGTATCGTGCGGCCGCTGAAGGTCGCGCCGGCGACCGTTCCGAGCAGCAGGCCGAGCATGGCAAGGCCCGACTGGCTGACCGACAGGCCGATGATCGACTGCAGATAGACCGGCAGGTACACCGACAGGCCGATATTGGCGGCCTGCAGCAGGAACATCGACGCCGTGCCGGCAAGCACGATCGGATTGCTCAGCACTTCAAGCGAAATCAGCGGCTCGGCCGCACGCATCAGCCTGAGCGCGAACGCACCCCAGAAGACCGCCGAACAGGCGAGCAGGCCGACGATCTCGCGCGAGGCCCATGGATAGGCGCTGCCGCCCCAGTTGAGGGCCAAAAGCAGCAATGCCGTCGCCACCACCAGAAGCAGCGCGCCCGGCGCGTCGATGCGATGCCGCTTTGCGGCGACCGGCAGTTTGCGCAGCGGCTTGTTGATGATGGCCATGGCCAAGATGCCGAGCGGGATATTGATCCAGAAGATCAGCGACCAATGCAGATGTTCGGCAAATCCGCCGCCGAGCAAAGGCCCGGCGATGCTGGCGACCGCCCAGGTGCCCGAAATCCAGGCGGCATAACGCGCGCGTTCGCGCGGCGGCACCAGGTCGCCGATGACGATCTGCGCCAGGGCGAACAGGCCGCCGCCGCCCGCACCCTGGATCGCCCGGCCGATGACCAGCACGAACATGTTGGGGGCCATGGCGCTGACCAGCGATCCCAGAAGGAAGATCAGGATCGCCGCATAGACGGTCGGCCGGCGGCCATAGACGTCGGAAATCTTGCCGTAGAGCGGCGCCATGGCGGTCGCCGTCAGGAGATAGCCGGTCACGATCCACGGCAGGTAGTCGGCATGGCCGAGCGAACGGCCGATGGTCGGCATGGCCGGCGCGACGATTGTCTGGTCGAGCGCCGCCAGCAGCATCGACAAAAGGATGCCGGCGATGATGACGTTCTTCTCGCTTTCCGTCAGCGGCGCGGCGGGAGGCAGCCTAGCCGGCTTGTCGACAGCTTGGTCCATGTCAGTTCATCCATAAAGTTTGAGAGCGATTGCGCGGCGCCAAATGGCCGCTCCGCTACGCGCCGCCTCAATTGGTCTTGATCTGGTGTTTCGAAGGTCGCGCCTTGCCAGCCTGACATATCTTGCGAGCCTGACATATGTCGTCCCGTATAGGCCGATTTCGACCTATGCCCGAAAATTTTCTGGGGCTGGCCTCATGTTTCGGCAGAATTGGCTTGGTATCAGTCCGTGTTTCAGCCGGGCGGAAGCTGGCCGTTCTCGACGCGCTGCATGCGGTAGCGCAGCAGCCGCAGGATGCGGCTTTCGAAATTCACGCCTTCCACGCGGTCGAAGCGCAATTGGTCCTGGTCATGCCTGGCGAGTTCGGCCGCGGTGATCTGCGCCGCCTTCGCCTTTGCCCCGGCGCAGGTCTTTTGCGCAAAGCTCGCGTTCAGCGCGTCTTCGAGCAGACGGCCGTGGTTCTTGGCGATCTCGACATGACGCTCCTCATGGCGCTTGATGTCGGCCGACAGCGTGTCCCAGAACAGCCTGACATCGGGATCGGCCTTGCGCGGCCTGCGCCACTCCGGAAGGATGACCTTGACCTTGACGGTGACGGCAGCCTTGGCGATGCGGCAGGTGTCAGCGGTTTGCGCGTAGCTGATGCGGGTGGTGAACGCCATCTGGGTGGCGCCTGGATGCCGCATCCCGGTGCTTTTCACCTCGGGTCCATGCTTCGACAATTGCGTCTCGATGTCATCGAGCGTGCTGCCGCCGATGGCAAAATAGCTGTAAGTCTTCACCAGATTGGCAGCATTCGCCGGCAGGACGGTCAAAGCCAGCATCAGGGCGCAGAGCAGGGGTCGTTTCATCATGTTGCCTCTTCACTCACCTTGCTTTACGGCCGTTGCCGGCGCAACGGAATTGATCTTCCACCGATCACGCATCGTTGATGGATTGCAAGCGCTCGATGAGCCACATGCCAATGAGCCACATGCCAATGAGACACATGGTTGAAGGACAATGACGACAAGGCGATGGCAACTGGCGCATAAGTGCCATCTCGACCTTGGCGAGAAAGCCATTGTGGTCGGCATTCTCAACGTCACGCCGGACAGTTTTTCGGATGGCGGACTGTTCATCACGCCTGACCAGGCGGTGGCGCAGGCGCACCGCATGGTGGAAGAAGGCGCCGCCGTCGTCGATATCGGCGGGGAATCGACGCGCCCCGGCGCCTCGCCCGTGACGCCTGAAGAAGAGCAGACCCGCATCCTGCCGGTGATCGCAGCACTCGCCGGTTCAGGCGAAGCCCTGATTTCGGTCGACACCTATCGCGAGGAAACCGCGCGCCTCGCCGTCGCCGCCGGCGCGCATATCGTCAACGATGTCTGGGGCTTGCAGCGTGAACCCGGCATCGCCCGCGTCGCCGCCGAGACCGGCGCCGGACTGGTCATCATGCATACCGGGCGCGAGCGGCAAAAACTGCCCGACGTCATCGCCGACCAGTTTTTGTTCCTCAAGGCTTCGCTGGAAATCGCCAGGCGCAGCGGCGTTGCGGACGATCATATCGTACTCGATGCCGGCTTCGGCTTCGCCAAGGAGACGGCTGAGGAAAACCTCGACCTGATGGCGCGGTTTTTCGAGCTTAAGGAGCTCGGTTTTCCCTTGATGGCCGGCACCTCCAGAAAACGCTTCATCGGCACCGTCACCGGCCGCGAAGCCGGCGCGCGCGCCGCCGGGACGGCAGCCACCAGTGTCATCCTGAGGCTGAAGGGCGCCGATCTGTTTCGCGTTCACGATGTCGCAATCAACATGGACGCACTGGCCGTCGCCGATGCTATGCTGGCGCGCGAAAAGCCAGGACGCTGAGCCCAGGACACTAAGAAATGTACGTCATCCGCATGAAGAACTGCGCCTTCTTTGCCCGGCACGGCGTGCTGGATGAGGAAGAGGCGCTTGGCCAGCGTTTTTATGTCGATGCCGAGTTGACGGTCGAGCCCAGCCGCCCGCTGGAGGATGATTCCATCGAGGATACCGTCAATTACGGCATCGCCTTCACGGTGATTGAAAAGATCGTCACTGGACATCGCCGTTTCCTGATCGAGGCGCTGGCGCTCGAAGTAGCGAAGGCGCTGACTTCACGGTTTCCGCAGATCAGGAAGGCCGAGATCACCGTGCGCAAGCCCAACGCACCGGTGCCCGGCGTGCTCGATTACGTCGAGGTGACCGTTGTCTGGCCAGAGTAGCAATAACACGGTCTATCTCAGCCTTGGCGGCAATCTCGGCGATCCCTCGGCCTCGATGGCCACGGCGCTGCGCCTGCTGGACGCCGACGAGAACACGCGTGTAATCGCCGTCTCCTCGCTCTATCGCACGCCGCCCTGGGGCAAGCTCGACCAGCCGGATTTCCTCAACGCCGCTGCCGAAATCTCGACCTCGCTGGCGCCAAGGGCGCTGCTCGACCTCTGCCTCGAGGCCGAGCGCAAGCTGAAGCGGGTGCGCGAGGAGCGCTGGGGTCCGCGCCTGATCGACATCGACATATTGGTGTTCGGCGACCGCACAATCCACGAAACCGGGTTGGAAGTGCCGCATCCCAGGATGCTGGAGCGCGCCTTCGTGCTGGCGCCCCTGGCCGAGATCGCGCCGGATCTGGCGGTGGGCGGCAGGAGCGTGAGCGCGCGGCTCAGCGCCGTCGATACATCAGGCATAGAGCGACTGGCATCCGGCCGTGATTGGTGGCTGGGTTAACCGGAGAAGCCGCCGCCATCGAGAAATGCCTGTTCGTCCGCCGTCGTCTCGCGGCCAAGCATCTTGTTCCTGTGCGGAAAGCGGCCGAAACGCTCGATGATGTCGCGATGCTCGATGGCGTATTTCACATACTCCGGCGCCCTGGCGGTGGTGAGCTCGACCGATCTGTCCTGGTCGGCGGGCAGTTCCGAATGTTCGTAGGGCAGGTACAGGAAGACGCGCAGGTTTTCTTCCAGCGCAAGGTCGTGGCCGGCAGCGATCGCCTTGGCGGCAAAATACCGCGCCAGCGGATCGGTGGCGTACATATGGCCTGAGCCGCGAAAGCAGTTGCGCGGAAACTGGTCGAGCAGGATCATCAGCGCCAGCGAACCCTCGGCATGCTCCGACCATGCGTCGCACTCGCGCCGGGCGGCGGCAAAGTGCAGGTCGAGAAACCTGCTGCGGAAATTCGCGTCGAAGGCGTCGTTCTTCTCGAACCACGCGTCTTCGCCGGCCTCGCGCCAGAATTTTGTGACGGCGAGCGCGCGCTCATCCAATGCGGTCATCAGCTTTCCCCCTGATCGGCGGGCTCCGGCTTGTGCAGCACGCCGGCCGTCTCTTCGTTCAGCGCCTGGCCGGGCCGGCGCGGTTGCGTCAGCGGCGTCGGGATCGGCGTGCCGGTATTGCCCCTGAGGAAACGTTGCCCGGCGCGGACGCCTTCGGCCAGCTGCGTCTCCAGTCGGGCATTGTCGCGCCGTCGCACATCCTCGATGACATCGGCGACATCTTCCGGCTCGACGCCCAAAACCTCGAGCGCGGAACCGCTGAAGACGAGGGCCGATTCGAAGGTCTCGCGCAGTTGGAAGTCGACGCCGGCGCGGATGAGCGAGAGCGCGGTGCCGCGATCGTACGCGCGTGCCAGGACGGTCAGCAGCGGGAACTCCGCCTTGATCAGTTCCGCCATGCGCACGGCGGCGTCCGGCTTGTCGACGCAGATCAGCACGGCGCGCGCGCGGCCTGCACCTGCGGCGCGCAGAATGTCGAGCCGCGTGCCGTCGCCATAATAGACCTTGAAGCCGAAATCGGCGGCCGCCTGGATCATTTCGACATCATTGTCGATGATCGACACATCGATGCCGCGCAACAAAAGCGGCTGGCTGGCGATCTGGCCGAAACGGCCGAAGCCGATGACCAGCACACTGCCGGTAAGGCCGTCGGCGATGTCGACGCCTTCAAGCGACTGCTCTTCGCGCGGCGTCACATATTTGAGCGCAATGATGGCCAGCGGCGTCAGCACCATGGAGATGATGATGATCGCGGTCAGCGTTGCGTTGGCCCGGCTGTCGATGATGCCAACCGCCGCTGCGGCCGAATAGAGGACGAAGGCGAATTCGCCGCCTTGCGCCATGATCACGGCGCGTTCCAGCGCTTCACGATGACCGCTCTTCAGCAAGCGGGCGACGAGGTAGATGCCGAGCGCATTCATCGCCATGTAGGCGACGACATAGACGGCGATCAGCCGCCAGTTGTCGGCCACCACATGCAGGTCGAGCGACATGCCGACGGCGAGGAAGAAAAGGCCAAGCAGGATGCCGCGGAATGGCTCGACGTCGGCCTCCAGCTGGTGGCGGAAGGTCGATTCCGACAACAGCACGCCGGCGAGGAAGGCGCCCATCGCCATCGAGAGGCCGGAAAGCTGCATGACCAGCGCCGACCCCAGCACGACCAGAAGGGCTGCCGCCGTCATGACTTCGCGCGCCTTGGCGTCGGCCAGGATGCGGAAGAACGGGTTGAGCAGATAGCGGCCGGCCACCACCAGCCCGACGATGGCGCCAAGACCGATGCCGATTTCGGCCAGCCTCTGCTGCAGGGTCATCTCGGCGCCGCCCGGCGCCAGGAAGGCGACCAGCGCCAGAAGCGGCACGATTGCCAGATCCTCGAGCAGCAGGATGGAAACGATGCGCTGGCCCTTGGGGCTCGCCATCTCGCCGCGCTCTTCCAGAAGCTGCATGACGATAGCCGTCGAGGTTAGGACGAAACCGGCGCCGGCAACGAAGGATTGCGCGATCGGAAAGCCGCCGGCGAGACCAACACCGGTGAGCAGCAAGGCGCAGACGCCGACCTGCAGCGCGCCGAGGCCGAAAATCTCGCGGCGCAGGCCCCATAGCCGCGACGGCTGCATCTCCAGCCCGATGATGAACAGGAACATGACCACGCCGAGTTCGGCGACATGCAGGATGGCTTCCGATTCGGAAAAAATGCCAATACCGAACGGGCCGATGACCACGCCCGCGGCGAGATAGCCGAGGATCGAGCCCAGCCCCATGCGTTTGAAGATCGGAACGGCGACGACGCCTGCGGCAAGCAGCGCCACCACCTGAATGAGATCGCTGCCCGATGCTTCCGCTGCCATGCCTCTTGTCCCTGTGTCCGACAGCACTCCTTGCATGCACTGGGAGCGGGAGGCAAGGGCGGGAAGTAGCCTGCCAGGATGGGTAGGGTGCCGCGGCAGCGATTCCCCGGTGGAACAACAGTCTGCGCTTGCCTGTCGGACGGCCGGTATCTATATCTGACAAATGCCTGATTATTCGTCCCGGCCGTCGCCGCTGCCACATATCCCGATGGATGCGCTCAGCGAAGTTCTGCAAGACTTTCGTTTGAGTGGCGTCAACTATGGCCGCTGCGAACTCCGGCACCCCTGGAGCATAGACTTTCCGCAACAACAACTGCTTCGTTTTCACTTTGTCGGCCAGGGTCCATGCTGGATTCACACCGAAGCGCAAGGCTGGCAGGAGTTGCGCGATGGCGATCTGGTGCTGCTGCCGCAAGGCATCGCCCATCGGCTGGCGAGTGCGCCGGACGTGGTGGGCGACTCGCTCGAGGGCTGCCAGGTGATCAAGTTGGGCGGCAACGTTTGCGAAGTGATACGGCAGGGAACGGGCGCGACAAGCACCCTTTTCTGCGGCTCCATGTCTCTCGGCTCCTATGCGCTCAATCCGTTGATCACGTTGATGCCGCCTCTCATCAAGGGTTGCGACGTGGCCGGCAATGACCCGATGGTCGGCCCTTTGCTGGCGGCCATGACGGTGGAGGCCGCGCAACCGCAGATGGGCAGCGCCACCATCCTGTCGCGTATGGCGGATTTGCTGACAGCCAGGCTCATACGCTGCTGGGTCAATTGCAACGGCGCCTCGACCATCGGTTGGCTTGCAGCCATCCGCGACCCCCATATAGGGCGCGCTCTGGCGGCCATGCATCGCGATCCCGGCCACAACTGGACGCTGGGAAGCCTGGCCGGCGTGGCAGGCCAATCGCGTTCGATTTTCGCCGAGCGCTTCAGCGCGGTATTGGGTGAGGGCGCCGCACATTATCTCGCCCGCCTGCGCATGCAGCTTGCCCGCGAATTGCTGGGCCAAAACGGCTTGTCTGTTGCCGAAGTCGCTACCCGTTTGGGCTATGATTCCGAGGCGTCCTTCGCCCGCGCGTTCAAGCGCATCACCAATGTCTCGCCAGGCGTTGTGCGCCGCACAATTCCCGGACGAATGGATATGAATTTCGGATTTTAAGGTACATAACATCCGGGCGGACTCGCCTATCTAAGATCTCCAAACTGTGGAGATCTTCCCGTGACTGACACAACATTACAGCTTGAAGACGCCGCCATTGGCCTTGATGCCGATGCACCAGCCGCGTGGAGCGCGGCCACCTGGTTCGCGGTCCTTTCATTGGCGGCCACCAGCTTTGCCCTGGTGTCTGCCGAATTCTTGCCGGCAGGTCTGTTGACGCCGATGGCGCGCGATCTCGGCATCAGCGAGGGAACGGCCGGACAGGTCGTCACCGCCACCGCTTCCGTTGGCGCCGTGACGGCCATGTTGAGCAATGTTCTCATCGGTCGATTGAACCGCAAGGCGGTGCTGGTTGGCCTCATGGCCCTGGCGGTCGGTTCCAATATTCTTGCGGCGCTGGCGCCCAATTTCTGGCTGCTGTTGCTGGGCCGGGCCGGGTTGGGGATCGCTCTTAGCGCTTTCTGGGCACTTTCCGTTGCCGTCGTGGCGCGGCTGGTTGGCGCCAATGCGACAGGTCGCGGCATGGCGATCGTGACCCTCGGCGTCTCGCTCGCCACCATTGCCGCGCCGTCGATGGGTGCGTTGATCAGTGACTGGCTGGGATGGCGCAGCGCCATGGCCATGACGGCGGGGCTGGCCGCGCTTGCCATGCTGCTGCAGCTTCTCAGCCTGCCGACCTTGCCTGCGGCGGCAAGCAACAGCCTTGCAGACGTCTTTCGGCTGACACGGCGGCGTGGCATCCAACTCGGTATGCTTGCCATTGTTCTGCTGATGACCGGGCATTTTGCCGGCTCGGTCTATGTGCGCCCGTTCCTCGAACAGGTGACGCTCCTCACAACCGGGCCGATTGCCCTGGCGCTGCTCGGGTTCGGCATCGCCGCTGTGATCGGCAATATTGCCGGTGGCCGCCTGGCCGACACCAACATCCACATGGCCCTCGCAGTAACCGCCGCGTTGATGGCGTTTGCGGCACTCGCTTTGGTGCTTTGGGGCGCGCAAACCGGCGTTGCCTTCGGCTTTGTTACGCTGTGGGGCTTCGCCTTCGGCATGGCGCCGGTGGTGCTGCCGACCAATATGTCTCGCGAGGCACCTGATGCGCTGGAAGCAGCAGGCAGCCTGATGGTCACTTCCTTCCAGGTTGCCATCACCGTCGGTGCGGTTGTCGGCGGTTATGTCGTGGACACCTATGGCGCTACGGGGCCTTTGACCCTTACCGCCGTCCTTGCCGCGGCGACGGCCGCACTGGCGCTGCTGCAGCCTCGTGGCTGAAACCTTGCTTCGTCTGACACGGGCGGCCTCAATCAGGCCGTCCGCGCCGTTGCAGCAGCGCTGCACAGGTTTATGCGCCGCACACGTTGCGTTTTGCCGCAATCGGCGGCTATGGGACGCCAGGCTTCGGCCGTTGGAAGGCAGCGGCGATCAAGTTCTGCCTTCGTGAGGAGAATGACTGACATGAAGAAGTTTTTGCTCGTCGGCGTGGGTGTCGCCATGCTTGCCGCATCGGCCTGTTCGAAGGCGCCTGAATGCACGCAGGAGATTGCCGCCAAGAAGGCGCAGGAGATGACCGCCGCGCTGCAGGAGGCGATCACCAAGGATCCGTCCAAGGCCGCCGACCTGACCGCCAAGGTGCAGGCTGTGACGACCAAATATCAGGGCGCCACCACGCCGGCCGACGCCTGCAAGGCCTATGACGAGCTGACGGCCGCCATCAAGGGCTGATTCTTCGTTCGGAAATTGAGAAAGGCGGTGGCTCGAGTAGCCGCCGCCTTTTTTGCTGGCGTTCTTAAAGCGGATCGCGCTGACACGAAGGACGGCCGGCACGCACAGGACCCTGACACGTTGGCCTTGCTGTGGCTTGGGCCGTCGGAGACGCTGACATCGTCGGTTGCGCGCCACATGTCCGATCGCGGCAGAAAGGTGCCGCACCGAGCGGCCCGTGCTTGAGGAGCGCCAACCCGGCCGCAAGGTGGCCTGTCATTTCCCGACATCGAGCTGAGCGGAACAGCTCAGCTATCGCGCAGTGCAACCCCGTTCCGCGCTTTTTGGGGGAACCGCTTGAGAGTCAGTTTTTGGCGATGGAGCCAACTTCGACGGCATCGACGCGCTTGAGGCTCATACCGATGACCGGCACCAGCTGCTGGTCGACGCGCACCGCGATGGTCACCGTCATCGAATTGTCGTCGGGAATGCGGGCCTGCATGACGCCGCGCAATTGGTTGCGGTTGATGGTGAAGACGACTTTGCGGGCATCGACCACATTGCCGCCGATGATGTCCAGGCCCGACCCCGCGGCGCCGCCCATGAAATTGCCCTTGTAGTCGCGGCCCTTGCGCTCGACGGTCGCCGACATTTTCTGGGTGAAGACACCGACGCGGCAGTCGCCATCGAGCGTCATGCCGGTCTTGTTGTCCGGCGTCGAGCCGTCGAAGCTGCAGGTGAACTTCGTGCCCTTGTATTTGCCGGCGATGATTTCGCCCGGGCCGACCCATTTGCCTTCAACGGTCCGGAAGAACTGCTTGTCGGGCTCGGCTGCAAAGGCTTTCCCGGTCGGGCCCAGAGGTGCTGCAAGCGCGACCAGGGGCAGGACGCAGGACAAGATTACGCTTTTCATAGACGACACCCGGCAACAAGGAGGCTGTTGTTGGACGACCATGAACAAGATTGGTTAATGCTTGGTGACCGCGAGAGGGCGTTCACTTGCTTGAGGCGGGTGCTTCATTCTCTTTTTTGGCCGCAAACGAGGTCAGCGCCGACAGGAAATCGCCCATACCCGGCCGCCTGCCGGCAATGAAGGGCAGGGGCCGCGCCGTCTCCATGGCAGCAATGCCGATACGCGCCGTCATCATGCCGTTGACCACGCCTTCGCCGAGTTTCGCCGAAAGCCGTGCGGCAAGGCCATGCCCGACGATCTGCTGGACAAAGCTGTCGCCGACGGCGATCGAGCCGGTCACCGCCAGATGGGCAAGAACGCTGCGCGCCAGCCGGAAAAAGCCCAGCGTGCCCGGCCTGCCGCCGTAGAGTTCGGACAAGCGGCGGATCAGGCGCCCGGCCTCGAACACGACATAGGCAACGTCTACGAGTGCGCGGGGGCTGACGGCGGTGACCAGCGACACGCGTTTGGCTGCTTCGAGGATCATCACCTTGGCTCTCGCATCGAGCGGCCCGAGAATCTCGGCCTCGGCCAGTCGCACCAGATTGCCGCCGTCGATGATCTCGCCGCGCAATTCGGCCAGGGAGCGCCTGCCGGCCGCGGTTTCGGGTTTCGCAGCGACAAAGGCCGAAAGCTCTTCGACGACGGCCCTTGCAGCCTTCGGATCGTCGCGCGCCACGGCATCGAGCGCCCGCTTTTGCAGTTTTTCGACCTCGGCCAGCCGGGCAATAGCCAGGAATTCCCGCACCAGCACGACCGCGAGCGCCAACACGGCAATTGCGGCCATTCCCGCTGCCAGCCACCCCAGCCACTCTGCGCGCTCGAACAGGTCGCGGATGAGTTGGTCGGTCCACAGGCCGACGGCGAGCGAAACCAGCACGCCGACCGCGCCGAAAAACAGGCTGGCAAACAGCGAGCGCCTGCGCGGCGCGGTCGCCAGCGGCGGTTCGGCGGCGACAATGTCGGGTTCGTCGAAGACATCGATCTCGGCCGGCACGACGACGGCGCGCGACTTGCGTGCCGGCGGCTCGGCATGGGGGCGGCGCGTTTCCTGCTTCGGTTCGGCCTCCGGCTCGATGCGGAAAGCTGCCGGTCTGCGGGGCGCGGTCATGCCAGATGGTCTCCGATCAGGAACTGCAAGGCGCGGTCGAGCCTGATATGCGGCAGCGACAGCGTGACGCCTTCAGCGGTGCGTTCGAGCTTTGGCGGGCGAAAGCGCACGAAACGGATCGCCGGATCGTCGCTGCTCTGCCGGTGGTCGGCTTCGGAAACGTCGAAAACCGCGTCAATTTTCTCCGGCAAGTCCCCGGGAAATATGGCGGTTTCGGCTTTACCATCAAAGGTTTCGCCGTTGATCTTCTCGCCCTTCAGCGGCGTGCCGATGATCACCGGCAGGGTTTCGCGGCCTTGCTTGACCGTGCCTTCGCGCGTCGCGCGCACCGCCGCCATGGCGACCACGTCGACATCGGCGCCGGTGAAATTTGCCCGCGCCACGGCGCGGTCGGCAAGCCGCCGCACGATTGCCTGCAGCCGGTCATGGCTTTCGTGATGCAAATGGTCGGCCTTGGTCGCGGCAACCAGGATGCGGTCGATGCGGCGTGAAAACAGGTCGGTGAGGAAATTGCCTCGGCCAGGACGGAAACAGGAGAGGATTTCGGTCACCGCGCGTTCCAGGTCGGCCATCGCGCCGGGGCCGGCGTTCAGCGCCTGCATGGCGTCGATCACCACGATCTGGCGGTCGAGGCGGGTGATGTGTTCGCGGAAGAACGGTTTCACCACATGCGTCTTGTAGGCCTCGTAGCGGCGCTCCATCATCGCTTGCAGCGAGCCGGACCGCGGCCGTTTCTCGCCCTTGAGCAGCAAGGGCGCGAAGGTCAGCGCTGGCGATCCCTCGAGGTCGCCAGGCATCAGGAAACGGCCGGGCGGCAAGGTCGAAAGCGCCCGCTCGTCGAGCTTGCAGGCCTTGAGGTAGGCGGCAAAACTCTCGGCGAGGCGCCGCGCCGTCATCTCGTCGGCGTCGGCATTGGGTTCGATCCTCGCCGACAGCGCCCGCCAGTCCTGCGACAGGTCGGCCCGCACCGGCAGCATCGCCATCTCGAACGCCTCGCGCGAAAAATCTGCGAAGGATTTGCCGAGCAGCGGCAGGTCGAGCAGCCATTCGCCGGGGTAGTCGACGATGTCGACCGACAATCGGCCGCTGGAAAACATCCGGTTCCAACCGGAGGCAGACTCATATTCGATGGTGAGCCTGAGTTCCGAAATGGCGCGCGTCGAGTCCGGCCAGACACGGTCGTTGACCAGGGCGGAGATATGGTCCTCGTACTGAAAACGCGGCACGGCATCGTCCGGCTGTTCCTCGAGGAAGGCGCGAGCGATCCGTCCCGACTTCTGCGCCTCGAACAGCGGCAGGCGCCCGCCATGGATGAGATTGTGGACGAGAGCCGAGATGAACACCGTCTTGCCAGCCCGGGACAGGCCGGTGACGCCCAGCCGAAGCGACGGCGAAAAAAGCCCGCTCGCACGCCCCGACAGCGTATCCAGGGCAATTCTCGCTTCGTCGGTGAAAGTGGTCAGCGATGATGCCAAAATCTGTTCTCTCAGGCGTGCTCTTGCGCCCGATATAGGCTTTGCGGTTCAAGTTTGAAATGGCGCCCGGCCTCGGCCGGCTCGGCTCAGAGATCGACGGGCGTCAGGAAGGCTTCGAGGTAGCCCGCGCCTTGCGCAGCCTCGGTGAGGGTGCCGTCGAAGCGCACGACCGCAAGGCCGGAGGTCGGGAAACCATGGTTCATGATGGCCCGAGCAGCCTCGTCGCCGTCGCCCGAGACCGCCATGGCAAGGTCTTCCGTCATCGGATTGTGGCCGATGACCAGCAGCGAGCCGGGCCCGCCATTGCTGCGGATGATGGCGAGGTAGCCGGCGGCATCCTCGCTGTAGAGCGTGTCGAAGAACAGCACCCGGCCGGTATCGGTGTGGCCGGCGATGCCTTCCAGCGTCTGGCGCGCCCGCTTGGCGTTGGAGCAGAGCGTGATATCGGGGATGTAGTTGCGGGCACGCATCGCCGTCCCCATCATTTCGGCATCGGCAATGCCGGATGCGTCGAGCGGGCGATCGAAGTCGCGCACGCCGGGCAGGGCCCAGCCAGCCTTCGCATGCCTCAACAGATACAGTCTGCTCACCGGACCCCCAATGGTGTGCTGCCCACCAATGACACAACTGGATTAGCCACGAGAAAGGCCTGAGGCACAATGGGCGGCGACGCCCAAGCGCAGCGAATCATGTGCGAATTCGCCCGCGCCCTTCCTATGGAAGGCTTTGCTGAGGATCGCCCGCGCGGCATTAACAATTGCGTGAAACGCGCGCGGATTACGCTTGTGCAGCCTTCTCTGCGCGAATATATAGGCGCCAAATTTGGGGTTGTTGGGTGAGTCGAATGAACGATATCGTTACAGCCAATTACGTACCCTCCGAAGACGAGCCGTTCATGAACGAACGGCAGAAATCCTACTTTCGCCTGAAGCTCGTCACCTGGAAGACCGACATACTGCGCGAAGCGCGCGAAACCCTCGAAATCCTGCAGCAGGAAAACGCCAACCATCCCGATCTCGCCGATCGCGCTTCCTCGGAAACCGACCGCGCCATCGAGCTTCGGG
The DNA here is from genome assembly GCF_000502215.1 of Mesorhizobium sp. L103C105A0. Classification (NCBI taxonomy): domain Bacteria; kingdom Pseudomonadati; phylum Pseudomonadota; class Alphaproteobacteria; order Hyphomicrobiales; family Phyllobacteriaceae; genus Mesorhizobium; species Mesorhizobium sp. L103C105A0. Next base: position 230,830 of record NZ_AYXF01000003.1, on the reverse strand, counting down.
CCCGCGACCGCCAGCGCAAGCTCATTTCAAAGATCGATTCGGCGCTGCAGCGCATTGATGAAGGCACATACGGCTATTGCGAGGAAACCGGCGAGCCGATCGCGCTGAAGCGGCTGGATGCGCGTCCGATCGCGACCTTGTCGATCGAAGCGCAGGAGCGCCACGAACGCCGCGAGAAGGTCTATCGCGACGATTGAGCCGCTGCCGTCAGGCAGGACTGTTTCATCAGAAATGGCCGGGTTTCCCGGCCATTTCTGTTTTGGCCGAAGGGTTTAGTCCGCCCCCAAGTTAAAGCGCGTCGCGTTGAAACGGACGAGACGCTTAAGCGGCGTTCGATCGGGAATCGGCAAGATGTGACGGTTCGCCGGGCTTTATCGTTTCTGGCTGGCGAGTTCGCCGAGCAGCTTGGTCATCTCGTCGTCGAGAGACTGCGGTGCCTTCGCAGCCGGCTTGCTTGCCGGTTTGGGGTGCGAATCGTCGAGCGAGACCTCGAGTTCCCGCATCAGCGTATCGTCGATAGACTCATGCTTCGGTGGCGGGGCCTGCCGGGCAGTATTGGCGGCGGAGCCATAGGCCGGCAGCGGTGTCACATTGCTCGCCTGGTAGATTTGAGCCGGTTTCGGCGCCGGTGCGGCCTGGCGCGGCGGAACGGCGGCTGGAGCAGCCCTTACCGGTTGCGGCGGTGGCGCCTGCCTTGCGGGCGCGGTGGGAGCGGGTTGTGCTGCGCGCGGCCGCGGCGCCTGTTGCTGCTGGCCAACACCGCCATCGCCGGTCAATGCCGGACGGCGTGGCGCTGCAAGTCTGATATCGCGCTCGACGACAACGTCGGTCGGGCCGCCGATCAAAAGCAGGTGTTCGATGTCGTCGCGACGGATGAGCACCAGCCGGCGGTGGCTGTCGACCGCCGTGGCGTCCATGACCGCCAGCCGTGTCTTGCGGTTCCTGCCGCCGGCAACGAAGGTGCCGAAGGTCAGGTTGCGGATCAGCCTGATGATGATGAGCACGATGACCAGCAGGACAAGGGCAGCAAACGTCCACAGCAGCGCTGCGGCATATCCGGGACCCGCCACATTATCCAGCCACTGCATCGGTGCCCCCAATCGGCTTTTGAAGTGGAGGGACACTAGACCGTTGCGGCCAGCCACCGCAAGTTGCCTTCACGCTTCGTGAACAGCTTGAAAACACCGACGCGTCATTTTTATCCGACATTTGCCGCCAGGGCCTTTTCCGGATTAGGAGAATGTGATTCAACCGGCCGGGGGCGGTGTCGGACAACTCACGAGCAGGGGGCATATGGCCAGGGAAACGCGCGGCGATTTCTATCCGGTACCGATCGTCGATCAGAACACGCGGCCAGGCGCGGTTACCCGGCTCATCGTGTTCATCATCGTCCTGACTGGGGCCGCGATCGTTTTCGGCATTTTCCGCGAGCGTCTTGGCGATCCGTTCCTGCTCGGCATGCTGGGCGTGCTTGCCATGATCGGCGTCGGCTTCCTGTTCGCCACGGCCATCGGCTTCGTGCAGATCGCGCCGCGTTCGACCGGGGACGAACTGTCGAAGGCCTTCGTCGATTCGATGTCGCAGGGCCTGATCGTCACCGACACCAAGGGCCGCGTCGTCTACGCCAACCGGGCCTACGCCGAGATGACCGGTGCCGCGTCGGCCGCCGATCTGAAGACGGTCGAAGGCCTGCTTTCCGATGTCCCCGAAGCTTCGGTGACCATATACCGGCTGGCCTCGGGCTTGCGCGATGGCCAGGCCGGCGACGGTGAGTTCCGGCTGGCACAGTCGATCCGGCCGGGCGCCGAACCCGGCGCGCGCTGGTACCGGGCGCGGGCCCGGACCTTCAGCGTTCCCGGTCAGCGCCTGCCGATGCTTGCCTGGCAGCTTGCCGATATCTCGCAGGAACGGGCCGAGCAGGAGCGTTTCTTCCTCGACTTGCAGAAGGCCATCGACCATCTCGACCATGCGCCGGCCGGTTTCTTCTCGGCCGACCAGGAAGGCCGTGTCACCTACATCAACGCCACGCTCGCCGAATGGCTGGGCATCGATCTGGCGAGCTTCACCCCTGGCGCCGTGACACTCCCGGAAATCGTCGCCGGCGACGGCATGGCGCTGGTGCGCTCGGTCAAGGCCGATCCCGGCACCACCCGCAACGCCGTCATCGATCTCGATCTGACGACGACAACCGGCGAGGCGGTGCCGGTGCGCTTCATGCATCGGGTCTCGGCCAGCCGAGAGGGGACCAACGGTCCGACCCGCACCATTGTGCTCAACCGCACCCAGGGCGAGGACGCATCGGCCGACCTTCGTGCTTCGGAAGTGCGCTTCACCCGTTTCTTCAATTCGACGCCGATGGCCATTGCTGCCGTCGACAATGGCGGCCGCATCCTGCGCACCAACGCGCCGTTCCTGTCGCTGTTTTCCTCCGTCGTCGACGGCGACGCGGTTGACCGCCGCGTGCGGCTGGACACCGTGATCCATGAGCGCGACCGGCCGGCCTTTGCCGCCGCCTTCGAGAAGGCGCGGCTGAGGCAGGCCGACATCGAGCCGATCGACACGCTGCTGCCCGGCAATGAGGAGCGTCACATCCGCTTCTACGTCAACGCCGTCGCCGACGGCACCGGCGAGGGCGCCGACGAATCGGCCATCGTCTATGCCGTCGAGACCACCGAGCAGAAGGCGCTCGAGGGCCAGATGGCGCAGAGCCAGAAGATGCAGGCTGTCGGACAGCTTGCCGGCGGCATCGCCCACGACTTCAACAATGTGCTGACCGCCATCATCATGGCGTCGGATCTTTTGCTGACCAATCACCGTCCGTCGGACCCATCCTTCCCCGACATCATGAACATCAAGCAGAATGCCAACCGGGCGGCCTCGCTGGTGCGGCAGTTGCTCGCCTTCTCGCGCAAGCAGACTTTGCGGCCGGAAGTGCTGAACCTGACCGACGTGCTTGCCGATCTCCGGATGCTGCTTGCCCGCCTGGTCGGCAACGAGATCAAGCTGAAGGTCGACCACGGCCGCGATTTGTGGCCGGTCAAGGTCGATATCGGCCAGTTCGAGCAGGTGGTGGTCAACCTCGCCGTCAACGCGCGCGACGCCATGCCGGCCGGCGGCGACCTCACCGTGCGCACCCGCAACGTCACCGCCGAACAATGCAAGAGCTTCTCCTACCGCGAGCTCACGCCTGCCGACTATGTCGTGGTCGAGGTCGAGGATAGCGGCTCGGGCATTGCCCCGGACGTGCTGAAGAAGATTTTTGAGCCGTTCTTCACCACCAAGGAAGTCGGCAAAGGCACCGGCCTTGGCCTGTCGATGGTCTATGGCATCATCAAGCAGACCGGCGGTTTCATCTTCTGCGATTCCGAAGTCGGCAAGGGCTCGACCTTCCGCATCTTCTTGCCGCGCCATATCGTGGAGGCGAAGAAGCCCGGCGACGTCAGCGAGGCGCCGGCTGCGCCGGTGAAAGCCGCCGACAGCGCCAAGGACCTGTCGGGCTCGGCCACTGTGCTCCTCGTCGAGGACGAAGACGCCGTGCGCATGGGCGGCTCGCGGGCGCTGACCTCGCGCGGCTATACCGTCCATGAGGCCTCCTCGGGCGTCGAGGCGCTGGAAGTCTTCGAAGCGCTCGGCGGCAAGGTCGATATCGTCGTGTCCGACGTGGTGATGCCGGAAATGGACGGACCGACGCTGCTCGGCGAACTGCGCAAGCGCCAGCCCGACATCAAGTTCGTCTTCGTGTCCGGCTATGCCGAAGACGCTTTCGCCAGAAACCTGCCGCCGGACGCGCAATTCGGCTTCCTGCCGAAGCCGTTCTCCCTCAAGCAGCTGGCCACCGTGGTCAAGGATGTGTTGGAGTCTTAGGGCGCCCTAATTCAAAGCTTGCGCAATGACGTGACGCTGCCATGATTGCAGGCGAAACGGGCGGCGGGTATTGGGGAGCATGTCGTGACGCCGCACAACGAGGCTGCCAGGGGCGACTATGCCGCAACGGTGCTGTTACCGGGCGATCCGCAACGCGCCGAGTGGATGGCAAAGACATTTCTTGAGGCACCGCGCTGCGTCAACCGCCGCCGGGGCGCACTCGGCTTCACTGGTCTCTATCGCGGCCGTCCCATCAGCATCCAGGCCACCGGCATCGGTGTCCCGTCCTTCCTGGTCTATGTGCATGAACTCCTGGATGTTCACGGCGTCAAAACGCTGATCCGCACAGGTACCTGCGGCGGCCTGACACCCCGCGTGCCGCTGCGCTCCTTGGTGATCTCGCAGTCGGTGCGCGCCGAAAGCGACCAAAGCGGCCAGGTCTTCGGCCTCTACGATGCTGCCGCCGGGCCCGATCCCGGCCTGTTCGCCCACGCTTTGGCCTGCGCCGCCCAGCTCGGCATCGACCACCAGGCCGGGCTGACCATCTGCAGCGACGTCTTCTACCACCCTGTAGGGCGCGACCGCTTTGCCGAAGCGCAGGCGCTTGGCGCTCTCGCTGTCGATATGGAAACCAGCGCACTCTACCGAATCGCGGCGCATTTCGGCGCCCGCGCGCTGTCGCTGCTGACCGTCGTCGACAACATCGTGACCGGCGAACAGACTGCCTATTCCGAACGTCAGGCGCTGTTCACCGATATGGCGCGGCTCGGGCTCGACGTTGCGGCGGAAGGCTAGCTTCCTCAGGCCGCTTCGCGCTTCGGCGTCAGCTCATCCATGTCTGGCCGGTGACCGCGCAGATAGAGCGCGCAGGTGGTACGCAGCATCGACGCGAAGTTGGGAATGGCGCCGTTGATCTCGATCGCCTCGTCATAGAGTTTTGAGATGAACTTCGGCGTCGTCAGGCCCTGGCTGTCGGCAATTTCGTCAAGCAGCGCCCAGAACGTTCCTTCAAGCTGGATACTCGTAGAGTAACCATCGATGCGGATCGACCGGTTGATCTGTCGATAGCCTTCCGGATCCTGCCCGGCAAAAACCCTGCACATCCTTACCTCCCGATATTGTTGGTTTTGGGCGCAGCGTGTCGCGCCTTCAAGTTGTGGTTGTCCCTGCATGTTCGGCCTTGTGGGCCGAATCGGCAATCGGACTTTCGTCTTTAGGCGCAGGCATAGCAGCGATTGCAAATTTAGCCGTGGTAACCGGCTGCCACCACCTTTCGCGCGTGCCGCCCATAATCGCCTCCAACATGCAGCGGCGGAGACTGATTTGGCGAAGGCAATCCATTCCATGATCCGGGTTCTCCAAGAGGCCAGATCCGTCGATTTCTACAGAAACGCTTTCGGGCTCGACGTCGCCGACAGGCTGGATTTCGAGACATTCACGCTGATTTACCTTGCCAACGCCGAAACGGGGTTCGAGCTCGAACTCACCGTGAACAAGGGCCGCACCGAGCCTTATGGGCTTGGCGACGGTTACGGCCATCTGGCGGTCTCGGTGTCCGATCTCGACAGCGAACACGACCGGATCGGCGCGCTCGGCCTCAACCCCAAGAAGATCGTCGAATTCAACCGCGACGGATCGCTGATCGCCCGCTTTTTCTTCATCGAGGACCCCGACGGCTACAAGATCGAGGTTCTGCAGCGTGGAGGGCGCTTCCAGTAGGGGATTATCGGCCGCATTCAGCCGCGCGACGCCAGCAACGGCGCTGTTCAAGGGCGCAAACAGCAAGCAGGGAGGAACAAAATGGTCACGATCTATGACGCGAGGCTCTCACGTCGTGAACTTCTCAAACGCGGCGGCATCGGCGCGTTGCTCGTCATTTCCGGCAGCGCCGTCATCAGCCCTGAAAATGCCTGGGGGCTCGAGACATCGGCGCTCAAGCCCGAAACCATGGCGACGCTGATCCAGATGGCGCGCGACATCTATCCGCACGATCAGGTGCCCGACAAATACTACGCCATCGCGGTAAAAGGCCATGACGAGCAGGCCGGCAAGGACGCTGCCTACAAGATGATGATCGAAGACGGCATCGCCGACCTCGACAAGAAGTCGGGCGAGGGCGGCTATCGCGGCCTCGGCTGGGAGGAGCAGCGCGTCGCCGTGCTGCAGCAGATCGAGGCGACGCCGTTCTTCCAGTCCATCCGCGGCGGCCTCGTAGTCAGCCTCTACAACCAGCAGGAGGTGTGGCCGATCTTCGGCTACGAGGGCGAATCCTACTCCAAGGGCGGCTACATCGCGCGCGGTTTCGACGACATAGAGTGGCTCTGAGCCCTTCCGTCGTTCTGAAACCCGGCAAACAGGAATTCATGGGAGGAAACCATGGCAGCTTCATTTGATCTCAACAACGATGGCGTGGTCGTGATCATCGGCTCCGGCGCCGGCGGCGGCACGCTCGGCAACGAACTCGCCCAGAAAGGCGTCGATGTCGTCATCCTCGAGGCCGGCGCGCGCCACGAATACGAGGATTTCATCAATGATGAGTGGGGTTCCTTCAGCCAACTCGCCTGGACGGACAAGCGCACGACGTCCGGCGACTGGCGGGTGTCGAAGGATTTCCCCAATTTGCCGGCCTGGATAGTCAAATCGGTCGGCGGCTCGACCACGCACTGGGCCGGCGCCTCGCTGCGCTTCCAGGAGCATGAGTTCAAGACGCTCTCGACCTACGGCAAGCTGGAAGGCGCCAACCTGCTGGACTGGCCGGTCACATTGGCCGAGATGGAGCCGTACTACGCCAAGGCGGAAGCCAAGATGGGCGTCACCGGCACCAATGGCTGGCCGCGGCTGCCCGGCAACAACAACTTCAAGGTGCTCAAGGCCGGCGCCGACAAGCTCGGCTACAAGGAATGTCATACCGGCAACATGGCAATCAATTCGGTCGAGCGCGACGACCGCAACTCCTGCCAACAGACCGGCTTCTGCTTCCAGGGCTGCAAATGGGGCGCCAAATGGTCGACGCTCTATACCGAGATCCCCAAGGGCGAGGCCTCCGGCCATCTCGAAGTCCGGCCGAATGCCATGGCGATCAAGATCAACCACGACGCCTCAGGCAAGGTGACCGGCGTCGTCTATGCCGACAAGGACGGCAAGCTGCAGGAACAGAAGGCCCGCATTGTCGCCGTCGCCGGCAACTCGATCGAAAGCCCGCGCCTGCTGCTAAACTCCGAGTCAGCGAAGTTTCCGCAAGGGCTTGCCAATTCGTCGGGGCAGGTCGGCAAGAACTACATGCGCCACACCACCGGTTCGGTCTACGCCATCTTCGACCAACCGGTGCACATGTATCGCGGCACCACCATGGCCGGCATTATCCGCGACGAGGCGCGGCACGATCCCTCACGCGGCTTTGTCGGCGGCTATGAATTCGAGACGCTGTCGCTCGGCTTGCCCTTCATGGCCGCCTTCCTCAACCCTGGCGGCTGGGGCCGTTCATTCACCACCGCGCTCGACCACTATGATCACATGGCTGGCCTGTGGATCGTCGGCGAGGACATGCCGCGCGCGGAAAACCGCATCACGCTGCACAAGGACGAGAAGGACGCGCACGGTATGCCGATCGCCGACGTGCATTTCGATGATCATCCCAACGACACGGCGATGCGCAACCATGCCTACAAGCAGGCCACAGCGCTTTACGATGCGGTCGGCGCGACGCGCTCCTTCCCGACGCCGCCCTATCCCTCAACCCACAATCTCGGCACAAACCGGATGAGCGAAAAGGCGGAAGACGGCGTCGTCAACAAGCACGGCCAGGCGCACGACATCAAAAACCTGTTCGTGTCGGACGGCAGCCAGTTCACCACCGGTGCGGCTGAAAATCCGACGCTGACGATCGTGTCGCTGGCTATCCGCCAGGCCGAATACATCGCTTCGCAAATGTCGGCCAAGACGATCTGAGCCGTCCTCCCGGATCGCTACGCGGAACGCGCATGGCGCGTTCCGCCCTTTTCCCTAGGACACTATGCGCCGACCGGCTGTCCGTCCTTGCGGCGGATGGCGACGACGGACGGCCGCGGCAATTGGCCATCCCTGAAGTCGGGCCACAGCGTCTGCGCCTTGTCGAGCGTCTCTGCATCTTCCGCAGGGTGCTGCACCGACAGGAACAAAGTCGAGCCGTCCGGCGTGAAGCACGGGCCGGTCGCTTCGGCGCCGTGCGGGCAGGTGAACAGCAGCTTCGGCAGGCCGCGCGCCGCACCTTCGGTGTCGACGCCATAGACGCCGTCCGGCAGGTCGAAATCATTGGCGCCGTCCGTCGCCACCCACAGCCGCCCGGCCGGATCGAAGGTGATGTTGTCGGGGCAGACGAACCAGCCATTGTCCGACGTATCCGGATGGAAGGTGGCGCCGACCTTGGCATCCCTGGGATTGCCGCAGAGCACGAACAGGTCCCAGGCATAGTTTTCGGCCGTGTGGTCGGCGTCCGCGCCGCGGCCGCCGGGCGGGATCAGTTCGACAATATGGCCCCAGAGATTTTCCGGCCGCGTGTTGGCCGGATTGACCTTTGACTGGTCGCGCTTCTTGTTCTTGGTCATCACCGCATAGACGCGGCCGGTCACCGGATTGGTCTCGATGTCCTCGGGCCGGTCCATCGGCGTGGCGCCGAGCGCATCTGCCGCAAACCGCGTCTTCAACAGCACCTCGGCCTGGTCGGCAAAACCGTTCTCGACGGTAAGCTTGCCCTGGCCGTGCACCAACGGCAGCCACGTCATCGAGCCATCGGCATCGAAGCGGGCGACCGACAGCACGCCATCGTCGAGCAGATCGGCGCCGGAGGCCGGGTTGGCCTTGTCATAGGCCTTGGCCGAGACGAAGCGGTACATATATTCGAAATAGTCGTCGTCACCCATATAGACGACAACGCGGCCGTCCTTGTTGAGGACCACGGTCGAGGCCTCATGCGACATGCGGCCAAGTGCCGTGCGCTTCACCGGCCTGGACTGAGGATCGTAAGGGTCGATCTCGACCACCCAGTCGAAGCGGTTGGCCTCGTTCGGTTCCTTGTCGAGGTTGAAGCGGTCATGGAAGCGGCCGCGGCCATAGATGTCGGAGCCGTCGAAGCCGTAACGGTCGAGCAGGTCGGCAGTCGGCGCCTTTTTCGGGTCGCCGCCGAAAATGTCGGACACGCCTTCCTCGCAGGTCAGCACCGTACCCCAGGGGGTGAAACCGCCGCTGCAGTTGTAGCTGGTGCCGAGCACTTTGGTGCCAGTCGCGTCGGCCGAGGTCTTCATCAGCGCATGGCCGGCAACCGGTCCGGAAACGGTCATTTCGGTGTTGGCGGTGATGCGGCGGTTCAGCGGACTGTCGGCTACGGTTTCCCACTTGCCGTCCTTCAATTGCACCTCGACGATCGAATGGCCCATCGCGGCCATGCCGAGATCGACCTGTTCCTTGGTCATCGTCTTGCCGGCATCGCCCTCGGTCATCCCCGGAAACATCACATTGGGCGAGATGTATTCGTTGTTGACGCAGAGCAGGCCATGATCAGAATTCACCGTGCCCTTCGGCAGCGGCATGAAGGCGATGTAGTCGCAATTGTAGCCGAAGCGCTTTTCCTGTTCCTCCGCCGCGACCTTGTTGCCGTCGAATTCGGCGAGGCCAGCTGCAAGCGGATCGCCCCAGCGCGCGACGATGGTCGTCTCATAGCCTTCGGCGGCGGCATGGGTCTTGTCGTAGACCCGCTTCAGCTCGGGAAAGCCGAGCGTCGACTGCGCTGCGGCGGCATGCGTTTCGCCGGCAAACAAGGAGCCGACAAAGCTGCCGCCGGCAATCAGCGCGCCGGAGGCGAGGCTGCCTTTCAAAAGAGACCGGCGCGAGACGCGCTCGGCAATGATTTCGCGGATGACGGGGGAGGATGAAGACGGTGTATTGGCCATGGTGTCTGCCTCTCAGGGTGGATGTTACGGCGCACCGTTGCCCTAGTCTGCTTAGGCAACATTCACATGACATAGGAGGAAGGTTTTGCCGCAACTGGGCGCGGCACTACGCATCGCTCAGCCCTTGGTGCAGGTCGAGGCGGTGAAGGCGCCGTCGGGCTGCTTCAGAATGATGTCGAATGACGGGGCGGTCTCGCCGTCCAGTGTTGCCTGTGTCATGGAGACGGAGTTGCCACCGGTGGTATAGCCGCCCAGCGGCCCGAGCCAGGTTATCTCGCCATTGGCATTCATCTGATAGTTGTAGCCTTGCGTCCCGGTGCCGAATGTCACCGGGCCGGTATAGACATTGCCCTTGATGGTGATGTCGCCGAGGTTGAGGAAGGCGCCGAGCAGGTAGACCTCGCAATGATAGGTGCCGTCCGGAAGCTTGCCCTCGCTGAAATCGGCGCGCGCGGCGCCGCTCGTTGCCATCAGCAGCAGGATGCAGGAAATGCGTGAGATGCGAGATGTCATGACGTCTCTCTTTTGAAGGGCGAGCTTGCCCTATTTTTGCGCGGTGCCGCAACATTGTTCGCCCGGAAACCACGGCCGGAGATCAAAAACTAGGCATTTGTCTCAATTGGGCGAAAATTAGGCAAAAGTCGTGTGCGCTGCGCAAATTTGCCTCAATCAATTTTTACCGGCTGCCTTTGTTGTTTCTCCAGGCTAATATACCAACCGGCTGATAACGCTCGGCTATTCCATCTTTATGAGCGGCGCCTTCGCGTTTGGCACGGCAGTTGCTTTGCATTGTCGCGGTGCAATCAAACAGCTTGGGAGTCTTCGGTATGAGGGGTAATTTCTCCACAATAACAAAAATGTTTTCGGCGGGCGTGATCGCCGCCGGCCTGTCGATGTCGTCTCCGGCCAAGGCCGCCGAAGACACGATCAAGGTCGGCATTCTGCATTCGCTGTCGGGGACCATGGCGATTTCGGAGACGACGCTGAAAGACGCCATGCTGATGCTCATCGAAGAGCAGAATGCCAAGGGCGGTCTGCTCGGCAAGAAGCTCGAGGCGGTCGTTGTCGATCCGGCCTCCAACTGGCCGCTCTTCGCCGAAAAGGCGCGCGAGCTGATCTCGAAGGACAAGGTCGCCGCCGTGTTCGGCTGCTGGACCTCGGTGTCGCGCAAATCGGTGTTGCCGGTGTTCTCGGAACTCGACAACATCCTGTTCTACCCCGTCCAGTATGAGGGCGAGGAAAGCGAGCGCAACGTGTTCTACACCGGCGCCGCCCCGAACCAGCAGGCGATTCCTGCCGTCGATTATCTCATGAGCGAGGACGGTGGCTCGGTGAAGCGCTGGGTGCTGGAAGGCACCGACTACGTCTATCCCCGAACCACCAACAAAATCCTCGAGGCCTATCTGAAGGCCAAGGGCGTCGCCGCCGAAGACATCATGGTCAACTACACGCCGTTCGGCTTCTCCGACTGGCAGACCGAAGTCTCCGCAATCAAGAAATTCGGCTCGGCCGGCAAGAAGACCGCCGTCGTCTCGACCGTCAATGGCGACGCCAACGTTCCGTTCTACAAGGAACTCGGCAACCAGGGCATCAAGGCCGAGGACATCCCGGTCATGGCCTTTTCGGTCGGTGAGGAAGAACTGGCCGGTCTCGATACCGCGCCGCTGGTCGGCCATCTCGCTGCCTGGAACTATTTCGAGAGCGTCGACACACCCGAAAACAAGAAGTTCATCGCCGACTGGCACAAGTTCATCAAGAATGACAAGCGCACCACCAACGACCCGATGGAAGCTCACTATATCGGCTTCAACATGTGGGTGAAGGCGGTCGAAAAGGCTGGCACTACCGATCCCGACAAGGTCATCGACGCCATGGTCGGCGTGTCCGTGCCGAACCTCACCGGCGGCTATTCGACCATGATGCCGAACCATCACATCACCAAGCCGGTGCTGATCGGCGAGATCCAGGCCGACGGCCAGTTCGAGACCGTGTCGCAGACGCCCGGCCTCGTGATGGGCGACGAATGGTCCGACTATCTGCCCGATTCCAAGGACCTGATTTCGGATTGGCGCGCGCCTCTGTCCTGCGGCAACTTCAACGTTGCCACCGGCAAATGCGGCGGCAAGGGCACGAACTGATCCCTCCCGGGACTGACCGATCGTGGACGCGTCCACGATCGGTACCGCCAAGCGTCCGGGCGCTTCAGCCCGCCCGGACGCCAAATTCCACCCTCTCGGAAAGTATCTGAACGGATGATCCTGTCGCGCACTCTCGGCCTCATGCTGGTGTTCCTGGTGGCAAGTCTTTTGCCGTCGAACGCAGCCGAAGCCGATCTGCGCGCCATCGTCGCCAAATTCGCCACCGGCACCGGCTTTTCCGCCACGGAGGCCGTGGTGCGCGAGCTTGCCGCCACCGGCGATCCGCTGGTCGAACGACCGCTTGCCGCGCTTGCCGAGGGCAACCTCTACATCCGCAAAGCCGATTCCATGGTTTTCGTCGGCGCTGAGGCCGGCGACAGCGTCACCCTGCTCGACCCGCTGAGCGGCGAGAAAGCCGGCGATGCCGCCAAGGCCGACATCACGAAGATCAAGGTCAACAACACGCTGCGCCGCGTCATCCGCGATGCGCTGGGAACGCTGACGTTGCGCGCGAAAGATCCTTCTGTTCGCATCGCCGCCGCCGACACCATGTTCAAGACCCCCGATGCCGCCAATATCGAGCCGCTCGATGCAGCCATTGCCGCCGAGACCGACGCCAAGGTCAAGGCATTGTTCGAACAGGCGCGCGCGGCATCGGTGCTGGTCTCCGACAAGCCGGAGGCCGACAAGCTTGCCGCCATTGCCCTGATCGGCGCGCGCGGCGACCGCGACGCGGTCTCGCTGCTCACCGCGGTCGAGGCCAATGCGCAAGGCGCGGTCAAGGATGCCGCGACGGCGGCAATCGCCAGCATCAATTCGAGCCTGGCGCTGTGGGATGCCGGCCAGAACATATGGTACGGCATCTCGCTTGGCTCGGTGCTGCTGCTGGCCGCCATCGGCCTCGCCATCACCTTCGGCGTCATGGGCGTCATCAACATGGCGCATGGCGAGATGGTGATGCTCGGCGCCTACACCACCTTCGTCGTCCAGCAGGTGATCCGAACCTCATTCCCCGGCCTGTTCGACTGGTCGCTGGTGATCGCGCTGCCGCTCGCCTTCCTGGTTGCCGCTTCCGTCGGCCTGATCATCGAGCGCGGCGTCATCCGTTTCCTCTACGGCCGGCCGCTGGAAACGCTGCTCGCAACCTGGGGCGTCTCGCTTGTCATGCAGCAGGCGGTGCGCTCGATCTTCGGACCGACCAACCAGGAGGTCGGCAACCCCTCCTGGATGTCGGGATCGTTCGATGTCGGCCAACTCGCCGTCACCTGGAACCGCCTCTGGATCCTGGTCTTCGCGCTCACCGTCTTCGGCGTGCTGCTCTTTGTTATGAAGCGCACGCCCTGGGGCCTGCAGATGCGCGCCGTCACCGCCAACCGCCGCATGGCCGCCTCGATGGGCATCAGGACGCCTTGGGTCGATGCGCTGACCTTTGCGCTCGGCTCCGGCATTGCCGGCATTGCCGGCGTCGCGCTCAGCCAGATCGACAATGTCTCGCCCAATCTCGGCCGCGGCTACATCATCGACAGCTTCATGGTCGTGGTCTTCGGCGGCGTCGGCAATCTCTGGGGCACGCTGGTCGGCGCCTTCTCGCTCGGCATCGTCAACAAGGTTCTCGAACCCTATGCTGGCGCGGTGCTCGGCAAGATCGTCGTACTGGTGCTGATCATCCTGTTCATCCAGAAGCGCCCGCGCGGCCTGTTCGCGCTCAAGGGCAGGGCGGTGGAAACATGATCACGGGACGCTTCTTCGCCGCGGGTGCCGACCGTCGCATCGCCATCACTATTTTCATCCTGCTGACGGCCGCCATTATCGTGCCGCTGCTCAACCTCGCAGTGTCGCCGCAAAGCGCGTTCTATATTCCGTCCTACATCGTCGCGTTGACGGGCAAGTACCTCTGCTATGCATTGCTTGCCTTGGCGCTCGATCTCGTCTGGGGCTATTGCGGCATCCTCTCGCTCGGCCATGGCGCCTTCTTCGCCCTCGGCGGCTATGCGATGGGCATGTACCTCATGCGCCAGATCGGCTCGCGCGGCGTTTACGGCAATCCGATCCTGCCCGATTTCATGGTGTTCCTGAACTACAAGGAATTGCCCTGGTTCTGGACCGGTTTCGACCACTTCTGGTTCGCCGCCATCATGGTGCTGGCGGTGCCCGGCCTGCTCGCCTTCGTCTTCGGCTGGTTCGCCTTCCGCAGCCGCGTCACCGGCGTCTATCTCTCCATCATCACCCAGGCGATGACCTACGCGCTGCTGCTCGCCTTCTTCCGCAACGACATGGGTTTCGGCGGCAACAACGGCTTGACCGATTTCAAGGATATTCTGGGCTTCAACGTGCAGGCCGACGCCACCCGCTCGGCCCTGTTTGCCGCCAGCGCCATCATACTCGCGCTCGCCGTCTTCATCACCTGGGCGATCGTCGGCTCCAAATACGGCAAGCTGCTGATGGCGGTGCGCGACGCCGAGAGCCGCACCCGCTTCCTCGGCTGGCGGGCGGAGAACGTGAAGCTGTTTGCCTTCAGCGTCTCGGCTGTCATGGCCGGCATCGCCGGCGCGCTCTATGTGCCGCAGGTCGGTATCATCAATCCCGGCGAATTCGAGCCGTCCAATTCCATCGAAGTCGTGATCTGGGCAGCCGTCGGTGGGCGCGGCACCATTGTCGGCCCGATCGTCGGCGCGCTGCTGGTCAACGCCGGCAAATCCTGGTTCACCGGCCTGCTGCCGGAGTTCTGGCTGTTTGCGCTCGGCGGCCTGTTCGTCGCCGTAACCCTGTTCCTGCCCAAGGGCATCGTCGGCATGTGGGATTCCTGGCGCGGTAACGCTCGGGCGATGCGGGCTGCAGCGATTGCAGAGGAAGCGGGCACAGACCCTGATGCCCCGCCGCCATCGAAGATCGTGCGCAGCGCAGCAACAACGCCCGGTGCCTGGTCCGCGTCCGGGCCCGAACCGCAGCCGGCGGAATAGAGCGATGTCGAAGTCCAACACCATCCTCTATCTCGACGGCGTCTCGGTCTCCTTCGACGGTTTCCGCGCCATCAACAATCTGTCGCTGGTGCTCGACAAGGGCGAGATGCGCGCCGTCATCGGTCCCAACGGCGCCGGCAAGACGACGATGATGGACATCGTCACCGGCAAGACCCGGCCCGACGAGGGCGAAGTGTTCTTCGACGGCCAGGTCGATCTGACCCGGCACGACGAGGCGGAGATCGCCATGATGGGCATCGGCCGCAAATTCCAGAAGCCGACCGTCTTCGAAAGCCACAGCGTCGAAGACAATCTGATGCTGGCGCTGAAGGGCCCGCGCTCGATCTTTCCGGCGCTGTTCCATCGCCGCTCGGCCGGCGAAGCCAGACAGATCGACGACATCCTCGGCATCATCCGGCTGGGCGACAAGCGCCACGATCTGGCAGCCAATCTCAGCCATGGCCAGAAACAGTGGCTGGAGATCGGCATGCTGCTGGCGCAGGACCCGAAGCTGCTTTTGGTTGACGAGCCGGTCGCAGGGATGACCGATGCCGAGACCGAGGAAACCGCGCGGCTGCTCAAGGACATAGCGCGCGAGCATTCGGTCATCGTCGTCGAGCACGACATGCATTTCGTGCGCGAACTCGGCGTCAAGGTCACCTGCCTGCATGAGGGCTCGGTGCTGTCGGAAGGCTCGCTCGATTTCGTCTCGGCCGACGAGCGGGTCGTCGAAGTTTATCTCGGGAGATGAGCATGGTCTGGCGGGTGCAATTCCATCGCTTCGACTTTTCGTTCCTCCGCTTCTGGAGAAGGCGCTGACATGCTCGAAGTTTCCAACGCCACGCTCCATTACGGCGCTGCTCAGGCGTTGCGCGGTGTGTCGCTGACGGCGGGTGCCGGCAAGATCACCTGCGTGCTCGGCCGCAACGGCGTCGGCAAGACCAGTTTGATGAGATCGATCGTCGGCCACCACCGGCTGACGAGCGGAAGCGTTGCCTTCGAGGGGAAGGCGCTCGACCGGAGCGCGGCGTATGATCGCGCCCGGTCGGGCATCGCATTCGTACCGCAGGGCAGGGAGATCTTTCCGCTGCTGACGGTGCGCGAAAACCTGGAGTCCGGCTTTGCGCCCTTGAAGCGCGCCGACCGCAACGTGCCGGCGCATGTCTTCGAACTGTTTCCGGTGCTGAAGCAGATGGTGGGGCGCCGCGGCGGCGATCTCTCAGGCGGCCAGCAGCAGCAGCTCGCCATCGGCCGGGCGCTCGTCATGCGGCCGAAACTGCTGGTGCTCGACGAGCCGACCGAAGGCATCCAGCCCTCGATCATCAAGGACATCGGCCGCGCCATCCGCTATCTGCGCGACCAGGCCGGTATCGCCGTTCTGCTGGTCGAGCAATATCTGGATTTCTGCCGCGAGCTCGCTGACGAGGTCAACATCATGGACCGCGGCCAGATCGTCCACACCGGCCCGGCCGAAGATCTCGACCGGGCGGACGTCAGGAAGTTTCTGACGGTTTAACGCAGGTCGACGGCTGCACGGATCGTACACGTCGAAGATTGGCTGAAATGCCCACAATCACTTCGTCATTCTAGGGCGGAGCCAAGGAGCGGAGCGACGCGCGCAGACCCCAGAATCCATGCCGCGACATCAGCCAAAGAGTGCCGCGATGCAGAACAAGATCGCTTCTGCGGCACATTGGCCATTCCACATTCTGCACCGTTAATGACGCTTCTTCGTCCCGGCATGGATCCCTGGGTCTTCGCTCCGCTTCGCGTCGCTACGCCCAAGGATGATGAAGTCGCGAAGGTCCGCGCCCGTTGCGTCGGACTTTCGTCCGAGGTCGCCACCTCTGGCACGCCGAATACTGCATGCTAGTCTTTCCTAGGCCTCGGTGAGTCGGCCGCTTCCGTATCAGTCTGGTTCTGTAGCAGATCGAGGGAATATGCTGGCTCAGCCTGCAAGTTCCACGCAAGCAAGCCACCCTAGCTTCCCTCGCAGTTCTGATTGTCGGTCAATGCGTTCAGATAATCTTGCCAGGAGAATAGGGCTATGGAACGGTTCGTCGAGGACCACCAGAAACGACGGCTGACAGAGCGTGTCGACATCATCACCGCCATCAACATTCTGCGCTCGCAAGGCTACCAGCAGGATGAGCTGATCGGCGAAATCACCAAGGTTTTCTACGTCGACCTCGACACTTACAACGAGATCGTCATAGCGGCCTAAAAGCGCGTCGCGCCTGAACGGCCTCATGCGACGCGCTTTGGAGTGTTGTTTTACGTGTGGTGAGGTTCAGGCCGGCTGAATATCAGCCCAGCCTACCCGGCGCGCCGGAAGGCGAGCACACGGTTGCGGCCGCCGCGCTTGGCGCCGTAAAGCGCCTTGTCGGCGGCGCTGAGCACCTTGTCGAATTTGGTGCCGCCCTCGCTGCCGAAGGCGTAGCCGGCGCTGACCGTGCAGGAGAGCAGGCGGGTCTCGGTATCGATCCGGCGCATGGCAAAACTGGCCCGGATGCGCTCGGCTATGAATTCCACCTTTTCAGGCAAGGTGCGATCGAGCACCAATGCAAATTCCTCTCCGCCCATGCGCGCGGCGACATCGCCTGGCTGGAGATTGGCGGTCAAATCCTTGGCGAATAGTTTCAGCACCTCGTCGCCGGTGGCATGGCCGAACTCGTCATTTATGGCCTTGAAGCCGTCGAGATCGAACACGATCACGGCGGTGAAGGACCGGACCGGTGTTTTGCCGTGCAGGTCGAACAAAGCGCGCCGGTTGAGCAGTCCGGTCAGCGGATCGGTCAGCGCTTCGCGGCGATGATGCTGCGCCAGGCGTCCCTGGTTGAGCGCCAGCGAGAGCGCGCCGATGCCGGTCATGCAGGCGATGACGACGATGAGGCTGAAATCCTCGGCCCAGTTGCTCGGCGCATGGCCAAGCACCAGCCTGCCATCCCAGACAAGTGCACCGGAGCACAGCACGAAGGAAATTGCGGTGGCGGTGTAGAGCCCTGCAATGCCGAGGATCGGGGCCGGGAATTCCGTACGACCCTTCCAGTATTCATAGGCCGTCGCAAACAAAAGCAGCGCGGCGAAGGCATTCTCCAGCATGAAGCCCAGCCCGTCATAGCCAAGCGCCATCGGCGGCAAGGCGACTGCCAGCGAGACGCCGGCGCCGACAGCGATGCGCGGCAATGGCGAGCGGCCGGTCGTGAACTGATGGGCCGCGCCCAGCATGGTCGCGAAGCCGAGCAGCAGGAACGTGAAGCTGGCGAGGCCGAGCAGGCGTCCGGGCGCGTCGATATAGGCCTGGTAGGCGAAGACGTCGGCGACGATCAGAAGCACGCTGACCGCCCAGGTCAGCAGGAATTTTTCCGAGCGCGCGGTAAGCCAAATGCCGAACAGCGTCAGGCCGAGGCAAGCGGCGGAAAACCCGACAGCCAACAGAAGGGAACTGTAGTCGAGCGACATGCCCTCGTCCTTGCGCGCGGCGGCCGGCCTCTAGAAAGGACCCGCACCGGATTTATGCAGGATGGAGGTATCGATAAGGTTACGATGCGCATAAGCTATCACGCTTCGGTTCATCGTAGCAATTCTGGGTTGAAACCCTTTTCAAGGGAAAGCGCTGACCGCTTTCCCGGGAAAACCGTTCCACACTTTTCCTGGAATTGCTCCTAATGCATGTCGCCCAGAAGTGTGCCGCGGTTCTGGGACAACGGCATGCATCAAGACAAAGACTTAAATCGCGTCGTATGAATCCGTTTCAGCGCGACGCGCTTTAACCGATCAGCTCACCCGCTTCATCAGCGCCATGGCGCCGAACGGCGCGCGCACCTTGCCCTCGGTGATGAAGTAGACGAACACATCGCGCGGTTTCACCGGCGCGTCGAAAGTCGGATCGGCGCGCCGCAGATCGGCCGGCTGCTTGCCTTGCGCCCAGGTCTTCACCCGCGCTGCCCATTCGTCCAGGCCATTCGGCGTATAGCAATCCGGATTGTCGTCGCTGCCGGTCTGCAGCCGCGCATAGATAAAATCGCCGGTGATGTCGGCGATACCAGGATATTTGGCATGGTCGGCATAGACGATTGCCGCCTTGTATTTGCGCGCCAGGCCCACAAATTCCGGCACGCTGAAACTGTCGTTGCGCACTTCCAGCGCATGGCGCAGCGCCACGCCATCCTGCTTTTCCGGCAGCAGCTTCAGGAAGGCCTCGAAATCGTCGGCGTCGAACTTTTTCGTCGGCGCGAACTGCCACAGGATCGGGCCCAGCTTGTCGCCCAGCGCGGCAACGCCGGAGCCGAGGAAGCGCGTCATGGACTCGCCGGCTTCGCCAAGCACGCGGCGGTTGGTGACGAAGCGATTGCCCTTCAGCGAATAGACGAAACCGTCCGGCGCCTCGCTCGCCCATTTGACGAAGGTCGGCTCCTTGAAGCTGGAATAGTAGGTGCCGTTGACCTCGATGCTCGGTACCTGGCGGGTGGCGTAACTCAGCTGTTTGGCCTTGGAAAGCTTGTCCGGGTAGAAGGACGTATCCCAGGGTTCGAAAGTCCAGCCGCCCATCCCGGCGCGGATTGTTCCTTGGCTGATCATCGTCTTCCTCCCAGTTCTAAAAATGCGGTCAGGCTATTTTTCCAACCGGTTTGATCATGTCGACCACGATCCATCCGGGACGGTGGGGATTGGCTCGGCGGCCCGTTTCGTGGAAGCCATAGGCCGTATAGATCTCGATGTTCCGCTCCATGCGCGAATTGGTGTAGAGCCGCACCTCCGGCACACCCCATAGCCCCGCCTGTTCCTGGGCGAAGTCGAGCAGCGCGGTACCGAGTTTCCTCCCCTGAAAAGGGGGGGAGACCGCGACGCTGAAGATCATCGCATGATCGGGGTGGCGCTCAATAACGATCAGCCCGGCGAGTTCCGCGCCGCTCTCCAAGAGCCAGACCTCGCCACGCTCGATGCGTGGCGCATAGTCCTCGGTGACTGGGATCGGCGGCGCGCCGAACAAGGGCGTGTAGTGCTCATAGGCGGTCTGCGTCAGCGAGACGACTGCGTCGAGATCACCGGCAAGCGCCTGTCGGACTGTCATTCAAAGCTCTCCAGGCGCCCGACCGGTCTGTCAGTTACTCCGCCGCTTCGCGCTTGCCTCCGGGCCGCCGCTCCAAAAGCTCCTTCAGGAACTGGCCGGTGTAGCTGCGCTTTTCGCGCACGATGGCTTCCGGTGTGCCCTGTGCCACCAGTTCGCCACCGCCATCGCCGCCTTCGGGGCCGAGGTCGAGCACCCAGTCGGCGGTCTTGATGACTTCGAGATTGTGCTCGATGACCACCACCGTGTTGCCCTGGTCGACCAGTTCGTGAAGCACTTCCAGCAACTTGGCGACGTCGTGAAAGTGCAGGCCGGTGGTCGGCTCGTCGAGGATGTAGAGCGTCTTGCCGGTCGCCTTGCGCGACAATTCCTTGGCGAGCTTGATGCGCTGCGCCTCGCCGCCCGACAGCGTCGTCGCCTGCTGGCCGATATGGATGTAGCCGAGGCCGACCTGCTTCAGCGTCTCCAGCTTGTCGCGCACCCCGGGCACGGCGGCAAAGAAATCGACGCCTTCCTCGACCGTCATGTCCAGGACGTCGGCGATCGACTTGCCCTTGAACAGGACGTCGAGCGTCTCGCGGTTGTAGCGCTTGCCGTGGCAGACGTCGCACGTGACGTAGACGTCGGGCAGGAAGTGCATCTCGATCTTGATGACGCCGTCGCCCTGGCAGGCCTCGCAGCGGCCGCCCTTCACGTTGAAGGAGAAGCGGCCCGGCTGATAGCCGCGGGCCTTGGCCTCGGGCAACCCGGCAAACCAGTCGCGGATCGGTGTGAAGGCGCCGGTGTAGGTGGCCGGGTTCGAACGCGGTGTGCGGCCGATCGGCGACTGGTCGATGTCGATGACCTTGTCGAGGAATTCGAGGCCCTCGATGCGGTCGTGATCGGCCGGATGCTCGCGCGAGCCCATGATGCGGCGCGACGCCGCCTTGAACAGCGTCTCGATCAGGAAGGTCGATTTGCCGCCGCCAGACACGCCGGTGACGGCGGTGAAGGTGCCGAGCGGGATTTCGGCAGTGACGTTCTTGAGATTGTTGCCGCGCGCGCCGACGATCTTCAGCCGGCGGTTTTTCTTGGCCTCGCGCCTGACACCGGGCGTGGCGACTTCGAGCGCGCCCGACAGATATTTACCGGTGATCGAGTTGGGATTGGCCATCACCTGCTGCGGCGTGCCCTGGGCGATGATCTCGCCGCCATGAATGCCGGCGGCCGGACCCATGTCGACGACATAATCGGCATGCAGGATGGCGTCCTCGTCATGCTCGACGACGATCACCGTGTTGCCGATGTCGCGCAGATGCTTGAGCGTGTCGAGCAGGCGGGCATTGTCGCGCTGGTGCAGGCCGATCGACGGCTCGTCCAGCACATAGAGCACGCCGGTGAGGCCGGAGCCGATCTGCGACGCCAGCCTTATGCGCTGGCTCTCGCCGCCCGACAGCGTGCCGGAATTGCGCGACAGCGTCAGATAGTCGAGGCCGACATCGTTGAGGAAGCGCAGGCGGTCACGGATTTCCTTGAGAACGCGCACCGCGATCTCGTTCTGCTGGTCGTTGAGATGTGGCGGCAGTTCGGTGAACCACTGGTCGGCCTTGCGGATCGACAGCTCTGTGACTTCGCCGATATGCTTGCCGGCGATCTTCACCGCCAGCGCTTCCGGCTTCAGCCGGTAACCCTTGCAGACCGGGCAGGGCGTCGCCGACATGAAGCGCTCGATCTCCTCGCGCATCCAGGCGGATTCGGTTTCCTTCCAGCGCCGTTCGAGATTGGGAATGACGCCCTCGAACGTCTTGGTCGTCTTGTAGGAGCGCAGGCCGTCATCATACTGGAAGGTGACCTCGCGCTCGCCGGTGCCACGCAGGACGGCATCCTTTGCCTCTTCGGTCAGGTCTTTGAACTTGTCGCCGAGCTTGAAGCCATAGGCTTTGCCCAGCGCTTCCAGCGTCTGGGCGTAATAGGGTGAGGTCGACTTCGCCCACGGGCTGACGGCGCCGTCGCGCAGCGAGACGTTTTCGTCCGGCACGATCAGGCTGGCGTCGATGGCGCGCTGGTTGCCGAGGCCGTCGCAGGTCGGGCAGGCGCCGAACGGGTTGTTGAACGAGAACAGCCGGGGCTCGATCTCCGGAATGGTGAAGCCGGAAACCGGGCAGGCGAATTTTTCCGAGAACAGGATGCGCTCATGCGTCTCGTTCTTCGATTTGTTGACCGAGTCCTCGCCGGTCTGGCTGGCGTCGAGCGGCCGGTCGGCGAACTCGGCCACCGCCAGCCCTTCCGCCAGCTTGAGCGCCGTTTCGATGGAATCGGCAAGCCGTGTCGCCAGGTCGCCGCGCACGACGATGCGGTCGACGACGACATCGATGTCGTGCTTGTACTTCTTGTCCAACGCCGGCACATCGGCGATCTCATAGAAGACGCCGTCGACCTTGACGCGCTGAAAGCCCTTCTTCTGCAGCTCCAGCAGTTCCTTGCGATACTCACCCTTGCGGCCGCGCACGATCGGCGCCAGCAGGAAAAGGCGCGTGCCTTCCTCGACCGCCAGCACCCGGTCGACCATCTGTGAAACCGTCTGGCTCTCGATCGGCAGGCCGGTCGCCGGCGAATAGGGGATGCCGACGCGCGCGAACAGCAAGCGCATGTAGTCGTAGATCTCGGTGACGGTGCCGACCGTCGAACGCGGGTTCTTCGACGTGGTCTTCTGCTCGATCGAGATGGCCGGCGACAGGCCGTCGATCTGGTCGACATCCGGCTTCTGCATCATTTCGAGGAACTGGCGCGCATAAGCCGACAGGCTCTCGACGTAACGGCGCTGGCCCTCGGCATAGATGGTGTCGAAAGCAAGCGACGATTTGCCGGAGCCCGACAGGCCGGTCATGACGATCAGGCTGTCACGCGGCAGGTCGAGATCGACATTCTTTAGGTTGTGTTCGCGTGCCCCGCGAATGGAAAGGTATTTATGGTCGGCCATCGCCGGTCGCCGCCTCAGGTCTGGTGTCAGTGGGATCGGCGGGTTTTCCCGGCCATTCCCTATGTAGGTATTTTTGCCGCCACGTCGAGAGACGCCACACTTCTCGACCAAAGCCGTTTAACCGTCTTTCGCGCGAACGGGCAAGCGGAAAGAACAAAGACCGAACACGCTCCTGACAAAGCTGTGCAGAAACTGACAAGGGTGTTTCAGAAACTGACCCTGACGTAAGCTCCTGACGATCACATTTTCCGTAACCGGCTATTCAAGGTTGACGCCGTCGAATCAGGGGCGCACTCTGCCGGAGTCAACGGAGCCGGCCGTCTTTGATGGCCTCGCCGCCCATAGCGGCCTGCGAGACGCCGCAGGTTTCTGCGATTTGTGCTTCGGATTGACACCAGTCGCAACGGACATAGGAGCGGAGCATGACGCCACCGGATAGTCCCTTGAGGCTCCACCTGCTAGTGGAGCCGCGGCGGGCATAAGTGCCAGGTAGTTTCAAGGCATTGGAGTGTATGCGTCCAAACGAACGCATCGCGTCAGTCCAACAAACCACCAGACAAACCGTGACCTGCCGAATCCCACAAAAATCAGAGACGGCTAGTCGGATCGTCGGCTGAATGCCGCGAAGCATCCGAAATCAAAGTCGGTATAACACTACCGGCAGTTTGGATTTGGAATCCAAAAAAAGCCCCGACCGTTAGCGGAAGCAACGGCGGGGCTGTTCTTTTGCGAGGAAGTCGTCGGCGCAGGCTTTCTCTCCCGTATAGTAGCTGGGAGAAGGGGCTACCGGCGCGGCGGCTTGATCCCACCCGTGCCGACATCGACAGTGATGCTGCCGGAAATCCTGACATCGGTGTCGCCGATCTTGAACGTGCCGTTCTCGACGGCAGGCAGCGCGTCGTCCGGCTCCGGCTGCGGCGCGGGCTTGGCGATGCGGTAGTCGCCGGCCACGCCGGGCAGGGCGCCTTTCCGCGACGTGCTGGTGCTGCCCCCGGCAAAGGCCATGCTCGATGTCGCCGCCGTGATGGCAATGGCTATGGTCAGTCTGTTCAGGTGGTAGCGCATGGCAAGACTATAGTGCCGCGCTCAAGGCGAGGCCAGACCAGCGGCGTTGAAATTGAGGGAACACCGGCCTGCATTCAATCCGCCGATCAGGCCGCTGCCTGCTTGCGGGTGTCGAAGACGTGGTCGACGAGGCCCCAGTCCTTGGCCTCCTTCGCGGTCATGAAGAAATCGCGGTCGAGCGTGCGTTCGACCTCTTCGTGGGTGCGGCCGCAATGGTGAGCGTAGAGGTCGGCCATGTGCCGCTTGGTGCGCAAAATGCCTTCGGCATGGCGCTGGATGTCGGAGGCCTGGCCCTGGAAGCCGCCCAGAGGCTGGTGCAGCACGATGCTGGCATTGGGCAGCGCGATGCGCCGCCCCGGCGTTCCCGCCATCAGCAGGAAGGAGGCCATCGACGCGGCAAAGCCCATGCACACGGTCGACACCGGGCAGCTGACATATTGCATCGTGTCGTAGATGGCGAAGCCGCTGGTCACCACGCCGCCCGGCGAGTTGATGTAGAGCGAGATCTCCTTGTCGGGATTGTCCGATTCCAGCGACAGGAGCTGGGCGCAGACCAGCGCCGACATGCCGTCATTGATCTCGCCATTGACGAAGATGATGCGCTCGCGCAGCAGCCGCGAGAAAATGTCGAAGGCACGTTCGCCGCGGCTCGATTGCTCGATCACCATCGGCACCAGATTGGCAAAGCCGCTCATCTCATTGTCTCCGTTTTGATTTTTCCGGGTCAGGCAGCGCGCAGCAACAGGCGTGGCGCGTTGGCGGCGACAGGCGGTTTGGGCTTGTATGCGCGCAGCCAGAGCCGGCAGCCGGCGCCGGCCATCGCGACCGCAGGCGTCAGGACAAACCCGTCATGGACGATGCGCAGATGCGTGCCGCCGGAAACGGTGCGGGCGAGTGTGAAGGTGACGATGCTCTCCAGCTCCTCGCGGTTGGCGTCGCCGGAACGCTCGCGCCAGGAATAGCGCAGCAGGCGCCCCGGCTCGGCATCGAGCACTTCGCACTCGATCGGCTTCTCAGGCCCGGCAAAGGCAAAGCGGCTGCCGGTTTCCGGATTGATGTCGTTCGGCATCATCCATTCCGCCAAGAGGTCCGGCACGGTCAGTGCCCGCCACACTTTTTCCGGTGCGTCCGGCAGATCGCATTCGAAGGCGAGGGCATCCTTGGCGGTCTGCGTCTGCTTTTCGTCGGTCATTGGTCCATGTCCTTCAAAACGGCCTTCAGTCTTTCGATGCGCTCCGGCCAGAATGCGCGGTAGCGTTCGATCCAGCCGAGCAGCGGCTCGAGCCCTTGCGGATCGGCGCGGTAGTAGGCGTTGCGGCCGGCACGTCTTTCGCTGACCAGGCCTGCGCCGCGCAGCACGGCAAGGTGCTGCGACACCGCCGGCTGCGACACGCTCATGCCGGTGCGCAACTCCGAAACGCTCATCTCGCCGGAAGTCAGCCGCTCATAGACGGCGCGTCGCGTCGGGTCGGCCAGGGCGCGAAAAATCTCTGCTTCGATCATGGCAAAAGCATAAGTCGATACTTATCGATTTGGCAAGGGGTGTTTTGAATGCCCCGTATTGATTGGATCCTGCCGGGCCTCTAATCCATGGGGAACAAGATGGGCCGCTCATGGCGAGGCAGGAGTAGTATTTATGAATTCCAACGTCGATCTTTCGTCCGCCGAGAACCTCAACGAGGCTCTGAGGCTCTATCGCCGCCTCGTCCTCGGTATAGGCGCCATCGCCGTCATCGGTTTCGTGGCCGTGATCTTGTTGGCCAAGCTGGGTACGGCGCTATCGCCGCCATACGGGATTTACATCTTCGGCGAAGGATTGGGGACCTGGGGCCTGATCGCGGTGGTAGCGGCGCTCGTCGCTCAGGTGTGGTGGCACGGGCGCGCGATCGGGAAATTGCTGAATGACCCGGCTCTGAAATCTGAACCTGCAGTCGGGCTGATGTCGGCGCCAACCGTGATCGCACAGCGCGCCCATGCCATGGGCATGGAGTGGAGCGGCTTTTTCGGTCCGTTGCGACCAGCGAAAAATCGGCGCTGACGACACCGCTTCTCGCCGCTACGTGTCAGCTAAATCCACGCGCCCGCGTCGGCGATTGCTGCCATTCCTTGACAATCCGTGGTTAACAGTATAGGAACGAAAAGGGAACAAAAACCTTGTGGGAAAAGCCAGCCGCGGCAAGCCAGGATTGTGCGCGGCCTGTAAGGTGAACGACTTGAAATTTGTTTCGGATGAGCACGGAGAAGTGTCATGGCGGGTAGCGTCAACAAGGTCATTCTGGTCGGTAACCTCGGCGCGGACCCTGAAATCCGCCGCCTGAATTCCGGTGATCCGGTCGTCAACATCCGCATCGCCACGTCGGAAAGCTGGCGCGACAAGAACTCCGGCGAGCGCAAGGAAAAGACCGAATGGCACAACGTGGTCATTTTCAATGACCAGATCGCCAAGGTCGCCGAGCAGTACCTGAAGAAGGGCATGAAGGTTTACGTCGAAGGCCAGCTACAGACACGCAAATGGCAAGACCAGACCGGCGCCGACAAGTACACGACCGAAGTCGTGCTGCAGAAATTCCGCGGCGAGCTGCAGATGCTCGATTCTCGCGGCGAGGGCGGCGGTCAGGTCGGCAACTATGCCGGCGGCGGCGGCGCGAGCCGTGGCTCGGATTTCGGCCAGTCTGGCCCCAATGAGAGCTTCAACCGCGGCGGCAACAGCGGTGGCGGCGGTTCCAAGGGCGGCGGTGGCGGCGGCTCGTCGCGCGAACTGGACGACGAAATCCCGTTCTGAGCTGACGATAGTCGGCGATATCTGAGGAGAGGGTGCGGTGTCGCTCGGACCGCTTCTATCGGCGCGCCCTCCCATTCCATGGCACGCCTTCGCGGCCCTTGCCGCGCTGGCCGTTGGCGCTACGCAACTGGCGCTGCCGAAAGGCACGACGCGTCATCGTGTCGTCGGCTATGCCTGGGCGGCGCTGATGCTGGTCGTCGCCGTCTCCAGTTTCTGGATCCAGCAGATACGCCTCGTCGGTCCGTTCAGCCCGATCCATCTCTTGTCGATTTTAGTGTTGATCGCCGTGCCGCTTGCGGTCTGGCACGCGCATATGCATCGGGTCGCCAAACATCGCAGGGTCATGATATCGCTGTATGTTTTCGCCCTGATCGGCGCCGGCGTGTTCACGCTGCTGCCGGGGCGGATCATGCACACGGTCGTCTTCGGCCAGTGACGCTTTCTGAAAGGAAGATTGCCGTGAAAGCCCGGATCAAATGGGTCGAGGAGCGCACCTTCGTCGGCGAGTCCGGCAGCGGCCACAAGGTTGTGCTGGGAACCGCCTCCGGGCCGGAAGGCAAGACGCCGGGTCCGAGCCCGATGGAACTGGTGCTGATCGGCACCGGCGGCTGCTCGGCCTATGATGTCGTTCACATCCTCGAAAAAGGCCGCGAGGCGATCGAGGACTGTGTTGTCGAACTCGACGCCGACCGGGCCGAAACCGACCCGAAAGTCTTCACCCGCATCCACATGCATTTCATCGTCACGGGCCACGCGCTGTCGCACGACAAGGTCCAGCGCGCCATCAACCTGTCGATCGAGAAATACTGCTCGGCCTCGGCCATGCTGGCCAAGACGGCTGTCATCACCCACGATTTCGAGGTCGTCGATACGGCGGTGGAGTAGGGAGCAGGGAGCAGGGAGCAGGGAGCAGGGGCTGCCGTTTACCCCGCCATCAGCGCCTTGATGCCATCCGCGACGAACTGAACCGCAAGCGCGGCCAGGATGACGCCGAGCAGGCGGGTCAGGATCGAGCGGCCGGTCTGGCCGAGGATGCGGTCGATGCGCTCCGACAGCACGAACACCAGATAGGTGATGGCAAGGCAGACGAAGATGATGCCGACCAGCGCCGCTTGTGCTGCAAAACCCTGAAACGAGCCCGACAGTAGCACGGTCGCCGAAATCGCACCGGGGCCGGCGATCAGCGGGATCGCCAGCGGGAAGGCCGCGATGTTGTGGATCATGTCCTTGGTGATGGCGACGTCGCCGATCTTCTCCTTGCGGTCCTGGCGGCGCTCGAACACCATTTCGAACGCGATGAAGAACAGCAAAAACCCGCCGGCGACGCGGAAAGCCGGCAGCGTGATGCCGAACACCGACAGGATGGACGCCCCGGCCACCGCAAACAGCGCCATCACCAGGAAGCCGATGATCGAGGCGCGCACCGAAACCTGCTGACGTTCCTCGCGGTTCATGCCGCGTGTCACCGCGAGGAAGAGCGGCGCGAGACCTGGCGGGTCGATGGTCACCAGAATGGTGACGAAGGCGTTGAACAGGCTGTCGAAACTCGGCATCGCTGACCCCTCCCGCCGGGCCGGACCCCTGCGCCACGATAGTGGTAGAGCAAAGCCTGCCCGGTGGGAACCGTCTGAGATGCCGATACCGGAGACGCCGGCTATGTTAGGCGGCAGCGTTGCAATAGGCCTCCAGGCGATAGCCGTCGGGATCGACGATGAAGGCAGCGTAATAGTCCTCGCCATAGTCGGCGCGCAGGCCCGGCGCGCCATTGTCGCTGCCGCCTGCACGCAAGGCGGCGGCATGGAAGGCGACGACACTCTGCCTCGTCGGCGCGCTAAAGCAGAAATGCAGACCGAACTTCTCGTCCGATGGCACTGGCCGCTCCGCGTCGTTCACCCACAGCGCGACGGCTTGCGCACCATAACCCAGTGAGCCTGGCGACTGGCCGAGGCAGGAATAACCGAGCGGCTTTAGCGCGGCATCGTAGAAGGGCTTCGAAAAATTGGTGTCGCGGACGCCGATCGAGACATGGTCAAGCATGTTTTTTCACCTTTTTTGCAATATGTTGCGTCATCAGTCCTGGGCGACGCGGCGCGCCAGGAACTCGACTTCGAGACGCCATGTCTTGCCATCGTCGTGCGAACGCTCGCCGAGCCAGCGGAAGCTGTCCTTGGTGATGCGCGAAAAGCTCCAGCGGACCGAGGAACCAGTGCCGTCGGCGCCGACCTGCACAATCGTGTCGCCTTCGGCGCGACCAAGCTGGCGGCTGTAGTATTGGTTGCGCGGGTCGCTCCAGAAGATGTGCCAGGCATCCGAGCCGGGATCATAGGCCCGCAGCGTTGTGCCATAGAAAGTCCATTTGCCGAGCGAGGGCGAGGGGCCGGCATCCCGCGCGGGCAGGATCCATACGTCCTGGATCGCCCTGCCTTCCAGGACCCAGCCGAAATGCACCTCGCCGCGTCCGGTGAGAACCGTGCCGTCCTCGAGATGGCGCGTGGCATCGAACGTCCAGGCGCCGACGAAGCGGCCGTAGAGATCCAGCTTTTCAGCCAGGCCGGGGTTGGGGCCGTCGCTGTGGAGCGCTTCGGCAAAGGAGGATGTACCGATCATACTTGCTGCCTTCGTTGTGTCAGGAGGCTGCAAGCGATAGGCCCCGGCAGGGTGTCGCGCTTGGGAAAAATTGCTATCTTTCAAGCCATGACGACGAGCGAACAAAACCTGGCATCGGGGCAGGGTTGGTATGTCTGTGACGTGCTTTGCACGGCCGGCGCCGGCGACCGCCCGTTCGAGGAGGCGCACGACACCTTCTGCGTTGCCGCTGTCACCAGCGGCACCTTCCGCTACCGCACCAGGCAAGGCGCCGCCATGCTGGCGCCGGGCGCGATCCTGCTCGGCAATGTCGGCGCCTGCTATGAATGCGGGCATGAGCATGGCGCCGGCGACCGTTGCCTGTCCTTCCACTTCGCTCCGGCCTATCTCGACCGCATCGCCAGCGACGTGCCCGGCGCGAGCAAGCTCGCCTTCGGCGTGCCGCATATGCCGCCCTTGCCGGCCCTGGCATCGCTGCTGGCCGAGGCGGAAGCGGCGCGCGAGATGGTCGACATCGACGCCTTTGAAGAGCTTGGCCTGCGAATTGCGGGCGCAGCACTGGCAGTTGCCGGCGCAGCACTGCCTGTGGCCAGCGATGCGGTGCCTGGCGTTCGACCGCCGAGCCGCCGCGACCAGAAACGGGTTGCCGAGGCGGTGCGGCAGATCGAGCTCAATGCCGACAGGCCGGTCTCGCTTTCCGAGCTTGCCTGCGCGACGGCGACCAGCCCGTATCATTTCCTGCGCACCTTCCGGCAGGTCGCCGGCATGACGCCCTATCAGTTTCTGCTGAGAACCCGGCTGCACCGCGCGGCGGTGCGGCTGCGCATGTCAGGCGATGCCATCTCGGCAATCGCCTTCGAGGCCGGTTTCAACGATTTGTCGACGTTCAACCGCCGTTTCCGGCGCGTCATGGGCGAAACGCCTGGCGACTATCGCGCCCGGCGGGTGGCTACCCGCTGATGCGTCCGCCTGCCTCCTGATACGCTCTTTGCTTGGAAAACGGTCCATCGCAGGCTTTTGCCCTTGCGGCGGCGAAATGCGTTATGGCCAAATCGTCGCAATCAACGGTATCCATTTGAAATTACCGCCAAAATTGTCGTTGGAAAACCACCACGAATATTGGAGTTTCGGCCGTGCTTCCTATATAAGCGGTCAGTGATTCCTGATTAGATTGTGATCCGATTTGACCGACCAAAAACCCCCGCGCGGCGCCGACGGCGGCCCTACCGGCATCGAGCCCATCTCCATCATCGAGGAGATGCAGAGCTCCTACCTCTCTTATGCCATGAGCGTGATCGTCAGCCGTGCGCTGCCCGATGTGCGCGACGGCCTGAAGCCGGTGCACCGCCGCATTCTCTATGCGGCGCATGAGAGCGGCTATCACTGGAACCGCAAATATGTGAAGTCGGCCCGCCCGGTCGCCGACGTGATGGGTAAATACCATCCGCATGGCGACGCCTCGATCTACGACGCCTTGGTGCGCATGGCGCAGGACTGGTCGCTGCGCGTGCCGCTGATCGACGGGCAGGGTAATTTCGGCTCCATCGACGGCGATCCGCCGGCGGCGATGCGCTACACCGAATCCCGGCTGACCAAGGTCGCGCATGAACTCTTGGAGGACATCGACAAGGAAACCGTCGATTTCCAGGAGACTTATGACGCCTCCGACACCGAACCGAAGGTGCTGCCGGCCCGCTTCCCCAATCTTCTGGTCAACGGTTCCGGCGGCATCGCCGTCGGCATGGCCACCAACATCCCGCCGCACAATCTGGCCGAGATCTGCAACGGCGCCATCGCCATCATCGACAATCCGGCGATCGATTTGCCGGCGCTGATGGAGATCATTCCGGGTCCCGATTTCCCGACCGGCGGCATCGTGCTCGGCCGTTCCGGCATCTACAGCGCCTATGCGACTGGCCGTGGCTCGATCGTCATGCGCGGCAAGGTCAATGTCGAACAGCGCGGAAACGACCGTGAATCGATCATCATCACCGAGGTTCCCTACCAGGTGAACAAGGCCTCGATGATCGAGAAAATGGCCGAGCTGGTGCGCGACAAGCGCATCGAAGGCATTTCCGACATTCGCGACGAAAGCGACCGCCAGGGCTACCGCGTCGTCATCGAGCTGAAGCGCGACGCTGTCGCCGACGTCATTCTCAACCAGCTTTACCGCTTCACGCCGCTGCAGACCTCCTTCGGCGCCAATATGGTGGCGCTGAACGGCGGCAAGCCGGAAGTGATGAACCTGACCGACATGCTGAAGGCGTTTGTCGGCTTCCGCGAAGAGGTGATTAGCCGGCGCACGAAATTCCTGCTGCGCAAGGCGCGCGACCGCGCCCACGTGCTGGTCGGCCTTGCCATCGCCGTCGCCAACATCGACGAAGTGATCAAGCTGATCCGCACCGCGCCCGATCCGCAGACGGCGCGCGAGCAGTTGATGGAGCGGCGCTGGCCCTCCGGCGACGTGGAGTCATTGATTCTGCTTATCGACGATCCGCGCCATCGCATCAACGAGGATGGCACCTACAACCTCTCCGAGGAACAGGCGCGCGCAATCCTCGAACTGCGCCTGCAGCGCCTGACCGCGCTCGGCCGTGACGAAATCGCCGACGAGCTGAACACCATCGGCGACGAGATCAAGGATTACCTCGACATTCTGTCGTCCCGCGCCCGCATCCAACAGATCGTCAAGGACGAGCTTGCCGCCGTGCGCGACGAGTTCGGCACGCCGCGCCGCACCGAGCTCACCGACGGCGGCGCCGACATGGAAGACGAGGACCTGATCCAGCGCGAGGACATGGTCGTCACCGTCAGCCATTCCGGCTACATCAAGCGCGTGCCGCTGTCGCTCTACCGGGCGCAACGCCGCGGCGGCAAGGGCCGCTCCGGCATGTCGACCAAGGAAGAGGATTTCGTCACCCGGCTGTTTGTGGCCAACACGCATACGCCGGTGCTGTTCTTCTCCTCGCGCGGCATCGTCTACAAGGAAAAGGTCTGGCGGCTGCCAATCGGCAATCCGCAGTCGCGCGGCAAGGCGCTGATCAACATGCTGCCGCTGGAGCAGGGCGAGCGCATCACCACCATCATGCCGCTGCCCGAGGACGAGACCAGCTGGGGCGAACTCGACGTCATGTTCGCCACCACGCGCGGCACCGTGCGCCGCAACAAGCTGTCCGAATTCGTCCAGGTCAACCGCAACGGCAAGATCGCCATGAAGCTGGAGGAGGAGGGCGACGAGATCCTCGGCGTCGAGACCTGCACAGACAATGACGATGTGCTTTTGACCGCCAGCTCCGGCCAGTGCATCCGCTTCCGCGTTGGCGATGTGCGCGTCTTCCAGAGCCGCAATTCGGTCGGCGTGCGCGGCATAAGCATGGCCGAGACCGACCGCATCATCTCCATGTCGGTGATCGAGCATGTCGATGCTTCGCCGGCGGAACGCTCCGCCTACCTCAAGCGGGCAGCACTGGAGCGGCGGCTTGCCGCCGAGGTGACCGGCGAGGAAGAAGAGATTGCACTCACCAATGAGGAGATTGGCGAGGAGACCGAGCTTTCCGACAGCCGTTACGAAGAGCTCAAGGCGCATGAGCAATTTGTGCTGACGGTGACCGAATATGGCTACGGCAAGCGCTCGTCATCCTACGATTTCCGCCTGACCGGACGCGGCGGCAAGGGCATCCGCGCCACCGACGTGTCGAAGGTGGCCGAGATCGGCCAGCTGGTGGCGACTTTCCCGGTCGGCAATGACGACCAGATCATGCTGGTTTCGGACGGCGGCACGGTCATCCGGGTGCCGGTCAACGGTATCCGTTTCGCCAGCCGCGCCACCAAGGGCGTGACCATCTTCAACACCGCCGAAGGCGAAAAGGTGGTTTCGGTCGAACGGATCTCGGAGCCGCAGGCCGACGAGGATGTCGAAGAGAGTGTCATTGAGGCCGGCGCCGGAGATGCCGTACCGGACAGCGCCGAATAGGTTTTGACCAACAACGCCGGCCCGATGGGCCGGCGCAAACAAGAAACTAGCAATAAATCAGGGGCGACGGTGGGGCCAGCGAGCGCCGAAACCTTCGAACCGCTTTGTGCGGACACGGACGCGCTCTGCCTCGCTATGCAATCCGAATGCGGTGGCGATCAGCATGGCGACGGTCATTGAGGTGGCGAGCATGTAGATCAGCATGTGCGTGTTCTCCTGCGCCTATCCAACGGTTAGATCGGGTTTTGGTTTCATCTTCCGAAGTGCAAACTAGCGAACGCGGCGTGAAGTCTTCGTGATCAAGGCATTCATCTGTCGTTCATGTCTGCGAAAAGGTTCACGCAGATGTTCCCAATCGCATTTGCCTTCCGCCCAATGCCCCGCTAGAAGCACCTCCCATGACCGATCGCATCGCCCTTTATGCCGGCTCCTTCGACCCGCTGACCAACGGCCATCTCGATGTCCTGAAGGCATCGCTGGCTGTCGCCGACACGGTTTATGCGGCGATCGGCACCCACCCCGGCAAGACGCCGCTGTTTTCCTTCGACGAACGGGTGAAGCTGATCGAGGCCGCGACCAAGGCCGACTTTGGCCGCGACGGCGACCGGATCAAGGTCGTCGCCTTTGACGGGCTGGTCATCGACGCGGCCCGCAAGCATGGCGCCTCGATCATGATCCGCGGCCTGCGCGACGGCACCGATCTCGATTACGAGATGCAGATGGCCGGCATGAACGAGACCATGGCGCCGGAACTGCAGACGGTTTTTCTGCCCGCCAGCCCATCGGTACGCACCATTACCGCCACACTTGTGCGCCAGATAGCCTCGATGGGCGGAGACATCCGTCCCTTCGTACCGGCCGCCGTTGCCGGCGCGCTCACCGCCAAATTCGCGAAATAGTGCATGTCGCCCAAAAGTGGATGCCGGTTTTGGGGCAACGACATGCACCCTAACAAAGACCTTCGGAGATCCCTTATGCAGCTGAAAAAGCTCGCCTCGTTCCTCGTCGTGCTTGCCGGTCTCGTGACCGCATCCGTTTCGGCCTTCGCCGCCGAACCGGAAAACACCATGGTCATCACCTTGAAGAACGGCGACGTCACCATCGCGCTACGCCCCGACCTGGCACCCAAGCATGTCGCGCAGATCAAGAAGCTGGTGCGTGAAGGCGCTTATAACGATGTCGCATTCCACCGGGTCATCAACGGCTTTATGGCGCAGACCGGCGACGTCAAGTTCGGCAACATGAAGAAGGGGTTCAGCCCCGAGGCCGTCGGCACCGGCGGTTCAGACCTGCCCGATCTGCCGGCCGAATTCTCGCAGAGCGAACATTTCAAGCGCGGCACGCTCGGCATGGCCCGCTCGCAGGACCCGAACTCCGCCAATTCGCAGTTCTTCATCATGTTCGCGCCGGCGCCGAACCTCGATGGCCAGTACACCATCGTTGGCAGTGTCGTCAGCGGCATGGAGCTGGTGGACAAGATCAAGAAGGGCAACGAGGCCGACAACGGCACGGTCAGCGAGCCCGACCGCATGATCAAGGTACGCATCGCCGCCGACAAGTAAACCAATCAAATCAATCTGTTTTCTGAGATAAAGGATATACGACATGGCTGAGATCAAGGACCGCGAGAACGCGCTCATCCTGGAAACGACCAAGGGCAAGGTCGTCATCGAACTGTTCCCCGATTTGGCTCCCGGCCACGTTGCCCGCATCAAGGAACTGGCCCGCGAAGGCGCCTATGACGGCGTGGTCTTCCACCGCGTCATCGAAGGCTTCATGGCGCAGACCGGCGACGTGAAGTTCGGCAATTCGTCGAAGCCGACCTTCGCGCCGTCGCGTGCGGGCATGGGCGGCTCGGAAAAGCCGGACCTGAAGGCTGAGTTCTCCAACGCCAACCATGGCCGCGGCACCTGCTCGATGGCCCGTTCGCAGAACCCGAACTCGGCCAATTCGCAGTTCTTCATCTGCTTCGACGATGCCGCTTTCCTCAACCGCCAGTACACGGTCTGGGGCCAGGTCATCGAAGGCATGGACAATGTCGACAAGATCAAGCGCGGCGAGCCGGTGGTCGATCCCGACAAGATCGTGTCGCTGAAGGTCGCGGCCGACGTCAGGTAAGGACAAACGAAGATGATGGGCTTGGTCTGGTCGCTGCTCGGCATCCTGTCAGGCGCCTTCATCGCCGTCCAGGCGCCGATCAACTCGCAGCTGGCGCGCGGCCTGGGACTCCCGGTCGCGGCTGCTGCGTTTTCGTTCCTGTCGGGCGCGATCGTGCTTGGTATCATCTCCATTGCCGTTGTGCGGCTGCAGGACATCTCGCTCGACTGGAAGGCGCCGGCGCCTTGGCTGTTCATCGCCGGCGGCATGCTCGGCGGTTTCTATGTTACCCTGTCAACCATTCTTACGCCGCGCATTGGTGCAGCCGCGTTGATGGCGTTCCTGGTTGCCGGCCAGTTGCTGGCCGGCATGCTGATCGATCGCGTCGGCTTTCTCGGCGTGGCGGTGCGCGAGATTTCGCTCGGCCGCATCGCCGGCGCGGTGCTGCTGTTGGCCGGAGCGCTGCTCGTCCGGCTCTACTGATGCGCGTCGATCTCTTCGACTTCGACCTGCCGGAGGAGCGCATCGCGCTGCGCCCGGCCGAGCCGCGCGACAGCGCCAGAATGCTGGTGGTCAGGCCAGGCGAAGACTTTGCGGACCGCGCGGTGCGCGACCTTCCGTCCTTGCTCAGAACGGGCGACGTGCTGGTCTTCAACGACACCAAGGTCATTCCTGCCCAGTTGAGAGGCATCAGGCGGCGCGGCGAAGCGCAGGCGCAGGTCGACGCCACGCTGCATATGCGCATGGCGCCGGACCGCTGGCTGGCCTTCATGCGGCCGGGCAAGCGCATCGCCGCCGGCGACCGCATCCATTTCGGCCATGACGGCAATTCCTGTTTTCTCGGCCAACTCGACGCCACGGTGATCGAGAAGGGCGACGCCGGCGAGGCGTTGCTCGGCTTCGACCTCTCCGGCCCATTTCTCGACGAAGCGCTGCGCGCCGTCGGCCACATCCCGCTGCCCCCCTATATCGCCTCCAAGCGCGACGACGACGCACGCGACCTGACGGATTACCAGACAATCTATGCCAAGGAGGAGGGCGCAGTCGCTGCCCCCACCGCAGGCCTGCATTTTACGCCGGAGCTGTTTGCCGCGCTGGATGCAAAAGGCATCGAACGCCGCTTCGTCACCTTGCATGTCGGCGCCGGCACCTTCCTGCCGGTCAAGGCGGACGACACCGCTGACCACAAGATGCATGCCGAGACCGGCTCGGTCAGCGAAGCAACAGCCGACGCTCTGAATGGCGCCAAGGCGCGGGGCGGGCGCATCATCGCTGTCGGCACGACCTCGCTGCGCCTGCTGGAGAGCGCGGCACGGCCTGATGGCTCGCTGACCGCCTGGTCCGGCCCGACCGACATCTTCATCACGCCGGGCTATCGGTTCAAGACCGCCGACCTGCTGATGACCAATTTCCATCTGCCGCGTTCGACGCTGTTCATGCTGGTTTCGGCCTTCAGCGGCCTAGATACGATGCGTGCGGCCTATGCTCATGCCATCGGGAACGATTACAGGTTCTATTCCTACGGAGATGCAAGCCTGCTTTATCGAGCGGAGATGAGCGATGGACGATGACCTGCAGGCCTTTGATCGCGAAAGCCTGATCGCCGAAGTGAAGAAATTGCGTGCCGGCATTCGCCAGCACCGAGATTCTACCGGCCATGATTTATGCTGGCATCATCCCAACCTGTGGGACCTGCTGCC
This sequence comes from Mesorhizobium sp. L103C105A0, assembly GCF_000502215.1. Lineage (NCBI taxonomy): Bacteria > Pseudomonadati > Pseudomonadota > Alphaproteobacteria > Hyphomicrobiales > Phyllobacteriaceae > Mesorhizobium > Mesorhizobium sp. L103C105A0. The sequence goes on along the minus strand of NZ_AYXF01000003.1, from coordinate 193,711 downwards.
GGAAAAGACCGATCCATCGATTGCCGTGCCGCCATGGCCGAAATTCATGCGCGGCTGCATCCAATACCGCCAGTCGCTCGACAGGCAGGCGCCAGGCGCGCCTGTCCATGACAAGGAATTCAATGGCTGAGACATTCACCTTCAAGATCCTCGCCACCGACGGCAAGGCGCGGCGCGGTTCCATCACCATGCCGCGCGGCGAAATCCGCACGCCGGCCTTCATGCCGGTCGGCACCGGCGGCACGGTCAAGGCCATGTATATGGACCAGGTGCGCGGCGTCGGCGCCGACGTCATTCTGGGCAATACCTATCATCTTATGCTGCGGCCAGGCGCCGAGCGCGTGGCGCGGCTTGGCGGCCTGCATGAGTTCGCCCGCTGGCCACAGCCGATCCTGACCGACAGTGGGGGTTTTCAGGTCATGTCGCTGTCGAAGCTCAGAAAATTGACCGAGAAGGGCGTCACCTTTCGCTCGCACATTGACGGCGCTGCCTACGAGATGTCGCCGGAGCGCTCGATCGAGATCCAGGGCCTGCTCGATTCCGACATCCAGATGCAGCTCGACGAATGCACAGCGCTGCCGGCCGACCTCAAGCAGATCGAGCGCGCGATGGAGCTGTCGCTGCGCTGGGCCGAGCGCTGCAAGACAGCGTTCGGCGACCAGCCCGGCAAGGCCATGTTCGGCATCGTCCAGGGTGGCGACAACGCAGCTCTCAGGGTGCGTTCGGCGCAGGCGCTGAGCGCGATGGAGCTGAAGGGCTATGCGGTCGGCGGCCTGGCCGTCGGCGAACCGCAAGCGGTGATGCTGGATATGCTGGAGATCACCTGTCCGGAATTGCCTGACAACAAGCCTCGATATCTCATGGGCGTCGGCACGCCGGACGACATCGTGAAATCGGTGGCGCGCGGCATCGACATGTTCGACTGCGTGATGCCGACCCGCGCCGGCCGCCATGGCCTGGCCTATACCAGGCGCGGCAAGGTCAATCTAAGGAATGCCCGCCATGCGGACGATCCGCGGCCGCTGGACGAGGAGAGTGACTGCCCGGCGGCACGCGACTATTCACGCGCCTATCTGCATCATCTCGTGCGCTCGCAGGAGGCGCTGGGCGCGATGCTTCTGACCTGGAACAACCTGTCTTACTATCAGAAGCTGATGCAGGACGTTCGCGCCGCGATCGAGGCAAAGGCCTTCGAGGCGCGCACATCAGACATTTCAGAGGGATGGGCGAGGGGCGATATTCCGGTGCTATAAGCACATCTAGGTGCTGAGCGAATTCGCTGCGCGCAAGCTGCAGCCGGTGATTTGAAAGCTGCCGTCGGGCTGCTGTTCCAGCGTGTAGACCGCCTCATAGTCCTTGCCGTCGGGTCCGACGATCAGCACTTGCTGGATTAGCGAAGTTGGCCCCATCTGCTCGACCTTGCCGAAGGAATAGCTCTGCGGCTGGCGCACCGGCGGATAGCCGTTGGTCACCATGTTCATGAAGGTGTCGACGGTCGGAAAGATGCGCTTCACATTTGGAGCGGCGAAACTGTACGCCTTGGCGCCATCATTGGCGATGAGCGCCTTCAACTGACCATCGATGACGGCCTGGCCGGCCTTGACTTCGGCGTCGCCGGCAAGGGCTGCCGAGACGAACAACGCGAACAGCAATGAAACGACTGCGAATGCGATGCGGCGCATGGCCTGTCTCCATTGTCCTCAACAAAACCTGTCCCGGGACGCATCATACCATACGCTTGGCGGAGCCTCACGGTTTCAGCAACCGCAATATTTGCCACGCAAGTGCCACAAGATCATGCTTAAGCCTCCTTTAACGCGGGGCGCGCATCGTAGGGACGGGTGGGGACCCGTTCGCGCAACCAGGGGACGACCATGTTCAAGCAGCCGATCGACCGGCGCGTTTTGCTGAAGGGCGCGGCAAGCCTCGCAGTTTTGGCTCCCTTGCCCGCCTGGGCAAGCACTGGGCCGACCGTCACGGAAGTCGCCTTCGATCCCGCCATTCCAGCGCTCGGCAACCCCGATGGCGACGTCACCATCGCCGAATTCGTCGACTATCAGTGCCCGATCTGCAAGCTCGTCTTCGTCGAACTGAAGAAGTTGATGGAAGAGGACAGCGGCGTTCGGCTTGTGATGAAGGACTGGCCGATCTTCGGCGACGTGTCGCGCGACGCGGCGCGGGTGGCGCTGTTGAGCGGCGAACACTATGCCGCGGCGGTCGATGCGCTGATGACCAACCAGCGCGGCCTTTCGGAACGCCGCACCAACGACATCCTTTCTTCCGTCGGTGTCGATGTGGCCATGGTGCGTGCCGACCTCGCCATCCGTGAACCCGACATCGACGCTGCCCTTGTCCGCACTGAAACCCAGGCGACAGCGTTCAAGCTGCGCGGCACGCCAGCCCTGGTCATCGGCGGCAACTTGTATCGGCGCGGCATGCCGGTGTCCGAACTGAGACAAGCCGTCGCCAAGGCGCGCTCGGCCTGATGCTTGAAAGCCGGGCGGCAGTCTGCCACAAGGGCCGCTTGAGTGCTGAAGCTTGATCGGGACCGGCAATGAAGACGTTTTTCATGCAGATAAAGTGCGATCTGGGCAAGTCCTATGAGGTCGCCAGCGCGCTCGCCGATGCCGAAATCGCCTCGGAAATCTACTCGACCGCCGGCAATTACGACCTGCTTGCCAAATTCTACGTCGACGACGAGGAAGATGTCGGCCACTTCGTCAACGAGAAGGTGCAGATTATTCCCGGAATCAAGGACACCTTCACGGTCGTCACTTTCCGCGCTTTCTAAAGCAATTCCAGGAAAAATGTGAAGCGGTTTTCCGTCCGGAATTGCGTCAAAGCAAAAAGCCATGGCAGGTCGCCGTTTCCATGAAACGGTGAACTGCTATGGCCGCATCAGGCACTTGCCCGGCGACAAGGCAGAGCCTGATTAAGGTCCCGTTCCGACTGCCCGAATTTTGGGCAGTCGAAACATACTGATCGCCGATATCCTCCAAATCACCGATTGCGCTTGATTTTCTCCCGCGACGCCAGTGAAATGGCGTCACAGGGGAGTATGCGATTGGCAGCGTTCGATGAAATGCTTCCGGAAGTTTCCGGGCTTAGACAACCGTATACGGCTTACGACCGCTGGCTGAAGGAGCAGGACCCGGCCAGGCTTACCGAAAAGATGCAGGACGCCGAGCGCGTCTTCCGCAAGACCGGCATTACCTTCGCCGTCTATGGCGAGCAGGAAGCCTCCGAGCGGCTGATCCCCTTCGACATCGTGCCGCGCATCATCTCCGGCAATGAATGGCGAAGGCTGACGCAAGGCATCGAGCAGCGCGTGCAGGCGCTGAACGCTTTCCTCGACGACATTTACCACCGCCAGGAAATCCTGCGCGCCGGCCGCGTGCCGAGGGAGCTGATCGCCAGGAACGAGGCGTTCCTGCCGGAAATGATCGGAGTGCGGCCACCGGCCGGCGTCTACACCCACATTATCGGCGTCGATATCGTCCGGATCTCGGAGAACGAGTTCTACGTGCTGGAGGACAATGCGCGCACGCCGTCGGGGGTCTCCTACATGCTGGAGAACCGCGAGACGATGATGCAGCTCTTTCCCGAGCTGTTCCAGCAGATCAAGGTGCGGCCGGTGGAGAATTATCCGCAATTGCTGCGCCAGTCGCTGGCGGCAGTGCGGCCGCAAAGCACCAAGGGCGCACCGACCATTGCCGTGCTGACGCCGGGCAGCTTCAACTCCGCCTATTTCGAACATGCCTTCCTCGCCGACCAGATGGGCGTGCAACTGGTCGAAGGCCAGGATCTGCGCGTTGTAGACGGCCACGTCGCTATGCGCACGACCGAAGGCTACAAGCAGATCGACGTGCTTTACCGGCGCGTCGACGATTCCTTCCTCGATCCGCTGACCTTCCGGCCGGAATCGGCCCTTGGCGTGCCCGGCATCATGGACGTCTACCGCGCCGGCAACATCACCATCGCCAACGCGCCGGGAACCGGCATCGCCGACGACAAGGCGATTTATTCCTACATGCCCGACATCGTCGAGTTCTACACCGGCCGCAAAGCCATCCTCGGCAACATCCCGACCTGGCGCTGCTCGGAGCCCGACAGCCTGAAATACGTGCTCGAACACATCCATGAGCTGGTCATCAAGGAAGTGCACGGCTCCGGCGGCTACGGCATGCTGGTGGGGCCGGCTGCGACCAAGAAGGAATGCCAGGATTTCGCCAAGAAGCTGCAGGCGAAGCCTTCCAACTACATCGCCCAGCCGACGCTGGCGCTGTCGACCTGCCCGATCCTGACAGAAAAAGGCCTGTCGCCGCGCCATGTCGACTTGCGACCCTATGTTCTGGTCTCCGACCGAATCCAGATCGTTCCCGGCGGCTTGACGCGGGTGGCGCTGAAGGAGGGTTCTTTGGTCGTGAATTCCTCGCAAGGCGGCGGCACGAAGGATACGTGGGTGCTGGACGATTAGGTAGGGAATAGGGCAGTAGGCAGTAGGCAGTAGGCAGTAGGCAGTAGAGGGACAAGAAATGCCATATTCCACAGAGATTCAAATGCTTACTAATCCCTACTCACTATTCCCTACTCACTAGCCCGAAGGCCACTTCACATGCTTCTCGGCCGCACCGCCAACGGGCTCTACTGGATGAACCGCTATATCGAGCGGGCGGAAAACATGGCGCGTCTGGTCGATGCCGGCCTTCGCATGGCTCTGACCCGCACCCAGAGCGCGTCGGAAGAGTGGAATTCGGTGCTGCTCAGCGCCGGCTCCGACGTCACCTTCACGCAGAAATACAAGGACTATACCGCCGCCAACGTCGCCGACTTCCTGCTGCGCGACACCTCGAACCCGTCGAGCACGATGTCGGCGATCGAGACCGCTCGCAACAATGCCCGCATGGTGCGCACCGCGCTGACGCGCGAGACCTGGGAGAGCATCAACGAAGCCTGGATGGCCCTGAAGCGCATGCTGGCAAAGCCGATCGACGAGCGCGACCTGCCGAGTGTGCTCGACGCCATCAAACGCGAGACGGCGCTGATCCGCGGCTCGTTCTACGGCACGATGCTGCGCAACGAGATCTTCGACTTCTCGCAGCTCGGCACCTATGTCGAGCGGGCCGACAACACGGCACGCATCCTCGACGTGAAATACTACGTGCTGCTGCCGTCGATCTCCTGGGTCGGCTCGAGCCTCGACAACTACCAATGGGAATCGATCCTGCGCTCGGTGTCGGCGCACCGTTCCTATCGCTGGGTCTATGAGGCCGACTACAAACCGACCAACATTGCCGACTATCTGATCCTCAATGTGCGCATGCCGCGCTCGCTGACCTTCTGTTATCGTTTTCTCGCCGAGCATCTGAAGTTCCTCGGCGACGATTATGGCGACCGTCATGCCTGCCACGCCACCGTCGACAGGACACAGGCGATGCTGCAGGCAGGGTCGATCAAGGACATATTCGACGCCGGCCTGCACGAATTCCTGGCCAGGTTCATTCAAGACAACACCAAGCTTGGCGAAGAGATCGCACAAGATTACCGGTTCAATTGAGCATGATCGCGAACCGGAGGGCCGCGCTAGCGACAAGTGGGACCCGGTTTTCGGACAAGATCATGCTTACAAACGGAAAATAGGCATGCGGCTCAAGATCACCCACCGTACCGAATACCGCTACGACGCGCCGGTGCACTATCTGTTGCAGCGGCTGCGCCTGTTACCGGTCAGTGGCCCGACGCAGACCGTGCTGTCCTGGGCGCTGAAGATCGAGGGCGCGCGCGAGGAAGTCCGCTTTAACGACCATTTCGGCAACGATAACAGGCTGTTGAGCGTCGAGGGCGAGCGCGACTTCATCACCGTCGAGGCCTCCGGCGAGGTTGTCACCCGCGACACAGCGGGCGTCTCGGGTCCGCATCACGGCTTTGCGCCACTGTGGCTGTTCAGCCAGGAGACAGCTTTGACCATCCCCGGCGAGGGCATAAGCGAGCTTGCCGCGGCGGTCGGCAAAGGTACCGACACCGAAAGGCTGCATCGGCTGATGGCCCTGATCGTCGAGCGCGTCGCCTACACGCCGGGCACCACCAGCGTGACGACCCCGGCGGAAGAGGCATTGGCGCTGAAGACCGGCGTTTGCCAGGATCACAGCCACATCTTTGTCACCGCAGCCCGCGTCATGGGTTTTCCGGCCCGCTATGTCAGTGGCTATCTGATGATGGATGCGGCCATCGAGCAGGCGGCAAGCCATGCCTGGGCCGAAGCCCATGTTCAGGGTCTCGGCTGGGTCGCCTTCGACGCCGCCAACGGCATTTCCCCCGATGAACGCTATGTCAGGGTAGCCACCGGCCGTGATTATCGCGACGCCTCGCCGGTGTCGGGAATTCGACTGGGACAGGCGGAGGAACAGCTTGCAGTCACCGTCACGGTAGAGCAGTAGTCTCCGGCAAGATTGCTGCCTGAAGAGATTCCATGACTTATTGCGTCGGCCTCAAGATCGATCGTGGGCTTGTGTTCATGTCGGACACGCGCACCAATGCAGGGATGGATTCGATCTCCACTTTCAAGAAGATGCATGTCTGGGAAGAGCCAGGCGAGCGCGTCATCGTACTGATGTCGGCCGGCAATCTGGCTACGACGCAGGCCGTGGTCAGCCTGCTCGACGAGCGCACCAAGGCGGTGGCGGAACGCCACGCGACGCTGCTCGAGACCCCATCCATGTACCAGACGGTGCGGCTGGTCGGCGACACCGTCAAGGAAGTCATCGCCAGCTCGTCGCCTGCCGGCGAAAAGGCGGATTCCTATTTCAACGCCTCCTTCATCCTCGGCGGCCAGATCAAGGGCAGCCCGCCACGGCTGTTCATGATCTATCCCGAGGGCAATTTCATCGAATCGACCGACGACACGCCGTTCTTCCAGATCGGCGAGACCAAATACGGCAAGCCGATCATCATCCGTGCCTATGAAAGGACGATGAGCCTGGCTGAAACGGTCAAGCTCTTGCTGGTATCGTTCGATTCGACGCTGAAATCGAACCTGTCCGTCGGCCTGCCTCTCGACCTGCTGTTCCTGGAGGAGGACACGTTCACGGTGGGTTTGAAAAAGCGCATCGGCCAGGACGATCGATATTATCGTGCTATTTCCGAGGGCTGGTCGAACGCGTTGAAGACGGCCTTTGCCAGCCTGCCGGATTTTCCGGGGTAGCGCGGGAACCTTCGTCGCGGTTGCCTGTCTCTATTTAACATGTTAATCAAAATTCAAACGGCTGGCTGATCGGCGCGTCGGGAGGATCCATGGACAACGAGCAATTCCGCGACTGGTCGAGGCGCGCCGCCGACTGGGGCGCTGATTACCGCGCCGGCCTTCGCGATCGGCCCGTGCGACCTGCCATAGCGCCGGGCGAGATCTTCAGGAGCATCGAAGCTTCTCCGCCGGAGGCCGCGGAATCGATGGAGACGATCTTCGCCGATTTCGAAGCCAAGATCGTGCCCGGCATGACGCATTGGCAGCATCCGCGTTTCTTTGCTTATTTCCCGGCCAATGCAGCACCCGTCTCGGTGGTTGCCGAATATCTGGTCTCTGCGATGGCCGCGCAGTGCATGCTGTGGCAGACTTCGCCGGCGGCGACAGAGCTTGAGACGCGCATCGTCGACTGGATGCGCCAGGCGCTCGGCCTGCCCGAAGGCTTTTCCGGCGTGATCCAGGACTCCGCATCATCGGCGACGCTGGCCGCCGTGTTGACCATGCGCGAGCGCACGCTCGACTGGCAGGGCAACAAGAAGGGTCTTTCCGGGCAGGGCAGGCTGCGCGTCTATTCCTCCGACCAGGTGCACACCTCGATCGACCGCGCCATCTGGGTCGCCGGCATTGGCGAGGAAAACCTCGTCCGCATTCCCGTCGCCGGCACCTACCGCGCCATGGATACCGCGGCTTTGGAAGCGGCGATTGTTGCCGACCGCGCCGCCGGCCTATTGCCGGCCGGCATCATCGCGTGCGTCGGCGGCACCAGCACCGGCGGCACCGACGACATCGCTGAAGTGGCCGCGGTGGCCAAACGCCAGGGGCTCTATCTGCATATCGACGCCGCCTGGGCCGGATCGGCGATGATCTGTCCGGAATACCGGCATTTCTGGACCGGTGTCGAGGGCGCGGACTCGATCGTCTTCAACCCGCACAAATGGCTGGGCGCGCAATTCGACTGCTCGATCCAGTTCGTCCGCCAGCCGGAGGATCTCGTGCGCACGCTGGCGATCAAGCCGGACTATCTGAAAACTCGCGGCCATGACGGCATCATCAACTACTCCGAATGGTCGGTGCCTCTCGGCCGTCGCTTCCGGGCGCTGAAGCTGTGGTTCCTGCTGCGCGCCCATGGCCTCGAGGCGCTGCGCACCATGATCCGCAATCACGTCGCCTGGAGCGAAGGCATAGCAGCGCGCCTGGCCGAGGAGGAGGATTTCGAGCTCGCCAGCCAGCCGATGCTGTCGCTGTTCTCGTTCCGGCATCGCGCCACATCCGGCGCTGACTGCGACGAGCACAATCTGCGTCTGGTCGACGCCATCAACGATGACGGCCGTATCTACCTGACGCAGACGCGTGTCGATGGGCGGGTCGCCATCCGCTTCCAGGCAGGCCAGTTCGAGACAACCGCGGCCGATGTCGATACCGCCTTCACTGTCATCTGCGAGTGTGCAAGATCCCCGAAGGACTGACAGGGATTGCCCGGGTGGTTGCCGCCGCCGGGGCAAGCCAGCAAGGACTTGCGAGCAAGCATATGGCCGGAAGGGCTGAAGGGGTTAGCCAGAATCTGACGGGCGTCTGGAGCGGGCGCTATTTCTATCCGCGCGAACTGCCGCCGGTTTCCTTCGTTGCAACGCTGATCGAGACGGCAACCAGCTTGACGGGGATGACCCACGAACCGGCGGCGACCAGCACGGCAAGATACGCAAGCCTGCAGGGGCAGCGAGAGGGCAACGCCGTCTCCTTTACCAAGACATACGACAAGGCCGAATTGAAGGCGCACCCGATTCACTACAGCGGCATCATCAACGGTGATGCAACCGAGATCAAAGGCACTTGGCGGATCCCGGGATACTGGTCCGGCAATTTCCTGATGATCCGCTCGCCAGGTAAAGTCGCGGCTGTCACCCGCAAGGTGGCGGAGCGGGTCTGAGCCGTATCTGCCCGGTTCGCCTTTGCAATCATCGATATTTCATTAGCCGGCGTCTCCCTTTTCATTGCTTTCGTTTTCAGCTACAAACAAGAAAAACGAAAACGGGAGGTTCTCAGTGTATTTGTCGCCGCGCCATGCCGAGATCATCCAGATGGCGAAGGACCATGGCCGTGTGCTGGTCGATGACCTCGCCACGCATTTCAACGTGACGCCACAGACCATCCGCAAGGACCTCAACGATCTCTGCGACCAGCGGCTGCTGACGCGCATCCATGGCGGGGCCCTGTTCCCGTCCGGCATCGAGAACATGGAGTATGAGGCGCGCCGCAAGATTGCCGCCGACGAGAAGGAGGCCATCGGCCGCGCGGCGGCCAGGCTGATACCCGACAACGCCTCCCTGTTCATCAACATCGGCACCACGACCGAGTCGGTCAGCAAGGCGCTGCTCGACCATACCGGGCTGATGGTCATCACCAATAATATCAATGTTGCCAACAGGATGCGCATCTATCCTTCGATCGAGGTGGTAATCGCCGGCGGCGTCGTGCGTGGCTCCGACGGCGGCGTTGTCGGCGAGGCCGCGGTCGATTTCATCAGGCAGTTCAAGGTCGACTATGCGGTGATCGGCGCCTCGGCCATCGACCATGACGGCGCGTTGCTCGATTTCGACTTTCGCGAAGTGAAAGTGGCGCAAGCCATTATCGCCAATGCCAGGCATGTCATCCTGGTCTCCGACCAGACCAAGTTCGAACGCACCGCGCCGGTTCGCATCGGCCATCTCTCGCAAGTCAACACCTTCATCACCGACCGTTGCGACATCCCGTCGGTGCGCAAGATCTGCGAGGAAGCGGAGGTTCAATTGATCGAAACGTCGCTCGGCTAAGCTATCGATCACGGTCCCGTTACATTTCGTTTGACATTCGTTCTTATTTCGAAATAATCCCGCTACGGTTTCGTAAAAACCTAAAAATGCTGCAATGCGAAATCGCGGGAGGGCTTTGTGGACGCAGTCCGTGACATCTTCGTCATCGGTGGCGGCATCAATGGCTGCGGCATCGCCCGCGACGCCGTTGGGCGGGGCTTTTCGGTATTTCTGGCCGAGATGAACGATCTTGCCAGCGGAACCTCCTCCGGCTCGACCAAGCTGATCCACGGCGGTCTGCGCTACCTCGAATTCTACGAGTTCCGGCTGGTGCGCGAGGCGCTGATGGAGCGCGAGGTTCTGTGGAAGAACGCGCCGCACATCATCTGGCCGATGCGCTTCGTGCTGCCCTACGCCAAGGGCCTGCGCCCGGCCTGGCTGATCCGGCTCGGCCTGTTCCTCTACGATCATATTGGTGGCCGCAAATTGCTGCCGGCGACCCGGACACTGGACATGTCCAAGGATCCGGCGGGCAAGCCGCTGAAGCCGCTGTTTCACAAGGCTTTCGAGTACTCGGACGGCTGGGTCAACGATGCCCGGCTGGTGGCATTGAACGCGCGTGACGCCGCCGACCGCGGCGCCACCATCCGCACCCGCACGAAAGTCGTCGGGGCGCGGCGCGAAGGCGATCTGTGGGCGATCCGCGTGGAAGACGTGCAGACGGGAGAGGCAGAGGAGGTCAAGGCCCGGCTGCTGGTCAATGCCGCCGGTCCGTGGGTCGACCACGTCCTGTCGACCACCGTGGGCCAGAACGACGTGCACAATGTGCGCCTGGTGCAGGGCAGTCATATCGTCATCAAAAAGAAGTTCGATGATCCGCGCGCCTACTTCTTCCAGAACAAGGACGGGCGCATCATCTTCGCCATCCCTTACGAGGAAGAATTTACGCTGATCGGCACCACCGATCGCGACTATCCCGGCGATCCGCATGACGTGAAGATCAGCGACACCGAGATCGACTATCTCTGCGCGGCGGCGAGCGAATATTTTGCTGAAGCCGTGACGCGTCCCGATATCGTCTGGACCTATTCTGCCGTGCGCCCGCTCTATGACGACGGCGCTTCGAAGGCGCAGGAAGCGACCCGCGACTATGTGCTGAAAGCCGATGGCGGCGGGGGCAAGGCGCCGATCGTCAACGCTTTCGGCGGCAAGATCACCACCTACCGCCGGTTGTCGGAATCGATGCTGGAAAAGGTCGAAGGTTTTCTCGGCAAGCGCGGCAAGCCGTGGACGGCGAACGCGCCCTTGCCGGGCGGCGATTTCCCGGCCACCGGTTTCGACGTCCAGGTGGCGAAGCTGAAGAGCGCCTATCCTTTCCTCGACCAGCGCCTGGCGCGTCGGTTGACCAGGCTTTACGGCACGCGCGCGCAAGTGCTGCTCGGCCTTGCCAAGTCGAACGCCGATCTCGGCCGCAATTTCGGCGCCGATCTCTATGAGGCCGAGGTACGCTACCTCAGCGAAAACGAATGGGCGCTGACCGCCGAAGATGTATTGTGGCGTCGCACCAAGCGGGGTCTGCATCTCAGCCGCGAACAGGCCTCGGCGCTTGACGAATTCATGCGCGGCATCAGCCGGCGCCATGTCGCGGCAGCGGAATAGGGAAGGCGATTGATGCACAAAGCCTGGGAGGAGGCATCATGCTGGAACTGAGAAACGTGACGAAGATGGTCGGCGCGGTGGAGCATATCCGCGACGTGTCGCTGACGCTTCAGCACGGCTCGCTCAACGTTTTGCTCGGGCCGACACTGTCGGGCAAGACCAGTCTGATGCGGCTGATGGCCGGACTCGACGTGCCGACCACCGGTTCAGTCTGGTTCGACGGCCAGAATGTCACCGGCATGCCGGTGCAGCAGCGCAAGATCGCCATGGTCTATCAGCAGTTCATCAACTACCCCGCGATGACCGTCTACGAGAACATCGCCTCGCCGTTGCGCGTCGCCGGCAACGACCAGGCCAAGATCGACAAGGAAGTCCGCAACGCGGCAGGGCTTTTGAAGCTCACACCCTATCTCGACCGCACGCCGCTCAGCCTGTCCGGCGGCCAGCAGCAGCGTACGGCGCTGGCCCGCGCCATCGTCAAGAATGCCAGCCTGGTGCTGCTCGACGAGCCGCTCGCCAACCTCGACTACAAATTGCGCGAGGAGCTGCGCGCCGAACTGCCCAAGATATTTGCCGCCGCCGGCACTATTTTCGTCTACGCCACGACCGAGCCGCATGAAGCCTTGCTGCTCGGCGGCAATACGGCGACGCTGTCCGAGGGGCGGATCACCCAATTCGGGCCGACCATCGACGTCTTCCGCAAGCCGATCGACCTGGTGACGGCGAAAACCTTTGCCGATCCGCCGCTCAACACCATCGTGCTGGCCAAGAAAGGTCCCGATTTCCTTCTCGAGGGCGGCGTCAAGCTGCCGGTACCGGCCGAACTCGCCGGCATTTCCGACGCCAACTACACGATCGGCTTCCAGCCGCATCATCTGTCGCTCGAGCGGCCCAACGCTGCCGCGGTGCCTGTGCGCGCCAAGGTGACGATCACCGAGATCACCGGCTCGGAAAGCTTCATCCATCTCGATTTTGCCGATGCGCGCTGGGTCATGCTGACCCACGGCATCCGCGATTTCGAGCCCGACGCCGAGATCGAGGTGTTTATCGATCCGCGCCACATCATGGTCTTCGACAGCAACGGCAGCGCCGTCGCCGCGCCGAAGCTTGCGGCCTGAGGGGGAAGAGATGGCGCGCATCGACGTCAACCATGTCAGGCACTCCTACCTGCCCAATCCGCAGAAGGATGCCGATTTTGCGCTGCGGGAAGTGCACCACACATTCGAGGATGGCGGCGCCTATGCGCTGCTTGGGCCTTCGGGTTGCGGCAAGACCACGCTGCTCAACATCATTTCGGGACTTCTGCACCCCTCGCACGGTGAGTTGCTGTTCAACGGCAAGGACGTCACCAATCTGTCGACGCAGGAGCGCAACATCGCGCAGGTGTTCCAGTTCCCGGTCATCTACGACACCATGACCGTCTACGACAATCTGGCCTTCCCGCTGCGCAACCGCGGCGTGCCGGAGGCCGATGTCGACCGCAAGGTGCGGGAGACGCTGGAGATGATCGACCTGGAGTCGTGGGCGAAGAAGAAGGCGAGGGGCCTGACCGCCGACCAGAAGCAGAAGATCTCGCTCGGCCGCGGCCTGGTGCGCTCGGATGTCAATGCCATCCTGTTCGACGAACCGCTGACGGTTATCGATCCGCACATGAAGTGGGTGCTGCGCTCGCAGTTGAAGCAACTGCACCGCCGCTTCGGCTACACCATGGTCTATGTCACCCATGACCAGACCGAGGCGCTGACCTTCGCCGACCAGGTCGTCGTCATGTATGATGGCGGCATCGTCCAGATCGGCACGCCGGCCGAATTGTTCGAGCGCCCGCGCCACACATTCGTCGGTTACTTCATCGGCTCGCCCGGCATGAACGTCATGCCGGTGGCGATCGACGGCAAGACCGCGACCATTGGCAGCCAGCGGATCGAGCTGCCCGGCGCGCCAAAGACCGCCGCTGGGAGCTCCGGCGCCATCGAACTCGGCATCCGCCCCGAATATGTCAGGCTCGGCCGTGACGGCATGGCGGTTAAAATCAGCAAGGTCGAGGATCTCGGCCGCCACAAGGTGGTGCGCGCCAGCCTCGAAGGCCGCGAGATCGCTGCCGTCATCGGCGAGGACGAGAGCGTGCCGGCCGACCCAAAGGTTCGTTTCGATCCGGCCGGCATCAACATCTATGCCGATTCCTGGCTGGTTGAGATGGGGCGTGTCGAGATGGGGGCATAGATGGAAAAGACCTGGAACAACAAGGCCTGGTTCCTGGTGCTTCCGGTGCTGGTGCTGGTGGCGTTCTCGGCCGTCATTCCGCTGATGACGGTCGTCAACTATTCGGTGCAGGACACCTTCGGCAACAACGTCTTCTTCTGGGCAGGCACCCAGTGGTTCGAGGAACTGCTGTCGTCCAGCCGCTTCTGGGAAGCGATGGTGCGCAACCTGATCTTCTCCTTCATCATCCTGGCCATCGAAGTGCCGCTCGGCATCTTCATCGCGCTCAACATGCCGAAGAAGGGCTGGGGCGTGCCGGTCTGCCTAGTGCTTATGTCGTTGCCGCTGCTCATTCCGTGGAACGTCGTCGGCACCATCTGGCAGGTCTTCGGCCGCAACGACATCGGCCTGCTCGGCTACTACGTCAACGCGCTCGGCATCGACTACAATTACGTGCAGGATTCGTTCGACGCCTGGGTCACCATCATCATCATGGACGTCTGGCACTGGACCAGCCTTGTCGTGCTGCTCTGCTATGCCGGCCTGGTTTCGATCCCGGATGCCTTCTACCAGGCGGCCAAGATCGACGGCGCCTCGCGCTGGGCGGTGTTCCGTTATATCCAGCTGCCGAAGATGCAGCGTGTGCTTTTGATCGCCGTGCTGTTGCGCTTCATGGATAGCTTCATGATCTACACCGAGCCCTTCGTCGTCACCGGCGGCGGCCCCGGCAACTCGACCACGTTCCTGTCGATCGACCTCGTCAAGACCGCGCTCGGCCAGTTCGACCTCGGTCCGGCGGCCGCCATGTCGCTGGTCTACTTCCTGATCATCCTGTTGTTGTCGTGGGTGTTCTACACCGTGATGACCAACTACGACGCGGAGCGCTGAGATGAGCGGCGCCAACGAAAGAGCCGACAGAGTGAGCGAAACCACCGCTTCGGGAAAATTGGCGAGCACGCTTTCGCAGGATCAGGTCGCCCGGCTGATGCGCAAGCGCGGCGAGGAATCGCGCTGGTGGTGGATCGTGCCGACGATCTACATCATCGTGCTTCTGCTGCCGATCTACTGGCTCATCAACATGAGCTTCAAGACCAATGCCGAGATCGTCTCCTCGCTGACGCTCTATCCGCATCAGCCTACGATCGCCAACTACGTCACTATCTTCACCGATGCGTCCTGGTATTCGGGCTACATCAACTCGATCACCTATGTTGTCATGAACATGGTGATTTCCGTGGCTGCGGCGCTGCCGGCGGCCTACGCCTTTTCGCGCTACCGCTTCCTCGGCGACAAGCATCTGTTCTTCTGGCTGCTGACCAACCGCATGGCGCCGCCGGCGGTGTTCGCGCTGCCGTTCTTCCAGCTCTATTCGGCCTTCGGCCTGATCGACACCCACATCGCGGTGGCGCTGGCGCACTGCCTGTTCAACGTGCCGCTGGCGGTGTGGATCCTCGAAGGCTTCATGTCGGGCGTGCCCAAAGAGATCGACGAAACAGCCTATATTGACGGCTACTCCTTCCCGCGCTTCTTCGTCAGGATATTCATGCCGCTGATCGCCAGTGGCATCGGTGTCGCCTGCTTCTTCTGCTTCATGTTCTCATGGGTCGAGCTTTTGATCGCTCGCACGCTGACGACCACCGATGCCAAGCCCATCGCCGCCACCATGACCCGCACCGTTTCGGCCGCCGGCATGGATTGGGGCCTGCTCGCTGCCGCCGGCGTGCTGACGCTGATCCCCGGCGCGCTCGTCATCTGGTTTGTCCGCAACTACATCGCCAAGGGCTTCGCCCTGGGGAGGGTGTGATGAAACAAAAGCACGGGTTCATCCTCACCACCACCGCCAAGGGCTTTGCCCTGGGGAGGGTGTCACCATGAATCTCGACCTCACCTGGATGGCGTGGACGTGGCCGACGGCGGCGTTCTTCGGCACCATTCTTCTGCTGCTGTGCGGCATGGCGTTTTGGGAATTTGCCTCGCCGGGCGGCAATCCGCGCGTCGGCATCCTGCGCTTCGAGACGACGCGCGGCGACCGTCTTTTTCTGTCGCTGCTTGGCAGCGCCTTTATCCATCTCGCTTGGCTGGGTCTTGTCGGATCCAACCTGTGGTGGGCTCTCGCTCTCTCCGTGGTCTACGCCGTCGGCGTGTTCCGCTACGTATAGAGGGGGAAACTGTTGGATCGACCGCGTGCCGGTGGCCGTTCCAGATCGCACTTGAAACCTAAATGTGGAGGAAACCTATGCGACGGCAATTTTTAACATCAACAACTGCCCTTGTCCTGTTGCTCGGGGTAGGCAACGCCTACGCCGGAATGGATGAGGCCAAGGCGTTTCTGGACAAGGAAATCGGCCCGCTGTCGACGCTCGACCGGGCCGGCCAGGAAGCAGAAATGCAGTGGTTCATCGATGCCGCGAAGCCTTTCGCCGGCATGGACATCAAGGTCGTGTCCGAAACCATCGCCACCCACCAGTATGAATCGCAGGTGCTGGCGCCGGCCTTTACCGCCATCACTGGCATCAAGATCACGCATGACGTCATCCAGGAAGGCGACGTCGTCGAGAAGATCCAGACCCAGATGCAGACCGGCCAGAACCTTTATGACGGCTGGGTCAACGATTCCGACCTGATCGGCACCCACTGGCGCTACCAGCAGGTCCGCAACCTGACCGACTGGATGGCGGGCGAGGGCAAGGACGTTACCAATCCGAACCTCGACCTGAAGGATTTTATCGGCACCTCCTTCACCACCGCGCCGGACAAGAAGCTCTATCAGCTGCCCGACCAGCAGTTCGCCAACCTCTACTGGTTCCGTTACGACTGGTTCAACGACGAGAAGAACAAGGCCGACTTCAAGGCGAAATACGGCTACGACCTCGGCGTTCCCGTCAACTGGTCGGCCTATGAGGACATCGCGGAGTTCTTCACCGGCCGCGAGATCGACGGCAAGAAGGTCTATGGCCACATGGACTACGGCAAGAAGGACCCGTCGCTCGGCTGGCGGTTCACTGATGCCTGGCTGTCGATGGCCGGCAACGGCGACAAGGGCCTGCCGAACGGCCTGCCGGTCGACGAATGGGGCATCAAGGTCAACGAGAAATCACAGCCGGTCGGCTCCTGCACGGCGCGCGGCGGCGACACCAACGGCCCGGCTGCCGTCTACTCGATCCAGAAATACCTCGACTGGCTGAAGGCCTACGCTCCGGCCGAAGCCCAGGGCATGACCTTCTCCGAATCCGGCCCGGTGCCGGCACAGGGTGCGGTCGCGCAGCAGATATTCTGGTACACCGCCTTCACCGCTTCGATGGTCGACGCCGGCGCCAAGGCGGTGCTGAACGACGACGGAACGCCGAAGTGGCGCATGGCCCCGTCGCCGCATGGCGTCTACTGGAAGGACGGCATGAAGCTCGGCTATCAGGACGTGGGTTCCTGGACGCTGATGAAGTCGACGCCGACCGACCGCGCCAAGGCCGCCTGGCTCTACGCGCAGTTCGTGACCTCGAAGACGGTCGACGTGAAGAAGAGCCATGTCGGCTTGACCTTCATCCGCGAAAGCACGATCCACGACAAGAGCTTCACCGAACGTGCGCCGAAGCTCGGTGGTCTGATCGAGTTCTACCGCTCGCCGGCCCGCGTTCAGTGGTCGCCGACCGGCACCAACGTGCCCGATTATCCGAAGCTGGCACAGCTCTGGTGGCAGGCGATCGGCGATGCCTCGTCCGGCGCCAAGACGGCGCAGGAAGCCATGGACTCGCTCTGCGCCGAGCAGGAAAAAGTCATGACCCGCATCGAGAAGTCGGGCGTCCAGGGCGATATCGGCCCGAAGATGGCCGAAGAGCATGACCTCGCCTACTGGAACGCCGACGCGGTCAAGAACGGCAATCTCGCGCCTCAGCTGAAGATCGAGAACGAGAAGGAAAAGCCGATCACCATCAACTACGACGAACTGGTGAAGAGCTGGCAGAAGTAATCTTGGCGTACGCGCCAGGATCATAGTGAACGGGGAGGCGGCATCTTGCCGTCTCCCCTGTTTGTATAGGCGAGCTACCGGGAGGACTAATGACCGGATACATCCTTGCAATCGACCAGGGTACGACATCGACCAGGGCGATCCTGTTCGACGGCGCGATGAAGGTCGCCGGCAGCAAGCAGCAGGAATTCACGCAGCATTATCCTGCCTCCGGCTGGGTCGAGCATGATCCGGAAGAGATCTGGGCAAGCGTCGTCGCGACGGTCAAAGGCGCGCTGAAGGCCGCCGGCCGCGAGGCCTCGGATGTGGCGGCGATCGGCATCACCAACCAGCGCGAAACCGTCGTCATCTGGGACAAGGCGACCGGCAAGCCGATCCACAATGCCATCGTCTGGCAGGACCGCCGCACCGCGCCGCTGTGCCAGAAGCTGAAAAAACACGGCCTGGAGAAAAAGTTCACCAAAAAGACCGGCCTGCTGCTCGATCCCTATTTCTCCGGCACCAAGATCGCCTGGATGCTGGACAAGGTAAACGGTGCGAGAAAGCGCGCCGAAAAGGGCGAACTGCTCGCCGGCACTATCGACAGTTTTTTGATCTGGCGGCTGACCGGCGGCAAGGTGCATGCGACGGATGCCACCAACGCCTCGCGCACGCTGGTCTATAACATCGAGAAAAATGTCTGGGACGACGAGCTGCTCTCCATCCTGCGCATCCCGGTGGCGATGCTGCCTGAGGTCAAGGATTGCGCCGACGACTACGGCGTGACGGAAAAAAGCCTGTTTGGCGCCGAAATCAAAATCCTTGGCGTGGCCGGCGATCAGCACGCAGCGACCATAGGCCAGGCCTGTTTCGAGCCAGGCATGATGAAATCGACCTATGGCACCGGCTGCTTTGCGCTGCTCAACACCGGCGCCGATCTAGTGCGCTCGAAGAACCGGCTGTTGACCACCATCGCCTATCGGCTGAACGGCAAGACTACCTATGCCTTGGAAGGCTCGATCTTCATCGCGGGTGCCGCCGTGCAATGGCTGCGCGACGGCATCAAGGTGATCGGCAAGGCCGAGCATAGCGGCGTTTTGGCGGCAACCGCCGACCCCACGCAGAACGTCTATCTGGTGCCGGCTTTCGTCGGTCTCGGCGCGCCGCATTGGGACGCCGAGGCGCGTGGCGCGATCTTCGGGCTGACCCGCAACTCTGGCCCGGCGGAGTTCGCCCGCGCGGCGCTGGAATCCGTCGCCTACCAGACGCGCGATCTCCTCGACGCCATGCGCAAGGACTGGAAGGGGGCGTCGGCCAAAACCGTGCTTCGCGTCGACGGCGGCATGGTGGCCTCCGACTGGACCATGCAGCGGCTGGCCGATATCCTCGATGCGCCGGTCGATCGCCCGACCATTCTGGAGACGACGGCGCTGGGTGCGGCGTGGCTTGCCGGCTCGAAAGCAGGCGTGTGGCCGAAGGCGAAGGATTTTGCCAAGAGCTGGGCGCTCGAGCGCCGCTTCAAGCCGGACATGGATGCCACGGTGCGCTCGGCAAAGCTCGCGGGCTGGCGCAATGCGGTGCGCCGGACGCTGAGCGCGCGGTAGTAAATCATGGCGGGGGAAGGGGATGAATCCACACTGGTATGGGGCCTGGCGCGACGAGGCTGTCGAACAATTGGATGCAAAGAATGCACGCTTGCAGCAGGAGTTCCGACTCGGCAGTTGGCCTCGCTATGACTATGATCTGACAGAAGGAAAGCTTCTGTTCTCGGACAACGGCATCACCAAGGTCGTCGCCGAAATCCAAATCGCCGGATCGACGAGTGCCAAGGCCAGCAACTGGCTCTGGGCTTGGGCAAATTCAAACCTGCCTGGCGACCTGCTTGCCGACGCAGAGCTGGTTCGGTCTTTCGGACAGGAGCATTCCATTGATGAGCTGGCTCAACCCTATGCGATAGATTTGAACAACGACTTGGAAGTGCTCGGCTGGAAAATGACCGCAGCTGCGGTTCGAATCTGCAACGGCCTCGGCGCATACCGTTCTCCGCGTGGTGAAGGCGGAGCCCTGTATCTGATCTTCAAGAGCGTCAATTGGGCCAGCTAATCCGCCGCGCCCGTACCCAAGCAACCTACGGAAAAGCCCGCGCCGTTGCCGGCGCAGGCTTTTCTACTCAACACTTGGTACCAACTCAGCTCAATAGGGCGAATTGCACTGTTGACGCGGGCCGTAATTGGGCTGGAATGTGTTGTCCGAAGCGCGGTACGACCGATAGCGGTCGTAGCACCACTGCACATGGGCATCGCCGCGGTTGTTCTCGCTGTTGACGATCGCACCGGTGATCAAGGCGCCGGTGGCGAAGGCAGCCAGCGGGAACCAGTAGTCGCCGTGACGGCGATAGCCGCGGTGATATTCGCGATAGCCGCGATGGCCATTCCAATAGCTGCCGCCATCATTGTTGCGCGAGAACTGGCGGCCTACGCGGAAATCGCGATTGCCGGAATTGCGGTTGCCATGGCGCATCCACCGCCAGTTGTCATGACGAGAATCGCTCACATTCACGATGTCGGACGAAGTTGCTGATGACTGGGGCACGAACATCTGGGCGGCATTGGCCGGCATAGCGGCGGCCGCGGCAAACGAAATTGACAGGGTGGTCGCCAGTAGACCCGTTGCGATCTTGTTCATGATCTTCTCCTTGAAGGGTGGTTGACGTCCCTTGTGAGACGAAAACGGCCCGCTCGTGCGATGGTTCCCACCAAAACAGTAAGTTGCTGATTTGTAATGTTTCTCGAATTCGGCGCGTGAGAAAAGGCGCGTCTCGCGCGCCAACAGATCGAAGCGGCGACCACGTTGCGGGAGCGGCTCACCGGGCTGGTGACGACGCAATTTGCGGCGCGTCTGGCGATGGCTGAAACCCCGGTCGAAGGGCCATCTTTTTCCGGTTGACCGGTCGCGGCACTCTCCCTATGTTCCGCGCAATTTCGAGGGCGGCCTTTAGAGCCCGCGGGAGCGCGTAGCTCAGCCGGTAGAGCAACTGACTTTTAATCAGTAGGTCTCGGGTTCGAACCCCGACGCGCTCACCAGAAATATTTCGTGCGGAAGTTGCCCTGTCAGCAGCCCCCATCGCCCCCTACAATCGCCGCCCGGTCTTGACGTCGAACAGATGAGCGCAGGCGCGGTCGATCTCGATGCGCATCTGCTCGCCCTGTTTCAGTGCCAGCCGCTCGCGGAAAAGGCAGGAGATTTCTTCTCCGGCGCAGTCGACCCGGGCAAAGATTTCCGAACCCGTTGCTTCCAGAAGCACGATCGTGCCGGGGATTCCTTTGGCGGTCGTCGCTCGGATGTGTTCGGGGCGGATGCCGTAGATGAGGTCGCGGCCGGGTATGTTGGTCAGGTCGATGCCTTCTGGCAGCGGCAAGATCAGTCCACCGGCGCTGCGGAAAACACCTTCCTCGACATGGCCTCGAATGAAATTCATCGCCGGCGAGCCGATGAACCCGGCAACGAAGAGGTTGGCCGGGCGATCGTAGAGATCGAGCGGCGCGCCGATCTGCTCGACAAGGCCGTCATGCAGCACGACGATCTTGTCGGCCATGGTCATGGCCTCGATCTGGTCGTGGGTAACGTAGATGGTGGTGGTTCCCAGCCGCTGGTGCAGCGCCTTGATCTCGCCGCGCATCTGCACGCGCAATTTGGCGTCGAGATTGGACAGCGGCTCGTCGAACAGGAACACCTGCGGGTCGCGCACGATGGCGCGGCCCATGGCGACGCGCTGGCGCTGGCCGCCGGAAAGCTGACGCGGATAGCGGTCGAGCAGCTTGTCCAGGCCGAGAATGCTGGCGGCCCTGCCGACGCGGCCGGCGGTGTCGGCCGGATCGGCTTTCTTGATCTTCAGGGCAAAGCCCATATTGTCGGCCACCGTCATATGCGGATAGAGCGCGTAGTTCTGGAACACCATGGCGATGTTTCGGTCGCGCGCCCTGAGATTGTTGACGAGGCGATCGCCAATGGCGATCCTGCCGCCCGAGATCGTTTCCAGTCCGGCAATCATGCGCAGCAGCGTCGACTTTCCGCAGCCCGACGGCCCGACCAGGATGACGAATTCGCCATCGGCGATGTCGACGCTGACATCGTGGATGATCTTGGCGGCTCCGAAAGCCTTCTGAACGTTCTTGATTGTTACCGATGCCATCGGATTTCTCCCGGAAATGAGTGATGTCGGGGCCGTGCCTCAGCCGCCCTTGACGGCGCCTGCGGTCAGCCCGGCGACGATCTGCCTTTGCGCGAACAGGGTCAGCACCAGCACCGGCAGCGTCACCACAAGTGCTGCGGCGGCGAGCGGACCCCAGCTCACCTGCTCGTAGGAAAGCATGTTGTAGACGGCGACCGGCAGCGTGCGGGTCTCGCGGCTGGCGAGCACAATGCCGAAGACGAAATTGTTCCATGAGAAGATGATCGACAGGATGAAGGCGACGACAATGCCCGGCTTGGCGATGGGCAAGGCGACCAGCCGGAACACCTGCCAGGAACTGGCGCCATCGATGTTGGCCGCTTCTTCCAGCTCCATCGGCGTGGTCTCGAAATAGCCGATCATCACCCAGACCACGATCGGCACCGTCACCACCAGATGGATGATGATCTGCGGCCACAGCGTGCCGAGAATGCCGACCCACTGGAACAGCAGGAACAGCGGAATGAGATAGGAAAGCCCCGGCGTCATGCGGGCGATCATGATGACCACCGCCGAGCGTTCGGCCTTGAGCCGCGCGATGCCATAGCCGGCCGGCACGCCGATGAGCAGCGCGAGCAACGTTGCCGTGCCCGTCACCAGAACCGAATTCCAGAAATAGAGCAGGAAATTGTTCTCCTCGAATACCTTCACATAGTTCGACCAGGCGAGATGTTCCGGGATCAGGATCGGCGGGTATGCACCGTTGTCGATCTCGAACTTCAGCGACAGCGAGATCATCCAGAGGAAGAACAGGATCGCCGGCGAGACGAAGACCAGAGCCGCGAAAAACAGCCCGATCCGGTTGAGCAGCCGTGAACTCATCTATTTGCCCTCCACCCCGATCCATTGGGAGCGCTGGCGCAGCATCAGCAGGATGAAGGACAGCGCGACGATGACGATGAAGAACACCACGGCCATGGCCGAGCCATAGCCGATGTCGTAGTAGGAGAAGGCGGTGTTGTAGAGATAGATGTTGATGGTTTCCGAGGCCGTGCCCGGTCCGCCCTGGGTCATGGCATAGATGATGTCAAAACTCTTCAGCGCATCGATGGTGCGGATGATCATCGCGATCATCAGGAACGGCGCGATCATCGGCAAGGTGAGATAGCGGAATTGCTGCCAGGCGTTGGCGCCATCGATCTCGGCGCTCTCGAAGGGCTCGCGCGGCACGGAGGCCAAGCCGCCCAGCACGATCAGCATCACCAGCGGCGTCCACTGCCATGTCTCGACCGCAACCAGGGACGGGATGACCGTCCTGGCATTAAAGATCCATTCCTGCGCCGGGATGCCGACCAGCGACAACAGATAGTTGAGCACGCCGAGCTGGGGATGGAACATCATCGTCCAGACCAGCGCCACGGCGACTGGCGTTGCCATCATCGGCATGACGAAGACGCCGCGCAACAGGCCGCGCAGCGGAAATTTGGCGTCGAAGATCAGCGCCGCGACAGTGCCGAGGAACATCGGCGCCGCAACCGAAAGCGCCGTGTAGGTCAGCGTATGGAAAAGCGATTCCCAGAAGCGTTGGTCGACGGCCAGCCGCAGGTAATTTTCCATCCCGGCAAAGCTTCGCGCCTGGCCGAGGGTCCAGCGGTTGACGCTCATCCACAGTGTGAAGGCCCAGGGAAAGACGATCACGGCGCCGACGACGACGAGCGCCGGGACGACGAAAGGCCAGTAGTTGGGAGCCAGCCGGATGGTCTGGCTCCCTTCGATGGCTTGCGTCGTCACCCCGGTGCGTTCTGGGGTGATGGCGGACATCAGCCTTGCTCGCTCCGGTCGAGCACCGGCTGGAACTGCTCGGTGGCCTTCTTCAGTTCCTCTGCCGGATCGGCGCCGGCGATCAGATTGGTCAGCGCCACGCCATAGATGTCGCGGAACTCGGTGACCGGAATGATGACCGGCAGCGACAGCCGGCTGACATTGCCCGAGCCGACCACGGCATCGAGCCAACTCGCCGGCATGGTGACGCCTTCGCGCACCTTGGGGTCTTCCAGCACCGACTTGCGGAACGGCACGCCGGCGCCAGCCTGCAGCAGGCGCGCACCCATCGCAGGCGAAATCGCCCACTGGCAGAACAGATAGGCAGCTTCCTTCTTCTCGCTGGTGGCCGTCACGCCGAGGCCGTCACCAAAGGTGCCCGCGGCATGCGCCTTGGGGCCCTTGGGCATGACGCCGTAGCCGACCTTGCCGACCACACGCGACTTTTCCGGATTTTCCATCGGCGGGGCAAAGCCGACGCCATCGAACCACATGCCGATCTTGCCTTGCAGGAAGGCGGACTGGGCTTCGGCCCAGTTGAATCCGGTGACGCCTGGAGGCGCCGACTTGGTCATCAGCCGCTGGTAGAGGCTGGCGGCCTCGATCGCCTCGGGCGAGGTCGTGCGCAGCTTGCCCTTGTCATCGAGCGGCGTCATGTCGTAGCCGAGCATCAGCGACGTCCATACCGGCGTGTTGGCGTTTTTCAGGCCGCGGGCGACAAAGCCGTAGGTGTTGGTCGACGGGTCGGTCAGCGCTTCGGCGGCCGCCACCAGTTGCTCGAAGGTTTCAGGGTATTTGAGGCCCTTGGCCTCGAACAATTCCTTGTTCCAGTAGACGATCCAGTAATCCACCGAGAACGGCAGCGAGCGCAGCACGCCCTGGCCGTCCTTGGCAAACAGCATGCCGGCATCGGCGAAATCGGTTTCCACCAGCGCAGGATCGGTCAGGGTCGGGTCAGCGAGATAGCCTGATATGTCGGCCAGCCAGTCGCCCTTTTCGAACTGGCGCTTCTGCACGTGGTAGCTCAGATGCACGACGTCGAAGCTCGGTTTGCCGGAGCTCAGTTCGATCACCGTCTTCTGGCGCTGCTGCTGTTCCGGCGTCGCTTCGGCATTGACCTTGATCACGGTCAGTTCCTCGAACTCGGCGATGTATTTTATCAGCGTGTCGCTGCGCGGGCTTTTCACCAGATTGACGTCAAGCGTCGTTCCCGCAAAGCGCTTCCAGTCGACGCCGGCGGCAAAGCTTGGGCGAACGCCCGCAAAGCCGGCGGCGGCAAGCGCCGCGGTTCCCTGAAGCAGTTGCCTCCTGGTTGGGTTGAACAGATTGCACGACATTTCTTCCTCCCGGTTGTTGTCGTTATCGATTGCATCGCGGACCGCGGTGCGGCTCAGGTTTCCTCAGATCTGCAGCGCCAGCCGGCGCGCCTTGTCGATATGCAGACTGATCGCCTCGACCGCCTTCCCTGGATCGCGGCTCTCCATGGCTTCGATCACCGCCAGGTGCTCGCGCATCACCGGCACGACGCGCCCGTCGATACGGAACCGCTCCTGGTGGATCAGGCGGATCTTCACCGAATTGACCAGATAGGCCTTGGCGATGATCTCGTTGCCCAGCGCATCGATGAACGTGTCGTGCATGGCCCAGTCGATGGTCTGCGCCTTGGCCTCCATCTCCGGCGTCGGGGTCTGCGCAAGCGCCTGGGCATGCATGTCCTCATGCTCGCGCCGCAAGCGGGCAAGCTCGGCATCGGAGGCGCTGACCGTAAACAGCGCCACCGCTTCACGCTCCATGAACAGGCGGAACTGAAAGGCCTCGCGGATCAGGCTGATATCTATATGGGCGATCTGCATGCCGCGCTGCGGAATGGTCGTCAGCAGTCCTTCCGCCTCGAGACGCGGCACGATCTCGCGAATGGCGCCGAGCGGCAGTCCGGTGAAGGCAACCAGCTCACGTTGCGACACGAACTGGCCTGGCTTGAAGTCGCGCGCCAGCAAATGCCGCGTGAAGCTGGCATAGGCCTTCTCCCTGAGGGTGGTCGGTTCGTTGCCGTCTTCCATTTCGGCGCGCTTCCTTTTGCCGGTCAGGCCGGTTCCCTGGCAAACAAGCTGTCATAGGCTGAGGCAAGCTGCTGCTGCCCTTGCAACGCGATCGGCTCCAGCGGCGGACGGACCGCCAGCCAGCGCTCGTCGCCGGTCTTACGCGCCACCATCACCTTTACCGCCGGGGTGACCGGATATTTGAGCAATTCGAGCACAAAACTCTCGACGCGAGGATCGTCGCGCCCGTCCTCGGCCATGGCGCGGATTTCGCCCGGGACGAAATTGGCCATGCCCGAGATTGCGCCTTGAGCACCCAGTCGCACCGCACGCGCCAGATGCCTTTCATCGCCGATCAGGATCACCAGATCGCCATGGGCGGCAAGCAGCGCCTCGCTGTAGCTCCAATTTCCACCGGAATCCTTGACCCCGGCGACCACGTCGGGAAAAGCAGTGCGCAACCGGCCGATCAGGCCAAGCGAAAGCTGCACCATGGTAACCGAAGGGATGTTGTAGAGCAGCACGTCACGGGCGAGGGGGCCGAGCGCGGCAAAGACGGCGGAGAACCAGCCGAAAAGGCCGTCCTCGCCGACATTCTTGAAGTAGCTCGGCGGGGCCAGCAGAATGTTTCGGGCGCCTCGCTGCAAGGCATGCTGTGCCTGTTCGGCGGCGTCTTCGGCGGCGTCGACCAGCACGCCGGCAACGAGTTGATGCGGCAGGATTCCAGCAGCCAGCATGGCCTCGGTCACCGACCGCCGCTCCGTCGTGCCCACCGATGCGCCTTCCCCTGTGGTGCCGAAAAGCGTCACGCTGCCGCAACCCTGCGCCAGGCAACTTTCGGCCTGAGCGATCATGGGGGCGGTGGCGATCTGCCCGCGGGCATCGAAAGGCGTGGCGAGAGCGGCCGAAAGGCCAAAGCGTGATGTCACCGGAAGGTCTCCGAAGCAGGTATGTATGCTGTGCTAGCACACTAACATGTTAGTCGTAAATTGGGGTGGTGCGCTTTTTTTAACAGCGGAGGCCCCCCACCTTTTTTATCGAGAGGTTCACGGGTTCAAGCCATGGCGGATCGAGACCATTGGCGAAACAGCAGGATGGCCCAGTGTTCGGGCGCGGAGCGGCAGCTCCAACCTTGTCCCCATCCCAGTCGATGGCTAAACTCAGCCTTTCCCAGGGGAGGTTCTGACATGACACTTCAGCTTTCGGCGGATGCTGTCGCTCCTAAGGCGGCGGCGCCTCAAAAGTACCTCTTCGGCCCGGTCGCCGATTTCCTCATGCTGGGCGGCAGCGCGTTTCTCATCCTGCCGGTGCTGTTTCTCGTTCCGCTCGAATATGAGGGTCCGGTGGCCGCAACGATGGTGATCGTTGCCTATCTCGTGAACTATCCCCACTTCGCCCACTCCTACCAGCTTTTCTACCGCAATTTCGGGCGCAAGGTGACGGGCGACGGCTACGACAGGAGCCTGCAGCTTCGCTACATCTTCGCGGGCATTGTCGTGCCCCTCGCCATGGCCGGGTTCTTCGCCTATGGCGCGGCGGCGGCGAACACGCGCCTGCTCGGCTATGCCACCAACGCCATGTTCTTTTTTGTCGGTTGGCACTACGTCAAGCAGGGCTACGGCATGCTGATGGTGGATGCGGTGCTGAAGCGCAAATTCTTCAACGACCGCGACAAGAAGGTGCTGCTGGTCAACTCCTATGCCGTGTGGATCCTGGCATGGCTGCAGACGAATACGGCGGTCACCCAGGGCAAATATTATGGCCTGGACTATTACACATTCGCGGCCCCTTCCTGGATTACCGACATCGGCGTGCTGGCGGCCGTTGCGTCGACGACGGCCACGCTCTTGATGCTGGTCAATCGTTGGCGGAAGAACGGCGGCGGCCTGCCCTATAACGGTTTGGTGGCCTATGTGGCGTCGCTCTATCTCTGGATCTTGATTGCGCGCGTAAACCCGCTTTGGCTGCTGATCGTGCCCGCGCTCCACTCGCTGCAGTATCTCGCCGTGGTCTGGCGCTACCAGACGAACGTCGAGCGCGACAGTTCCGATGCCGAAAGCGATCCGCAGCCGAAAATCCTGTCCTTTCTCGGCCCCCTCTACAGGTTTCGGCTCGTCGGCTTTATCGTCGGCGGCACGGCCCTTGGCTATCTCGGCTTCTGGCTGATCCCATCCGCGCTGACGGCCTTGATTCCCTATGACAGGCAAGTGCTGGGGTCATCGCTGTTCTTCTTCATCGTGCTGATCTTCATCAATGTGCATCATTATTTTCTGGACAATGTGATGTGGCGCCGAGGCAATCCGGAGGTATCGAAGTATCTGTTCCGCTGACTGATGCGCAGACTGTCGAGCCCGGTTTTCGTCAGCTGTCGAGTATGCCATTGCGAGCGTGATCGTCAGTGCAACGGAGAGCCCTGGAATGGCGGAGTGCTTTTCCGAGAGCCGCCTGGAAAAATACCCTGCGGTGGCATCTGTACCGGCGTTGGCGCCGCCGGCGTGACCCTCGACGCGTGAGTTGCGGCCGACGTGCGGCGGGATCGGCTGGAACGTCACGAAACCAGTGAGACATTGCCGCCGGCATGGCGCTCGATGCGGCCGGCAAGGTCGAGTTCCAGCAGCACCATGGAGACTTGCGCGGCGTTGAGGCCGGTGTGGCGGATGATCTCGTCCACGCCCACCGGCGTTGGGCCTAGCACTTCGAGCACGCCGCTGCGTTCGTCCTCACCGGGCGGGGGAGTTGCCGAAAAATCGGGTGCCTTTTCTGGCGGCGCAATGCTTCGCGTTCGCGTGCCCGCCAAGGGTGCGATCGCACCGGAAACATCGGCCGCCTCGGTGACCAGGGTGGCGCCGTCCTTGAGCAGGCCGTTGGAACCGGCGCAGCGCGGATCGAGCGGCGAACCCGGCACGGCAAAGACCAGCCGGCCCATCTCGCCGGCCAGGCGCGCGCTGATCAGCGAGCCGGAGCGTTGCGCCGCTTCGATCACCACCAGTCCGAGGGCGGCGCCCGCGACAAGCCGGTTGCGGCGCGGAAAATCCTGCGCCCGCGGCTGCCAGCCGAACGGCATTTCCGAAATAACGGCGCCGCCACGCTCGGCAATGTCGTCGCACAAGCCGATATTTTCGGGCGGGTAGGGGACATCGAGCCCACCGGCCAGCACACCCACTGTACCAGTCGAGAGACTGCCCTGGTGTGCTGCCGTGTCGATGCCGCGCGCCAGGCCGGAAACGATGACGTAGCCGTCGCGGCCAAGATCCGCTGCCAGCATGCGCGCCATCTTGATGCCGGCGAGCGACGCGTTGCGGGCGCCGACGATGGCCACCGCCGGCAGGCGAAAGACGGCTGCCTCGCCCTTCACGGCAATCAGCGGCGGCGGATTGTCCATGTTTTTCAGCATCGGCGGGTAGTCGGCCTCGCCGATGCCGACGAAGCGGGCGCCGTTTTCACTGGCTGCGTCGAGTTCCGCTTCGGCTTCCTCCACGGAAGGAATGCGCATGATCCTTTTGGCTCCGCCCGAAATCATCAGCTCGGGCAGCATCTCCAACGCCGCCTCCGCCGAACCAAAGCGGTTGATCAATTCGCGAAACGAGGCCGGGCCGACATTTTGTGTGCGGATCAGCCGCAGCCAGCTCAGCCGCTGCCGGTCGCTGAGGCGCGGCCCGGCGGCGGGCTTGCTCAACCCTTGGCTCCGATCTTGCCTTCGGTGCCGGCAAGAAGGCGCGAAATGTTGGCGCGATGTTTGAAGATGACGATCAGGCTCATCACCAGGAACAGCCCGGCGGTCTCAGGTGTGCTCCAGAAATAAAGCGCGATCGGCACGATGACCGCCGCCGTCAGCGCTGCCAGCGAGGAATAGCGAAACAGAAAAGCCATCGCCAGCCAGACGACGATAAAGATCAGCGCCACATGCCAGCCGAGCGCGATCAGCACGCCGAGATAGGTCGCCACGCCCTTGCCGCCCTTGAAACCGAGCCAGACCGGAAACAGATGGCCAAGGAAGGCGCCAAGGCCCGCCCAGAGTCCAAGGCCGGCCCACAGTCCGTAGTCGTGTCCAAAATGGCGCGCGATCATCACCGCCGCCGTACCCTTCAACGCGTCGAGCACCAGCGTCGCGGCGGCGAGGCCCTTGTTGCCGGTGCGCAGAACGTTGGTGGCGCCGATATTGCCGGAGCCGATTTTGCGCACATCGCCGAGGCCGGCCGCGCGGGTGATCAAGAGGCCGAAGGGAATCGAGCCGAGGAGATAGCCGAACAGCAATGCCAGGATAACGTTATAACTCATTGTTTGCCCCCGCATTTCCCCAGCAACATATCGGTCTGCGACGTGGCGCGATCGCTCTAGCTCGAAAACACTGTGCGGCCCGCCACCAGCGTTTGCAAGACCATGCCTTGCAGCCGCGCACCTTCGAAGCAGGTGTTTTTCGAGCGCGAGCGGATGCCGCTTTCACTCACGATCCAGGGTTCTTCAAGGTCGATCAGCGCAAGATCGGCCGGCGCTCCCGGCTTCAGCGTGCCGCCCGGCAGGCCGAACAGCCTTGCTGGTGCGGTGGACAGTGTTTCGACCAGCCGAAGTAGCGGCACGTCGCCATTGTGGTAGAGCCGAAGCGCTGCTCCAAGCAGCGTCTCCAACCCGATCGCGCCGGCAGCTGCATCGGCGAAGGGAAGGCGCTTGGTGTCGACATCCTGCGGGTCGTGCGAGGAGACGATGATGTCGATCGTGCCGTCCTTGACCGCCTCGATCATGGCCAGCCGGTCTTCCTCTGCGCGCAAAGGCGGCGTCAGCCGGAAGAAGGTGCGGTATTCCCCGACATCGTTCTCGTTCAGCGACAGATTGTGGATCGCCACGCCCGCCGTGACATTGGCCTTGTCGGCTTTCGCGCGCGTCATCGCTTGCGCTGCCATCGCCGTCGAGATCTTGGCCGCGTGGTAGGCGCCGCGCGTCAGCCGTGCCAGCGCCAGGTCGCGCTCCAGCGGGATAGACTCGGCCTCGCGCGGAATGCCGGCAAGGCCGAGCCAGCTGGCATACAGGCCTTCATTCATCACGCCCGCCGAAGCGAGGTCGCCATCCTGTGTCTCATGTGCGATGACGCCGCCGAAATCGCGGGCATAGGTCAGCGCCCGGCGCATCACCAGTGCGCTGGATATTGTGTGCCGCCCATCGGTGAAGGCGACCGCACCGGCCTCGCGCAACAGGCCGAATTCGGTCATCTCGCGACCGGCGAGGCCTTTGGTGATCGCCGCCGCCGGAAAGATGTTGACGCTTGCCGTGTCCCGGGCGGTGCGCAGCACGAATTCGACCAGCGCGACATTGTCGATCACCGGGTCGGTGTCGGGCATCATGACGACGGAGGTGACGCCGCCGGCCGCCGCCGCAACGCTGGCCGAAGCGATGGTCTCGCGATGTTCGCCGCCCGGTTCGCCGATGAAGACGCGCGCGTCGATCAGGCCGGGAATGATCGCCTTGCCGGCGCAGTCGACCACGGTGGCTCCCGCCGGCAGGCCCTGGTTCAGGGCAGCCTTGCCGGCGGCAACGATCTTTTTCCCTTCGACGATGACGGTGCCGACCTCGTCGATGCCGCGTGACGGGTCGACGATGCGGGCGCGCTCAAAGACCGTCGTGCTCATGCGCCGCGGCCCTCTGCATTGCGGCGGGGATCGAGCAGCGCTTCCATGACCGCCATGCGCACGGCCACCCCCATCTCGACCTGTTCCTGGATGACGCTTTGCGGACCGTCGGCGATTTCGGACGCAATCTCGACGCCGCGGTTCATCGGACCGGGATGCAACACCAGCGCGCCGTCCTTGGCGGCCTTCAGCTTTTCGGCATCGAGGCCGAAATAGCGGAAATATTCGCGTACCGAAGGCACGAAGGCGCCTTCCATCCGCTCGCGCTGCAGGCGCAGCATCATCACCACGTCCGCGCCCTTGAGGCCCTCTGCCATCGAGCGCGAGACGATGACGCCCATTTTCTCGATGCCGGACGGTAGCAGGGTCGACGGCGCCACCACACGCACCTGCGCACCAAGCGCGTTCAACAGCATGATGTTGGAACGCGCCACGCGAGAATGCAGGATGTCGCCGCAGATCGCTACGATCAGTTTCGACAGCGGCCCCTTGGCGCGGCGGATAGTCAGCGCGTCGAGCAGCGCCTGCGTTGGGTGTTCATGCGCGCCGTCGCCGGCATTGACCACCGAGCAGCCGACCTTCTGCGCCAAAAGGGCGGCGGCGCCCGCAGACTGGTGGCGGATGATCAGGATGTCGGGGCGCATGGCGTTCAGCGTCATCGCCGTGTCGATCAGCGTCTCGCCCTTCTTCACCGAAGAGCTCGCCACCGACATGTTCATGACGTCGGCGCCGAGCCGTTTCCCGGCCAGTTCGAACGACGACTGCGTGCGCGTCGAGGCTTCGTAGAAGAGGTTGATCTGGGTGCGGCCGCGCAGCGTCGAGGTCTTCTTTTCGGACTGCCGCGAAATGGCGACGGCGCGATCTGCCCGGTCGAGCAGAAGCTCGATGTCACCGGGGGAAAGATCGCGGATGCCCAGAAGATGGCGGTGAGGATAAAGCGGCAGGGACGAAGCGTCGGTCATCTCAAGGCGCTGCTATAGGGGGGAGAATTCCTTGCCGCAAGCGCCAGCTTGGGATTGCGGCCTTTCTCCCCGGTATTTTCGTCGCGCGCGCCGCCTGCCTTGGGCTATATCTAGCCGATTGCTTCGGATTCGAAGCCTTGTGATGTGAGGCCTTTCTTGCGTTAGAAGGCCCTTCTACTTTCAGAAGGATTGGGCGTGACCGACGACGTGACCAACCAGCCTCCGCCGCTGACGGGCGGCAACGCCTGGCGGGGCGATCCGTTGCTGATCCAGCTTGCCGAGCGTTTTTCCGATCCGGTGCGCAAGGACCTCGACGGGCTTGGCCGGTTCGTCCTGACGCAGGAGGCGCAGGAGCTGGCGCGCCTCGCCAATGTTGAGACGCCGAAGCTCCGCACGCATGACCGTCAGGGCCGGCGCATCGACCTCGTCGAATTCCATCCGGCCTATCATGCGCTGATGCGCCGCTCGGTTGCCGGCGGCCTGCATTCCTCGATCTGGGAAAACGGCGATAGCGAGATCGGCCGTCGCCATCAGGTGCGCGCCGCGCGTTTCTACCTGACCGCCGAACTCGAGACCGGGCATCTCTGCCCCATCACCATGACCAGCGCTTCGCTGGCCGCCCTGATGGCCAGCCCAAAGCTGTTTCGCGAATGGGCGCCGCGCGTGACGACGCGCAAATACGACCAGAGCCAAAAGCCGCCGGTCGACAAGGCCGGGCTGACGCTCGGCATGGGCATGACCGAAAAGCAGGGCGGCACCGACGTGCGCGCCAACACCACACGGGCCGAACGCGCCGGCAGCGGCTTTTATCGCCTCACCGGCCACAAATGGTTCATGTCGGCGCCGATGTCGGACGCTTTTCTCGTGCTTGGACAGGCGCCGGAAGGGCTTTCCTGTTTTCTCGTCCCGCGCATCCTCGGCGACGGTTCCGGAAACGGCTTCCGCTTTCAGCGGCTGAAGGACAAGCTCGGCAACCGCTCCAACGCCTCATCGGAGGTAGAGTTCGTCAACGCCATCGGCGAGATGGTCGGCGAGCCCGGCGCCGGCATAAAGACAATCATGGACATGGTCACGCTGACCCGGCTCGACTGCGCCGTCGCCTCGTCGGCAATCATGCGAGCGGGGCTGGCTGAGGCCGTGCATCACGCCCGTCACCGCCAGGTGGCCGGCTCGACGCTGATCGAACAGCCGCTGATGCAGCGCGTGCTGGCGGACATGGCGCTCGATGTCGCCGCCGCCACGGCACTCTCGTTCCGACTGGCGCGCTCCTTCGACGAGGCTGCCGGCGACCGCGGCGAGGCTGCTTTTGCCCGCGCCATGACCCCGGTGGTCAAATACTGGGTCTGCAAGATCGCGCCGCCACTGCTCTATGAGGCGATGGAGTGCCTCGGCGGCAATGGCTATGTCGAGGAAGCGCCGCTCGCCCGCTACTACCGCGAAGCCCCGGTCAATGCGATCTGGGAGGGCTCAGGCAATGTCATGGCGCTCGACGTGCTGCGCGTGCTCGGCCGCGCGCCCGGCCTGTTCGAGGAGGTGCTGGCCGGCATCGACCGCGATCTCGGCGCCGGCGGACGCGGAACCATTGGCGTGCTCAAGGCGGCCATGCAGGTCGCCGGCACCGATGAGGGGTCGGCCCGCCTGCTGACCGAACAGCTGGCGCTGTCGGCGGCAGCTGCGGAATTGCGCCGGCTGGGGGCAGGGCGGATTGCGGACGCCTTCGTCGAGACGCGGCTCGCCGGCCAGTGGCGCAACACCTATGGCATGCTCGATTCGCGCCACGATGCGCGCATGATCATCGACACGCTCTATCCGCCGGTGAATTGAGGGCCTTCCGCCAGGCCGTGAACGAATTTGCCTGCCTGTGGACAGCCGTTAACCTTAACGAATGGTTTCCGTTGCAGCCGCAGGCCGCAGACCCCACTGTCTTTGTCACCAAAGCAGGAATGCCATGCGGCACATTTTGACGTCCTTTCTGGCCTTGCACTGGGCGCTGGTTTTCGCCCTGCTGGCGTTCATCTGTGTCGATGGAAACCGCGGCGTTGCGGGCGCTCTGGGCGTGCTCGGCGTCGTCGTGGAAAACACTCGTCTGGCCGATCTCGACAATGCTGCCGTCGTGGCGCAGCTGGCCATCGCCTTGCTGGTCGTGGCGGTGCTGTTTTGCTGGGTCTTCGTCGAGAGCCTGGTTAACGCCGCGGCGAGCCCGGACGGAGCCGACAGTGTGGCGCGGACCGCCTTCATTTCGGCATCCGCGGTGTTGTCGCTCATCCTGATCGGCGGCGCAGCGCGAGGCATCAACGGCCTGTTTTTGGTTGTCGCCGTGCAATTGGCGGCACTTCTGGCCTCCTATGTCGCCATGCTGGCCGAGCGGAGGTCGGTCTTCGCTGTCATGGTTTCTCGGGAGGCAGAGAGCCGCGCCACCGCCCATGCCATGGCCAAGGGTGCCGCGCACGGCTCCTTGCTGTCGCGCATTTCCGGCCGTCCGGACATTGGTCCCAGCGGTCGCAGAGGCGGCTCCAGCCGCAGGGACGGTCACTGATGCGCACGCTGTTCGCATTGTGGGCGACGCCACTCGCTCTGTTCTGGGGCTGGTTCTTCCTGTCGCTCAACGACATCAATTTCGGCTACGTCATGCTCAGCCGGCAGCTGCATGATTTCGTGTTCCAGCTCTACGGGCAGATGCTGGGCATCGATCCGGCGATCATTCCGGGCATGGTGGCAAGGGCCTGCGTCTTTGACGGCTTCCTGCTGATGGCATTGTGGGCGTTTCGCCGCCGCCGCAACATCACGGCCTGGGTCAGGCGGCAGGCGGGGAATCCGGTTCCGTCCGATCGCGTGGGTCAAGCGACTGGAGCCGGTCCAGAACTCCCTGCAGAATAAAGGCCGCAGCCGCCGAATCGATCTTGCCGGCGCGCTTTCGGCGCGAGAAATCCATCTCGATCAGCGTCCGCTCCGCCGCCACCGTCGACAGCCGCTCGTCCCACAGCACGAAGGGCAGGTCGGTTATGCCTGCCATGTTGCGCACGAAGGCGCGCGACTTCTGGGCGCGGGGACCTTCCGAGCCGTCCATGTTGATGGGGAGACCGAGTACAAACGCGCCGACATTGTCCTTCTGCAGCTGGGCGAGCAGCGCTGCCGCATCCAGCGAAAACTTTTTACGCAGGATGACAGGGCGCGGATGGGCAAAGGACAGGCCGCGGTCGGAAACGGCGACACCGATCGTCTTGTCGCCGAGGTCGAGTCCGGCCAGCGTCCTGCCGCCCTCCAGCCGTGCCGGCAGATCCTCGATTGCTATGATGCCCAACGGCTTTCCCCAACCAGCTTTACCGTGACCCAGTCTTAACCGTGACCCAGACTTACCGTGACCCAGACTTGCCGTCACAAAGAGCGCGACACGTTCTTTTGAACCGCGAGCACACTATGTCACTTTAATTTTGCTGCCGGCGTTCTATCTTCCGGCGCAACCAAAATCGAGGAACACGATCGATGAAATTGACCTGGTACGGACATTCCGCCTTCCGCGTCGAGACATCAGGCGCGACCATCCTGATCGACCCCTATCTCGTCGGCAACCCATCATGGACGAGCGGCTGGGAGGGGCCGGCGGAAGGCGTCACCCATGTGCTTCTGACCCACGGCCACAGTGATCATGTCAGCGGCGCGGTGGAGGTGCTGAAGAAGAGCGGCGCCCAGCTGGTCGCCAATTACGAGATCTGCATGTACCTGGTCGGCAAGGGCGTCGACGGCAAGAAGATCAATCCCGGCAATCATGGCGGCACCGTCGATTGCGGTGCCTTCACCACCACATTCGTGCAGGCACTGCATTCCTCGTCGTTTGGGCTCGATGGCGGCCAGAACGTCTACCTCGGCAATCCCAACGGGCTGGTCCTGCATTTCCCGGAGGACAAGACGCTCTACCATATGGGCGACACCGACATCTTCTCCGATATGGCGCTGATCGAGGAATTGCATGAGCCGAAGATCGGCGTCGTGCCGGTCGGCGACCGCTTCACCATGGGCGGCGCGGTGGCGGCCCTGGCCTGCCGGCGCTTCTTCCACTTCGACACCGTCGTGCCATGCCACTTCGGCACCTTCCCGATCATCGACGCGACGGCGGAGAAGTTCGTGGCCGGCCTCGAAGGATCAGGTGTCGACGTAGCCTTGCCAGCCATCGGCCAAACGATCACACTATAGAGCGATCGTTGAAACGATCCCTTGTCGCAAAGGGGAATTAAACCATGGGTTTGAGAGAGACTCTTTGCGTTTCGATGCTGGTCGCTGCGTCGCCCGCATCCGCCGCCGAGGACTTCATCAAGGGCGTTTACCTCCAGACCCAGGAGCTTTGCGCGCAAGCCAAAAAGGACACGCTGCAGACGCTGATTGACACCGGCAATGTCATCTTGTCGGCGGACGGCCTGCAAAGCGTCGAGTATAATTGCGAGTTCGTCCAGGTCACCAAGGCGACGCGCTCGCCGAGCTGGGCGGTCACTGCCATCTGCCAGGAGCCGGGCTTTCTCTTTCCCGATATACTGTCGATCACGCAGATGAACGCGACCCAAATCGACATCGTCTCGGTGCGCCCGACCGCCGACGAAGGCGAGCAGGCCGGCAATGGCGGCAGCTATTATCTGTGCGAGGGTGTATCGCTGCCCTAGGCTGAAATGCCGCCCTGGCATGAACGGGCTCTATCCCCAAGCACGATCGATGTTGCGCGGCACGCGCCACGCCGCTATAGCGCCATCTGGTTTTCCCAAAGGCTAAAGACATGTCCGTTGATCTGCAAACTGTGAAGCGCGTCGCGCGTCTCGCCCGCATTGCGGTGAGCGAGGAGGATGCCGAGCGCATGACCGGCGAGCTGAACGCCATTCTGGGCTTTGTCGAGCAGCTGAACGAGGTCGATGTCTCCGGCGTCGAACCGATGACATCGGTGACCCCGATGGAGATGAAGAAGCGCCAAGACATCGTCACCGACGGCAACAAGGCTGCCGATATCGTCGCCAACGCGCCGGCCACTGACGAGAATTTCTTCCTCGTGCCGAAGGTCGTGGAGTAGCTGGCCGATGGCAATCGAGATCGCCGTCGAAACGCCGCTGCAGGACGATGTCCGCGCTTTGGTCGAGGAGCTCAACGCGACGCTGCTCGAACTGACGCCGCCGGAGCATTGCTACCATCTGACGGTCGAGCAGATGGCTGGCGACGACACCACCGTGTTCATCGCCCGCGACGACGGGCAAGCCATCGGTTGCGGCGCGCTGAAGCGCCATGACGCCCGCGTCGGTGAGGTCAAGCGCATGTACACGCGGCCCTCGCATCGCCGCAGGAAGATCGGCGCCAAGATCGTCGAGCATGTCGAAACGCTGGCGCGCAGCGAAGGGCTGAAGCGCCTGGTGCTTGAAACCGGCGACCGCCATCCCGCCGCCTGGACCGTCTACGAACGCGCCGGCTTCTCGCGCTGCGGGCCGGTGCTGGATTATCCCGATTCCGAGTGGTCGGTGTTTTACGAAAAGAGCCTTTGATGAGCGGATTGACCCATCTGACAATTTCGCAGGCGCGCGCCAAGCTGCGCGCCAAGGAGATTTCTGCCGTCGAAATCACCGAGGCCTATCTCGGTGCCATCGAGCGCGCCAATCCGGTGCTCAATGCCTACATCGTCGTCACCGGCGACAAGGCGCGCGATATGGCCAAAGCTTCCGACGCCAGGCTCGCCAAGGGCCAGGGCGGTGCGCTGGAGGGCATCCCGCTCGGCATCAAGGATCTGTTCGGGACCGAAGGTGTCCACACCCAGGCCTGCAGCCATGTGCTCGACGGCTTCAAGCCGCGCTACGAATCGACCGTCACCGCCAATTTGTGGGCAGACGGCGCCGTCATGCTGGGCAAGCTTAACATGGACGAGTTCGCCATGGGCTCGTCCAACGAGACCTCCTATTACGGCCCTGTCGTCAATCCGTGGCGGCGTTCGCGCCTCGACACGGTGGTGATGCCGACCACGCATCAGGGCGATGGCGGTTTCGTTTCGGCCGGCGGCACGAAGACCGCGCGCAGGCTGGACAATGCCCAACTGGTGCCGGGGGGCTCGTCGGGGGGCTCGGCTTCCGCCGTCTCAGCTTTCCTGTGCGCCGGCGCCACCGCCACCGACACCGGCGGCTCGATCCGCCAGCCAGCCGCCTTCACCGGCACCGTCGGCATCAAGCCGACCTATGGCCGCTGCTCGCGCTGGGGCATCGTCGCCTTCGCTTCGTCGCTCGATCAGGCCGGCCCGATCGCCCGGGACGTGCGCGATGCCGCGATCATGCTGAAGTCCATGGCCTCGGTCGACCCCAAGGACACCACTTCCGTCGACCGGCCGGTGCCGGATTACGAGGCGGCGATCGGCAAACCGATCAGGGGCATGAAGGTCGGCATTCCCCGGGAATACCGCGTCGACGGCATGCCGGAAGAGATCGAGGCGCTGTGGCAGAAGGGCATTGCCTGGCTCAGGGATGCCGGCGCCGAGATCGTCGACATCTCGCTGCCGCACACCAAATACGCTTTGCCGGCTTATTATATCGTTGCGCCCGCCGAAGCGTCATCCAATCTGGCGCGCTATGACGGCGTCCGCTACGGCCTGCGCGTGCCGGGCCAGGACATTGTCGACATGTACGAAAAGACCCGAGCCGCCGGGTTCGGTCGGGAGGTCAAGCGTCGCATCATGATCGGCACCTATGTGCTGTCGGCAGGCTATTACGATGCCTACTATCTGCAGGCGCAGAAGGTGCGCAATTTGATCAAGCGCGACTTCGAGACGGTTTTTGCCGACGGCGTCGACGTCATCCTGACGCCGGCGACGCCGTCGGCCGCCTTCGGCATCGCTGACGAGGACATGGCCGCCGATCCGGTGAAAATGTACCTCAACGACATTTTCACGGTGACCGTGAACATGGCCGGACTGCCGGGCATTGCCGTGCCTGCCGGCCTCGATGCCAAGGGCCTGCCGCTCGGCCTGCAGCTGATTGGCCGTCCCTTCGACGAGGAAACCCTGTTCCAGACAGCCGCCGTCATCGAGCAGGCGGCGGGAACCTTCCAGCCGGAGAAGTGGTGGTAGCATGCCGCCTCCGTCTCGCATTTCCATCGTCGAGACGGGAAACGAACTGCTGATCACGAACCCGCCACGCACCTCGGATTTCAGGACAGTCTTTGTCCTGATCGGGGCCGCGATCGTCGCCTACACCGGCTACATGGGATTGACGGATATGTCGTCCGCAACGCTCACCAGCGGCACGCTCGGCCTGCTGTCCTTCGTGGCGGTCATTGCCCTCTTCACCTATTTCCTGGGCAAGGATTTCATCTGGCGGGTGTTCGGCAGGGAAACCCTGCGGCTGACCGACACCGCAGCCGTGCGCTCGGTGAGGGGTTCTTTGCGAAATCGGTGGTCACTGCCTTTGAAAGGGCATCTTAGGGTCGAAATCCTCGACCATACCTATCCCACGGACGAAGTGGGACTGTCGGAAGTCATCAGCTTGACCAACGCGAACGGCGTCCTTGTTTTCGGCAGGGAGTTAAGCCGCCTCGAAGCGGAAGCGGTAGCGAGTGCGGTCGAGCACTTCACCGGCCGTCACAATTTGAGCTGGAGATAGGCAGGCAATGTTCTTCTATCTCTCCAAGGTATTCTGGTTCTTCGTCCAACCACTCAACCTGGCGATCTTCCTGCTGCTTGCCGGCTTGCTCGCGGCGCTGATCGGCCGCCGGCGATTGGCGGCGACGGGCAGTGTGTTCGCCTTCCTGATTCTGGCGCTGTCGGCCTGGACGTCGCTTGGCGCCATGATGCTCAATCCGCTCGAAGAGCGCTTCCCAAAGCCGCCGCTGCCGCGGAAGGTCGACGGCATTGTCGTGCTCGGCGGCGGCTTCGAGGGCGCCATCAACTTGGCGCGCGGCGGCTATGAGCTGAATTCCGGCGGCGACCGCATGGTCGAGGCGGCGATCCTTGCCCGGCGCTTTCCCGAGGCGAAAGTGGTTATCTCGGGCGGCACCGGTGAACTGTTCATCGATGGCGAGGGGGATGCGGCCACCGCGCCGCGGCTGCTCGGTGCGCTTGGCGTCGACGCCGATCGCCTGATGCTCGAGAGCAAATCCCGCAACACCTATGAGAATGCCGTCTTAACCAAGGAACTGGTAACGCCGAAATCGGGCGAAACCTGGCTGCTGGTGACCTCCGCCTTCCACATGCCGCGCGCCAAGGCGCTGTTCGACAAGGCCGGCTTTCACACGGTCCCGTGGCCGGTCGACTATCGCACCTCGGGCAAGGAAGGCTTTGGCCTGTTTCGCGACAACGCACCCGATTCGCTGCAGACCACGACCATGGCGATCCGCGAATGGATCGGGCTCGCCGCCTATTGGCTATCGGGCCGGATCGACCAGCTTTTCCCCGGCCCGGGCGGCTGACCGATCACCGCTTGTCGCGCCGCTGAAAAGAACTGGCGCCGCACCAGCACCGCCAGAAGCAGCAGCGTCGACAGCACGAACACGATCGGGTCGACGAACCAGCCGAGATAGCCGATCGAGAAGAACACCGCGCGCAGGCCTGAATTGAAATGCTTGCCGGCCAGCATGTTCATGCGCGCCGCGCGCCACACCGCCGTTTCGCTGACCGGGTTGCGTGACGCCTCGCCATAGGGGATCGGCACCGCGCCGATCAGGATCGTGCAGTAGTTGAACAGACGGTAGGCCCAGCCGAACTTGAAGAAGGCGAAGGCCAGGATCAGCACCAGGCCAAAGACCTTGATCTGAAAGGCGGAGCGCGATGAGGTCGCGTTCAACGGCAGATCGTTCAGCACGGCAAGGACCTGATCCGAGGCGCCAAGCAGCGCGAAACAGCCACCGAGCGCAATCAGCGAACTGGAGGCGAAAAAGGCGGTGCCTTGCTGCAGGCCGCTCATGATGGCGGTGTCGACGATGCGGATTTCGCGCTCGGCCATGGTGCGCATCCAGGCCTCGCGCTGCACGTTCATGGCCATCGTCAACGACACCCGGCTGACCAGTCTGCCGTCGGACGCCAGCGTATGCAGCAACCATGCGAGCAGGAAGAAAGCCAGCGCCGCCAGATCAGCCGTCGACAGATGGAAGGAATCGCCCATGCCCCCTTTTACCACAGGCAAAGCGGTCAGTTCGATGCTCCAATGCATGCCGCCCAGAGGTGAGCTGCGGTTCTGGGACAACGACATGCATTGAAACAAGAACTTAAAGCGCGTCGCATGAATCCGTTTCAGCGCGACGCGCTTTCAGCCGGTGATGTCGCTGCCGGAGCAAACAAGGTCGGCAGGTGCAGCGCCGCAATCCGCAAAACAGCACAAACATCATGGAAAGTCCTATATGTAGGTCTTGATCCCATTCCCGGAGACGGCGCAGCGTGTTTCTTTCGGTTTTCGACCTGTTCAAGATCGGCATCGGACCGTCGAGTTCGCACACGATGGGACCGATGACAGCGGCGCGGCGGTTTCTCGACGAGATCGCCGGCGATGACTGGCCGCGCCCGGCCGGCGTCAAGGTCGATCGCATTGGCGCCAGCCTGCACGGCTCGCTCGCCTATACCGGTATCGGCCATGGCTCGGATCGCGCCGTTGTCCTCGGACTTGCTGGCCTGACACCGCAGACGGTCGATCCCGATCAGGCCGAGGGAATCGCCACGCGCATCGCCGCCGAGAAGCGGATATCGCCACGCGGCCATCCCTCCTATCGCTTCGATCCGGCGACGGATCTGGTGCTCGACCGCAAGACGCCGCTCACCGGCCACGCCAACGGCATGGCCTTCTACGCTTACGATGCCGGCGACCGGCTGCTGCTCAAGCGCATCTACTATTCCATCGGCGGCGGCTTCGTGGTGTCCGAGGAAGAGCTGCAGCGGATGAAGGTGAAGGGCTCGGTGACCACAGAAGGCAAGAAGGTGCCCTATCCCTTCAAGAATGCCGTCGAGATGCTGAAGATGGCAGGCAAAAGCGGCCTGTCTATCGCCGACATGAAGCGCGTCAATGAAGAGACACATATGTCGCGCGAGGAGCTCGACAACGGCCTTGATGCGATCTGGGGCGCCATGAAGGGCTGCATCGACCGCGGCCTGTCGCAGGACGGCATCATGCCGGGCGGGCTGAAAGTGCGCCGTCGTGCCCGCATGCTGCACGACAAGCTGCAGGAGCAATGGCAGCAGAACAAGCCCAACCCTTTGCTGGCCAATGACTGGCTGTCGATCTACGCCATGGCGGTGAACGAAGAGAACGCCGCCGGTGGACGCGTCGTCACCGCGCCGACCAATGGCGCGGCCGGCACATTGCCGGCGGTGCTGCGTTACTGGCTGCATTTCCACCCCGAGGCCGACCAGCCGAGCATCCGCGACTTCCTGCTCACGGCCGCCGCCGTCGGCGGCATCATCAAGACCAATGCCTCGATCTCCGGCGCCGAGGTCGGCTGCCAGGGCGAGGTCGGTTCGGCCTCGGCGATGGCTGCCGCGGGTCTCTGCGCCGTCATGGGCGGCACGCCCGAGCAGGTCGAGAACGCCGCCGAAATCGCGCTCGAACATCATCTCGGCATGACTTGCGATCCGGTCGGCGGTCTGGTCCAGGTGCCTTGCATCGAGCGCAACGCGCTCGGCGCCGTCAAGGCGGTCACCGCCGCCTCTCTGGCGATCAAAGGCGACGGCGTCCATTTCGTGCCGCTCGACGCCGCGATCGAAACAATGCGCCAGACGGGCCTCGACATGAACGAGAAGTACAAGGAAACCAGCCTTGGTGGGCTCGCCGTCAATGTCGTGGAATGCTGACCGCGCAACGCCACTGGCACTGTGGAGAAGTCGGGCAGGGCCGTTGACGCAATCGCGCGCCGGACTAAACCTTAAGCGATGGCACTCAATCTCCTAAAACTGTGCGTCGGTTGCGACAGCGTCGAGGACCTCGAAGAATGGATCGCCTTCCGCCTCGATGAGCGCCGCCGCGCCGGCGAACCCGCCGAGCACTGGCACACCACCCGCATGGTGCCGGCGCGCGGCGCCGAGGTCACCGATGGCGGTTCGCTTTATTGGGTGATCAAGGGCAGCGTGCAATGCCGCCAGCTGATCACTGATATCAGGCCCTTCACCGACGACGAAGGCATCGGCCGTTGCCGCCTGATGCTCGACCTCGACGTCGTGCGCACCGACTGGCAGCCGCGCCGCGCCTTCCAGGGCTGGCGTTATCTCAAACCGTCGGATGCGCCCGCAGATATCGGCAAGGGCAAGGCCGGAATGGTCGAGATGCCGCCGAAACTGAAGCGCGAGCTCGCCGATCTGGGCTTGCTGTAGAGCCAAGGGCGCGGCCGCTTCTCCCAGAGCGTCGAGCGCTGGCCCTTCATCTTGTCCAAGGCTGGACTTGCAAGGGGGCCGACAACGCCACATCTTGCTTCTTATGAGCGACAAGAAGCAGCGTGTGCCCGCAAGGGCCGATCCTGCGCCGGTCAAGCCTCAATCCAATGCCGGCGAGATCGACGCCTTTATCCGTCAGGCCCGGACGCTTGTCGCGACCGGCACGGGCCGGCTGATCCTTGCCCTCGACGCAACGATGAGCCGCCAGCCGACCTGGGATCTCGCCA
The DNA here is from genome assembly GCF_000502215.1 of Mesorhizobium sp. L103C105A0. Lineage (NCBI taxonomy): Bacteria > Pseudomonadati > Pseudomonadota > Alphaproteobacteria > Hyphomicrobiales > Phyllobacteriaceae > Mesorhizobium > Mesorhizobium sp. L103C105A0. Next base: position 149,681 of record NZ_AYXF01000003.1, on the reverse strand, counting down.
TCAAGCTGCAGGGCGAAATGTTCGACGCCGTTGGCAAGGCCGGCACCCTCAGTGTCCAATTGGCCTATTTTCGCGGGTTGGGCGAGTGCCGCTCGTCGGCTTTTGTCGCCGACACCAATGCCCTGAAGCAGCTGATGACGCGGATCGACTGCCGTGCCGGCCACACCCAGATCGGCAAGGTGCTGGCGCATGCGCTGAAGGAAACGGCGGCGGCCAAGGTCAATGCTCTGGTCTATATCGGCGACGCCATGGAAGAGGATATCGACGACCTGGCGCAGAAGGCCGGCAGCCTCGGTCTGCACGGCGTTCCCGTCTTCGTCTTCCAGGAAGGCCATGATCCCGGCGCAGAAAAGGCGTTCCAGGAGATTGCGCGGCTGTCCAAAGGGGCTTGGTTCCGATTTGATCGGCGGGCTGCCGCGACCTTGGCCGGGCTGCTTTCGGCGGTTGCCGTCTATGCGACGGGTGGATTGAAGGCGCTCGAGGCAAGGGACAGGCCGGGAGATCGGCTGCTGATCGAGCATCTCAGGGGCGGCAGGAATTGATGGGCGCTATCATTGCACTTGTTGCACTGTTTCTGGTGCTGCTCGGCGCGGCGACGATCTTTGTCCGTGCCGATGCGCAAAAACTGGCAAGCGGCATGCGCACGCTCGGGCCGGTGCTTCTGGCGCTGGTTGGCCTTGCCGTGCTGGTGGTCGGGCGCGAAGGCATTGCCGGCCTCATTCTGGCCGCGGCCCTTGCCTGGTACGGTTCGATGCGGATGAAGCGGCCGTCGGTCGGGCCGGCGCCCGGCAAGCGCTCGACGGTGCGGACCGCCGCACTGGAAATGGAGCTTGATCACGATACGGGCGGGCTTGAAGGCCTGGTTCTGGCCGGCCGCCATGAAGGCAAGATGCTGGGCGCGATGGGCCTGGCCGAGCTGCAGCAGCTTTACCGCGAACTCCCTGGCGACCCGGAGAGCCGCCAGCTCCTAGAGACGTATCTTGACGGCCGTTTTCCCGTTTGGCGCAAAGACGCTGAGGCGAACGGTGGCGAAGGGCTGGGTGTTGCGCCAGGTGCGGGCGCCATGACTAAGGAGGAGGCCTACAAGATCCTTGGTCTTGAAGCGGGGGCCGCCGCGGCGGATGTCCGCAAGGCGCACCGCCGCCTGATGCAGCGCCTGCACCCCGACATCGGCGGCACGTCTTTCCTGGCGGCGCGGATCAACGAAGCCAAGGACGTCTTGCTCTCCAATCACAACTAGTCTCCTTCGACGCAGTAAATTTCCGGGAGATGGTTCCGACGCCGCCCTACTGTTGGACGGCGTAGCAGGCGATTTTCTTTTTCTTCAGGGCATTGCAGGCATTCCAGGCCGCATCCTTCGAGCGGAAGCCGCCGAACCGGGCACGGTAATAGGTCTCGCCATCCTTTTCGAAGGCGACGGTGAAACCGGAAGCAGCCCCAAGAACTTTGGGCGCCAGCTTGGCGGTCTTGTCGAGGAAAGCCTGGGCTTCGGACTGCTTGGGCGACGACGCCACCTGCACCGCCCAACCAGCCGGCACCGAGGCCGTGTTGACCGGGTCGACCGCCTGTGGGGATACAGGCGTGGGTTCGGCATAGGCAGCCACAATCTGCGCAGTTTCGACCTTCGGCGCCGTCACGATGACGGTCTTGACCTTCCTGGTCTTGACGACGGGGGCGGGCTCTTCGACCGCGGCCACCGTCTGTTCGTCGGCAGACTGGCCTTCAGCAGACTGCTCGTCAGCGGATGTCGGATCGTCATTGGACGCCACGGCATCGTCTTCAACGATCGGCTTGCCATCCGGCGTCGGCGCGTCATGCTTGGGCAGGAAGACCTTGGCCAGCGCCTTGACCGGATTGTCGCCGCCGGCGTTGGCGACCAGGGCGCCGCCGCCGCGGGTCGATGCGCGCGGCATGTAGGCGTTGATCAGGCCGGCCATCTGGTTGTCGCGGCTGCGCCCCGAAGTGCCGCCCATGACGACGGCGACGAGGCGGCGGTTGCCATCCGAAACCGACGAGACGAGGTTGAAGCCGGAGGCGCGGGTATAGCCGGTCTTGATGCCGTCGACGCCCTTGATGCGGCCGAGCAGACGGTTGTGGCCATTGATGCGCTGGCGGCCGTAAAGGAAGGAGCGCTGCGAGAAATAGCCGTAATACTGCGGATAATGTTCCCTGAGCGCTATGCCAAGCATCGCCATGTCGTGGGCGGTTGTGAACTGGCCGGGATCGGGCAGGCCGTTGGCATTGCGAAACACGGTGCCGTCCATGCCGAGCGCGCGCGCCTTAGCGGTCATCATGCGGGCGAAATTGCTTTCGCTGCCGCCGAGCAGTTCGCCGAGCGCGGTCGCCGAATCATTGGCCGACTTGGTCACCATCGACAGGATGGCGGTCTCGACCGAAACCGCTCCGCCCGCCTTGACGCCGAGCTTGGTCGGCGGTTCGGCCGCCGCTTTGGCCGAGAACGGCACGGGCGTGTTCCTGCTGATCCGGCCCTTCGCCATGGCCTCGAAGGTCAGATAGAGCGTCATCATCTTGGTCAGCGACGCCGGGTAGCGCCGGCCGTTGGCATCGGACGAATAAAGCACCTTGCCGGTCTTGGCGTCGACGACGATCGCCGAAGACCTGGCGGCCATCGAGGACGCGGCATCCGCAACGACAAATGACATCGCCAAAGCGAGGATCATGATCGTTTTGAGGGAAGATGCGGATTTTGAACCGAAGACCGACAACGCCTGACGCACTGATAGTTCCTTTGAAACTCATTGCCCTGGAGGCGGCAAAGGGATCCGACCTCACTTGTTGTCAAACTATCGCAGCCAGCGTTACCAATCCGTTTATGGTAACCGGCGCGTTCACCATTTTCCTCGGGCTTGAGCCTTTCTTTATTCGAATTTTAGCTGATGCCGGCGCAGCGCGGCCTGATGCCGCTGAAATCTTGACTTTTGTGCAGCGCACAATATGTTCTCGTGCATTGCACAACCGCGCTCAGGCAAGGGCGCTTCAAAACGCCAAGGGAAACGTCAAATGACCCAGACCTACGAGGACTTCTCGAAATACGGCAAGGAGTTTGCCGATACCGGATTGAAGAGCTTCACCTCGCTCTCCAAGGGCGCGCAGGCGATCGCCACTGAAGCTGGCGAATACACCAAGAAGAGCTTCGAAGCCGGCAGCGCCGCGGTCGAAAAGCTGTTCTCCGCCAAGTCGCTGGAAAAGGCGGTCGAGATCCAGTCCGACTTCGCCAAGCAGAGCTATGAGAGCTTCGTTGCCGAGGCGACCAAGTTCGGCGATCTCTATGCCGATCTCGCCAAGGAGGCTTACAAGCCCTTCGAATCGATTGTCGCCAAGGCGAAGTAATTTCGCTCGAGAATACCAGGCACGGCCTTTCGGGCTTGCAAAACAGACCCGGTCGCGGATGCGCGGCCGGGTTTTTTCATGCCGGTTTCAATTCCGGGGCTTTGGCGGTTCACGATTTTGAAAATCGCCTCGGTTTGCCCACCTAGCCATATTGTCAGCTAACAAGAAGGGCTTAAAATCGTCCATCGAACACCTACATATCGAACTCGCCATGGGGATTCGAAAGAGGCAGGATTACGTGACTTCAGGTTTGACTGCCACGACAAGCGTGGTGCGGATGCAAAGTGACGGCGACGGCAATGAGGCTGGTCGCGGCACAGCCGTCATTACGCGCACGAAGACCAAGACCAAGAAGCCCAGCCTTTACAGGGTCCTCATCCTCAACGACGACTATACGCCCATGGAGTTCGTGGTTCACGTCCTGGAGCGTTTTTTTCAAAAGGACCGCGAAGCCGCCACACGCATCATGCTTCATGTTCACAATCATGGGGTGGGCGAGTGCGGGGTCTATACATTCGAGGTGGCCGAGACCAAAGTGTCTCAGGTCATGGATTTCGCCCGACAGAATCAGCATCCGCTGCAATGCGTGATGGAGAAGAAGTGAGGTAACATGCCGGCTTTCTCCCAAGGCCTGGAAAAGGCGCTTCACCAGGCGCTGACGCTCGCCAATGAGCGGCACCATGAATATGCAACCCTAGAACATCTGCTGCTCGCCCTCATCGACGACACCGAGGCGGCCGCCGTTATGCGCGCCTGCAACGTCGATCTGGACGAGCTGAAGCACACCGTTCTGACCTATATCGACACCGAACTCGACAATCTGGTCACCGGTTACGATGAGGATTCCAAGCCGACCGCCGGCTTCCAGCGCGTCATCCAGCGCGCCGTGATCCATGTACAGTCATCCGGCCGCGAGGAAGTGTCCGGCGCCAACGTGCTCGTCGCCATCTTTGCCGAGCGCGAGAGCCATGCCGCTTATTTCCTGCAGGAACAGCAGATGACCCGCTACGACGCGGTCAACTACATCTCGCACGGCATCGCCAAGCGCCCCGGCGCATCGGAGACGCGCTCGCCGCGCGGCGCCGATGACGAGCAGGGCGGCCAGAACGGCGCCGAGCCGCAGGAGGAAGGCGGCAAGAAGAAGCAGCAGCAGGATGCGCTGACGGCTTATTGCGTCAACCTCAACAACAAGGCCAAGGCCGGCAAGATCGATCCGCTGATCGGCCGCGAGAGCGAAATCAACCGCACCATCCAGGTGCTGTGCCGCCGCTCCAAGAACAACCCGCTCTATGTCGGCGATCCCGGCGTCGGCAAGACGGCGATTGCCGAAGGCCTGGCCAAGCGCATCGTCGAGGGCGATGTGCCCGAAGTGCTGCAGGACGCCACCATCTTCGCGCTCGACATGGGCACGCTGTTGGCCGGCACGCGCTATCGCGGCGATTTCGAAGAGCGGCTGAAGCAGGTCGTCAAGGAGCTCGAGGATTATCCGGGCGCCGTGCTGTTCATCGACGAGATCCACACCGTGATCGGGGCCGGCGCCACGTCAGGCGGCGCGATGGATGCGTCGAACCTGTTGAAGCCGGCGCTGTCTTCGGGAGCCATCCGCTGCATCGGCTCGACCACTTACAAGGAGTTCCGCCAGTTCTTCGAGAAGGACCGCGCTCTGGTGCGGCGCTTCCAGAAGATCGACGTCAACGAGCCGACCATCGAGGACGCCATCGAGATCATGAAGGGCCTCAAGCCCTATTATGAGGAATTCCACAAGGTGAAGTTCACCAACGAGGCGATCAAGGCTTCGGTGGAACTGTCGGCCCGCTACATCAACGACCGCAAGCTGCCGGACAAGGCGATCGACGTGATCGACGAGACCGGCGCCTCGCAGATGCTGGTGCCGGAAGCCAAGCGCAAGAAGACGATCGGCATCAAGGAGATCGAAGCCACGATCGCCACGATGGCCCGCATCCCGCCGAAGACGGTTTCGGCAGACGACGAGAAGGTGCTGCAAGGCCTCGACATCGAGCTGAAGCGCGTCGTCTATGGCCAGGACACCGCCATCACCGCGCTGACCTCGGCGATCAAGCTGGCGCGTGCCGGCCTGCGCGAACCGGAAAAGCCGATCGGCTCCTACCTGTTCTCAGGCCCGACCGGCGTCGGCAAGACCGAAGTCGCCAAGCAGTTGGCTGCCTCGCTCGGCGTCGAGCTGATCCGCTTCGACATGTCGGAATATATGGAACGCCACACCGTCTCGCGGTTGATCGGCGCGCCTCCCGGCTATGTCGGCTTCGACCAGGGCGGTCTGCTTACCGACGGGGTCGACCAGCATCCGCACTGCGTGCTCTTGCTGGATGAAGTCGAGAAGGCGCATCCAGACCTGTTCAACATCCTGTTGCAGGTCATGGACCACGGCAAGCTGACCGACCACAACGGCAAGCAGATCGACTTCCGCAATGTCATCCTTATCATGACCACCAATGCGGGCGCATCCGATGCGCAGCGCGCGGCGATCGGTTTCGGATCGACCAAGCGCGAAGGCGACGATGTCGAGGCCATCAACCGGTTGTTCACGCCGGAGTTCCGCAACCGTCTCGATGCGATCATCCCGTTCGGCTCGCTGCCGGTGCCGGTCATCCATCAGGTGGTGCAGAAGTTCGTCATGCAACTCGAGGCCCAGCTCTCCGAGCGGGGCGTCACCTTCGACCTGTCGTCCGACGCGATCGCCTGGCTGGCCGACAAGGGCTATGATGAGCGCATGGGTGCGCGGCCGCTCGGCCGGGTCATCCAGGAGCACATCAAGAAGCCGTTGGCCGACGAGGTGCTGTTCGGCAAGCTCAAGAAGGGCGGCACGGTGCGCGTCACAGTCGAGAAGAAGGAAACCGGCGAAACCGGCCTGAAGCTCGAATCACTGGCCGACGAAGCCCCGGTGCAGCCGAAGCAGGAGCCGGAAGAGGCGCCGAAAGCCCGCAAGGCGGTGGCCAAGAAGCCCGTCGCCAAGAAGGCGGTGGCGCAGAAGCCTCAGCCCAAGGGCAAGGACGAGCCCGAGCCGAAGGGCAAGGATGGCGGCAAGCGCAGCCTGGTGCCGCAACTGCCGCGCAAGAGCTAAAAAGTTCGCCAATGAAAAAGGCCCCGGTGACGGGCCCTTTTTTCATTGGCTGGCCGGTTTGCCGACACAGCGCCCCTGCTTTTCAGGTCAGATGTTGTTAGGTCAGGCGGCGACGCCCTCGGGTGCAAACTTGCCCAGGAAGAACCCGCACGCCTTCCAGATGGCGATCGAAATCAGAACGCTCGCATAGCCATCCACGGCATAATGCCAGCCAAGGACGACCGAGCCGACCATGATGATTGCGGCGAATGCCCACATCAAAAGGCCGGCCAACCGTGAGCGGCGTGTTGCATAAAGCGCGAAAAGCACCGCCATCGCTACATGCATGGACGGGAAGGCGGATATGCCGAGACTGCCTGGCGTCGCCCCGATATAGCCGCTCCACACAATGTCCTGCGTGCTGAGCGCCCAGATCGGATAGATGCGATCGGCGGCGGCGAGTGCTTGCATCAGGGAATGATAGTCGCTGCCCAGCCCCAGTCGCTCGTAAAAGCACGGCCCTGCCGAAGACAGGCCCATCGCCAGGAAAAAACCCGCCAGTATCCACACGAGCATGAAGCTCATCAGGAACTGGTGACGCAGCTTCGTGTCCCTGCGCGTGATGCAAGCGATGAAGACCGAGGCGATAAGGACGACGAACCAGGAATTGTAAGCCAGGTTGAACGATCTTACGGCGAGCGGCGACTGGACGATAAACCATAGCCATTCATGGGGCGCTCGGCCGAAATGCAGCACCCGGTCGGCCTGAGCCAATGCGTGATCCCATGCGAATGGCGAAAGGATCGCGACCGCGCCTTTCAACACACCGAAAGCGGATATGAGCGCAATGCACGCGGCCAGACCATTCAGGCTGTTGGCGTTGCGCTCGGCGTCGCCGAAGACGCCGCCGATCGATCGCAGAAAAGTGCCGAGCGGCTCAGGATCCCGCTTGATGAGTGCAAGGTGAAAAAAGCTGCCGAGTGCGAAGGCGCAGCCACCGATCCAGAAAGCGAAAAGAAGGTATTGGGAATAGTCTTCCAGCACGCCGAAATCCGGCATGTTTCCGGTGCGCAGGCCGACCGCGGCTGCCAAAAGCAGGGCAGCGATGGCCATCGCGTGCAGCAGGCGGTGTCGCCGGTACGCGTCCGCCAAGGTGCGCAGAAAGGCCCGCCCGGCAGCTGCTTTTACCAACGGCTCTGATGTCGCAACCGAATGTTCCACGATTTTGAAAACCCAAACGCATCCCGGTACGGAGCACGTTATCACGGCGTGGTTTGATATTTTCCTAACCGACGTGGTGGATTGTGGCTGAGCGCATCTCCCTGAGGCGCGCGCCACCTCAACCGTTCAGCGCTGCTCGGATCCTGGCCGCGTTCTCCGTCAGCACTTCGGGCTTCTCCATCTGCCCCGTATGCGGCTTGAGCGCGATGCCTTCGAACCGCGGGATGACATGGACATGTAGGTGGTAGACGGTCTGGCCGGACGCCGGTTCGTTGAACTGCAGGATGGTGACCCCGTCAGCGCCGAAAGCCTTTTTGACCGCCAGCGCGACCGTTTGGACCGTGGTGAACAGCCGGCCGAGCGTCGCGGGATCGGCATCGAGCAGATTGCGCGACGGTGCTTTGGGCACCACCAGCGTGTGACCGGGGCCTTGCGGCATCACATCCATGAAGGCGACCACGGCATCATCCTCGTAGATGCGGTGCGAGGGGATTTCGCCGCGCAGGATCTTTGCGAAGATATTGCTGGGGTCGTAGGCCTCGGTCATGGCGGCGCTCCGGGAGTATGCTCCCGGTGTAGCGAAGCTGTCCCGGACCGGCAAGATGGTCAGGTAAGATGGTCAGGCGAGGGCAGGCGCGGATCGCTATTCCTCAAGATCCTTGCGGAACGGCGTATGCTCTTCCAGAATTTCGCCCATCCGCTCGACCTCGCGCCGCTCACGCCGGAGATAATCGGCCACAGCATTGCGCAGGCCGGGATGTGCGATGTAGTGCGCCGAATGCATGGTCACGGGACGATAGCCGCGCGCCAGTTTGTGCTCACCCTGCGCGCCGGCCTCGATCACCTTCAGCTTGCGCTCGATGGCGAAGTCGATGGCCTGATGGTAGCAGACTTCGAAATGCAGGAACGGGTGGTCCTCGATGCAGCCCCAATTGCGGCCGTAGAGCGCATCGGAGCCGATGAAGTTGATGGCGCCGGCGACATAGCGGCCATTGCGCTTGGCCATGATCAACAGGATGTCCTGGGACATGCGCTCGCCGATCAGCGAGAAGAACTTGCGGTTGAGATAGGGCCGGCCCCATTTGCGGCTGCCGGTATCCATATAGAAGGCGAAGAAATCGTCCCACGCCTTTTCGGTCAGGTCCTTGCCGGTCAGCCGGTCGATCGAGATACCGTTGGCGAGCGCCTCGCGGCGCTCCTTCTTCATCGCCTTGCGCTTGCGCGATGCCAGCGTGGCGAGAAAGTCGTCATAGGTCGAAAAGCCTTCGTTGAAGAAATGGAACTGCTGGTCGGTGCGGTGCAGGAAGCCGGCTGCTTCCAGCGTTGCAACGTCGCTTTCATTGGCGAAGGTGACATGCGCGGAGGACACGCCGAGCTTTTCCGTCACCGCCTTCAGGCCCGCTGCGAGACCGGCCTTCACAATGGCGCTGTCCTCGCCCTTGCTGACCAGCAGGCGAGGGCCGGTGACCGGAGAGAACGGCACGGCGCATTGCAGTTTCGGATAGTAGTTGCCGCCGGCGCGTTCGAACGCATCGGACCAGCCGTGGTCGAAGACATATTCGCCCTGGCTGTGCGATTTGAGATAGCAGGGCACGGCGCCCAGCAATCTGCCTTGGGCATTTTCCAGTCTGAGATGATGACCTTGCCAGCCGGTGCGCCGCACGGCGCAGCCGGAATCTTCAAGCGCGCTCAGAAAAGCATATGAAACGAGAGGGTTATAGCCGTTTTCTGTGTCGCTGCGGGTTGTGCCGGTAAAGCCGTTCCACTCGTCGCATGTGAAGGCATTGATGCCGGCGGCGACGCGGATGGAGAACTCCGCATTCGCCGTTTGCCCATCGCCTTCGTCACCCTGATCCATGAGGCTTATTTAAGCTCTGTCGGGGCCGCTACAAGTCACGTTTCAGGCACTCCCATCAGGCGACTTTGACCAGATCGGGTTCGAACCCTTCGAACGTCATCTGGTCGGCGTATTTGAAGGTGAGATCCACCGCCGGCTGGTCATGCACCGTCCAGGTGATGACAGGCATTTTAAGCCTTTCGCGCACGAAGCTGACGAACGGGTTCGGCAGATCGCCCGCGGCATAGGAGGTGAAGGCGAGGTCATGCGCCAGCATGGCGAAATGCGCCTCGATCAACTGGTTGTCCTTGCCATAGGCCGTGAGCCCGCCCGGAATTCCTGGCGCATCCCTGGGGAAATCGCGGACCAGCCAGTGGTCGAACGACATGATCGCCGCCTTGCCCTTGTAGCGCTCCAGCATCTTGCCGACGCTCGCCACCAGGCCCTCGTCGTAGCCGGGCACGCCCTTCAATTCGACCACCAGAGGCACGCGGCCGTCGACCAGGTCGAGCACCTCCTGAAGTGTCGGCACATGGTCCTTGGTGCCGCCGATGCTGAGCGCCGCCAGTTCCGCTGCCGTGCGCTGCCAGACGAAGCCGTCCTGGCCGGTCAACCGCCTGAGATCGCCGTCATGAATGATGACGGGGACGCGGTCGGACGACAAATGCACGTCGCATTCGATCGCATAGCCGCGCTCGGCGGCAGCAGCGAAGGCCGACAGCGTGTTTTCCCAGCGCGTCTTGTTCATGTCGTGAAAGCCGCGATGCGCCACCGGGCGGGCGGTCAGCCAGGAAAGGTCGGTCATTGTCTTGGTCCTGCTCATGCGACCTCGAAGACGGCTTCGATTTCCACTGCGGCATTAAGCGGCAGACAGGCGGTGCCGACGGCGGAGCGGGCATGCTTGCCGCGCTCGCCAAGGGCCGCGACCAGGAAATCGGAGGCGCCATTGGCGACCAGATGCTGCTCGACGAAGTCCGGCACTGATGCAACAAACACGGTAATCTTGACCAAACGCTGGATTTTTTCGAGATCGCCAAGTGCTGCTTTTGCCTGGGCCAAGATGTTGATTGCACAGTACTTTGCGCCTTCCTTGCCGGTTGCCGTGTCGACGTCGCGGCCGAGCAGGCCGCTTGCCTGCAGCTTGCCGTCCTTGAGCGGCAACTGCCCGGCGGTGAACAAAAGATTGCCGGACCTGCAATAGGGCACATAGTTCGCGGCGGGCGCTGCGGCGGCAGGTATCGTCACGCCGAGATCGCTTAGCCGCTTTTCGATTGTTTCACTCATCGTATTTCCCTATTGCTTGGAGACGCCGCGCTGGCCGGGCCGAAATTGCTATTTTTGCCTCGCTTCCGCCACGACTTTTTTTAAGCTGGACCATCTTTACCTGCTGCCTGCCATCAGCTGCGACGATCGGAGCCCCTTATGCGCGCAACGCGCCTTGCCTTCCACGCCGTTCTCTTTCCGGTGCTGTTCTCGATGGCTCCAGCCTTTGCCGTGCCGGCGCTGCAGGCGCATCGCGCCGTCTACGATCTTACCCTCGACAAGGCGTCGGACCGCTCGGGCATCACCGGGATTTCCGGCCGCATGGTCTATGAGTTCAACGGCTCGCCCTGCGAGGGCTATACGGTAAAATTCCGTTTCGTCACCCAGATCGCCACCGGCGACAACACCAGGCTGACCGACCAGCAGACGACCACGTTCGAGGACGCCGAAGGCAAGACCTTCTCGTTCGTGACCAAATCCTTCGTCGACCAGAACCTAGACAAGGAGGTCAAAGGCACCGCCACAAAAGAGACCAAGGGCCTCAAGGTCGATATCGACAAGCCCGAGAAGAACAGCCTCGAACTCGCCGCCACCCAGTTCCCGACCCAGCATCTGGTCGAACTGATCGGCAAGGCCGAGAAGGGCGAGAATTTCTACGAAACCAGCCTGTTCGACGGTTCGGAGGATGCCAACAAGGTGATGACCACCACCGTCATCGTCGGCAAGAAGGCCGAGGGCGACAAGGCCGACCCCGAAGCGCCGGCGCTGGCCAGACTTGCCGGCGACAAATACTGGCCGGTCGACATCGCCTATTTCGACGAGACCGACAAATCGGGCGAAGAGGTGCCGGAATACCGCATCAGCTTCAAGCTGCACGAGAACGGCATCACCCGCGACCTCACAATGGACTATGGCGAGTTCTCGATGACCGGAAAGCTGGTCAACCTGTCGCTGTTCGATCAGACCAAGCCTTGCCCGGTCTCGAGATAGCAACAATGCGGCGCTGGCCACGGCAGGCTTGATGGCAGTTCCCGATGGCGGTCTATGTCGATGCGGCGATCTGGAAATGGGCCGGCCATCGCTGGTGCCACCTGATGGCCGACGATACGGACGAACTGCATCGTTTCGCCGCCGAGCTTGGCGTCAAGCGTTCGTCCTACCAGGGGCCGCCCAGGACATCGGCGCCGCACTATGACATAACCGGCTTCGAGCGCGACCGGGCGGTGCGGCTCGGCGCCATCGAATGCAGCCGCGAGGAGATCGTTGCGATCTTCAGGCGCGTACGGGTACCCAACGGAAAGGGCCGATCGTGACGCTAACGGCATTCCTGGCTTATTGCCTTGCCATCACACTTGCCGCCGCCACGCCGGGACCGGCGATGTTCACGGTGATCACCAACGGCGTGGCACGCGGCTTCCTGCGTGCGTTCGTCGCCGGAATGGGCATTGCCGCCGGCGATGCCGTGCTGGTCACCCTGGCACTGCTCGGGCTGGTGGCGCTGGCCCAGACCTTCGAATGGGTGTTTCTCCTGTTGAAATACGCCGGTGCGGCCTACCTGATTTTCCTCGGCATCAAGATGTGGCGGGCCGCGGCCGCGCAATCGGCCGCGCAAGGAATCCCCCAAACCGGATTGTCGCGTTCGTTCCTGCTTGGCGCCTCCGTGGCGCTCGGCAACCCGAAGGCGATCCTGTTCCACGCCTCGATCATGCCGCTGATCCTCAACCTCGACACCATGACGTTTGCCGACGGCCTGCTGGTGGTGGCAGTCGTCGTCGGCGCCAATATTCTCACCATGGGCATCTACGCCGCGCTGGCGGGCAGGGCATCCGGCTGGTTCAGGACGCCCGAACGCATGCGGCTGATTAACCGGTTCGCCGGCAGCGCCATGATCGGCACCGGAGCGCTGATTGCCGCACGCTGAGCGATGAAGCACCTCACCGCTTGCGTTTGCAGCGCTTCCCCTCTATATGCGCGCTCATTCCACACACGGACTTTGGTGTCTGCCCGGGAGAAATCCGGCTGAAACCTCCGGTGGCGTTCGAGGACAAAGTCCAAAAATGCCTGTGTCCGTGGAGGCTAACCGGAAAAGGAACTAAGAATGGCACTGCCTGATTTCAGCATGCGCCAGCTTTTGGAAGCTGGCATTCACTTCGGCCACCAGACCCACCGCTGGAACCCGAAGATGGCGCCTTACATCTACGGCGCCCGCAACAACATCCACATCATCGACCTGTCGCAGACGGTGCCTTTGCTGCACCAGGCTCTGAAGCAGGTTTCCGACACCGTTGCCAAGGGCGGCCGCGTGCTGTTCGTCGGCACCAAGCGCCAGGCGTCCGACATCGTCGCCGACGCCGCACAGCGTTCGGCCCAATACTATGTCAACTCGCGTTGGCTCGGCGGCATGCTGACCAACTGGAAGACGATCTCGAATTCGATCCAGCGCCTGCGCAAGCTCGACGAGATGCTGGCCGGTGAGGCCCAGGGCCTGACCAAGAAGGAACGCCTGAACCTCGACCGCGAGCGCGAGAAGCTCGACAAGGCGCTCGGCGGTATCAAGGACATGGGCTCGACCCCCGACCTGATGTTCGTCATCGACACCAACAAGGAAGCGATCGCCATTCTCGAGGCCAAGCGCCTCGGCATTCCGGTCGTTGCCATCATCGATTCGAACTGCGATCCGGACAAGATCGACTTCCCGATCCCCGGTAATGACGACGCGGCGCGCGCCATCCAGCTCTATTGCGACCTGATCGCCAAGGCTGCCATCGACGGCATCGCCCGCCAGCAGGGCGCGCTCGGCGTCGACATCGGCGCCTCGGTCGAAGCTCCGGTCGAACCGGCGCTTGATCCGGCTCCGGCCCCGGCTGCGGACGCTCCGGAAGCTTGACAATCGAAGGCCGGTTGCGGCCTTCATCATTCTCATATTTGGCACGCTAGACGGACGCATCATCGAGTACCGGTGGTGCGTCGGTGCATTTAAAACAAAGAGGCGACAATGAGCATTTCGGCTGCACAGGTCAAAGAACTCCGCGACTTGACCGGCGCGGGCATGATGGACTGCAAGGCGGCGTTGACGGAGACCAACGGCAACATCGAAGAGGCCGTCGACTGGCTGCGCAAGAAGGGCATTTCCAAGGCCGACAAGAAGGCTGGCCGTACTGCCGCCGAAGGCCTGATCGGCGTCGACTCCGGCGTCCGCGAGGCCGCCATCGTCGAGGTTAACTCCGAGACCGATTTCGTGGCCCGCAACGAGCAGTTCCAGGAGATCGTTCGCAATGTCGCCAAGGTCGCGCTTGCTTATGGCACGACGGAGGCTGTCTCTGCCGCAAAGTATCCGGGTTCGGACAAGTCGGTCACTGACACCATCAAGGACGCCGTTGGCACCATTGGCGAGAACATGAGCTTCCGCCGTTCGGCCAAGCTCACCGTCCCGCACGGTGCTGTCGCAACCTACGTCCACAATGCGGTTGCCGATGGTCTTGGCAAGCTCGGCGTTCTGGTCGCGATCGAGACCACGGGCAATGAGCATGCCGCCAACGCCTTTGGCCGCCAGGTCGCCATGCATGTCGCCGCCACCAACCCGCTGGCGTTGACCGCCGAGCAGATCGATCCGGCAGCGGTCGAGCGCGAGAAGGCGATCTTCGCCGACCAGGCGCGCCAGTCCGGCAAGCCGGAAGCGATCATCGAAAAGATGGTCGAAGGCCGCCTGCGCAAGTTCTACGAGGAAGTCGTGCTCCTCAAGCAGGCCTTCGTGCTCAATCCCGACATCACTGTCGAGCAGGCGCTGAAGGATGCCGAGAAGGACATCGGCGCTCCGGCCAAGATCTCCGCCTATCTGCGCTTTGCGCTGGGCGAAGGCATCGAAAAGGAAGAGACCGATTTCGCGGCGGAAGTCGCGGCGGCGGTGAAGAAGTAGTTTTAAAAATAGCCCCGAAAAGGGCTTCTCAGCTCAGGCAACTCGGCCGGGTGTCCGCAAGGATGCTCGGCCAATTTCTTGTGCGGTGTCGATGAAGGCCCTGAGCTTTGGCGCCATCGACGCCCTGCGCGGGAAGTAGAGGAAGAGGCCGGGCTCCTCGATCGCCGTTTGCGGCAGGATCTGAACGAGGCGGCCGGCGGCCAATTCCGCGCGCACCAGCGGCTCGAACACATAGGTCAGCCCGACGCCGGCAAGCGCAAGGTCGATCGCGGCCAGCGAATCGGTGACGATGACCGTACCCTTCGTCTCGGCCACGACATCCTTGCCGTCCTCAGTCAGGTCCCAGCGATAGAGTGCGCCGGAGCGCACAAGCCGGTAGCCGATGCAATTGTGGTCCGAAAGATCCGCCACACCGCGCGGACGGCCATGCCGGCCGACATAGGCGGGGGAGGCGACGATCACGGCGTTGAATGGCGGCGTCAGCCGGACCGTGACCATGTCCTGTGCGATCATCTCGCCCAGCCGGATGCCGGCATCAAAACCCTCGCCGACAATGTCCACCAGCCCCTGGTCGGTGAGCAATTCGATGGTCACATCAGGATAGCGTTCAGCCATCGCGGCGGCCACGGGAGTGACGGCAAGTGGAACGGCGATGTTGGGAACGTTCAACCTGAGCAAGCCGGAGGGCCGGCCCTTGATGGCTCGGATGCGGTCCATCCGGTCGGCGATATCCTGGAGGGCAGGGGCTGCCGTGTCCACCAGCGCCTTGCCGGCTTCCGTCAGCGAGACGCTGCGCGTGGTGCGCGCAAACAGCGGCTGGCCGATCCGCTCCTCCACGAGGCGCACCGCATGGCTGACGGCGGATGGGGACATGCCCAGTTCTGCCGCAGCTAGCGCAAAGCCGCCGCGTCGGGCAACGGCGACGATGACAGGCAAATGACTGAGCAGATCCCGATCCATTCATGCATGATATCGCATAGTCCTTGCGAACACTTCAATCTTCTCGATGCCGACAGGCTGACCCATATTGCCATCACCGATGCACAAAGGAGAAGAGAGATGGATGCCTTGAAACACGCTACCTTCGCCGCAGGCCTTGCCCTAGCGCCGGTCGATGCCGGCGGCGCCGAGCCGTCCGGTTGGCGCGCGCTCGCCGACGAACGCGCCGTCATCCGCATCGCCGATGCCATCGACCGTGCCGTCGATGCGCAGGACTGGAAGCTTGCCCGCTCCTATTTCGCCGACCGTGTCACCGTCGACTTCAGCAGCCTGTCAGTACAGCCTGCCGCCACCATCCCCTCCGACAATCTGATCGGTACCTGGGCCGGCAACCTCAGGGGCAGCAAGACCAGCCTGCATCTGCGCACCAATCACCAGGTGATCTTTGAGGCGGACGCGGCGACCGTCTCTTCGAACGGCTATGCCTGGAACCGGATGGAAGGCAATGGCGACCCGCTGTGGGAAGTCTGGGGCACCTACGAGCACCATCTGGTTCGCTCCGGGACCGGCTGGAAAGTCGACGGCTTCGTTTTCCGCGCCACGCATGAGCGCGGCAATCCCTGGGTCAAGATGACGCCTGGCCAGTGAGCCGGCGTCAAGAAATCAGGATAGGAAAAACACCATGACCATGAGCTATTACACACTGGGCAACAGCGGCCTGCGCGTCAGCCGGCTGGCACTGGGCACCATGACCTTTGGCACCGAATGGGGCTGGGGCGCGGACAGGGAAACCGCGCGCGCCATGGCCGACGCCTATGTCGAGGCCGGCGGCAATTTCTTCGACACCGCCGACCTCTACACCGGCGGCACAGCCGAAACCTGGCTCGGCGAATTCATCGCCGAGCGAGGCTTGCGCGACAGAGCGGTGATCGCCACGAAATTCACCTTCAACGCGGAGCCCGGCAATCCGAACGCCGGTGGCAATGGCCGCAAGAACATCTTGCGCGCCGTGGATGCCTCGCTGAAGCGGTTGGGCACTGACTATATCGACCTCTACCTCCTCCATGTCTGGGACGGGCTGACGCCGGCCGAGGAGGTCATGCGCACGATGGATGATCTCGTGCGTGCGGGCAAAATTCGCCATGTCGGCCTGTCCGATGTGCCGGCCTGGTATGCTGCCCGCGCGCAGACGATCGCCGAGTGGCGCGGCTACGAGCCGGTGTCGGCCCTGCAGCTTGAATATTCGCTGGCGGAGCGTTCGATCGAAAATGAGTTCGTGCCCTTCGGCACCCGCCATGGCGCAGGAATCATGGTGTGGAGCCCGCTGGCCAGCGGGCTGCTCAGCGGCAAGTACCGGCCGACGCAGGAAGGCCATGCCGGCCGGCTCGACGGCTTTCGCAACACCACTCATCCGGGGTTCCAGAAGTTCACCGAGCGCAACTGGGCGATCGTGGCGGAGCTCGAAAAAGTTGCCGCCGAACTCGGACGCAGCATGGCGCAGGTCGCGCTCAACTGGGTGGCAACGCAACCGGGCATCGCCACCGTGATTCTTGGCGCCACCAAGCTGGCGCAGTTGCAGGACAATCTGGCGGCGTTGGATTTCACTTTACCCGCCGAGCTTCGCGCGCGGCTGGATACGGTCAGCAAGACACCGCCGCCATTCCCGTACGCCTATTTCGGTTCCGACATACAAGCCCGGGTTACCGGCGGCGCCGTGACCGGCGACAAGCCGTTGGGTTATGCGCCGCCGCTGCTGGTCGAGGGCGACGCCGTCAGCATCACCAGCAACTGACGGGCCGCGACGGAAGGCGGAATTGGGCGAGGGGCGCCGCGTGACATCGCGGCGCCCTTCGTGTATCGGAACTCGGCATCGCGCCAGCGGCGGCGCCCGCGCGAGGGCGGCCTGCCCAGGCTGCCACACGCAACAATGACGAGGTCCAGATGACGGCAAAGCCCCTCTATCGACGTGTCCTGCTGAAAGCGTCGGGCGAAGCGTTGATGGGCGAGCAGCATTTCGGCATCGATGTCTCGGTGGTCGACCGAATCGCCGCCGACATCGCCGAAGCCCGCGCACTTGGCATCGAGGTCGGCGTCGTCATTGGCGGCGGCAATATCTTTCGCGGCGTGGCGGTGGCATCCAAGGGCGGCGACCGCGTCACCGGCGACCACATGGGCATGCTGGCCACCGTCATCAACTCGCTGGCGCTGCGCACCTCGCTGAACAAAATCGGCGTCGATGCCGTCGTGCTGTCGGCCATCGCCATGCCCGAACTTTGCGAGAGTTTTTCCCAGCGCCAGGCCACCGCCTATATGAACCAGGGCAAGGTCGTCATTTTCGCCGGCGGCACCGGCAATCCGTTCTTCACCACCGATTCGGCCGCGGCCTTGCGCGCCGCCGAGATCGGCGCCGACGCGTTGTTCAAGGGCACCCAGGTCGACGGCGTCTATTCGGCCGATCCCAAGAAGGATCCGAATGCGACCCGCTTCGAGCGCATCAGCCATGCCGAAGTCATCAACAAGGGCCTTTCGATCATGGATACCGCCGCAATTGCACTTGCGCGCGAAAACAACATCCCGATAATCGTCTATTCGATCCACGAAAAAGGTGGTTTCGGCGATATTCTGCGGGGCGGCGGCCGTTGCACGATCGTCGCCGACGAGTGACCCGGAGTATACTCTCCTAAAAAGGGGATCAGTTTTCGAAAGCGGGTCCGAATATAGGCCCTAAGCAGTGAACCCGGATCAAACGGGTCGAGGAGACTAAGATGAGTGGTGAGTTCGACGACCTCAAGCGGCGCATGGATGGCGCGATCGCCGCCTTCAAGCACGATCTGGCTTCGCTGCGCACCGGCCGTGCCTCCAGCAATCTGCTCGACGCCATCCAGGTCCAGGCCTACGGCACCACCATGCCCATCAACCAGGTGGCGAACGTGTCGGTGCCGGAGCCGCGCATGATCTCGGTTTCGGTATGGGACAAGTCGATGGTCGGCGCGGTCGACCGTGCCATCAGAGAATCCAATCTCGGCTTCAATCCGATCGTCGACGGCACCAATCTCAGAATTCCGCTGCCCGAGCTCAACGAGCAGCGCCGCAAGGAACTGGTCAAGATTTCGCATGGCTACGCCGAGAACGCCCGCGTTGCGGTGCGCCATGTCCGTCGCGACGGCATGGACTTCTTGAAGAAGGCGGAAAAGGACGGCGACATCAGCGAGGACGATCAGCGCAAGCGCTCCGATCAGGTCCAGAAGCTGACCGACGAAACGATCAGCACCATCGATCACCTGCTTTCCGATAAGGAAGCTGAAATCATGCAGGTCTAGGGTCGGCCCACACCGGCCCGAAAGCGAGACAATGGCAACGCCCGCGCATGTCGCGATCATCATGGATGGAAACGGACGCTGGGCCAAGGCGCGCGGCATGCCGCGGCTTGCCGGCCATCGCGCCGGCGTCGAAGCGCTGCGCAAGACGGTGCGCGCCGCGCCCGGTCTCGGCATTTCCTTCCTGACCGTCTACGCCTTTTCGTCGGAAAACTGGTCGCGGCCCAAGGCCGAAGTCAGCGACCTGATGGGGCTTTTGAAGCTGTTCATCCGCCGCGATCTGGCCGAACTGCACCAGAACGGCGTGCGCGTCAGGATCATCGGTGACAGGGCGGGGCTGCAGCCGGACATCAGGGGCCTGCTCGAAGAGGCCGAATCGCTGACTGCGCGCAATGAATCGCTGACCTTGGTCATCGCCTTCAACTATGGCGGGCGCGACGAGATCGTGCGCACGGCACGCAAGCTCGCAGCCGCAGTGGCGCGCGGCGAGATCGACGCAGAGGCGATCACGGCAGACACTTTTGCCGGCGCCCTCGACACCGCAGGCATTCCCGATCCGGAGCTGGTCATCCGCACCAGTGGCGAGCTTCGGCTGTCGAACTTCCTTCTGTGGCAGGCAGCCTACAGCGAACTGGTTTTTCTGCCTTGCTACTGGCCTGACTTCAGCCGCGAACACCTGGCCGACGCATTGCGCGATTTTGCTGGCCGCGAGCGCCGTTTTGGCGGGCTTGCCGCTCAAGATGTCGCTGCCTCGTGATCGGCGGCGGGATGAACAATCTTCAGCTTCGCATCGTCTCGGCGCTGGTGCTGGCCGCAATAGCGCTTGGCCTGACCTGGTTGGGAGGGCTGTGGTTCCGCCTGCTTTGCGCCGGGATATCGGCGGTCATCTTCTATGAATGGGCGCGCATGTCGCGCCCCTTGGCCGGTGCGACCCTCGGCTTCATTCCCGAAGCGCTGCTTCTGGTTTTCGTCGTCGCCCTGGTTGCAGGCGTGCCGGCATCGTGGCTTCTGTCTCTTGTCCTGGCCATGGTTGTGGTCGCTGCTGTCGGCGCCCGTATGCGTGGAGCGGCGCAATGGGATGCAGCCGGTCTTGCCTACGCGGCTTTGTCCGGCTTATCGCTGGCGCTGCTGCGCGGCGGCGACCATCCCGGCCTGGTCGCAATCCTGTTTCTGTTCGCCGTGGTCTGGGCGACCGACATCTTCGCCTATTTCGTCGGCCGCTCCGTCGGTGGGCCCAAGCTCGCGCCATCTATATCCCCCGGCAAGACGCAGAGCGGCGCGCTTGGCGGCGCTGTCGGCGGCGTGGCCGCCGGCGTGCTTCTGGCTGCCGCCGCCGGGGCCGGCAATCTTGGCGTCCTCGCCTTGGTTGCGCTGGTGCTGTCGATTGTTGCCCAGGCTGGCGATCTCTTCGAATCCTGGGTCAAGCGCCGCCACGGCCGCAAGGATTCAAGCGCGTTGATACCCGGGCATGGCGGTGTCATGGACAGGGTGGACGGGCTTGTCGCGGCGGCTTTTGCCCTATACGTGATCGGCTGGATTTCGGCGGGCGCCGATCATCCGGCGCAGGGGCTGTTTCCGGCTTGAGTGATATTTCACGGCGAAGAAATGGCGCACGCCACGGATTCGCCTGGATTGATGTCACAGTCGCGGCGACACCTTTCGCCGCGGGTGAATTTGAGGGCATGACTTGAACGAAATTCTTCACGCGTTTTTCAGCACGGAAGGCTTTGTCCTCGGCACGCTGGTGCCGTTTCTGTTCGTGCTGACCGTGGTCGTCTTCATTCACGAAATGGGCCATTACCTGGTCGGCCGCTGGTGCGGCATTGGCGTGAAGGCCTTTTCGATCGGCTTCGGCCCCGAACTTCTCGGCTTCAACGACAGCCACGGCACGCGCTGGAAGCTCTGCGCCATACCGCTCGGCGGTTATGTCAAATTCGTCGGCGACATGAGCGCCACGTCGAGCCAGCCGAGTTCGGAAGATCTGGAAACGCTGACTGACGCTGAACGCAAGGTCGCCTTCCACACGCAACCCATCTGGAAACGCGCCGCCACGGTGGTGGCCGGACCGCTGTTCAACTTCCTTTTGACCATTGCCGTCTTTGCCGTGCTGTTTTCCCTCTATGGCCGCCCTGTGTTTGAGCCGATGGTGGCGGCGGTCACCGCCGGCAGTCCAGCCGCAAGGGCCGGCATTTTGCCAGGCGACCGATTCGTCGCCGTCGACGGCAGCAAGGTTGAGACCTTCGCCGACGTCCAGCGCCTAGTTTCGGGCCGCGGCGGCGACGCCATCACCTTCACCATGTTGCGCGACGGCAAGGAGGTCACGGTCGTCGCGACGCCGGAGCCAATGGAGCAGCTGGACGCACTGGGCAACAAGGTCAAGGTGGCCGTCATCGGCGTCGTCAACAACAAGGATGTCGGCCAGCCCAGGCTGATCACCTACAGCCCTGTCGGAGCAGTCGGCGCCGCGGTCGAGGAGACGGGGCACGTCATTCAGCGCACCGGCCAGTTCCTGCAGCGATTCGTTGTCGGCCGCGAAGACAAATGCCAGCTGGGCGGCCCGATCAAGATCGCCAAGATGTCGGGGCAGGCGGCAAAGCTGGGCTTCCTATGGCTGGTGCAACTCGTCGCCGGCCTGTCGGTCGGGATCGGAATTCTGAACCTTTTGCCGATTCCCCCCCTCGACGGCGGCCATCTCCTGTTCTACGCACTCGAAGCCGTTTTCCGGCGTCCGGTATCGGAGCGGATGATGGAAATGGGATACCGGGCCGGCCTCTTTCTGGTGCTGGGATTTATGGGCTTCGTCTTCTGGAACGATCTGTTTGGGTGCTGAAATCATGAAGAAATTTGGCTTCAGCACCGGCAATGTTGAGACGCCGTTTACCATGCACGGGGGTATGCGTGACGCGAAAGCCACGCATCAGGGTTAAGTAATTACAAATTAACCAGAAGCCTTGCGTGTAGGGAAAATCCGGTTAATACGGTAGGAGAAATTACCGCACGTCCGGTTTTCTCGCCGTGGGGACTTCGAGAAAAGGTACAAAAGCCCGATGAAGGCAGCATCCAAATTTTTGAGCGCCGCGTCCGCGGTGGCTATGTCCGCCGCTCTGGTTGTACCAGGTGCGCTCGCCGTGCAGTTCGTTGCCACATCTGCGGCGCAGGCAGCCGTTGTCTCGAGAGTCGAGGTCAGCGGCAACCAGCGTGTCGACGCCGACACCATCCGCAACTACATCACGATCAAGCCGGGCAAGGCGTTTTCCAGCGCCGATATCGACGATGCGGTCAAGGCGCTGTTCGGCACCGGGCTGTTCTCGGACGTGCAGATCAATCAGGTCGGTTCGACGCTGGTAGTCAAGGTTGCCGAATACCAGGTCGTCAACCAGGTTCTGTTCCAGGGCAACAAGAAGCTCAAGGACAACGCGCTGGCAGTCGCCGTGCAGTTGAAGCCGCGCGGGACGTTCTCGCAGGCAACGCTGGACTCCGATGTCGAGGCGGTAAAGGCTGCCTACAGGCGAATTGGCCGGGATGACGCCGCTGTCACGACGCAGATCATGGATCTCGGCGACAACCGCGTGAACGTGGTCTTCAACATCAACGAAGGCGGCCGCACCAAGATCGCCGCTGTCAATTTCGTCGGCAACAGCGCCTATTCGAGCCGCCGCCTGTCCGACGTCATCGCAACCAAGCGCTCGAGCTTCTTGTCCTTCGTGCTGCGTGACGACGTCTATGACGAGGACAAGCTCCGCGCCGACCAGGAATCGCTGCGCCGCTTCTATTACAATCACGGCTATGCCGACTTCCAGGTGGTCTCAGCCGTCGGCGAGCTCGACGACACGACCAACCAGTACACCGTTACCATCACCGTCCAGGAAGGCGACCGCTATACGTTCGGCGACGTCAGCGTCGAGAGCACCATTCCCGAAGTCGACTCGAAGGCGCTGGAATCGGTGGTTCAGACCCACAAGGGCGACGTCTACAACGCCAAGAATGTCGAGGACACCATCATCGCGCTGACCGAAAAGGTCGCGGGTTCGGGCTATGCCTTCGCCCAGGTGACGCCGCGCGGCGATCGCAACTTCGAGAACCACACCATTTCGGTCGTGTATACGATCGACCAGGGCACCAAGGCGTATATCGAGCGCATCGAAATCCGCGGCAACGACCGCACACGCGACTATGTCATTCGTCGTGAGTTCGATGTCAGCGAAGGCGACGCCTTCAACCAGGTACTCATCCAGCGCGCGAAGAAGCGGCTGGAAAAGCTAGATTACTTTGAGAAAGTCGACGTTTCGACTGTCCCGGGTTCTGAGCCAGACCAGGTCGTGCTCGTGGTCGACGTGGTCGAGAAATCGACCGGCGAGTTCTCGGTTGGCGCAGGTTATTCGACAGGTGGCGACACTGCCGGTCCGTCTGTCGAAGGTTCGGTCGCAGAGCGCAACTTCCTCGGTCGCGGCCAGTACATCAAGGTTTCGGCGGGTGGCGGCAAGAATTCGCGGGACTACAGCCTGTCCTTCACCGAACCCTATTTCCTGGGGCGCCGTATCGCCGCCGGCTTCGATATCTTCCAGCAGACCCGCAACTACGACCACTATGACAGCGAGACGCTGGGTGCGACGGTGCGCTTCGGCCTGCCGATCACCGACAACATCTCGACGCAGTTGGCGTACAATATCGCCCAGGAGAAGTACAAGCTCGACGACGGTTGCTTGACTGCCGGCGTTTATGACCCGGCAAAATGTGACGTCTCCAATGCGATCCTGGAGGGGATTGAGGATAGCCCGTGGATCAAGTCTTCGGTCAGCTTGGGACTGGTCTACAACACCATCGACGATATGAAGAGCCCGCATGAAGGCATCTACGCCACCACGACTGTGGAAGTGGCGGGCCTTGGTGGCGATGCCAAGTTCGTCAAGGTTACCGGTCGTGGCACTGTCTACCAGACGCTGTCAGAACAGCTGGATCTGGTCGGCCTGATTTCGGGCGGTGCTGGTCATATTGCGAGCTACGGCAATGACGGCTTGCGAATCTTCGATCAGTTCCAGAGCAGCGACCGCATGATCCGCGGCTTCGAGTATGGTGGCATTGGCCCTGTGGACCTCAACACAGGTGACCACCTCGGCGGAACCACCTATTTCAATGCGTCGGCGGAAGCTCAGTTCCCGATACCGGTCATTCCGGAAAGCTTTGGTGTGCGCGGCGCCGTGTTTGCCGATGCCGCAACGCTGTATGGCAGCAAGATTAACACTCCTTTGGTCAATCAGGGGTCAGTCGACTTGGAACTGCGCGCCTCGGTTGGTGTCGGCTTGTTGTGGTCATCGCCTTTCGGCCCGATCCGCATTGACTACGCGATGCCCGTCAAGAAGGAAAAGACCGACGACGTGCAGGAATTCAACTTCGGCATGTCGAGCCGCTTCTGATCTTGCGGTAACGATGCTTCCGGGCCGTTGGGGTCCGGAAGAGAATTGATCCGACCTAGCTGGATATTGCTTCTGGAATGACCGATCCGGTGTTCTTCGCGCCATCACGCCGGTATACGGCCGGCGAAGTCGCGAATCTGACCGGCGCATCGCTTGTCGATTCCGATCTTGCCCACATATCGATCGATGCGTTGGCGCCAGCCAACGAAGGCGGCGAGGGTGCGCTCGTCTTCGTCGACGGCAAGCGCAATTTCGCGCTGATGCAGTCGCTGAAGGCGGCGGCCGTGTTTTGTCCCGCCGAGTTCGCGGGCAAGGCGCCGGCCGGCATCGCGGTTCTGGTGCATCCGCGCCCG
Organism: Mesorhizobium sp. L103C105A0; assembly: GCF_000502215.1. Lineage (NCBI taxonomy): Bacteria > Pseudomonadati > Pseudomonadota > Alphaproteobacteria > Hyphomicrobiales > Phyllobacteriaceae > Mesorhizobium > Mesorhizobium sp. L103C105A0. The sequence continues at coordinate 124,991 of NZ_AYXF01000003.1, read as the reverse complement.
CAGCAGGCCTTCGCCATGATCGGCCGGCTGCTGTTCCCGACAGCGGCTACGCCGGGGCCGATGACCAGCGAAACCGGGGTCTCGCCGCAAGCTCATGTCGATGCCACGGCGCGTATCGAGGCAGGCGCGATCATCGAAGCCGGAGCGGTCATCGGCCCCCGTGCTTCCATAGGCAGCGGAACAGTCATTGCCCCCCACGCCGTAATCGGTCCCTCCTGCCAGATCGGCCGTGACGGCTACATTGGGCCGGGTGTCAGTGTTCAGTATGCGCTGATCGGCAACCGCGTCATCATTCATGGCGGCGCCAGGATAGGCCAGGACGGCTTCGGCTTTGTCGGCGGCGCCAAAGGCCCTGAGCGTGTGCCGCAGGTCGGCCGCGTCATCATCCAGGACGATGTCGAAATCGGCTCGAACACGACCGTCGATCGCGGCGCCATGTCGGATACGGTCATCGGTCAGGGCACCAAGATCGACAATCTGGTGCAGATCGCCCATAACGTTCGCATCGGCCGCAATTGCATTATTGCCGGGCTCTCTGGTATTTCCGGCTCCGTCACCGTCGGTGATGGTGTCACCATGGGCGGCGGCGTTGGCCTTGCCGATCATTTGACCATCGGATCAGGGGCCAAGCTTGCTGCAAGAAGCGGGTTCATGAGCAACGTGCCGGCGGGCGAGATCTGGGGAGGCTATCCGGCGCAGCCGATGGCGGAAGCCATGCGCGAGATCGCCATGCTGAGGAAGCTCGCCAGGACGCGCAAGCAGGGCGAAGGGGGAAGTAGCTGAGATGGTGCCGGCGACGCTCGAAGCGGTCGATATATTGGGGTTGATGAAGCTTTTACCGCATCGCTATCCCTTCCTGATGATCGATCGCATCATCGAAATCGACGGCAATGATTCTGCCATCGGTATCAAGAACGTGACCATCAATGAGCCGCATTTTCAGGGCCATTTCCCGGATCAGCCGGTGATGCCGGGCGTGCTCATCGTCGAGGCCATGGCGCAGACGGCCGGCGCGATCTGCATCCGTAACCTCAACACGGAAAAGCCGTCGCTGGTCTATTTCCTGACCATCGATAATGCGAAATTCCGCAAACCGGTCGTCCCGGGCGACCAGTTGAAAATCCACGTCAAGAAAATCAAGATGCGCGGCAACCTGCTCAAATTCGCCTGCGAGGCCATGGTGGAGGGCACAAAGGCCGCCGAAGCCGAGATCTCGGCAATGATGGTTACCGGCTGACGGTTCGAAATGCTCATGAAAATACAGACTTCAATCCACCCCTCGGCCGTCATCGAGGCCGGCGCGCAGATCGGCGAAGGCGCCGCAATAGGACCTTTCTGCTATGTCGGCGCTGACGCCGTGATCGGTGACCGCGTCGAACTGGTCAGCCATGTCTCGGTGCTGGGCGCGACAACCATTGGCGCCGCGACCAAAGTCTATCCAATGGCGACACTGGGCGGACCGCCGCAGAACACCAAGCACAAGGGCGGCCGCACCACTTTGGTCATCGGCCAGAACTGCACGATCCGCGAAGGCGTGACCATGCATCTCGGCACCGATTCCAGCCGCGGCGAGACGACCGTCGGCGACAACGGCAATTTCCTTGCCTATGCCCACATTGCCCATGATTGCGTCGTCGGTAAATACGCCACCTTCGCCAATGGCGCGACCCTGGGCGGCCATTGCGAGGTCGGTGACAGCGTCTATATTGGCGGCCTCAGCGCCGTTCATCAGTTCGTGCGTGTTGGTGACAACGCCTTTCTCGGCGGCTGCTCGGCTTTTGTCGGCGATGTCATTCCCTACGCCATTGCGGTGGGCAATCGCGCCAGCCTGCGTGGACTCAACATCATCGGCCTGAAGCGCGCCGGGTTGCCGCGCGCCGAAATCTACCTGCTGCGCAAGGCTTACAAGACCATCTTCGACCGCTCCCGCACTGTCGGCGAGAACATCGAATTCGCCAAGGCCGAGTTTGCGTCGTCGCCGACGGCCATGAAAATCATCGATTTCATCACCAGTCGCGGCAAGCGGCATTTTGCCGTCCCGTCGCTTAAGGGTGGCGACGGCGACGATGCCGATGACGAAGGCTGAGGCCACTTCAACGGGCCTCGATCTTGCGCCGGACGCCAGGGTCGGCATCATTGCCGGCGGCGGTAGCTTGCCGGTCGAAGTTGCCGCCGGCCTGGCGGAGGCCGGACATCCGCCCGTCATCATCCTGGTCGAAGGTCAGGCCGACCGTCAGTCCGACCTCACAATCTATGAGCATGAAAGGCTTGCGCTGGAAGACATCGGCTCGCTGGTTGCGTTGCTGAGGCGCCGGCGGATCACCCATCTTGTGCTTGCCGGCGAGATCAGGCGCAGGCCGCGGTTGGTCGACATGCGTCCGAACCTTGGGCTACTGGCACTTATACCCTCGCTCGCCATGGCGCTTGCCCGCGGCGATGACGGGCTGTTGAAGATATTGACCCGCGGCCTGGAGGCACGGGGCGTCAAGGTTGTCGGTGCGCATGAAGTCGTGCCCCGGCTCGTCGCGGCCGAAGGGCCGCTGACCAAAGCAGTGCCGCGAAAGTCCGACTGGCGCGATATCGAGGCGGCACACGCGGCGGCAAAGGCCATCGGCGCGCTCGACATTGGTCAGGCGGCAATTGCCATCGGTGGCCGCACTGTTGCCCTGGAAGGCGTCGAGGGCACCCACGGACTGCTCGAGCGGACGCAGCAGTTGCGCGGCCATGGCAGGCTGGCCGGCAAGACGCGCGGTGTCCTGGTCAAATGCGCCAAGCCTGGCCAGGAATTGCGTGCCGATCTGCCATCTATTGGCCCCCGGACCGTCGAGGCGGCGCATGCCGCGGGGCTCGCCGGCATTGCCGTCGAAGCCGGCCGTTCGCTCATCCTCGAAGGCCCCGCCGTTGTCGCGCGCGCCAATGCGCTCGGCCTGTTCGTGTTCGGCCTGCCGGCTGCGGAGTCTGTCCATGGCAGCTGAGAAGCCGCTGAAGATTGCCATCGTCGCCGGCGAAGAATCCGGCGACCTGCTGGGCGCCGACATCGTGCAGGCGCTGAAGCGCATGACCGGGCGCGAGGTGCAACTCGTCGGCACTGGCGGGCGGCACCTGCAGGCGCTCGGACTGGCGCCGCTGTTCGACGGCGCCGAGATCGCGCTGATGGGGCTCAGCGCCATCCTGCGTGACTTGCCGCGCCTGATGCGGCGGATCAGCCAGACGGCAAGTGCTGTCGCCGCCGAAAAACCCGACTGTCTGATCACCATCGACAGCCCCGATTTCTCGCTGCGCGTCGCCAAAAAGATCCGCGCCGCCGATCCGTCGATCCCGATCGTCCACTATGTCTGCCCGAGCGTCTGGGCGTGGCGGCCGGGTAGGGCGGCCGCGATGAAGCCCTATGTCGACCACATACTGTGCATCCTGCCTTTCGAGGTAAAGGAGCTCAGCCGTCTCGGCGGCCCGCCCGGCACTTACGTCGGACATCGCCTCACGCATGATCCAGGCGTGCTGGGCGCGGCCAGGGCGCAAGCCCAGCCGCGCGATCTCTCTGCCGATCACATCAAGACGCTGCTCGTCCTGCCAGGGTCGCGGCGCGGCGAGGTGAGCCGGCTTATCGGTCCGTTCGGCGAGACGGTGTCGGCGCTGCGCGCGCGTGGCCACCGGCTGCGGCTGTTGCTGCCGACGGTGCCGCATGTCGCCGAACTGGTCAAAACATCGGTGGCGCGCTGGGATCAGGAGCCGGAAGTCATCCTCGATCCCGAGCGCAAGTGGCAGGCCTTCGGCAAGGCCGATGCGGCGCTGATCGCGTCTGGAACGGTGTCACTGGAACTGGCGATGTCGGGTGTCCCGATGATCTCTTGCTACAAGTTCGATCCGATCATGCTGATGGCGCAGAGCCTGATCACGGTGTGGAGCGCTGCTTTGCCCAACCTTATTGCCGACCGGCCGGTCGTGCCGGAAAGCTACAACCAGTACGTGCGGCCGCACTATCTGGCGCGGCAGCTCGAGGCACTGTTCTCAGACACCGCCTACCGCGCCTGGCAAAAGGACGGCTTTGGCGAGGTTGCCAGACGCATGGCCACCGACAGGCCCTCCGGCGACATCGCCGCCGATGTCGTTCTTCGCCACATCGGGAGAGCGAATAGGGCTTAGCGAGTGAATAGTGAATAGTGAATAGGATTAACGCACTCTCGACTATAATCAAGCTGCTACTTACTACCTGCTACTTACTACCTGCTATTCACTACTTACCATTCACCATTCACTCTCTTTCACCTTTTCGCAATCGGCACGTAGTCGCGTTCCGGGGCGCCGGTATAGAGCTGGCGCGGGCGGCCGATCTTCTGGTGCGGGTCCTCGATCATTTCCTTCCACTGCGCGATCCAGCCGACGGTGCGCGCGACCGCGAACAGCACGGTGAACATGGTGGTGGGGAAGCCCAGCGCCTTCAGCGTGATGCCGGAATAGAAATCGACGTTCGGATAGAGCTTCTTTTCGATGAAGTAGGAATCGGTCAGCGCGATCTTTTCCAGCTCCATGGCGATGTCGAGCAGCGGATCGTCCTTGATGCCGAGTTCGCCGAGCACCTCATGCGCCGTCTTCTGCATGATTTTCGCACGAGGATCGTAGTTCTTGTAGACGCGATGGCCGAAGCCCATCAGCCGGAACGGATCGTTCTTGTCCTTGGCGCGGGCGATGAATTCCGGGATGTGGTCGACATGGCCGATTTCTCCCAGCATGTTGAGCGCCGCCTCATTGGCGCCGCCATGCGCCGGGCCCCACAGGCAGGCGATGCCGGCGGCGATGCAGGCGAACGGATTGGCGCCCGACGAGCCTGCAAGCCGCACCGTCGAGGTCGAGGCGTTCTGCTCGTGGTCGGCATGCAGGATGAAGATGCGCTCCATGGCGCGCGCCAGCACCGGATTGATCTTGTATTCCTCGCACGGAACCGCAAAGCACATATGCAGGAAGTTGGCGGCGAAGTTCAGCTCGTTCTTCGGGTAAATGAAGGGCTGGCCGATATGGTATTTGTAGGCCATGGCCGCAATCGTCGGCATCTTGGCAATCAGCCGCATCGAGGCGACCATGCGCTGATACGGGTCCGAAATGTCGGTGGAGTCGTGATAGAAGGCCGACAGCGCGCCGACCACGCCGCACATCACAGCCATCGGATGCGCGTCGCGGCGGAAGCCGGTGAAGAAGCGCGACATCTGCTCGTGCACCATGGTGTGGCGCGTCACCCGGTAGTCGAAATCGTCCTTCTGTGCCTTGGTCGGCAGTTCGCCGTAGAGCAGGAGGTAGCAGACTTCGAGGAAGTCGCCATGCTCGGCCAGCTGGTCGATGGGATAGCCGCGGTGAAGCAGGATGCCGGCATCGCCGTCGATGAAGGTTATCGCCGACTCGCAGCTCGCCGTCGAAGTGAAGCCGGGATCGTAGGTGAAGGCGCCGGTGGTGTTGTAGAGCGCACCGATGTCGATGACGTCGGGCCCGACCGACCCGCTTCGCACCTTGAATTCATGCGTCTTGCCGGCCAGTTCGAGCGTGGCAGTCGACGGGTGCGTCGTCTTGCTGCCGGTTTCCAGTCTTGTCGCAGCTTCGCTCATTCTCAAACTCCTTCATGTTCCTCATGCCGGCAAGGCAATTCCTGCAAACGACACGTCGAAATCACCGGAATGCGCGAACTCGCCACCGCATTTTGGGAGGTGCGTGCCTGATTGGGCCAAGGTCTAATGTTGCACTGCGAAACCCGCCTTTCAATGCCAATCTTTTTGGGCCAGCTCGCTCCTAATCGATTTGATCCGCAATCCGCGCCAGGCTTTCCTCGCGGCCAAGCACGGCAAGCACGTCGAACACGCCGGGCGAGGTGCTACGGCCGGTAAGGGCCGCCCGGAGCGGTTGGGCCACGGCGCCGAGCTTGTGGCCGCCGGCCGCTGCGAACTCGCGCACCGCGGCTTCAGCCGCGGCAGCCGACCAATCGCCCGAAACAGTCTGCAAAGCGGCATGTGCGCCGCGCAGGATCGCGCGCGCGTCGGCACTGAGCAGTGCTGCCGCCTTCTCGTCGATCGGCAGCGGCCGCTCGACTAACAGGAAGGCCGCGCCATCGGCCAGTTCCACCAGCGTCTTGGCGCGCTCTTTCAGGCCCGGCAAGGCGGCCAGCAGCTGCGCCTTCCTGGCGTCGTCGAGACGGGCGGCGATAGCAGATCCGCCTTCGAGGTATGGCAGAGTGGCGACGAAAATATCGAACAGCTCGGTATCGGCCATCTTGCGCATATGCGCGCCGTTGATTGACTCGAGCTTGGCGAAGTCGAAGCGCGCCGCACCCTTGTTGACATCGCCGATGTCGAACCACGAAATCATGTCCTTGATCGACATGATCTCGTCGTCGCCATGGCTCCAGCCGAGCCTTGCCAGATAGTTGAGCAGTGCCTCGGGCAGATAGCCCATGGCGCGATAAGCCTCGACACCAAGTGCGCCGTGCCGCTTCGACAGCTTGGCGCCGTCGGCGCCGTGGATCAGCGGGATATGCGACATCGACGGCACGTCCCAGCCCATCGCGTTGTAGATCACCGTCTGGCGCGCGGCGTTGGTCAGATGGTCGTCGCCACGGATGATGTGGGTGACGCCCATGTCATGGTCGTCGACGACGACGGCATGCATGTAGGTCGGGTTGCCGTCCGAGCGCAGGATGATGAAATCGTCGAGGTCCTTGTTGGGGAAGCGCACCTCGCCCTGCACACGGTCGTGCACCACGGTTTCGCCCTCGGTCGGCGCCTTGATGCGGATGGCGCCCTTGACGCCGGGAGGCGCCTCTGAGGGGGCACGGTCCCGCCACGCGCCATTGTAGCGAGGCGGCAGGCCCTTGGCGCGTGCGGCCTCGCGCATCGCCTCGAGCTCGGCAGGCGTCTCGTAGCTGTAATAGGCCTTGCCCAGGCGCACCAGCTCCTCGGCCACCTCACGGTGGCGCGGCGCGCGCTCGAACTGCGATATGGCCTCACCGTCCCAGGAAAGGCCCAGCCAGGTCAGCCCATCCAGAATGGCCTGTGTCGCCGCCTCGTTGAAGCGTTCGCGGTCGGTGTCCTCGATGCGCAGCACCATCGTGCCGCCGGTGTGCTTGGCGTACAGCCAGTTGAACAGCGCCGTGCGCGCGCCGCCGATATGCAGATAGCCGGTGGGCGAGGGGGCAAAACGGGTGACGACCGTGTCGGACATGGAATTCTCGGGAACCTTGGAAAGCGGGGCGTGATCGCGCGGACTTTCGCGCTTTGCGCGTTCATGTAGCATAGGGGGTCTGGGGCGCAAGGGGCAGACCCGATGGCTGGACGTGGCCGGGGCACGTCGGCAATTATCGGTTGCGTCAACTGGCGCTGGAGCCTTGTAGCACAAAATCTGTTCGCACCCTCCGCGCAACCTCGTTTGGCAGCAGCGTCAATGTCTGGGTTTCATTCGGCTGCAGCGTCCGTCACAGTGCCTGGAACATCGCTGCGACGGTGATAGCCCCCTCTGACGAGCGGACATTTCTTCACGGATGCGGCACTGCCCGACTACAACGCCGCCGTGACAGCGTTGGCTTGGTCACTCATATTGACCTTTCTGCAATCATTATCGTGAACACCGCAACTGTGTGCAGTCCGGTCTCGCCACTAAGGAAGCATGATTGAAAGAAGGACTACCGATGACCAGAAACGCTGACCATACGGAGGGTGATCCGTTCTACCATGGCACCCGGGCGGATTTGAAACCCGGGGATCTGCTGAGCGTCGGCCACCCTTCCAATTTCAGAGGTAAACCACTGTCATGGATCTATTTCACCCAGACACTGGAAGCCGCCATCTGGGGAGCAGAGCTTGCAACGGGTGACGGTCGTCAAAGGATTTACATCGTAAAGCCGACGGGGTTTTTCATGGATGACCCTAACCTGACCGATAAAAAATTTCCCGGTAATCCGACGAAATCCTACCGCTCCCGTGATCCGTTACTCATCCTGGGGGAGCTCGCTGAATGGCAGGGTCATACACCCGAACAATTGAAGGCAATGCACGATGGGCTTGCTCGCCTGAGGGCGGAGGGCCGGGATATGATTGAGGATTGAGCGTCCTTGGCGAGTGATGGTCAATTCCGGCGCGGTGGACGCGACCGCACGGACTTTCGCGCTTTGCGCGTTCATGTAGCATAGGAGGTCTGGGGCGCAAGGGGCAGACCCGATGGCTGGACGTGGCCGGGGCACGAAGGNTTCATGTAGCATAGGAGGTCTGGGGCGCAAGGGGCAGACCCGATGGCTGGACGTGGCCGGGGCACGAAGGCACCGTGAATTCAGCTAAAGCCTGTAGCTCCGTGCAACGGCATTTGGCAGAGACCACAGCAAGGGAATTGGTCATTGGGGGTGAGATGAGTGAAGTGTCAGAAACGCCAAGGAAGGCAAAAGGCTCGCGCTGGGTGGCCGGCGGTTGGATCGTGACGGGAATCTACGTTCTGCTTGTCGCTTGGGCGCTGGCGTCGGGAGGCTATGTTGAGTTCAAGACGCCACTTAGCCTGAATGATTTCGCGGCTGTGCTGACCGGCGTTTTCGCCCCTCCTGCGTTTCTATGGCTGGCCGTGGCCACCATGGTGCAATCGGGAGAACTCGCCCTACAGCGTGAGGAGCTACAACTTACCCGGCAGGAATTTGTCCAAAGCAGAGAGGTCGCTAAGGAGCAAGCTCTGGAGGCCAAAAATCAGGCGCACTTCATTGAAGTTCAAACTGGCATCTTTGCGAGTGACGCAGCGGATCGTCATCTCGATGCAATGCTGCAAAGCTTAGTCGAACTTTTGCTCCAGAAATTCCAAAACCCTATGGTGGTGCGAGCGTCCAACGGCGACACTCAGCAAATCAGGGGCCTCGCCTCTGGAGATGTCCACACTCTCGGCGGTATGGTCGATAGCGTGCGCGGATCGACGTCTGATCTCCGCAAGATGCTCATGGTCTACCCGGATGCCAAAGTCTACATACTTCCTGGCCCGTTGAAAGCGCTTAAAAGCACAATTGGCGAGCTAAGGGCACATATCCCGGGCGTCTCTGCTGCTAGAAGGGCGGTCCTCGCCGCCTCCAATTTTCGCGGCTTCCTTCACGACGCGGACTACATTCTCAGTGTTTCGTTCACAGGAACGTGACAACTGAGCGCCGGGTTGTCGGTGTGTTCATGCTTGAGGAGGACTTACGGCGCGCCTTGCTGCAGGACTTTCGAGAGGAGTGAAAGCGCGGTGGGTTTGATTCTAACGCAAGACGCACGGACTTTCGCGCTTTGCGCGTTCATGTAGCATAGGAGGTCTGGGGCGCAAGGGGCAGACCCGATGGCTGGACGTGGCCGGGGCACGAAGGCACNGGGCGTGATCGCGCGGACTTTCGCGCTTTGCGCGTTCATGTAGCATAGGAGGTCTGGGGCGCAAGGGGCAGACCCGATGGCTGGACGTGGCCGGGGCACGAAGGAAGGCGAAGGCGCCGAGGCAAGCGTCAGCGAACGCTCGCTGTTTGCCGATAGTCCCTATGCCGAGCCGCTGCCCCTCGCGCTGCCTGAGCCTCATCCCGGCGTCGCGCCTGCGCTACCCGGTCACCCGTTGCCGGCGCAAGTCACAGCGCCCGGATCTATCGCCCGTCTGCGCAGACGGCTTCGCCGTCCGTCATGGCCCGCGCTCCGCCGCAGCCTTGCCGTGGCCGCCAACACGGAGCTCGACCGGGGCGTCGCCTTCCTGCTGGTGCCGGTTTTCCTGGCGGCCGGCGTCATCATTTATTTCTCGCTGGCCGGCGAGCCCGGCTTTGCGCAGCCAATCGCCATTGTGGTGCTGGCGACATGTTGCGCTGTCGCCACGCGATCGCGGCCGAGGACGCATCTGTTCTGCATGGCCGCGATGCTGTGCGCGCTCGGCGTCGTCGCCGCCAAAGTCGAGACCTGGCGCGCCGGAACGCAGATGCTCGGCTCCGACATCCAGACACGGCTGACCGGCCGCGTCGTCAGTCTCGAACAGATGGAAAGCGGCCGCATCAGGCTGACGCTCGACGTGGTTTCGACCGCTTACCCCGAGTTGCGCTACGCCCCGGAGCGGGTCAGGCTCTCGGCGCGGACCGTTCCCGCCGATATGACCGCCGGCTCCCTGATCGCCGGCTATGCCAGGCTGTTGCCGCCGACCGGTCCGGTGCGGCCGGAGAGCTACGATTTCTCCTTCGACAGCTATTTCACCGGTATCGGCGGCAGCGGCTTCTTTCTCGGCAATCCGAAAACCATTGCTACGCAGGGACCGCCGCCGCTGACCGCGCGGCTCTCCTCGGCAATCGAGAACGCGCGCGAAAACATTGCCGACCATATCAGGGGCAAGATCGGCGGCGCCGAAGGCGAGATTGCCGCGGCGTTGATTGTCGGGGTGCGCGCTGGCATCCCGAACGAGGTCAACGAAGCGATGCGGCGCACCGGCATCTACCACATCATCTCCATCTCCGGCCTGCACATGGCGCTGGTTGCCGGCACCATCATGGCGTTGCTGCGTGGCGCCTTTGCGCTGTTTCCCGATTTCTCTTCGCGCCGGCCGGTGAAGAAATATGCGGCCGCGGCAGCGCTTGTCTCGATCGCCGCCTATCTCGTTATTTCAGGCGTCGTGGTTGCCGCCGAGCGCAGCTTCATCATGCTGGCGGTCATGCTTGTCGCCGTGCTGTTTGATCGCGCCGCACTCACCATGCGCAATCTGGCGATCTCCGCCATCGCCGTCATCCTGGTGTCGCCGCACGAGGTGGTCGGTCCCAGCTTCCAGATGTCGTTTGCCGCCACCGCCGCCCTTGTCGGCGCCTATGCCGGCTGGGCCGATTACCGCGCCGACAAGGTGAGAACGCCGCCGGCAAAGCGCTCCTTCGTCGGCTTCCTGTCGCGAAAGTTCGCGCTGGCCATGGGCGGCCTCGCCATGACCTCGATCATCGCCGGCAGTGCAACCTTGCTGTTCGCCATCTGGCATTTTCAGCGTGTGTCGCCGCTCAGCCTGATCGCCAATCTGGCCGTGATGCCGATTGTTTCGTTGATCGTCATGCCCTTTGCCGTGCTCAGCGCACTGGCGATGCCGTTCGGCGCCGACGGGCCGTTCCTCTATGTGATGGGCAAGGGTCTGATGGCGATGATCGCTATATCGGCCTGGATTTCCGAGCGCTCGCCGGTCGACGCCGTCGGGCTGATCTCCATCCGCTCGGTGCTGTTGGTGGCGGTCGCCCTCGTCATCGCCACCATGGCCACCACCTGGCTCAGGTTGGCGGCCGTGCCTTTCGCGCTGGCCGGCCTGTTGACGGTGCCGCAGGTGCTTACGCCCGACGTGCTCATATCCGAGGATGCGCATCTGGTGGCCATGCCGATCGGTGGCGGCGAACTCGCCCTCAACCGCGAACGCTCCAACGAATTCACCACGGACAATTGGAAACGGGCGCTGCGGGCCGAAACCATTATCCCACCTGAGATTTTCGAGGCAACAGATACGCGGTTCGATCTCGATCCGCTCGATCTGCCGCCCGGCTCGCCCTTCTATTGCACCGGCGATCTCTGTATCGCCCGGCACCCTTCCGGAGCCATTGTAGCGCTTGCGAAAGACCGCAAGACGGCGCGGCCGGCCTGTGCCTTCGCGAGCCTGATCGTCATCGATGACGCCACCGCCTACAATCCGTGCCGCGACCCGCTGGTGCTGGTCGTGACTAAGAAACAGCTGGCCCGCGACGGCAGCGCCGCCGTCTTCTTCGATCCGCAATCGGCAGCGGCAGCGCCAACCATCCGCTTCGCCGTCGACAAGCCGTATCGCCCCTGGCACGAGCAACGCCGCTTCTCCCGCGAAGCGCGCGGCCTGCCGCCTTACAACCAGCGTGAAAAGTACAAACCCAAGCCGGCTCAGTAGCGCCGGATCAATCCGACAAGCTTGCCCTGCACCTTCACCCTGTCCGGTCCAAAAATGCGGGTCTCGTAGGCCGGGTTGGCGGCTTCCAGGGCGATCGAGGCGCCCTTGCGGCGGAAGCGTTTCAGGGTCGCTTCCTCATCGTCGACCAACGCCACCACGATCTCGCCGGGGCTGGCTGTGTCGGCATTGCGGATGATGACCGTGTCGCCATCGAAAATGCCGGCCTCGATCATCGAATCGCCCTTAACCTCGAGCGCGTAGTGTTCGCCGCCCATGATCATGTCGGGCGGCACCGAGATCGAATGGGTCTGATGCTGGATGGCGTCGATCGGCACGCCGGCGGCGATGCGTCCCATAACCGGGATTGAAATCGCGGAAACGGCATCGTCATTGCCGGCCGACATCGAACGCGACGGCGAGCCCGGCTTGATCTGGCGGCCGAGACCGCCTTGGCCCATCGCGCCTTGTCCCTGGCCGCCTTGCCCTTGGCCGGTTTGACCAAGACTGCCCTGAATGACGCTCGGCGAAAACTTCCTCGCCGCATTGAGGCCTGGTGCGATCGAGTCGGGTAGCCGCAGCACTTCCAGCGCGCGCGCCCGGTTCGGCAGCCGGCGAATGAAACCGCGCTCCTCAAGCGCTGTGATCAGTCGGTGGATGCCGGACTTGGAGGCGAGGTCGAGCGCTTCCTTCATCTCGTCGAAGGACGGCGGGATTCCGCTCTCCTTCAGGCGTTCATGGATGAACATCAGAAGCTCATGTTGTTTGCGCGTCAGCATCGCGGCCCCCAAGGGTTCTGAAACCAGAATCGGAAAAAACAAACCCAGAACAAACACTATCTGTTCCAGTTGTGTTCCGCAACCTTTTAAAGTTTAATGAATGTGTTGACGTTTTGTTCAGCGTAACGTTCGGCGCTGCGAGCGCCGCCTGCGCCCAGTTGCCAGCAACGGGGTGAAACGAAGACAAAGTGCCCTGCGTCGTCGGTTACGATCGCCGCTTCCCTTTCGGACGGGGCTGCGCAGCATCCGCGCCGGGTTCGCTCTGGGCATAGACCTGCAGCGTGGAGCCGATGTGAGCGGTCATCAGAGTTTTCGCACGTTCGACGTCGCGATCGAGGGCCGCTTCCATCAGGGCGGTATGGTGTTCGATCGCCACGGCGTCGCGCAGGGCCGCCACGGCCTTCCGGTGCCCATCCGTGCGGCCGGCGGCGGCGCGCAGCGTGGGGGCCAGACCCAGAAAGCGGTGATGGCGATGCAATTGGTCGGAAATCGTTGCATTGAAGCGCAGCAGCCAGCTGGATGTCGCGGCACTGAGCAGCGCCGCATGGAAGGCATCGTGTTTTTCGTACCACGCGTCGACCGCATCATCCGATGGATCGTCGAGAACAGACCCGCACCGTGAGAGACGATAGTGGGCGGCAACGACCGCGTCTTCCCACTCACGGTCGCCTTTCTCGATCGATTCCACCAGCAGGGGCAGTTCGACCACCAGCCGCGCACGCGCCAGATCCTCGAGCTCCGCCCGAGAGACGGGAGCGACCGCAAACCCGCGGTTGCTGATGGCGGTCACAAGCCGTTCCGCCTCCAGCCGCGACAGCGCTTCGCGCAACGGCGTCCAGCCGATGCCGTAGGTGTTGCGCAACGTGCTCAGCTTCAACGGCGCGGCAGGCGCCAGCCGGGTCGCAAGAATATCGCGCCTGAGCAGGCGATAGGCCACTTCCGTCTTCGAGGTCTGCTCGTCATCCAGCATCGTGATCCATCAGTCATAAACGCTCGGCGGATCATTATATATCAAAGCCTTTCAATGGGTGAATTATATATAATGTTTGACAGTTCAAGGGCGACCACTCAAGATCGCCGGCATGTTTGGGCGGCAGGCTCCGCCGCGCGCGTTTGTCCATGGAGGGGCGCCGGATCATGAGCACGACACCCGATCTCGCTACAATCGAAGCAATGGATGCCGCCGATCCGCTGCGCTCCATGCGCGAACGCTTTGTCTTGCCGCAAGGCGTAATTTATCTCGACGGCAATTCGCTGGGTGCCGCGTCACCAGCCGTCTTCAGCGAATTGCAGCAGGCCGCCACGCAGGAATGGGCGCACGACCTCATTCGCGCCTGGAACACCGCTGGCTGGTTCAACATGCCGGTGGAACTGGGAGATCAGCTCGGACGACTGATCGGCGCGGCTGACGGGCAGACGGTGGTCTGCGACACAACCTCGATCAACATCTACAAGTTGCTGCACGCCGCGCTCGGCATGCGGCCGAATCGGTCGGTCATCGTTGCCGAGGGCGACAGTTTCCCGACCGACCTCTACATGGCCGAAGGCGTCGCCTCGACCCGGCCGGGAACGCGGCTGCGGCTGGAGGGCGTCGACGCGGCCGCAATCGAGGACCTGATCGACGACAGCGTTGCCGTCATCCTGGTCAACCACGTCAACTACAAATCCGGCCAGTTGCGCGACATGGCGGCGCTGACGCGCAAGGCACATGACGCCGGCGCGCTGATCATCTGGGATCTCTGCCACACCGCCGGCGCCTTGCCGGTCGAACTCGACCGTGCCAATGCCGATTTCGCCGTCGGCTGCACCTACAAATACCTCAATGGCGGCCCGGGCTCGCCAGCCTTCATCTACGCGGCCGAGCGCCACCATGACGATGCCCACCAGCCGCTCAGCGGCTGGTGGGGCCATGCGCGGCCCTTTGCCTTCGAGCAGGGCTTTGCCGTCGGCAGCGGCATTCGCCGCTTCCTGTGCGGAACGCAGCCGGTGCTGTCGATGCGGGCGCTCAAGGGCGCGCTCGATATCTGGAACGACATCGATATGGCGGCGGTGCGCAGAAAAAGCATCGCGCTGACCGACCTGTTTATCCAGCTCGTCGAAGCCAGATGCGGCGCCTACGGGCTTGAACTGGAAAGTCCTCGCGACGGCAGCCAGCGCGGCAGCCAGGTGTCGTTCCTCCATCCGCATGGCTATCAGGTGATGCGCGCGCTGATCGAGCGCGGCGTGATCGGCGATTTCCGGGCGCCGTCGACCATCCGTTTCGGCTTCACGCCGCTCTATGTCGGATATGGCGATGTCTGGCAGGCGGTCGAAGTCCTGGAGGATATTCTGCGCACCGGCGCCTGGCAGGACGCCCGCTTCGCGGTGAAGACCGCGGTTACGTGAGAAAATAGAGCAATTTCAGGAAAAGTGTGAAGCGGTTTTCCGTCCGAAATTGCGTCAACCAAAGAGCTAGAGCATTTCGCCGTTTCCGTTAAACGGTGAAATGCTCTAGAGCCGGGTGCGGACCGTCCAGAGCTCCGGAAACAGCACGACCTCCAGCATCTTCTTCAGATAGGAGGCGCCTGAGGTGCCGCCCGTGCCGCGCTTCAAGCCGATGATGCGCTCGACCGTGGTGACGTGGTTGAAGCGCCAGCGGCGGAAATAATCCTCGAAGTCGACCAGCTTCTCGGCCAGTTCGTAGAGCATCCAGTAGCGCTGCGGGTCGCGGTAGACGGTTTGCCAGGCAGCCAGCACTTCTTCGTTCTCGACGCGCGTCTCGCGCCAGTCCGTGCGACTGGCGTCGGCGCCGATGTCGAAGCCATTGCGCGCCAAAAGCAGAAGCGCCTCATCATAGAGCGACGGCGTGGCCAGGATGGCTTCCAGCCTGTCCGTAAGGTCGGGCCGGTGCTTGTGCGGCCCGAGCATGGCAAGGTTGCGGTTGCCGGCCATGAACTCGATAGCGCGGTACTGCCACGACTGGAAGCCCGAGGATTGGCCGAGCGCGTCGCGAAACTCGGTGTATTCGCTTGGCGTCATCGTGCGCAGCACGTCCCAGGCATTGTTGAGCTGCTCGAAGATGCGCGCGACGCGAGACAGCATCTTGAAGCTCGGTTCGAGGCGGTCGGCGCGGATAGAGCGGATCGCGGCGCCGATCTCGTGTAAAGCGAGCTTCATCCACAATTCCGATGTCTGATGCTGGATGATGAACAGCATCTCGTCATGGGCCGAAGACAGCGGCGCCTGCGCATCGAGCACCTTGTCCAGCTGCAGATAGTCGCTGTAGGACATCCGCTCCTTGAACGACATCTGCGCGCCATCGGACGCCGGATCGTGCGGCTTAATCAATTGCTCTTCTCCGCGCGCAACCGGAAGCGCTGGATCTTGCCGGTCTGGGTTTTGGGCAAGGCGTCGATGAACTTCACCGAACGCGGATATTTGTAGGGCGCGATCGTTGCCTTGACGTGGTCCTGCAGGCGTTTGACGGTCAATGCGTCCGGCGAAACACCTTGCACAAGCACGATATGCGCCTCGACGATCTGGCCGCGTTCACCGTCCTCGGCGCCGGTCACCGCGCATTCGGCGACGTCGGGATGCGAGAGCAGCGCCGCTTCGACCTCGGGGCCGGCGATGTTGTAGCCGGCGCTGACGATCATGTCGTCGGAACGCGCGGCGAAGTGGAAGAAGCCATCCTCGTCCTGCGTGAACGTATCGCCGGTGAGATTCCAGCCGTCGCGGACATAGTCCTTTTGCCTGGCATCGGCCATGTAGCGGCAGCCGGTCGGGCCGCGCACCGCCAGCCGGCCAGTAGAGCCGCGCGGCAACTCCCGCATCTCGTCATCGACGATGCGTGCCTGATAGCCGCCGACGGGTTTGCCTGTGGAGGCCGGCTTCATGTCGTCGAAGCGGTTGGAGATGAAGATATGCAGCATCTCGGTGGCGCCGATCCCATCGAGGATCGGCTTGCCGGTCTTCTCAGTCCATTCCTCGAAGACAGGCGCCGGCAGCGTCTCGCCCGCCGAAACCGCGACGCGCAGCGAGGACAGGTCAGCGCCTTGATCCATGGCCTTGAGCATGGCCCGATAGGCGGTTGGAGCGGTGAAGGAAATGGTCGCTTTGTAGGTCTCGATGATGTGGATCATGTTGGGTGGCGTCGCCTGTTCCAGCAACGTCGCCGCGGCGCCGAAACGCAGCGGGAA
Source organism: Mesorhizobium sp. L103C105A0 (assembly GCF_000502215.1). NCBI lineage: Bacteria > Pseudomonadati > Pseudomonadota > Alphaproteobacteria > Hyphomicrobiales > Phyllobacteriaceae > Mesorhizobium > Mesorhizobium sp. L103C105A0. Next base: position 108,154 of record NZ_AYXF01000003.1, on the reverse strand, counting down.
GATGGCGAGCCCGCCAAGACCGAAGGTAAAGGCAAGGGGCGGGGAGCCGACGAAGATGTCGTCGGGCGTCACCTCCAGGATTTCGCGGGCATAGGCGTCGGCGACGATCAGCAGGTCGCGGTGGAAATGCATCGTCGCCTTCGGCACGCCGGTGGTGCCGGAGGTGAAGCCGAGCAGGGCGACATCGTCGCGGCCGGTGTTGACGGCAGTGAAGGTGACCGGCTTGTCGAGGGCGGCGCGGTCGAGTTCCGCGTCATGGTTGGCCGTGCCGTCGAAGCCAATGACCTGCTTGAGATACGCACTGCCCTTGGCGCAGGCGGTCATCTCGTCCATCAGCCTTGTATCGCAAAGCGCAACCGTGATTTCCGCCTTGTCGACGATCTTGGCGAGTTCGCCGGCGCGCAGCATCGGCATGGTGTTGACGACCACCGCGCCAACCTTGGTGGCGGCCAGCCAACAGGCGACCATGGCCGGGTTGTTGGCCGAGCGGATCAGCACCCGGTTGCCCGGCTTGACGCCATAATTCTCGACCAGGGCATGGGCGAGCCTGTTGGTCCAGTCGGACAGTTCCTTGTAGGTGCGGCGGCGGCCATTGCCGATCAGCGCGGTGTGGTCGCCGAACCCTTTTTCGACCAGCCTGTCGGTCAATTCGACGCCGGCATTTATGTGGTCGGGATAGTCGAAGCCGTCGAGCAAAAACTCCGGCCATTGCTCCGGCGGCGGCAGGTTGTCGCGCGTGAATGTGTCGATATGCGCTGATGGCCCAAGCATTTTCGGCTGCCCCTGTCTGCCTCGCGCCCATGGCTGAACAAGGCGCAGGATCGCACCAGTCGAAATTTGTTTCAAGCCTAAAATGTTTTTAGGTCGCAGCATTGACGCCGCCCTGTTCGGCGGCCATTCCTGTCGACTGAACTGAAGCCATCCGGGAGGGATGCAGATGCTCCAACATCGTGTTGCCGATTGGGACAATGCCTACGCCAACGGCGACAACATTGCCGGCAGCAATCGCTGGCCGGCCGCGTGGGACACACCGGCACAGGCTTTTCGCGACACAATGTCGGCGTCCGGTCGGGCCAAGCTCGACATCGCCTATGGCGACAGCCCGCGCAACAGGCTCGATCTGTTCCTTCCCGATGTCATGCCCAAAGGGCTCGTCGTCTTCATCCATGGCGGTTACTGGAAGGCGTTCGACAACAAGCCATGGTCGCATCTGGCCAACGGCGCGGTTGCCAATGGCTTTGCCGTGGCAATGCCGACTTACACGCTTTGTCCCGACATACGCATTTCCGGCATCGTTAGGGAAATCGCGGCGGCGATCGGCAAGGCGGCGACGATGGTCGGCGGGCCGGTGATCCTGACCGGGCATTCCGCCGGCGGCCATCTCGCCTCCAGGATGGTGACGACAACGACACCCCTGGCCGCCGATGTGGCGGGCCGCGTGCGCAATGTCGTCTCGATCTCCGGCGTCCATGACCTGCGGCCAATCATGCGGACGGGGATGAACGCGACACTGGCCATCGATGAAGCGGAAGCACTGGCCGAAAGCCCGGTTCTGCTGCGCCCCATGCAGGGCGCGCGCATCACCTGCTGGGCCGGCGGCGGCGAGCGGGCGGAGTTCCTGCGCCAGAATGCGCTGCTTGCCAACATCTGGATCGGCCTCGGCGCCACGACCAGCACAGTGGTCGAGCCGGACCGGCATCATTTCAGCATCGTCGACGGGCTTGCCGATCCGACACATCCGCTGACGCGGACATTGCTGGCGGAGTAACAACCAGTCTTATCTCTTGGAATTAACGGCTTGGATCCGCGACCTTCAGCGCAACATCAGAACGCTGCAAGCAGCGCCTGCTTCTGCCGCCGGAGCGAAGGGCTCGCGCACGATCAGGCCGTTGGCGTCGGCCAGCATTCTCAGCATCGAGGAATCCTGGATGCCGAATGGTGTCGCCACCAATGCGCCGGCTTCTTCCCGGACCACGGCGCGCACATAGTCTTGCCTTAGATCATTGGCCGGCATCGCGGCGCCAAGCTGAGCCTGGCGGATGTCCTGCCGGTGGGGACGGCCGCCGAGCTGCGCCAATAGCGGCTTCAGGAACAATTGCGAGCAGACCAGGCTCGCCACCGGATTGCCGGGCAGGCCGATGCACCTGATATCGCCCAGCCGCCCGAACATCAGCGGCTTGCCCGGGCGCATGGCGAGCTTCCAGAAGTCGAGGTTCATGCCTTCGCCGGTCAGCACGTCATGAACGAGATCATGGTCGCCGACCGAGGCGCCGCCGAGCGTGACGATGACGTCGGCTTTCGCATCGACCGCCTTTTTCACCAGCGCCGCGATCGCTTCCTTGCGATCGGCCGCTATACCGAGATCGAGCGCGCGAGCGCCGACCGACTGCGCCACAGCAGCGACGCCATAGGCGTTGGACGAGATGATCTGGGCGGGGCCAGGTTCGCTGCCCGGTGGCAGCAATTCGTCGCCGGTGGCGATGATGGCGACCAGCGGCCGTTGCACCACGTTCAACCGGGGATGATTGGCCGACGCCGCCAGCGACAATGCAGCCGGATCGAGCACGCGGCCTTTCTCCAGCAGCACGTCGCCTTGGGCAAAATCCAGTCCAAGGCGGCGGATGTTGCGGTTCTTCGCCGTCGGTTCGGTGACCTCGATCCGGCCACCGCCGAGATCGCGAACATTTTCCTGGATGACGATCGTGTCTGCGCCTTCAGGCAGCGGCGCGCCGGTGAAGACGCGCACGGCCTCGGATTTACCCACTGTGCCGTCAAAGCCTCGCCCTGCGGGCGCCATTCCGATCACCGAAAGCCGCGCCGGGGCCGACGCCACATCCTGCGCCCGTGCGGCATAGCCGTCCATGGCAGATGCATTGAAAGGCGGCTGGGTACGCAGCGCCACGACCGGCTCCGCCAGCACCCGGCCGGCCGCATCCGCCAGCGCGACCCTTTCACCGGGCAACGCCACAGCGCCGTCGAGTAGGCGTTGAAGCGCCTCGGCGACCGGAACCAGCGCCATTTACGAACCCGCCTTGTAGTCGCCGGACTTGCCGCCGGTCTTTTCCACCAGCTGTATACCGGAAATCACCATGGCGCGGTCGACCGCCTTGGCCATGTCGTAAATGGTCAGGCACGCGACAGATGCCGCGGTCAGCGCCTCCATCTCGACCCCGGTCTTGCCGGTGACGCGGGCGAGCGCGGTGACCCTAAGGCCGGGCAGCGTGGTGTCCGGTTCGATGTCGACCGACACCTTGGTCAAAAGCAGCGGATGGCAGAGCGGAATCAGCTCATGCGTCTTCTTGGCCGCCATGATGCCGGCAATGCGCGCGGTACCCAGCACATCGCCCTTCTTGGCGTCGCCGTCGAGGATCATCTTCAGGGTTTCGGCCCGCATCGAGACAAAGCCCTCGGCGACCGCCGTGCGCGTCGTCTCCGCCTTCTCGCCGACATCGACCATGTTGGCCTCGCCCTTGGCGCCGAGATGGGTGAGGGCGGCTGCCATCCTCAGATGGCCTCTGCTTTCGCCTTGCCTGTCAAAAGCAGCCGCGTTGCCGCAGCGACATCCTCTTGCCGCATCAGGCTCTCGCCGACGAGGAAGGTGCTGATGCCGGTCTTTTGCATCCTGAAGCAATCGTCGTGGGTGAAAATTCCGCTCTCGCTGACCAGCAATCGGCCGCCCGGCACCATCGATGCCAGCCGTTCCGAGGTCTCGAGGCTGGTCTCGAATGTTCTGAGATTGCGGTTGTTGATGCCGATCAGCTGCGACGAGAGTTTTACCGCGCGCTGCGTCTCGGCCTCGTCATGCACCTCGATCAGCGCGTCCATGCCGAGTTCGAACGCGGTCGCTTCCAATTCGCTCGCCAAGGCATCATCGACGCTGGCCATGATGATCAGGATGGCATCGGCGCCCCATGCGCGAGCCTCGTAGACTTGATAAGGGTCGAACAGGAAATCCTTGCGCAGCGCGGGCAGGGACACTGCCTTCCGTGCACTGATGAGAAATTCCGGCGCGCCCTGGAAGGATGGCGCATCGGTCAGCACCGAAAGACAGGCGGCACCGCCTTTCTCATAGGCCTGCGCCAGTGCGGGCGGGTCGAAATCGGCGCGGATCAAGCCTTTGGATGGGCTTGCCTTTTTGATCTCGGCGATCAGGCCGAAGCTGCCCGATCTGCGCTTCGCCTCAAGCGCCCTCAGAAAGCCACGCGGTGCGTCGGCATCCTTGGCTCGCGCCTTGATCTCGGCCAACGGTATACGCGCCTTCGCCGCCGCGATCTCGTCCCGCTTGTAGGCCTCGATCTTGCGCAGAATGTCAGCCACGGCTCATCCGTTCGAAATCTCGACCAGCCTGTCGAGCACGCCCAGCGCCCGGCCGCTGTCAATGGCCTGTGTGGCCGCGGCCATGCCGTCGGCAAGCGTCGTCGCCTTGCCGGCCACCACCATGCCGGCGCCGGCGTTCATCAGCACCGTATCGCGATAGGCCCCGGCAGCACCTCTCAGCATGTCGCGCAACGCCGTGGCATTGTAGGCGGCGTCGCCGCCGCGCAACTCGTCCTTGGTGTGGCGCTGCAGGCCGACGGCTTCCGGGGTGAGCGTGAAATGGCGGATCTCGCCGCCGGCCAATTCCGCCACCTGCGTTTCGCCGGTGGTGGTGATTTCGTCATAGCCATCCCCATGGACCACCCAGGCATGCTCGGTGCCCAACGCCTTCAATGTCTCGGCCACCGGCACGATCCATTCCGGCAGGAACACGCCGACCATCTGCCTGCTGACGCCGGCCGGATTGGACAGCGGTCCGAGCAGGTTGAAGATGGTGCGCGTGCCGAGCTCGACGCGGGTCGGGCCGACATGCTTCATCGCCGGGTGGTGCGCCGGCGCGAACATGAAGCCGACGCCGGCCTCCTGGATGCAGCGGCCGATCACCTCTGGCGGGATATCGATCTTGACGCCGAGCGCGACCAGCACATCGGCGGCGCCCGTCAGCGACGACAGGCCGCGATTGCCGTGCTTGGCGACCGGCACGCCGCAGCCGGCAATGACGAAGGCCGAAGCGGTCGAGATGTTGACTGAATGCGAATTGTCGCCGCCCGTGCCGACAATGTCGATGGCGCCCTCAGGAGCTTCGACGCGCAGCATCTTGGCACGCATGGTGGCGACGGCGCCGGAAATCTCGCTCACGGTCTCCCCGCGCACGCGCAACGCCATCAGGAAGCCGCCGATCTGGCCCGGCGTCGCGTCGCCAGACATGATGATGTCGAAAGCTTCGCGCGCTTCCTCGAAGGTAAGCCCGGTTCCCGTGGCGACCTTCGCGATATGGGTCTTCAGGGCGCTCATTGGGCCAAGACGTTCATTGGGCTAAGGCCATTCATTGGGCGAGGGCTTGGGCAACGGCGGCCTGGTCGACGCTGACGGCGTACTGCGTCTGCAACTGCGCCACCAGCTGGTCGAGCAGATCGTCGGACATGCCTTGCGTGAAGGATTTTTGCGCATCGTCGGGTACCGAGCTGGCGTCGGCTCCGGCCGGCTCGAACACTTCGGCGACCTTGAACAGGATCTGGCCGTCGCCGGTGGGCGAGGGGATCAGCCCGGTGCCGCCTTCGCCGACGCCGAACATCGCAGCAGCACCCTCCTTGCCGAAATCGACATCGTCGGCCTCGCGCTTCACGCCGCGCTTGGTCTGCTTTTCAAGCTTCAGTTCGCCGGCGATGACGTCGAGTGTGGTGCCAGCCTTGAGGCGCTTGTCGAGTTCGTCTGCTTTCGCGGTCAGCCGCTTGGTCGTTTCCTCTGTCGTCCAGTCCGCCACCACGCGCTGGCGGACTTCGTCCAGCGTGCGGTCGCGAGCCGGCGTGATCGATGTCAGTTCATAGAACACGAAGCCGTTGTTAGGCGTGGTCAGGGCTTGATTCTCGGTGTTGGGCTCGGCCTCGAACACCGCCTTGATGAGGTCCGGCGATGCCGGCAGGTCCTTGATGATGGTCCCGTCCGGCCTGAGGCCGGTGCGGTCGATGGCCTCGACGGTGACGTCCTTGAGCTTCAGTTTGGCGGCGGCTTCGGCCAGCGTGCTGCCGGCGGCGCGGGTGTCTTCGTAATTGTCGTGCACGTCGAGCAGGATGCGGCTTGCTTCGCCAAGCGCCAGATCCTTGCGGATCTGGTCTGACACTTCCGCCAGCGGCTTCACCGTTTCCGGTTTGATCTCGGTGACGCGCAAAAGCACCGGACCGAACGCGCCCTGGACGACCGGGCTGACTTCGTTGACGGCTAGCGCGAATGCGGCATCGGCGACCGCCTTGTCGGTGATCTTGTCCTTGGAGAGCGTGCCGAGCAGCGTGTCGGCCGGGGTCTTGCCCTGCGCGGTGACGATCTTGTCGAAAGTGGCGCCCGTCTTCAGCGAATCGGATGCCGCCTTGGCGGCGTCCGCGGAAGGAAACACCAGCTGTTCGATGGTGCGCATTTCCGGCGTGGTGTAGCGGCCCTTGTTCTTGTTGTAGTCGTCGCTGACCTGCTGGTCGGTCACGGCGCTGACATCCATGATGTCTTCGGGCTCGAGCCGGACATAGGAGAATTTGCGGTATTCTGGCGCCGCGTAGGTTTTCTTGTTGGACTCGAAATAAGCCTGAAGCACGCTGTCGGAGGGGGCCTCGATCGGTTCGACCAACGCCTTTGGCAAGATCAGATAGTCGATGGTGCGGTCTTCGCCCCGATAGAGCGCAACTGCCTTGAAGAAGGTGTCCGGAGCCTTGAGGCCGTCCGAAACCGCTTCGACGATCTGCTGGCGCACCGCCACCTGAGCCCGGTTCTTCAGATAATCCTCCGGCCGCATTCCCAGTTCGCGCAGCCGGGATTCGAACAGCCGGCGGTCGAACTGGCCATTCGGGCCCTGGAAGGCGGGTTCCTGCCGCGTCAGTTCGGCCAGCCTGTCCTTGGAGAAGCCAAGCCCGAGCTTGCGCGCCTGTTCGTCGAGGACGGCGCCGGACACCAACTGAGCCAGCACCTGGTTGTCGATGCCATAGGCCTTGGCCTGGTCGCGGCTGATGCGTTGGCCGATCTGCTGCTGCAGCATAGCGATCTGGCGATCATAGGCGAGGCGGTACTCGGTGATCGAGACGGTGGTGCTGCCGGCGGTGATCACCGCATGATGGCCAGCCAGGAAGCCGCCCGTCATCCGCGTGGTGACGCCCCAAGCAAGGAAACTCAACACCAGCAGCGATAGCAGGGCTTTCGCGACCCAGGTCCCTGCCGCGCTTCTCAATATACCAAGCATTGTTACTTCCGATTTTTGCGCAGTTTTGCGTGCGCCCGAGTCTGAAACAAGCGCAATAGCGCCCTTCCGGCTCACTGTCGATTGCTTTGTGGCCTGATTTTGATAGGGAGGGCGAGACCCCAATGTCGCCCGGAGAACCAGATCCCCATGACGCCAGGAATTCGACCGCTCGTTGCCGGCAACTGGAAAATGAACGGCACCAGCGCTTCGCTGAACGAGCTCAGGATGATCGGCAACGGCTTCATGAGCGGGCTCGACGCAGAGACCGAAGCATTGGTCTGCGTGCCGGCGACCTTGCTGTCGCGCGCCGTCGAAATCCTGTCGCGCACGCCGGTGCGGGCCGGTGGCGAGGACTGCCACATCAAGGAAAGCGGCGCCTTCACCGGCTGTGTCTCAGCCGAGATGCTGAAGGATGCGGGCGCCAGCCACGTCATTGTCGGCCATTCCGAGTGCCGCGAACAGCGCAGCGAGGACGATGCCATCGTCCTCGCCAAGGCCTCGGCGGCGTGGCGGGCAGGGCTCGTCGCCATCATCTGCATCGGCGAGACCAAGGCCGAGCGCGAAGCGGGCACAGCACTCGACGTGTTGTCGCGGCAGGTCGCCGGCTCGGTGCCACCGAGCGCAACGCCCGCCAACACCGTTATCGCCTACGAGCCGGTATGGGCTATCGGCACCGGCCTGACGCCGACCGCCGAAGACGTGGCGGAGGCGCACGCGAATATCCGCCAAAAACTGGCGGAAGCGCTCGGCGCAGCCGTGGCCGGCAAGATGCGCATCCTCTATGGCGGCTCGGTCAAGGCGTCCAACGCGGTCGAACTGCTGGGCGTCAAAAACGTCGACGGCGCGCTGGTTGGCGGCGCCAGCTTGAAGGCGTCCGACTTTCTCGCCATCGCCGAGGCATACCAGAATATCGCGTAGGCCCCGGAATTTCGTTGCCGACCAGTTCCGTCATCGACTTATGAACGCAGCAGTTCGGCGGAAATCGTTGCAAAGGGCGCATTGCTTCCCATATTCCGGCCACGGGCTTGGAAATGCCGTTAAAGCATTGTATGGAGCCGCCTCCAAATCACCGGCCCTGATCGCCAGGGAGCGGCAGGGCTTGCCAGGATAAAATATGGAAACCGTACTGATCGTCATCCACCTCATGGTCGTGCTCGCCCTTGTCGGCGTGGTGCTGCTGCAACGCTCCGAAGGCGGTGGTCTCGGCATTGGCGGCGGTTCCGGTTTCATGACCGCGCGTGGCGCCGCCAATGCGCTGACGCGGGCGACGGCGATCCTGGCCGCGGCCTTCTTCGTGACGTCGCTGACACTCTCGATCGTTGCCCGCTATGGCGAAAAACCGATCGACATTCTCGACCGCGTGCCGGCCGACAGCGGCAACGGCGTGCTCAATCAGTTGCCCGGCACGACGGCGCCGACGCCGCCTTCGGGCAACACCGCACCGGCCGCGCCCGCGGCCAACGGCGCCGCCACCACGCCGCCCGCCACCACGGCCCCGGCGACGGCTCCATCTCCGGCGACGCCACCTGCAACCGATTCGGCTGCGCCGCCGGCTACCAATGGCGTTACCTTGCCGGTCACGCCGCAGGTTCCGAACCAGTAGTCGGTAGGGTCGGATGCCGCGATCTGTTGTTGTTTCAACACAGTCGCGGCAAATGGCACACGATCACGAAGATTCGACCGCACCCCGTGCTTGAGGCCCGTACGCCACTTCGATTATAGATTGCCGGCGGCACTTTCTGCGCCCTTGGGGGGCGCCGGGCGACGCCGTGGGCAACAAGCATTGAACGATCGGATCTTCGCCATGCAGCTTCGCAGCTTCATTTTCATGGGGTTTTGTGCCGTATTCGGCATGAGCTCCGCGGTCTTCGCCGGCACTCCGGCAATGACCTCACCGCAGGCGGTTGGCAAAACCGCTGTCATCAACGTCGCCGCCAAGAGCGATGCGACGCAGCTGAAGCTTCTCAAGAAGAAGAAAAACCCGAGCCCGGATGATCTGGCTCAGATCAGCAAGCTCGAAGACAAGATCGCCGCCGACAGGGATCTCGCCCGCGTCAAGGCGCTCGAGGCCCGCAAGCTGGCGATGCGCGATGCGGCGAAAGCCAGGGCCGATGCCCAGCGCCAGGCGTTCCTGGCAAGCAAGGGCAAGCCGGTCGTGGCTGCCGACGCCAAGCCAGGCAAGAAGACCACCAAGATCATCGCTCCGGTTGACCCGATCGAGCCAATCGAATCGGCTGAACCGCTTCCGGCCGAAGCGATGAATATCGCGCTGACCGGCAACAATGGCGAATTGCGCAGCGAGGCCCCAGGCCAGAAGCCGACGAGCGGCGGACTGTTCGCCGGCCTGTTCGGCGGCACGTCCTCTGCCTCGTCGATTGCCTATCTCCCCGAAACGCGCGCGCTCGACCAGGCTCTCGCCAAGCGGCAAGCCAAGAAGCAGTTCAAGGTGAAGCCGGAATTCGTGCCGCAGGACGTCGAATTCAGCGGCTATGAGCCGGGTACGATCGTCATCGATACCAGCGCGCGCCGCCTCTACCTCGTCGAATCGGCTTTCACCGCCCGCCGCTATGCGATCGCGGTCGGCCGCGAAGGCCTGCAGTTCAAGGGCAAGGTTGCCGTTGGCGACAAGCAGGAATGGCCGCGCTGGATCCCGACGCTCGACATGCAGAAGCGCGAACCCAAGCATTACGGCCAGTACAAGGACGGCATGCCCGGCGGCGGCCAGAACCCGCTCGGCGCCCGCGCCATCTATCTCTACGACGGCAAGAAGGACACGCATCTGCGCATCCACGGCACCATCGCGCCGCAGTCGATCGGAACCAGCGCTTCCAATGGCTGCTTCCGCATGATCAACGAGCACGTCATGGACCTCTACAGCCGCGTCAGGGTCGGCACCAAGGTCGTCATCATCTGACGCTTTCACAAACCTGCCGAAAGGGCCGGCTTTTGCCGGCCCTTTTGTTTTGACCAAAACACCAGTCTCGAACCTCGGGACTATCGCGCCTTCTCTGGAAAAAGCCTCAGCGGCGGTTTTTTCTCTGGCGGAATCAATTCGGCCGCGTTAAGCGATGACTCCCATGGCGCGATATGTATTCATCACAGGCGGCGTGGTTTCCTCACTTGGAAAAGGCATCGCTGCAGCTGCCCTTGGGGCTCTCTTGCAGGCGCGAGGCTATCGCGCACGCATCAAAAAGCTCGATCCCTATCTCAATGTCGATCCCGGAACGATGTCGCCTTACCAGCATGGCGAGGTTTTCGTCACAGATGACGGCGCCGAGACCGATCTCGATCTTGGCCATTACGAGCGCTTCACCGGCCGCTCGGCCAACCAGCAGGACAACATCACCACCGGCCGCATCTACAAGAACATCATCGAGCGCGAACGGCGCGGCGACTATCTCGGTGCCACCGTGCAGGTCATTCCGCATGTCACCGACGAGATCAAGAATTTCGTGCTCGACGGCAATGACGACTATGATTTCGTGCTGTGCGAGATCGGCGGCACGGTTGGCGATATCGAGGCGATGCCGTTTCTCGAGGCGATCCGCCAGCTCGGCAACGATCTGCCGCGCAACAACGCCGTCTATGTCCACCTGACCTTGATGCCTTACATCCCCACGGCCGGCGAGCTGAAGACCAAGCCGACCCAGCATTCGGTCAAGGAATTGCGCGGCATCGGCATCGCGCCCGATATCCTGCTGGTCCGCGCCGACCGCGCCATCCCCAAGGAAGAGCGCAGAAAACTGTCGCTGTTCTGCAATGTGCGCGAAAGTGCCGTCATCCAGGCGCTCGACGTGCCCCACATCTATGACGTGCCGATGGCTTACCACAAGGAAGGGCTCGATTCGGAAGTGCTGGCCGCCTTCGGTATCGATCCGGCGCCGAAGCCGCGCATGGAGCCTTGGCAGGCCGTGTCCAACCGCATCCACAATCCGGAGGGCGAGGTGACGATTGCCATCGTCGGCAAATACACCGGCCTCAAGGATGCCTACAAATCGCTGATCGAGGCTTTGTCGCATGGCGGCATGGCCAACCGCGTCAAGGTCAAGCTCGACTGGATCGAGAGCGAGATTTTCGAGAAGGAAGACCCCACGCCGTGGCTGGAAAAGGTGCATGGCATCCTGGTGCCCGGCGGCTTCGGCGAGCGCGGCTCGGAAGGCAAGATCCTGGCGGCGAAATTCGCCCGCGAGCGCAAGGTGCCGTATTTCGGCATCTGCTTCGGCATGCAGATGGCCTGCATCGAGGCAGCGCGCTCGCTGGCCGGCGTCGAACACGCCTCGTCAACCGAATTCGGTCCGACCGACGAGCCGGTCGTCGGCCTGATGACCGAATGGCTGAAAGGCAACATGCTGGAGAAGCGCCGCGAAACCGGCGATCTCGGCGGCACCATGCGGCTCGGCGCCTATCAGGCTGAACNGGAGAAGCGCCGCGAAACCGGCGATCTCGGCGGCACCATGCGGCTCGGCGCCTATCAGGCTGAACTCGCCAAGGGTTCGAAGATCGCCGACATCTATGGCGACACCCAGATTTCCGAGCGCCATCGCCACCGCTACGAGGTCAACATCGACTACAAGGAGCGGCTTGAGGATTGCGGCCTGGTGTTTGCCGGCATGTCGCCCGACGGTGTGCTGCCGGAAACGGTCGAATATCCCGACCATCCCTGGTTTATCGGCGTCCAGTATCACCCGGAGCTGAAGAGCCGGCCGCTCGAGCCGCATCCCCTGTTCGCCAGCTTCATCTCGGCCGCGGTGGACCAGTCGCGGCTGGTATAAGCAGGCCGCGTTGCCATGCAAACCTATGTTGCGCTGCTCTACAGCATTATCCTCGGCGAAGGCCGCCGGGTCGTCATGGCCGACCTCAAGGCGATGGCAGAACAGCTTGGGCTGAAGAACCCGCGCACCCTGGTGGCGACCGGCAATCTGGTCTTCGAGACACGGGCGACTGGTATCGCCAAGCTGGAACAGCGGCTGGAAACGGCCTTCGAAAAAACCTTCGGCCGCAATGTCGTCATCATCGTGCGCACTGCCGAGGATTGGCTGAAACTTGCCGCCGGCAACCCATTCCCGGGCGACTCTGCCGAGGCAGGCGATCAGGTGGCTGTGCGGGTGATGCGCAAGCCAGCACCAGCGGATGGTGTGGCCGCGCTCCAGGCCTATGCCGCGGAGGACGAGAAGGTGGCTTCGGTCAACGGTGACATCTGGGTCGTCTTTTCGCGCGAGCGGCCAAGCTCGCGGCTGCTCGCTGCCATGAACCACAAGCGCATGGGCATCGGCACCGCACGCAACTGGAACACGGTGCGGAGGTTGGCTGAGATGGTGGAGTAGGGAGTAGGGAGTAGGGAGTAGGGAGTAGGGAGTAGGGAGTAGGGAGTAGGGGTTATACTATTCCCTACTGGCTACTGACTACTCCCTATCTCTCATTTCACGCCTTCGCCGTCCTGGCCCCTGCGCCAAGGGCGGCGGTGCGAAGGACGTAGTAGATGACCCCTGCAATGCCGACGCCGAAGAACCAGCCATAAACGCCCCACCATGCCGGCAGCAGGTTGGTGAAGTTCGGCAGGACCGAGGAGAAGATGGCGCCGATGCCGGCGGCTATGAAGGCGTTGACGTGCCAGCCGCCCTGGAAGCGGAACTCGCCATGTTCGCGGTACAGTGCCTCGACGTCGACCTCGCCCTTCCGGATCAGATAGTAGTCGACCATCATCACCCCGAAGATCGGCCCCATCGTCGCGCCGATGACGTTGACGAAAGACGCGGCACTGCCTTCCCACGGCGCGAAGGGATAAAGCACCAGCGCGATCACGGCCGCGATATAGCCGCCCTTCTTGAAGTCGATCTGCCGGGGAAAGACATTGGAGAAGTCGAAGGCCGGCGAGACGAAGTTTGCCACCACATTGATGCCGAGCGTCGCCACGGCAAAAGTCAGGGCTGCAAGCGCTGCCAGGAACCAGCTGTCGAATTTCGCCGAGATCTGGTCGGGATGCAGAAGCACTTCGCCATAGACGTCGAAGGCAGCGATGGTGGTCACGCCGGCGACCAGCGAGAACAGGATGAGATTGATCGGCAGGCCCCAGATGTTGCCCTTGCGCAGCGATGCCTTGTCTGGGGCATAGCGGGCGAAATCGCAGAAATTGAGATAGAGCGCCGAGAAATAGGTGACCCAGATCGCGGCCACCGCAAACAGCGACGTCCAGGAGCCAGGGGTTCCGGGTACGCCGGCATCCTTTGTCTTGTCGAGCAGCACATCCATCGGGATGTCGCTGGTAAAGGCAAATCTCCCGGATTTTACACAGAGATAGATCGCCAGGATCAACATCATCACCCACACCGCCGGTCCGGCCCAATCCTGGAAGCGACGCACCGTTTCCATGCCGTTCTGGATGATCAGCAATTGCAGTGCCCAGATGACCACAAAACAGATCACTTCCAGACCCGTGTGGCCGAGGAAATGCGTGTTGGCGTTGAAATCGGCGAACCATTGCGAGCGGATCAGCAACGCCACGATCGCGCCCGATGCCGCCGCCGTCTGCGCGCCGTACCAGAAGCAGGCTACGAGGGCGCGCACCAGGGCCGGAATGTTGGCGCCCCAGATGCCGAAGGAGGCGCGCGCCAGCACGGGGTAGGGCACGCCGGTCTTCACGCCGGCATAGCCGACCATGTTCATCAGCGCGTAGATGATCAGCGAACCGATGCCGATGGCGATGATGAAATTGACGAAGCCGCCGCAAAACAGGAACAGGCTTGCGGCGAGATAATAGCCCCAGAGGCTGTGGACGTCCGACGTCCAGACGTTGAAGATCGAGAACGGCCCCCAGTTTCGGACTTTGGCCGGAGCCAGATCCTCATTGTATAGATCAGGTGATGCGCCTTGTATGGTCACTGCGATGTCCTCCCCTTGATGCCGCACGCGCCCTCACGCGTCGACTGCGCAGGTTATGCCTGACGCAGGGGAACCGGCAAGCAATCCATTTGCCGGCTTTGGCCTTAAAGATATTCAATGAGAACAGCGCTTATCGATCGGCTTTTGGCGAAGGTCGGCGCAAACGCGGCGATCTTGATTCGATCCGCAGGGGCAGCGATCAGGACGCTTTGCGGTTGAGGGCCGGTGATGCGTCGAAATTGGCGGCAAGCCAAGCTATCGCGCAGGTGACATCATCGAGCCTGTATTGGGCCACGGTCGGCCCACGCGGCTTGACCCGGATCGAGATGCCGCCGGCCTCGTTGATCGCCTCGAAACCGTTTTCGTCGGCGGTGTCGTCGCCGAGAAAGACCGGCCGCCGTCCGGCAAAGGGCGGGATTGCCATGAAACGCCGCACGGCAGCGCCCTTGGCCGCTTCGAGCGGCATGAGTTCGACGCCGGCGTTGCCCGGGATAACCCGATAGCCCTTGGGAAGCTCGGTCAATGCCTGTTCGGCGAGATGCGTTGCCCTGGCCAGCAGATGCGGCGCCGCACGCGTATGGATGGCGAGGATCGGACCCTTGCGCTCGATATGAACAAGGCCGTCATCCAGTTCGGCTTCGATGGCGTCGGCAAGGGCAGCTATATCGGCGGGAGCATCGGCGGTAACGACCGGGCCGTCCGGCGTCAGCCGGTGTTCCAGCCCATAAAGACCCGCAACACGCAGCTTCAACGGATGAAACAGGCGGTCGGCGCCCTCGACCGAGCGGCCGGTGATAAAGGCGACGGCGCCGTCCAGCCGTTTGTCGACGGCGCCGAGGAGGTTGCGCAGTTCGTCGCTCACGGACACGGCGTCGGGGTGCGCGGCGTGCTCCAGCAACGTGCCGTCGATGTCGAGGAAAAGCGCCCATTGTCCTTCCGGCAGGTCGGGTGCGGTTGGCAGGCCCGGTGCTTTCGACAGGCTATTCATGACGCCACCTTCCGCATGCGGTCGAACAGCGAGACGATGTTGGTGTCGGTGTTTGCGGGCCGCTCGGCGACACTTGTCGCTCTTTCGAGGTCGCCGCGTTTGCGCAGGCGCGCCGCATCGAGAAGCATGCTGCCGGCCCAGCGAAAGACATTGTTGTCGCGCACTATTTCGCGCATCGGGCGCATGCGCTCGCGTTGTTCGTCCGGTGACATGGTCAGCGCCTGCAGCAACACCTGGCTCATCATCGCCGCGTCGTAAGGATTGACGATCAGTGCTTCCAGCAGTTCGCGCGACGCGCCGGCAAACGTGCTGAGCAACAGCACGCCCTGTTCGTCGTCACGCGCGGCGACGAATTCCTTGGCTACGAGGTTCATGCCGTCATGCAGGCTGGTGACCATGCAGATGTCGGCGGCGCGATAGATCTCATAGACCTGTTGCTGCGAATGGTGCTCAGCCACCATGACCACGGGCTTGTAGCCGTCATGACCGTAGCGCTGGTTGAGCTCGTTGGCATAACGCAGGCATTCATCGTGCAATTGCTGGTAGGCCGGCAGCGTGCCGCGGCTTGGGGCAGCAATCTGCAGGAACACTACCTTGCCGATCCACTCGGGGTGGCGCGTAAACAATTCGTCCAGCGCATGGAAGCGGTCGAGGATGCCCTTGGTGTAGTCCAGGCGCTCGACGCCGACGCACAGCTTGACGTCCGCCGACAGGCCGAACCGCTCACGCAGGCGGGCGCGGCTTTCCTCGACCGGTGGCAGTTTGGCCAGGAGTTCGGCCGGCCATTCGATGGAGATGGGATAGGCGTGCACCAGGGTCGTCCGCCCGCCATACGAGATCGCGGCGTCGGCGCGCTCGATGCGGCTTTCCAGGAACCGGTCTACGCTTTCAGTGAAATTATTGGCATGAAACTGGGTGTGAAAGCCGATGATCGAGCTCCCGAGCAGTCCATCAAGAACGCGTTCGCGCCATGGGCAGATGCTGAACACTTCGGAGTTCGGCCACGGGATGTGCCAGAAGGTGATGATGATCGCCTCCGGCAGGCGCTCGCGGATCATGCGCGGCAGGAGCGCGAAATGGTAATCCTGAACCAGCACGATCGGCCGCTCATTGCGCGCCTCGGCAACCACCATATCGGCGAATTTGCGGTTGACGGCCTCATAGGCCTCCCAGTCCGAGGCACGGAAGACCGGCCGGGTGAAGGCGATATGGCAGAGCGGCCAAAGCCCTTCATTGGCAAAGCCGAGATAGTAGCCCTGATATTCGTCGTCGCTCAGCCACACGCGGCGCAGCGTATAGGACGGATTGTCGGGCGGCACCTGAACCCGATCGTTGCTATCGACCGTCAGACGATCCGCAGTTCCGCCGCCATAGGCGATCCAGGTGCCGCTGCAGGCGCGGGTGATAGGCTCAAGCGCCGACACCAGGCCGCTGGCCGGCACCAGAAGCTCGACGCCGTCGTCCTTGATGTTGTGGATATAGGGTTCTCGGTTCGAGACGACGATGACCTGCGCGTCCGGCAGGTCGTCGGCAAGTATCTTGCGCAAGGTGTCGGGCGACCAGTTCACCAGCGCCGCGTCGGGAGATTGTCCATTCTTCTCGAACTCCCGCAAAACCTTGCGCGTCGCTTCCGATGCGACGTCCTCGCCGGCAGTCGGTGCAACCGTCAAGCTATGGCTACGACGTTGCCTGGAGATCGATAACAGAACGGCTAGAATCGAAAGGCCAAGGCTTGCAAGGATCAAGACCCAGAGCAGGGCCATGCCATAATCAGTCATTCCAATTCCAACTCAATTTTGGCCGTCAGGGCCTTTTTCTTCATGGTTCGATTTGAGTGTTCGCAGCCGACGATCGCCCGTGAGAACCTGTGTTTTTCGCAACGCACAAACCCTGGGTTCGGTTCCCGTTGAAGGCCGTTCAGATCATGTCCGCACGATCAGCGGAACCAGCCCTTCATGGCGGTCGGCGAGAAAGGCGACGACGCGGTCGCCGACGCGCTGGAAGGTAAGATCGACCCTCTTTTCGCCGACACCCAGATGCCTGAGCGTCAGCGTATCGATGCCGATCGGCAAACGGGGTCGAGTGACGTGGATTTCGCCGTTCCAGCCGTCGATTTCCAGACCGAGGCACGCCTGCATCAGCATGAAGGCCGAGCCTGCGGACCACGCTTGCGGCAGGCAGGCGACGGGGTAGGCGATCGGCGCTTCGCCCGGCGAGCGGGTGAAACCGCAGAACAGTTCTGGCAGTCGCATGTTGAAATGCACTGCCGATTCGAACGTACCGCTCATCAGCCGCACCACGCTGTCACGCTCGCCGAACCGCGCCAGGCCGGCGCCGCACATCGCCGTGTCATGCGGCCAGATGGAACCATTGTGGTACGACATCGGGTTGAACAGCACAGCATCGTCGGAAAGCGTTCGCACCCCCCAGCCGGAGTGGAAGGAAGCCGAAAGCAACTGGTCGGCGACCATCTTAGCCCGCGCCGGTTCGGGCAGGCCGACATAGAGCAGGTGTCCGGCATTCGAGGTGCGCACCTTGCACGGCTCTCCGGCGCCGTCGATCGCCAGCGCATAGAACCCGAGATCGTCCAGCCAGAAATCACGCTCGACGGCGATCCGCATCTCTTCGGCGCGATTTTCCCAGTGCTCGGCCTGCGCGAACTCGCCCCGGCGGCGGGCGAGAGCGGCAAGGCCCCTGAAGGCGGCGAAGACATAACCCTGCACTTCGACCAGCGCGATCGGCCCCTTGGGGATGCGCCCGTCGGCGTGGAAGACGGAGTCGAAGCTGTCCTTCCAGCCCTGGTTCGCAAGGCCGGATTCGGCAGCGCGCTGATAGGTGACGAAGCCGGTTGCGCGGCTCGCCTCTTCCGTCCACTTGGCGGCGGCGCAGAGAGACGGCCACAGGCTGGCGATGAAGTCCATGTCGCCGGTGCGTTCGGCATAGGCGCAAGCGAGGTGGATGTAGAGCGGCGTGGTATCGACGCCGCCATAGTAGCGGCCGAAAGGCAGTTCCTGCAGCGCCACCATCTCGCCCTTGCGCGTCTCGTGCATGATCTTGCCGGGCTGCGAGTCGCTGAAAGGCGATGTCTCGGTCGCCTGGTGCTGGGCGAGGAAGGCAAGCACGCCGCGCGCCAGGCCGGGGTTGAGCCATAGCATCTGCAGCGCCGAGATGACGCCGTCACGGCCGAAGGCCGTCGAAAACCAGGGGATGCCGGCATAGGGGTAGGGGCCGGTCGACAACTCGGTGGTCAGCAAGGCGACATCCGCGCGGGCGCGTTCGACCCAATCGTTGAAGACGCGACCCGAACTGTGCACCGTCGCGCCATGGCGGCGCTTGGCCCGCATGCCGAAACGGGCGCGCGCCGCGGCCGCCCGGAAGCGGTCGCGGTCGGGCGTTTCGGTCAGTTCCGCGCCGGCCTCGACGTAAAGCATCTTGCTGCTGCGCTTGGTCACTGCGATGAGGAAATCCGCGCGCTCGGCGCTCAACTGGTCTGGCGGCTGCGAGAACGAGATCGCCGACACCCGCGCCAGCCCGTCCAGTCCGTCATAGCGCAGCAGCACCGAGGCAGGCGCGATCTCCGCTGCATGCGCCATTCCGCGCTTCGGCCGGGTCGAACCGCGCACCTCGAACATGTCGCGGAAATCGGCGGCAAAATGCAGCGAGACGCGGATTGCCGAATGCTCCTGGCTGTAGTTGGAAAGGGTGATGCGCTCGAACAGCCGGTCCTGCCACAACAGCCTGACGCGCTCGATATGGATGGCGCCCTGCGGGATGTCGCGGCCACCGACGCTTTGCATCGGCAAATTGGTCATATTGCTGGTGAACAGCACATTGTCCTGGCTGAGCGAGGCGCCGAGCAGCGATGTCTGCCGGCCGCCGACGGTGAGCCTGAACTCCGACAGCACCCGGGTGTCGTCACGGAAGAAACCGTCGCCCGCACCCCTGATATCGCCGTAGGCATCGGCCACGGCAAAACAGTCGCCTTGCTTTAGGGCAAACAGCCGGTGCGGCTCGCGCGGCGCGGTTTCGTCCAGGGAGGCAAGGGCCACGGCAGGGTCGAGCTTGCGCTCGTCAAGTTCGGTCATCAGTCACAAATCTCTGTTTCGGGCTCGGAACGTCCGCCGTCGTTCACGACGCTTTCGATTCAGCCGGGGCGCCGATGAGACGCGCATAGGCAGTGAGATAGTCGCGCGCCATCCTGTTGGCGGAGAACCGACTTTCGAAGACGGCGCGCACCTTTCGCCGGTCGAGTTGCAGCAAGGCCGGCACCGCGGCGACCGCGGCGTCGAGAGAATCGACGACAAATCCGGTAACGCCATGGTCGATGACTTCCGGCAACGCACCGCAGTTCCAGCCGATGGTTGGCGTACCGCACGCCATCGCCTCGATCGCGGCAAGGCCGAACGGCTCGGGCCAGTCTATCGGAAACAGCAGACCAGCGGCATTGCCGAGGAATTCAGTCTTCTCACTCTCGGCGATCTCGCCGACATAGTCGATGCGGTCGCCATCGATCAACGGCTCGATCGTCTCATGGAAATAGGCGCGATCATCGTCGCCGATCTTGGCCGCCAGCTTGAGTTTCATGCCCGAGCGCAAGGCGATGTCGATGGCCCGGTCCGGCCGCTTGTCGCGCGAAAGCCGGCCGAGAAAGGCGAGGTATGGTTCGCCTGCCGCCGTCTCGAAGGTCGGCTGATAGAGACCCGTCGGCAGCCCGTGATGGATGGTGGCCAGCCAATTGGCATTCGCAAGCCCGGTCTTCTGGCTATGCGAGATCGAGATCAGCGGAAAGCGCGGAAAACGCTCATAGGCTGGCGCCAGATCGACATAATCGAGCCGGCCATGAGGCGTTGTCACCGTCTTGTCCGGCATGGTCTCGAAGAACGAGAAATGCAGGAAATGGCTGAGATGAAAATGAATGATATCAAAGTCGTGGGCTCGGTTCCTCACATCGGCAAGCATCGCAAGATGCGCCGCCGTGTCCGATTTCAGTGGACGCGGATCGAGGCGTAGCGCGCGTTCGCGACCTGGTATCAGTCTGGCCGACGTCCGGCTGTCGCCGCTGGCGAACAGCGTCACCTCATGGCCGAGTTCGACCAGCCCTTCGGTCAGATAGGAAACGATGCGCTCGGTGCCGCCATAGAGAAGGGGTGGCACCGATTCGTGCAAAGGGGCGACATGGGCTATGCGCATGGTTTGAACGTGTCCCTCAAGGCAATCACGAGAGCGAAATGCATCAGCCGGCCTAACGTTCCGGACAAAAGCGGGCGTCGGCAACCCAAGCCCACCAGCGCAGATTTTTTTGCAATAAGCGGAACAAACGCGCCATCCGCGAATTTAGTAGGGTTGGTTCGCGCTGCGGCCGACCAGGGAGAGAACAAAATGGACCGCTTGCATTTCTTTACGCCCGTGCGCATTGCGCGCGGGCAGGGACACCCCGTCGAGGAAGTCGATAGCGTTGCCGAAGCGATGGTCTTTTTGCAGAAATGGCCATTGGGACGGCGTGGGCCTGTGTATCAGTGCGCCGTGAATTGCTGCTCCGCGGCCCTGTCGGGCAGAATGTCGGCCGAAGCAGCCAGGAAGGCGTTTACGGGCTTTGCCCGCATCACCCGGCTGCTCGATGATGACATGGCCCTGCCGATGGGCGGCGAAAGCATGGCGGAAGTCCACGCGCTGAGGCGCTAGGCGCCGGTCCAGCCATTTGGCTATTGAACACCCGGGCTTTGGCGGCGCGGGCATCATCTTTTCCGCACCGGAGTATTCCGGCGCGGCCCTTCACCTCATGGGCCACACTGTGCTTTCATGCGGCGTTTCGCATGACCGGTGGGTGACGACCATCCACAGGCGGCCCGAACGTGGAGGGGTAGACAATGCCGAGACTGATCCTGGGAACACTCGGCGCTATCGTCATCGCCCTCATCTGGGCGGTCTTTGCCAGTTTGATGGGCGCGCCATCGATCGTGATCACGGTCGGCGCGGTCGCCATTGGGGCCGGCGTCTACACCTACGTCGACCGACGCTCGACTTGACGCGTCCCCGGTCTGCCGCGCGCTCGACCAATTGCACGCCGGTGTTTGACGCGCGCGGCAGTCGCGGCGGGCATTCTTCAAAGATGAGCTTGCTGGCCGCATAGAGAGCCAAGGCGCAGACAGGGCGCCACACGTCGGACCGGGCTCCGCGAGAACTTGGGAGAGATCGTCAAAGATCTTTCAATCCGGCCAATGTAGATCGAAACGGCGAATCTGTGGATTTCCGGTGGAACATCGTCGCCTCGAAACACTTCGGGCGTTGCACTGCCCCATCAGTGCACGTTCCCTTGTTCTGTTGGAACTGGCCGGCTGCCGAAAGGTGGCCGGCTTTTTTGTATATTAGCGGAACCTGAAATTACGGGGCTTGTTCTGCATGCGGCAGCGAGCCCCTCGCTGCTGGTCGAGGGCCGTAACCCTTGGCCGGGCCCGCATCGCTCCGCCAGTGGTGCGGGCCCACGGCCTCCGGTTTTTCCGGGCGTCTCGACTCGCTGATCCTCACCCTGGTCCGGCTATGCATGTCACTCAAAAAAAGGCTCGGTTGTGAGACAATGACATGCACACGCGGCGCGCTTTAGCACAATCATTCACAAAGCCGTGGGTTCAACTGTTGCTACCCTTCTTGGCTGGATTGTGCGAATGATGACTGTCCTTTTCACCGCCACCCCCTGAAACTCGGCTTTTGGATCGACGGTCTTCATCCGCCGGGGGCTTGTTGATCTGTAAGGGTTTTCTGGCGTTCTCGTGCGATGCGCCTGGCCCGCCCTGCCGGATCGTGTTCGGGTGTTTCTTCGATGTGGACATGATCACCGATCCTGCTGACGGCCCTGATGAGTGGTGTTGACCTTGGTGTTGGCTTGCTGCCCTTGGCGCTCCGGATCCGGCGCTCCGTGAGTGCCGTGCTGGGCATCATCGTGGCTAACCTGTCGCCCTTCTCCTCGACCCTTCTGGCTCTGGTTCTCAGGCGGCACGGGCGGCATTTTGCTCGACATCTGCATCTCCTTGGGTTGCTATCGTGACTCAAAACCGTGATCGTGGGGGGAAGTTCCGTCTGCTTCGTCAGCACCTGTGCTTTTCGGTGCCGACGGAATCTGACTCCCAACGCGGATTTCAACGAACGGCAGGGCCTGCGTTGCTTGTCGAGGACAGGCAATCTCTGGGCAGGCCCGCGTCGCCCCGCCAGTGGTGCGGGCCTGCAATATAAATCCTAAGCCTGGCTGCTATCGCTGTTTATTGCGAGCTTGCGGCGACTTGCGTAGCGGGCTTCAGTGGCTTTCAGGGGACAGCGTGTTGTATCCGGTCGATCTGGAGCGACCGAAATACAGTGCTTGACCACGTTGCTGACATGATCGGTGAAGAGCGCGGTGTCGCGCCTGGATCGCGGCAGCAGCCTCTGGTCCGATCTGCCTGCAGCTGATGGCAGCTAAAACGACGTCAAAAGACCTAAGCCTCTTTGATCGCCCTCGCTGCTCGCACGAGCGATGACCAGTCAGCTCCCATGGCTGCGACAAGGTCTCGAGCATCTTCGTCTGATATTCCGGTACGGTCTACGAGCTTCCGTGCCAGCAATTCGAATGCCAATTCTATGATCGTCATAGCTCAGCCCCTACGAGAGTGCCCGTGACGATAGCTTGCAAATGGGTCTTCCGCATTTGCACATGTTAAGCGACCATCACGAATGTCTCATGTACCGCAGAATGTCTGCAGGACGCGCTCATCCGGGCGTGGCGGCTCAGCAAAGCGTTCCATTCCCGGCTGCTCATCGAAGGGACGGCTGACGACCGCCAGAATCTCCTCGAACGGTCTGAAGTCGCCGCCCAACGCCGCCTGGATCATCGCCTCGATGCGATGATTGCGGGGGATGAATTTGGGATTGACCGATTGCATGGCAGAACGGCGCGTGGCCGTGTCGCCCTCGCTTGCGATGCGCTGGCGCCACCGCGCCGACCAGGCATCGAATGAGCCTGGATCCTTAAACAACTGCCGCGCCGTGCCTTGGCCGTCCGCAGCGTCGAGGTCATCGCCCAGGCGCCGGAAGCCGAGCGTAAAATCCGCTTCGCCGCGAGCCAGCACATCCAGAAAGTCGGCAGCGAGCTGCAAGTCGCCTTCCGCTTCGGTCAGCAGTCCGAGTTTTCTGCGGAAGCCGCGCTGCAACACAGCCTCATAGGAGGCCTGGAACGACCTCAGCACCTCTTCCGCTTCAGACACTGCTTCATTCTCGTCCGTGCTCATGAGCGGCAGCAGGGTCTCGGCAAAGCGCGCAAGGTTCCATGTGGCGACACGAGGCTGGTTGGCATAGGCATAGCGACCGGCGCGGTCTATCGAACTGAACACCGCGCTGGGGTCGTAAGCGTCCATGAAGGCGCATGGGCCATAGTCGATCGTCTCGCCCGAGATCGACATGTTGTCGGTGTTCATGACGCCATGGATGAAGCCGACCAGCATCCAGCGCGCCACCAGGTCCGCCTGTGCGGCGACAACGGCCTCCAGCAAAGCCCGGTACGGCCGTGCTTCCCCCGCCAGCTGTGGGAAGTGACGCTGAATGGCATAGTCGGCCAGTATCTTGAGCGCCTCGGTGTCGTGGCGCGCGGCGAAATATTGGAACGTGCCGATCCTGATATGGCTTGCCGCCACCCGTGTCAGGACGGCGCCGGGCAGCCGGACCTCGCGATAGACCGGGTCGCCGGTGAGCACCGCCGCAAGGCTTCGCGTCGTCGGAATGCCGAGCGCCCCCATCGCTTCGCTGACGACATATTCGCGCAGGACAGGGCCGAGTGCGGCGCGGCCGTCGCCGTTGCGCGAGAACCGCGTTGGTCCCGATCCTTTCAGCTGGATGTCACGGCGAACGCCGTTGACGTCCACCACTTCGCCAAGCAGCAGGGCGCGCCCGTCGCCAAGCTGAGGCACGAAGTTTCCGAACTGGTGGCCCGCATAGGCCAGGGCGATTGCTTGCAACCCTTCCGGAAATCTGTTGCCGGCAAGCATCGCCACTCCATCCGGGCTGGTAAGCTGGTCGGCATCGAGCCCGAGTTCCTCCGCGAGGTGCCGGTTGAACCGGATCAGCCGCGGTTCGGACACCGGCTTCGGATCTGTTTGCGCGAAGAAGCGCTCCGGCAATTGCGCATAGCTGTTGCTCAGGGCGGGAAGCCCCGTCTGAATGACCGGGGGTTGTTCAGCAGTCGCAGGTGACGTCATGACGAGCTGTCTCTGAAGAGGAGGGGTTCAACAGATCCCGTTTCGAGGAGCCTGTGTTCATTTGTTCATATAGGGACGCAACGTCGTTGGTGCCATCCGGATCCATCAGGCCGGCACCGGATACAAGCTGGGAACCACCCGCCTCAACTATCGAGGTTCGGGCTGCCGTGGGACGACGGGCCGTGGCGGAATCCAGAGCTGACGCCCGCATCGCCACTGTCTCCGAACTGAGCACCCGGCAATCTAGTCAGTGCGGGCGTGCAATGCCGGGGCGGCGTCTGCCTTGGTTGGCAGCGGCTCTCTCGGGGCCGCTCCCGGCGATGATTTCGAACCCGGTTCGACTCGCTCCTCGGCGATGAGCCGGGCGCCACGCTCATAGGTCAGGTAGCGCCAGAGCCACTGGATCGAGACCTGAACGCGGTGCTGAAAACCGACGAGCAGGTAGACATGGATGAGCGCCCAGGCAGACCAGGCGAACCAGCCTTTCAGTTTCAGCCTACCCGATTCGAACACGGCAGCGTGGCGGCCGACAATGGCCGTGTTGCCTCGATTGCTGAAGACAAAAGCGGGCAGCGTATCGCCAGCATCTATCCGGCGTGCCAGTGCCTTGCCGAGGTGCTCGCCCTGCTGCTTGGCGACCTGGGCAAGACCCGGCAATGGCTGGCCGTTCCCATCGAGGACCAGTGCGACGTCGCCAAGCGCGAAGACATCGGGATGGCCGACGACCTGCAGGTCGGATTCGACCTTCACCCGACCGCCGCGGTCGAGCCCGACACCAAGCTGGGCGACCAGCGGAGAAGCCGCCACCCCGGCGGCCCAGAGCGTCAAGGCCACCGGGATCACCTGGCCGCCGACGGTGATCTGATGCGCTTCGATCGCCTCGACCCGGTTGCCGAGCGCGACCTCGACGCCCAGGCTTTCAAGGCGCAGACGTGCATATCTGGAAAGCTCCGGGGCGAATCCGGCGAGCAGACGCTCGCCGGCTTCTACCAGTATGATCCTTGTCTTCTCGGGCCGGATGTTGCGGAAGTCGCGCGCCAGTGTGTGCCGGCTGAGTTCGGCGATCGAGCCCGCCAGTTCGACACCGGTCGGGCCGCCGCCGATAATGGCGATCGTCATCAGCCGGGATTGCTCGACTGGATCGGTGGTCCGTTCCGCGTGTTCGAACGACAGCAGCAGCCGTGACCGGATCGTGCGCGCGTCCTCGATGGTCTTCAAACCGGGACAAACCCGAGCCCAGCTCTCCTGGCCGAAATAGAATGGCTGCGAACCGGTGGCCAAGACCAGGATGTCGTAGGGGACCGTGGTCCCATCGGCCAGCACCAGTATCCTGGCTTCGGTGACGATCTCGGTGACATCGCCGAAGAGGACCTGAACCGAGGGATAGCGGCCCAGGATCTTGCGGATTGGCTCGGCGATGTCAGGCGCCGACAAGGCGGCGGTTGCAACCTGATAGAGCAAGGGCTGGAACAGGTGGTGATTGTGGCGGTCGATGATCGTCACCCCGATTTCCGCCTTGCCGAGCGCCTTGGCAACCTCCAGACCGGCAAAGCCTCCGCCGACCACGACGATCCGCGGTGTCAGGCTCCGGCCGTGGCTGCTCTCGGTGGCGAATTGCATGCTTGATACTCCCCTATCCCTGTCCGGAAGTCATAGCCTGGCAGGAGTGCCTCGCTGCTGGCTGGAGCTACTGCTCACTCCGGCGGCATCGGTCCAGGCAAGGCATCCGGCAATGACAGGCGTCGTGCTGACCACCAAGGCGCCGCGCGCGTGAAGGGCTACCAACCCGCGCCATGAGACGCGGTCGACCGCCCAGATGGTGCCGCTGGCGTCGACCCATTTGAGATGGGCGTCGGCGACTTCAACGGCCCGCATCATCGCCGCCGGTTCCATCCCGGCCCGAAAGACGATGATGGAATTGGCGGCACCGTTGAAGAACGGGCCGGCGCCGGCTGCCACTCCCGCGAGCAGGACGATGCTGGTAAGCGCTGCCGAAGCACCGCGTGCCGGTCCGCCGCGGTTGGGCAGCACCAGCACCAACACAAGCGGCACGATGCCGAAGATGACCAGCCACGCAATATCCCAGGCGAGCGGCAAGTCGCTGTTCATCTTGATCCGGTGCAGACCCAGCAGCCAGTGAAACACGACGGCATCGACGACATGCCAGACGCCGAACCCGGCGAAGGCGAGCCGCAGGATCTCCGTGGTGCTCCCGGGCCGCGCGCCGGCCGCCCTCGCGGCCACCAGCAGCACCGTGCCGGCGACGGCGAGCACATACATGAAAAGATGGAAGAGGCCGTCGGCCATGATCTGGAAGCGCAGGTCGGAACCCACCGGATCGGCGACGCCCGAGAGAAGATGATGCCATTGCAGGATCTGATGCAGGACGATGCCGTCGAAGAAACCGCCGAGCGCGAAGCCGAGCAGCAGCCAGCCGGCTCGCGTTCTCGGGTCGAGTGTCGCGGTGATCGCGTCCATGTCAGGACCACCGGCTCCAGGCCGGGGCGTTCAGTTGCCTGGGCACCGACATGTCCGGCGGCATGGGGTCATGGAGACCATGACGCGCCTCGAGCCAGAAGGCGGATATCAGCCCACCAACCACCGTCGTCAGAACCAGTGTCGCAGCAATTATCGCCAGCATGGACGTCGATCCTCAGCCGCGCAGGGTCGGCCGCGCGGAACCTAACCGCGGCTTCCGTGGAATGTTCCTACCGCCGGTTCGGTGGAGGGAACAATCAAGTTCCAGCACGGTTCGATGCTGGCGACGGACGGCTCAAGCGGAGAAGGTCATGAACGAATATACGGCGGCAGATCCGGACGGTCTCGACAGCCATCAGCCGAGCGGCATCACCCGATGGCTGTTTTCGACCAACCACAAGGACATCGGCTCACTCTATCTGGTCTTCGCTTTCATCGCGGGGGTGATCGGCATGCTCTTGTCGGTGAGCATGCGAATCGAGCTGCAGCAACCCGGGATCCAGTTTTTCCCCGGACTGGCGTCGATGATCTACGGTTACCAGGGCGACGCGGCGATCGACGCCGGCAAGCAGCTTTACAACGTCTTCACCACGGCCCACGCGCTGATCATGATCTTCTACACTGTGATGCCCGCCCTGATCGGCGGCTTCGCCAACTGGATGGTTCCGATCATGATCGGCGCCCCCGACATGGCCTTCCCGCGCATGAACAACATCTCGTTCTGGCTGCTGCCGCCGGCATTGATGTTGCTTTTATTGTCGATCTTCATGCCCAGCGTCCCCGGCGGCTATGGCCCTGGGACCGGCTGGTTCCTGTACCCGCCGCTGTCGACCTCCGGCCATCCCGGTCCCGCCGTGGATCTGGTCATCCTGTCTCTGCACATTGCGGGCGCCTCCTCGATCCTGGGAGCCATCAACTTCATCACCACCATCTTCAACATGCGCGCGCCGGGGATGACCCTGCACAAGATGCCCCTGTTTGTGTGGTCGATCCTCATCACCGCCTTCCTGCTGCTGCTGGCTCTGCCGGTGCTGGCCGGCGCCATCACCATGCTCCTGACCGATCGCAATTTCGGAACCACGTTCTTCGCGCCGGACGGCGGAGGCGACCCGCTGCTGTACCAGCATCTCTTCTGGTTCTTCGGCCACCCGGAAGTCTACATCATGATCCTGCCGGCGTTCGGCATCGTCAGCCAGGTGATCTCGACCTTCTCGCGAAAGCCGATCTTCGGGTATCTCGGGATGGTCTACGCAATCGTGGCGATCGGGGTGATCGGCTTCGTCGTCTGGGCCCACCATATGTACACCAGCGGGATAGGCCTCGACACGCAGCGCTACTTCACCTTCGCCACGATGGTGATCGCAGTGCCGACCGGGATAAAAGTGTTCTCCTGGATTGCAACCATGTGGGGCGGTTCGGTCAGCCTGCGGACGCCGATGCTCTGGGCCCTCGGCTTCATATTCCTGTTCACCGTAGGCGGGGTGACGGGCGTTCAACTCGCAAATGCCGGCCTCGACCGTGAACTGCACGACACATACTTCGTCGTCGCGCATTTCCACTACATACTTTCACTGGGAGCGATCTTCGGCATCTTCGCGGGCTGGTATTACTGGTTTCCGAAAATGACGGGATATCTTTACAATCCGCTTCTGGCTGGGGTCCATTTCTGGACGACCTTCGTCGGCGTGAACCTCGTCTTCTTCCCCCATCACTTCCTTGGATTGGCGGGCATGCCGCGTCGCTATGTCGACTATCCCGACGCATTCGCCGGCTGGAACATGGTGTCCTCGTATGGATCGTACCTGTCGGCCGCGAGTGTCGTGATTTTCCTCTTCGGCATCTTGGAAGCTTTCTACCGGCAAAGAGCCGCCGGCATGAACCCATGGGGGCCAGGAGCTACCACATTGGAGTGGGAGCTGACCTCTCCACCCCCTTTCCATCAATGGGACAGGCTGCCGCAAATCAGATGAGGCCGGGTTGTCGAACTCCTGTGCGCAAGCCAGCCCGGTTCGCCGCTGAGGCGAACTTCAGCCTGCCGGTGGCAGACGTTGGCTGCAGCTGAGAACCGGATCGCTATCTGAAGCTGATTAACAGCACAGCGAACAAGCTTGCGAGCGCGACTGCCCAGCAGAACAACCAATTGGCGATCAGAAGAAGCGATTTGAGCACGGTGGCATGGCAGTAATCTTCGATGATCGATTGCATTCCAAGCCGCATGTGAACGCAGCTTACGAGAATGAAGCCAATAAGGGCTGGCGCGACATAGATCGATCCTACGATGCTGAGGACGGCGTCTCGAGGCTCACCGACCAGCATTATAACGACCGCGACGATGTAAATGACAAGGATCAACAGGGCAGCAGATGTCAGCCGCTCCAGCATGAACGTTTCGGTTCCGTGTTTCGCCGATCCAAGGCCCCGCACTCGAGCTAGCGGAGTTCTGATTGAGGGTCTGTCAGCCATGGCGTTTCCCCAAAATTACTTGGTTGCCTTGCGCGCAACTCAAGCTGTTGCTGTTTCGATGCCCGGGCCGTCGGTGCCGACGGATAGTGGGCAAGCACGGTCTCCAGTCGAGCAAGGCGGGCTTTGTGGGCGTTCAGTTCGTATCCTGAACGCCATCCAATTTGCCTGGGTCTGCCATCTCTGCATAGCTCGCTTTCAAGCAGCGAGATACGAAGGCGGACCGCGTCGATCTCCTTGACGAGCGCGGCCTTCACCGATTTTCGACTCTGCATGGCTGTAGTTCCGGTGCAAGGATGGTTCCAAACCTGACGCGTCTGGAAGTGTTCCCGGGTGCCGAAGGCGTGCTGAAGATTAATGCCTCAGTGCTGGACCCGCACAATGGGTCGCCATGAGCTAAAGCCGGGCACTAGCTCAACGGCCGCGATGTGCCGGCGAATGCTTGTGAAAACGAGCGAATGCCTGGCCCGCCTCGTCCCGAGAGATAAGTAGCCCTCAGAACAGCGACCGCACGTGGCCGAGATGACCAGAGGGTGTTCTTGGTCCAACATATGTTAACGGCCACTTTTGTTTCTCTCTCCTGCAAAAATATTTGGGCTGAAAGGCCGGGAACTAACCGATCCTCCGGATGTTGCGGAGTTAGTCAGGAGAAACGGACTATGTCGGACAAAGAAATTCATCGGGGCGCCTCGCGTTTTCGCCCTATCCGCGTCGTGGACGCCCGCGTGTTTCGCGGGCCGCACCTCTATAGCATGACGCCAATGGTCCAGATTCGGATCGACCTCGGAGCCCTTGAGGCGTTCCCGACAGACAAACTGCCCGGGTTTTCCGAACAAATCGTCCGACTGTTGCCCGGCCTTGCGGGCCATGGCTGCAGCTATGGCGCCGCCGGCGGCTTCGTCCGCCGCATGCAGGAAGGAACCTGGCTCGGCCACGTCGTCGAGCATGTCGCCCTGGAACTGCAGAGCATGCTCGGTCACCGGGTGACACGAGGAAAGACACGGTCGGTCAAAGGCAGTCCGGGCACTTATAACGTCATGTTCGCCTACAAGGACGAGCTTGTCGGGCTGCTCGCCGGGCGCGTCGCGCTCGAACTGGTGGACAGCCTGCTGCCGGCCAATCTCCATGGTGTCGAGGGGCTCGGCGACATTGCGGAAACGCAGGGGCCATTCGAGTTCGCAGCCAGGCTGCAGCAGCTCAAGCTTCTGGCCGCCGAGCGTGCCTTGGGGCCTACGACTGCTTCCTTGGTGCGCGAGGCCGAGAGGCGAGGCATTC
Organism: Mesorhizobium sp. L103C105A0; assembly: GCF_000502215.1. Lineage (NCBI taxonomy): Bacteria > Pseudomonadati > Pseudomonadota > Alphaproteobacteria > Hyphomicrobiales > Phyllobacteriaceae > Mesorhizobium > Mesorhizobium sp. L103C105A0. Next base: position 77,598 of record NZ_AYXF01000003.1, on the reverse strand, counting down.
CGGCGGCGCGGATCGACGACAGCAGCCTCGTGCTGTTTGGTCACGGAAAGCATCAGAAGCGCATCCGCGCCAGTTGCAGCGACCTCACTTCCGAGATTGCGACCGAGATCGCCTCGGACAAGGACCTGACCAAATTCCTGCTGCAACAGGCCGGCCTGCCGGTGCCACGCGGGGAGCTGGTGCGATCGGCGCAGGACGCAGTCGCGGCGGCAGCACGGCTGGGCTACCCCGTGGTCACCAAACCACTCGATGGCAATCATGGAAGCGGCGTCAACATCGGTCTGGCAACAGAAGACGAGGTCCGCTGGGGCTTCGAACAGGCGCGAGAACACAGCCGTAGCGTTATAGTCGAGCAGCATTTCGTCGGCTCGGACCACAGGATCCTGGTGATCGGCGGAAAGGTGGTGGCGCTCGCCGAGAGGGTTCCGGCCCATGTGGTCGGCGATGGCCGGAGTTCTGTCGCCGAGCTCGTCGAGGAGACGAACCGCGACCCACGAAGGGGAGAGGGCCATTCCTCGGTATTGACCCGCATCGAGATCGACGAATGCGTCGAGCATTTCCTGTCAAAATCGCAGCTCACCCTGGCGAGCGTTCCAGCGCCGGGTCAAATGGTGCTCTTGCGGCCCACCGCCAATCTCTCCACCGGTGGGACCGCGATCGACCGAACGGAAGAAATCCATCCCGAAAACGCGCTGATCGCCAGGCGGGCGGCACAGATCGTCGGCCTCGACATTGCCGGGATCGACTTCGTCTGTCCCGACATCTCACGGCCGGTGAGCGAAACCGGCGGCGGCATCATAGAGGTGAATGCCGGTCCTGGCTTTCGCATGCATCTCGAACCCTCGTCGGGGCGCGCCCGCAACGTCGCACGGCCCGTGCTCGATCTTCTCTTCAAAGGCGGCAAGGACGGCCGGATTCCGATCTTCGCGATCACGGGAACCAACGGCAAGTCGACCACTGCCCGGATGCTGGCGCACATCCTGCAGGCGAATGGGGCAACCGTCGGGCTCACCTCCACCACCGGCGTCTACTTGAACGGCGAGCGGATCATGACAGGGGACTGCTCCGGTCCGCAGAGCGCCAGGATCGTGCTGCGCGAGCCGGGTGTCGATGTCGCGGTGCTGGAATGTGCGCGCGGCGGCATCCTGCGCGAAGGGCTTGCCTTCGATGCATGCGATGTTGGCGCGGTTCTGAACGTCCACGGCGACCATCTCGGGCTGAGGGGCATCGACACGATCGAGGACCTGGCGGAGGTGAAATCGGTCGTGGTCGAGTCCGTCCGCCGCGGCGGATGGAGCATTCTTAATGCCGACGACGTCCACACGTCCGCAATGTCGCGAGATGCCGGCGGCAGGATCTGCTACTTCTCGCTGGCGAGCAGGAGCGAGTGGCCCGGTTTCTTGCGCAGCCACCTGGCGGAAGGCGGCCGCGCCGTGACGCGGGAGCCCAGCAGCGACGGCTGGGACATTTTCATCCACGAGGATGGGGAATCGATGTTCCTGATGAGCGTCGACGAAATTCCCGCGACCTTCGAGGGTTCGGCCGAATTCAACGTTGCCAACAGCCTGGCAGCCGTCGCTATGGCGCATTGCCACGACGTTCCGGCGGCAACGATCCGGGCGGCGCTGGCGGAGTTTGGCACCTCGTTCGAGCAATCTCCCGGTCGCCTCAACGTCTTCGACGGGCATGGTTTCCGCACGATCGTCGACTATGCGCACAATCCGGAGGGGCTGAGGGCGCTCGGAAAGCTCGTTTCCCACATGAGGCGCGGCTATCAGCGCACGATCGGCCTGGTCGCCATACCGGGCGACCGCCGCGATTGCGACATCCGCGAGATGGGCGCGATCGCTTCGCGGATATTCGACGTCATCGTCTTCAAGGAGGATGAGCAGGAGCTGCGCGGCCGAGCCCCCGGAGCGATCGCCGGCTTGCTGCGGGAAGGTGCCTTGAACGCCGGCTGCGCCCCAGGCCGCATTCACGCCGTCTGTCCCGAGAAGGAGGCCGTCGACGTGTGTCTCCGGCTTGCACGGGAAAACGACCTTGTCGTGCTGACCGTCGACGACGTTGAAGCCGTGTGGCGGCAGGTAACCGGCTTCGGAGGCGCGACGCCTTCGAGGGGAGGGCCCGATCAGACCCATATTCGCCATCTGAGGGCTGGCTGATGTGGTCGCTGATCCTGCACGGCGGCGCCAAGGAGATCGATCCGCAAGAGGAGGAGGCGCATCGCAACGGATGCATCGAGGCGCTCGAGGCAGGTCGGGCCGTCCTGGCCGGCGGCGGAACGGCGGTCGATGCCGTGGAAGCTGCCGGTCGCGTCCTCGAGGCCGACCCGACATTCAATGCGGGATATGGAAGTGCCCTCAATTCGGACGGCGAGGTCGAGATGTGCGCTGGCCTGATGGAGGGCAGGGACTTCAATGTAGGTGCCGTCGCAGTGATCAAGGGCGTGCGCCATCCAATCAGTGTCGCGAAGGCCATGCTGCATGAGGAGCCGATCCTGCTGGCGTCGGAGGGGGCCCGGCGTTTCGCCGCCGACAAGCAGCTGGAGCTTTGCGATCCGGCGGATTTGATCACGCCGCAGCAGCGCGACGCCTCCAGCAAGTCGGAGGCGAAGGATACGATCGGTGTGGTTGCCCTGGATCAGTACGGGGACATCGCCGTGGGCACTTCGACCGGCGGACTGGACGGCAGTGCTCCGGGTCGTGTGGGGGATTCTCCGCAACCCGGTTGCGGCTACTATGCCGACAACCAATTGGGAGCCGTCGCCTTCTCGGGAGACGGTGAGCATATTGCGCGAAAGGCTCTCGCGGCCCGTGTCATGCAGGCACTCTCGGCGCGGCAGGCATTGTCCTCGGGGCAGGCTGAAGGCGGCCTGGAGCAGGTGCTGAATCCCGCGCTCAAGGAAGTCGAGGCGATCGGCGGCGAAGCCGGAGCCATCGTGCTTACCGCGACCGGCGTGTCTGGATGGGCGCATAACAGCAGGGAGTTCGCAGTCGCATTCATGACCAGCGAGGACAACCACCCACACGTTTTCCTGCGCAAGAAAGACGTGGACAAATGACCGACAAGAAGAAAAAACGATCCTCGAACGGTAAAGCCGGAACGCTCGTCATCATCGGCGGCCACGAGGACCATGATGGCGATCGTGTCATCTTGAAGGAGGTGGCGAGCCTGGTTCCGAACGGCCGCCTGGTGCTTGCCACCATCGCGTCTCATGAGCCGGATGGCTATCTCGAGAAGTATCAGAGGTCCTTCGGTGAACTGGGCATCAAGGATGTCATCGAGCTCTACGTCAACGACCGCCTCGAGGCAGCTCATGAAAAGAAAATAAGTGCGCTCGCAGACGTGAGTGCGGTGTTCTTCTCCGGCGGCGACCAGCTCCGGATCACCAGCCAGATCGGCGACACGCCCATCGACGAGCGGGTGCACGAAATCTATGAAGCCGGAGGCGTCATTGCCGGCACCTCCGCGGGCGCGTCGGTCATGAGCGACACGATGATGGTGAAGGGGCCGAACGCAGCGTCCTTTCGGATCGGCCACATTCGGATGGCGCCGGGACTGGGCCTGCTGCCGAATGTCATCATCGACCAGCACTTTGCGGAACGGGGCCGCATTGGGCGGCTCATCGGGGCGGTGTCGCAGAACCCGCGCGTCCTCGGCATCGGCATCGATGAAGACACGGCGATCGTGGTGAAGGGCGAGATGTTCAAGGTCATCGGCAGCGGCGCTGTCTATCTGGTCGATGCAGCCGGCGTGACCCATTCCAACATCGCGGAAGGTGAGCCTGATGCCGCCCTTTCGATTCATGATCTGAGGGTTCACGTGCTGAGCTCAGGCGATGCGTTCGATCTCGCGCTGCGACGGCCGGTGGGGCTTCCGTAAGACTTCGCCACACTCAAGCTGATGGTGTGGCGCGGTCCGCGTACCGCGAAAACCGCATATATGAAGCAGTTCTCCTATTTGAAGTCGCCCAACCAGGATTGTCGCGTTGTGGCAGGCCCGGCAGGATTACAGACGGCCTCTCGTCGGCTCGAATCCCGCAAAGCTGAGACCTTCGCTCGCCCGGCGTTCTGCCGGGCTAACCCCGCCGGCGACTGGCCTGAATGGCAGCAAAGGTTACCGGACGAAACCCCCAGGCGTCGACGCCGACATCATGCTGGCGCGTCATCGGCTTCAGACGACCGTGCGAATGACCGTGCAGGTTTACCGATCTCTTGCCGATCTGGTTCCAGGTGCGAAAAGGATAGTGACACAGAACCAGCAAGCGGCCCTCGACAAGAAGCTCCATGTAGTGGTGCACGCTCGCCCAGGCCGGGTCGCCAATGGTGGCGGCGCTGTCATTGTTGCCAATAATCAGGTGCTTGGACCCGTTAAGAGACGACAGCAGTGAAGACACGGTCTCGGCTGGACCCTTGGCGAAATCGCCGAGGTGCCAGACCTCGTCGTTCGGGCCAACGGTTTCGTTCCAAAACGCAACCAGCGCCTGGTCATGCTCTACCAACGAGGCGAAGGGACGCCGGTCGAGGCGCAGAATGCGCGGATCGTTGAAATGCGTATCGGAAGTGAAGAAGATCATGCGCCGCGGCCGGCTGCGACGCGCGATTGGCGATCGACTCTAACTGCCGGAGCGCTCTTCGGCTTCATCATCGATCCCGATCGGGGCTTCCCTGAGCATCTTGAGTGCCTCTTCCTTCGTAAGGCCGCACTTGCGCGCGAAGTAGAGCGCTTCGATCGCATTTTCGCGATCCGCCGTGGATTTTGCGTGCTGTTTGGGCTTTTTGCCCATCGTTCTCTGCCACCTTCCGAGGCCACCAAACCATCACAGTGCCGCGTTGTTCCCGTGCATCGGCTGACCTGCCGGACTGCGCGACTGCCGATGTCGCCGACATCCCGCGAGCCCCGGACAGCGCGTATATCAGCCGGCTCGCGACAACGGCGGAGCGACTCCAACCCCGACAGCGTGAATTCAAACAAAAGCCCGCGCCGTGGGAGGGGCCGGCGCGGGCGATCGGGCTACCGATCTTGCAGCGCGGGGGTCGACCGCTGCATGGCTCGAACTGTGCAAGCGAGCATTTGTTCCGGGCCGCATGCAAAGCATCGGCGTTTCATTGCATCCTGGGGGACACAACCAGCATTTCGCTTCAGTCCGCCGCCGATGTGGGAGGATGAATACCGCCTTGCGCTAATTCGTCCGCCCTGGACACGAAACCAACCGCGCATTGAGCGCGTAGCTTCGGCGATTTAAAACACCTGCACTGGAATATTTCCGGGCGCATGGAACATCTCCGGTCGCTGATGTTTAGGCCGGAATGACGATGATTTCTGTTCTTACAATGATTTACTCTCTCGCCATCTTTATCGGCGCGAAGCGGCGCAACCTCTTGGTGAATGCGAAACTCGATAGAGCTTTGCGCAATATGCTGGCGCAGAACTGAATCATCGTGGCCAGTAAACCGCAACAGCGCCGGTTCCAGTTCACAGCCAGTGTCCTCGCAGCCGCTACTTCAGTTCGGGTGGCAAGCGGCTCGGCAGGACTGCAAGGACCGCCCCCTCTGGGCTGGCTGGTGCACGGTCGATCCGATTTAGTCGATGACGGCGGGGCACGATGCTCCCGCAGTGCGCCGTGCTGGCTCGAATTGCGGGGCCCCGTCCAAGATCCGCGCACGGGGCACGCACCTTTAGGTCCGGCCCACGCGAGTGGCTTCGGAAGACCTATCCATGAACGATGATGATCCTATAGCTTCGCTCGCCAACGCAATTCGTCATCGCAGCGCAATTTTGTTTGTGGGGGCGGGGGTATCGATCAGCGTCGGACTTCCGTCTTGGGAGAAGCTCATCGAGCGAATGGCAAAGGAGCTCGGCGTCGACGATGAATTTTCCACGCGACGCGATCGTTTTCAGACCTTGGCCGAATACTATCGGATCAAGCATGGCAGCATCGGACCACTTCGCAGTTGGATGGACAGAAACTGGTCTGTCGCCAAGGAACGGATCGAGAAATCGGAATTGCACCGTCTCATCGTGACGCTCGATTTTCCCGTCATCTATACGACGAACTATGACCGGAACCTGGAACTCGCTTTTGAAATCCACGGTCGAGAGTACGTGAAAGTGGCCAACGCACGGCACGTTGCGCAGGCCCGTCGAGGCATAACGCACATCGTGAAATTTCACGGCGACTTTGACGAGGACTCTTCCCTTGTCCTCACCGAAACCGACTATCTTGACCGCCTGTCCTTCAATTCTCCCCTTGATGTCCGCTTTCGCTCCGATGCTCTCGGCAGCACGATCCTGTTCATTGGCTATAGCCTCTCCGATCCAAACATCCGGCTGCTGTTGCACCGGCTTTGGCAAACCTGGCACCGGTCTGGATATGAGAAAGATCGTCCCCCTTCGTTCATCTTCATGCCCAGCCGCAACCCTGTGGAGGAGGCCGTGCTTGGGCGCTGGGGTATTTCGGTGCTCGTTGGCGCAGGTGATGATCCTGAAGCCGGTCTGACGGATTTCCTCAGGCGTTTGGTGGAAGCGGTCGCGGTGACCTGAGGCGCGCTCCCCAGTGGACCGTGGTTGGGTTTTCGCAGGTGCGCGGTGACCGACGCACCAGGCGGTAGGCGACAGGCGCCAGATCGGCGACTGTTGGAGCCACGACTTCCACAATCAATCCCGCCGCCTCATCTTGGCGTGAAGTCGATCTCCGGCGTCAATTGCCGGCAATATGCACAAACCAGGTCAATCGTCGTTTGCACATCATCCAGGCAAACAACTTCCGACGGGGTATGCATGTAACGCAAAGGCACGGAGAGCACCCCACTTGCGACGCCGCCTCGGTTCTGCTGCATGACACGCGCGTCGGTAGGGCTTGAGCTGCCCACCGCCTGAAGCTGATAAGGTAGGCCCTCTTTCTCGGCCACCGACTTCAGCAGATTGAACACCACCGGGTTGGTGTTCGCGCCTTGAGTGATTGCCGGCCCTTTCCCAAGGTCCAGTTTGCCCTGATCCTCGGCGCGAGCGCGCGGATAGTCCATTGCCACGCCCATATCAATTGCGAGGCCGGTTCGAGGCGCGATATTGAACGCTGAGGTCATCGCGCCTCGGGAACCAATTTCCTCTTGAACCGTACCCAGGATATAGAGGCCCACGCCGGGGTGAACGCCTCCCTCCTCGGAGAGGCAGCGCAGGACCTCGGCGCCGATGAGGAGGCCAACCTTGTTGTCGAACGCTCGTCCGACAGCAAGGTTGCCCTGTAGCGCCGCAAACTCGCCGTGGATAGTGACCGCGCTGCCGACCTCTACGACCTTCAACGCTTCCTCTCGCGAACTCGCGCCGATATCGATCCATAGTTCCATCAGCGAGGGAGTTTGAGACGTGTCAGAGGCTTTGAACGTCTGGATTGCTTTGCGACCTACGACGCCCAGGATCGGCTCCTTGCCGTGCACCCAGACACGCTGGCCGATTTCAGTGGCAACGTCCGTTCCACCTATGGTGCTGAAGAAAAGAAAGCCGTCATCGTCGATGTAATGGACGATGAAGCCGACCTCATCCATGTGCCCGGCATACATGAAGCGCATAGACGCCTCAGGATTGATGATCGCCGTGACATTGCCCATGACGTCCGTGGTCAACCTGTGGGCATAGGGACGAACATACTCGCGGAAAAGCTCCGCTACGGGTTGCTCAAAGCCGCTCGGCGACGGGGTCGCCACAATTTCCTTCAAGAACTTGAGTGATTCATCGCGCATCAAGCTGACTTTCACGGTTCAAGGGGTGGAGGGCCATTCGAGCATGGTCATACTCGTCGGGCCTCGCGCCAATTTTGGCCTTCTTCGGTGCGATCGCCCGCGAATTGGTCAGCCCAAGGCAGGTTGTGGAGCCAGGCTTCGCGCCGGGGGGTCCAAAGCTCGTATGTCGGGAGAAGGTCGTTTGGCGCATCGTCGAGAGTGCCGATCATGATCTCGGCTTCGTCGTCGCGGAGATTCACCACGCGCGACCCGCATGCCGGACAAAAACCTCTGCCGTTGAACGCCGCAAGCTCGCCCTTGCACTGGTAAGCCGACCGCGGCCACACGGCAAAGGCACTGTAGGTGCTGCCGCTGGTTCGCTTGCAATCCTGGCAATGACACAAGCCAACGCGCAACGGCGCGCCGGTGACAACATACCTCACAGACCCGCAAAGACAGCCGCCGGCCCGCTCTATCTTGTCAACCTCGTCGTTCATGGTCGCCGCCGACATGAGTGAGGCAAGCGTGTTTGACTCCGCTCTGCCGTTTGCATCGAGGCATCAAGTTAATGGGCAATGTCTTCAACAAGGCCTAGCTCCAAAGCTCTTGCTGCCATCAGGTAGCAGCTGTTCAGGGCATGGTCGCGCAGCTCTTCCAGCGATGTTCGAGAACCTTGGACGAGATCGGCGAACCCTTCATTCTCGAGTCGCTCTGCCGTTTCCAACAGCGCAAGTTGTTCGCGAACGATCTGAAGACAGCTTCGAATTGGTCCATTCAGAACCAAGTCTTTCTCAAGCCTTCTTTCATGAATCAGCAGGACTGCTTGCGGGCAAAGGAACCTGCAGGCTTTCGGGAAAGCGGCAAGGACCGTTACCCCGGCAGAGTAAACCGTATTCTTGCCAATGATGTAGCCGTTGCGGCCCGAGTGTTTCAGAAAAAGTTTGAACTCTAGAGCTAGACGTCGCGCGCCGTCGGCGTCGCCTCCGGGCGTGTCGATTTCAACGTAGAGATCGTCTTCCCCGGAACGCACGGCTTTCAAATCGTCCAAGGCTTTGGTGACGACAGTGTCATCAATCAAGCCGTGTATACGCAAGTTTGGATCGAACAAAAGCCGGTGAAGGTCTGGAGCGGGCGGCGGGGAGACGGTGTGTTCGGCAGACTGGGGCAACAGGTCCATATAGGCATCCTCATTATGGGGGCCGAACTTAGTTGGTACCCTTTTGTTCCCTTGAGGGAGTTCGAGCGGTGGTGATCACAGCCGCGTCTCTCGGCGGCTGTGGAGCTCCCTCTTTCATTGCAGATCCTTTTCGCACCAGGCCCGGTAGAGGCACCTCAGCCGCTAGGTTGGCTCCATGGGCATATCGGGCATTTGCCGGAGCTGACGAAGTCGCTTTGCTGATTTCTGCCACGTCCGGGACCAGTCCTGTGGACGGTTCAACTCGACGGCCTCAATGATTCCCGGCTGCTGCCTTCCGGACCCTCGCGGTCGGGCTATTTTTCCTGGCCGTGCCATTTTTCCGGGGGGCTGAAACAAACAGCTTTGTTGGCAGTTCTAGCGTCCGGAGCACCGGCTCCGCGCGGCGCGGCCGAGCGGCCGGGGCTGTCCGGCAGGAGGTCCAGCAATGTCTCACGATATGCAAAGACGATTTGCAACGCGCTTGATTGCGATTGCGCTGATGCTCTCGGCCAGTGGCGTGGCGCCTGTCCTGGCCCAGGATACCCCGACCGACTTCACAGCGATCATCCAGCAGAAATTGCCGGCCGTGGTCGCGATCACGACCCGGGAGGTTGTCCAGGACCAGACGACGGCGGGCGACTTTACAAGTCCGTTCGATGGCCAGGGCCTCGGACCCGTTCAGCCGCAGGTGAGGGAGGCGCTTGGCTCCGGATTTGTGATCAGTGCCGACGGCTACATCGTCACCAACAACCATGTCGTTGCCGATGCGACAGAGATCCATGTCGTATTTTCCGACAAGGAAACGGCGCCGGCGCAATTGGTCGGCCGTGACCCCGCCACCGATATAGCGGTGCTGAAGGTCGACCCGCGGCCCAACATGACCACGACCAAATGGGGCGACTCGGATGCAATGCAGCCGGGCGCATGGACAATCGCGATCGGCAGTCCCTTCGGGCTCGGGGGGACAGTCACTGTCGGCGTCCTTTCGGCCCGCTCGCGAGACATTCAAGCCGGGCCGTACGACGATTTTCTCCAGACGGACGCGTCGATCAATCGAGGCAACTCGGGCGGTCCGCTGTTCAACGCACGTGGCGAGGTGATCGGCGTCAACACCGCCATTGTCTCGCCGTCGGGCGGCAGCATCGGAATCGGGTTTGCGGTGCCATCGCGCACCGCCCAGAGCATCGCCGACCAGTTGATCCGAACCGGCCGGATCGAGCGCGGCTTCATCGGGGTCCGCCTGCAGGACATCACGCCGTCGCTGGCTGAGGCCCTCGGGATGAAGGATGACAAGGGCGCGCTGGTTGCTTCGGTCGAGCCCGGCAGCCCGGCGGAGAAAGCCGGCTTGAAGCCGGGTGACGTGATCACCCGATTCAACGGCAAGGGCATTGAGGGTGTCCATGACCTCACGCTTGCGACGGCTAGTCAGAAGCCTGGCAGCAAGGCCACTCTGACACGGAGTAACGGCGGCAAGGACCAGGAGATCGCGCTTGTCATCGGTGAGCGCAAGGATGCGGAGGTGAAGACCGGCGCTGTTCCCGACAAGAAGTCGGCGGCCGAAGGCCTCGGCCTATCCCTCAGCCCGATTCCGGATCAGGCGCGTCAGCAGCTAGGCATCAAATCAGGAACAACCGGCGTCTTCGTCGTGGAAGTGGCTCCCGATGGCCTTGCCGCCCGGAGCGGATTGCAGCCCGGCGATGTCATCATATCGGCCAACGATCGGCGCGTGACGGAGCCTTCGGATATCGTCGAGGAGTGGGCGAACTCTCGCCGGCAGAGCAAGCCCATCCTGTTTCGGCTGGAAAGGCAGGGGCAGTCCGTGTTCGTGGCGGTCGCCGGGAAATGACCGTCTCCAGGACGGCCATGTGACTGCACCAGGATCCGCTTGCGGATCCCGCTCCAAGGGTGTCGGACCCCAGGTGCACCGGGGAAGCATCGCCGCAGAAAGTCTGCGGGATGCGCTCATTGGCCGGGCGCGCAACGCGCACTTATTCTGCAGCGTCAGAGCTCTTTTGAGCTCGTCGTGCTCGAGTGTGCTCGCCATCCTCAGGCAGTTTCGCGCCTTGCCGTAAGCCGTGCCTGGAGAAGGACGACGACGAGCAAAAACAGCCCGCGGATCACCGACTGCCAGTACGCTGACAGCGAAATCCAACCCATGCCGTTTTCGAAGTTCAGGACGTTGAAAAGGATCCCGAGCAACAGCACGCCGGCCAGCGTGGTCAACACCGAGCCCGAGCCGCCGGTCAGCAGCGTCCCGCCCACGACCACGGCTGCGATGGCAAACAGCTCCCAGCCGACGCCCTCGATCGGCTGGCCTGCGCCGAACTGAGAAGCGAGGACGACGCCGGCGAGCCCGGCCAGGCACCCGCTTGCGACATAGACGAGAAATTTGACGCGGTCAGTGCGCAGCCCCATCAGCCGCGAGGCATCCTCGCCACCGCCGATGGCCAGCACCGTCCGTCCCGTGCTGGTGTAGTTCAGGACCACTGAGCCGACGGCATAGGCAACCAGGGCGATGACTGCCGGAATCGGGAAAATCCAGAAATTCCCTTGGCCGATGGCGGTGAAGCCCGAATCATAAGACACCGAAACGGTCTGGTTGCCGGCCAGAAGCAGCGCCGAGCCGCTTGCGGCCAGCATGGTGGCAAGCGTGGCGATGAATGGCATCAGGTTTCCGCGCGTAACCAGGAGCGCGTTGATCAGCCCGGCTGCCAGGCCGGCGCCAACGCCCGCTGCAAGGCCTGCCACGATGCCGTGCGGGCTCGCCAGGGCCGACGCGACGCTGCCCAAGGCGGCGACGGAGCCGACGGACAGGTCTATGCCGCCGGTCATGATCACGAAGCACATGCCGAGCGCGACGAGCGCGAACATCGAGTTGTAGCGCAGAACGCTCATCACGTTGAAGAGGCCGAGGAAGCGGTCGTAGCGCAGGAATCCGAACAGGACGAGGGCTGCAAGCGCGATGACGACACCGTAAGTGCCGATGATGCGAACCAGTCTGGCGCTGTTCATGGATTACACCCGGTGTTGCTGCTGCAGCCAGACGGCGAATGCGATGATGCCGGCCTTGACGACGAGCGCAGCGGCGTCGGGCACGCCATTGGCGAGCAGCGTGTAGCGCACCAACTGGATGGTCAGTGCGCCCAGCAGGGTGCCGATGATTGTGGCCTTTCCGCCACTCAACAGCGTGCCGCCCACCGCGACCGCCGCGATGGCGTCGAGTTCCATGCCCAGCCCCACGAGATTGGCGTCGCTGGAGGAGTTGATCGCAATGACGACGAGCCCGGCTAGCCCCGCGCACAGGCCGCTGATCGCATAGACAGCGAGCTTGATCCTCGATACGGCGATGCCGGCGAGTTCAGAGGCCTTTTCATTGCCGCCGACCGCCAGGATGCTTCGCCCGAACACCGTGCGGTGAAGGGCCCAAGCGGCCGCCGCAACCAGCACGGCCATGATGATGACCTGCGCGGGAATGCCGAGCGGGCGGGCAAGTCCGATCCACTGGAATTGCGGCACGCGGAAGGTCTGCAGATTGCCGTTGGTCATGACCTGCGCGATCCCGCGCCCGGCGATGAACAGCACGAGCGTTGCGACGATCGGTTGGATGCGGAAACGCGAGACCAACCAGCCGTTGAACAGCCCGAACAGGCCGGCGACGAGGATCGAGGCAATCATCGCGACGGCTACCGCCAGATAGATGTTTCCGACCGGGAAGATCGTGCCCATGAAGATCATCGGCGCCAATGCGCCGGAGATCGCCATCAGCGAACCAACCGACAGGTCGATGCCGCCGGTGGCGATCACCAGGGTCATCCCCACCGCGACGATCACAATTGTGCAGACCTGGGTTAGGTTGACGTTGAGTGTCTGCAGCGTCGCGAAATTGCGCGTATAGGCAAGGTTGAAGACCACCAGCAGCACAAGCGCGATCACCGTGCCGTAGCGCGCCAGGAAACCGAACACATCAAAGCGGCGGTTTCCAGCGTCGTTGGCTGCGGATGGTGTGGCCAGATCGCTCACGCTGCCTCCTTCGCCGCGCCGCCATGCGCCATCGCCGCGAGCACGTCCTCCTCGTCGGCTGCCTGGCCTTCCAGTTCGGCCACCCTCACTCCTTCGCGCAGCACGAATATGCGGTCGGCTCCTTCCATCACTTCCTCGAGTTCCGAGGAGATCATCAGCACGCCGAGCCCGTCATCGGCAAGCTTGCGGATGAGGCGCTGGATCTCGGCCTTGGCCCCGACATCGATGCCGCGGGTCGGCTCATCGAGAATGAGCAGCTTCGGGTTCATTGCCAGCCAGCGGGCAAGCAGCACCTTTTGCTGGTTGCCGCCCGACAACTCGCGGACCTTCTGGTTAGGCCCCGAGCATTTGATGTCGAGTTCACGAATGAAGCGCTCGACGATCTCCTTCTGCCGGGCCTCGTTCAGGATGCCATTGCGGCTGATTTTCGGCAGCAGTGCCAGTGTTATGTTCTCCGCGACGGTCATTTCCGGCACGATGCCCTCGGCCTTGCGGTCCTCAGTGCAGAAGCCCATCCCTGCGGCGATGGCATCGGCGGCACGTGCGGGATGGTAGGACGCGCCCTCCATCGTCATCTCGCCTGCGCTCCGGCGGTCGGCGCCGAATACGAGGCGGGCTGTTTCGGTGCGGCCGGCGCCGAGCAAGCCGGCAAAGCCGGCGATCTCGCCGCGGCGCAGGTCGAAGCTCACGTCACGGACCAACTGGCCGGCTGCCAGCCTTTGCGCGGTAAACAGCACATCCCCGATCCTCGACCGATCGCGTTCGCCGAACGCGGTCGCGTGGCTTTCGACGGCTGCGACGTCGCGGCCGAGCATGGCCGCGACCAGCTCCAGCTTGCCGATGTCGCTCATCGCCGCGCTTCGCACCGTGCGGCCGTCACGCATGATCGTGACCCGGTCGCAGACCTCGTACAACTCGTCGAGCTTGTGGCTGACGAACAGAACGGAGACGCCGTCGGCCTTGAGCTGACGGATAACGCTGAACAAGACCGAGACTTCACGCTCGTCCAGCGAGGAGGTCGGCTCATCCATGATCACGAGGCGGGCGGAAAAGCCGATGGCGCGGGCGATCGCCACCATCTGCTGCGTGGCGGTGTTGAAATCGCTGAGCGGGCGGCGCACGTCGATGCCGATCGAGAAGCGGCTGAGCAGGCGCTCGGCTTCCGCATGCATCGCGCTCCAGTCGAGCAGGCCGCGGCGGCGCTTCTCGCGTCCAAGGCAGATGTTCTCGGTCACCGAGCGCAGCGGTACGAGATTGATCTCCTGGTAGATGGTGCTGATGCCGCTGACCTGCGCCTGATGCGGAGACCCAACTTCGAACGGCTTCCGTTCGAACAGCACCTGCCCCGCATCCCGGCGGTAATAGCCGGTGAGCACCTTGATAAGTGTCGATTTGCCCGCACCGTTCTGGCCGATGAGTGCGTGGATCTCGCCCGGAAGAACCTGGAGCGAGGCATCGGCCAGGGCAGGGATGCCGGCAAAACGCTTCTGGATGTCACGCATGTCCAGGAGCAGCGCGGCTTGGTCCGGCTGAGCGGTCATCGTCAAACTCCCAAACCCTACCCGCCGAAGCGGGTAGGGCAACTGGAAAGAAAGTGGATATCAGAACGCAATATCGAAGTCTTTCTTCGCGTTCGTGGCGTCGAAGAAGGCATCCTCGTTCTTGATGAACGGCGGGATCTTCTTGCCGGCCGCATAGTCGGCCATCGTAGCGAAGGCCTTCGGCCCGAACAGCGGGCTGCAAGCGCAGATAGCGCCGATCTTGCCGTCAATGATCGCCTGGACGCCTTCCTTCTCGCCGTCGATCGACAAGATCAGCACATCCTTGCCCGGGGTCTTGCCGGCTGCTTCCAAAGCGGCGATGGCGCCCAGCGCCATCTCATCATTATGCGCGTAGATGATATCCGCATCAGGGTGCGCCTGAAGCAGCGTCTCGGCGACCTGCCGGCCCTTGTCGCGGGCGAAGTCGCCGGACTGCGACGCCAGGATGGTGAACTGCGAGTGCTTGGCGATGAAATCGTCGAAGCCTTTCTTGCGGTCGGTAGCGGCCGAGGCTCCGGTCGTGCCTTCCAGCTCGATGATTTTCGACTTGCCATTGGCGTTCTTGACCAGCCATTCGCCGACGCGGGTCGCCTCCTCGATGAAATCCGAACCGATGAAGCAGACATAATCCTCGCCCGGCTTTGCCATGGTGTGATCAACGTCGCGGTCGACCAGAAACACCGGTATGCCGGCATCGCGCGCGGCAAGGATGACCGGCACCAGGGGCTTGTCTTCGCGGGGCGGCAGGAAGATTGCGTCGACGCCCTGCGCGATCATCGAGTTCACGTCGGAGGCCTGCTTGGCCGACGAACCGGCGGCATCCGTGTAGACCAGCTGATGGCCAAGCTTGGCGGCTTCGTCCTGCATGCTCTTGGTCTCGGCAAGACGCCACGGATTGTTGCTTTCCGTCTGGGCGAAACCGACCTTGTACTTGTCCTTCTTGGCGAGCGGCGGGAGCGCCGCGAAGGCGCGTGAGCCGAGTGTCAGCGCGACCGCGCCGACGGCGGAGCCAACCAGTAGTTTTCGACGGGTAATGATCATGCTCTTTCCTCCTTTATCGTCGCTTTCAGCGACTGTGTAATTTCCTCACGATATCGGCCCAGACGGCTTCGGCGATGACGCCGTCGGGAAGCTGGATCAGGCGCTATGCCGCCTCCAAAATAAAGTCGGCGCAGCGGTCGCCCAGCATCATGGCGGGCGCCGCCGTATTGCCGGCATTGATGTTGGGGCAGGCCGACATGTCGGCAACCCGCAGATTGTCTATTCCGCGCACGCGCAGCGCCGCGTCCAGCACCGCCATCCGGTCGCTGTCCGAGCCCATCCGGCATGTCCCGGCCGGATGGTAGTTGGTCTTCACAAAGCGCTTGCAATGCTTTGTCATGGCTTCGTCGCTGAGATCATCCTGGCTTGGCACGGCAATGGCCTTGACCCGATCGGCGAGCGGCTTGGTCTGAAAAGCCTGCAGGAAATAACGCTGGCCGCAGATCATTTCCCTCATGTCGTCGGGATGTTTAAGGAGGTTCGGCGAAACGATCGGCATGTCCTTCGGATCCGCCGAACGCAGCCTTACGAAACCGCGCGACTTTGGCTTCACCACCACTGTCGTCACGGTAAGCCCATAGGTGTTCTCGACCAAGGTCAGGATATCGCGGTCCAGATAGACGTGCGGCACGCAGAAGGCCTGGATCGTCGGTTCGCCCTCGGGATCGGCCGGATTGACGAAGGCTCCGGCCTCCACCCCCGCTGACAGGATCGTGCCGGTGCCGAAGAGCTTGAAATGCAGGCCGTTCCTGATCATCCTCCAGCCTTGGCCCTGCCTGAAATAGCCGTATGGGCCGTTTGCGGTGGCGATGATCGGCACCTCCGGATGGTCGATCAGGTTTTCGCCGACCCCGGGCAGGTCGGCGACGCAGGAAATACCGTGCCCGGCAAGCGCCTCGGCGGGGCCGATGCCGGACAGCATGAGCAGTTTCGGCGAGACGAGGGCACCGGACGAGACGATCACGTCGGCATCTGCATGGACGGTATGCTCGGCGCCCGACGCATCCGAATAGACGACGCCGGTGACCCGACCGTTTTCGATCAGCAGCCGGCTGACTGTGCAATTGAGTTTCAGCGTCAGCTTGGGATCATTCGTCAGCGGCTCGATGAAGGCATAGGCGGCGCTGCTTCGCTTTCCCCGCCGGTTCATGAACTGGTAGAAGCCGACCCCGCGCTGCGACGGTCCGTTGAAGTCATGGTTGTACGGCAATCCAAGGCCTTGGACGGCCTGGACGAACCAACGGGAAACATCATCGATGTGGCCTGGATCCGAGACCAGCAGCGGACCTTCGCTTCCATGCAGTTCGCCGCCGAGGCGGTTGTTTCCCTCCATGCCGGTGAAATGCGGCAGCACCGCCTGCCAGTTCCAGCGTACGCCGGCATTGTTGCCGCGCAGCAGCTCGTCCCACTCCTCATAATCGGCCGAGCGGCCTCGCATGTAGACCTGGGCGTTGACCGAGGTGCCGCCGCCCAGCACGTTGCCTTGCGAGATTTCATGGACGCGCCGGTCGAGATGGGCCTGCGGCTCGGTGCGGTGATAGCGCATGAATTTCGAGCCGTTGATCATCTTGAAGATGCCGGGCGGCATGTCGAGCAAGGGGTGATGATGGGAATGGCCGGCCTCCAGCAGCAGGGTTCGCCGTCCCGCTTTGACAAGCCTTGCCGCCGCGACGCAGCCGGCTGCTCCGCCGCCCACCACGATATGGTCGTAGGACTGCGTCATGCTTCCGGCGCCTCACGGCTTTCGAATGTTCCGCGGACATACTCCCAGGCCGCCGAGAGGTGGTTGAGCAGCGCCCGCTCGGCACCGTCAGGATCTCGCTCAAGGATGGCCGTGCAGATTTCACGATGGCTGAGGAAATTCACGCGGTTGCGCTCGGGCGACCGTGGCATGCGCATCCAATGCGGCGACAGCCATGCGGTAAATGCCTTGTGCACGACAGGCAGCACCGGGTTGCGCGCGATGTCATAGAGCGCTGCGTGGAACGCCACGTCCGTCGCATAGAATTTCTCAGAATCCGGGATGGCCGCCTCGTTCATCGCCAGCGCCGCCCTCAGGGCTGTGACGTCATCCTTGCGGGCATGGATGGCGGCGTTGCGCGCCAGCGACGCCTCGAGGAAGACGCGCATGTCGTAGAGGTTCTTCACGCCCGCCTGGTCGCTCAGCAGATGTCCTACAATGCCGTCGAGGGCGCCGAGCGCGGCATCCAGGCCAGGCCGGCGCGCCACGGGCCGGAACCGCGGACGCGCTTCCACTAGGCCGCGGCTGGCCAGGCGCGCAATCGCCTCACGCACAACGCCCCGGCCCACACCATACTCGATCATCAGTTCGCGCTCGGCCGGCAGGTAGCTGCCGTCGCCAAGCCTTCCGGACGTGATGTCGGCCTCTATGCCGGCCACCATCGCGTCGGCCGCGCGGGCGGCGAGAATAGCCGCGGGCATCTCAGGACGCTCTTCCGTATCCAGCAAGCCTTTTCCTCCCAGATGGTTCTGTTATTAGAAGGTAAATCGGACCAAAGCACAAGCGGATTGGTGCTTTTGTAGGACCAAAAATGACAGACTGGCTTCAGAACCGCTGAAAGATCAGCCACATTGTTGCCAGTCAGCGCTGCCGGTGCAATTATGGTCCGATGAAAAAACCTGAATGGAGCGCAGCATGAGCCGCACCGAAATCAAGGAAGTCGAGACCCGGCTGTTCCGGGTCCCACTGCGTGAGGTGATGACCGATGCCAAGCACGGCGCGCACACGCATTTCGAGCTGGTCACCGTCACGCTGAGGCTTGCCGACGGCACCGAGGGCACAGGCTACACCTACACCGGCGGCAGGGGCGGCTATGCGATCAAGGCAATGATCGATCACGACCTCGCGCCGTTCCTCAAGGCTCGCGACACGACGCAGATCGACACGATTTACGACGGCATGCTCTGGCACATCCACTATGTCGGGCGCGGCGGCATCGCTTCTTTCGCGATTTCGGCGATCGACATCGCGTTGTGGGACCTCAAGGGCCGGCGTAGCGGCCTGCCGCTTTGGCAGATGGCGGGCGGGGCCGGGAAGAGCGCCAAGGCCTATCGCGGCGGCATCGACCTAAACTTTACCCTCGATCAGCTTTTGGCCAGCATCGATTCCTACCTCAATGGCGGCTTCACCGGGGTGAAGATCAAGGTCGGCAAGGACGACCTGGCCGAGGATGTGGCCCGGGTGAAGGCAGTTCGCGAGCGCATAGGACCTCATGTCACCTTTATGGTTGACGCTAACTACGCGCTCGACGTCCCGCGAGCGATCGAGGCAGCGAGAGCATTCGCCGCCTACGATCTGCTGTGGTTCGAGGAGCCCATCATACCCGACGACTATGAGGGTTACGCCAGCATTGCCAAGGCGACCGGAATGCCCCTGGCAATGGGAGAAAACCTGCATGTCATCGAGGAGTTCGAGCATGCCTTCGCTTGGTCGAATCTCAGCTACATCCAACCCGACGCCTCCAACTGCGGCGGGGTCACAGGCTGGCTGCGCGTGGCAGCGCTCTCACGCAAGGCTGGCATTCCGGTCTGCAGTCACGGGATGCAGGAACTTCATGTCAGTCTCGTTGCAGGTCAGACAAATGCCGGCTGGGTGGAGGCGCATAGTTTCGATATTGACCTTTACACCACCGAGCCGCTTAGGCTTCAGGATGGTTTGGCGATAGCACCCGACGAGCCTGGAGTGGGCGTTGTCTTCGACTGGCGCAAATTGGCGGATTTTCGCCAATAGCGCCCCCTGAACGGCGGCACGGCCGCATGCATTTTGTCCGGATCCTGATTCCTCGTTCCGGCAACGCGGAGAGCCCTTCGACAGGAAGACTTCGACCGTCTGAAGAACGAATTCGCCGCCGCCGCAGCCAGCGGGCATACCGCTTATCGGATGCCACACTTACATTTGTAATTGCAGCGACGCTTCACCGGCTTTAACTCACGCGATCATAGCAGCGACACGACAAATGCAGGCGGCCGCCCGAACACCGGCAGAAGCTGCAAGCATTGGGTGCGCCTGCAGGGAGGCGGCGATGGTTGCAACGCGTACGGACACTGCGCATGCGGTTATGGAGGACTTCATTCTATCGCGGCACCGCTCACTGGTCCGCGAAGTTGGATTTTACGAGGCTATGAGTCAAACCCGACAAGCGATCGCCGCATCGCGCGAGGTGCTGAGGCGCTTTCGCGAACGTCAGGGCGACGACACTGCTCGAGCAAAGAATGCAGACCGTGGTCCTGTCGCCGTGTCAGCCTTCGATGCCGACATCATACGCGCTGCATGCCGAGATCTGATCGCGGAGATGAACGTGCCCGAGTGTCAATGGCGCGAGCTGGCGCGAAGTCTGGTGCGCGAATTCGTGGCCTGCGAGGAGACCGAAGCCGGTTTGGTGGATTGGATCGTCCGCCGGCCAGCGATGACGAAGACGGACGAGGCCGGCCGACCGGAGCCAGCCGGCGAGGCGGCGAATGAGCCAGGAGTCAGTCGACCGCAATCAACGCGAGCAAGCAGATCTCCCGGCGACTTGTTGCGCCGAACTGCGGTGGTCCCAGGATCGGAAACTTTGGCGAGCGGCTTGGACACATCTGATCCTCCTCGTTTTTAGGCGTCCGGCCCCGTGTCCGCATTCGGAGACGAATGCGTCCAGCCGACTGTCTAAGGCAGACGGCGACGGCCATGTCGCGTTGCTCCCGGCCTTCGCTCACAAAGGAGCCCAAGCCGGATGCCAACCAGGCTGCATTAGGCCAATGGGAACAATTTGCGCGGGCCGAGCTTGGGCTAGCGTCGTACAGAGGTGCAACTATGCAAGATAATTTTGACCGAGCTTCATCCGTCGCGGAGGTTGCGGAATCATTCGTGAGATCCCGGAGGCCGTTCTCTGTCGTATCGACCCGGGATGCGGTCACGATTGTCAGGAAACAGGCAGCTTTTTGCGAGCATACGGATGGCGAGCTTGCGGAGTTGGTGGCGGCAATTGCGGTCAGGCATGGTCGATTGGTCGCGTTCGATCTTGATCTCGACGACACAGGCTTGGAGATCGGTCGCGCAGCATAGCCAACGCCTCACGCAATGAGATAGCCACCGTCAACCGGCAAAATTGCCCCAGTGATGAACCCCGCGAGCGGCGAACACAAGAACAAGGCGGGGCCAGTCAGGTCGCCCGGCGTACCCCAGCGACCCATCGGAGTGCGTTTCATCAATTCCGCGTTGCGAGCTGGATCGGCCCGTGGCGCGGCGGTCATGGCGGTCTCGATCCAGCCAGGCGCCAATGCGTTTACGCGAATGCCATCCCCGGCATAGGCGATCGCAAGTGACTTGGTAAGTTGCACGACCGCGCCCTTGGATGCGGCGTAAGCCGGCGCATGAGCCGCGCCGAAAAACGCGAACATCGAGGCGATGTTGACGATGGCGCCCCCGTTCGAGAGTGCCCCTCGGAACGCGCTCGCACTCCGCATGGAGCCGGTGAGATTGATATCGACCACCGTTTCGAAACCCTGGACAGTGAATTCGGCGGCGCGCAGGTTTACCCCTGCGCAATTTACGAGCGCTGCAACGGATGTGAACTGACTGGAATATCCTTCGACCGCAGTCATGTCCCGGACGTCGAGTACTGAATACGAGACGGGGGTGCCGTATGCACGAGCGGCCGCTACCTCGGCGGCCGTGGCCCCCGTCGCGTGGACGATTGCCCCGGCCCCGGCGAACGCCATGGCGATGCCGTTTCCGATGCCTGTCGTGCCTCCGGTAATGACGACGGTCTTGCCCGCGAAGAAGGGCATGGCCCATATGGAATCGGTCACCAAGATCTCCTCGTTTCGCCTCTGTGGCGGAGCGCGAACTCATCGGCGCGGAAGACAAACGGGCGGATGTCTACCGCACGAACTGATCGACGAAATCCTTACCGAGACCCACGCTCGCATAATGATTTCTGCACATGTCGATCTTGGTGAAAACGTCCTCGAAACCAATCTGCTTGTTATCCTTGTCCAGGTAAACCATGCAGCCGGAAATGTTGAAGAAGGTGATCATCTCGGGCACGTCGCTTGGAACCGTGAGCGTGTGGATTTCACCGGGCGGCTCGAAAACGTAAGATCCGGTCTCTGCCACCCAGTCGTGTTCAAGATAGTGCCAACGCCCCTTGATCACATATCCATGCACGGGGGCCGGATGCAGATGACGGCTTAATATCCCGGCCCGGCGTACGCGGAGCAGATTGCACCACTGCCCCTGCATTGTGTTGAGCATAAGTGGTCGGAACCACACGCCCTCCGCCTGTGGGACCCAGACCCGCTCGTCTTCGGGGACGGCAGCGATCGCGATCTCTTTCGGTGCCAGGGGATGGGCGGAGCCGTTGAAGGATTGATACATAGGAACCTCTGTCGCCATTCATTGGAGCGTCCATATCAGCGCGATCCTAACAACTCGGCCGAGTTCTGCCGAGGCGCAATCGGGCGCCCACGCATTGGGAAAGTTGTCGGCGCTCGCCCGCCCGCTGCCGCGACCGCAAGCGGGAAGAGGTTCAGGATGGTCCGTTGGGCGTCGAAGACGATCCGTGGGTTCCTTCTTGCCTTATCATGCGGCTATCCGGGAGTGCACCGGGCTGGTCCTGGTCTGGAAGCCCCGGTTTCGGACTTCCAAGGCCAGCAAGGCGAGTTCGACCTCGTCCAATCGCGACGGGCGTGCATTTTCCGGCATGCCTTCGGCTGTGGCCAGGTCGATCAGATACTCGTTCCAGGCCCAGTTCTTGAGCACGGCGCGTTTCTCGTCGGGTGCGAGCACCGGGTCGTCCACGACCTCCATCGGAGAGGCGTAGAATGTCTCGGGCTCCGAAAGCGCCGTCTGTATGTGCGCTGTCTGTGCACCGGCGCCATAGCCGTGACTTGCCTGGAGCCAAGCCAACTGCAGCCGCTGCCAAACCAGGTCGGAAAAGGCCTGTTTTTCCTCCGATACATGTTGTCTCCTGATCTTGGCCGGGGAAGCAGGAGGTGCCGCCTGCACCACGTAATTGAGGCCTTGACGCTCGGCATAACGGATCGCCGCTTCCAGCGTCGGAAAGTTCAGTTCAACCTGGGTCAGGGTGTCCCGGCCACCGGTATAGCCCATCAGCGGCTCGATGAACGGGGCTGTGCGGCGTTCGAAGACCAATCGCCAGTCCCTGTGGGGCTTTGCCGAGGTCATGGCCGAGCGGCAGGGCTGGTAGATCCGCGCCACTGCGCCCTCCGGAAACACTGACCGTCCCATTGACAAAGCCGGCCCGTCTAGACGAGGCCGATTGTCATTGTCCGGCCGGACGGACGTCTTGGTTGGGTTCCTGATGTTGTCGCTGCTTTGAACTGTCTCCATTGCCTGTCCCTCCCGTTATGAAGGGTCGCACGGGCAGCGGCCGTAAGGGCCGCCACCCATACTGCATCCGTCAGTTCTTCCCGTTGATTGCGATCCGCTTGGCCTTCGCCTGCGCCCGCTCGGTCTTGGGCAACGTCACGGTCAGCACCCCGTTCTTGAAGGTGGCGTTGACCTTGTCTTCTTCGACCTCGTAGCCGAGCGGAATGAGGCGCTCGAAGCGACCGTAGAAGCGCTCGGAGAACTGCCGGTCCTTGTCCTCGGTCTCGGAACGCTTCTCGCCTTTAAGCTTGAGCGCCCCATTTTCCAGCAGGACTTCTATGTCGCTCTCGTCCAGGCCAGGTATTTCCGCCGTGACGCGGACTTCCTTGTCCGTGTCGGAGATTTCGACACTCGGCCAACTGGCGGCGAAAGAGGGACCGAAGGCCGGCAGTCTGGCGCCAAAGCTGCGGAAGGCGTCATCGAACAGCCGGTTTACCTCCCGGTGGAGGGAGACGAAGGGGTCTCGATCTCCGTCGGGGAAGAGACTGGGCGCCGAGTTTCCGTTGCCCCGGCCCCATGGGATCAAGTCACGTACGCTCATTGTCTTTCTCCTTTTGTAGGTCTCTGAGTCGGGCGGGACGCCCGGCTCAAGCGAAAGCCTTCATGGTGGATTGCTCAGGCGGCCAGCTTGTCGGTCTCGACCTTGGGCGCCTCGATCTTCGGCATGGGAGCCCCGCTGGAGATTTCGATCTTGCGCGGTTTCATCTCCTCGGGAACCTCGCGCTTGAGATCGATGCTCAGCAGCCCGTTCTCAAGGCTGGCGCCCTCGACTTTGACATGATCGGCCAGTTCGAACCGACGCTCGAAAGCGCGCCCGTTGATGCCGCGGTACAGATACCGGCCGTTCTCATCGCCGGATTGCGACCCGCTCACAACCAGCATGTTGGGCTGGTGGGTGACGGTCAGCTGGTCCTGCGAGAAACCGGCGACCGCCATCGTGATGCGATACTGATCATCATCAACCTTGGCGATATCGTAGGGCGGCCAGTTGTCGAACGAGGCCACACGGCTCGCACTTTCAAGCATGTCGACCATGCGGTCGAAGCCGATGCTGGACCGGTATAGAGGGGTAAAATCGAGGTTTGTCTTCATAGCCACATCCTCCTTTGAGCAACATGGACAACAGAAGGCGCCAAGAGCCTTGCCGCCTCCTGGTATTGCCGGCCCCATTAGGCTGCCGGCGACCATCAATTTAGAATCGCGACTTGCACCTTCAAGAGCAAGAATAGGAAAATTTTCATCGGCAATCTGGGGGAACGCACCGATGCCACACCCATCCCGCCGGCGGGGTCACTCGCCGACGGGTCCATGGTGCAAGACAACTACGTCGCCCTTAAATCCGATCGACGAATGGTACGAACGCGGCCACTGCCGCGCTGTCACTGCAGTCAGGACCGGCACGCTCATCCGATTGATCCAACTGTTGCAACGCATCCATGATCGTGTCGAAGCTGACCGGTTCACCCGCTCCCGGCAGCATGCGAAGCGCTGGCACGGATTCTACGGCGCAGGCATCCGATGCCCATGACGAAAGAATGGCGCGCTTCTCCTGAGCGTCCAGGGCAACGTCGGCCAAAACGTCGTGGGGATGTTTGAAATGCCGCGCCGGATGCAGCAAGCGGTCCAGAAAACGTCGGGGGCCACGGGTTCAATCGATGCAAAATAGGTCGAAATGGGTCCTTCCATGGATGGTCCTCCGCTTCAGACAATCTCATGCGAGTTTGGCGGCTCTCGCCAGCGGCTGTCGCGATCACGACCAGGCAGATCATCCAGGAACGACGCTCAACGACTTTCCCTAGGTGATGTCGATACCGAGACTCATCGTCCGGCACCCTGGGCGGCTCGATCACGACCGAAGCGAACGAGCCGTTCGCGATCGAGGGTGGCGATGCTGCACTTCCCCAGATGTTTGGAGCATATCGAGGGCTGCGGCCTTGGAGCGGCGAGGGGACTTGCCTACATCGCACATGTCGTCGATATGAAGGTCGATGGGTTCGCCGAAAGTTTTCAGGCGCGCTATACGGACTTGGTCGGCGTCTCACCGCGATCGACTTGGCGCTCGGTTTAGGTTGCCCAGCGCCTGGCGTCGTCTCGGCGCAGAAAGGTCTCGCTAACGTAGCGACCCTTGCGACGGACTTGGACACGCCATGAACCGGACGAGAGTTTTGTGTAGGTGGCCATTTTCTCGTGTGCGCTCCGTGTGCACTGAGAGATCGAAACGTGGCGAAAAGGGTCGTATTCTGGCGTAAATTCGCGTGCACTCGGGCTGCTCTAACGATTTGATGTTAAAGAAAAAATGCTGAAAAATCAAGATCATAGACTGGCTATTGCACCCATGATGGATAGGGAAGATAGATCAACAAAATCAAATATTTATGAGGGTTCGTGTGCAAATACTGCACACGCAAGTTCCGCTTCTCTTCTTTTTTCGTTCCTACGAGGGAGCTGCTTTTCGGACCCTCTTTTGCCGACGATATCTATCCGCTCCAATGCGAATGCTCACCAGGATGTCCGTGAACCTGATTGTTGTCTGCGGCGTCCAGTTTGCGTCGTTTGCGTCGTCCAGTTTGCCTGGGGAACCTGGATTCGAACCAGGACTACTCTAACAGAGTCAGAGACAGATTTTACCGTCCCTAGCAAAATCGCCTCGTGTTGCAGTCGTGTTGCAATCTCCCGCTACAACAGCACGCGGGCCTCGATCTCGGCAACTGCCGTCTGATCGGCGGCATCTTCTTCGAACAAATCGCCGTTGTCGAACGTCACCGTGATCGAGCTATGCCCCATAATGGTCTGGACACGCTTCGGCGATAGCTTCTCAGGCTGGCCGCTGCATGACGCAGGCCATGGAAGTCGTACTTGGCGATTTTGAGAGGATCGCCTTCGGGATCGAGCCTTGTGGGGTGGAGCCGGAATATGCCGGCACCGACGAGCATCGGCGTCCAGACGCGCGCAAGGATGTTGTGATGGTCGAGCGGCGTTCCTTCGTCGGAGGGGAACACCAAGCCATCGGGACCGTTCGCAATGGCCAGGCGCTGCTGCTTCAGGGCGTTGATTGCCATGGGCGCCAGCGGCACGTCGCGCTCGCGGCCGAAGTCTTCGGAAGCCCGAAATCACCCCATGCGTCCACGCGGCCTTTCACCGTGAGGACGCCGCGCTTCAGGTCGGCGGCGTTCCATCTGAGGCACGCAGTTCGGAGGCGCGCAAGCCGCTAAATAGCGCCGTGACTATCAGGGCGCGGTGCTTGCCTTGGGCGGCGTCCAGTAACGTCCGCAACTCGGGTTTGGTCGGATCTCGGGCCGCTTCAACTTTCGCCGATCGTTCGTCTTCACCTTGGCGTTCGACAGCGGATTGTCGCCGCCAAGCCACGCCGCCTTGCTTCAACGAAGATCGCGCCGAGCGAACGCACAACGCGCTTGACCATGGCAAGCGATCGATCCTTCGCCAGTTCGTCAGCGAAGGCGTGGGCGTGCGGCGTGTTGAACTGCGAGAGCTTTCTGGCGCCGATCAGCGGCACGATGTGGATGTTGACGTGTTGGGCGTAGGCATCGCGCGTAGAGCGCTCCAAGCCTTCGGCGTCGCATCTTTCCAGCCACAGCTTCGATGCCTCTTTGATCGTGATCGAGGTGCTGTCTGCGACATGAACGCCGAGCTGCAGGTCACGTCGCACCTTTACCAGATAGGCGTCGGCATCCTTGCGCTTGTCGAACTGCTTGGCGCGGCGATTGCCGCCGGCATCGAAGTAGTCTGCCAGCCACCGAACTCACCGGAGGGCAGGGTGCGCTTGCGGACCTGAGCCATTCCTATTCCTCGCGGTACTTTGGATGCCGTTGCGTGGTGTGGGAGCGAGCTTGCCAGACCGGATAGCATTCCGCCTCTTTCGCCAACTCTCTATCATTTCTTTCCGCGACGCTCCGATGGCGTCGAAAACCTCTTGGCCAATGGGGACGTCTCCGGAGGCGTATTCATTCGCAAGCTTGATTGCTTCGCCCAAATTTGGATTGTGGGCGAATGGCGCAAGTTCAACCAAAAGATTGAACAGGTTATCCAGACCAGAACATTAGCGCCGACTAACGGTTAATGTCGGCAGTGTCCCGAATCATGATTGGCTGGAGCGATGGCGGTACCGGCGTTCGATCTTGTCTATTTTTCCCGCCTGACCCTAGGCGACCTGCTGGGCAGCGTCATTTCGTTGCTGGCGTGTTTGGTGCTCTACAACGCTTTGGCTACGGACCGCCCGAACCGATAGGTCGGGTCTAACCCGCGATCGCGATTCCAAAGCCAAGGCCCAGGCCAATTGCGACGTCAAGGAACAGCTTGCCGGCCATGTCGATGCGAAGGCGCATACAGGGCGCCATGCGTCTGTGCGGGCGCTCTGAGGCCGTTGCCGACGTCATCGAAGATCGTTTCCATCGGTCGAGTCTCCGAATCTGTGAATCCCCTGTTTGATCCGTCAAAGTCTAACGATCAGGGAAGCGCCATGGAAAGCACGTGCAGTAACGGTTGATTCAACCATTGCTGGTATAAGTGTGGGGTGGGTGGCGGCTCCGACAGCTCGGGGGGGGAACTGAGTGCCGAAGCCGCCTGCGCAGCCAAGGTTGGGGTTTGACCGCGCCGTCCTATTCTGGGACAGCGCGGTCAACGATTCGTTAAAATTTTCCGGACCTAATTAAGTCGGTGCTAATTGCGCCCTTCGGCCTTTTTGGGTCAGCCGGGAACATCCCCGCTCCGAGGCTGTTCGGTCACACCCGGCTCGTTCTCAGCGGTCCCTGCCGGTGACCAAGATGGCCCCTCACTCATCATGGTCGGCCCGCGCTCGGAAGCAGGCGCGGGCNTCAGCGGTCCCTGCCGGTGACCAAGATGGCCCCTCACTCATCATGGTCGGCCCGCGCTCGGAAGCAGGCGCGGGCCATCCCTGCACAAGCCCGGCGTCTCCAGATGTCAGCGCTCTGGCGCGAGCCGGACTGCATAACGATTGCGGATGTGGCTGTTAAAATAGACGCCCTTGGCAAGGCAGCTTTGAACGCAGCAACTGCCTCAGCAGGTACGTCCAAAAACTCGTAATGCTTCCCGCACCACTGCGGCCGTTCTAGAGCGTGCCTCAGAACGTTCTCAAACGAGGTTAGCTGGAGTGGACTTCATAGCGTCACGGGAAACATACGGAACGATACGGGAAGATTTCTGATTTTGGCCCAAGAAAAAACTAATAAAATCAACGATTTTTAGACACCCTCCGGGCCCACCAGTCGCCTTCATGCACAAGGCTTTGCGTCGAGGGTAGACAACCTGGTTAGACAGTGGGTTAGACAAACCGCTTCAGAAGCTTCGCCATTCCATCCACGGCGAGCCGCTCCTGCTCCGTCCTTGCTGTAAAGCTCTACGTGGTCCAGGTCGTCGTGGCCGAGAATGCCTGCCGATTGTTTCGGGGTCGCGCCCTCCTTGGCCAGTACTTCCCCAGCGTCTTCCGAAGTCCATGCAGCGTGCAGCCGGGCCCCATGCTCGCCATCTTGCTCCAGTGCGCCATCATGCCGGTCAGCGACCTCTCCGAGAAGGAATTGCCGTAGGCGTTCAAAATCACCGTGTCGGCCGAGCCCCAATGCTTCGGTGAGCACATAGGTGATCGTTAGCGGACTTCAAATGCGATCCGCTGCTCACTAATTACTTGATCCCGTAAGTTACATGATCACGTACCGACTTTTTTATTGAAATCCCGAATTCGGTGGCCTTATAAGACCGATGTTGCCATTGCTCGTAGGTCGGCTGTGATGGATAACGTGGTTCCATTTCGCAAGGCCGTGCCTTGCGTCGAAGTGACAGAAACCTGCGGCGAATGGTTCGTCCGCGTGGTTGAGAAAGATCAGGAAATTGCCCGGTCATTCAATCAGGATCGTTCGCGTTGTCCTTTGCAGAAGGCCAGCGGATACGCCTAGGGCTAGCGAAGGTCGTGGGCCTGTAGGGCGCTGTGGTGCGGCATTGTAGGCATTCAAGCATGAGCGGAACCTAATTTGCAGCCGCAAATTAATTCCAATGGATGAACTCCCAAACCGGAAAAAACTCGTGGCTGACCCTCAACCTCGGCGGGGCTCCAACAAAGGTGTGTTGCTAGCGGCTGCAGCGCTGCTGTTTGCCTTTCTCGCTCTTATTCTGTTTGGTTTTTTTCAGTAAGTGTGCGCGGCGCCGGCTTCCCAGAGAGGGCAGAGCACCTGCCGACGTGATCTTCGATCCGCTCGCGTCCTTGCGGCGGGGCGACTATCCAAGCCGGCTCGGTTCGTCGCTCCTGACGGGTTCGGCGGTCCCACCGCAGCAGGATGATCATTCGGCAATTCTTGGCAGCGCCGGTATTCAACTCACGCCCAAAGCGATTGAACTGAAGCTGGCCGTCGATGTCGTGACTGACGCAGCATGAGCCGAACAGGCGAGGCAAGCGCAAGCCTTGGGGCCTAACCTCAGACAGACGAAGCACGCTCGTGCAGTCTGGAGACAGCGCAACGAGTTATTCATTCGGGCGCCTTCGCATCACCAGCGGAACGAAAGAGTTAATTGGCGGTTTACTAGGGAAGGATTGCAGGACGAAAAACATTGAGGATTTCTGCCATGACAATGTTGTTCGAACCACTCGACTCTGAAGGTTACAAGCGCAGCGTGGTCTACCATGCCGCACGCTTGTCCATGCTCCACAATCGAATGCTGAAGCGTTTCGACAAGGTCGATAAAGCGGCTGAAAAGGTTGAAGCCGAGGTGGAGCTGTTTGATGAAGCTGTTCGCACTCTCTACGAATGAGCGGCATGTTGACCGCCGACGTTCCTGCTAGCGCGTATACGGGCGCGGGGTTCACCGTTGCGTCACCAGGCGATGTCGCGCCGCGTATTTGGGCTTGATAAGCACGATCTAATGTATACGATTCACCCAGCCGGCCTGGCTCCCCCGCCATCGGGCCGGTCAGGCCCGACGGTTCAACGCACCACCCCAAACGACTGTCGGGCCGCCAGGACGCTCACTGCGCAGCCGGGTTCATGCTTTGCCTTTTTTTCTCGAAAAGCGCGAGCTTGGTCATATAACCAATTCTGATTTTTGCATGGCATTGGGTGCAGTTGAAGTTGGATATCACCTTCAACCACGATCCCTTTTTTATGATGACATGAGAACAGTTTGGACATTCCAGTTCCAGGTACTCGTCGCCCATATCGTTTGAAATCGGCACTACGACACTCCCCAACAGTTGCCCGTGAAACTTGCGCTTCGAGATCGGCCGGCACCTCCGTGCTCAAGCCCCGAACGTGGGTCCTTGGCAGATGTTCCGCAATCCGACCTCTGGCGACGGGATCGGACCTAAGTCCAAATCGCCGCCAACAGGCCGAGAAGTGGAACCCGGCGGATGCTTTTTGAACGCTGAATTTCCGTCCTCGCCGGTCGTAGTCCGCCGTCCTCGTGGCCAAAGCGCCAATGTTGCCTTTTGTGAAACTGACCTCGCCCGGCCTACCAGGTCGCCAGGGCGCAACTCCGGTAATGCTACGGTCGGAGCGAATGTCAGCGCGAAGCTGTGCGCAGGGACGCCAACTCGCTGACAGCAGCAAGGATGACAGCATCGGTTGCCGGCTTCGGCAGGAATCTGCAGTCGCGGAAAGCCGCGGGAACGTCGGCGGGGCCAAATCCCGACAAGAAGGCAAAGGGGATGCCTCGCGCCTGCAATATCCTCGCCACCGGCAGACCCGTTTCACCGTTCAGCTGGATGTCTAGCAACGCCACGTCAATCTTGTCCGATTCGACAAGACGCAGAGCGGCGGATACCGACGGCACAGGTCCGACCACCTGATAACCGGCGCGACGCAGCCGCGCGGCAGTGTCCTGCGCGACTAGCCATTGATCCTCAACAATCAGAACACTCACGCTTTCGCTCACGGCCCCTCTCTGCGATTGACCGGAAATGAGATGTCGATCCGAGACCTTCGGACAGTTGTTTCGACATGTCCGCAAACCTATAGGTAACCTCTCCATGCAGCAAGGTGAGGCTGATGCTGGAGCGGAGGCGCTTCCACCGACCACTTGCTGAATTACCGGAGCCGAAGATTAGCGCGTCAATGGAGCTGCGGTCCGCCTCCGCTCCATCAGAGTTGGATAGGCATTTACCCTCTCCACGATCCGCAAAATCTAAAAGCCTCCGTATCACGCCATTGGCTCTTCAAAGCATCAGCAGCACCTCTCTCTCTCTCTCTCTCTCTCTCTCTCTCTCTCTCTCTCTCTCTCTCCATCTTGGGCGACCTGAGATTGCGGTCGGTCAATGAGCGTCAGAAGTGCGATGCACCGAGTTTGTGCCTGCAGTTTTTCGAAGGAAAGGCTTGAGAATTCATGATTTCGGAGCAGGTTTGGCTGGCGCATGAGCGCCGCAGATCTATACTGGGAGATCAAGCGATGGGGTCGGCCATGAGCAAAGAGTTCAGTGTAGCTGATGCCTATGGCGCCGGCCGCGCCATGTTCATGGGACTTGAACTGCTGGTTTCGCCCGGTGCGCTCGTCCCCAGACCTGAGACCGAGTTGCTCGGCAAGACCGCGCTTGGTGTGTTGCATCAGATGAACCTGCCGGCTCCGCGCATAGTTGATATGTGCTGCGGCACTGGGAATCTGGCGTGCGCGATCGCCTACCATGTGCCCAGCGCCCTTGTCTGGGCAAGCGATCTCACCGATGAATGCGTCGAAACGGCACGCCGCAACACCTCACATCACGGCATGGCTGAGCGTCTTTCGGTGCTTCAGGGCGACTTGTTCGACTCTCTCATCGGCCTTGGGCTAGACGGAACTATCGACGTAATCGTCTGCAATCCGCCTTACATTTCTGAAAAGCGGCTCGAGGGCGACCGCGCCCATCTGATCGAGCTTGAGCCGCGCGAGGCGTTCGCAGCCGGCCCTTACGGCCTGAGCATTCATATGCGCGTACTGAAAGACGCACCGCGATACCTGCGGCGTGGCGGCATCCTGCTCTTCGAGGTCGGGCTTGGCCAAGACCGACAGGTAGCGGGTCTGCTGGAACGCAGCAAGGCATTCGAGAACATCCGTTCGGTCTCGAACGAAGCGGGCGAGGGCCGGGTGGTTCTGGGGCAAGTCAAGTCGCAGGCATGAATCCTGCGACAGTCAGACCAAATACGGGCTGCTCTGGGCGTAACGCTTACCCATCAGTTCATTTTGCGGATGATGTATTGCTCGATCCCCTGGATGGAATCGAGGTTTTCAGGCAGAAGTTCGCTATCCTCGACGGTAATGCCAAAGGTCTCCTCGATGAAGCCGATAATCTCAAGCACACCCGTCGAGTCGACAATGCCTTGATCGAGCAAGGATGCGTCATCCAGCAATGCCTTGACGTCGCTGACGTAGAAATTCGAAACCAAGAAACTACGAATCTGCTCGCTGTAAATTCCGGTGCGTTCCTTGATGGTCAACATGAATTCGTCCTCCGTGGCGTCACCATTAAATCAGCGACTTGGTTCTGGCCCCGCATCATGACAGCGCCGTTTTCTTGAGTTTTCCCGTGTCCGTCATCGGCAGGTTCGCCACAACGACGATGGATTTCGGGACCATGAAGTTTTCCAGACGCTTCTGGCACTCCTTCTGCAGTTCCCTTTCGCCAATGGCTCTTCCATGCTCCATCACCACAAAGGCTTTCACCGCTTGCCCGAGGAGCTCGTCGGGAACACCGATGACAGCCGCTTCTCGGACTCCTGGAATGTCCATGAGTACGTTTTCCACTTCCCTTGGCGCCACCTTCTCGCCTCGCGACTTTATGATCTCATCCCCACGGCCAACGAAGTAGAGGTAACCCTCCGTATCCATCCGGCAGTAGTCGCCGGTGTATAGGACCTGCTCGCCGGGCAGCGGGCCGGGTTTGAGCTTCCTGGCCGTTGCCTCGGGCTTGCCCCAATACCCCTTCATCACCGTTGCGCCGCGAATGACGAGTTGGCCGACAACGCCTGGGCCTATCCGCCTGTCATGCTCGTCAACGATCCACATCTCCGTATTCGGGATTGCGATCCCTACGCTCAATGGCTTTCGCTCGAGGTCCTCTGGCGGCAAATAGGTGCAACGTTTGCATTCGGTGAGACCGTACATCGAATAGATGCGTGCACCCGAAAACAGCTCGCGAAGCATGAAAATATGCTTGAGGGGTAGGGCTGCCGCAGTGTTTGTGACGTAGCGGATGCTCGAGAAATCCTGGTCTTTGAGGGACCTGAGTTCGGAGAGTGCGGCAAAGATTGTGGGCACGCCGGGAAAGCCCGTAACTCCCTCCTGCCTGATCAACCCGAGGATCTGTGCCGGGAAAGCGAACGAGCGTTCGAGCACCAGCCGGGCGCCGGTACGAAAAGCCATGATCATCTGGTACAGTCCATAATCGAAGGCGAGGGGTAGGACATTGAGGATCACCTCGTCCTCGGCAATCGCCAGGTAGGAAGCGATAGACGCGCACGCGGTCATCATGTTTCTGTGCGTCAGCATCACGCCCTTGGGTTCGCCCGTCGACCCGGACGTGTAGATGATGGCTGCCAGATCAACATCGATGCACTGCCGTGCCGGCGGCGTATCCGCGCCATTGGCGAGGGCGGCGTCCCAGCGCACTGCAAACGGCAGCTGGGCGAGTTCGACGTCGTCGATCGGTCCCGATACGATCACCCGCAGAAGTGACGGGCAGCCGCGCGCCGGCTCGCGGAAGATCGCTTGCAGATGGCCGTCCGTGATGAGCGCCGTCGGCCGGCAGTCGTTGAGCAGATAATCGAGCTTGTCGCTCTTGGTGAGCGGGTTGACGATGCACACCACCGCATTCGCCTTTAGCACCGCCCAGAAGCTAACCACCGTCTCGACGGTGTTGTCGGCGAAGATCATCACGCGATCACCGCGAACGACTCCGCATGCGGCCAGGTCCCAGGCGATCGCGTTGGCTCGCGTTTCGAGTTCGAGGTAGGTGACACGCTGCCTGTTGCACACCAGCGCCACCTTACTTCCGTGTCGGACGGCGGAATGGGCGAGGTAGTCATGTAGCAGTGGTACGGCATCATGCAACATACAGGCGCTCTTCCCGATGTTCGCAGTCGACGTCGACGCTGAGCGTGCATTCGAGCGTTGCACTGGGACAACCCGCGACGAACTGCTGATGAAGAAGTTGGGTCGACAACACGCCGACCAGCGCCATGTTGTCGGCATTGGACAGGTCGCCATCGCCAGTTCTGGCCTGGCATTTGGCAAGCAGGTGCGTGACCCCCTTTGGATCGAAAACATTCGCCTCGCGCAGGGCCGTCTGCGAAACCGCCTCGCGAGTGTAATCCGGAGCGTCTGCGCCGACGAAGCAAAGCGCGTTGGGCGCGCGGAAGGGCTGCTTCTTGCGGGCTACGATCTCGGAGGGCAGGATGGGTGCCGCCATGCGCTTCAGCACGTGCTTTTCGTCGAGGCCGCGGAGTTTGAAGGAGGGTGGCAGCGAATTCGCGAGCCTCACAAGTTCATCGTCCAGGAACGGG
Source organism: Mesorhizobium sp. L103C105A0 (assembly GCF_000502215.1). Lineage (NCBI taxonomy): Bacteria > Pseudomonadati > Pseudomonadota > Alphaproteobacteria > Hyphomicrobiales > Phyllobacteriaceae > Mesorhizobium > Mesorhizobium sp. L103C105A0. Next base: position 43,216 of record NZ_AYXF01000003.1, on the reverse strand, counting down.
AAGCGCCCCTCGACGGAGTGAGCCATCAGCATCCTGTCGCCTTGCGAGGAGAGCAGATAGCCCGACATCAGTGTTTGCACCTCGAGATACTGGTCCTGCGCAAGGGGACTCCAACGGGCAAACTGCGCGGGCAGACGGGCGAGCAACTCGGACACGGCGTCGCGGCCCTGCGTTCGAGCCCGCATATCGGCCGTAAACAAGCGCTTGATGGCCCTGGTGGTTTGCCAGCGGGTTTCATGAGCAAAGCCCGGCGCGTCGTAAGCCTGAATATTTCGCCCGAAGAACTGACGCGCCATCGCCTGCTGTTGCACCGGCGAGCGGGTGAGATAGGGGTAAAGGCGTTCCAGGAGCCGAGAGCGTCGTGTCGAAGTCGGGTGGCGCCCCCAGAAGCGGCGGACCTTGCCTTCGCGGAACAGGTCGTAGCCGGCGAACATTTCGTCAGCGCCTTCGCCGGTCAGCACGACCTTGATTCCACGCTCGCGCACCAGGCGCGAGAGCAGGAAGAGTGGCGCCGGGGCAGTCCTCAGTATCGGGCGTTCGGTGTGTCGGATTACCTCCGGAAAGATTCCGGCTATATCTCTGCGCGAAACGACCACTTCATGGTGCTCACTGCCGGTCGCCTCGGCAACCATTCGCTGGAAGCGGGTCTCGTCATATTCGGCGTCGGCAAAACGCAAGGAGAAGGTTTGGAAGCGCTCGCCCGCGAAGCGCCTCGCGAGCGTGGCCACAAGCGAACTGTCCAGCCCTCCGGAGAGGTAGCACCCGACAGGCACGTCGGCGCGCACCATTCTGAGCGCCGTCGCGGCCTCAAGAGCGCTAGACACGCGGTCCACCGCGTCATCGCTGGACCCGGTGAACTCGCCCTGCCGCGATCCGAACTTGTCGGGATAGGAAGGCTGCCAAAAAATCCGCTCACGAACGGTGCCATCCTGATAGATGCGGACATGACCCGGCTCGAGTTCGTTGATTCCGTGGAAAACTCCTTGCGGCGGAACGACCGTCCAGAGCGTGAACGTCTGATTGATGCCGGCTGGATCAAGGGCGCGAGGTATGGTTCGATCGGCCGCGAAAATGGCTTTCACTTCGCTGGCGAAATAAAGCCGGTGCGCATGTTCGCTGAAATACAGCGGGCAAATGCCGAAGCGGTCGCGCGACAATATGAGACGATTGGCCACTGAATCCCAGATCGCAATTGCCCATTGGCCGTTCATCCGCTCGAAGGCCGTTTCTCCCCACTCACGATAGGCGTGCAGCGCGACCTCCGTGTCGCTGCGGGTTCGGAAGCGGTGGCCGAGTGCCGTGAGTTTTTCACGCAATTCGACGTAGTTGAATATCTCGCCGTTGAACACGATCCACGTCGTATCGCCTGTATCCGCCATCGGCTGCTGGCCACTGGAAAGATCGACGATGGACAGGCGCACATGCGCCAGCCCCGCGCGTCTGTCCCGGTAGAGACCGCGCCCGTCGGGACCGCGATGCGCCAGCGCGCCCATCATCTGCATCAGCGCCTGCCGCGAAGGAGAAGCCGCTGTGGCATTCAGCGCCACGATTCCAGCGATGCCGCACATGCTCGGTCAATCTCCGCCTTCGGCGGACAGCAAAGGCCGCGCGTGAAGATAGTGGGCCGCCCTTCGTTTCGCTTCGATGCCCTTGAACACTTTCTGAAGCTGGGGCTCGGTGAGGCCAGCAACCGCCGCGAGCTCATTGCTGGCGACCCCGTGGTTCAGGCCGTAGAGGCATAGATCCATCAGGTGATAGGGCAGCGCGAAATAGAATTCTTCCTGGCTTTGGGTCATGGAAAAGGTGTCGGTGGTCGGTGGCCGCTGCCGGATTTCATCATCCACCTCGAGATATTCCGCGAGTTGATAAACCTGGGTTTTGTAAAGGTGAACGATCGGCATCACGTCGGCGGCTCCGTCGCCCTGCTTGACGAAAAAGCCCTGGTCGTACTCGAGGCGATTTGGAGTGCCGACAACCGCGTATTTGAGGCGGTCGGCGTGATAGTATTCCGTCATCTTGCGCAGGCGCTGCTTGTAGTTTGTCGCAGCAACGATCTGCAGATAGGCAGCTGGCGGCAGACGCACGGTATCTACTTTACCCTGCGGATCCTGGACCGTGAGGCGGGTTATATTGAGCCCGCTGCTCTCCAGAACCGACGCGATCACCAGCTTGCATTTCCACCCTACCCCATAGTCGGGAACGACGGTCTGGATCGCATCGATCTGCCGGCGGTAGGCCCCAATGGCCTCCAGTGCCGGTGCTATGTCCTCAAGGACGCTTTCAATGCCAAGCTGTGCCGCGACGCGGCGGCCAAGTCTCAGGGAGTCGCCGGAAGAATCCCGCTCCGGCATGAACAATCCCAGGACCTTGTCTTTCCCGAACGCGCGCATGCACAAGGTCGCGACGACGGAGCTGTCGATACCGCCGGAAAGACCGACAACCACGCCGCGACGATGCAGGGTGCCGAGAACCTGAGTGCGCAAGGTGTCAACGATGCGATCGACCTCCGCGCGGGCATCGAGCGTCAGCATGTCCTTGCTGAATTCCGGAATTATGTCGATGACAAGTCCTCCCTTTTGCGAGATTCGGCGGGGGAATAGGTCTGCACGATGGCCGTCTCGATAAGCGGACGGTTGGTGGCAAGGTTTGGTTCGACGACAAGGTCGATGTGGCTGCCCGTGATCGAAATGACGTCCAGGTGTGCCAAGACGCTGTCCCAGCCCAAGGCCCGCGGCATTCCCTCCCTGCGACATCGGAACAAGGTACCGGAGAGGGGCAGAGCCGGTTTCGGTGCCTCAAGCCACTGGAAGAATGACTTCGCCCTTAAAACCTCCTGCAGTTCCAGTTTGGTCCTGAAGATCGTCGGGTTGAACTCTCCATTGGCAAATCTGTCCAGAATCCTGGCCAGACGCGCTTCGCCGCCCACGGCGACGGTGATCTTCGCAAGGGCTCTGCAAGCCATCCGGTGCGCGGATATGCGGTTGGTGCGAATACGATAGAACGTACGGGTAAGAGTCTCCCAATGGTTGCTCGGCTCGTCCAGAAGGCTCGTGTCGAGGATGCCCAGGAACCGCACCGTTCGCCCGGCCTTCATGAGCCGTGCGGCAACCTCGAATGCAACCGCGCCACCCAGAGAATGGCCGAGAAGTCGCACGGGGCCCGCAGGTTGGATGCGGCTTATCTGCTCGAGTGCGGCGCCAGCCATGGCGCTGAGGGTGTTGTGTCCGTCCAGTATCGCCGCAAGGCTCGGATATCGGATCGGGTTTACACGGGCGACTTTTCCCATGGCGGCTGCGAACGCAGCCAGGCTCGGACCATAGCCGACGGACCCTGGAAACAGGAAAAGAACCGGGGGGTGGTGCTTCTTTTCGCGCCCTTCGCCTAACCGTGCAGAGACGACCGCCTCAACCATCTCGTCCAAGCTCATGCCGACGGTGAATGCCTCGAGGCCCAGCTCTTGCCCGATGGCGTTTTCGACCGCCATGACGCAGTGCAGCAGCTGCAGCGAATCTCCTCCAGCATCATCCCAGTTTCCCGTGGCAGTGCCTGTGTTGAGAACCTGCGTCCACGCGTGCTGCACTATTTGACGCGTGTCCTTTGCTCCTCCGGCGGGCGGAGCATCGAGAGTGGACGACCGGGCGGCTCGCGCCCTCCTTCCGTGCGAACGATCTATCTCGGCCAGTGTTGCCAAATCGACCTTACCTCCCGACAGGCGTGGGATTGCGTCAACGGTGTGCAATCGCAAGGGACGCAATGGTGCCGGCAAGGTCATTCTGAGGAGCCTGCGAAGGTCGTCTGCAAAAGCGCCGCCTGCGAAGCGCTGGGGAACCGCGAAGGCGATGAGTTCCTGCGCGGCAGTTACCATCACCACGGCATCCGCCACCGAAGGCGCGCAACGCAAGACCCGTTCGAGTTCGGCGGGCTCGATGCGTCGACCATTGATCTTGATCTGGCGCCCTTTGCGGCCGACGATCCTCAAGATGCCATCATCGTCGAGCCGAACGAGGTCCCCGGTCGAAAAAAGCCGAGCCTCGGGATCGTCGGGGTCCGGCTGCGCGGGAACGACCACACCGTTCTCCCAATGACCAAGCAGGACATAGCGGCTTTTGATCAGAAGCTCTCCACTTTCGCCTGGCCCTACATTGCGCTCCGCTTCGTCGACGATAGCGAATGTCATACCAGGGAGCAGCCTGCCGACGGGAACCGACGCGTCTTGCTCGGGCCAGTCAGGCGGCAAGAACCATTGCGAACCGATGGTTTCAGTCGATGAGTAGCCGATCTGGATCAGACACTGGTCCGAAACGGCTTTGCGCAGCAAAGCGATGTCCATCCATGACACTTTCTCCCCACCGATCCGGGCCACTCTGAGCGGCCAGGAAGCGTCGGCGGGCGCCTCAGCCAGGAGGGCTCGAAGCAGTGCCGGCACAAGATAGGCGATCGTCACACCTTCGGACTGCAATCGAGCGCGCGTAGCGCGCAGGCCGACAGCCTCCACCTCGAGAAGATGCAACGTGGCGCCCGTCAGCAGCGCCGCAAAGATCTCCCGGCAACCGGCGATCGTGGCTGGCCCGGTCAGCGGCAGGAAAACGTCATCCGCGCTGATATGGCACGCATCGACATATTGCCGGACCCGCCATAGCAGGCTGCGTTGGCTGTTGACGATTCCCTTGGGGCGCCCGGTGCTGCCCGAAGTGTAAAGCACCAATGCGGGCGCATCGACCGAAACCATAGGGGGCTTATGCTGCTGTTCTGGGTGTTGATCGTTGGACGCCACGGCGGCCGCAATTTCGATCCAGACGATCTCTTGGGCCAATTCGACCGGGCGAACATTTTCGGCGCCTATAATCGCGCCGAGCCCCGCGGCACTGACTATATCGAAAATGCGAGAGGCGGGATCTCTTGTGTTGAGCGGGACCGAAGGCCGTCCCGCCGCCATGGTCGCCAACATCGCCACAGGATACCAAGCGGAGTTTGCTTGCAGGATGCCGATGGCCTGCCCTTCGGGGACGACGGCAGCGATATGAGTTGCCAGCGTCTCGACCGCCCGGAAAAGCTCAGAAAAAGTCAGGCGGTTCGCGCCGTCGCTGATTGCGAGCTTGTCAGGATGCCGCCTGGCGACATCTCCAAGGTGGTCGAAGATTGGAATGTCCGCAAATTTGGCACCCATCTGTCGGTAACGGCGCCAGACTGGCCCCCCTTGGTCAAGGTCATATTCGGGAACGACTGACCACCTTCGGGTGGGTCGCAGATCCACCTGTAGGTTTTGATTTGCCACTTCCGAATGCAAACACACTGAGGACATTCAGGGCCCCGCCAAGCTGTCGGTCGAACATCGCTCGCCGCGGAGATCTTTTCATCAATCATTCGGATGATGCCTCGATCTTGCCTAGCCAGCGCTTCCCGAGCGTCCTTCAGAAGTTTTGCCATTTGTGTCCAGCACCGGTCGTTTTTCCTTGCAAGCTCCGTGGAGCGCAAGACGGCTTGCCCAGGCGAACGGATGCGATCGGCATCTCCGCTAGAATCCGGGCTCGGTGCCTAGATTCACTGACTGGAACAATCATTCAAATGAACGTTGGTGTGATCTGAAATCCGGCTAAGCTTGATCCGTAGGGGAATGACTGCTCGTTCGGAGACGCTTGAGCATATGATCATCGAGTTGTTTGGGCCGCCTGGCGCGGGTAAAACCACGCTGCTGCGCGGCCTCTGCCAAGGGCTGGCGAGACACGGCATCAATGTGAAGACAGTAAATGGGTATCGCCTGATTGAACCTGGATCGGCTCAGGATGACGCTCCGGAAATCCGCCATGGCATAAGAAGAATTGGCAAAAAGATTGCCACATCCGGTCCTATCTTGCTGTCGACCTTGCCAAAGGACAGTGTCGCGGCCCGGCTTCTGGCATCGATCCCTCTTCGAAGCCGCGTGTGGTCATGGCGAATGAAGGTCGACATCGCCCAACTGTGCCAGTCCTGGCGCCAAGCGCGGGAGTCGCCCGGTTGCTTCATCTTCGAAGAGGGCATGATTCAGGCTTTGTGTGCGCTGGGTGTGCTGGCTAGAACTCCAAGCCTCGACGCGGTTCGCGAGTGCCTGGCGTTCCTGCCGCGGCCGGATCTCGTTGTGCAACTCGACGCGCCCCAGGAAACGTTACGCCGCCGTCTTGTGGATAGGCATGCGCAGCAACCGCTCCTCGAGGTTATGCTGTTCGAACTTGGCGTGGACAAAGGATTAAGGCAGGCCGAAATCTCAAGAGAGGTCGGCGAGTGCCTGCGCCAGGACCGATGGCCGTTGATACAAGTCAATGGTGCTGAACCTCACGACGTGGACGGGGTCGTCGCGCGCGTTCTGGGAGAACATGTTGGTCATGCTGCCTAGGCTGGCCCATGACCTATGATCCACGACACATTTATGCATTTGGCGCCAAGCCGGGCAGCATCTGCCGCCAAGCGCGCAATCATGTCGAATCGTGCTGATCGAGCACTTCGAGCATGGTCGTCAACATGCTTCCGACTTCCTCAGAGATTTCCTCGGGGCGGATTCCCGCTCTGATGGCATCCGCCGTTGCTTGGTCCGCAAGTTTCGCCGCAAGAGCCGGATCGGCCTTGGTGTAGAGTGGGATCTTGTCCTCTACCCATTTCTGCAGGAATTCGATGCCGCGCGCGCTCATACCAAGTACAAGCTCGGCGGGGCTTCTTGGTTCCGTCAGCCATATTCAAGAACGTCAGACCATCTTGCTCAGCTGACGTTCCCACGGTCACGTCACGATGAACGAGGACGCCGTCAGAGCCAGATGTGGCGATAGAGTGGCAAATTGGATCTGATGTGCGCCGCCCGAGCCGTCGCTGTCAAAGGAAAGCGCGCCGGTCGTGCTGTTATAGACGATGTGATCGCCGCTGTCGTGCGCGGCCCTGCCGGCGTAAAACGCCGAAGAGGGAAGGGCGCCTGTATGCAGGCCGGCAAACACGGTGTGGTCGAGTTGGATCTTGTCGTGGCCCACTTTGAAATCGGTGACCTTGTCGATATTGCCGACCTTGAGAGCCGAATCGAAGACAAAGACGTCGTTGCCGCCATGTCCCGTCAGAACGTCTCTCCCGCCACCGCCGTTGATAGTGTTGCTCCCGGAATTGCCATCAATGGTTTGGGCGAATTCGTTTCCCGTGAGCTTGATGGCGGCAGTTCCCAATTTGCTGGTGGTCGCAAGATGCTCGACCTGCGAGCCGGCCGACAGCGCGTAGCTGACCGATGCCAGCACGCTATCGTTGCCGCTGTGCCGCAGTTCCACCACCTTGTCGCCGGCGTTGTTGACATAGTAGGTGTCGTTGTAGCCGCGGCCCATCATCGTGTCCGCGCCAGCGGTGCCGCGAAGCACATCCGCGCTACCCGTGCCGTAGAAAATGTGATCGCCGGTGCTGGTCGGAGGGACACTTGTGGGCGGAGGCACTGTGCTGGTAGGCGGCGGCGTCGGTTCGCTGGCCGAAGGACCGCTTGCGGTGCTCTGGTTGTGTTGAAGGAACAGAGCCTGCAGCGTCGGCGAGCTCTCAAGCGCCGTGTCGCCCTGTTGAGAACCCCAAGCATACGCATAGTCGAAGGCGGGCGAAGGCGCTACCTTGGCCCAGTGGTCCAACATGGTCTTTTCCTGAGCAACGCTGGGCAGGACATAGCGACCGCCCGTGTCGGTCGTCCAGTCGCCGCCGCCGAAGGTCTGATACACGGGAACGACCTGACTGAGCGGGATGCCCGAGGCGACGGCCGCCGCCACAGTCCTGTCGATCATGTTGTAGTCAATCGTGCTTGTTCCGGTCCGTACCGGGTAGGGATCCAAGCCGTAATAGTCGATATGCGTGTTGGCAGGATTGAATGTGTTTGAAAAGTCGGGGTTAGCGGAAGACCCCATGTTCATCATGGTTATGAAGGTCTTGGCGCCGGGCAGGTGGCTGTGGATCCAGTCTGACTCCGCCTTCAGATCAGCGGCGGTGGCATAAGTTCCCCATTTGCCGGTCGGGTCCGGCTCATCGACGAGGAAGAAGCCAAACACTTTCGGATTGCCGATGAAGGGCGTGACCTTCTGGATAAAGGAGGAGGTTGCACCATCTGCTTCATTGAGCCACACCAGGCCTTTCTGGCCGGCCGGCAAGGCGTTGAGCTGGTCCAAGGAAGATACATCAACAAGATTGAATCCGGCTTTCGCGACCTCGGAGGCCGACCCGCCCGAGGCGTAATGGAGTGTTGTCATTGACATACCCTTCGTCCGATTCGGTAGGCGCCCCACACCTGCCTAGGGAAAGGATCCATTAGCGACAAATCAAATACCGGCGCCCCTTGATAGAATCTTTGATCATACTCCGGAAAACACAACAGCCTCGATGCTACGCAGAGGTATGTAGATGATCCAAGTATGGGGTGCTCAAGCCTGCAACGAAAGCATTGCAGGAAGTCTGCCGGAGCGCCTTGTGCGTTTGCAGTGGCGGCAATCGGCCAATGCGCGCTTGGGTTGCGCGAGCCACCGCCCAAATGCGCGCTTCCGCAGGATTTATTCGAGCTCAGACCGCAAAGGAACCGCGCCCTGGCGAAGCCTCCCATTGCAGCCGCTCAATGCTCCTCGTAAAAAGCCTCGGCGCCAAAATGAGCAAGGCAGTACTCCACAAGGTCATGCGAGGCGCGCGCCGCTGGCAATTGCGGAGAGGCACTGAACTGGATCCCACCGGGTTCAACGGAAAGGCGGGCGTGCCGGTCCGGATGACGGCGAGCATGGCAACGCGGTCGCCCATCCGCGGGAAGAGGCGGCTGGTGGGTCCGACCATATCCAGAGACCGGGTGAAAGCCTGCTTCCAGACGAAGCGATCGGGAGAACTGGCGGTGCGAGTCATCACACCGCCTGGTCGCGATGTTGATCCGGCGAGAGAAGGCGGGCGGAAGTTGCTTTGAACGCGGCGCGCGGACCTTTCGAACACAGCCCTTTTTTATATCCGGCCCGCCGTGTCGTACGCGAAGATGTCGTCCTTGCACCGTCAGACCGGATGAATCCAACTCACTGACCGAGGCGACAGCGATTGTGGCTGCATTGCCGCTTCGTTGATCAGCTTGCTTCATGCAAACAGACGAGGACAGCACGAAAGCCTGCTCCTAGCGTGGGACTGGCTGTTGTGTGTTCAGGGGCGATGAAACCGGCCATGGAAACCGCGGATAGGATCAGCTGTTTTACGCGATTGGTATCGCATCCAGGAGCGACAGGATGAGTCCGCATCTGGTTTGCGTTGGAGGCGAGGATCATAGACTAAGAATCCCGTTTCTTTTGGCGCTTCGCGAAAGGGGTTTTCAAGTCACTGCCGTTTCGAGTGATCTCGGAGCCGCCTTCTCACCCCATGGCATTGCCCATCGCCGATTTGGGTTCGACCGCTTTGGCAGCGGCGGTGCAGAATGGGGTGCTGTAAGCGCGATCCGTGAACTGATGTCCGAACTGCGTCCGGACATCATTCAAAGTTTCGACACCAAGCCCAATATCCTAACTCCACTGGCGGTGCGCGGGCACGTTCCCGTCGTTCGCACCATCAACGGGCTTGGTTGGACATTCTCGTCGCGGGAGCCGCGGGCCCTGGCATTGCGTCCTTTCTTTTGCGGCCTTCAGGGGGTGGCGTCTCGTTGGACAGCCATGACCGTCTTCCAGAATAGTGATGATCAGGCCTTCTTCGAGCGCTATCGGCTGGTGGCTCGCGGCAAAGGGCGACTGATCCGGAGTTCTGGCATCGACCCCGATGCATTCTCGATGGCAAGGTATCGTGGTCCTTCGGCTGCCACGATGCGCGAGGAACTTGGCCTACAATCGGCCCAGGTCATAATATTTGTCGGTCGGCTCACGCGGCAGAAGGGGATTCCAACCCTCATCGAGGCGGTTCCTCGCGTTATCCGCGAGAGGCCCAACGCGCGTTTCGTACTTGTCGGCCCGCAAGACTCCGAAGGTCCGTTTGCCGTCAGCAGAGCCGATATCGAGCGCCATGTTCCCCACGTTGTCGCATTGGGGCCAAGGCGCGACATTCCAGCCCTCCTTGGCATGGCGGATATCTTTGCGTTTCCGACGCAATATCGCGAGGGAATTCCGCGTGTCCTGCTGGAGGCGGGATTGTCCGGATTGCCGATCGTCGCCTCGAATATGCCGGGCTGCAACGATGTGGTTGAGGATGGCTGGAACGGCTATCTCGTGGCGCCGCGCGATGCGGATGGCTTGGCCTCCCGGATAGTCGATCTTCTTTCCGACCCCGCCCGTGGCAAGACGATGGGCAGCCGTTCCGTCGGATTCGTGCGGGAGCGGTTCTCGCTGTCGTGGGTGATCGACCAGTATTGCGACCTGTACAAGACAATCCTGGGTGGCAGATATCGCAGCAGGCTTGTTCAAGCTGCGCAGGCGAATCCGAGGGAAGAGGCGGTGCCAAGCCCCCATCGACTGGGTGAGGCGCGGCAATGATGCGTGATGCGCTTCTGGCCTTCGGCGTCGCGATGTCCTACGCGGCGCAACTCAGCATCCCAGGGCTGCCCTTCGGCTACAGCGAACTGTGCCTCACGCTCTGGATAATGCTGTCGATGACGCGAATCCTTGCTGGCGGCCAACTGGAGGTTACGCCGGCCCTGGCCAAGCTTGGGCTTTTCTGGCTGATCCTGGCGCTTGCCATGGGCGTGGGTTACATCATCGGTTTTCTGACAACCACGTTGTTCCTGGATCCGTTGTTGCACGACACGCTGGCCTATGTGCTGTTGGCGTGCGTCACCTGTCTGGCCGCTGCGGAGCCCAACGCGTCTTTCCGTTTGCGTCGTATCGCCTGGTGGATGGTTGCTATCGCGAATGCGGGCTTCATCATTCAGGTAGGGCTTGGCTTCGGCTGGCTCCATCAGGCTGGGGTCGAGCCCTGGTACTGGGACCGCTTCTGCGGATGGTCCGACAATCCGAACCAGCTTGCGCTCTACTGCGCCCTGCTCGGTCCACTGGCCTTGCATCTTGCCACAACCACCAGCAATAAATGGGGAAGATGCCTTGCCCTATGCAGCCTCATATTCACCGTTTACGTCGGAAGGCTGACAAAAAGCGATACCTACCTTTATACCACGGTCCTGGCTTGTCTGATCCTTCTCGGGCTGCGGGTCCGGGCCTGGCTGACGAGCGACGGCAATAAGGCGAGCCTTTCAAGGCAGCTTGCCGTCTTGATGGCCGTTGGCTTCCTGCCGCTGGCCCTGTCTATAGCGCCCTATGCCCTCAGCGAGGCCTCCAGCGCCGAAGACTTCGCCAAGAGCCTGACCAAAGACAAGGGCGGGGAAGCGACTGCCCAAACCGCGGCGCTTCGCCTCTACCTCTGGAATGCAGCCTTGGAGAAGGGGGCACGATCGGGATCGCTTGGACTGGGTCCGGGCCCGCACCTAGATAGTCCGCCCGTGGTCAATCAACAGTTTTTGCCGCGGCCCTTCGAGGCGCACAGCACCATCCTGGATCTCTACACTCAGGGCGGCCTGATTTCAGTTCTAGCCCTGATGTGGATCTTCGGCTCGGCTGCGTTGTCCGCCTGGCGGGCGAAGCTGGACGCTCTGGTGGCGCTCGTGGCATCGATCGCCGTTTTCAGTGCTCCGCATTTGGTCATCCGCCATCCGATCGTGTGGTTCTGTCTGACCCTCTGCCTTGCCGCTGGGACGCCGGAAGCGATCCCTGCGATTGTTCGCCAGAGGAGATGCTAGAATGTGTGGGATCGCCGGAATTTTGTTGGCGCCCGATGCAGCCAACGCAAGTGCGCTCAGGGCCATCGGACCGATGGCGACGGCGCTTCGTCATCGCGGACCTGACGGTGAGGCCTTCTGGGTGAGCCGTGAAGGGGGGGTAGCCTTCGGCCACCGGCGACTGGCGATCGTCGACCTGTCCGAAGCGGGTCGCCAGCCAATGCTCTCCGCGAGCGGTCGGTATGTCATCACCTTCAATGGCGAGATATACAATTTTCGCGATCTGCGCCGTGAACTGGAAGGGGCGGGCCATCATTTCCGCGGCGCCAGCGACACGGAGGTCATGCTGTGCGCGATCGAAAGCTGGGGCCTTAATGCAGCCCTCGCGCGCTTCGCTGGCATGTTTGCTTTTGGGCTGTGGGACCTGAAGAACCGAACGCTTCAGCTTGCCCGCGACCGAATGGGGAAGAAGCCACTTTATGTCGCCCTGACACGTGATGCGCTCGTCTTCGCCTCGGAGTTGAAGGCGATCACTCGCTTCCCAGGCTTCACCCCGGAACTCGATGTCGATGCGGCGACGACAATGGTTTCCAAAGGCTGGGTGCCGGATGACCGTTGCATTTGGCAAGGCGTGTTCAAGCTGCCACCTGGATCAGTCCTGTCGGTCACTGCGGCGCAATTCGCCAACGCCCGAGGCACCGGTTCGCTTGCGCATCGCATTCACCCTTGGTGGTCGCTGGCCGATGTCGCCTGCAAGGGACAGCGCGATCCGATAGCTGCCAGCGACGAGGACCTCGCAACCGAGCTCGACAGCCTGCTCCGCCTGGCCGTCAAGGAACGAATGATTGCAGATGTGCCGCTGGGCGCCTTTCTGTCGGGCGGGATCGACAGCTCGACTGTCGTCGCCCTGATGCAGGCACAGTCCCGAAACCCCGTTCGGACGTTCACCATAGCGTTCGGGGAAGGTGGGTTTGATGAAGCTCCCCATGCGGCCGCGGTTGCTCGGCATCTGGGCACCGATCATACGGAACTTCATCTCTCGCCGGCTGCCGCGCTTGAGGTCATTCCGGAACTGCCCCGGATTTGGGACGAGCCGTTTGCCGATGAATCGCAGATACCGACGCTGCTGGTGTCGCGCCTCGCGCGGCAACACGTAACCGTGGCGCTTTCAGGCGATGGCGGCGACGAGTGCTTCGCAGGCTATTCTCGACACTTCCTGGCAACCCGCCTCACAAAGCAGCATGAGCTGCCATTGTCATTTCGCCGGCTGTTGGCATCGGGGGCTGGGTTGCTGGCCCAAGCCTCTCAGAAAGATATCTTCGGCAATCTGCCGCTTTCGGCGAATATGCGGCATGGCTTGCGCGGTGACCGCCTGGCTCGCCTTGCCCGCCTGCTCGCGGCGCGAGATGAGGACGAACTCTTTCTGCAACTGACAAAATCTTCAGCCAACGACCTTGTTCATCGCAAGCCGTCGACAGCACCTACCGACACCACAAAGCTCGACGGCCTGCTCTCGCGTCTCCTATTCGCCGACATGACAGGCTATCTACCGGGCGACATTTTGGTGAAGCTCGATCGAGCCACCATGGCCAACAGCCTTGAGGGGCGATGCCCGATCCTGGACCATCGCGTCGTTGAATTTGCCTGGCGGTTGCCAGCCCGTGCCAAAGTCCGAAACGGGAAGGGCAAATGGTTGCTTCGACGACTGCTTGATCGTTATGTACCACGCCGACTGGTCGACCGGCCCAAGCAAGGTTTCGACGTTCCGGTCGGGACTTGGTTGAAAGGGCCCTTGCGCGGCTGGGCAACCGATATCATTGCCACGATCGGCCGCTCCGGGGACGGGGTCATCGACCGTGAGAAGGTTGACGCATGCTGGCGCAATCATCTGCATGGAAGCCAAGATAATTTCCGCGACCTGTGGCCGGTGCTCATGTTTCAGGCGTGGCGCAACGAAGCCATGCGGCCATCGACGGTCGCCACGCACCCTTCTTACCATATCGAACTGACAGGGGATTGAGATGGAAGGTTCCATAGCCAACCGCGCCCGGCGTCCGCGCGCCAAGCAGATGGAAGTTGGGACACTTGAAACCAATCTGCGCTTGATGCGGCCGCCACGCGAGCCAACGCAATCGTCACCCTTCCACCAGCTCGTCATCATCCTGACGACGCGAAAATGGTTCTTGCTTGCCGTGGCCCTTCTGGGCGGCATCCTGGCCGGACTGGCGGGCTTCACCCGCCCGGTGCTGTTCGAGGCAACGACCCAGGTCATTATCGATGCCCCGAGCAGCAGTGCTTCGGGCGGCGTGGCATCCGCCCAGGACTCGCTGGAATCGAACATCGATGATCATCTGACGATGCTCTCCTCGCAAGGCCACCTGCGTCGGGTCCTGGCAGCACTGCGCAAAGCCCAACCAGTCGACGGTAACGGAAAGACCGTCGTCAATGCCGTCCCGCCCGCGGCTAGCTCGTTCCTCATCGATCTCCTGAACAGGGCCTGGAGACAGGATAACAAGGTGGCGGAAAATCCGGACGCAGCGGACGCGCCCGAGCTGAAGGCGCTACGCAACGGAATGAGGGTCGGACAAGAGCTGCGATCGCGCGTCATCACCATCGGCTTCACCGATCCAAGTCCGGCGCGTGCGGCACTTGTCGCGAACACGTTTGCCCAGGTCTACATTCAAGATCTGGTACAAAAAAGCCGGGCATCGGATCAGGTTCATCTGGATTCGATAGTCGCCAGCCTTCCGCAAGTACAAAGGGATCTTGTCGAAGCGACAGATCGGCTGGAGACATACCGGCTCACGCATGGCGCCGTCGATCAGACTGCGGCCAACAACGCAGCCAGTGAGACAGCGGAACTCGGCCGGCAGATATTCCTATCGAAAGCCAGTCTTTCCGCGTCGGAAGCGCGCCTTCGCCGTATTGAGGACCTGCGCAAGGCGGGCGCCCCGGTCACGGCCATCGCTGAAGAAATCGGGTCGCCCGTGTTGACGGACCTGGTGGCACGCCAGTCGGGTGCCGCCGCCGACGGCGATCTGCGCAACGCGATCGCCCGCGAAATGGAGCAAAGCGTTGCCCGAATCGCTGCCGAGGCAAATGTCTACCGGTCTCAGGCTACGGCTCTTGAAAGTCGCAAGGCGATGCTCGACGCGGCCGTGGCCGACACGGCGAGCCAACTTTCGGGGCTGCGTTCCCTTGAACCTAGGGTAGCCATCGTGACGCAGCATTACAACGAACTCCTGAGCCGGCAGCAGGACTTGACACGTCGCATCGCCGCTCCTTCGCCAGGCGTAGCGGTCCTTTCGACCGCCTGGCCGCCGTCGACCCCCGTGACATTGTCGCCGATTTTCCTGATTCCCCCCGGCATGGTCGTCTTTGGTCTCATGGGGGCGGTCATTGTCCTGGTCCGCAACGGTTTCAACCAAACCTTGCGCAGTGAAGCCGAAGCCGAGGCCGAGCTTGGGGTCCCGTGCGTAGGACTGCTTCCCAGGGTTGCGGGACTTAATGCCAGAAAGCTGCGGCATCTGGTTCTGAGCCAGCAGAACTTGCCGTTCAGCCGCGCCGTGACTTCGCTGCTCGTCACTGCGGCGCCAACTCAGGGGAAGGGGCAGCCGCCGCATATCATTCTCGTGACGTCCAGCATCCAGGACGATGCCAAGACCGAGTTGGCATGGAGCCTGGCGCTGGCGGCAACGCGGCTGGGAGGAAGAGTGCTTTTCCTCGATCTCGATCGCAAGGATGTACGGCTCACGAACGGGTTTCGTGGTGAATTCAGCACCGACAAGCCCCGGAACTCCTTCGGCGACTATGTGAATGAACGTTGCGTGCTGAAGGATGCAATTACGAGGATGCCGGAAATCGGTATCGACCTCATGGCCGCTCCAGCACCTTCCGATGATCTCCTGACGCTTCTGTCCACCGTCGACAAATGCCAGTTCACCGAGGAGCTGCGTTCGGCCTACGACGTGGTCATCATGAACGGTCCCCTGGGCCTCGGGGGGCCTGAAACCAGGCTGCTTAAGCGCTGGGCCGATTCGGTGCTTTTTGCCGTTCGCTGGGCAAGGACGAGGCGCAGCATTGCCCGTGGTGCTCTGGATGCAATAGGGGCCGGCGGATCCGCCACCGTTCCAGTAGGGAGTGTGCTCACCCGGGTGAACCTGAAGAGGCTAGCCGGCTCCAGGCTCGGAGACAACGCCGATCTTCTGTTGGAGAGGGTTTGAAGATGCGTGTGCGATCTTCAACAGAAGCTCCAGAGAGCGATCGCGCCCCTAAATCGAGCCAGCTACACGATGATCATTGAATTTTTCGGACCTCCAGGATCCGGCAAAACAACCTTCGCACATGCGCTTGCGCAGCAGCTGCGCGGGAAAGGCTATCACGCCAAGGTCGCTCTCAGCTACAAGCCAAGCACCAGGGCCGCCAAATATGATCTCGGAATCTTTCTATTCATATCACGGATCGTATCGGCGATATTTTCAACCGCCAGAATACTGCTTTTTTCGGCAGGGCGAGCCGATGATATTTCCAATTCCTTTGCAATGGTGAGGATGATACCGCCAAGGAACCGAATTTGGCGCGCGCGAATCTGGCGATACATCCTGCACCTTTCGCGTTGCTGGAAGTCTGCTGAGCAATCGCCCGAAATTATAATTTTCGATCAAGGATATGTTCAAGCGATTGGTTCGCTTGCGATGTTTAATGGGAGCACCAACCCCAGAGCGCTGGAAAAGGCGCTCAGCCTCGCACCGGCGGCCGATCTCACCGTCAGGCTCTTGGTGCCAGCTGCGGTCGTGGAAAGTCGCCTTCGTCGGCGGATGGAGCTTGAGCCGCCGGCGGAACGGATTTTCGAGGCCGACTTGAACGTGAACATGCGCTCGTTCGCCGTTTTTGAAGCGATGCATGACCTCCTGACAACATCTGGCCGGGAAATCATCTCCGTCGAAAACACCGATGGTCCATCGACCTTTAAAAGTATTTGTCGGATTGAGAGACAAATACTTTCTGCATTGTCGCGCTTCGATAGGGCGGTCGGCGAAAAGCAAATTGAGTTGCCGGCTCATCGCGCAGATGTAACTGGTTCAGCAACCGCACCGCCGCGCAACAAGGACATGGGCTCGCGGCTCGCTTGGGCAAGCATATTCGCCTTGCTGATCTATATTGGTGGCGCTGGTTTGACCAGTCTTGCCCAGTTGGCAATTGCACGCCTTATCGGACCTCACAACTACGGCATCTATTCCTACGTTCAGGCTTGGACGTCAGTGCTCGCCTATCTGGCAACGCTTGGTTTTAATGTATCATTGTTGCGTTTCCTCCCGGCCTATAGGGCCAGTGGCAGGCTTGATCTGGCCCGCGGCGTGATAAGATTTGCGCTGCAGAGATCGCTGATAGCGGCAACCTTGTTCGGGATGATCGGCGCTGCGTCCGTCCTGTTCCTTTCAGATCCAACGGAAAGAGGGCTTGAGACAAGCATCGTGCTCGGCATGATGGCTGTGCCCTTGGTTACGGCCTATGCTCTCGGAGCCACGCTTGTGCGTGCTTTCGGCGGCGTTGTCTCGGCGTTGTTGCCGGAGCGCATCATGCGAGACGGGCTCCTGCTCGTGTTGGTAGCGCTCCTGGCATTGTCGGGATTTCGAACAGTGGATGCGCCCTCGGTGACGCTGGCGGTGCTTGTGAGTTCCGCTTTCACAGCGGCGCTGGTGTTCATCATCGCTAGGAGGTTTGAACCACCCGGCCTGGGACACGCCAAGCCAAGTTATGCCTCGAGGGAATGGTGGCTTGCCGTCCCCCCGCTCATGCTCATCACTGGGCTCGATGTTTTCGTCAGTCGGGCAGGAGTCCTGGTTTTGGGCTGGACAAGCCATATTGCTGAAGCGGGTATTTTCGCGCTGGCCTTGAATGTCGCGATGCTCGTGGGCCTGTCCCGTATCGCCGTGGCAACCATGTTTTCGCCAACAGCAGCCGATCTCTACGTCAGAGGCGATCGCAGAGGCCTACAACAGCTGTTCGCGCGCGCAACCCTGCTTTCTGCTGGCGGTGCCATCCTGGTGGCCGTCCCAATGATGGTGATAGTCGAGCCGTTCTTGAGCTATTTCGGTGAGGGTTATAGCGCGGGAGCGCCGATCGCACGGGTTCTGATTTTGGGATATGTCTTTGTCGCGCTGTGCGGGCCCCAACAGAATCTCCTGACCATGACTGGAAATGAATGGGCTGCGGCAACGACGATGGTAGCGGGTGCTGTGGCCAATATAATTGCCTGTGCAGCCGGAGTTGCGGTGTACGGCCTGCTTGGCGCTGCGGTGGGTGTGGCACTTGCACTGAGCATCTGGAGCATTGCCATGGCCGTCTATATCCGCAAGCGACTGAAAATCATGCCAGGCTTGGTTTTTGCCTTGCTGTCGATCAGGCCGAGCGCGGTCGATGCCCGTCAATGGCATTGGTTCTTGAGGGCGAGCAAATGAGAGCACTGTTTTGGCTACGGTGATTGCCGTCGTTCGGGCAGGAAGTCACGAAGCCCGGATCGCACAAAGGCCATAGGGCTGCACAGACGCTTCGGCGTATCTCTGTTCCGGACACCCGCGCGGGCAGCCGATACTTCGCGGGCTGTGTCCGTCATTTGAAGGATGCATCAGTTTCGGAGGCGCCCCAGGGTGTGCTCACAATCTGCGGAGCATCCATGGAACAAGCCCGAATGGCGAGCGCCTCGGCGCCTGCAGTGCGCCGTCGCTCGGAGAGATCGACGCCTGTCGAGCGCAGCCAACGCGAAACCCTCACCCAAGTTCAGGTCCTGCGCGCCCTCGCGGCTAGTTCGGTCGCGCTGCGACACGCCCAGCATGATGCGGCCACCCTGGAATTACAGGCCGGCCGCACCTTTCAGAGCTGGAATCCGATACCATGGAGCGCTGGAGTCGATATTTTCTTCGTGATTTCCGGCCTTATCATGGTGCATACGTCGCGACAGCTGTTCGCAAAGCCCGGGGGCGCGCGTCTCTTCATTTCCCGCCGGATCGCGCGAATTGTCCCGCTATATTGGGCGCTCACCTCGCTCTACATTGCGGTAGCGGTGGCCGCCCCAAATCTTCTCAACCAGAGCTACGTCGATTTCAGGTTTGTAGTCGAATCCTACTTATTCGTTCCGGCCAGTCGCCCTGACGGCGTCGTTCAGCCGGTCTACGAGTTGGGTTGGACGCTCAATTATGAGATGCTGTTTTACGTGCTGTTCACGGCGACGATCGTGCTGCCCATGCGGTGGGCAGTTACGGTCCTGCTCACGATGCTGGTTGGGATGGTGCTCTTGGGCGCTCTTGCGGCTCCTTTGCCAGAGCCTTGGGGTTTCTGGACCAATCCGATCATCCTCGAATTCGCTTTCGGCGCGATGATCGGGGTCATGTGCGCCTCGGGCCTGCGGCCTTCCGGCCCAATCAGGGCCTGTGTCGCCGCAACGGGACTGGGTGCCCTGATGCTTGCGGCGGCGTTTCCCGATATCTCGGCCGGCCTTGGTCGCCCTGTCGTGTATGGCATTCCGGCGTCTCTAATTGTTTGGAGTGCTGCCCTGGCAGAGCCGGGTAAACTGAGGCATGACAGCCTGGCGGCGAGGTGGGCCGCTGGCGTTGGCGATGCGTCATACGCTCTTTACCTCATGCATCCATTCGTGATCCGCGCCATGCGCATAATTTTCTGGCGTACAGGCTTGATCTTTGTGCTCGGCCCGTGGGCTTTCATCGGTTCGGCCTTGGCGATAACCCTGGGCGTGGCATTTATCACCCACCGTCTGTTCGAGAAGCCGCTCACCCGCTATGCGCGGCGCCTTTTGGGGGTCGGGCACAGCACAGGGCGGCAGCTTGGGCCCCTTCCAGTGCCGGCCTATCCCAAGACAGATTGATGGCGAGCCGCGACCCTGCCACACCAAGGAAATGCCGCTGTTGTGCTCACTATGCCGTTGCCGTAAGGCCGGCTGGTCGCACCTGTCCGACGGGGCATGCATGGAATTCCCGATACCATTCCACGAAACGTTGCACGCCGTCCTCCAGTGTTGTCGCCGGTGCGAAGCCAACGGCGCGGCGGAGGTCCCTGACATCGGCGCGGGTTTCCAGGACGTCACCTGGTGGTAAAGGTACGTTGACGCGAAGGGCGCGGCGACCAAGGGCCGTCTCGATGAGCGCGATCAGATGGTTGATTTCTTCAGGCCGATCATTGCCGATATTGTAGAGCCGATACGGCGCCGAGCTGGTGGCAGGATCGGCAGCGCGACCGTCCCAATCGGGATCCTGACACGGTGGTTTGGCGAGCACGCGAACAACCCCCTCTACGATGTCGTCGATATAGGTGAAATCCCGCCATACGCGCCCGGCATTGGCGATTTCGATCGTTCGGCCCTCGGCGATGGCATGGGTGAAAGTATAGACAGCCATGTCGGGCCTGCCCCAGGGACCATAGACGGTGAAGAAGCGCAGTCCGGTTGCGGGCAAGCCGAACAGATGGCTGTAGGAATGCGCCATGCACTCGTTGGCGGCCTTGGTGGCGGCGTAGAAGCTCACCGGATGATTGGCACCATGATGCTCGGAAAAGGGTATGCGTCGATTGGCACCATATACGGAGCTCGACGAGGCATAAACGAGATGGCTGACGCCGGCGTGTCGGCAGCCCTCCAGAACGTTGAGAAACGCGACTATGTTTGACTCCACATAGGCATGCGGGTCCACGAGCGAATGACGTACCCCGGCCTGGGCGGCCAGATGCACGAAGTGCGATGGCTGGAATTCGCAGAACAGCGCTTTCACCAGCGACCGGTCCGCCAGGTCGAAGCGCATCGGCGTGAACCTCGGCTCGGCGCAGAGCCGTGTAAATCGCGCCTCCTTCAGCTTCAGGTCGTAGTAAGGCGTGAAGTTGTCGACGCCGATGACCTCGGCGCCGAGCCGCAAAAGGCGTGACGCAACATGAAATCCGATGAACCCAGCGGCGCCCGTGACGATGATCGGCCCCGTGTGCGTAAGGTTCGACGCAGCACCATCCTGCAGCGCGTGAACGATATCCGCCAGCTTGTTGACCTTCGAATCTGCCTCGGCCATGGCAAGTCACTCCCGTTTCCAGGTTCCGCGTTCCGCGCTATCTCGGCAGCGCCTGAACGATCGGAAATGGCGCCGCCGGCCTTGTGATCTACGCGACAGCGCGCTCAATGCGGGCCGCCGCAGTCTGAATCAAAGCGGATGCAGACAGCAGTCGATTTCTCATGGCAAAACCGAAATGCGCCCCAAAAGAGCCACTAGTTCCGCCTGACGCCTCGTGTCGGTCTTGGCGAACAGCGAGGCGAGCTGAGAGCGGATAGTCGTGCGACTGAGATGCCAGCTGCGGGCGATCTCCAGGGGCGCGTCGCCATGGGCCAGGCGTAGCGCCAACTGCGTTTCCGCGCTGGTCAAACCGAACATCCTTTGCAACGTGCGAGGGTTGGCCGCCGATTTGTTATCCCGGTCCAGCAATGCGACGACGGTTGTCCCGTCCGGTGTAACGACGCCCGTCTCGTTCATGGTCACCGGCCTGTCGCCTCTGCTGTGGATCACTACCCATGAGAGTGAGCCCGGCTGGAGGTGGACCGGAACATTCGCGACCAGCCGCCTCAACCCGGCAGCAAGCTCGACGGCTGTATCAGTTGCTTCGCCCTGGCGTGCGAGGGTGTCCCGAGCGGCAGCGTTCCATTCTATTACTTTCTTGTCTCGGTCCAGGACGAGATAGCCGCAACCCATACGATCAAGCATGCCGGTGATGGATTCCAGGCTGCGTCGTCGAGATCCGCCGACCCTTGCGTCCGGCCGGTCCACAAGGCTTATCGGCCTTTCGTGGCGGGTATCGTTCAATACAATGTATTGCCTGCCTGCAAGCGCATCGTTTCGCGTTTCAATCAGTGTCATCGCTTCCACCCAACCCATTGCTACTGACGCAAATCAAATCTGATGAAGTTGCTGCTTCAACTTGAATTTCCACATACTGCGAGAAATCTGCGAATGGTTTTTCCGCAGCGTCTCTTGGATATATCTTTCTGAAGAGCGCTCCTGACACCATGATTTTATTCGCCGGCAAAGTCATGGCAATCGGGCATTGGGATTAGGTGCCACCCCTTCGGCCTAGTCTCGACGGACTAGACCGAAAGTTGTAGTCTTTGCGCATGGGTTCGGACCTGCGCTGGCTCAAATCGAATGTGTCGAGCACTACGTGGGCTCATCTAGCTTCGCTTTTGGTGTTTGCAGCATCGATAGCATTCGAGGCGATAAGTACGGTATATGGCGGCCAGCCGTTGCCGCTTGTTGCGTTTATCCCCATAACCGTTGTCATCGTGTATCTTGAGGGCCGTTTTGTTGCCATCGCAGCAACGCTTCTGATGGCGGTCGCCGGCTTGTGGATGCGACACCTGTTGGACGGTCACCTCACTGGTCGAGACTGGACCGGGGCCGTCTTCCTTCTGGGTTCGGGTAGCCTGATCGCAACCGTGTTCCACCGCCTGCGACAAGATCTGCACGGCGCGCTCAGGGTGGCAGAAGCGAGGCTCGCTGCCATCGACGCTGCCGCCTTGGGCTTTGCTAATACCAATCGCCATGGCGAACTGCTGCAGTCGAACAGACGGCTTTTGGAGATGACCGGCTACGCGCACAAGGAACTTGCCCAACTCAAGCTGGAGGAAATCATTGTCCCCGACGATCGAGGTACTGTGCGGAAACTTTTGGAAGATTTGGGCAATGGGACCGCGTCGGCTACGGATATCCGCGTTTTGCGCAAGGATGGCACGGCATTCTGGGCTCACCTGGCCCTGTCTTCGTCGCGGCCGGAAGAGGCGCCAAATGAGAGCGTATTCGCGGTGGTTGACGATATTTCCGAGCGACAAGCGGCACGCGAGGCCCTTCGGGCTCAGAAGGAATGGCTCGATCTCGCCGTATCTGCCGGGCGCCTTGGCACATGGCAAATAGACATTGAGGATGGGACAGTCGCCGGCTCCGGCAAGTTCTGGGACATTCTTGGTCTGCCTCCGGCCCCAGTCCGCCGCTTGCAAGAACTCTCGGCCGTAATCCATCCCGTCGACTGGCCGAAGCTGTCCGCCTCGGCAAAGCCTTCATCGGCATTGAACTATGACGTCGAGATTCGTGTCCGGCAAGTGGATGGTCACACACGCTGGATTGCATTGCGTGGACGGCAGGAAGAGCACGGCGACCGCAAAATGCGCATCGGGGTGGCGGCGGATCTGACCGAACGTCGACAAACAACTTTGCTTCGCGCCGCCGTAAAGAGACGCGAGCGCATAATGCGCGAAGAGCGCCATCGGTTCAGCAATGTGTTTCCAGTGATTAGAGCTCTGGTCAACATGATCGATATCCCCGACAANCGAAGAGCGCCATCGGTTCAGCAATGTGTTTCCAGTGATTAGAGCTCTGGTCAACATGATCGATATCCCCGACAATGATGTTGCCAAATACAAGGAGATGTTGATCGATTGGATTCGAACACTGGAGGCGACCCATCGGATCCTTTCTCGTCACGCCAACCTGTCAGGGATGCTCCATGAGCTCGTGGACCGGGAATTGCAGCCCTTCAAGGAGACACGCGACATAACGATCAGTGGACCTTCCCTCACTGTGCCAAGCGGCGCCGCCGAGGGCTTGGCGATGATCCTTCACGAGTTGACGACAAACTCGGTGAAACATGGTGCGCTGGGTGACCCGAATGGCAAGGTCGAAGTTAAGTGGCGATTTGCATCCGAGGACGAAGGTGACGACCTCGTGTTCGATTGGGTGGAATCGGGCCGACGGAAGAGTTCAAAAGTCGTACGCCGCGGGTTCGGGTCACTGATAATCGGTGTGGACAGCACGCCGCTTGTCGGTCATTCCCCGAATATGGAAATAACCGAAGATGGCCTTCGATATTCGCTGCGTGTATCGCGCAAAGAAATTGAGGAATTTGGATTGCAATAGAGCCCCTCCAAGTCGAAGCCGAATTGGCCAAGCAACCGATGGTGTGGGACCTTTGCTGCGATTTCCTGCAAGCAAACGGGCCGGTTCGAGGGGCGTACGTCAACTCGCCTGTCTCGTCAGCCAGCTTTGGAGCAACACAGCTGCTTCGGTACGGTTTCTAACCCCAAGCTCACGCAGCACGGCTGCGGCATGGATTTTCGTTGTCGCCTCGGCAATGTCCAGATTACGGGCAATCTCCTTATTCGAGTACCCCTCTGCCATCAGCTTGAGGACGTCCTTCTGTCTAGACGTCAGCCTAGCGACGTCGCCCGAGCCCTCGTGCCGGCGGCTGGGATTTTGAACCGGAGGTGGGGGGGCATGCGATCTCTGGTCGGCAGACGTTCGAGATAGCAGAGATGGCACATAGATCCGGCCAGCGAGGATTTCGTTTACAGCCAGCACGACTTCTTCGTCGCTCTGCGATTTGACGATATACCCGTGAAGTCCGATCGAAAGCGCGGTCAGTATCTCCGAGCGGGAATCATCCCCGGAAACGATCGCAAAGCGAGTGTCAGGATAGGCAGCCATAAAGTCGCTGAGCACTTCCTGATGGAACAGCCCAGGCATGTTCAGATCGAGGATCGCAAGATCGATGGAAGCCTGCTCCTCTAGAAGATTGACCGCGGCATCGAAACACGAAGCTTCGAATATTTCGGCGCTTGGAATTCCAGCCATGAGAGCCAGCCGGAGACCACGCCGATATAAGCCGTGATCGTCGGCAATGACGATCCGAGCCATGCAACTACCCCAACGCGTTACTCGGTTCCCGACGAGAAAACCCGCTGGAACCTCCCATTCGCCTATGATCGACAATCCGTGGTGGTCCTAAAATGGCGGCCATCCACTGGTCAACGCATCACAGTGATGTCCGCAGCGTCCCATCCACGCACATCCAGAACGTCTAATATAATACTAAATTGCGAAGCTCATCCATAGATTTTTAACCCTGGCGTGCGGTGCCCGTCCGCAAAACGATGCCGGTTTCCCATTTCTGGGTCCAAAGCCAGCTGTTCAGGACCATCGTAATCATGTGGCGTCTGTTATGTCGCCACCCGCTGTCGCCGGACCTGTAGGCCGGTCCGGCCCTGGCGGATCGCAGCTTTCTTGAAAGCAACTGCTTTCGTTTTATCGGCGTCATGATCAGTGCCCAATCGCGCTTCTGTAGGCTGTTGATCTCGTGGCCATCTAATACCTTGAACGTTTTGAATCCCTACCATTCGAATGCACGACGACAGCCGCCCCGGCTGTCACATACCTTTTCGCATATGATGTTCGGATTGCCGCCGAGGTTTGGCCGGATTTGAGGGTGTGCCCTGGCCGGACAATGGAACACCGATCCCGAACAAAGCCAACTGCAGATCAGGAGGATCGAATGAAAGCGGTGATTCAATGTGGTGGGATGGGTACGCGCCTTCGACCGTTTACATCGGTCCTGCCGAAACCATTAATGCCGATAGGGGCCAGGCCTGTTCTTGAGTTGCTTTTGAAGTGGCTGCGGCGCAACGGCATTGAAGAGGTATATATTACGACAGGGTATCTAGGACATTTGATCCGGAGCGTCTGCGGCGACGGATCGCAATGGAACTTGAAGATCAAATATACCCAGGAAATGGAGCCACTCGGCACCGTCGGACCTCTCTCTCTGATTAGGGATGAACTGAACGAAACATTTGTCGTTCTGAACGGCGATGTCCTCACAGATCTAAGCCTGAGCCGGTTTGTAGCCGCGCACCGCTTGCATAGGGATCCCGTTACGATCGCCACGGCATGCCGTCATATCAAGATGGACTTCGGCGTCATCGACGAGATCGACAATACCGTCCAGCTCTTCCGGGAAAAGCCGACGCTTTCCCATCTCGTCAGCATGGGGATTTACTGCATGAACCCAGATGTCCTGCGGTTCATTCCGTCCGGGATCCCATTTGGGTTCGATGACCTGATGCTGCAGATGATGCAGGGCGGCACGACCGTGCATGTTTACAAGCATGACGGTCTTTGGCTCGACATCGGTCGTGTCGATGACTTCCAGAATGCGCAGGCAATTGCCTGGGAAGATCAGTCGTCCTCAATCGAGGTCGCGGCTGCCGCCGCAGCCGCATGAAGGTCTGATGCAGAGGTCTAGCCACTAACAAGGCTTTCAGGAGGTCAAGATGCTCTTGGTGAGCGCCCCGATCCTAGGCGTGCCAGAGAAGGCAGCCGTGTCGCAGGTGATTGATAGCGGCTGGCTTACGATGGGGGACAGGGTACGAGAGTTCGAACAGGCCTTTGCCAGCATGCATGGCGCGCGAGATTGCGTTGCGGTTGGTTCCTGCACTGCAGCGCTCCATCTTCTCCTCCATGCTTTGGGCATCGGCCCTGGCGACGAAGTACTGGTTCCTTCGCTGACGTTCGTGGCGACGGCGAATGCGGTGCTGTATGTAGGGGCGACGCCGGTCTTCGTCGATATCGAGTCCGTCGACGTGCCGTTGATCTCGGTTGCGGAAGCCGAAGCGCGGTGCACGACGCGCACGAAAGCGGTCATTCTCGTTCACTTCGCCGGGTATCTCGCCGATCGGGAACAATGGCAGCGGTTCGCCCGGCTTCGCGGGCTGCATATCATCGAGGACGCTGCGCACGCGCCCGGGCTTAGGGAAGTCGGGACCTTCGGCGCCGCGGCCGCGTTCAGCTTCTATGGCAACAAGAACATGACAACGGCCGAAGGGGGCGCCGTGATTGCACGTGACCCCGATCTGCTCGACAGGGTTCGCCTGGCCCGCGGGCACGGAATGACCACGGGGACGCATCAGCGGCTGAACAGTCGTACGCCGCAATATGATGTCACGATGCTTGGATTCAACTACCGAATGGACGAGATGCGAGCGGCAATAGGCCTGGTTCAGCTGCAGAACCTGCAAGAGTGGAACGAAATCAGGCGTATCATAGCTGTCTTGTACCGACGCCTGATCGCGGACCGTTGCCCAGCTATTGTCATTCCATTTAGCGAACCCCGGACGTCGGCTTACCACATCATGCCGATCGTCCTGCCGCGCTACGCGAGCCGGCAGGATGTCATCGACGAGCTGCGGACACAGGGCATACAGACCACCATCCACTACCCGCCGGTGCACCAAATGACGTTCTACCGCGAGCGCTTTCCCGGCGTGAGTTTGCCCCGAACAGAGGATTTCGCTGAGCGAGAGCTCACAATTCCGCTGCACCCCCAGATCACTTCCGCCGCCGCCGAATCAGTCGTGGCTGCCCTGGCAGCCGCGCTCAAAACAGGCGCGCTCAAAGCAGGCGCCCAAAGAGGAACTGCTGCATGAATGCGTTAGACCCTGCCTTTCACCGGATGTTCGTTCCCAATCCTGATCACGGCTTTGCGAGACGCGCAATCGATCTTGCGGTGGCGGGCATCGCTACCGTCGCATTGGCGCCATTGATGCTGCTGATCGCCGGAGCGCTTCTGCTCGAGGGCGGTGGCTCGATCTTGTTCGCTCAGACCCGCATCGGGGCCGGCGGCCGAACCTTCCGCATGTACAAATTTCGCAAATTCGGTGTGAACTGCGGCTCTCAAGGCCTTGCGCTGACGGTCGTGGGCGATACACGCATGACCACCGTTGGCCGCTTTCTCGCAGCGACGAAGCTGGACGAACTACCGCAGCTGTGGAATGTCCTCAAAGGCGAAATGGCGATCGTCGGCCCACGGCCCGAGAGCCTGGCTTTCGCCGATTGTTTCCGGGGCGAGCTTAGGGCCGTGCTGCAATACAAGCCAGGCCTGCTGGGACCAGCCCAGGTCGTTTTTCGGCACGAAGCGCATTACTTCCCCCAATCCGTAGATCCGATCGTGTTCTACCGGGAGGTCATGTTCCCCGCCAAGGCAACACTGGACCTCTCATATTATCCGCGACGCACCATCGTCTCCGACCTCGCGTGGATGGTGCGGGGAGTGCTGGCAGTGGTCGGTTGGGTTCCGGTACCGCCGATCGACGTTTGAATATCCAAGGGAAGCGTTCCAAACAGCCAAAGGAATGCGCAGTGATGAGCTACAATGGAAAGAAAGTCCTGGTGACCGGCGCGGACGGATTCATCGGTTCGCATGTCACGGAGGCGCTTGTTCGCAACGGGGCAGATGTCACAGCCCTTGCCCTTTACAATTCCTTCGACAGCCATGGATGGCTAGACGATCTGCCGGACACCATCCGCAGCCAGTTGAGGCTCGTCCGTGGTGACGTCCGCGACAGTGCGTTCCTTAACCGGATCATGCGCGGCCAAGCCGCGGTTTTTCATCTGGCGGCGCTTATTGCGATTCCATACTCCTACGCCGCTGCCCAGTCCTATGTGGAAACCAACATCTTAGGCACGGTGAATGTCCTCGAAGCGGCGCGCCTGTGGGAGACGGAGCGGGTGATCCATACCTCGACGAGCGAGGTCTATGGAACTGCCCAAACCATGCCGATCGGCGAAACACACCCCCTGCAGGGACAGTCACCGTATTCGGCGTCCAAAATCGGCGCTGACATGATGGCGGAGTCCTACGCCAGGTCGTTCGATGTCCCTGTGGTCATCATGCGACCCTTCAACACGTATGGCCCGCGCCAGAGTGAGCGCGCCATCGTGCCGACCATTATCCGGCAAGTCCTCGACCCGAAATGTCCTGCGATCATGGTCGGGGATACCAGCCCGATCCGCGACCTGACCTATGTCGAAGACACCGCGACAGCGTTCCTGACCGCAGGTCTCGCCCAGCTCGAGTTCGGCCACGCCTACAACGCTGGCAGCCAACGCGCTGCGACCGTCTCGGACGTATTGGCCATTGTTCTTAATTTGACCGATTGCAAAAAGCCGGTCCGTCGTGATGAAAGCCGCCTGAGGCCGCAAAATTCCGAAGTTCGCGCCTTGCTCGCCGATTCCTCGCGCTTTGAACGCGAGACTGGATGGCGGACACAGACCAGCCTGCGCGATGGGCTGGAGCGAACAATCACGTGGTGGCGCGAGCGCCTTAGTGAAGGCCGGGTACGGCGCGAAGTGGGTTACATGACATGACCCTGGGCGGCCGTCATGCGTTGGCGCTGTTGCTGGCTGCCGGTGCCATATCTCCCAACATCTACGTTGCCGGCGGCCGTCAAAGCAAGGCAGCGGAGGCGGCGGCCACAGCGGTTGTGGACAACCTGCCGGGCTATGTGCACGAAACAAGGGATCCTTGGTCTGGCATGGTTTTCGCACGGATCACCAGACCGGGCGTTCTCGGCCGGGCAGGTGTATGCGGGAAGAAGTACTGCACCCACCGCTACTCAAGCGCACAGGCTTGGAATGCCGACCAGAGCCTGCTCCTGATCGCCAATGGCTGCGGTGGCCTGTGCTTTCTCGACGGACAAACCTACTTGCCTTTGTTCCACCGCAACCGCGCTACCGAATGCGAATGGCATCCCACCGATCCCGAGTTGATGATCTGCGTCGGGGGCCGGCAGATTGCGACATGGGCGCCACGTACCGATCATGAGGACGTCGTGTTTGCCTCCGCAGCGTACTCCAACCTCAAATTTGGACCCAACAAAGGCAATCCGAGCCGCGACGGCAGCCGGATTGCGGTGCGTGCAACGAACAATGACGGCAGAGCGGTGGTCTTTGGCTACGATCTAAAGCTACGGCAGAAATTCCCCGATATCGATCTTGCCGAATTCCCGGGAACAACCGGCTCCTGCTCAATCTCACCACTCGGAATCAACATATTGTGTTCCCAGCAATTACCGGACGGAATCGAAGCGAGTTTCGTCTTCTCCATAGACGGCATATTGCGCCAGAAGTGGATGGAGCACCATCGACCAGGCCATGGCGACATGACGGTCGATTCCGACGGAAGCGAAATCTATGTCGGGATCAGCAAATCGGATCCTGACAAATATCAGGTGATCAAGCGCCGCTTGGCTGATGGCAAGGCTACCTCGCTGATGAAATATGGCGAGGCCATGCATGCGTCACTCAGGTCGCTCGGCAGGCCCGGCTGGGTGTTTCTGAGTTATGGCGGCACGCCAGCCGAACTATCGCAGCACCCGGATTGGGCGCCTTACGCTCAGCAAGTCATTGCGCTGCGTCTAGACGGCAGTGGAGAGGTCCGCCGTGTCGCAGACACGCACAACGCGCCCTTCGACTACTGGAGCGAGACGCATGCCTCTCCGTCTCCAGACGGCACCCAGGTGGTCTGGTCCAGCAACTGGGGCGTGCCCGGTGGCCCGGTATACGATTTCGTTACTCGTGTTGAATGGCCTTTGAAGCCGGTGTTCGACCGGAAGGAGATTGTCGCAAATGACCTTCAGTAGACGATACGTTCTTGGCGCAGTCGTGATGATGTCGCTAACCTCGATGGCTTGCGCAGGCGAGGTCGAGCCCTATCAACTGTCACCTGGCGATACGGTCGAGATAGGAATAGCGCCGATCCCTGATCGGACGCAGCGCGCCGTAGTCCAGATGGATGGCAATATCGCCCTTCCGGAGGCGGGGATGATCATGGTCGCAGGCCTGACGGCGTCTCAATTGCAAAGGCGAATGCAAGAGCTCTTGCCAAGCAAGATTTTTCACGTGCGTCTGACTGACGGGCGGGAGCAGACAGTTACTGTCGAGCCCGACGATGTCACAGCAATCATAGCGGACTATCGCCCGATCTATGTAACGGGCGATGTGCTCACCCCAGGACAACAGGCCTACCGTCCGCTCATGACTGTACGGCAGGCGCTGGCCGTTTCCGGCGGCTTCAGTTTTTTGCGATCACGGGCGGGCCAGGCCGGGCCTGATCCGGTCGATCTCAAGCGCGATTACGAAATGCTCTGGGGAGATTACACGAAAGAATACCTTCACGCTGCCCGCATTCGCGCCGAGCTTCAGGGCCAGGCGGATTTCGACAAGAAGACACCACAGGGATCACCTCTTTCGCCGAGCGTTGTAGCCGCGATGGCTCAGGCTGAAGCAGAGGCGCTAAAGGTTGCGCTGAGTGATTTCCGGCAAGAGCAGGATTTTCTGGAGAAGGGCCGGACGGACGCTGCCGAGCAAATTGGCGTTTTGCAGAAACGCGAACGAGTCGAGGGCGAGAGCGTGAAGGCGGATGAGCAAGATTTGGCGCGAGTGACGAAGGCATTCGATGCAGGCAATCTGACCAACACCCGGCTCGCGGATGTCAGGCGCGCGTTGCTTTTATCTTCAAGCGGCGCGCTTCAAACCTCGGTCGAACTGATGAGGGCGCGGCGCCAGCAGGAGGACTTTGTCAGACAGCACGAACGCAACGACAATCAAAGGAGGATTGGCCTGCTGACGGATCTGAAGGACACCAACGCCCGGCTGGCGGATGTCACCGCCAGGCTCCATGCCGCCAGCGAGAAGCTGCAGCCGACCGGAGCATCCACACAGCCATTGCCGATTGCCGGCGAAACGGTACGGGCCCAGGTGACCATCGTGCGCAAGATCGGCAATGAATGGCGCAAGCTGTTGGTTGACGAAGATGCGATTGTGCTGCCGGGGGATACTCTCGAAGCCAGATTCAGCAGTGAACTGCAAAGTGTGGCAGTCCAATAGGGCGTCAGCGCAGTCCGTGCGGAGCTTACTGTTCTATCGGGGGGGCAACCCAATTGAACGGAGATCCAAGGTGAGGCGCATTTTCAACCAGGGAGCGACCCTGACACCCTCAACGAACGCGGATCAGATGACGCAGTCTGCAAGTTATGCTTCCCATATGCCGTCAGCGCGAATTGTGCGGTCCAGGTCGCGCGCCGGTGAGTCCGGAAATTGGCAGGAATTTACGTCCAGCAAGGAGAGCAATGCGCAGGGCGGCTGGGTGTCGGACGGCTATAGGACCAGCCATTGCGCGCCCGGCTACGGCCTACATTACAACAAAACGCACAGTTCCGGCTATTATGGCGCGCTTTGGGAGAACATCGAAAAGCCCCTGATCCTCAACGTTCTTCGCCCCTTGAGCGGAGCGAGCCGAAACTGCCTCGATTTCGCATGCGGAACAGGTCGCATCGCCGAGGTAGCCGCCGGCCTCTTCAGCGAGGTGGTTGGCGCCGACGTTTCCAGAACTATGCTCGACAGCGCTCAAGTACCGCCCAATGTGAGTTTGCGTCACGTCGACGTGACAAGGGAGCAGTTGGGTATGACGTTCGATGTGGTAACCGCATTTCGTTTTTTCCTGAACGCAGAGGATGAACTGAAATGGCATGCACTGAAAGTGATCAATGAGCACCTTAAAGATGGCGGGCGGCTTGTGTGCAACGTTCACATGAATGCGACGTCGCCCGTCGGCCTGGCGTGCCGGCTGCTCAATCGAGTGTCTCGACGCACCATTCGCAACACGCTGAGCGCAGCGAGGTTCAAGGCCCTCCTGACTGCCTCGGGATTCACCGTCGAGCAGACGATACCGTACGGTTACCTGCCTCGGCCGGGAAACCTGTTGCCAGGGTTCTGTGAAATGATGATGCAGCCTGTCGAGAAGGCCTGCAGAAGGCTTTGCGTTCCTGGCCAGCTGGCGCAACACTTCCTGGTTGTTGCGAGGAAGCGCTAAAGCGCGAAAATGCCCCGAAAAAGGGCAGGGGGTGGTTTTCTTGGGCCGCTCCGCCCGGCATGAAGCCCCGCCCAAATACCATGGAACGGCAGTTTTCCCCCGATTTGACATGTGGGTTCCGGGTTTCTGAGGGCAGCGCCACGATTTTGCTACATTTTGACTAAAGTCCAAGCATGTTAGTGGGGCGTAATATTAGAAGGCTAAGGGGATACGCTCCTGAACAGCAAGAGATTGTCGGTGCCCAGTGGGGCCAGTGAGCTTGCGCAACGATCTCTCACGGGAGGTCGAAGCCTATGAACCCTGGTGGAAGGAGTTCGTCGGATTTGCGAGGCGCAATGCTTGGGACCGTGCCTGGCCTGGTAGGCGTCGCCGTCTTCTCGGCAGTCATAAACCTTCTCGCCCTGACCGGCTCGGTCTATATGCTGCAAATTTACGATCGCGTTTTACCTTCGCAGAGCGTTCCGACGCTTGTCGGGTTCACGATCGGAATGCTGGGTCTTTACGCTGTCTACGGGCTGCTGGATTTCGTGCGGCTGCGCCTGCTGGTTCGAGTGGGCAATCGTGTCCATAGGAATTTGAAGCAGAGGGTGTTCGGCCTCTCGCTGTCCTTGCCGCTCATTGGCGGGCAGGATGCGAACCGGATACAGCCCCTCCGTGATCTCGATCAGTTACGCGGCTTCCTTTCCGGAATGGGGCCGACTGTTATATTCGACGCTCCGTGGATTCCATTTTACCTGCTGATCATCTATTTCCTGCATCCTGCGCTCGGTCTGTTGTCCACAAGCGGTGCGATCATTGTCGTGCTGCTCACGGTCATGGCGGAAGTTCTTGGCCGCACATCGGTGACACGCGCGTCCGAGACGCTGGTGTCGCAGCGCAATCTCGCCGAATCCGGACGCCGCAACGCGGAGGTCGTACGCGCGATGGGCCTTTCCGCACGGCTTGCCCACCGCTGGGGCGAGATCAATAACGCATATCTGAGGCACCAAGAGAAGCTTTCCGACGTCGTCGGCGCCACCGGGGCACTCTCTAGGGCACTGCGTTTGGCCTTGCAGTCCTGCGTTCTTGGACTGGGTGCCTACCTGGTGATAGGAGGCGAAGCCTCGCCAGGCGTGATCATCGCATCCTCCATCTTGCTGGGCCGCTCATTGGCTCCTGTTGACGCCGCTATCGCGAACTGGCGAGGCTTCGCCGCGTTCCGGCAAAGCTATTCGCAACTGGCAACGGCCCTGGCCGCTTTTCCTGACCGGGACGAACATATGGAACTTCCGCGCCCCCAAGCGGAGCTTGCGGTCGAGGACCTGACTATAGCGCCACCGGGCCAGCAAAAACCGACGGTAGCCAATGTCAGCTTCCGCCTGGCTGCAGGGACGGGAATGGCCGTTGTCGGCCCGAGCGGTTCTGGCAAAAGCACGCTTGTGCGCGCGCTGGTGGGCGTCTGGCAGCCACTTCGCGGCACGGTGAGGCTGGACGACGCCTCGCTTGACCAATGGGACCAAGAACACCTTGGCGCACATATTGGCTACCTGCCCCAGGACGTCGAACTGTTTGATGGAACGGTTGCCGACAACATTTCGCGATTTGGCGGGAAGGGCGACGCCAAGGGCGTGCTTGCAGCTGCCAAGGCAGCGGGCGTCGACAAAATGATCCTGCGATTGCCGAACGGTTTTCAAACACGCATGGGCGAGGGAGGAACAGCCTTGTCGGCTGGACAGCGGCAACTCGTAGGGCTTGCAAGGGCACTTTACGGCGATCCGTTTCTTGTCGTTCTGGACGAGCCGAATTCAAATCTGGACGTCGATGGCGATACCGCCTTGGCCGGTGCGATCCTGGCAGTGCGCAGACGTGGAGGCATCGTCATCGTAGTTGCGCACCGTCCTTCTGCCCTTACCAATATCGACAGGGTACTCGTAATGTCCAATGGGATGCTTCACGCCTTCGGCTCACGCGAGGAGGTCCTGGCCAACGTCATCCGCCCCTTTGCTGCGCCTGTTGAACGCCCGGCAGCGGCCGTCGCGATGCACAAAGGGGTGAGCGGTCATGCATGAGGGATATTTTTTTGTCTGAGGCGACGATGGCTCCATCGGCCCCGATCGGCAATGGGAGCCGGCGCAACGCGATTTCGGGCACGCGCGATGGAATCGGGGCCAACCTGATCCTGGGTGCGGCGGTCACGGTTATGTTGCTTGCCGGCGGCGGGCTCTGGCTCGGTCTGACCAAGATTGCTGGCGCGGTAATTGCGCCGGCGACCGTGGTGGTCGAGAGCAACATAAAGAAGGTGCAGCATCTGACGGGCGGCACGATAGGTGGCATCTTCGCGCAAGACGGGGATCATGTACGGGCCGGCGATGTGATGGCACGGTTGGACGACACACTGACACGGGCCAATCTGCAGATAATTAGCAAGGATCTTGATCGGGCAACGGTTCGGCTTGTGCGGCTGGAGGCAGAGCGGCAAGGCCTGTCGGAGATGCAGCTTCCGTTCAGCCTTCAAGCGCGAATGGGCGAGCCGGAACTGGCTGCCTTGGTGAACGGTGAGCGCACGCTGTTCGAAAGCCGCGCTACGGCCCTCAACGGGCAGAAGGCACAGTTGCAAAGCCGCTCAAAGCAACTCGAACGCCAAGTTGAGGGCCTCAAGGCGCAACAGACCGCGGAAGAACAATCCGTGGTCCTGCTGGATGGCGATCTTGTCGATGTACAGGCGCTTTTTACAAAGAAGCTGGTGTCCAAAGAGCGACTTAGCAACATCAGACTGGATGCCACCCGGGCGCACGGAGAATCAGGGCGCCTCGCGGCGGCGGTTGCCGAGGCGCAGGCCAGGATCAGCGAGACCGAACTGCAGATACTTCAGCTCGATGAACAAAGGCGTAGTGACGTAACGAGCGAACTTCGTGAAACGGAAGCCAAGCAGACCGAACTCAGCGAGCGCAAGGTTGTGGCACAGGACGAACTGGCCAAAACCACCATCCGCGCTCCGCAATCGGGAACGGTACAGGAATCTTCCATTCACACGATCGGCGGCGTGGTTGCCGCGGGCGAGGTTCTCATGATGATTGTCCCTGACACCGGCAACCTTGTCGTCGACGCGCTGATTGCGCCGTCGCGCATAGATGACGTTCGTCCAGGTCAGCGGGTCTCGATCCGGTTTCCGGCTTTCGACGCCGGCACTACGCCTGCCTGCCAAGGGTCTGTCAAGCGCATCTCGGCGGACCTGATAAAAGATCAACAGCGCCAGCTTTCTTATTTCTCGGCGCGCATCAATGTCGAAGACAAGTCCACCTGTCTGACCGATGCCAAAGTGCTCAAACCCGGTATGCCAGCGGAGGTTCACATAAGTACGGACGAACACAGCGTCTGGTCTTATCTGCTGAAGCCGCTTACCGACCAGATGTCGAGGGCTTTCCGGGAATGACATGGCGGCTGTGAGCGGTCGACCGCGGGAACACGGCAGGCGTGCTTGCTGACATATTAGGGTAGGCGACGTGATGCCACAGGGGTGACGCCTGCGGCCGACGCGCGAGGCTCGTCTGGGACATTGTCCCGGCTACAAGGATGCCCCAACAGGATTTTCCTGGCCGCCTCACCAAGTCCTGCCCCGACAACAGCGTTAGTGTCCTGTCATCTTTTGCGCAACAAACAGCGCATACCGTTCCACGATCATCGACATGGGCAATTGCCTCACGAGGAGAGGTTCTTTGCTCCTACGACGCGGCGAGGGCCCTGCGGCGGACACGGCGTGCGGCATGCACCGTTCGGTCTGCAGTCACCGCTACATTTGCCACGTCAGATGTATGCGGCAAGGCGTTCGCGCTTCCATGCGACCTCTTGTAGGGCAGCAATTCCCTGACCCGAGCATTGACCGAGGCAATCTCGACCCGCAAGTCCTCGCATTCCTGCCGTCTCACATCGAGTTCAATCTGATCGGACGCCTGCTGCATGGACAGCTGTGCAAAATCTGCGGCGATCTTGGAAAGGTTCACCTTGTTGGTTTCGGCCTCCTCGGTGAGTGCGGCCAACCTTTCGTCGGTCACCTGTTTTTCGGCCAGGGCGTCGCTCCATTGTAGCTGGAGCCTGGCGATCTCGGCCGCGGCCTCGTTGTTTGCGTTTGAGGCGAGTTCGAAGCGCGATTGGAGACTTTGAATTTCTGAGCGCAATCCTCGGTTCTCAGCTTGGCAGCGTTTAAGCTCGCCATCCATGTCCGCCTGCATAATCCTGGCTGCTTCGGTCACCTCCCATAGCTTCGCCTGCGCAACCTCGAGTGAGGTGTGCAACTTGATTGCCTCTTTTTCGCTCTTGCCGAGCGCACTCAGCATTTCGGAATTTCGCGCAGCTTCGTTGGCATGGATCGTGGAGAAGGCATCCAGCCTATGCCGTGCCTCTTCCTCCCGCTTCATGGCCTTTTCCAGGTCAATAGACAGGCTCACATTCTTTTCACGCAGCTGTTTGTTCTCTCGGGAGCGCCTGTCGGCCTCGACATTTGCGGCGGCAAGCATGTTCGTGAGGTCGCCAAATTCCGCTTCGTTCTTTGTGGTGGTGTTCGCCGCTTCGACCAGCTCCAGCCTTGCCGCGGCCAACGCGCCACGGAGCACTTCACACTCCTGAACAAGGCTTGCCTGGCGCTGCTGCAATGTCTCGACGGTGCCTTGACGCTCACAGTACCGTCTGTTCAGGTCATTGAGTGTTTCCGACAAGTTCCTTTGATCTGCGATCAGATTTTGATTCGCCAACTCCAGTTCGTTGGCACGGAGAATGTCCGCGTGAAGGATGTGAAAAAACTCGGACGTCAGTTGACATGTGCTTGTAATTTCGGAGATTTTTGCGTTGATCTCCTCGAAATGGAGCTTGGCATCGTGGAACAAGCCGTTAAACGAGCTCACGGCAGCAATTCGGCTCTGCGTATGTGAGGTCATCCGATGCGCTGGTATCGGCGAGCTATCATCGTCGTCGCCGGCACCGTCCTCGCTTGGTACGCTGTCATCCTGTTCGTTGTTTTCGCCTGCCATGTTTGGCACGTCGGCGACATCCTCCAAATCGAGGCACTGGTCGACAGCGTTAGCCAAGTCAGCTTCGAGATCGTCGAACGACCTCTCCACATTGTCCTCGGCGCGTCTGATCAAATCCCTGAACTTCATGACTTCATCCCCTGCAGCCGCATGCCCGGACCATTGAGGCACGAGGACTGAGATGCTTTTGTATCGAGAGCTCAACTCAGCGTCTTCGTTCAATCAAACGATGCCAGGGCGCCGGCGCCGCGAGGAGCCGAGAGCTGCGATCGGAAGGCCCTACATCGGTCTAGGTGCCTGCTGACTTATTCTTGAGGACTGCGCGGCTCCCCTTCTTGCCATCGTCTTGGCGTCAATGGTGTGTTGCCTGGGCACATTAACAACTCAGGTGCAGAAGCCCCGACGAACGGCCCGGCACAGCCTCTTGTGGGGCGCATCAGGCGGCCGGGCCTAACCGGCGGTTGAGTGTTTTGGTTTGCCGGCTGACTCACCATGCGACATTGGCGAGGCAAGCGCATCATTCGAACGAATTGGGGACCGGCCGCCTGGCCGCTCAATCGCACTAAGCTTCCGTTGCCGGAGCTGGCGACGAGGTGCTTTGCCTTGAGCCTTGGTATCTACATACGAAGCGGCAATACGCGCCGATGGAGCAGTGGTCCGACCCGTCAAACTATCGCTGCAAAATGCGCGGCGGAAGGCATCCGAGGATATTCTCCGTTCAGCGGTAGGAGATCGAACGCGGGCGATCTTGCTGAACTCCCCAAACAATCCCGGCGGATATGTGTTCGGCAAGGAGGATCTGGAAACCATTGCCACATTTGCCGAGCGGCACAATCTATGGATCATCAGCGATGAGGTTTACCGCAGCACAGTGTTCGACGGCGAGTTCCTCTCAATAGCATTCAGTCCCGGAATGAGAGAGCGGACGATAATTGTGAACAGCCTGTCGAAGTCTCATGCAATGACCGGCTGGAGGCTAGGGTGGACGCTTGGGCCGGTCTCGGCATCAGTTCATCTGGAAAATCTTGCGCAATGCATGCTCTTCGGATCGCCGACCGTATTCAGGATGCCGCAGCGGTGACTCTCGATGAGGCGGTGACGCAGAGATGCGTTTCTTTTCGGACGCCCTTCTGCCGTTGATGTTGACCAATGCTGTGCGGATGTTCGCCGGGGATATGCGTGAACCTTATCGTCCGCTGCGGCGCTCAATTTGCTTGGGGTTCTTGGAACCGTTCCGAACTTTCTCCTTGCGCCTCCGATCGAGTTGCGCGTGCTCATGCGGGGCGCTGAGGTGTCTCGATCCGCAGTGGCGCGGCCATTATGCGACGATCAGCTTAGTTGAAATTTGTCCCCAGCGGACGGGAACGACGCTTGGCCATGTTAGTTGATGTGAATGGAGCAGCTAAGAAAAGATCTGGCATTGCTTACGCGACCCGGCTTCTGGATAGCTTTCGGCATTTTGTTGCTGCTTTACGGGATTCAGGTCTTTTTTCTAATTCGGGCATGCCAATGCCTTTAGCCTGGAACATCGATACCCCTAGCTGGAACGCGGTCTGTCCATCTCCCGGCGGCTGCGCCGATAGCGTTGATCAACGATATATTCATTTATAAGCCTGCTATTCCCGGGGATGCCGAGGTTGGCAGCGCCTGCATCGTTGACTACGCACGTGGCGCTCCCCTCAAGGTAGGTGGTTACCATTCTCGCGCAGCCGGTGAGCATTGGAGCCCGCACTGTGTTGGACGTGCGCTCATGCGTCGGGAAATTTCTTATAGACAGGGGAGGGTCTGTCAGGCTGGAAAATCACAAGCTGCCCCGCGAATGAGGAAGCAAAAAAGGTGCAAGACCAGATCGATTTCTTCCAGGCAACTCGGTCCTCGCATCATCGCCGATCAGCGGCCGTACCGTCGAGAACCAAAATGCGCACGATCTCAGCCGGTCGGCTTCGACCAAAACATGCGGACTACCGGACGGGGACAGTCGGTGCCGCGTC
The DNA here is from genome assembly GCF_000502215.1 of Mesorhizobium sp. L103C105A0. Lineage (NCBI taxonomy): Bacteria > Pseudomonadati > Pseudomonadota > Alphaproteobacteria > Hyphomicrobiales > Phyllobacteriaceae > Mesorhizobium > Mesorhizobium sp. L103C105A0. Next base: position 4,013 of record NZ_AYXF01000003.1, on the reverse strand, counting down.
CCATCCTGTGGCCGGCGCTATGCTGACGCTCCTACGGTATCCCGTTCACCGCCCGCGCAGGAGGGCGAATTTCCTCCGTCCTGCGCGCGACAACCGTCCACTGTTGCGGCCGCACGCAGGACTGCGGCTTATACGCCGTTCTTCCTTTGAGCGGCGTCCAGTTCGCAGGGCTAAATCACCATTGGTATGCAGACGAGCCTCTCGGCGTCTGGACAGAGATCAATTGCGCTTTGCACCAGGGTTCCTGGATCGTAAGCTCCAAACACGCTGCAGTCGCCTGATATGGTCCACTACGTTGGCCGGCTCATACGGCTTCGCAAGGTGCGGGCCTTCCTGACAAAGGTCGCCCGCCGCGATCGCAGTTCGTTCTACTGCGGCGGAAAGCACTATTTTGACCTCGGGCTTGTTCTCGCGAACCCACTTCGACAGTTGGAACCCGTTCATGTTGCCCGGCAGGTCAACGTCACACAAGACGGTGTCGACACCGAACTCCGCATAGTTCAACGCTTGTTGCGCCTCACGTGCGAAATGGGCCTCAATCACCCTGTAGCCACAGTGGCGGAGATAGTCCGCGATGACGCATCGGGCGATGACGTCGCCGTCAACCACGAGGATCGTTTGGCTCTGTTGGTTCGGGGCTTCCATTGACGGAGAACGGTCAGCAACCGGCAGGGTTCCACGCATCATGACCTGCGCGGGATGCCGACCGAAGATCGCGGCGAGATCCTGCACGAAATGATCCCTGCCGGCGGGCGCATTCAATTCAGCGGAGCGATGCCGCACTGGTGACGCCGTCTACCACCTGGTCGACGAGACGGGCTAGAAGACATGGTCTCGAAGCTCAAGGGCAGCCCATATCGCAGCGGCAAACGAGCGCTTGGCGCAAGATCAAGTGCTTTGAGGAAAAGGAAATGCAAATCATCGGTGCACAGCGCGAGCGCGGCAAAGCTACCCAGGTGATCATCGCTGAAAAGGGCCTCTATAAAGGCGGCGCACTCGTCAACTTCAGTGCCGATGAGCGGCAAGCGCTTTGGGATCGCGTCCAGGGCAAGGTTGGCGGCCCGGTCCCGAAGGGGCATAAAAAGGACAAGGCCGAGTGGCTGAAGCCCGGACTGGTTGGCTGGGTCAAGACCCTCAAAGGCGAAGAGAAGCTGGGGCACGCAAGGCTGCTGGATTTCCGGGAGGATGATGCAAATGGCCATGCCTAAGAAAGATCAGGAACGCGCCACCTACGCTTGGATGTACGGCGCCCAAGCGCGCAAGGATGGCAAGGAGCGTGAGGTGCCAGCTGGCTGCAGGGCTTGACGGTGTGGCGATGGACGGTTTTGGCAAGACCAAAACCGTCAACGACGAGATGGAGGCCGAGGTCGACGAAGCCGCCGTCGAGCGCCCCGACGAATACCATTTGGTGTATGAATCTGTACGGTCGTTTTTGATTGAAGAAAGGGTTTCGGCGGGCCTATAAAGATTGCGTTTACCATTGCCTTTTTTGGGAGGATGCGATGGTTGCAACGCCCATAGATATCGCTCAAGCGGCCACTGCGACTACGGCTACCTTGCTGAAGTGGCAGAAGTCCATGGAGGAACGCGCCACGTTTCGCCAGAACATGGATCAATCGCGCAGGGCGATCCAAGCCTCACGCGAACTGCTGAAGCGCCTTCGCCAACGTCATCGCGACGAGATGTCGGAAAGTTCGGAAAATGCCGACCCGTCTACTGCGCCGATATCGCAACGCGCCGGCAGCTAGCGGGAGGCGACCAGAGCCGATGTGATGGGGAAAGTTTCACTGGCCGTTCCTTGGGTGGGCAGGCAAGTTAAACTTTGTCAACGAGCGGCCTTTTTCGCGCTCGCGGAAGCGCCACGTTGCTTTCGACCAGGCGCACGTGCTCGGCGTCGACAGTCACCAATGGCCGGAGGCTGACGGTTACCTTGTCCCCGTCGATGCGTGTGACAGGGCCGATCAATTCCNTCGACAGTCACCAATGGCCGGAGGCTGACGGTTACCTTGTCCCCGTCGATGCGTGTGACAGGGCCGATCAATTCCATATGCTGGCCAATCACAGCCTTCCAAGTCGAATCGACAACAGAATGCGGGAAGTCGTAGGAGGGGATCGTCACGCTTATGCGATCGGGCGTCACCCGGCCGCGCACAATCGCCGTGACTGCGACCTCGTCGCCAACTTTGATACTTCCCCGAGCCATGCCCAAGACTTTGGAGCAGCCGGCGCCGGCGTCAAGATGAGGGGGAGCTAATAAAACCCCTCCGCGCCGCGATTGTGGCGCAGGGCGATCCGATCGCCGCCAGCGACTTAGCAGACCAATTGACGACAGCGGCCGAGAAGCCTGGCATCCCTGCCGACCAAATCAACGGCGAAATCGAAAGCGTCTTCGAACTGCTCTTAGAGGTGATGCGGCGCGAGAGTTGCGCGAGGAGAACCAGCCCGGAGGCTTCTCCGGGGCTGTGCCGGTCCTGTCCCGTTCCAGCGGATGAACTGCGCCTTCTGACCGGTGACCGTCTCAATCGACTTCAACAGGGGTCCATGGGCCTCAGGTAGAGCTTGGCAGTGCTCCCTGTGGTACGCCAGGAGCGGCCCGGCGATGCTCTTGTGCAGCGCTTCGGCTGCCGCCAGGAAGCGCTCGATTTCAGCCCGGGAAAGCTGTTCGGAAGGTTTGTTCTGGCCATTGGCGCTCTCCATTGAGGGCGTCGCCGCAACGAGGACCATAATTCTACATGCCAGGCCGTCTGACAAGCGCCTCGCCGGCCTTACCCGAAGGAAGACGCAGGGCCACGGCGCCAAGCGGAGCCATCAGGAGCAACCCGCAAAGATGAGCAACGGCAGGCCCGGCGACCTCCTTTGGCACACGGGACAAACAAGAAGGGCGCCGAGCCTTACCGGCGCTGCTTTGTGAGGGAGACGACGCCGGATGATGAGAGTATGCGATCGTGCTAATCTCTGCGAACCATGCGAATGAAGGAAAGCCGCGTGGCAGTGCCAATCAACGACGTTGAGACCAAGGTCGGCGGGTGCGATCAGGTTCGGACCATGATGACGGGCTGGTGGGCCTACATGGTGGTGGCTACCGCGCTACCGCCTTGCTTTGCGCCAGCCGGCGGCCCATGCCTCTGCCTCGCTGCACAGCCAGCGCTCGCTGTACTGAAACTGATCGTCGTCTTCCAGTAATGCTCCTGCCCTGGAACGTGATAAATCGCTCATCGGTACTGGTGGAAATGTTGCCCTTGATATCGCAGGCTCCCCGCGCCGGCCGTGCGGGTGCCACTCAGCCAGCCAGCTGGGATGAGCCGGTCAGGGAACCATCACCAGCGCCGGCAGATATTGCCGTCGCCACATCCACCGCCGCTTTGCGTTCTTGCGCCAGCGGTCGGCCTGATCCGCACCTTGATGATGCTGGACTTTGCCCACGCCCTCTCCCCCGAGTGCAGAATGCTTCCAAAGCGGTAGCGAGTCCCGACCGGAACATTAGCGCCGACTAACGGTTATTTCGGCAGTGTTCCGAACCGTGATTGGTAGAGCGTTGGTGGCGTTTCATCTTGTCTATTTTTCCGGCCTGACGGCAGACCAGCTGCTAGGCAGCGCCGTTTCTATGATAGTGTGTTTGCTGCTTTATCACGCTCTAGCTACGGACCCCTAACTGATGGTCCACTTCCCGGCTACCCGGCAATCGAAGCTCGCGCGACGTTCCCGACTTTTTCAGCATGATGAGAAGCGCCTCTAGGATTTGTTGTGCGCCCGTAGCCAGTGCCCATGCATTCGCGACGATCTCTTGCTCACGCTCTGTCATCCCGCCCTCCTAAAATATGTGGTCGGAGCGTGCTTTAGAAAGCTTCGCCCCAGCAGGGGCGTGCTTGACGATTTCGGCGAACAGAAAAAGTCGCCGGCTCCGCCCGACCAGGCCGGGATGGTCGTTGGGAAATTTGTTGACGGCGCTCGTGTTCACCTCACGTCCAACGCGGTTGAACTGCAGCTGACCGTCGATGTCGTGGCTGAGAACG